>NZ_BDBE01000031.1 GCF_001612825.1 Nocardia caishijiensis NBRC 108228 | reverse complement strand
GGCTCGGTGGGGGATCAGGCAGCGACAGTGGAGCCCGTGTTGCGATGCGGTCGGACCGCGCCGCCGGATCCCGTGTGAGGCTCGGTGGGGGATCAGGCAGCGACAGTGGAGCCCGTGTTGCGATGCGGTCGGACCGCGCCGCCGGAGCCCGTGTGAGGCTCGGTCGGGGATCAGGCAGGATAGAGGCCGTGATCCTCCGTCGTGACCCCGCCGCTGGGAACAGCTCGACCCGCACCGTCCGTCCGCCGTCGCAGCACCCCTCCGGTGCGCGTCCGCCCGCGATTCCGCCGGAGCTGGTGCCCAACCACGTCGCGCTGGTGATGGACGGCAACGGACGCTGGGCCCAGGAGCGTGGTCTGCCGCGCACCGCCGGCCACGAACGCGGCGAGGCCGTGCTCATGGACGCCGTCGAGGGTTCCATCGAGATCGGCGTGAAGTGGCTGTCGGCGTATGCCTTCTCCACCGAGAACTGGCGTCGCAGTCCCGACGAGGTGCGTTTCCTGATGGGCTTCAACCGCGACGTGATCCGCCGTCGCCGCGACGAGATGCACGAGATGGGTGTGCGGGTGCGCTGGGCCGGGCGCCGACCGCGCCTGTGGCGCAGCGTCATCAAGGAACTCGAGGTGGCCGAGGAGCTCACCAAGGACAACGACGTGATGACGCTGACCATGTGCGTCAACTACGGCGGTCGCGCCGAAATCGCCGATGCCGCACGCGAAATCGCGCGCCGGGTAGCGGCGGGGGAGATCGACCCGGAGAAGGTCGACGAGTCGACCGTCGCCCGCTACCTCGACGAGCCGGACATGCCCGACGTGGACCTGTTCCTGCGTCCGTCGGGTGAGTTTCGCAGCTCCAACTTCCTCATCTGGCAGGCCGCCTACGCCGAATTCGTCTACCAGGACACGCTTTTCCCCGACTTCGACCGGCGTAATCTGTGGGCCGCGTGCCTGGAATACGCCAAGCGCGACCGCCGTTTCGGTGGAACCAAATGAGCGACGGAGCCGACATGGACGCCACGGTCACCCCCGAACTGGACCTGCAGGCGCGCACCGGCGCCTGTCTGCAGATGCAGGAGGTCGACGTGCGGGTCGACCCCGACGGTTCGCTCGGTTTCGAGTACGACGGCGCGCTGTCCTCGATTCGCGCCGTCACCCTGGCACCCGGCCTCACCGTACTGTCGATGACCTGCGTGCTGGCCTGGGACCGGCCGCTGAAACCGCAGCTGCACAAGCGGGTCGCCGAGCGCAACGCCGAGATCCAGTTCGGTTCGGTCACGCTGATATCGCGCGGCAAACTCGCCGACATCATCCTGCGTTACACGTTCCCCGCCGAAGGTCTCGACGACCAGGCCCTCACCACCATGCTCCTGCTGACGCTGTCCGGCGCGAGCAAAGCCCGCCAGGGCCTGCTCGCGCCGTAGCGGCTAGCTGCTCGGCTTCCAGGTGATCTTGCCGCCCTGGAAGTCCTGGGCCTTGCCACCCTGGTAGTCGTATTCGTCGCTGGTCGGGTAGCCGTAGCGGCCGTTCTCGGCGCCCGCGCGGATCCAGTCGGCCTGGATGCTGCCCCACACCGCGTGCGCGCCGGTGGTCGAGGACCAGTAGATGGCGCCGGTGGGGAACATGGTGAACTGGCCGTCGGCCTTGCCCGCCTTCGCCACGTCGGTCAGTGGGAAACCGAGCGGGCTCGACTCCCAGCCAAGGGCCGCCCACTTGTCCTTGATCGGACCGCTGATCTGGTGCGCGCCGGTGCCGACGGACCAGTAGATCGAGCCGCGCTGGAAGTGGTTGAACCGGCCGTTGCCACCCGGAGTGGACAGTTCGCGGGTGACCGGGTAGCCCAGCGTCCCCGACTCGTTGCCGAGGCCCGCGTATTTGTCGCGGATCTGCCCGGCGACGGTGTTGGCATCGGTGTCAGGGTGCCAGTAGATGGCCGCGTTGTTGGCGAAGGTCTGGTACTTGCCGCCCGCCGCCGCGTCGGCCTCCGGTCCGGTGGGGTCGCCGAGCGCGGCCCCACCCACCTGGTCGTATTCGGTTTCGATCGCACCGCCGACCTCGAATGCGCCGATCATCCTCGCCTGTGCCGTCCCGGCGGCGGCAGCGGCCGCCACGGTGACGGCGGCCAGGACGGTCAGGCCGCGTGTGTGAAGCGTTCGTCGGTGTAGTGCCACAGGAAACTCCCTGGTCGGATCGATATCGGCGATGTCCGGCGCACGGGACCCCCTCCGGTGCCGCCCCCGAACCTACCCCGAATGCGCCGGTCCCAACAGTGAGGTTCCCGACAACAGCTACGGCCGTCTCCCGGGAAGCATCACGTCGACACCGCGCGCGAAATCCTCCGGCGTCACGTCGTCGAGCAGGAGATGCTGGAGGATGAAACCCGGTAGGAGACCGATCAAGGTCTTGGCGAGGGCATCGACATCGGTATCGGCCGGGACCCAGCCGAGTTCACGCATCCTGGTCGCGTACTCGACCCACAATTCCCGCATCCCCGCGATCGACTCGCGCACCGGGATCGCGGCGGCATCAGGCTGAACCATCGCCAGCGCCCACACCTGCGGTGCGAGCCGCAACGGTCCGTCCGGGCCGCTGCGCGCGATGATCTCGCCGGTGAGCAGGCGGACCACCTCGGCCGGTGTCGGCGGCTGTTCCGTCCTGATCTTGTCGGCGAGTAGCTCGCGCAGGGGTCCGAGGGTGCGGGCGACGAGCGCCCAGATGATCTGGTCCTTGCTCGCGAAATACCGGTAGACGGCGCCCGCCGACATCCCCGATTCCGTGAAGACGTCCTGCATGGATGTCTCGTGGAAGCCCTTGCGGGCGAAGCACAGTTGCGCGGCGTCGAGGATCTGCTGCCTGCGGCGTTCCAGGTGTTCTTCGCTGACTCGAGGCATGCCTAAAAGTAAAACGAATACTCGTTCTTGACAAGCGAGAAGGCCGGTGCGATGGTTGAGCCATCAAAAAGAACGAACATTCGCTTTAAGGGAGAAACGCCATGACGATCACCCGCCGAGCGGTCGGACTCGGGCTCGCGGCCACCCTGCTGCAGGCCCTGATGCTGATCGCGTTCGCCTGGCCTGCCGTCAATCTCGCCCCCCGCGACCTGCCGATCGCCGTCGCCGGTCCGCAGGCCGCGCAGGTCGGTCAGCAACTACAGCAGCGCAGTCCCGACGCCTTCGCGATCACGACCCTCGCCGATGCGGACGCCGCCCGCACCGCGCTCGCCGACCGCGAGGTCTACGGGGCGATCGTCACCGGCGGCGGCGCTCCCCAGGTCCTCGTCGCCTCCGCGGCGTCACCGGCTGTCGCTCAGCAGCTCACCGCGCTGGCCCAGCAGCTCGGCGGCGTAGCCACGGTCCCCGTGCAAGACGTCATCGCCGCCGACCCCGACGACCCGCGCGGCGCGGGCTTCGGTGCCATGGTGCTCCCGCTGGTCATGTCCGGCATCGCCGCGGGCATCCTGCTCACCCTGGTGATCCCCACCCTCGGCGCTCGCCTGGCGGGCCTGGTCACCTTCGGTGTCGTCGGCGGCCTGCTCAGCACCCTGGTCTTCCACACCTGGCTCTCGATCGTCCCCGGCTCCTACTTCACCCTCGCCGCCATCGCCGCCCTGGCCTCCTTCGCCGTAGCCGCGACCATCGTCGGCCTCGCCGCCACCATCGGCCGCGCGGGCATCGGCCTCGGCGCCCTCCTCATGCTCCTCATCGGCAACCCCTTCTCCGCCGCCACCTCCGCCCCCGAACTCCTCCCGCAGCCGTGGGGCACCCTCGGCCAACTCCTGCCACCCGGCGCCGCCGCCACCCTCCTCCGCTCGATCGCCTACTTCGACGGCGCGGGCGCGGCCCTACCCCTCACCATCCTCCTCACCTGGTCCGTCGCCGGACTCGCCCTCCTCGGCCTCGGCGCCCTGCGCACCCCCCGACCCGACCCGATCGAAGCCCCCGAACCCGTCCCCGCCTGACCACCCACCAAAACGCTCCACGCGACCCCACTCGCGTGGAGCGTCTTGCTGTGCGTGGGCAGAGTCGATTCCGACTATGCGAGTTCATATGCGGTACTTCGGCCGCTCGACGCCGAGCGGCGCAGGATTCCGTGGTCGATCAGTTCGTTGATGTCGCGGAGGGCGGAAGCCTGGGAGGTTTTGGTGATGATCGCCCATTTGCGAGAGGTGAGTTTCCCGTCGAAGCCGTCGAGAATGCGATTGAGCATGGTGATCTGGCGTGCGTTGAGCGCGGTGTCGTGCCACCTGCGCCAGAACGTGGCCTTCGCGAGAGCGTCGTCGACGGTGTTGTCTGCCTGAGCGATCGACTGGTGCAGGGCGTCCAGGAACCACAGGAGCCATGCCGTGACGTCGAGGCCGCCACGCTGGGTGTTTTCGAGGACGGAGTAATAGTTCTTGCGGTCGCGCTGGATCTGGGCCGACAGGCTGTAGAAACGACGAGGACTGGATTCGGAGCGGGCCAGCGCCAAGTCGCCCAGGGCGCGGGCGATTCGACCGTTTCCATCGTCGAACGGGTGGATCGTCACGAACCACAGGTGTGCGAGGCCGGCCTTCAGGATCGCGGGTTCAGCGGTGTCCGCGTCGAGCCACGCCAAGAATCGGCGCATGTCGGCGTCGACGCGGGCCGCGGGTGGTGCTTCGAAGTGGACGCGTTGTTTGCCGTACGGGCCGGAGATCACCTCCATCGGGCCGGTTTCGTCGGTGCGCCAGCCGCCGACGCGGATCCGTGAGATGCCTGACCAGCCGGTGGGGAAGAGCCCCGCGTGCCACCCGAACAATCGCTGCGCGGTCACGGGTCGTTCGTAGTGTCGGGTGGCGTCGAGAACCATGTCGACGACGCCGTCGACCCTGCGATCCGCCGCAGCCGCGGCGCCGATGTCCACACCGAGCCTGCGCGCGATGGACGACCGAACCGACACCGCATCGAGCAACTCGCCCTCGATGGCACTCGACTTCACCACATCGGCGGTCAGGGCCTCCAACCCGGCGCGCTCCTGTGTGACCTCATCGGTCTCCGCGAGACGACCGTGCAGGCGCCCCTGAGCAAGTGCGACCGCTGCGGTGGGCTTGGCCAGCAACGCCGCGTCGTACGTGAGGTGAGGCCAATCCGTCGCCTCCCAGATGTACCTGCTGCCCGTCATGCAGCGATAGTACCGCTCATTCGCTGCAAGAAATGCAGTGAATAGGCGGTGCTATCGCTGCACGGCCCATCCGGACCTGCGGGTAGATGGCTCGCAGCGGCCGGACCGTTTGCTGTGTGGCAATGGATCAATGTCCGCAGAGGAGGGTGAGGTAGCGCGGTCGGTATCTTCGCAGGCTAGCCTCAGGGCCGCGCGGTTGCGGCGATCGAAGGGCTGAGCGGTGCAGGCTCTCGCGGTCGAGACTCGATCGTCAGGACGGATTTCGCCTCACATATCAATTGCTGGAGTCAGGTCCGCGATATGTCGGTCGACGGTCACAAATCGTGAAGAGAAAACGCTCTGCGGTACCCGATCTGATGGCTTCGCATGCGGCGCGTTGAAATCCGAATCTGGCTTGTGTGAAAGATTTTCGTGCGTTGGAGCATCACATTCGAGTGTGAGAGGATGCGGGCATGTTCGAAGCTCTTGGTAGTTTGTTCGCGTTCGTGCTGGTTTTCGGGGGCATAATTCTGGTGATCGTGAAAGCGGCGTCGGGGTCTCGGCGGCCGCCGGTAGGTCGGCCGGGGATGGGGGCGCCGCCGTACTACCCCGGACAGGTTCCGCCGGTGGGACAGCAGTTCCCCCAGCAGGGGATGTATCCGCCTCAGCCCGGGTACCAGCAGTACCCGGGGAATCCGCATCCCGCGCAGCAGGGATACCCGCAGCAGCCCGGATACGCGCCGCAGGGGATGCCGCCTCAGCGGTGACCTGCTAGGGGCCGAATTCCTGGTGGTAGCGCTGGGCTCGGGTGAGCATGCGGTGAATGCCCGCGATCATGCGGGAAGTGGGGAGAGGTTCGGCGACGATGGGGTCGCCGGTTTTCACGTAGTAGCGGCCGTCGGGGTAGTCCATCCACCAGAAGCTGCGGGCGGGGGCGGGGCGGGAGTCGAGGGCGGGCCCGGAGAGGGCGGAGATCTCACCGACAGCACGGCGGGGGCGGCGGAAGATGCGGTTGAGTTGTTCGACGGAACTCAGGCGGCCCGCGCGGTATTCGAAATGTTCTTCTTCCTCGGCGAGGCGGTCGCGGGGGATCTCGATCGGTGGTTTGGTGCCGGGTTTGGTGCGCGGCAGGGCCGCGACGGTCAGGGCGGCGACCTGGTCGGCGGTGCACCAGGTGAGTACGACATCGCTGCCGGTGTCCTCCGCCGTGCCCGGAGCCTGGGCGAGGGTGGCGCCCGACCGGCCGCGGATGGCGCCGTGGAAACGGATGATGTTCGAGGTGTCGCGGCCGACGAAACCCTTCGACTCGACCCGGGCATCGGGTGCAAGCAGCACATCGATGGCCTGTTCGATCACCGGATCGTACTTGGCGAGCAGCTTCTCCACGGCCGCTTCCCGGTGACTTTTCAGTTCGTCGAAATCGGCGATGTCGGTGCGGTATTGGAGGGGGTAGGGGAGGCGGTCGCGACCGTAGCCGGACCACAGGATCTCGAATTCGATGCCGGTGAACTCAACTCGGTGCACTGTCGTGGTCTCCGCCGATCACTGGGGGCACGGTTTTGATTCCGTCGGTTCCGATCAGCAGGTCGCCGTTGTCCTGGGTGATCAGGTAATCGGGAACGCCATTGGTCCGCTCCTCCTCCGAACCGCCCCTGGCGCCGGGCGCCCCCATGGCGCCCATCCCCGCTCCGCCGCGACCACCACTCCCCGCCGCACCGCTCCTCGGACCGGTGCCAGCGGCCGCGGCGGGCGACGGGCTACCCGGGCTGGACTTGCCCGGTGACGCGGAACCGCCGGATGCCGCTCCGCCGCGACTCGCGCTGTCGGCGCCACCTCGGGCACCGTTGCTCCCGCTCCCTCCGGGAGCGGTCACACCGGGGCCGGTCGTCGACGGAGAACCGGTGGGCGGCGCCGAGGTCGAGGGTGTGGATGTCTGCGGTGAGGATGTCGGACTGTGCGTGGTGGTCGAGCTGGGATCGGTGGATTGCGTTGTGGTGGAGGAGGGTTCGGATTCGGGGCTCTCGGAGGCCGCCGGATCGTCATCGGCGCTCAGGTTTTCGGGGGAGCCGTCGGAGGCTGAATCACCTGGTGTATCACCGGAATTCGAACCGGCATCGGCGGGGCCACCGGGACTGCCGGAGTCGCCCGCGATGACCGGCGCCGTCGGCAGGAACGGCACGCCGACGTCGGCCTGCCCGGCCACCTGGCTGTAGACGGTGCGCAGAATCCGACGCGCCTCCTGCGTCGCTTCTTCCCGATTGTGATCGTCGACCTTCATCACCCCCTCGGCGGGCAGCGTCTTACCGGTGACATTCTCGCGCTCGGTGAGCCCCGGCATCAATGCCTGCGTCTGCTCGATCCCGGTGCGCATCTCGGTGAGCTTCCAACTGATCGCCGTCGCCGCCTGCGACAGGGGAATCGACCGTTGCGAGTAGTTGTTCACCGCCGCGACCGCCGCCGAGGCCGCCGCGCCCGTCCACCCGCCGTGCCCGTTGCCGCCGGTGACAGTGCGGGAGAACTCCTGATTGAACTTCAGGAAGGTGCCCATCAGGTTCATCCCGATGTTCGCCCAGGCGGTGACGGCGTCGTCGACCAGGCGCGGTTTCATCGCGGCGACCGCGGCCTGCATCTGATCGAGCGACATGTTGTCGTAATTGTCGGGGGTGGTGATGTGCGGCGGTTGGAAGTCACCGTCGAAAATGGTGGCGTAGTTGCCGTCCGCGTAGTGGGCGTAGATCTTGGACCGCTCCACGTTCCACTGTTCCTGCGCCGCGATCACTCTGCTCTTGTACTCCTCGTACGTCACAGGTGTTCTCCTGTCGCGGAGATCTGATCGCCCGCCGCCTGATCCTGTGCGACGAAGTTCGCGATCGCCTTGGCGACAACCTCTTTCGCTGTTTGTACGACTTCGATGTGCTTCTTGAGCACTTCGTCGAGTGGGCGGTCGCCGCCGGAAGCGGTCATCGAGAACTTCCGCTCCAACGTCTGGCTCGAGTTGAACGAACCGAAACCCGTGATGTTGCGAATCTGGTCGACCTGCGCATAGATCTCCTCGAGTCGATCCAGGTGGTAGTCGCAGGCCTGATCGAGGCCTTTGCCGATTTCGGGATCGAGTGACAGCTGACCGGATTCGGCCTGAGCCAGTAGTTGATTCCATTCGTTGGGGTCGATACTCAGCAGCATGGCGCGCTCCCGGTCAGCTCGGCGGAAGGTACTGAACCAGCGAATCCGCCAGCCGACCCACCTCCGGGCACGGGGACGGCGGGGCGGACGCGCTGACTCGGTTGAGCACCCTGAACATCACGGAGCCGTCGGGGACTTCCACGACGATGCTGCAGCCACTGTCCTGAGTGGAGCCGGTGGTTCGAAGCTGTAGAGCGTTGCGAGAGCCGACGGTCAGCGGACTGAAGTCGGTGAAGTCGGTTCTCGCCCGCGAATCCGCGAGAGTGTGCGCAGACGACATCACGGAAAACGTGTACTGCTTGGCGGAATCATTCCAACTGCACACCTTCCACCCCGAAAAATCCACCCCCGCAACATCTTTCTTCTTACTCCCCACATTCAACCCCACCCCACCGACCGCCGAATCCGACAGCGAACACGGATCCCACACCTTCGCCTCGGCATCCACCGAGGTAGGACTCGCCGCCACACTCACCTGGCTCGGCTGCGGACCGGCTGCCCCCTGCTCACCCCCGCACCCCACGAGGGCGAACCCCACCGCCACCACTACGCCGACCATGCCCGTACCCCGTCGAACTGCCATGTCTCCATCCCTCCCGCAGAACCGGTACCGTGCACGACGTTCCCGCGATCGTAGTCACTGTTGTCCGCACCGCGACACCCCGAAACCTCACTCCGCCGCGCACGGCGAGGTGGAGGCCATGGTGAAGCGCACCTGCTGTTTGTCGGGCCCGACCCGGCTCCGCGACGACGACACCGAGAACCCGCGCGCGTCCCGGTAGTACCTGCTCACCGGGTCCTGGCCGGGATTCTGACTGGGCACGAGGGTGAATCCGCGCGCGGTCATCGCCTCGAGATTGGCCATCGCCCGGTCGAGGAACTCCTGGGTCGGGTTGATCTGCTCGCGTTGATAGCTCGGTCGCCAGGGCGGGCCGTCCATGGTGATCGAGTCCATCCTGCTGCGGCATCCGGTGCTCGTGTCCACCATCGCCGGGTCGACCGACAACCCCTCCGGCCAGATCAGTTCGAAGTTGTCGGCGACGATCGGCGTGCTCTTGGCGACGGTCAGGCCCGAGCGCCGCATGATGTCCTCGTTGGTCGGGCCGTGTTCGTCGACCAGGGCACAGCCTGTCAGGACCAGCGAGAACGCCAGCACGGCAATGCTCCTCATCGGATGTCGATCCGGGCGCCGAGCTGCGGATTGTCGGTGACTCGCGGGTCGGCGTACGGGTTCTCGACATCGAGGAGTGCCTGTGCGGCGGCGGCCCGCCCGGCGTCGAACGCCTCTTTGCCGCCGTTGCCGTTGTCGCCGAGACCCACATCCACCCAGGGGGTTTCGATCCCACGCTCCACATAGGCGGTCGCCTCGGTGCCCGCGATCACGCCGACGATGTTGTCGAAGGCGGTGGATCCCGGGTCGTCCCAGTACTTTCCGTGCCCGTCGGTACCGAATACGACCTCACCCGCACGCGAGGAGCTGTCGCCGTAGTAGCCGGTGTCGAGGCGGATCACCCCGGGAACCTCGTCGGGGTCGCCGCCGAGGACATCGGAGGCGTGCGGGTTGCCGGGCAGCCGCACACCGGGCAAGCTCAGACCGGCATCCGGATAGGACTGGACCACGCCGATCAGATCACCGGGCGCGGTCATCGAATAACGCTGGACATCGGGATTCGGATTGTTCCAACCGCCTTCGAACACACCGGTTCCCGCCGACGAGGCGTGCAGGATCCGGTCGGCCCGCAGCCCGAGCTGCTCGGCCGAACCGACCACCGAACCGCCATAGGAATGACCGACATACGTCACAGGGGTGCCCGGTGCGTGGCTGCTCACCTCCCGGTCGACTTCCCGGCCGAACTCGACCAGTTTCGGTGCCATCTCCGAGGCGAACGACGGGCTCGGCGCACCGTCGGACAGGCTGGTGAGGCTCTGCGGAAAGTCGCCCTCCATGTAGAGGAAGAGGGGGCCGCCGGTCCGGTCCGCCAGGTTCCACGCGGCCACGTGGTTGGAACCGGAGGAATTGAGGTTGGTGCTGGTGCCCGGCACGTAGACACCGACACCGGGCACCCCGGAACGCACACTGCCGAGTATCTCGATCATCCGCCCGTTGCCCTCGGTGCTGAACATGACGAACCGGCGGTCGACCATGCCGAGCGCCGCGGCCGACACGCTCGCCTCGGGATCGGGGATCGGCGCCAGCATCGCCTCGAGCTGTGCGACTCGGGAAGCATCCGGTGTCGGCGCGGCTTTCGCCCTGGTCAGTGCGTTGCGAATGCTGATCTCGTTCGCCTCGATCCGCATCGCGAACGGCACCCCGTTGAGGTTGCCCAATACCTCCGGTGCGGCGATCACCAGCTGACGCTGTGCCTCGGAGCTCAACCCGGCCAGCAACGCGGCCCGCTCGTCGGGCGACAACGCCGCCAACCGCGTGACGACCGCGTCGGGGTCGTGCATCGATCCGTCGGCGAGGGCAACGTCGGGTTGACCGTCGCGTATCGCGGTCAGATCACCGACCGCTTCGCGCAGTCGACTCCCGAACAGTGTGTCGAGCCGCTCGATCTCGTCCAGCCCGCCGCGCAGGTTGAGCTGGAAAACCCCGGCGGCGCCGTCCTTCTCGGGATCACCGTGGCTCACGGCGCCGTCGGGCGAGACGCTGAACCCCTGTGACACCGCGAGGGTGCGCTGGTCCAGCACATACCTTCTCGCGTGCTGTAGGCCGAGGAACACCTCGGCGGCGTCGTCGGCGATACGCAGCAGTGCCGCGCGCACCTCGTACCCGTGATCGACTTCCGCGTCGATGCGTTGTGTCGCGGCCTCTTTCGTCCGTCCGTGCCAGCTCTGCGCCGCCGACAGCGCGCGCGAGCAGTCCTCCACCGAGGTGGACAGTGTGTCGGCGTTCGCGCGGGCGACCTCGGCCGCGCGCCGTACGGCGTCCAGCTTCCACGTGTCGAGCTGGGGGATCGTCGGCCGCATCAGCGCGGCTCCAGCTTCGTGATCTCGGCGGCGGTCGCGCCGTCGGCGGCGGCGACGTCGAGGGAGAACTTGTCGAGCAGCTCGGCCAGTGCCGAATACCGGGTGGCGATCGAGGCCATCGCCTGGCGCGCCGGATCGGGTACGCCGCGCAGCACCGCGAGCACGTCACTGCCGTCGCCGGTCGCCTCGTCCAGCACCGTCCAACTCAATGCTTCGACGGCCTCGGCCTCCTGTCGCCAGGTGGTCGCCACCGTCGCCAGTTGACCGGGCTCCACCCCCAAGGATCCGCTCACGAAATCCCCCTCCTCCGATACCGCGCCTCGTCGTTGTGATGGTTGGACGGGGCGCGCGGAGCATGGGTTCCGTTATGTGAGGTGAGTCACACCGAGGCGGACTCGCTGTTCTCGGCCGCGGCGTGCACGCAGTCGCGGCAGGTGCCGAAGATCTCCAGCGTGTGGCTCACCTGGGTGAAGCCGTGCTCGCCTGCGATCGCCTCGGCCCACGCCTCGACGGTCGGGCCCTCCACCTCGACGGTGCTGCCGCACTGCCTGCACACCAGGTGGTGGTGATGACCGCTCGAGCACTGGCGGTACACCGACTCCCCGGAATCGGTGCGCAACACGTCGACCATGCCCGCGTCGGCCAGGGACTGCAGCGTGCGATACACCGTGGTCAGGCCGATGCCTTCGCCGCGTTTGCGCAGTTCGTCGTGCAATTCCTGCGCCGAACGGAACTCGTCGATATCGCCGAGCAGCGCCGAGATGGCGCTGCGCTGACGGGTGCTGCGGACGCCGACCTGCTTGCCGGAATGAGTGTCTGCCAACGGATTACCCTTCCTCGGCATGGGCGACGGCATCGACGACGATGTGTGCCAGATGATCGTCGACGAGTTCGTAGAGCACCTCGCGACCCGAGCGTTCCCCGTGCACGACGCCCGCCGATTTGAGAATGCGCAGATGCTGGCTGACCAGAGGCTGGGTGACCCCGAGCGCGTCGACCAGCTCGTGCACGCAGCGCGGCGACTCGCGCAACTGCAGCACGATCGCGATCCGCACCGGGGCGGCCAGGGCGCGCAGCAGCTCACCCGCGTCCTCCAGCACGGTGCGCGCGGGGACCGGCGCGGGCGGCAGGGACTGATACGGGCTGTGCTGGTGCGCTGGCGCGGCATCGGTGGTCATCAACCAACTCCTTAATGGAAACCGATACCATTTTGGCATGCAGAAGTGCGCATGTCGAATGTGGCACGCGTGGGCATGGGTCGGCTGCTGCAATCTCGCTGGACTCGGCCGGATACGCTGGACCAAATGTGTTCAGTAAGCCATACATGACGCAAAGTAAGGTTTACCGAACAACCGACTCGCAGTGGATGGAGAAATCTCGCGTGGCACCCAAGTCGAAGGTGGACACCGTTGCCAACCTCGCCAAGCGCCGGGGTCTGGTCTACCCGTGCGGTGAGATCTACGGAGGCACCAAGTCGGCATGGGACTACGGTCCGCTCGGCGTGGAGCTGAAGGAGAACATCAAGCGGCAGTGGTGGCGGACCATGGTCACCAGCCGCGAAGACGTTGTCGGCCTGGACTCCTCGGTGATCCTGCCCCGCCAGGTCTGGGAGGCCTCGGGCCACGTCGAGACCTTCTCCGACCCGCTGGTCGAGTCCCTGCACACGCACAAGCGCTACCGCGCCGATCACCTCCTGGAAGCCTACGAGGAGAAGCACGGCCGCCCGCCCGCCAACGGCCTGGCCGATATCAACGACCCCGAGACCGGTCAGCCGGGCAAGTGGACCGAGCCCAAGAACTTCTCCGGTCTGCTCAAGACCTTCCTCGGCCCGGTCGACGACGAAGAGGGCCTGCACTACCTGCGTCCCGAGACCGCGCAGGGCATCTTCGTCAACTACAAGAACGTCGAGACCACCGCGCGCAAGAAGCCGCCGTTCGGCATCGCCCAGATCGGCAAGAGCTTCCGCAACGAGATCACCCCCGGCAACTTCATCTTCCGGACCCGCGAGTTCGAGCAGATGGAGATGGAGTTCTTCGTCAAGCCCGGTGAAGACGCCGAGTGGCACAAGTACTGGATCGACACCCGCCTGGCCTGGTACACCGACCTCGGCATCGACCCCGACAACCTGCGCCTCTACGACCACCCCAAGGAAAAGCTGTCGCACTACTCGGCGGGCACCACCGACATCGAGTACCGCTTCCGCTTCCAGGGCAGCGAGTGGGGCGAGCTCGAGGGCATCGCCAACCGCACCGACTACGACCTCAAGACGCACTCGGAGCACTCCGGCACCGATCTGAGCTTCTTCGATCAGGCCTCCGGTGAGCGCTACATCCCGTACGTCATCGAGCCCGCGGCCGGTCTGACCCGCTCGCTGATGGCGTTCCTGGTCGACGCCTACACGGTGGATCAGGTACCCACCGCCAAGGGCACCACCGAGGAGCGGATCAGTCTGCGTCTCGACCCGCGCCTGTCGCCGGTGAAGGCCGCTGTGCTGCCGCTCTCGCGCAACGCCGACCTCACCCCCAAAGCCAAGGACCTCGCCGCCCAGTTGCGTCGGCATTGGAACGTCGACTTCGACGACGCGGGCGCCATCGGCCGCCGCTACCGCCGTCAGGACGAGATCGGCACCCCGTTCTGCATCACCGTCGACTTCGACACCCTCGACGACCAGGCGGTCACGGTGCGCGAGCGCGACTCGATGGCCCAGGAACGCATCGCCCTGGACCAGGTCGAGTCCTACCTCGCCACCCGCCTCATCGGCGCCTGACCCAGGCGAAAGCCCGCGCCCGCCGCGGGCTTTCGCCTCTGCGTCTAGCCGCGTTGATCACACTGCGTAGCTGACGGTTTGCGTCGGATGGGTGGGTAGTTCACGATTTCGGTGTGCTGTGGGAACCGGAAGACGTGGTGCGGGTGCTCGACCCGTCGGAACAACGATTCGTCAGGCACGGCACGTTCACGGGGCGCTCGGTGACAGTGCGGGGTGAGCTCGATTCCGCCGCGCTCGGGGCGGCGTTCGCGGCCTTGCAGCGCGCGTTCCCGATTCTGGTCTGCCGGATCGTCGAGGACGACGACGGGCGCGGAATCCTCCTGCGGCCCGGCGATATCGATGCCGTCGGCGCGTGGGTGAGCTTCGGCGATCCCGACGAGGTGCGGGTGCCCGCCGAGACCGTCGACCCGGCCGATCAGCTCGGATACCTCGATGTCGTTCTCGCCGAGGAGGATCGGGCCCGGGTCACGTTGTTCGTGCATCATGCCGTGGCCGACGCCGGGTACTGCGTCGAACTGTTCGCCCGGTTGTGGGGGTACTACACCGATCACGTGGAGACCGGCAGGATCACGGTGGGGACGCGGGAGCTGCCGGTTTCGCTGGAGACGATGTTGGGGCGGCGGGGGATCGGACGCGGTGCCAGGTCGGGCCTGGAAGCGGTGACGCGCCCGCTCGTCGTGGCCGAGGCCGGTGGGTCGCAGCGCGCCGAGCCCGCCGCTCTCGCCAGACCCGCTCGCGTCCAACTGGATCCGGCCGAGACCGCGCGGGTGCTCGAGCTGGCTCGCGCGCACGCGGTGAGCGTCAACGGGTTGGTCACCGCCGCCGTGCTGCGGGCATACCGGCGGGTGTACGGCGGTGAGCGGGTCGGCTGCGTCTACCCGGTGGATCTGCGCAGGCGTCTCGATCCGCCGGTGGCGGCGGAAGCGGGGACGAACGTGTCCGGGCTCGCGGCGTTCGCGACCGACGACACCGACGACGTCGTCGATCTGGCCCGCCGCATCGGCACCAGCCTGCACAACGACCTGGCCGAAGGCGTCGTCGAACAATCGGTGCTGCATTTCCCGGACTACTACGGCTCGAACCGGATCCATTCGACAGCGGGCCACATCGCCGTCACCAACACCGGCACGGTTCCGCTGTTCCGCGCACCCAACGGGCTGATCCTCGACGACTACGAGATCGTCTACCTCTCCGCCCACCCCCGCCCGTCCACCGGTGCGGCCGCGGCGGTCACCTTCCTCGTCTACACCTACCTCGGCAGGCTGACGATCGGGCGCCTCGGCGGCGGTGTGCGCGCCGCCGAACTGCTGACGGCCGTTGTCGCGGAACTGGCGTGGGCCTGCTCCCGCGAAACCGCCGCGTCCGCCTGACACCGCTCGGGCAGCGCGGACTCGCCACTACCGCCCGGCCAGGGGTTCCTGCAGTTCGGTGACCCACCCGTTCGGATCGGGTGTCCACTCGAGGGTGACCTCACGGACCGGGGCGGCCGTGCGGTATCCGTTGTCCTCCACCCAGCGACCCAGTTCCTGCCATGCGGCCCCGATCCCGCCGATGTCGCCGTGGTGGACCGTCGTCGCCACCCGGTCGTGGGCGGGCAGGTCGACGATCGAGATATCCGGTACCGCACCGGGTTCGGCGTTCACCGGCACACAGGCGTGTACGCGCACGGTGCCGTCGTCGGCGGGCTCGTAGTAGGCGATGGCCGGTCCGGCGATCGCGATGACCGCCTGCGCGAGCCGGTCGCTGAGCCCCTCGAACAGCGGCTGGATCACCGGGCTGATGCGAGCGGGTTCGAAACCAGCCGCCACCCCGCTCGACCTGGCCACCCGCACCGCGGGCACCGACTTGATCACCACATCCTGCTCGGGCATGACGCCCTCCTTCTCGATGATGCGGAGTCTCGCTTCGACCTCGGTCAGCCGCGCGCGGTCGGCCGCCAGCCGCTGTTCCAGCTCCGCCCGGCGCAACGCGAGCATGCCGCGCAGTTCCCCGGGTCGCGGACCCGGTTCGAGCATCCGGCCCACCTGCTCGAGACTGAACCCGAGCTCTTTGAGCGCGACGATCCGGTTGAGCCTGGCCAGCTGCCCGGCCGAATAGAACCGATAGCCGGTGGCCGGGTCGACCCGGGCGGGCGGCAGCAGTCCGACGGCGTCGTAGTGGCGCAACATACGCACCGACACCTGACCGTGTCTGGCGAAATCTCCGATACTGAACATGACGCCCTCCGGTGTACGGCCTCACACAGTGTGAGAGTCAACGCTCAGAATCTGCCGCCTCGGCTCACCCTTCGAGATCCCGACGACCCACCGAACGATCCCGGTCGGTACCCGCCTCCGCGCGAGCCGTACCCGCCACCCCGCGAGCCGCTGATCGCCCCGCGCAGCAGGCCGTCGAGCAGGATCCCGCCGAGTACCGCGCCTGTCTGCCCGCCGCCCGACACGGGTTGCCTCGTCTCCCACGCCCGCACGCTCGCCTCCGCCTGTCGCAGCGCCCGCCCGCCCAGCTCGGCGGCGGTCTGCGCGCTCGGCAGTGCCCGTTCCGGATCGGTGCCCGCCCGCTCCCGTGCCTGCCCGAGATGACGTTGGGCCTCCGCCAGCCGGGTACGGGCCTCGGCGTCGACACCGCCGCGTCGGGTGGTGATGAACGCGGACGCGGCGTCGATACGGCTGGTCGCGTCGAGCAGTGTGCGGTCGAGCCTGCGCCGCACGTCTTCGACCGCGAGCTTGCGGTCAGAGGCCGCGGCGACGGCGCGATCCAGGTCGGCATCGGCGGTGACCGCCTCGTGGAAGGCGCCGAGCGGATCCGATTCGTCGACCGTGTTCAGTGTGGTGGTCGCGGTGGCCATCGCGGCACTGAGCTGGGTGCCGCCGAACTCGGTCAGCGCGGACGCGGCGGCGAGGTCGGCGCGCAATTCCGCCAGCGCGGCGGGCAGTCCGTCGCGAGCCTGTTGGATGTCGGCGGCGGCGTGCTCCACGGTGTCGAGCAGCGTGCGGGCCTGACCGAGGGCCGCTTCGGCTGCCCGGATCGCCCCGACCGCACCTCCCTGCTGCCCGGCCGGTTTCGTCAGTGTGTCGCGGGCGGTGTCGATATTGGTCTGGGCGAAGGTGATTCGCTCCCGTGCCAGGCGCGCGTTGTCGCGCACGGAGGTGAGCATCGCCGGGGGATGGGTGGCGTCGAGCCGGGCCAACTCGGCGTCGGCGGCGGGCAGGCGGGCGGTGAGTTCGACGACGCCTCGGGTGAGGGCGTCGAGGCGCGCGGGCGCGTCGATGAGCAGGTCGCGCATGGCGTCGAAGTCGGCGACCTGGGCGTCGAGTTCGTGATCGGCCTTGCCGGTGGTCGTCAGCAGATCGAGTAGGAGAGCGCGCTGTTGATCGGGGGTTTCGGGGATCGCGTCGTCGAGTTGCTGACGCAGGGTGAACGCCTTCGCGGTCGCCGCGCGGGCCGCGTCGAGGGCGTTGCGGAAGGGGGTCACCGCGGTGTCGCCGAATTCGCCTGTCGCCAACGCCAATTCCTCTTCGCTGGTCCGCAGCGCGTCATCGATCTCGACCAGACGTTCCTTCGACAGCGCATGCAGCGTCGGTAGCGAGAGACGGGACAGCGCGGCCGAATCGGTGGGATCCATGGTGCGTGCCGTCGCCAGCTCGGCCCGGTTCGCGGCGTGGCGGCGCCTGCGCATGACGAGAACGAGCAGCCCCGCCGCTACCACCACGGCGACCGCGATCAACACCAGCACACCCCACGACGCGCCGCCACCGCGTGCCGCCGCCCCGAGGCCGTCGGCGGTGTCGATGCCCGCCCGCGCCCACTGCTGGTCGCGCAGATCGGGTTCCACCGTGTCGGCCAGCAGCGATTCCACCTCGGCATCGGTGATGCTCGCGGGCGGTGCGCCGTCGAACCAGTAGCCGCGATCGTCGACTGCCACCGCGAGCAGCAGATCCCGATCGCCGAAATCGGAGAGTTGGGCCGTACGCGTCGCCCAGTCGCGGGCCGTCATCGACCCGAAATCGCGCACGTAGACGATCCAGAGTTTCACCTGGTGATCGCGGTAGAGGGTGTCGATAGCGCCGAGTACCCGCTGTTCGTCGGCCGGGCTGAGTACGTCAGCGGAGTCGACCAGTTGCGGACCCATTCGCATCGGCGGCTCCGCGCCCGCGACCGGGGCGCACACGAGAAGAAGCCCGGCCAACGCGCCGAGGAGAGGTGCGGCGAACCGGCCACCGAGCGGTGCGGGTCGACGGTGCGGCTTCGCTCGCTCCATCTCTCCCGTGCTCGCCGGTCGAATGCGCGGACTCTTCCTCGGCAACGACATGTGTCGAATCTAACGGCCCGACCGGGGTGACGCGGGTACGAGCGCCCGGCGCGTGCCTTCTACCATCGGGACGCATGGTCACAGTCGATCGTCGCTACACCGGTCAGGTCACCCCCGGCGGCGACGCCCAGCAGCGCGACGTGCCCGGCGCCCACCTCGTGAAGATGGCCGTCGGCGCGATGAACAACAACACCTACCTGGTGCAATGCGCGGCCACCGACGCCACCCTCCTGATCGACGCCGCCAACGAGGCGGACCGCATCCTCGAACTGGTGAACCAGGAGGCCGAGGGCCGGGTCGAGCTCATCGTCACCACCCACCAGCACCCTGACCACTGGTGGGCGCTGGCGGACGTGGCGGGCGCCCTCGCCGTCCCGTCGGCCGCGCACCCCCTCGACGCCGAACCGCTGCCCGTCACCCCCGACCGCCTCCTCGCCGACGGCGAAACCATCGACCTGGGTGAACTCACCCTCACCATCATCCACCTGCGCGGCCACACCCCCGGCTCGGTCGCCTTGGCTCTGGTCGACGGCGCGGGCCGCACCCACCTGTTCACCGGCGACTCCCTGTTCCCCGGCGGCGTGGGCAAAACCCACAGCGCCGAGGATTTCGACTCCCTGTTCACCGATGTGAGCACCAAACTGTTCGACCGCTACCCCGACGACACCGTCGTCTACCCCGGCCACGGCGACGACACCACCCTCGGCGCCGAGCGACCCCAATTGCCCGAGTGGCGGGCTCGCGGCTGGTAGTCAGTCCAGTTCCGCCCTGGCCCGCGCCAGGTCGACCTTGCCGCCGCGCAGCGGGGTGCCTTCGGCGGCGAGCCGCGCGCCCGCCCCACCGTCGTGGCAGGTGGCGAGGCGGCCGTCGGCGTAGGTGACGCGCCACCACGGGATGTCGTCGCCGAGCAGGCTCATCGCCCGCCCCACCTGACGTGGGCCGACCCCGAGTTGCCGACCGATATCGCCGTAGGTGGCGACCTGCCCGGCCGGAATGGTGACGACCACCGCCCGCACCTGGTCGACGAGGCTCACGGAGCCTTGGTCAGCGCGCCGCCCTTGTGCAGGGCGATGTGGTCGGTCTTGTCGCTCTTGATCGCGTATTGCGGGTCGTCGGGCGAACAGTGGTGGGTGTAGCCGTGATAGTCGACGTCTTCGGTGTACTTCTCGATGATCACCCCGCTCACGTGCCCGACCTCGGAATTCCAGCGCACGTGATCGCCGACCTCGAATTGCTCTGCCATGTCGCCCTCTTCGACGTACGGACTCGCAAGGGCCAACCAGTGTAGTCCCGGCGACGAGCCGTTCACCGGACCGGAATCCGGCGGTGACCGCTGACCACGCGATCTGTCGGTCGCACCTGGCAGACTGAGCAAGGTGAAATCGGGTTCTTCGCGCACGACGCTGCCCGCTCCGGATGCCCGGCACCGGCGCGGCTTGCTCTCGACGGTCTCGATGTGGATCACCAGGTTGGTCGCCGGGGCGATCGTGATGGGCTTGGTACTCGTCGGTGGGATGGCGTTCCGGGTGTGGCAGGTCGCGCGGATCGACGACTACACCCGGGCCGACGCGATCGTGGTGCTCGGCGCGGCCCAGTATTCGGGTACGCCGTCGTCGGTGTTCGAGGCCAGGCTGTATCAGGCCTGGCGGCTCTACGAGAACGGCGTCGCACCGCGCGTGATCACCGTCGGTGGCAAACAAGAAGGCGACCTGTACACCGAGGCCGCCTCCGGCAAGCTCTATCTCGAGGAGAAAGGCGTGCCGAGCGCCGACATCCTCGCCGTCGAAACCGGCTCCGACACCCTGCGCAGTATCGAAGCCGTCGCCGCGACCATGCACGAGAGCGGGTTGTCATCGGCCGTACTCGTGAGCGACCCGTGGCATTCACTGCGAACCAGGACGATGGCCCGAGACGCCGGTCTGCACGCCTGGACCGCACCGACTCGCACCGGCCCGGCCGTCTACACGAGGGAGTCGCAATTCCACGGCATCGCCCGCGAGACCGGTGCGCTGCTGTGGTACCAGCTCACTCATTTCTCGGCAGATTTCCCTTACGAGGCGGGACAGTGAGATGACCGATACCTACACCCCGCACGACCGCGAACGCATGGTCACCGAACCGGGCAAAACCGCCTGGCCTGGTGCGGCAGGCAAGGGCCACCGCAGCGAATTCTCCCGGGACCGGGCGCGTGTGCTGCACTCGGCCGCGCTGCGCCGCCTCGCCGACAAAACCCAGGTCA
This sequence comes from Nocardia caishijiensis NBRC 108228, assembly GCF_001612825.1. Classification (GTDB taxonomy): domain Bacteria; phylum Actinomycetota; class Actinomycetes; order Mycobacteriales; family Mycobacteriaceae; genus Nocardia; species Nocardia caishijiensis. The sequence goes on along the minus strand of NZ_BDBE01000031.1, from coordinate 139,250 downwards.
TGGGCCCGCGCGAAGGTGACACCCCGCGTACCCGGCTCACCCATTCGCTCGAGGTCGCCCAGATCGGGCGCAGCATCGCCGACGGCATCGGCGCCGACCCCGACCTAGCCGACCTGGCCGGACTCGCCCACGACATCGGTCACCCGCCCTACGGTCACAACGGCGAACGCGCCCTCGACGAATTCGCCGACGCCTACGGCGGTTTCGAGGGCAACGCCCAGAATCTGCGTATCCTCACGCGCCTCGAACCCAAGGTCCTCGACGCCGTCGGCGTGAGCGCAGGACTCGACCTCACCCGTGCCGCGCTCGACGCCACCCTCAAATACCCGTGGGGCAGAAGCGGTTCCGGCACCAAGTTCGGCGCCTACGTCGACGACCTGGAGCGCCTGGCATGGGTGCGCAAGGACGCCCCCGAGCGCAAGCAGAGCCTGGAATGCCAGATCATGGACTGGTCCGACGACGTGGCCTACTCGGTGCACGATGTGGAAGACGGCGTGATCGTCGGCCGCATCGATCTGCGTGCCCTCGCCGACCCCGCCGAACAGGCCGCGCTGGCGCAGCAGGGCCACGGCGAACACCCCGACCAGTCGATCGACGCCCTGGCCGCCGCCGCGCAGCGGCTCTCCGAACTCGACGTGGTCGCCGAGGCCGCGGGCTACGACGGCACCTTCGCCGCCTCGGTCGCGCTGAAACGGCTCACCAGCGAACTGGTCGGGCGCTTCGCCACCGCCGCCATCGTCGCCACCCAGGAGCAGGCCGGGCCGGGCCCGCTGAAGCGCTACGAGGCCGACCTGATCGTGCCGCCCGTGGTGGCCGCCGAGGTCGCCGTGCTCAAGACCGTCGCGCTGCGGTACGTGCGTTCCGATCGCGGCCACCTGGCCCGCCAGCAGACCCAGCGCGACCGGGTGCAAGCCGTCGCCGACCGCCTGCTCACCACCGCCCCCGCCCACCTCGACGACCAGATGCTGCCCTGGTGGAACGCCGCCACCGACGACAATGCCCGGGTGCGCGTGGTCATCGACCAGATCGCCTCCTACACCGAAAGCCGGTTCGAGCGGGTCGCCACCGCGCTGGACTGCCGCTGACCCGGACCAACTAGACTTGCCGCGTGGCCGGACGAATCCCAGATCGCGATATCGCGGCGATCCGTGAACGAGTCCGGATCGAAGACGTAGTCGGTGAGTACGTGGCGCTCAAACGCGCCGGTGCCGACTCGATCAAAGGCCTGTGCCCGTTCCACGACGAGAAGTCCCCGTCGTTCCACGTGCGGCCCAATCACGGCCTGTTCCACTGCTTCGGCTGCGGCGAGGGCGGCGACGTCTACAAGTTCCTGCAGCAGATCGAGCACATCGGGTTCGTCGAGGCCGTCGAGCAGATGGCCGACCGCGTCGGCTACCAGATCAACTACGAGGGCGGCGGCACCTCGGTGCAGCGCGACCGGGGCACCCGCTCCCGGCTGGTCGCCGCCAACGCCGCCGCGCAGGAGTTCTACGCGGCGCGGCTGCTCGAGCCCGACGCCGAGACGGCCCGCGGATACCTGACCGACCGCAATTTCGACCAGGCCGCCTGGCAGCAGTTCGGCTGCGGTTACGCCCCCGCGGGCTGGGACACCCTCACCAAACACCTGCAGCGACTCGGCTTCGAGTTCAAGGAACTGGAAGCTGCCGGGTTGTCCAAACAGGGCAAACGCGGCCCGATCGACCGTTTCCATCGCCGGTTGCTGTGGCCCATCCGCAACCTCGGCGGTGAAGTGATCGGTTTCGGCGCCCGCAAACTCTTCGACGACGACACCATGCCCGGCAAATACGTCAATACGCCGGAAACGTTGCTGTACAAGAAATCCCAGGTGCTGTTCGGTCTCGACCACGCCAAGCGGGAGATCGCCAAGGGCCACCAGGCCGTCGTCGTCGAGGGGTACACCGACGTGATGGCGATGCACCTGGCCGGAGTGAAAACCGCCGTCGCCTCCTGCGGAACGGCCTTCGGCGAGGAACACCTGCAGGTGCTGCGCAGGCTGCTGATGGACGACAACTTCTGGCGCGGCGAGATCATCTACACCTTCGACGGCGACGCGGCAGGCCAAGCGGCCGCGCTGAAGGCGTTCAGCGGAGACCAGCGGCTGGCCGGGCAGACCTATATCGCGGTGGCGCCCGACGGGCAGGACCCGTGCGAGCTGCGTCAGCGCTCCGGCGACGCCGCCGTGCGCGACCTCGTCGCCCGCCGAACCCCGCTCTACGAGTTCGTGATTCGCGGTCTGCTCGCCGAACACAACCTCGACGACGTGGAAGGCCGCGTGGAGGCGTTGCGCCGCACCGTGCCCGTCGTCGCCCAGATCAAGGACAACGCCACCCGCAAAGGGTACGCCACCAAACTGGCCGGGTGGGTCGGCTGGGACGACATCCAGCTCGTCGTGCGCCGGGTCGGTGAGGAAGCCAAGAAGAACCGGATGGGCGGCCCCAAACCCGCCGAGATCAGTGCCCCACGGACCGAGGAGAGCTCCTCGGTACGACCCGCCCCCAACGACCCCGTGCTCTACGCACAGCGTCAAAGCCTCAGTGCCGCACTGCAATACCCCGGCATCGCAGGCATGGCGTTCGACGCCATCGACGCCGCCGCCTTCACCCACCCCGCCTACGTCGCGGTGCGCATCATGATCGCCAAGGCAGGTGGCACCGCGGCCGGGCTCAGCGGTGCCGAATGGGTCGCCGCCGTCGCCGACCACACCGACGACCTGATGATCCGGGCGCTGGTCTCCGAACTGGCCAACGAACAACTACCCGTGCGCTCGCAGAACGACATCCCGCGCTTCATCACCGGCATCCTGGCACGCACCCAGGAAGCATGGGTCGGCCGCCAGATCGCCGAACTCAAATCCAAGCTGCAGCGCCTGTCGGCCAGCGAGGAACCCGACGCCTACATGACCCTGTTCGGCGACCTCGTCGCACTCGAGCAGTACCGCAAGAGCCTCGCCGCCCAGGCAATGGGCAGCGAGGGTTACGCGGGCGTCTGACTCAGCGGCGCAGCTGGTTGTGCGGCACCATCACCGTGGTCCGCTCGTCCAGCGGCTCCATCGGCTCCAGCTTCGGCTGAGTACTCAGCTTGTCCGACAGCTTCTGCCTGCCCACCGACACCAGCTTCCTCGTCACGGGACTCCCCGTCACCGCCCGTGTCGCCGCACTGATCTGCTCATAGCGCGCCCGCCCGGCCTTCGTACCGAGCACATACCCGGCCGCCACGCCGATGATCAACCGCAGCATCTCCTGGAGCTCCTCCCACGTCTGTGTGCGCGCCCCATCCTGCCCGACCCACCCCACCCCTGTCGATCCGGCACCCCACCCCGACGTCGCCGCATGTCCGCAGGTAGCGGCCCGATTTGGGAACCCACGACCCCATACGCTAAAGTTTCATCTCGTTCAGCCAGCCAAGCTGACACCTGAGCAACAGCCCAGGATAATCCCCTATAGCTCAATTGGCAGAGCAGCCGACTGTTAATCGGCAGGTTTCTGGTTCGAGTCCAGATGGGGGAGCGCAATATCCAGGTCAGGCCTTATTATCAGGCCTGGCCTGACTTCGTATTCGGGTATCGACAAAATCCGACAAGCAGTTCGGGTCGAGCGCGACAGCGTCGGCTGGGCCGACGTGTATGTCATCACGAACCCGCTCAGAACTATGCGGCCGCAGGGTGGAAGTTCGCGCAGGGCGGTCTCGCGCTCATGCCGCGCATGTGGCGGTTCGTCGTGATCGCCTCGGCAGGCTTCGACGAGGACGTCCGGGACTCGGCGGGTTCTTGCAGCTCGACGGCAGTATCTGGGGCAGTGCCGATGCCTCGGTGATGGGCACCTGATTGCCCGGACCGCCGGACAGGGCCGAGGCGGCCTACGACGCCACCACGGGCCGGGTCCGCCCGCGCAGCCACAGATAGCCGACGATTACGGCGGCGAGAACGACGAAGTGGAAGACGACGTCGTCGATCCGTCCACCATTGGCGACGAGGAACAGGCCGAACAGCCACAGGGCCAGCACCGCGCCGAAGCAGCCGTCGAGTTGATGCCGTCCATTCCAGCCTGGTCGCGCCACCCATCGGCGCACCATCGCGGCGAGGGCCGCGGCGAATACCAGTGCGGCCAGCGTCCACACCGCGAACGGGGCCGGGGTGCCGATGAAGGCGACCAGATACAGCATCAGCCACGCCAGTCCCGCACCGAATCCGACCCAGCCGACGGTCGCGGGTCGGGGGCATCGCTTCGTCGGCGTGGTGGTCCACGGTCGGCGGCACCTGCCTGCCAGCCACACCGGGAGGATCACCGCTGCGGTACCGCCGATGATCTGCGCGGCGGACAGGCGGAAATCGGACCGAATGAGCGAGACGAACACGAACACCGCGAACCCGAGGGCGAACACACCCGCGAAGACGTTCAGCGTCGACCGTGACAGCCAGGCGGTGTGTCGTTGGGCGGGAAAGATCAGATGCGTCAACACGATCGGTATGACGATGCTCCACACCGCGTGGTATCCGGTGACCACGACCGCCCACAGCCAGTTCACCTCGAAGGCGCGCCCGTAGACGGTTTCACCGTCCATGCCTTGCGGATTGAAGATCGTCTGTAGTCCGAGCCCTTCCTCGAGGACGGCGAAGGCGACGGCGAGCAACAACAGACCCCACCCGTTCAAGCCAAGGCGTTGCACTACTTCCCGGATCAGCAGCACGCCCGCACCGTAGAAGCAGAGGATCGCAACGGCCCGCAACGGTTGAGCGAGATAGCTGAATCGAAAAGCCGCCCCGACGATTTCGCCGATCAGGGGTGACAGCACGAACAGTACCGCGACCGGCAGCGCGCTCCTGGAACGCTGGGGGCGCACGCGCGGGCCTGCGAAGCGGCGACTACCTGGCATCATGATCGGTTCCCCTCACTGTCACGGCGATGGCGTCGACGAACAGCAACGGCCAATCGCGTTCGAACACCGCGCGGTCGACCTCGCCGCGCTCACGGATCTCCCGTGGCAGGTCCGTCATCGCGTTCATCAGTACCGAGGCGACGAGTTGGGCGTCTGTCGGCCGGAACTGGCCGCAGTCCTGTCCCTCGGTGATGAATGAGCGCAATTCGGTCAAGCCCTTGACCCGCTCCGCGTCCTCGGTCATCCCACCCGCCTGGTCGTGGCGTGTGAACTGGGTCAACACGAGCATGGCAGGCAAGTTGTCGAGGCAGTACGTGGCGAACCGCCGAAGCATCCCCTCCAGTGCCGAGACGTAGCTGTCGTCCACCTCGCCGGGCTGCATCGCGTCATCTACTCGCTGCTGGATCGTCGCGCGCATCTGATCGATCAGGCCCTGTCGGGACCCGAAGTGGTAGTTGATCAGCCCCGGGCTCACCTGCGCGCGCGCCGCTATCGCGGCGTTCGACGCCTTCGCCAGTCCTACCTCCGCGATCGTCTCGATCGCGGCATCCACGAGTTGCCGCCGCCGTGCCAGCTCGATGAAGCTCGCCACCTCTTTTGATGCCACAGTCAGAATTTTAATCGATGAGTCAAATTATCGGCGATGAACGGTCGGATGGCACCCGTCGACAGCTGCGCGGTCGTCGGTTCCACGATCAACCAGCGGGTGGAATCAGGACTTTCGCGAGCAAGTCAGAAGCTGGATCGGCAATGTGCTCTCACGCGGTCGACGCCGGTTCCTCCGTTTCGGGGCGGTCGCCGACAGCGGGTCTGCTTCATGGCACGTGCGCGGTGGCGAAAGCGGTGAATTCGGTGCGGAAGGTGCGGTAGGCCTGGCGTAGGTCGGCGCCGGGCCACGGGGTGGGTAGGAACTCCGGGGGGAGGATCGGGTCGTGGAGGATGTGGCGGACGACGGCTGCCGCTACTTCGAGGCGGTCGCGCATGGTGGCGGCGGTGGCGAGGGCGGCCAGTAGCTTCGTCGCGGTGTCGGCCCAGTCGGTGGGGTGGAAGAGGCGGGTGGCCAACTCGGTGGCGTCGTCGGGGCGGGCGGTCATGTACGTCAGGCGGTGGCTGTCCGTGATCTCGGCCGAGCCCAGGTTGGCCGGGCGGCCCCAGACGCCTTCGCGGATCTCGCCGAACTTGTTGGCCTGCAACGATTCACGGAGCAGGGTGCGGTCGGCCGCGGCCTCGGCGCCGGTGGTGACGATCGCCAGGCGCCAGTCGCCGTCGTAGGGGCGCAGGATGGGGTCGAGGGCGAGGTCCTGCAGTTTCTGGCGGTTCAGCAGTCGGGGGGTGAGTCGGTAGGTCGCGTCGTCACGTTCGAGGTCGCCCGCCGACACCATGCGGGTCAGGGCCGCGCGCACCGTCGACTCCTGCAGGCCGAGTTCGGTTGCCATGTGCACGATCGTCGCTGCCGACGCCTGTGCCGGGTGTGCGCCGAGCAGGACGCTCAGGATCGCCGATCGCGCCGTGAGCCTGCGCAGCGGCAGCGAGTTCCGCACCATCGGTCGATGGTAGCCAGTGGGCGGTGCGCGTCCGAGCAAGGATCGTCGAGCAGGCATTGCAAAATTTCGTCATGCGATGCAAACTTGCAATATCGGTCGAGAGTGAGCCACGACACGGACTGCCGGAAGGATCAGCATGGCAACCCACGAGGTGACGAATCAGGTACCGCCGCTGGTCGACTACGACCCGGCCGAGTACCCGGTGGTGCTGGAAGCGCTGCACCGCGCCGATGCCGGTCACGCGCTCGACGAGTTGCACGAGGTCGGCAGGCTGGCGGGCAGTGCGCAGGCGCAGGAGTGGGGTGACCTCGCCGAGGCGCATCCGCCGGTGCTGAAGACCCATGATCGCTACGGTCATCGGGTCGACGAGGTCGTCTACGACCCCAGCTACCACCAGCTGATGACCAAGGCCATCGGCTTCGGCCTGCACGCCGCGCCGTGGGCCGACGACCGCCCGGCGCCGCACCTCGTTCGGGCCGCCAAGATGAGCATCTGGGCGCAGGTGGACGCGGGCCACGGGTGCCCGATGTCGATGACCTACGCGGTGGTGCCCGCGCTGCGGGCGAATCCCGAACTCGCCGCGCGGTACGAGCCGCTGCTCACCAGTGCGGTCTACGCCCCCGAATTGCGGGTGCCCGCGACCAAGCTCGGCCTCACGGCAGGAATGTCGATGACCGAGAAGCAGGGTGGCTCCGACGTCCGCGCCAACACCACCACGGCCGCGCCCCAACCCGACGGCTCGTACCGGATCACCGGCCACAAGTGGTTCACCTCGGCGCCGATGTCGGACTTCTTCCTGGTGCTCGCGCAGGCGGCAGGCGGACTGTCCTGCTTCTTCGTGCCCCGGGTGCTGCCCGACGGCACCCGCAACCCGTTCCGGCTGCAGCGGCTGAAGGACAAGCTGGGCAACCACTCCAACGCCAGCAGCGAGGTCGAATACGACGACACCGTCGGCTGGCTGGTCGGCGCCGAGGGCCGGGGCGTGCCGACCATCGTCGAGATGGTGAACCTCACCCGCCTCGACTGCATTCTCGGCAGTGCCGCGGGCATGCGCGTCGGGGTCACCAACGCGGCCCATCACGCCGCGCACCGCAGCGCCTTCGGCGCGACCCTCATCGACCAGCCGTTGATGCGCAACGTGCTCACCGATCTGGCCGTGGAGGCCGAGGCCGCGACACTGGCGGGACTGTGGCTGGCCGAGCTCACCGACCGCGCGGTGGCTGGGGACGAGCAGGCCTCGACGCTGCGCCGGATCTCGCTGGCGGTGACCAAGTACCACGTCTGCAAGCGGGGCCCGATCCACGCCGCGGAGGCGCTGGAATGCCTGGGCGGCAACGGATATGTCGAGGAGTCGCGAATGCCGCGGCTGTACCGGGAGGCGCCGCTGATGTCGGTGTGGGAGGGGTCGGGCAATGTCGCGGCTCTGGACACCCTGCGCGCCATGGCCAAGCAGCCCGAGACCCTCGGCGTCTTCTTGGACGAGGTCAAGTCGACGGTAGGCTCCTCGGCCGAGCTCGACGCCGCGATCGCTCGGCTGGAGGGGGAATTCGGCGACTTCGAGACCATGCAGTACCGAGCTCGCCGGGTCGTCGGGCAGATGGCGCAGGTGCTGCAGGGGGCGCTGCTGGTCCGCTACGGACACCCGGCCGTCGCCGACGGGTACCTGCGGACCCGGCTCGCGGGTGACCGCGGCGACGTCTTCGGCACTCTCCCGCTCGGCATCGACACCGCGGCGATTCTCGAACGATCCACACCGAAGCTCGCCTGAGCCCGGACAAGGAGCGCGATCAATGACGATCACACCCGAACGCGATGCCGCCGGTGAAGCCGTCGACTACGCCGAGATGCTGCACGCGCTGGCCGAAGCCTCGGTCGAACGCGGCTTCAGCCCATATCACGACATCGACTGGGACGCAACGGAATTCCAGGTTGCACCGACGGGCCGCCCACGCGGTTTCGCGGTGAACAGGTCCATGAACCTGCGCCCGACCTGCCAGCTGATCTCTATCCGTCGATCCTGAAGGAGCACACTGTGTCCCACCCCGAGCCCGAATCCGGCGGACGAGCAGCGGCCTGGTACGAGAGCTGGACGGAAGGTCCGGACTCGCCGTGGCGGCACCGCCCCGATCCGGACTTCGAGCGCGAGTACTCCACGCTCACCTATGAACGCGACGGCCGGATCGCCAGGATCACGTTCAACCGCCCGGACAAGGGCAACGCGATCACCCCGCACACCCCGCGAGATCTGGCGCACGCGGTGGAGCGGGCCGACCTGGACCCGCGCGTGCACGTGATCGTGGTGTCCGGGCGCGGCAAGGGATTCTGCGGTGGCTACGACCTGGACATGTTCGCCGAGCAGAGCTTCGCGGGCGAGGACGGGCCCGATGAGGTCACCGGGACGGTGCTGGATCCGGTGGTCAACGCGATCAACCACAACCCCCAGGGCGTGTGGGACCCGATGATCGATTACGCCATGATGAGCAGGTTCACCAAGGGTTTCGCCAGCCTGATGCACGCCAACAAGCCGACGGTGGCGAAGCTGCACGGCTTCGCGATCGCGGGCGGCACCGACATCGCGCTGCACGCCGACCAGATCATCTGCGCCGACGACACCAAGATCGGCTATCCGCCCACCCGGGTCTGGGGCATTCCGGCCGCGGGCCTGTGGGCGCACCGGCTCGGCGATCAGCGGGCCAAGCGGCTGCTGTTCACCGGCGACTGCATCAGCGGCAAGCAGGCCGCCGACTGGGGTCTGGCGGTGGAATCGTGCCCCGCCGAGGAACTCGACGAGCGCACCGAGGCGCTGGTGGAGCGCATCGCGCGGATGCCGGTCAACCAGCTGATAATGGCCAAGCTCGCGCTCAATTCCGCGCTCAACACCCAGGGCGTCGCCAACTCGGCCATGATCAGTACCGTCTTCGACGGCATCTCCCGGCACACCAGGGAGGGCTACGCATTCCAGACTCGTTCGGCCACTGTCGGTTTCCGGGAGGCGGTCCGCGAGCGCGACGAGCCCTACGGCGACCACAAGCGCGCCCAGTTCGAGTGGTGATGCCTACCTTGGGTGGCCCCGTTCGCACTCTTGTGGGCTGCCGATCCCGAATAGCTCGCCTCGCGCGAAACCGCCCGAAAATTCGAATATGCGGCGGCACCAACGAAATCATGGAAGAACTCATCGCCTGGTCCCTGTGACCGAGGAGGGCCTCACCTGTGACCGAGCATCTCGTGACCGTCGAACACGACGGTCCAGTGACCACCATCAGCATCAACCGGCCGCACGCCCGCAACGCCGTGGATCGCGCGACGGCCGAAGCGCTGGCCGACGCCTTTCGCGCCTTCGACGCCGATCCCGACACAGCGGTGGCCGTCTTCCGCGGTGCAGGCGGAACCTTCTGCGCCGGAGCCGATCTCAAGGCCGTGGCGGCGGGCGACCCGAATCGTTTCCAGCCGGACGGTGACGCCCCGATGGGCGTCTCGCGGTTGCGGCTGTCCAAGCCGGTGATCGCCGCCGTCAGCGGTTACGCCGTGGCCGGTGGTCTCGAACTGGCCATCTGGGCCGACCTGCGGGTTGCCGACGAGGACGCGGTATTCGGCGTCTTCTGCCGCCGCTGGGGCGTGCCGCTGATCGACGGTGGCACCGTGCGCCTGCCCCGGTTGATCGGGACCAGTCATGCCATGGACCTGATCCTTACCGGGAGACCGGTTGGGGCCGACGAGGCCTTGCGGATGGGGCTGGTCAACCGCGTCGTGCCGAGCGGGCAGGCGACCGCCGCCGCACAAGCACTCGCCCGCGAACTGGCTTCCTTCCCGCAGACCTGCTTGCGCCAGGACCGGCTGTCCTTGCTGGAACAGGACGGCCTGACCGAAACCGCGGCGCTGGCCAATGAATTCGAGCACGGCGCCATCTCGATATCCCAGGGTACCCTCGCCGGTGCGATCCGCTTCGCCGACGGCGCGGGCAGGCATGGCGCGTTCGGCGACCATGGAGAAAGAGGTAAGAATTCGGCCGGGCGCGACACCAAGAGGACATGACTGTTCAACTGACGTGGGCCGCGGTGTCCGCGCTCGACTCCGTGCCCGGGGAGGTTCGGAAATGGCGCAGCCGGTGGTTGGTGGCATCGGGATTTCCGCCGTGGTTGGCTGAGACGGTGACGTCCGATCCCGAGGTCGATGTGCATGCGTTGTCGCAGCTCGTCGATCAGGGCTGCGCGCCGGAGCTGGCGGTGCGGATCCTGGCTCCGCTGCCGGAGCAACCGCGATGAGCACGCTCCCACCAACCACCTCGGGGGTCGCGCGACCGGCCGCCGATCAGGAGTGGCTCACCGACCTGGTCGACGACGGCCCCGCCGGTCGGCAGGCGGTGCGGCGCCTGCGCGAGGTGCTGCTGCGCGCCACCCGCCATCAGATCTGGCGGCTGCGTGACCTGCTGCCCGGCGCGGGCACCGCCGAACTCGAAGACCTGGCCCAGCAATGCGCCGACGACGCCGTGGTCGCTGTGCTGCACCGACTTTCGACGTTCGAAGGGCGCAGCCGGTTCACCACCTGGGCGTACAAATTCGGGGTGAACATCGCGGGCGTCGCCGTGCGCAGGCAGGCGTGGCGGCACCGCGAGATCCTGCTGCCGGATGCCCTCACCTGGCACATCGACCCCGCGCAGACCCCGGACGCCCTCGCGGGTGCCGCCGACCTCGCCCGCGCGCTCGAAGCGGCCATCTCCCGCGAACTCACCCCGCATCAACGCCGCATCCTGCTGTCGCTGGTGGTGGAACAGGTGCCCATCGACGTGCTGGCCGAACGGCTCGGCAGCACCCGCAACGCCCTCTACAAGACACTCCACGACGCCCGCCGCAAGCTGCGCGCCGCCCTGGTCGCGAGCGGGCATCTCGACAACCGTCCCGATCGGAGCGCCCCATGACCGATCCGACCCCCACGATGCTCGACGCCCTGCTGGCCGACACCAGCCCGTACCTGTCGTGTGACGAGTGCTTCGACCGCATCGACATCTACGTCGAGCGTCGTCTGGCCGACCCCGGCTACGACGACCCCGCCATGCGCATCCATCTGGCCGGTTGCGGCGCGTGCGCCGAGGAGGAGCGCACCCTGCGCGAACTGCTCGCCCAGGATCTGAACGGGTCCTGAGCGGTAAGACACGACGCGCCCGCCGCCACAAACACTGCGAACCACATTCCGCGCGGCCGTCGCGCGACCGCGCCCACTGCGAGGAGAACACCATGACCGCCCCGACCGCTCACGCTGTTTCCGTCAAAGATCCCGGCTACCAGGCTTTCTGGGCCCTGCGGCTCGGTTTCGGAATCCTGCCGATCCTGTTCGGTCCGACAAGTTCACCACCCTGCTCACCGCCGACTGGACCCGCTACCTCGCCGAAGCCTTCGACACCCTCGCCCCCGGCGACGCGAACACCGCCATGCAGATCGTCGGCGTGATCGAAATCGTCGCGGGCATAGCGGTTCTGGTGCTGCCCCGATTCGGTGCCCCGTTGGTCGCGATCTGGCTCGCCGCGATCATCGTCGACCTGCTGATGGTCGGCGGCTACGGCGACATCGCCCTGCGTGACTTCGGTCTGCTGGCGGCGGCCCTGGTCCCCACCCGCCTCGCCTGGGCCTACCCGAACGGTCTGCCCGCCCGCTCCTGAACCGCCGCGACCTGGGATTATTTCGGAAAGTTGGGATCGGTAGGCGGCACGGTCCACGTCTACTGAACGCATGACATCTTCTCACTTGCCCCCGAACCGCCCCCAGTCCACCGGCGTCGACAAGAAGACCGGTGCGATCCTGTCCTACGCGCTGGGCTGGGTGACCGGCATCGTCTTCCTCTTCGTGGGAAAGCACGACCCCGACGTGAAATTCCATGCCGCGCAATCGGTGATCTTCTTCGGAGCGGTCTCGGTGCTCAACATCGTACTGAGCATCCTCGGCTCGCTCCTGGGAGCCCTGGGGATCATCGTCAGTCTCGCCGGGCTCGCGCTCGGACTCTTCACGATCGTCGTCTGGATCATGGCGATGGTCCAGGCGAACAACAAGGCCGGTGCCCGCGCCGAACTCCCCATCGTCGGAAAGCTCATCGCCCCCTATGCCGACCAGTTGGCCGCTTCGATCAAGTAACCACACACCCGACCCCGGAAGGCAACGACCCGAATCCCCTCGGGCCGTTGCCTTCCGCGAGCGAACCGGGACCGCACTCGACGGCATCTGTACGGCTATGAGCCACCATCGGACCATCGCGCTGTCGGTGTGCGCGCTGACCATCGTCTCGACCGCGATCCTCACCGGCTGTCGAATCGGCGCGGACGATCGGAAGACGCCCGCCGAAGCGGAACCGCCGACACTGCGCGAGGTGAATCCCGCGGACTACCGTTTGTCGAACGGTGGCTATGCGTTCGCCACCGATTTCGGCGCGAGGTGCATGCTGGTCACCGAAGGTACCCACCCGAACATTCACTGCTACCTGAGCTTCCGGGACTCCGAACCACTCGTCGAGGACCCGGAATCGGGCAAGCCGGTGGCGCCTGACTCCATTCTCATCGACGAACAGGGTGCTCGGATCGTCGCCAGTACATCAGGGGGACAGGACTTCTTCGACCTGCCACTACTGCCCGCCGACTCGCGGCTGAGCATCGGGAAGTTCAGCTGCACCCTCGGCGTGACGCTCGTGTGCACCACCGATCGCGGATCCTTCGCCTTCGACCCCACCACGGCGACCGCGTCCCTACCGGCTCCGCCCACATCCACCAGCCGACCGTCGTCGCCGAGCGAAACCACCCCGGGCCAGGGGACGTTGTGCGGACAACTCGGCGAGGACAACGTCCTCGTGAACCGCGGACAGGTCGACTGCGCAACCGCGATGTCGGTGATGACCAGATACCGTGACCCCGCGACCGTCACCGACGGCAATGCCCAGCACGCCACCGTGGACGACTGGTATTGCGCCACACCGACTCTCGGCAAATCCACAATCAACGGCTACCGGTCCGCCTGTGAGCGAGCGAGTGGTACCGACGAGATCATGCTGAAAGGCTCGACCGAGCCGATCCTGAGCAATGTCGTCAACGCCGAGGACTACGAGTACTCCGGACAGAGCTACGCGCCCCGCACCTTCTTCTTCCGCACCCCGGCGGCGAACTTCTACTGCGCGATGAGGGCGGCTCCGTCCGGCACCACGCTCGATGTCACCGCGGGCTGCAACGGTGCCACTGCCGACGGGATGCCCGCCGATGCCCCGGACCTCCCCAGTGGTTCCTCCGGTGCCCCACGCAAAGCGACCGCCATCGAGCTCACCGCCTCGGGCTCGCACTTCGCCGCGCAAGGATCCCCCGGCTTCACCAACCTCGACGACACAGCTGGAACGAAACCCCTCGCCGTGGGCGACACGATCTTCGTTTACAGCAACTGGTGCACAGTCACCACTACCGACAGCATCACCTGCACCGACGGCACCCACCGATTCCGCATCACTCCGAGCACATCGACACTCGAATAGCTCCGAGCAGCCGGGGCGGTCGCGGCGTCGATCGTGCCGATGACGCCTTCCGGCGCGGAGCCGGTTCATCTCGTCTGTTCTTTGAGGTAGACGAGGACCGCGCGTACGCGGCGGTCGTCTTCGGTGTGGATTTCCAGGCCGAGTTTGTCGAAGATGCGCATGATGTGGCTTTCCACAGTGCGTTTCGTGCAACCGAGGGCGCGGGCGATCGCCGGGTTCGATTTGCCCTCGGCCATCGCGGCCAGCACTTCGCGTTCGCGGTGGGTCAGTTCATCGATGGCTCGATGTCCGCGATGCGGACGTTGCAGCAGGAGAGTGACCAGCGTCGGTTCGATGGCGGTCCCGCCCGCGGCGATCTGATGCAGGGCGCCGATGAAGGCGGCGACGTCGCCGCACCGGTCCTTGAGCATATAGCCGATGCCCCGCGCGCCGCCCGCCAGCAGTTGCACCGCTTCCTCGGTCTCCACATGCGCCGACAACAGCATCACCGCGGTTCCGGGATAGCGGGCCCTGATCGCGGCCGTGGCTGCCAACCCTTCGGTCCGGTGCAGCGGCGGCATCCTGATATCGACGATCGCCAGGTCGGGGCCGTGCTCCTCGATCAGCGCGAGCAGCGCGTCGGCGTCGCCCGCCTCGCCGACGACCGACATCCCCTCGTGCTCGAGCAGGTGGCGCAGCCCGGTTCGGAACAGCACCTCGTCATCGGCGAGAACGACACGCAATGTCATGGAGACACCTCGGTGAAGGGCAGGGTCGCGGTGACCGTCGTCCCGGCACCCGCCGGACTCAGGACGGTGAGGCAGCCGCCGATCGCCCCCGCCCGATCGACCAGGCCGTCGAGTCCGCCACCCCTGGTCAGGGCGGCGCCCCCTCGGCCGTCGTCGCGCACGACCAGCACCAGGTCCGCCGCGTCCCGGTCGATGGTGATCTGGACGTATTCGGCATCGGCATGTTTGCCTGCGTTGGTGATGGCCTCCGCCGCGATGTAGTACGCGGCCAATTCGGTTGTCGGGCCGGGACGTTCGGTCAGCGAGCTGGTGAGTTCGATGGGTAGCGGATTGCGCTCGGCGAGTGAATTCAGCGCGGCGACCAGCCCGTAGTCGGTGAGCGTCGCCGGATACACACCTCTGGCGAGCTCACGCAGACCGGCCAGAGCTGTTCGGGCGGATTCGGTTCCGGCGTCGAGATGCCCGCGCAGCTCGGCGACGGTGTGCGATTGCTGCGCACGACCGAGATGCAGGATCGCGGTGACGAGGAGTTGCTGGGCACCGTCGTGCAGGTCGCGACCGATGCGCTGACGGTGGACATCGCCCGCGTGCACGATGCGGGCGCGGGACTCACGCACCTCGAGCAACTGCTCGTGCAGCTCGCGTTGCAACCGCTTGTGCTCGAGTGCCAGGCCGACGGTCAAGCGCAACGCACCACGCAACTCCCGCTGCACGAACAGCGCACGGTCGTGCAACACGGCACCCACCCGAGCGCCGGACCGGTCGACGAGGGTCACCGCCCGACCCGGTGGCGTGGGATCAACCACCCGAGGCGCACCCTGACCGTCGACATAGGTTCCGGCACGCTCGTCGTAGGTCAGGATCTCCAGGTCCGGGTCGTGCACGATTCGCCGCAGCGACTCGACGAATCCATCGGTGAGCGGGGCGGATCCGAGTTCGGTCAGCGCGGTGTGGATCGCCGCGTGCGTGAACCGGTACCGGCTCACGATCACGACCGCGGTGAGCGGCAGCAGCACGACACAGGGATTGCGGAACGACAGCACCCATTCGCCCTGTAGCCAGGAGCGTTTCGTGGTCGCGATCAACACCACCGCGAGCACGACGAAGCCGATCAGACTGATGACGAGCACCGGTGCGAATTCGGAACGATAGCTGCGCGTGCCCCGGATCCAGCGCGTGATCAGAGCGCCGGTGAGCACGATGGCGAAGGCGGCCATCGTGTATCCGACCCCGAGTTGCAACGCGCTCGCCAGCTCGGGCCGATGGTCGATCAACAGCAGATTCCGTGACGTGGACTCGTGTCGCGCGTCGGCGAGGCGGGGATCGAAGAACAACCATTCGATCGCCACGCCCACCGTCGCCAGCGCCCAGCACAGCCCGACGAACACCTTCTCCCAGCGTTTGCGCAGATGCCCGGACGGGTAGCCGAGCACGAGGTGGATGACGATGGGCAGAGCGGTGTTGGTGAGGATGACGCCCGCCGTGAACAGCGCGGGCGTGTCCGACCTGCGAACCAGGCACGCCAGCGAGAGCAGACCTGCGGCGATCATGAACTTGCCGGTCGCGTAGCGGGGTCGTAGATGCCAGATGGCCAGGCCCGCGGCGACCGTCGCGACCGAGGTCAGCACGGAGACCACGAGTTCGGTCACGGTGAACGCGGGAAGGTAGCCGCCACGGTCAGCCACGAAGGCCTCCATGGGCCCGAGCGACAGCGCCCGCGCCGGATCGCGCACCGCGGTCGGCGACCAATCCGTCGATGCCACACCGACAGCGGTGATCACGGCGGTGAGAGCCGACACGATCGCGACTCGCCCCATCACCCGCCCCCCGATCTCCTGCTGGTTCAGCATAACGCGACGGCGCGGCAGTGAAATGCGTTGAGGAGAAAGAAGATCGGTCGACGCTCACCCTGTGTCTCCGATCCGACCGGTCGGTCCCGGGTGTGGCATTGCCGCCGCGCCGGTGTTGTTGTGGTTGTTTCCCCTTCAGAATATTCGCCGGTGGGGCCGGACGAATCGGGGCGTATACGGACATCGCTCTCCGTGTGTGCACGGAGAAATGGAAATGCGTGCACACACGCAGATTGTCGTCGGTGTATTCAGCAATAGTGCGCGCCCGGCTGAGGTGGATACCGTAATCGATATCGAACTACCGAATTGCGGGGAATTATCGTGAACGCAGCCATCCGTGAAATCCGTCCGGACAATGAACGATCGGACGACGACTGGTTCGGGCAGTGGCACGGGCGCACGCTGTCCGACGTGCCCGTCCGCCGCCAAGCGGAGGTGTTCGAGTGGATGTACGGCACCACACTCCCTCGGATCACTCAGCACGCGGAGCGTGTCGCATGGCGGGCGCTCGCCGGTCATCTGCGGCACCACAGCGACGACATCGCCTCCCGGGTGGCCGAGGACCTGGTCCTGAAACCGCTGCCTGCCCGGCAGGTCGTCAACTGGCGGGCATACGTGGAAACCAATGTGCTGCAATGGAAGGTGAAGGAGCTGCTGCGCCGGGAGAGTGCGCGGAAGCGGGACGCGGGCCACCGGGTCGACGACCTCGACCTCGCGGGCAGGCTGGCCGCGCGACCGATCCTCGATGAGATGTCGATGCTGGAACTGCGTGAGTTCTGTGCCGCCCTCGTCGCTGGACTTCCCGACTGCTACCACCCGGTCTTCCGGGCGATCTTCACGGTCACCGAGGACGGTTTCGATCGACGCACGATCGTCGAGGTGGCGGCACTGCTGGGCATTCCCGACGGCACCGTGCGGCGAATCAGCTCCCGGGGGATGCCCCTGCTCCGCGACCTCACCCGGTCGGCATTGCGTGCGGCGGCCTAGGCCGAACTCGACATCTCGAATTCCGAACCGATGTCGTTGTTGCGCGCATCAATTTCTGTGAATCGATGCTCCAGCCCGAGGAAATTCCCATGTATTCAATTGTCGCCGCGATCATCGCGACCGCCGTTCTCTGCTCGCCTGGTCCCCGAAATATCGGTGGATTCGAGCCCGTCTATATCGGCCCGTTCGAATCCGAAGCCGCGTGCGAGGAGAAGTCGCTGGAGACCGGAATCCGGATTCCGTACGACGAGAACGGGAAGCCGGGTCTCGCGCTGATCCCCGAGTGCGTTCTCCGGCCCGACTCGAAGTGGTACCTGAAGACCTGACCGTGACGCGCCGTCGGGGTTGATGGTCGCAGAGACGGGTCTGCGGTTCCGACCACGACCGGGTACCGCCTCCGCTCAGAAGTTACTAGCTGTTTTGAACATCGACGGACCCGATGGCGCAGGGTCACGGGCGGCCTCCGTAGCGCCGCCGATCGGGGGCATGGTGATGAAATATCGGATTGAAACACGTTCTAGGTGGATAATCTTCCGTGTTGATGCTCCGATTCCGGCCGTATCGCGCGCCTCGTCACGGCTTCCGAAAACGCGCGTCCGACTCCGTCTTCCGCTGTTAAGTTAATACTCATTCCGCGACGCGCCGACGACTCGAAGCTGTCGTTGCCTGCGGATCGCGGTGTGCTCGTACTCGACGAGGAGTGAGGCAATGGATGGACTCAACAGGCGCGATGCGCTGAAAGCCGGTGGCGTCCTCGGGGCGCTGGGAGCGTTCGGATTGGCGACGAGCGCGCGGGCGGAGCCGTGGTCGTGGTCGCCCGAGGAATCGGTCGCCGGGTCGGGGTCGGGGGTCGACCCCTTGACGGTGTGGGATCCCGAGGCCGACCCGGTGGTGGCGCGGTTGATCGACAGCGGGCAGGTGCCTCGGGTCAACGAACTGTTGCGCACCTGGACACGCAACGGTCAGCCGTTGCCCGACGGGTTGCCCACGGAGCTCCGGGATTTCATGGAGTACGCGCGGCGGATGCCGCAGTGGACCGACTACGGCAAGCTGAACACCGCGATCGAGTTCAACAAGAAGCGCGGGCTGTATCTCGGGGTGCTGTACGGGTTCGCCAGCGGGATGATGAGCACCGTCATCCCCAAGGAGGCGCGCTCGGTCTACTACTCCAAGGGTGGGCACGACCTCGAGGACCGTATCTCCAAGACCGCCAAGCTCGGCTACGACATCGGCAGCAACAACGCCTATGCCGCCGACGGCGAAATGATCATCACCTGTGTGAAGACCCGTCTGGTCCACGCGGCGGTTCGGCATCTGCTGCCCCAGTCGCCGCACTGGGTGCAGTCGGCTGAGGAAGACGTGCCGATCAGCCAGAACGACATCATGGTCACCTGGCACAGCCTGCCGACCACGGTGATGAAGCACCTCACCAACTGGAAGGTGCCGATCCCGCACCACGAATCCGAAGCGTTCCTGCATTCCTGGCAGGTGGCCGCGCACATGCTCGGCGTGCGCGACGAGTACATCCCGAAGTCGTGGCCGGCCGCGAATTCCCAAGCGGCGCAAGTACTCGACCCGATCCTGCAGGCCACGCCGGAGGGCGCCAAGCTCGCCGACCGGTTGCTCAGTCTCGGCGCCAATATCGACCTGGCCGTTCTCACCAAGCCGGTGCTCGGCTCGTTCACCCGGTTCCTGCTCGGTGACAAGATCGCCGACGGTCTCGCCATTCCGCGTGAGCCCGTCTGGGATCCGTTGCTGCGCTTCAGTTGGGGCCCGTTCATCGCGGTGCGTGAGGGCGTGCTCGGTGCCGTCCCGCCGGTGGGCGACGCCTACTGGTTGCTCGACGAGTTCCTCCGCAAGGCGGCCCTCACCTACCTCGCCGAACTGCGCCTGCCCATCAGCATCGAGATCCCCACGATGAACCGCGACATGAGCGTCCCCCCGCGCTGATCCACCCGAATCGACCGAGGAGCATTATGCGTACCACCCTCCGCCTCACCGCCGCCGCGATCGTCGCGACCGGCGTACTCTCCGCGACGGCCACCGCTGTCGCCCAACCGGCACCGATCGCCGCCGAGTCCGACACCGGTTCCGCCGCGGCCGATGCCGGTTCGGCGGCCGGACAGTCGGCCGTCTACCTCGCCCAGAACGGTGATCTGATCGGTCTCATCGTTCTACTCGGCATCACCCCGTTCCAGATGCTGACCAGCGGGATCTGCGACCTGGCCACCATGTCCTCGCTCTACAGCCCCTGCTCGCCCGGCCGCACCCACTACACGGTCGCGGATGCGGAACTGTTGCCGAACAACTGAATTCGACCGCTGCCGCCGGATCGATGCGTCTCGAACCGGCGGCGGCCCCGCCGCTGTTCACCGGTTGCCGGGTGTGACCAGGCCGGATTCGTAGGCGAAGACGACGAGTTGGGCCCGGTCGCGGGCCCGGAGTTTGGTCATGGCCCGGTTGAGGTGGGTCTTGGCGGTGTGCGGGCTGATGAACATGCGGGTGGCGATGTCGTCGTTGGACAGGCCACGCGCCGCCAGCGCGACGGCTTCGCGTTCGCGGGCGGTGAGGTCGTCCAGGCCGGAACCCACAGGGGGAGTGGGTGGTTCGGTGACGTGCCGTCAGCGGCCTCGGCGACCACCTCGATATCGTCCTCGATGTCGAGCAGGGCGCGGAATCCGCTGCGGATCAGGGGCTGGTCATCGACCAGCAGGACGCGGATCACGATCGCTCCAGCGGTAGTTCGGCGTGTACGGCGAAACCTCCGTTCGGCCGTGGCCCGGTGCGCAGCCGTCCACCGAGTGCGGTGACCCGCTCACGCATCCCGAGAAGCCCGACCCCGGCCGGGGCGGCCGCAGTGGCGCGGCCGTTGTCCTCGACGTCGATGACGAGACCGTCCGCGCGGTAGTCGACGCGGACCGACGCGGTCGTCGCATCGGCGTGGCGCGCGGCATTGGTGAGTGCTTCCTGCACGATGCGGTACACGGTACGGCCGACTGCCGCGGGCACGTCCGTGCGGTCGCCCTCGACGGACAGCGCGGTGTCAACTCCGGCCGCGCGGGCACGTTCCAGCAGGTCGTCGAGGTGGGCCAGGCCGGGGCGTGGTGCCTCGTCGTCGCGCAGGGCGGCCAGGGTCGCGCGCAGGTCGCGGGCGGCTTCGCGGCCCGCGTCGCGGATGGCGATGAGGGCGGCGGGCACGTCCTCGCCGCGTTTGCGCGCCACGTGTACGGCGGCTTCGGACTGCACCTTGATCACCGAGATCTGGTGGGTGAGCGAGTCGTGCAGTTCCCGGGCGATGTGCAGGCGTTCCTCGTCGGCCCGGCGGCGCGCGGTCTCCTCGCGTGTGCGTTCGGCTTCGTCGGCGCGGCGCTCGGCCTGTCGCAAGGCCTCACCGGCCGCACCCGCCGCGATCAACCAGGCGAGTTCGAGTGCGTCGCGACCGCGAGCGAGGGCCGCGGTGGTGTCGTGCAGTGTGATCACGGCGGCCAGTGACAACGCGAGGATCAGCGCGATCGCCGCGATCACCGTCACGAGATGGTGCCCGGCACGGACCGCGAAATACACCGCGAACAGGAACGCCACCACGGGTACGTCGAAGCCGAGTGCCTGGTACCCCACGGCGCACAACCCGGTCACCACCAGCACCGCCACCGGTGCGCGCCGCCGCCCGGCCAAGGCGAGACCGCCGATGACGAGCAGGGTGTAGCCGAGCCATTCGGGGCCGCCGTGCGCCCGGCCCACCCCGGTGACCAGCAGTGCCACCGCCACGCCGATGGCGACCACCCAGTCGACCACCCGTGCCCTGCCCATCCGTGCACCCTAGCCCGGACCAGCTGTCGACCGCATCGTCGCGCGGGGTGACCCGGCGACTACCACGAACGCGGTACTCCGAGCGAAGAACGGTCCCGCCCCGCCGCGCCGGTACCGCATCCGAGGCAGCACGAATTGTCCACCGCCGCACGATGACCGGACGCCGCTCTCCGGCCATTCTCGAACACGTCCACACGAAGGAGAACATCATGTCCACCTCGATTCGCACCCTGACCGCACTCGCTGTCACCGCCCCGATCGCCGTCGGCACGGCCGCTCCCGCGTCGGCGGCGACTGCCCTCGCCGCGACCTACGGCATGACATCCGGGCGACTCATCTCGTTCTCGGCCGCCGTCCTCGGCCTGCTCGGTGTACTCGCGGGTGGCTGGGCGCTGGCCCGACCGGCCGCGACCAGAGCGGTATTCGCTCTGGTCGCGGGCCCGATCGCCGTCGTCGGTGGCGCCTGGGTGGTCGTCACGGCCGAAGGGGGACTCGGCACCGGCAACGGTCTGGGCGGCGGTGTCGTGGCGATCGCGTTCGGGCTGGCGAGCGCGGTCGTCGGTGGGCTTTCGCTCGCCCGCGCTCGCCGGGTCGGCTGAGCGGGCACGCCGAACTCAGTGACCGCGCGCGATCCACTCCGCGAGCGACGGTTTCTCCGCACCGATCGTCGTGCTGTCACCGTGGCCGGTGTTGACCGCCGTGTCGTCGGGGAGGGTGAGCAAACGGTCCCGGATCGAATCGATGATGGTGTCGAAATCGGAGAAGGATCGCCCGGTCGCTCCCGGCCCACCGGAGAACAGGGTGTCCCCGGTGAAGAGGGCCGCGAGGTCGGGGGCGTACAGGGACACCGAGCCGGGGGAGTGACCCGGCGTGTGCAGGATGTCGATGTCGGTGCCCGCCACCGTGATCCGGTCCGTGCCGTCGAGGGAGCGGTACCCGGTGGTCGGGTGGGTCATGCGCCACAGCGGGTCGTCGCCGGGATGGAGCAGGATCGGCGCGTCCAGGCGGGCAGCCAGCTCGGGAGCGACCGTGACGTGGTCGTTGTGACCGTGCGTGCACAGGACGGCGGTGACATGGCGATTGCCGACGGCGGCGGCGATGGCATCGGCATCGTGGGCGGCATCGATCACCAGCACCTCGTCGTCGTCACCGAGGAGCCACACATTGTTGTCGACGTCCCAGGTACCGCCGTCGAGGCTGAAAGTGCCTGAGGTGACGACCTTTTCGATGTGCGCGCTCACCACACCACCACCGAACGCAACACCTTGCCTTCGCCCATCGCCGCGAACGACGCCTCGACGTCGTCGATCCCGATACGTTCGGTGACGAACCGGTCCAGCGGCAACCGCCCCTGCCGGTACAGATCGATGAGCATCGGGAAGTCCCGTTCGGGCAGGCAGTCGCCGTACCACGACGACTTCAGCGAACCGCCGTGCGAGAACAGATCGATCAGCGGCATATCGAGGGTCATGTCCGGTGTCGGCACGCCGACGAGCACCACGGTGCCCGCGAGGTCGCGGCCGTAGAACGCCTGTTTCCAGGTCTCCGGCCTGCCGACCGCGTCGATCACCACGTCGGCGCCGAAACCGTCGGTCAGATCCTTGATCTGTTCGACCACATCGCCGCTGGTGGCGTCGATGGTGTGGGTGGCACCGAACTCCTGTGCCCACGCCAGCTTTCGCGCGTCGCGATCGATGGCGATGATGGTGCCCGCGCCCGCGAGACGCGCACCGGCGATGGCTGCGTCACCGACTCCGCCGCAACCGATCACGGCGACACTGTCGCCGCGCGACACCGAACCGGTGTTCACGGCGGCGCCGATGCCTGCCATCACGCCGCAGCCGAGCAGACCCGCGACAGCCGGATCGGTGTCGGGATCGACACGGGTGCACTGCTTTTCGTGCACCAGAGTCTTGTCGGCGAAGGCGCCGACACCCAGTGCCGGGGTGAGCGGGGTGCCGTCGGTGAGTGTCATGGGGGCGCTCGCGTTGTGGGTGTCGAAGCAGTACCAGGGGCGGCCACGCCGACACGCACGGCACTCCCCACAGACCGCGCGCCAGTTCAGGACGACGAAATCGCCCTCGGCCACATGCGTGACCGCCTCGCCGACCGACTCGACGACACCGGCCGCCTCGTGCCCGAGCAGGAACGGGAACTCGTCGTTGATCCCGCCCTCGCGGTAGTGCAGGTCGGTGTGGCACACCCCGCACGCCTGAACCCGGACCACCACATCGTGCGGTCCCGGGTCGGGGATCACGATGTCGACGGTTTCCACGGGTGCGTTCTTCGCGAGTGCGACGACACCGCGCACAGTTGCGGGCATGCGGACCTCCTCATGGTTGGCATGGTGGCCTCCACGCTAGCCGGGCCCGCGACGGAGTCACTCGGGGATCGGCGGAATGTCCCCGGTCGGCGTACCGAGCTCGTCCTTCACCTGGTGCTCGACGAGCAGGGGCACGAAGTCGCGCACCTGCGCCGAGTTGAAATGCCGGTACGTCTCGCGGACGATGTCGGTGATCTCTTCGGGGGAAATGGTCGGGTACCTGATGGTCAACCGTTCGATGACCTCGTCGAGTTGCTGTCGCTCGTGAGTTGTCATGTCCGTGGGGTACCCCGAACCAAGCGGATCAACAGGCTAGGGGCGCAGGCGTTCCAGCACGGCGCCGACCACCAGGCACGCGCTGTCGACCACGTCGTCGATCGGCTGACGGTAGTCCGACAGCACCCACTGCTGGGCGATGATGACGATGGCGCCGACCAGTCCGAGCAGCACCGTGCGCACGCTCACCGCCGGGTGGGCCTCGTGATCGACGTGCGGGGTCAACAGGGCGAGACAGATGTCGACCAGCGCGTCGAGCACATCGCGGTAAGCCCGGTCGACGGCGGGGCTCACCCCGAGGATCTCGAAGAACGCGATACGCGGCACGCGCGGATCGTCGTGGATCAGCGCGAAGTACGCGGCCAGTGCCACCCGGACCTGTGTGGTCACCTCGTCGCCCGCCGTGCTGATACCCGCATGGATCGACTCGATCATCCGCGCCGCGATCTCGCGGTACACCTCGAGCAGCAAATCCTCACTGTCGGTGAAGGATTCGTAGAAATACCGCTTGCCCACACCGGCGGCCGCGCAGATCGTCGTCACGGTGGTGTTGCGGTAGCCCTCGGTGCCGAACGCCTCGGTGGCCGCCTCGATGAGCCGAGTCCGGCGTTCCCGCTGGCGCTGCCCGGGCGCGGCGCCTCGGTACCGGCGACCGTCGGCGTCGAATCCGGGCGCAGTCACAGCAGTGATTGTGTCAGGTGCAGGTGATGACGCCGGGCGGCGGGCGGCGGAGAGCACATCGTTGCGATCGCGTGTGACACAGGCTACGTTACTTCCCGGTATGGGAACGACACGGTTCCCGATAGCGGGAGGGCTCCGTCGAGGCATGGGCAGATATCGTGGGCGACTGGCGGCGCTGATGGCGTCGGTCGTCGTACTGGCAGGCGCGGTGGCATCGGCGCCGATGGGTTCGGCCGCACCGGCCGCCGAGGGGCTCGATGCCGGTTTCGTGGCAACCCATACCGGGCCTCAGCAATACCCGAACGTCTTCATCGAATGGGACGTCCCCATCACGATGAGTGACGGGACGGTATTGAAAGCCAACGTCTATCACCCCGCCGGGGCGGACGGGCAGCCGATCGCCGAACCGACGCCGACGATCGTCAACATGACGCCCTACACCAAGCTGGTGTCGAACATCGCCGACTCGGCGCTCGCGGTGCCCGGCCTGTCGGACCTGCTGATGCCGGTGCTGCAGAACCTGGACTTCTCGCCGTTCGGCTTCAGCAGCCTCAGCGACATGATGAAGGCGCTGCCCGGCGGCGCCGCCCGCACCTTCGGTGTCGACCGCAACCTGATCCGTGGCGGTTACACCCAGGTGGTCGTCGACGTGCGCGGTACCGGGTTCTCGCAGGGCACCTGGCAGGTGTTCGGTGAACGCGAGCAGCTCGACGGCGTCGAAGTGGTCGACTGGGCGGCGAAACAGTCCTGGTCCGACGGCAAGATCGGGATGAGCGGCATCTCCTATTCGGGGATCAACCAGCTGCACACCGCCCAGCGGCAGCCCGAGGCACTGAAGGCGATCTTCCCGGTGGTGCCAGGGAGCGACCTGATCCGCGATGTCGCCGCCCCCGGCGGCGCGCTCGGTGTCGGCTTCATCCCGGCCTGGCTGCTCGCGGTCGACGGTGCCAAACTGCTGCCCGACATGGTGTCGATCCTCGCGGGCAAGTTCGACTGGGTGTGGCTGGCCGACCGGGTGCGTGACCCGTTCACCTTCTTCAATGTGCTCATCGCCGCCCTGACCACCCCGACCGTCGAGCAGATCCCGCCGGAGATGTCGGCGATCCTGGACGACAACTCGGCGCTGCGCACGGCGTGGGTCGGGCAGCCGGAGAAGGTGCGGGTGCCCGCGTTCCTCTACGGCGGCTGGCACGACATCTTCACCTACTCCACCCCGCGCATCTACAACGCGCTCGATGTGCCCGCCGAGCAGAAGAAGCTCATCATGGGCAACGTGTACCACGTGACCGTGAGCTCGGGCCTCGGTCAGCCGGGCGCGCCCGCGCCGCTCGAGGCACTGCAGCGCGCGTGGTTCGACAAGTGGCTCAAGGGCATCGACAACGGCATCGACCGGTACGACCCGGTGACGCTGTGGCAACAGGGCAGCGACCAGTGGACCACCGACGTGGCGTTCCCGCGTCCGGGCATGCAGTACCGGCGGATGTATCTCGACCCCGCGTCGTCGGGGACCGCGCCCGGCGCCCGACACGACGGCAGTCTCGTCACCGCTCCCGGTGCGGCGCAGCGTCTTTCGGTCGACCCGAGCCTGTCGACGATCTGCTCGCGCGACGCCGCGCAGGGCACGGCGGGCCTGATCCCGCTGCCCGATGTGTGTGCGAAGGACGCCCGCATCAGTGAAGGTGCCGCGCTCACCTTCACCACCGCGCCGGTCGACAAACCGACGCGCATCTCCGGGGCGATCGCGGCGCACCTGAACACTGTCCTCGACACCACCGACGGGTACTGGACCGTCACCGTCAACGATGTCGCGCCGGACGGGCGGTCGACGGTCTGGTCGCAGGGTCAGCTGATGGCGTCGCTGCGCGCGATCGATGAGGCGAAGTCCACCCGTTCGCCCAACGGCGACTACACCGACCCGTATCCGATCCTCACCCTGGACACCCGCCAGCCGACCGTGCCGGGTGAGCCGACGGCCATCGAGATCGGCATCCGCGCCACCGACGGTGTGCTGCTGCCCGGCCACCGCCTGCGCGTCGACGTGTTCGCGGGCAACTTCCCCAGCGCGATCCCGCTGCGGCCGTTGCTGAACGAGAGCGGTCTGCGCACCCAGCACCTCGAGCTGGACCCGTCGCGGCCGAGCTGGATCAACGTCCCGATGGACGTCGATCCCGGCTGGTGATCAGGCCCGCTCGAACAGGTTGGTCAGGTCGTCGACGAACTCGGCGTAGGCCTTGGTGCGGTCGGTCGCCCGGAGCACCGAGGACGGGTGGACCGTCGCGCCGACCCGGAAATGCTCGAGTTCGACCGTGCGGCCACGCAATTCGGTGACCTTGGCTTTCGGGCCGAGCACCGAGTGCGTGGCGATCGCGCCGAGGCAGATCACGAGTTCCGGTGCGATCAGGTCCAGTTCGCGGGTGAGCCACGGTGCGCAGGCGACGATCTCGGTGCGCCGGGGCTGCTGGTGGATGCGGCGTTTGCCGCGTCGCTCGAAGCGGAAGTGCTTCACCGCGTTCGTGAGGTAGAGCGACTCGCGGTCGACGCCGATGTCGTCGAGCGCCCGGTCGAGCAGCCGTCCGGCCGGTCCGACGAACGGGTGCCCGTCCAGGTCTTCCTCGTTGCCGGGTTGTTCGCCGATCAACACGGTGCTCGCGTGCGGTGCGCCCGCGCCGAACACGGTCTGGGTCGCGTCGCGGTAGAGGTCGCAACCGTGACAGGCCTCGGCGGCGGCCGCGACCGCGGTCAGGTCGCCGGTGCTCGGCACGTACTCCTCGGCGCCGGGGTACTTGGTCGTGGTCACGAGGCGGCTCGCTGGGCGGACAGGTCCGGCACGCGGGTCACCTCGGCGCCCGCGCTGTCGGCCAGGTGGGCGAAGGTGACGGCGTCGCGCACGGCGGCCCCACCGGGGTCGTTGTTGAAGTAGACGTAGGCGTCGGCGTCGGCCGGGAAGGTGTCGAGCAGCCGGTGCACCCAGCCGTTCAGTGCCTGCCTGCCATAGTGCGGCGGGGGTGTGGCGCGACCGGCGTGCAGGCGCAGATACGCCCAATCGGTGGTGCGCCACAGTGGGGTCACCGGCCGGGAATCGCGATCCGCCCAGGAGAGGGCGGCGCCGCGGGCGCGCAGGACGTCCCGGATCTCGTCGGTCCACCACGACTCGTGTCGCGGTTCCACCGCCACCCGCACCGAAGACGGGAAGCAGCGGAGACAGTCGTCGAGCAGGCCCGCGTCGGCGCGCAGGGTCGGGGGCAGTTGCAACAGGATCGGCCCGAGCCGGTCGCCGAGGCCTTCGGCCCGGTCGAGCAGGCGCTGTACCGGCTCCTGCGGCTCGCGCAGCCGTTTGATGTGGGTGAGGAACCGGCTGGCCTTCACCGCGACGACGAAATCCGGGGGCGTGCGTTCGCGCCAGGCGGCGAAGGTCTCGCGGCTCGGCAAACGGTAGAAGGCGTTGTTGGATTCGACCGTGCCGAAGGCCTCGCCGTAGTGCTCGAGCCAGCGGCGCATCGGCAGACCGGCCGGATACAGCACGCCGCGCCAATCGCGGTACTGCCAGCCGGACGTGCCGATGCGCAGCGTCATCGCCGGGTCATTCCTGCGCGCGCAACAGCGGTCGCAGCTCGCTGCTGTAGAAATCGAGGAACGCGTCGGGATCGGGGCCCGCGTTCATCAACACCACCCGGTCGAAACCGGCGTCGGTCGCCGTGCGCACCGCCTCGACATAGCGTTTGGGGTCGTTGCCACAGACCATCGCCTCGAGCATGTCCTCGACTCGCACGGTGGTCGAGGCGGCGGCGAAGTTCACCGGATTGGGCAGCTCGCTCATGACCTTCCACCCGCCGGTCATCCACCGATTCGTCGACAAGGCGGCCTCGGCGGCCGTGCGCTCGTCGGGATCGAAGGCGACACCGACCTCCACGTAACGGGATCCCATGCCGCCCGCGTCGCGGTAGGAACGCACCAGATCGGGGTCGGGTTCGGTGGCGAACAGGCCGTCACCGAGCTCGGCGGCGATCTCGGCCGCGCGCGGACCACCCGCCGCGACCGCGATCTTCGGCGGAGTTTCCGGCAGATCGAAGACGCGGGCGTCCGACAGCGACAGATATCGCCCGTCGTAGTTGCGGTAGCCGCCGCGCCACAGCAGCCGGATGATCTCGAGCGCCTCGCGCAACATCCGCTGACGCACCAGCACCGGCGGGAATTCCTTGCCGACCACGTGTTCGTTGAGCCGTTCACCCGAACCGATCCCGAGGGTGAAGCGACCGTCGGAAAGCAGCGCCGTGGTGGCGGCGGCCTGGGCGATGATCGCGGGGTGGTAGCGAATGATCGGGCAGGTCACCCCGGTCGCGAGGTGGAGGCGGTCGGTGCGGGCCGCGATCGCGGCGAGCACCGACCAGGCGAACGGTGAATGGCCCTGGTTGTCCAGCCACGGATGGAAATGGTCGCTGATCTCGACGAAATCGAAGCCGACGGACTCGGCCCGAACGGCCTGGCGGACCAGTTCGTTCGGGTCGAAGGCCTCGGCCGCCAATTTGAATCCGATCTGCATGGCGAACCTCTCCGGGGTCAGTGGCGTCCGAGGGCGTTGGCCAACTCCTGCTTGTTCATCTTGGAGCGGCCGTCGATATTGCGGCGGCGGGCCTCTTCGTACAGTTCGTCGCGGGTCTTGCCACTGCCCTTGGCCTGCTGGCCGCCGCGGCGGGACGTGCCGCTGGACTTGCCGCCGGAGGACTTACCGGACTTGGTCTCACCGTGTTGGGCGCGGGTCTTGTTCACGGTGCGGGCGGCGATCTCCTCCGCGCGTTCCTCGCTGCGGCCCCGCTGACGCTCGGATTTCTTGATGTCCTTGTACTGACGTTCGCGCTTGTCGCTCCACGCTTGCTGCGGCATGAGTCTGCACCTCCTGGGTGGTGGGCGTTCTGCCTGCGGCCTACCCGGTGCTGGGCGGGGGAAACACGTGGTGAAGCAGATAGACGGGTGACGGCACCGCGAGGGCACCGTCACCCGTCTGGGCCTGCGATCAGAAGAAAATTGCGAAGATCGCCTTGGCGAGATTCTCGAAGAAGTCCCACAGCATGACGTCCACCTCCTTCCCTCCGCATCCGGATAGCTACCGGTGGTTGACGCGGCATTTGTGCAGCTCATCTACCAAAATCCCCTGGTAGCTGGGCTTCTAACCGCGTATATCGAGGATACCCATATAGCTGTTAGCAATAACTCAGCGATCATCTTTCGATCGTGTACCGATACAAACGAACGGGTTTTGGTGTTACGCGGAGTACGACATAGTTGTACGATCAGAACCACCCTCGGGCGCGACGCTGCGCCCGAGGCGCACAACGATCGTGCGGTGATCGAGGAGTACCGATGAAGTTACTTCGCTGGAGTGCCACCCGACCGGACGTCGATCCGGGCGCGGTCGCGCTGCACGCGCGCAATGTCAGCTTCGACTGGTCGGGCGTTCCCCTGCAGTGGATGCCCGCCGAACCCCTCGCGGGACATCTGATCTGCGCATTGAACATGCTGCTGCCCGAGGGCGAGCGGATGTTCATCGCCACCTACCGCGAGGCGCTGGCCTACGTCGAGGACGAGAAGCTGCGCGAGGACATGCTCGGCTTCATCGGCCAGGAATCCATGCACGCGGAGACCCATGCCAAGGTGCTCGTCGACATGCTCGCCGCCAACGGCGTCGACACCGCGCCGTACGAACGGCAGATGGAATACCTGTTCCGGGTGTCGCTCGGTAAGCGCGGTGCGGGACGCGCGGGCAAGCAGATGCTGGTCGAGCGGCTGGCGTTCATCGCCTGCCTCGAGCATTTCTTCGCCTGGCTCGGCGACTGGGTGCTCAATGCCGACCTGGAGAAGTTCGGGGCCGACCCCCGGATGGCGGATCTGTTCCGCTGGCACGGCGCCGAGGAGGTCGAGCACCGCAACGTCGCCCATGACGTCGCCGAGTACTTCGGCGTCGGCTACGTGCGCCGCAGCGCGACGATGACGCTGGTCTTCCCGATCTTCCTCGTCCTGCTTCTGCGCGGCACGCGTTTCCTGGTGCACCAGGATCCGAAACTGCCCGACCACGGGTATCCGAGGCTGCTCGCCGGTGTGTTCGCCGCCATGTGGCGCGGCGCGATTCCCGGCGTGCCGTCGCTGCTGGTGAGCGCGCTGTCGACGTTCCAGCCGGGCTACAACCCGGACAAGGTCGGCTCGACCGCCCAGGCGCTGGCCTACCTCGCCGCCTCGCCCGCCGCCCGCGCGGCCGCGTCATGACCGTCCGGGACCTCCCCGGCGATCTGTACGGCAAGCATCGGCACGATCCCGGGATGCGGGTCATCGACACCATCGCGACCTTCCGGCTGCGATGGAGCGCGCTGGTGAACCGCCGCGACCCGCGTTCGCGCGCCGACGATCATCGGCTGCCGGTGGTCGTCACCGAACGCCGGATCGAGGCACACGACCAGGACGTGGTGAGCCTGCGGCTCGAGTCGCCCGACGGCCGGGTGTTGCCGCGCTGGCGTCCCGGCGCCCACCTGGATCTCGAGCTGCCCTCGGGCAGGCTGCGGCAATACTCGCTGTGCGGTGATCCAGCCGACGCGCACGCCTACCGGGTCGCGGTGCGCCGGATCCCCGACGGCGGGGGCGGCTCGCTGGAGGTACACGACGAACTACCGGTCGGCAGCACGCTGACGGTGCGCGGACCACGCAACGCGTTCCCGTTCGTGGTGCCCGGGCACGGTTCACCCGCGCGTCGATTGCACTTCGTCGCCGGTGGCATCGGCATCACCCCGATCCTGCCGATGGCTCGGCTCGCGCACCACCTCGGTGTGGACTGGACGCTGGTCTACAGCGGACGCAGCCGGGCGACGATCCCGTTCCTCGCCGAACTGGAAGCCTTCGGCGCGCACGTCATCGTGCGGACTGACGACGAACACGGGCTGCCGAGCGCCACCGACCTGCTGCCCGGCGTCGGCCCGGGCACCGCGATCTACGCCTGTGGCCCGACCCCGATGACCTCGGCCGTCGTCGGCGCGGTGCGCGCGATGCCGGAGGTGGAACTGCACTACGAACGGTTCTCGCCGCCGCCGATCGTCGACGGCGTACCGTTCGAGATCGAGCTCGCCGCCACCGGCGAAGTCCTCACCGTCCCCGCCGATCGCACGGTGCTCGACACCATCCTGGCCGTGCGCCCCGATCAGCCCTACTCGTGCAGGCAGGGATTCTGCCGCACCTGTGTGGTCCGGGTGCGCGAGGGCGATCCCGAGCATCGCGAGAGTGTGCTCTCCGAATCCGACCACGCGGCGGGCGCCATGCTCGCCTGCGTATCCCGTTCCCGCGGTGAGCGTTTGGTGCTCGACCTGTGAGCCCGGTGGCGCGACCTTCCCAGACGAGGAGTCCGAAAGTATGACGATCGAACCGGCCAACGAGCGCGTCGTGCGCAGTGGCGCCTTCGATATCGCGGTGTTCGAATACGGTGACCCCGCCGCCGACACCCTGGTGCTGGTCCACGGCTGGCCCGACACCCATCACCTGTGGGACAAGGTGATCCCGCTGCTCGCCGACCGCTTCCACGTGGTTGCCTACGACACGCGAGGGCACGGCGCCTCCACCCGAACCCAGCGCACCGCCGACTTCCGCCTCGACGAACTCGCGCGCGACTTCTACGCCGTGCTCGACGCGGTGAGCCCCGACCGTCCCGTGCACGTGCTGGCCCACGACTGGGGTTCGGTGCAGGTCTGGGAGGCGGTGTGCGAACCGCAGGCCACCGAGCGAGTCGCCTCGTTCACCTCCGTGTCGGGCCCCAACCTCGACCATCTGGCCGCCTGGGTGCGCGACCGACTCTCGCGCCCCACCCCGCGCAATGTGTGGCAGCCGCTGACCCAACTGGCGTCCTCGGCGTACACGTTCTTCTTCATGACGCCGGGCCTGCCTCGGGTCACGTTCAACGCGATCGGTACCGAAAAGCTCTGGCAGCGTGTGGTTTCGCTGATGAACGACACACCTGCCGCGAATGTGCGGCTCGCGCCGACCTTCCGCCGCGACATGGTCGACGGGCTGCTCATCTACCGCGCCAACATCGTGCAGCGCATGCTCGAACCCCGTGAGCGCCGCACCCGGGTCCCGGTGCAGCTCATCGTCGCGGGCCGCGACATCGCCGTGCGCCCCGCCGGTTACGACGACTCGCGCAAGTGGACCGACCGGCTGTGGCGGCGCGACGTGCCCGCCGGGCACTGGATGCCGTTCTCCCATCCCGAATTGCTGGCCACCGCCACCACCGAACTGATCGACGCGCTCTCCGGCGCCGGTATCTCGCGTGGGTTGGCGCGGGCCGAAGTTGGCCGTACCCGGCGGGAATTCGACGACCATCTCGTGGTCGTCACCGGTGCGGGCAGTGGCATCGGTCGCGAGACCGCGCTCGCCTTCGCCCGCCTCGGCGCCGAAGTGGTGCTCTCCGACATCGACGAACTCGCCGCCAAACGCACCGCCGAGCTGATGGTCGCCGAAGGCGCGGTGGCACACGCCTATTCGCTCGATGTCTCCGATGAGGACGCGGTTCGGGAGCATGCCGACACGGTGATCGCCGCCCACGGCGTGCCCGACATCCTCGTCAACAACGCGGGTGTCGGCCAGGCGGGCGGCTTCCTCGACACCCCGACCGAGGAATTCGACCGGGTCCTGCGCATCAACCTCGGTGGCGTTGTGAACGGTTGCCGCGCCTTCGGTTCGGCGATGGCCGAACGCGGACTCGGTGGCCACATCGTGAACCTGTCGAGCATGGCCGCCTACAGTCCGCAACGCGATATGAGCGCGTACGCGACGAGCAAGTCGGCGGTGTTCATGTTCTCCGACTGCCTGCGCGCGGAACTGGCCGACCGCGGGATCTCCGTGTCCACCGTGTGCCCTGGCATCGTGCACACCAATATCGTTGCCACCACGCGCATTTCCGGTGTATCGGCCGAGGTGGAGGCCGCCACTCAGCGCAAGTTCGACAAGCTCTACGAACGGCGCGGCTACACCCCGGACAAGGTGGCCGATCAGATCGTGCGTGCCGTGCGCGAGCGCCGCGACATCGTGCCGGTGACCCCGGAGTCGTGGTTGCAGTACCGGGCGAACCGGATCGCGCCCGGCGCGGTGCGTTTCGCGGCGCGCCGGATGAAACTGGTGAAGTAGGGCTCACGCCCGGTGCAGCTGCCGCTCCACGGCGGCGACGTGCCGGGCGTCCACGCCCCACGGGTTCTCTACCCCCACCCGCCGATCCAGATCCCACAACACGCACGGTTCGCCGGGCGCCGCGACCATCGACCACGCCACCACCGTTCGCCCGAGCTGTTCGAGCATCGGGCCCGCGTCGTCGGTGGTGTCCGCGGCGACGCCGTCGGGGAAGTGGTGCAGGAACCGGCCGTAAGCGCGATCGCAGAACCGGGCGTACAGCTGGGTGCACAGGATGAAACCGTGCCAGGCCTCGTCCACCGCGTGCGAGGGCATCCCGATCACCTGATCGTCGCGAAGGGCGGCGCCGCAACACCGCAACCATTGGCGCAGACCGGTTTCCACCAGTTCCCGTGGTTGCCACGGGCAGGTCTTGAAGATCGCGTCGGGGAATTCGAGGTCGGCGACGATGCGATCGACCGTCGCCGGATCGACCACGCGCCGACGAAGTCCGGGGATCGTGAATGCCATGCTTCACTGTAAGGCCCCTGGGTACGGGGCTGCCGGGAACCACTCGGCGGGTTAGCCTGCATCCTATGACCGTCCTGATCGTGTTGTTCTTCGCCGCCGTCGGCATCGGCCTGGTGGTTGCGGCCGTGATCGCCCTCGTGCGCGCGCTGACTCCGCCACGGATCGATCCACACGATCCGCGCTGGATCGCCGGTGCGGCGGGGTTCGTCAACGGCGTGCCGGGCACGCACCCGCCGCACAGCAGTTCGGGATGCTCTGCGGGCTGGCCCGGAGACTTCGGCGACAGCGGGTCCGGCGGGAGTGACGGGTGTGGCGGGGGGAGTGGCAGCAGCTGCGGTGGGGGAAGCAGTAGCAGCTGTAGTGGCGGAAGCAGTAGCAGCTGTGGTGGCGGGAGCAGCAGCAGTTGCGGCGGTGGCAGTTAGGCGCCGCACAAGCGATCTGTGACTGCCGTCTCATGGCCTTGACCTGAACTCGACTTCAGGTTCGATGCTTGTGGTGTTCCGGTGAACACCACAAGGAGTCGCGATGCGTGCAGTGCAGGTCAAGGAATTCGGTGGGGTCGATGTGCTGGAGGTGCGCGAACTCCCCACGCCCCAACCCGGTCCGGGCGAGGTGCTCATCGATGTCGACGTGGCCGACGTGATGTTCCTCGACACCCGGCTGCGGGCCGGATGGGGGCAGGACTTCTTCGCGCTGAGCCTGCCGTATGTCCCCGGCGGTGCGATCGGCGGTGTGGTGCGTGCGGTCGGCACCGAGGTCGATCCCGGCTGGGTCGGCAAGCGCGTTGTCACCCAGACGGCGGCCAGCGGCATCGGCGGCGGGCTCCCCATCGGTGGATACGCCGAACAGGCACTCGCCCGGGCCGCGACGCTGGTGGAGATCATCGACGGCCTCAGTACCGTGCAAGCCGTAGCCCTCGCCCACGACGGGCGTACCGCACTGGCGGTCTTCGATCACGCTGAGGTGCGACCGGATTCGTGGGTCCTCGTCACGGCGGCGGCCGGCGGCCTTGGCACGCTGCTCACCCAATTGGCCGTCGCTGCCGGTGCGAAGGTCGTCGCAGCCGCCCGTGGTCCCGAAAAGCTGGCCTTGGCCCAGCGATTGGGCGCCACCGCCGTTGTCGACTATTCCGTCGAGGGCTGGGTTGAGCGGGTTCGCGAGATCACCGGTGGGGGAGCGGCGGTAGTCTTCGACGGCGCGGGCGGCGACATCGGCGGCAGCGCGTTGACAGCCACCGCCGACGGCGGACGGTTCCTCGGATACGGCTCGGCGGCAGGCGAATTCGCCAACGGCGACAGCGAGGCGGCGAGTGTGCGTCACGTCACTGTGCGGACGCTGTTCGACATCGTCGGTGGTGACATCGACTGGCAGGACATCGCCCGTCGCGCGCAGACGGCCGTTGCCGCCGGTGAGCTGGAAGTTGTTGTCGGCCAGGCATTTCCGCTCGAGGAGGTGCGGCGGGCGCACGCGGTGATCGCGGACCGCTCCGCACTCGGGCGTACCGTCTTGACGATCGGCGCGACAGTGTAACTTACCCTGCGTCGCAACGGAATACACGTTAAGTTCAATATGTGCAGGGAATCATTGTCGCCGCGGTGACAGTCGCGGTCTTGTTGTTGGTAGTCGCAGTCATCAAATTCGCCAGCAGCCCGGGGGGAAGCGTCAGGGAACGGGACCGTGCGGACCGTGCCCGCCTGGAACGGGAGAAGGTGGACCGGTCCTGACCGGACGGGTCCACCGAACCTTTCACGAGTGGTCAACCTCGCAATCCACCGGGTAGCATGCGACTCGCCCGCGTACACCCGCGGTCAGGGGCGGTAGCTCAGTCGGTTAGAGCCGCGGACTCATAATCCGCTGGTCGTGGGTTCGAGCCCCACCCGCCCCACATTCCGCCCTCGACCAGGGCAGATGCCCTCGCGGTCAATAGCTGGTCGCGGTGCCACTCGTCCCAGGATCGACGTCGTCGACGGCGCGCGTCAGGCGCGGTGTCGCCTCGCTCGGATCGTGGGCCGCCAAAGCCTGATCGACGATCAGCCACTCCGCGATGTCATCACCGCAGACGTATCTGCGGAAGCAGTTGTAGATCGCGTAATAGGCGAACTCGACGTGGTCGGGGAGACACAGATCGTCGTCGTGCAGTGCGGCGATCGGCTCGAGATAGCGGCCGCTCACATCCGCGCGATCCGCTCCGGTCCGCACGGCCCGCAGGGCATCGGCGGGAAGGTCGACGTCGACACGATGCCGCATGCCGACGACGGAGTCGCGATAGCGCAGCGCCGCTGGCTTTCCCCGGACATACCCGGTCCATGTCGGCAGGGCCTGCGCGCACAACACCAGGTGCACCTGCCGTCGTCGATCGGCGTCGAGCCGCAGAAAGCGATCCCTCGGGGTCATGAGTCAGCTCGCCGTCGCCAGCAGCTCACGCCACCGTGTCGCCAGGAGTTCGGTGTAGTGATCCGCCGCGATCCGGTACGCACCCAGGGCGTAACCGTCGTTGACTTCGACCAGCGCGGTGTCACCGTTGGCCAGCACGCCGAAGTCGACGGCGTAGGCGCTGGGCGCGGTGGCATCGCGGTGGTAGGTGTCGATCGCCGCCCGGACAACAGTCGTATCCAGCTCGGCGGAGTCGTCGCCCGCGTAGTGATCCGTCGCGACCACGCGGCCGTCGATGACATAGACGCGGAATTCGCTGAGCCAGGTGACGACCTCCGAGCACCAGACGCGCTGACGCCTGCTTGCCCCGCCCCACGCACCGAAGTCGCGCTCGGAATAGCAGACCGAACCCGTGAAGCTCTTACGATGCTCGGCGGGCTTGACGAAAACCGGTGTCGCGGAAGAACTCTCCATCATGCGCTCGACCGCCCCCAGCGTGGTGGTCCACACCTTGCGCCCGAGGAAAGCTGCGAGGGT
This sequence comes from Nocardia caishijiensis NBRC 108228, assembly GCF_001612825.1. GTDB lineage: Bacteria > Actinomycetota > Actinomycetes > Mycobacteriales > Mycobacteriaceae > Nocardia > Nocardia caishijiensis. The sequence continues at coordinate 102,082 of NZ_BDBE01000031.1, read as the reverse complement.
CTCGGGGTAGTCGTCGGGTGGTGGGATCGGAATGCCCAGCTGGCGCATCGCCGCGTGCACAGCGGGTAGGTCTCCGGCGAGGAAGGCGTCGGGGCCGAGCGGTAGTTGCCTGCGGTGGATGCGTTTGATGCTGTAGTGACGAACCGGGATGCCGAGTCTGCCCAGGCCCTCGGTGAGTAGCTGTTCTTCGAGGCGCATCGGCCCCGAACCCGCGTACTGCAGATACGCGACGGTGAAATCCACCCGGCGCCTCCCGATCTCGAGGTCGAGTACTCATCGTACGTGCGGTCGCGTACCCCGGCCGTCGCGACGGGGATTGGCCTAGGGTGTGGGGCATCGGGTGCGAGATGAGGGGCGTGCGATGGCTGCTGTGCTGGTGAAGGGGCAGAACCTGGGGCTGGTGGCGGGGGAGGTGGTGCTGTCGGTGCGCGGTGGTGTGGCGGCGGATCTGTCGGCGCTGCTGGTGACCGAGGCGGGCAAGGTCCGCTCGGATGCCGACTTCGTGTTCTTCAACCAGCCGCAGGCCGACGGCGTCCGGCTGCGCGGTGCGACGCTCCACGTCACCTCGGCCCGGGTGCCCGAGGGCATCGCGCAGATCCGGGCGGTGATCACCGCCGACGGGCAGACCTTCGGCGCCGGATCGGCACCGGTCGCGGTCGTCGCCGATTCCTCGGGAAATACGTTGTGTGAGTATGTGATCGAGGGCTTGGATCGCGAGACGGTGGTGATCGCGCTCGAACTGTACCGCCGGGGCGACCAGTGGAAGGTCCGTGCCGTGGGGCAGGGGTACGCGGGTGGGTTCGCCGATCTGGTCACCGATCACGGGGTGAGTGTCGACGACGAACCGGCAGCCGTCGCGGTGCCGAGGACGGTGCCCGGCGAGCACACCCTCTCGTTCGAGAAACGGCAGAAACTCGACCTGCGAAAGCAGGAAGTCGCCAAGGTGCTCATCGACAAGAGCGCGTTCGGCACCCGTGCGCGGGTCGTGCTGGTGATCGACAAGACCGGCAGCATGCAGAAGATGTATCGCGCCGGAACCGTGCACCGGGTGGTGGAGCGGATGATCCCGGTGGCCACCCAACTCGACGACGACGGCACCCTCGAGGCCTACCTCTACGCCCTGAGCTACGCGAAACTGCCCGACATCACCGTGGCCGACGCCGAGCGCTGGACCCGGACCTACCTGCACCTGAACGGCACCCACGACGGCATCGACTACGGCAGCCTCGGCGGCCGCAACGACGAACTACCGATCATGCGGGCGGTGATCGACACCCTGCACGGCAGCACCCGGCCCACGCTTGTCCTGTTCTTCACCGACGGCGGCTTCGCCAAGAAACGCGAAATCGCCGCTCTGATGCGCGAGGCCGCGCACCTGCCCGCGTTCTGGCAGTTCATCGGACTCGGACCCGCCAACTTCGGCGTGCTGCGCACCCTGGACGAACTCGACGGCCGGGTGGTCGACAACGCGGGCTTCTTCGCCGTCCCCGACATCGACCAACTCGACGACGCCGAACTCTACCGACGCCTGCTCGGCGAGTTCCCCGACTGGCTGCGCGCAGCCCGAGCGGCCGGAATCGTCCGGTGACGGTCCTATCCCGCGGCTGCGGGAATGTCCTCCGAGGCTCGCGCGATGACGTCGTCGAGGACATCCCTGGAGCGGATCAGGTCGGCGATCGTGCGGTCGATCCGCTCCCGTTCGGTGCGCAGTTCGTCCACCAGTTCGGGCGTGGCGTTCTCGTTGGCCCGGCCGTCGGCGTCGCGCATACAGGGCAGGATCTGGCCGATCTTCTTGCTGGTCAAGCCGGCCGCGTAGAGCTCCTGGATGTGGATCACGCGGTCGACGGCGATGTGGGAGTAGTCGCGGTGGCCGCCCGGGGTCCGGGCAGAGGACAGCAAACCTTGCTCCTCGTAGTAGCGAAGCGACCGTTCGCTGACGCCGGTCCGCGCCGCGAGTTCCCCGATCCGCATGCGCCACCAGGCCTTTCACACGTCGACTTGAATCTCACACCAATGTCACGTTTTACCGTATCGGCATGACGAAGAACGCGACACCCAACCTGCTCGATCCGGCCGTTCTCGGTGGCCTCGAGCTTCCCAACCGACTCGTGATGGCACCGATGTCGCGCAACCGCGCGGCCGCCGACGGGAGCCCGACCGAACTCATGGCGACCTACTACGCCCAGCGCGCCGACGCCGGGCTGATCGTCGCCGAGGCGGCCAGTCCCAACCCGGTCGGCACCACGTTCGCGGGTATTCCCGGTATCTACACCGACGCCCACATCGCAGGCTGGCGTGGGATCACCGACGCGATCCATGCCGCGGGTGGACGCACCTTCCTGCAGGTGCAGCACGGCGGGCGCGTCGGACATCCGGACAACGGGGGCGCGGTGCCGGTCGCGCCGTCACCGATCCGGCTGTCGACACCGATCCACACCTCGGCAGGCCCGCAGGACGCGGTGGTGCCACGGGCCATGACCGTCGACGACATCCACGCCACCGCTCAGGATTTCGCACAGGCGGCCCGCAACGCGATCACGGCCGGGTTCGACGGTGTGGAGGTGCACAGCGCCAACGGCATGCTGTTGCACCAGTTCCTGTCCGACAACACCAACCAGCGCACCGACGAATACGGCGGCACCGTCGACAACCGGATCCGGTTCACCGTCGAGGTGGTCGAGGCCGTGGCCGCAGCGATCGGGCCGGAGCGAGTCGGGGTTCGCGTCGCGCCCGGCGTCGGCGCCAACGACATCGTCGAATCCGACACCGAGGAGCTGTACACCGCGCTGGTCGCCGCACTCGGCGGTCGCGGCCTGGCCTACTTGCACGTGGTGTTCGCCGACCCGGGGACCCCGGTGTTCGAGCGGATCCGCACCGGCTGGGACGGTGTGCTGATCGCCAACCCGGTGCTCGGCTGGGGTTCGCCGTTGCCCGTCGACGGTGGTAGGTCCGCAGCCGAGGAACTACTCGCCGCCGGCGCCGACCTGGTCTCGCTCGGACGGCCCTTCCTGGCCAATCCCGACCTCGTCGCCAGGTTGCGCGACGGCGCGCCGATCAACCAGTTCCGTGAGGCCTACTTCTACGGTGGCGATGCGACCGGCTACACCGACTACCCGGTCCTCGAATCCGTGGCGTGACCGGGCGGATGCCCCGGCGGCCGGATCCCGCCGGGGCACGGAGGCCGTGTGAGCTGGAGAAACTCGGTTGTCAGCGGGTCGGCAACTCGTTAGCGTGGCTACGTTTTGTGTTCGACGACCCGAGAGGAAATGCGATGGAACCCATCACCGAACGCGAGATCAGAGCGTCGTTCGTCAACTGTTCGAAGGGCGACGCCAAACGTCTCAATGTTCCCCGTGACCTGGCCGAACGGCCGTGGGAAGATCTCGACTTCCTGGGCTGGACCGATCCCTCGTACGCGGGGCGCTGCTACATCGCCGTCCCGCGTGACGGCGAGCTGGTGAGTATCGCGCTGCGCCACGAGACGGGCGGTTCGGGCAAGACCCAGATGTGTGCGCTGTGCCTCACCAGCCACACCGGCGGCGGGGTCTGTCTGATGACGGCGAACAAGGCGGGCGAATCGGGGCGGCGCGGGAACACCATCGGCAGCTACATGTGCACCGATCTGGCGTGTTCGCTGTACGCCAGGAACAAGAGGAAGCCCGCGATGGGCAGCCGGTATCGCGAGGACCTGACGGCGGAGCAGAAGGCTGAGCGCGTGGTGCAGAACCTCTACGCGTTCGTCGACAAGCTCTACACCTAGCCGATCCGCCCTGCGGGAGAAAGGAGGTTGCTGCCGTGTGCCGACACAGTAGAACTCAGCTGAAGAGACCCGGGTTCTGTTGCCTCACAACAGAACCCGGGTCGGGTAATCCTCGCCGGTCGAGTCGGCCCGGTTCATCCGGACCGGCCCGAGCGGACAGGAATCAGATCATGGCGTTCATGATGGTGCCACCACTGGTGGCGACCACACCGCCGATCATCGCGCCCGCGACCATCCTCGGCGACTGCATCGCGCCGCCGGTCCACTTCTCCCACGCGAACTTGCCGCCCGCGTAGGTGATGGCGATGATGCCCGACAGCAGGATGAACCAGGTGAAGTAGCGCACCATCTGCAGGATCTTCTCCGACAGCGGCGGCGCCTCGGGTGTGGGATTGCCGATCTGGGCCAAGGTATCGGTGAAGACCAAGGTATCGGCGACAGCGGCCAGAATCATGTTTGCTCACTCGGTAACTCGGGGGAACGGCGATGAACTGCTGTGGCCGATGGTAGCCCGTCCGGCGCGGCATCGCAGCCACCCCCTCGACAGAACCGATCGGTTTTGTTGGTGCGCTGGGGGTTCGCGGCCGTATCCTGGACCTCGTTCGAATACGGCAGCGCTGGAACGTAGTTCGCTATACGCGGAAAAGGGGAGCAGGCTATGAGCATCATTCTGACGTCGATGGCCGACACCGTCACGACGTTCGCGCAGGTCGGCAACCCGACGCCGGAGGCGCCGCCGCTCTCGGACAAGATCATGCAGATGGTCCAGTACCTCACCTGGTTCATGATTCTGTCGGGCATCCTCGCCATCACCGTCGCGGGCGGCAAGTTCGCCTGGGAGAAGTGGAACGGCAGCGCCATGGAGTCGCCCAAGATGATCGCGGGCGCGATGATCGGCGGCGTGGTCGCCACCAGCGGCGGCACCATCATGAACGCGGTTCTCGGCAGCTAGATCCGCGCGCCCTTCACCCGGTTGCAGGCCCGGCACAGGATCTGCAGGTTCGACGCGCTCGTCGCGCCGCCACGGCTGAGCGGGATGATGTGGTCGAACTCCAGGTAGTGCCGGTCGCCGCACTCCACGCACGCGCCACCGTCGCGCTGCCACACCAGGGCCTTCACGTCCTGGGGGATACTGCGGCTGTCCCGCTGACCCGGGGTGAGGACCAGGCGTTTGGCCACCCGGAGGGCGCCTTCGAGCGCGGCCGCCACATAGTCGGGATCGGCCACGCCGAAGGTCGCGCCGCCGCGCGCGGAAGTCGCCGCCAGCACGACGGTGCCGTGCTCGGGATGCACCGAAACCACCCGGGACCAGGGCAGTTCCACGCCGGTGCCGTCGCCGACGAAACGCAGCTTCTTGGAACTGCCGATCAGCCTGCCCTCGGAATGGCGTGGACCGCGCGCGAGCACCCGGATATGCACGGCGGGCAGGTCGAGATGGACGCGTTCGTCGGGGTCCAGGTGCAGGCCGGGTGTGTCGACGGCGGGCAGTTCACCCCCGCGCAACCGTGACAGCGTGCGGCCCCGGTGCATTCGCCGACGCAGATCCTCGACGACGGCGCCACCGAGGCCTAGCTCACCGACGACATGCTCGAACGCGTCGAGCTCGTCGGCGAACACCTCACCGTCGGCGAACGCGAACGCGACCATTCGCTCCACCTGGGTGAGTCCGTCCTCACGCAGCACCGCCCGGCCCCGCTCCTCGTCGATGCGCTGGAACCGCAGTGACGCCCACACCTGGATCCACTCCGGTGAGCGGGTGCCGGGGCCGGTGAGGACCCGGACGGCCCGGTTGCGCCAGTGGACGAGGAACTCGTCGATCTCCACGGCGCACGTCTTGCACGGTGCGTGACCACCGAAGAATTTGCGCCGCAGCGCATGCCCGCAGCGCTCGCAGTGGCCGCGTGTGGGGGAGACGTGTCCACGTACGCTCGACGTCCACTCGTCGCCGTCCCACCAGCGCAGCCGGTCCGGTGCGTCCGGGTCGGGATGCCAGTCGGCCAGGTCGGGATCCGTCGGCGGCGGTGGCGGGGTGTCGATGACGCGGCGGGTCAGGGCGGGCGCGCCCGACATCTCGGCGCTCGCCCTGGCGGCCGGTTCGTCGGTTCGGCCGACCGAGGCCGGTTCGTCGACGGTGACACCGAATTCGACGGCAAGCCCGCGCAACCCACCGGCCCAGCCCTGGCCGATCGCCCGGAAGCGCCACCCACCGTCGCGGCGGTAGAACTCCCCGAACATCATCGCCTGGACGTCCTCGATGCTGTCGATGGCGAAGCGGGCGATCGGACCGTCGGCGGAGTGCACGGTGAGGGCGAGATCGTCGAGCCGATCGAAGGTGGTGTCGTCCAGGGACGCCGTGACGACGATGCGCGCGATGTCGGGTTCGGTGCGGGGCAGGGAAATGCTCAGGCGAGCGGTGCCCGGCTCGGGTTCCTGGTCGAGGGTCACCGCCTGCGAGGCGTGGCGTGGGGCGTTGAAGAAGACGAAATCGCGGTCGGTGCGGACCAGTCCGGATTCGGTGACCAGCAGGGCGTGGGCGTCGACGGGCTGTGCGCCTCGCCATGAAACAACTACGGCGAGAAGCGATGTCGGTACCGGCGAATTCGCGCCCTTGCGTAGTTCCATGGTCCTCGCATGATGCCACGAGGGTCCGACAAGGTTCGTCGGAGCGCCACCGGAGGCGACCTCGGCCGGTGTGAGCCATCTCGCAGGGCCGGGTCTGGTTTTCGCGGTCGCGACGGGTTTAGCGTTGTGGTCCGCTTGGCCGCGAAATTCCTTGCAATGGAGGCACTTTCGCGACAAATCGGACATTTTTCGGGCCGCCGCGTTCGGTTGCCGACGGCCGAGCTGACGAGGAGCTGGTCCGTATGTCGAATGGTCACCTACTCACCCGGCGAGGTGTGCTCGCCGCGCTCGCACTGCTCGCGGTCGCCGGATGCGGTGGGTCGGAGCAGGGGGCGCACGGCGACGTGCACTGGGACTACGACGCGGAGGGGCCCGACCACTGGGCCGATCTGGACAGCCGGTTCGTGACCTGTCGCAGCGGGCACGCGCAGTCACCGATCGATCTGCCCGCGCAGACGGAACTGCACCCGGACGACCACATCGAGATCGAGTATCGGCCCCTGTCGACGGTGGACGTGGTGAACAACGGCCACACCGTGCAGGCGAACGTCGGTGCCGGGTCCGGTAACCGCATCGTCGTCGACGGTGCCGCGTTCGAGCTGACCCAGTTCCACTTCCACCTGCCGAGCGAGCACACGGTCGACGGAGCGGAGGCGGCGATGGAACTGCACTTCGTGCACGCGGACCCGGCGGGCAGGCTGGCCGTTCTCGCGGTGCTGCTGCGTGCGTGGTCGGATCCGTCGCCACTGGGTCAGGTGCTCGCGGTCGCACCGGATCGCGTGGGTGTCACGCGCACGGTGTCGGGTATCGATCCGCGCGCCTATCTGCCGACCGGGTTCGCCCAGTTCCGGTACGAGGGCTCGCTCACCACGCCACCGTGCACGGAAGGGGTGCGCTGGATCGTGCTGCGCGAATCCGCACCGGTGGCCGTCGCCGACGTGGAGCGTTATCGCGCCCTGTTTCCGCACACCAACCGCCCGGTGCAACCGCGCTTCGGCCGACCGGTGGTGCTGGCCGGACCGAACTGACGGACACGGCGGCTCCTCCCTGCGCACGAGGCCGTCGTGGGGCACAGTGGAGGCATGACGAACCCGAAGAAGCGGGGGCGCACGCCGCAGCCACCACCGGTGCCGCAGTCGCGCAGGGTGCCGGGTGCCGACCTGCTCTCGGCCGCCCAGGCGGCGGTCGGCGCGGCGCAGTCGGCGGCGGGACAGGCCATCGATGCGGCACAGCAGACGGCGGGTTACGCCTTCGACGCGGCGGTGCGGCTGCCTCCGGCATCGGCCCAACTCGCGGCGCAGTTGCCGGATCTGGTGGAGAACCTGTCGATCGCGGTCGACCGGCTCAACAGCACCATCGACCGTCTCGACCGCACACTCGCCCTCGCCGACCCGGTGTTCGCGACCTACGACCGGCTGCTGCCCCGCCTCGAGGCGATGATCTCGCTCGGTGAGGACCTGTTCGGTGCCCTGGCCAAACTGCCGGGAGTGGGGTTGATCGGCCGGTTCACCGGGCGCGGCGGCGAGGAACCACCACCGGAGCCGGACAAGCGCCGCCGCCGTTAGAGCGCCCGGAAGGTCGCCGCGGCCTTGAGTACCATTTCGGCGTACTCGTCCTCGGCGTCGGAATCGAGCACGATCGCCCCACCGGCGCCGATGGTCCACTCGTCGTCGTGGCGCACGGCCGTGCGGATGACGATATTGAGGTCGGCCGTTCCGCCGAGCCCGAGGAAACCGATGGTGCCCGAATAGATGCCTCGGGCCCGGGTTTCCAGCTCGTCGAGGATTTCCATGGTCCGCAGCTTCGGCGCTCCGGTCATCGAACCGCCCGGGAAGCAGGCGCGCACACAGTCGACCACACCGGCCCCGGGACGCAGGACGCCACGCACGGTCGACACCAATTGGTGCAGGGTGGAATAGGTTTCGGTGACCATGAGCGCGGGCACGTGCACCGAGCCGACCTCGCACACGCGCCCGAGATCATTGCGCAACAGATCGACGATCATCAGGTTCTCGGCACGCGTCTTCGGGTCGGCCGCCAGCGCGTCACGCGCTCGCGCGTCCTCGGCCGGGGTGCGGCCACGCGGCGCGGTGCCCTTGATCGGTTTGCTCTCCACCACCCGATCTCGATCGACCTTGAGGAACCGTTCCGGCGACGAACACGCCACCTCGAGACCGTCGAACCGCAGGTAGGCGGCGTACGGGGCGGGATTGCAGCGGCGCAGGCGGCGGTAGAGGGCCAGGCCGTCGTCCGCGCCCGCGGCGACCGCGACCGTGTCGGTCAGGCAGATCTCGTACGACTCACCCGCGTGCAACCGGTCCTGGCAGACGGCGATATCGGCCAGATAGCGATCGCGGCCACGCACGAGATGGGCCTGGACCGCGTCGGGGTCGGCGCGCACGTGCAGGTCGGCGGGATTTTCCCAGGTCGGCAGGTCGGCGAGGGCGGACTCGGTGTCGCGCAGCCATTCCGCGCCCGCTGTCTCGCTGCCCGGGTCGGTGAGGGCGAGCAGATGCGTGCGGCCTGCCACGTGGTCGACCACGATCAACCGATCGGCGAAGATCCACTGCGCGTCGGGGCTGGGGGAGCGGCGCGCGGCGCGCGCCCCGCAGTCGGCCTTCACCTCGTAGCCGAGGTAGCCGACATAGCCACCGGCGAAGTCGAAAGGTAGCGAGGGTGTTTCGCAGTGTCTGGTGCGTAGTTCGCGGTCCAGGTAGTCGAGCACGGTGCCGTTCACGGTTCGGGTTCCCGCGTGATCCGTCACCGTGACGGCGCCGTCGCCGACGCGGTAGCCGACGATCTCGGCGTGCGGTCCGGCCGCGTCGCCGAGGAAGGAGAACCGATCCAGGCCCGGTTCGACGTGTTCGCTGTCGAGCCAGAACGCGGTCGTCGAGTCGCCGTAGCGGCGCAGGAAGATCGCCTCGGTGTCGATGGCGCGTTCGATCACCCTGTGCCGCAGCGTGAATCGACGCGTCGGTGGATCGGCCGGGATCTCGGGTCCGCGGACGACGACGGGCGCGGACGCGGGCGTGCGCGCCTTGGTGAGATCGGCGAAATTGCGCACCAGGGCGGCCCCGAATTCGCTCGACACCGACTCCGGATGGAACTGCACACCCCACTGCGGCCGCTCGCGATGTCGCACACCCATCACCACGCCGTCGCTCGTCCTCGCCGTCACCTCCAGCACCTCGGGCAGTGGCTCCCGCGCGGCCAGCGAGTGGTAGCGGACCACGGTGAAGTCCTGCGGCAACCCGGCGAACAGGTCCCGGTCGTCGTGGGCGACCCGGTCGAGGTAACCGTGCCGCGCCTCGGGTGCGCGACCGACCTGCCCGCCCGCCCCGAGCACGATGCCCTGGTGGCCGAGGCACACCCCGAGCAGCGGAAGTTCGGTCGCCTCGATCACCGCCGTGGAGATTCCCATGTCCCTGGCCTGATCGGGGCGGCCGGGACCGGGGGAGACCACCACATTGTCGAATCGGTCGAGCTCGAGTGCGGCGACGCTGCCGACCTCGTCGTTGCGCACGACGACGGGCTCGCTCCCGTAGACCTCGCTGATGAGCTGGTAGAGGTTGTAGGTGAACGAGTCGTAATTGTCGATCAACAGCGTGCGCATCGTGGACAAAACCCTACGCCGGGCGTCGTTCGGGGCAGAATGTGCGCCATGGCTGTTTCGCAACCGGATCTCGCGGCGCTCGGACGATGGATGGACGAGCAGGGTTTGCCCGGCGACCCGATCGGGGAGGTCAGCCCGATCGGCGGCGGCACCCAGAACATCATGATCCGCTTCACCCGAGGTGGCCGCGAGTTCGTGCTGCGCCGTGGCCCCGAGCATCTGCGGGCCAAGAGCAACGAGGTGATCGCGCGCGAGTCCTGGCTGCTCACCGCCCTGGACGGCACCGAGATCCGTGCCCCACGGGTGATCGCCGCCTGCACCGATCCCTCGGTACTCGGGGCGGTCTTCTACCTGATGGAACCCATCCGAGGTTTCAATCCGCAGACCGAACTGCCCGCACTCCATGCCAGCGACCCGGAGATCCGCAGGCAGATGGGGCTGTCGGCGGTCGAGGCCATCGCCCGCCTCGGCACCGTCGACTACGTGTCGCTCGGCCTGGCCGACTACGGCCGCCCCGACGGTTTCCTCGAACGCCAGGTGCCGCGCTGGCTGCGTGAGCTCGACACCTACGCCGCCAACGAGGGCTATCCCGGCCCTCGGATCCCCGATGTCGAGCGGATCGGTGACTGGCTCGACCGCAACCGTCCGGCCGACCCGGCGCCGGGCATCATGCACGGCGACTGTCACCTGGCGAACATGATGTTCGACTACGACGGGCCCGAGGTCGCGGCCATGGTCGACTGGGAGATGTCGACCATCGGTGACCCATTGCTCGACCTCGGCTGGCAACTGGCCACCCGACCCGAACCCGGCACCGTCGGCGCCGGACTGATGGGCACCCTCGGCACCGTCGGCGGGCTGCCCACTCCCGAGGAGATGATCCGGCACTACGGCGAATTCTCCGATCGCGATCTGCGCGCGGTCACCTGGTACGAGGTGCTGGCCTGCTTCAAGCTCGGGATCGTGCTCGAAGGCACTCACGCCAGGGCCTTCGCGGGCAAGGCGCCGGTACAGGTCGGCGACTTCCTGCACGCGGTGACGCTCGAACTGTTCGAGAAGGCCCGCAAGCTCATCGACTGATGCCCGGATCTCGACGATCGTTGGCCGAATATCGATGGATGACAAGATAATGACGTCCTAGCCTTGGTGTCATGATCGTGCCTGATACCAAGGACTGGACCTGGGTCCTCGAAAAGCCCTGCGCGGAGTGCGGATACGACGCCGCATCGATCGCCTTCGAGCAGGTGCCCGACCGGGCGCGTGCCGCGGCCGCTCGCATCGCCTCGGCGCTGGATCGCGACGACGTGCGCGTACGACCCGACGCGCGGACCTGGTCGGTCCTCGAATACGCCGCCCACGTGCGCGATGTCTGCCGGATCTTCGTCACCCGGCTCGCGCTGATGCAGGACGGCGGCGGCACGGCGACACCACGATTCGAGAACTGGGACCAGGACGCCACGGCTGTCGCCGACCGCTACGGCGAGCAGGACCCGGCGGTGGTCGCGCGGGAACTGTCCCTCGCCGCCGATCAGGTGGCCGCCGACTTCGCGGCGGTGCCGACCGACCGGCTCGACTGGCGTGGCGCCCGCAGCGACGGATCACTGTTCACCGTCTCCTCGCTGGCCCGATACTTCCTGCACGACCTCGAGCATCACGTCCACGACGTGCGTGGATAGAGAAAACTTCAGCAGATTTCTAGAACGTGTTCCAGAATCGGCCGAAACTTCGTAGGGTGGGAGCAGTCACAACGAGGCACTGCTTGGCGAGAGGTCGATCGTAATGAAGACGAAGGGCGCGATCCTGTGGGGCGTCGACCAGGAATGGTCGGTCGAGGAGATCGAGGTCGGCGACCCCGTGTCGGGGGAGGTGCAGATCCGCATGGAGACGGCGGGCATGTGCCACTCCGATCACCACATCGTCACCGGTGCCACCCCGATGCCCGGCTACCCGGTGATGGGTGGCCACGAGGGCGCGGGTGTGATCACCAAGCTCGGGCCGAACTGCCCGAGTGATCTGGCCGTGGGCGACCACGTCATCCTTTCGTTCATCCCGGCCTGCGGACGTTGTCCGTCGTGTGTGTCCGGGAATATGGCGCTGTGTGACCTGGGTGCGGGATTGCTGATGGGACAGGCGATTTCGGACGGCACTTACCGCATCCAGGCACGCGGCGAGAACGTCATCCCGATGTGTCTGCTTGGCACCTTCGCTCCCTACATGACGGTGCACCACACCTCGGTGGTCAAGATCGACCCGACCATTCCGTTCGAGGTGGCCTGCCTGGTCGGGTGCGGCGTGCCGACCGGCTTCGGCTCGTCCACGCACGTGGCGCAGGTGCAGCCGGGCGAGACCGTGGTGATCGCGGGCATCGGTGGCGTCGGTATGAGTGCCCTGCAGGGCGCGGTGCTCGCCGGTGCGTCGAAAGTCGTCGCGATCGACCCGAACCCGTGGAAGCGCGAACAGGCCCAGAAGTTCGGCGCCACCCACACCTACGAGAGCATGGCCGCCGCGATCATGCCGCTGATGGAGGCCACCGAGGGCCGGATGGCCGAGAAGGTCATCCTCACCATGGGTGAGATGCACGGCGACTACGTCGAGGAAGGTCTGATCCTCACCGGTAAGGCGGGCACGCTCGTCGTCACCTCCATGGGCCGCATGGACGCGGGCGAGGTGAAGATGAACAGCTTCCTGCTCTCGATGCTGCAGAAGACCGTGAAGGGCTGCATCTTCGGCGGCGGCAACGCCCGCCAGGACGCGCCGCGACTGCTGTCGCTGTACAAGGCCGGTCAGCTCAACCTCGACGACATGGTCACCCGCAGCTACTCCCTCGAGGAGATCAACCAGGGCTACCGGGACATGTTGGACGGCAAGAACATTCGCGGCATCATCCGCTACACCGAAGCCGACTGGTAGGCAACGGTTCCCAGCACCTCGCCGGGTGAGCCCCCGGCGAGGATGCTGCCGTCGCGCAGCCGTAGGCAGTGATCGGCGCGGGCCGCCTCGGCCGGATCGTGGGTCGCCTGCACGACGGTGACACCCCCCGCCGCGATCTCGGTGAGCGCGTCCGAGATCTCGGCGCGCGCGACGTCGTCGAGCCCGGTCGCGGGTTCGTCGAGCAGGATCAGATCGGACTCCTGCGCCAATGCCTGGGCCAGCAGCGTGCGCTGACGCTGACCGCCCGAGAGCGTGTCGAGGCGCCGCGTCGCCAGGGCCGTGAGGTCCATTCGCTCCAGGCAGACCTGCGCGATCGCGCGGTCTGCCTTCGTGAGTCGCCGCCACAATCCCCGATGTGCCCAGCGCCCCATCGCCACCGCCTCGCGCACCGTCATCGGTAGCGCCGTGGGAATCGCGGTGTGCTGCACCACGAATGCGGGCCTGCGTGTCGTCTCGACGCGCACCGTCCCGGAGCGGACCGGCACCGTGCCCGCCACGACGCCGAGCAGCGTCGACTTTCCCGAACCGTTAGGTCCGACGATCGCGGTCACTTGTCCGCGCGGGATCGCCGCCGTCACCCGTGCCAGCACGGGTGTGCGGCCGTAACCGGCGCTGACGTCCTCGAGCAGGATCGCCGGGTCTGCTGTGTGTTGCATCTCACCTCGTTTGAAACGATAATCGTTTTCAGTATATCGTCCGTTGCCATGGAGTGGCTGATCGCCCCGTTCGAGGTGGCATTCGTGCAACGGGCCTTGTGGGGCGGACTGCTGGTCTCCTGCGTGTGCGCCCTGGCCGGAACGTGGGTGGTGGTGCGCGGCATGGCTTTTCTCGGTGACGCGATGGCACACGGCATGCTGCCCGGTGTCGCGGTGGCGGCGCTGCTCGGCGGCAACCTGATCGTTGGCGCCGCGATCAGTTGCACCGCCATGGCCTTCGGGGTGTCGGTGCTCTCGCGGAGCAAGCGGTTCGCGGCCGATACTGCCATCGGGTTGCTGTTCGTCGGGATGCTCGCGGCCGGTGTGATCATCGTGTCGCGGTCGCAGTCGTTCGCCGTGGATCTCACCGGCTTCCTGTTCGGTGACGTGCTCGCGGTGCGCACCGTCGACCTGTGGTACCTCGGCGCGGCTGTCGGACTCGCGCTGGTCGTCGCGGTGCTGGGGCATCGCGCGTTCGTCGCGCTGACCTTCGATCCGCGCAAGGCGCACACCCTCGGACTGCACCCGAAAGCCGCGCACGTGGCGCTCGTCGGTTTGGTGACCCTGGCCATCGTCGCGTCCTTCCATGTGGTCGGCACGCTGCTGGTGTTCGGGTTGCTCATCGCACCGCCCGCCGCCGCTGTGTACTGGTCGGACCGGATTCCGGTGGTGATGGCGCTCGCCGCGCTGGTCGGCGGGTTCTCCACGGCCGCAGGGCTTGTCGTGTCCTGGCACGCGGGCACGGCGGCCGGGGCGACGATTGCCGCCGTCGCGGTCGGGTCGTTCTTCGTCTCGGCGATCGTGTCGGCGCTGCGGGAACGATTCGGGAAGGTGGGTGTGGCCGCGCTGGCGGCGGTGACGGTGGCCGGATGCGGCACGGGCACCGAACCGGCGACCGTCGAGGAGACACCGCACGGGTACGTCGCCGGGGCCGAGGAGATGAGCGAGGCACAGACTCGCCTGGTCGTGACTGATCCGGCCACCGGTGCCGTGCGGGTGATCGATCTGCTGAGCGAGCAGGTCACCTCGCTCGCGGGCCGCCAAAACTCCGCCGCACCTCAGAACTCGGGGCTGGTCGGCGACGGGCGGTTTGGATTCCTGAGCGACGGTGGGTCGGTGCGCGTCGTCGACAGCGGGGGATGGACCGTCGACCACAGCGATCACCGGCACTACTACAGCGCCCCGGTGCGCGAAGTCGGCAACATCGCGGCGCCGGGCGGAGTCGTCGCGGCCTACGGCGATCCGGCGGTGTCGTCGGTCGTCCTCGATACCGGTGCCAGCCTGGTGTTCGATCGGGTGGCGCTCGGTGACGGGCAGGTCCGCGAACCGCATCGGATCGAGGGCATCGCGCTGCCGTACGGCGAGAAGTTGGTCGTCGCCGACGGCGCGGGGCGAGTGGACGTGCGTGGGCGTGACGGCGCGGTCGGTGCGTCACTGGGGGAGACGTGCGCGCAGCCGCGCGGCCAGGCTGTCACCCGGCGCGGGGTCGTATTCGGTTGCGCGGACGGTGCTGTGGTCGTCGCTCTGCGTGACGGCGCGTTCGTCGCGGAGAAGATCGCCGACCCCGCACCGGCCGCCGACCGGGCGACCGCGTTCACCCACCGGCCTGGCAGCACGACGCTGACCGCGCTCGCCGGACGCACCGGTGTGTGGACTCTCGACATCCGCAAGAAGACTTGGAAGCACACCCCGATCGCCGACGCGGTCGCGGTGAACACGGCCGGTGAGGGCTCTTCGCTGCTCGTCCTCACCCGCGACGGTGTCCTGCACGGCCTCGACCCCGAAACCGGTACGGAGACCGCGCGTCTCGCGCTGACCGGGCCGGTCGAGGGCGCACCCGTGATCCAGGTCGACCCGAATCGCGCCTACATCAACGACATTCGTGGCCGAACCGTTCACGAGATCGCCTACAACGACAACCTGCGAATCGCGCGTACCTTTCCGTTGGACGTCGCGCCCGCGCTGCTGGTGGAGACAGGGCTGTGATCGAAAAAGCAAGGGCTCGTGCCCATACCGTCGGTCGCGTCCGACGAGGCGCGTCGCGCCGGTCGCAGGTCCGCGCGGGTGCTGGATTCCGGGGCGCTCCTCGCGTCGCGGGTCTGGCCCTCGTCGTTGTCGCGCTGCTCGCGTCTGTCACCGCGTGCGGCACCGAGGGTGATCGCAGCGGCATCATGGTGACGACCAATATCCTCGGTGATCTCACCAAGGCCGTCGTGGGCGACACCGCCGAGGTGACGGTACTGATGCAGGCGGGCACCGATCCGCATTCGTTCGGGATCTCCGCACGTCAAGCTGCCGATATCGAACAGTCCGCGTTGATCGTGCACAACGGGCTGGGGCTCGAGGAAGGGGTGGTTCGGCACGTGCGGGCGGCCGCGTCGGCCGGTGTTCCGACGCTGGCGGTGGCCGAGCGGGTCGACCCGATCACCTACACCTCCGACGAATCCGCCGGTGAGCCCGATCCGCATTTCTGGACCGACCCGGCCCGGGTGCGCAAGGCGGTCGAGGCGATCAGTGCCGAGGTCGTCGCCGAGGTCGATGGCATCGATGCCGAGACGGTGCGCGCCAACACCGCCCGGTACGTGAGCGAACTCGAGCAGCTGGACCGATGGATGACCGACCGGTTCGCGGCGATCCCGCCCGAACGCAGGCAGCTGGTCACCGACCATCACGTCTTCGGTTATCTCGCACAGCGATTCGGGTTCACCGTGATCGGCGCCGTCATCCCCAGCGGCACCACCCTCGCCTCACCGAGCGCTTCGGACCTCGACGACCTCGCCACCGCGATCCGCACCGCGGGCGTACACACGATCTTCGCCGATTCGTCCGCGCCCGACCGTCTGTCGCGAGTGCTGGCCGAGCACGCGGGCTTGCAGGTGCGGGTGGCCGCCCTGCACACCGAATCGCTCACCGAACCCGGCGGCGGCGCCGCGACCTACCTGGAGATGGCACGCGCCAACACCGAGGCCATCGCTCGCGGACTGTCCGGGCCGACAACGTAATTCACGCACAACAGATGGAGCACGACATGCACAGTCGGTCACGGGCCACCACGATGGTCGCCATGTCCGGGGCGCTCGCCTCGGTGGTAGCGCTGAGCGGTTGCGGCAGCGACGACGCCGCGACCCACGACCACGCCCCGGGCGCCGAACCGATCGCCCTCACCTACGACGGCGGCATCTACGTCCTCGACGGACTCACGCTCGCCCAGGAAGGCGAGGTGAAGATCGACGGATTCAACCGGCTCAACCCGGCGGGCGACGGCGACCACCTGATGGTGACCGTCAAGGACAGTTTCCGTGTGTTCGACGCGAATACAGCGACCTTCACCGGCACCGAGTACGCCGCGAGCAAGCCCGGTCACGTCGTGCGGCACGCGGGCAAGACCGTGCTGTTCGCCGACGGGACCGGCGAGATCACCATTGTCGACACCGACGAGATCGACAGCGGCAAGCCCACCGAGGTGTACAAGTCGGCCGCCGCCCATCACGGTGTCGCCGTCGAGCTGAGCAACGGGAACCTGCTGGTCACCCTCGGGACCGAGGATGCGCGCGTCGGGCTCGTCGCCCTCGACAAGGACCGCAAGGAGATCGCCCGCAACGAGGACTGCCCCGGCGTCCACGGCGAGGCCACCGCCCAGAACGAAACCGTGGTGGTCGGCTGCCAGACCGGTGCCGTGATCTACCGCGACGGCAAGATCACCAAGGTGACCAGCCCGACCCCCTACGGCCGCATCGGCAACATGTCGGGCAGCGAGAGCTCCCCGATCGTGCTCGGTGACTACAAGCAGGACAAGGAGGCCGAACTCGAACGACCGACCAAGATCTCGCTGGTGAACACCGCCGACGGCAGCCTGCGCCTGGTCGACATCGGCACCAGCTACTCCTTCCGCTCCCTCGGCCGCGGCCCGCAGGGTGAGGCCCTCGTGCTCGGCACCGACGGCAAGCTCTACGTCATCGACCCGGTCGCGGGTGCGGTCACCCGCACCATCGCGGTGACCGGTGCGTGGCAGGAACCGCTCGAATGGCAGGACCCGCGCCCGACCCTGTTCGTCCGCGACGGCGTCGCCTTCGTGACCGAACCGGCCACCAAGCAGGTCCACCGCGTCGACCTCGCCGAGGGCAAGATCACCCAGTCGGTCACCCTCCCCGCCGCTCCCAACGAGATCAACGGGGTCGGCGCGCACTAGGCGCCCCGTTCACGATCACCACGCGCTGGTGGCGTTCGGCTCTCGACCGATACCGCCACCGGGGCGTGGTGATCGTGCGTTCAGGCGCGGCGGCGGGCGCAGTCGAGGACGGCGGTGCGCAGGTTGCGGCTGCGGACGTCGTCGAGGATGGCCATGCCGAGCCGGTTCATGGTGTAGCCGAAGCCGAGACCTGTTGTCGGATCGGCGAATCCGAAGGAACCGCCGAGACCGGTCGTGCCGTAGGCGCGTTTGTCGGAACCGAACCGGAAACTGCCGCGCGACTTGCGGAAACCCAGGTGGTAGCGGCTCTTGGTGTGCAATACCAGGTCGTCGGCGGGAACGGAGTCGACGGTCGGGGCGGCGAGCAGGTCGAGGACGTCGTCGCCGAGGGGGAGCGCGCCGGTGCGGCCCGCGGCCGCGCCGTAGACGCGGGCCAGAGCGCGGGCGTTGCCCACCCCGTTCATGCCGGGCCATTCGATACCGAGGAACTCGCGACGAGCGGCGCGGGCGGGCGCGCCGGGGCGCGGATTGGTCAGTGCCGCATAGGAATACCCGCGCTTGGCGTACACCTCCGCGCCGATGCGCAGTGGGACGTCGGCGAGCTCGTAGCGCAGGATGTCGAGGCCCTTGGTCGCCGACAGCTGGGCGACACGATCCAACGACTCGCTCTCGGGCAGGCCGATGAACAGGTCGGCGTCCACCGGCGCCGCGATCTCCTCGGCGAAGAAGCGACCGAGACTGCGCCCCGCCGGATCCACGCGGCGCAGCAATTCGCTCTGGTACAGGCCGAGGGTGAGCGCGTGATATCCGTGCCGGGTGCCCGGTTCCCACCTCGGTTTCTGCGCGGCGAGCAGGTCGGCCAGGCTCTCGCGGTCGCCGAGTTCGCTCAGCTTCACGGTGCGGTCCAGGCCCGACAGACCGGCCTGGTGATCGATCAGTTGGCGCACGGTGATCCGGTCCTTGCCGTGCGCGGCAAACTCCGGCCAGTACGTCGCGACCGGGGCGTCGTAGTCGAGCAGGCCGCGCGAGACGGCGGTGGCGATGGTGAACGCCGACATGCCCTTCGACGACGAGAACACCGGGACGATCGTGTCGCGCTCCCAGGCGGCCACCCGGGCGCGGTCGCGATGACCGGCCCACAGGTCGACCAGCGGTTCGCTGCCCGCGTAGACGGCCACGGCGGCGCCGATCTCGCCATGGGCGGTGAAATTGCGGCGGAAAGCGTCGGCGACCGGGCCGAAACCGGCCGCTACGTCGCCGTGAACTGATGGTGCGGGACTCATGGTGTCGTCGATCGTAGCTACGCTGCCGGATATGCGTTCGTTGGAGCAGGTTCAGCAGTGGCCGGTGGCGCACGCCGCGGCCGCCGTGGTCACCGTCGACGGGGTCGACACCACCGGTGAACTCGACCGGGTGTTCCGGCTGGCTTCGGTCACCAAGCCCCTCGTCGCCTACGCGGCCCTGGTCGCCGTCGAGGAGGGCGCGATCGAGCTCGACCAACCCGCGGGCCCGCCCGGCTCGACCGTGCGGCATCTGCTGGCGCACACCTCCGGTGTGGCCTTCGCCACGCCAGAGGTCCTCGCGAAACCGGGCGCCCGACGCATCTACTCGAGTGCCGGATTCGAACTGCTCGCCGATTTCCTCACCGAAAGCACGGGCATCCACTTTCCGGACTATCTGCACGAGGCGGTATTCGAACCACTCGGCATGCGCGGGGCGGTTCTGGACGGGTCGGCGGGTCATGCCGGACGCGCGAGCCTCCGTGACCTCACGCTATTCGCCACCGAGTTGCTGACACCCGAATTGATATCTCGGCAAACGCTCGACGAGGCCACCTCCGTGCAATTCCCCGACCGGGACGGAGTGCTGCCGGGATACGGCTCCCAGCGGCCCAACGACTGGGGTCTCGGCTTCGAAATCCGTGGTGGGAAAACCCCGCATTGGACCGGTCATTCCAATTCGCCGCGCACCTATGGCCACTTCGGGCAGTCCGGGACGTTCCTGTGGGTCGACCCGGAAATAGGGGTAGCCACGATCGGTTTGAGCGACGAGAATTTTGGCGACTGGGCAAGAACCGCGTGGCCGAAATTTAGTGATTCCGTGATCGCAGAGACACATAACACGCAGTGAGGTAACACCCGCAACATCACTCACTTCGCCTACACTCGCACCACACCAGTCCGACGGACCGTTGGGGAAGACGCTCCTTGTCGAGGCTGGAGGTGTTGGTAGTGCGCGCATCGAGTCAGTTCGCTGACGCGACGGCAGGTGTGGTCTACATCCACTCCTCGCCCGCCGCGTTGTGCCCGCACATCGAATGGGCACTGTCCACCGCGCTTTCCACGCCGGCGAAACTGCGCTGGACCGCGCAGCCCGCCGACGGGCAGCTGCGTGCCAGCGGTGACTGGATCGGCCCCGTCGGTACCGCCGCCCGGATTGCCCAGTCGTTGCGCGCCTGGCCGGTGCTGCGGTTCGAAGTCACCGAGGACCCCAGCGAAGGCGTGGACGGCGAACGCTACAGTTTCGTCCCCGCCCTCGGCCTCTGGCACGGCTCCACCGGCGCCAACGGCGACGTGATGCTCGGCGAGATGCGATTACGCGCCCTCCTCCAAGCCGCCACCGAACTGAGCACCGTCGACCTCGGCGCCGAAATCGAGCGCGCCCTCGGCACCGCCTGGGATGAAGACCTCGAGGCCTTCCGCCAGGGCACCGACTGCACCGGCGCCGAAGTCACCTGGCTGCGTCGCCACGTCGGCTGAACACCATTCCTTCCCGCATTCCGGCCTCTGTGCCGAGACCGCCGCACACCCTGTCCCGCAGCGTCTTCGATCAGAACCCGCTGGGACAGTAGACGCGACAGCGTGCGCCGGGACCGTGGGTGAGGCTGGGACAGGTGCTCACTCGGTGCCATGCGCCTTCGCTCGCTGTCGCGGCGGGGACAGCACGCCGACGATCTATCCCGCCGACGAGCAACTCACCCGCACCCAGCCCTTGGGGTGCGCGAAACCCGATGAGCTGCGGCATGTTCCGTGCCGCACCGCACAACTCGGACCCGATCGGAAAGATCGTGAACGCGGCGATGAAGACGTTCTTGCGGTCCGCTGAGATGTCGTCGCGAGGCTCGGACGCCCACTACTGCCCGTCCGTCGATCCGAAGAACAGCTCACCCAATGTGGTGGCCCACCAGCTTTCGATCTGATCGGGTGTCCACCCGCGTTCGCCGCGCAACACATCGAAGGTATCGATCGAGCAGAGGGCCGCGGCGATGTCGAGGGCATGGGTCGCGGTCACGCCCGGTCGCCAGACGCTCTGCGGCCAGGACTCGTACACTTCACGGCGCACCTGGTCGCCGCGGTCGCGGCCCATGCGGTACGCGTCGGCCAGCGCGGCGTGCTGGCGCGATCCCTCGATCATGATGCGCAACACGTCACCAGCGGACTCGAAGAGGCGGCGGTCGAAACCGACCAACGCGCGTAATTGCGCACGCGGATCGTCTTTCCCGGCGATCAGTTCGGCCGTCGCACGCTCGACATCGGCGCCCTCGTCGGCGCTGTCGATCAGCGATGTCGCCAGGCCGGCCTTGCTGCCGTAGACGGCATAGATCGTGGCCTCGGAGACGCCCGCCGCCCCCGCGACCGCCCGCACGCTCGTTCCCGACCAGCCGTGCCGCACGAACAGTTCGCGCGCTGCTCGCGCGATGAGCATGCGGGTGAGTTCGGCCTGTCGGGCTCGCAGGCTCGACCGATAGCCGCGCCCCGGTCGTTCGGTGTCCACGGCCCTACTTTACAGCCCTATCAAGCGGGTCTATATTCACTGAGTACTTCTCTAGTGAATCGAGTAACTCATGAGTCAACGTGTCGTTCCGCTGGGCTTCGTCGTTGCCGCCGTCCTTTTCGGGGTGGGTGGTCAGCTGCATCCGATCGGTTCCGGCGGCAATATCGACGATCACCTGGTCTCGATGTTCACCAGTGACCTCTGGAACGCGTCCCACTTGTTGCAGATGGTCGGGCTGCTACTCGCCGCGTCGATGTACGTCCTCGCCCGGCGACAAGGCGTGTTCGGCCCGGCAGTCGCGACATGGCTCACCGTCGCGGCGGTCGGCACGGCGTTCGCCGGACTCGAACTGATCCCGCACGTGGCAGCGGCCTCCGAGGCCGACGCCCTGCGCGACCACGCCCACACCCCGATCCTCGACTTCCACATGACCATGCAGGTGCTCGCCTCACCGGCCCTGGGTCTCACCACCGCCGCCCTCGCGATCGCCGTAGCCCGTGAGGCGCGAACCACCGCCGCCTGGATCCTCGGCGCGATCGGACTGGTCTCCGGCGTCGCCAGTTCGTTCGCGGGTCCGCTGGTGGTCCTCACTCGCGACATCGACTACTCCATCCTGTTCCCGTTCCAGATGGGTGTGGCGATCTGGTTGTCGGGCACGGGAATACGTCTGGCTCGGACTGGTCGCGCCGGGGCGCCGAGTCCACGGAAAGTGGCGACTGTCCGCGCGTAGGACGTGGGCCGACGAGTTCTTCACCACGCCAGCCCCCAGTTGTGGTGGCACCGGTTTTCTTGTTTCGAAATGCGTTGTGCGGCAACATCAAACATGTGATGAACAGACGAATTTCCGCAGCTTTCGTAGTGGCCGCGTCGGCCACGATTGCCTTCGGGCCCCTCGCGCCTGCCGGTGCGGCGACGCCGTTCGTGGCACCGCAGGTCACCTTCGCCGGGACCGCGGCGGGCACCGTCACCGCGACCCTGCACAACCCCAACGACCGGGGCCAGTGCTGGGCCGAGGCCGGGATCGGGCCCGAGAACAATCACGCGTTCTTCGGCAACGGTTCGCCCGAGTCGCTGGCCGATGCCGGAGAAACGGTCACCACCTCGCTCGAGGGGCTCGAGCCCGGTTCCACGATCACCGCGCGCGGCGGGTGTGTCAACGGCGCCGAGTTCGTGTTCTCCGAACTGGTCACCGTGAACGTGCCCAGCTCGCTGCCCTCGACCGGCAGCTTCTAGCGACGCCTGCTTCCCGGGCCGTCGTTCAGCGGGTGCGGCGGCCCGGGAGCGGGACGCGATCGAGGTCGTGAGCGAGGACTGCACCGGGGAAGTCGGCCTGCTCGAGGAACGCTTGATCGTCGGCCGGGGTGTAGCGCTCCGAAAAATGGGTGAGCACCAGTGTTCTCACTCCACACGCGCGGGCCACCTCACCAGCCTGACGGGCGGTGAGATGCCCGCGTTCGTGCGCCTGCTCGACTTCCGAATCCAGAAACGTGGACTCGATGATGAGCATGTCGACATCGGCGGCCAGCGCGAAGACGTTGTCGCACAGGCGGGTATCCATCACGAAGGCGACCTTCTGGCCCGGCTTCGGCGCCGAACACTCCGCGAGCAAGGGGCCCGACAGTTCCCGTACGGCGGCGCCGGAGATGCCGTGTTCCCGCAATTTCTCGGGCAGGAACGTGCGGCCGTCCGGTTCGGCCAGGCGGTATCCATAGGTGGGAATGCTGTGCGACAACGGTAAGGCGGTGAGGCTGAACGCCTTGTCCCGCACTGTTTCTCCCGCGCCGCTCACGGGGTGTTCGACCAGATTGGCCGAGCCGTAATAGCTCGTCGCGAACTTCAGCCGTTCCCAGTACTCGATGCCCTCGGCCGGGAAGACGGCGTGCACGTCGTGCGGAACACCGTCGCGGCCCAGTCGCTGCACGATTCCCGGCACCCCGAGCGAATGGTCCCCATGAAAATGGGTCACACACAACCAGTGCACCTCGGTAGCCGAAGCCCCGGCATGCGCCATCTGCCGCTGCGTCCCCTCACCCGGGTCGAACAGTACCCCCCGACCGTCCCACCGCAACAGGTACCCGTTGTGATTGCGGCGACGAGTCGGCACCGCCCCCGCCGTCCCGAGGACGATCAACTCCCGCGTAGACATCACCCCATCCTTCTCGCTACCGTCCGCGCTGTCACATCGATGTGCCTGGACGAACGTCGGGAATATCTGCGGGCGTCGGAAGCTGACAGGTGGTGTGATCCGTTAGGTCTGCGGGCCCGGTACTCGAGGGAGGTCGAGATGGAGCTGTTCGATTACGACGCCGAGTTGCGATCGCACCAGGTGCATCTGCGAGCGGCCGCGCGGGTGGGGATGCGGGACCGGGTGCTCGATATCGGATGTGGTGCCGGGGGGACCACGCGGGAGGCGGCGCGGGACGCCGGTGAGGGCGAGGCGCTCGGGGTGGACGTGTCGGCGGTGATGGTCGAACGCGCTCGGTTGGTCAGCGCGCAGGAGAAGGTGGGCAATGTCGGGTTCGAGGTGGGGGACGCGCAGGCGCACCCGTTCGCCGCCGGGTTCTTCGATCTGTGTATCAGCAGGTTCGGGGTGATGTTCTTCGCCGATCCCGTCGCCGCGTTCCGCAATATCGGGCGGGCGTTGCGGCCGGGTGGGCGGCTGGTGATGATGGTGTGGCAAGGGGCGGAGCGCAACGAGTGGGTGACGGTGTTCCCTCGGAAGGTCGTCGCGTCGATGACCGAGGCGGGACCGGGACCGTTCTCGCTGGCCGACCCCGAGGTCACCGAATTCGTCCTGACCGCAGCGGGTTTCGCCGATATCGAGTTCGACGAAGTGCGCGAGTCGGTGTTTCTGGGTGCCGACAGCGCCGCCGCCTACCATAATCTGCTGTTGCTCAACGGATTCCGCGCTTCACTCGATCACCTCGAGCCCGCCGAAGGCGAGCGAGCCCGCACCCGATTGCGGGAGGTGCTCGCCGCGCACCAGACCGACGGTGGTGTGCTGTTCGACTCGCACGCGTGGATCGTCACCGCGAAACGTCCACGACCCTGAATCCTTTTCCGCGACCGGCGCCTCTTACAGGTGTCCACGCACCGTGCGGGGACGAAAGGGAGGTTGTTGTGATCGTCGGAACCGGAATCGTCGTCGGCCTGGTGTTGATGTGTACGTGCGTGTACGTCCTGCGGCGCAAACGGGCCGGGCGTGACTGACCCGCGCTGGCCCGCCGATGACCTGATCGCCGCCGCCCGCAACGGGGACGTGGATTCGATCGCCGCGCTGGTGTCGGGGTCCTACCCGAACATTCAGCGGTTCGCTCGTACGCTCTGTGCCACACCCGAAGACGCCGAGGACGCCGCCCAGGAAGCGCTCATCATCCTGTATCGCAAGATCGGGATGTTGCGGGCATCGGGTGCGCTGGCGTCGTGGATGTTCCGCATCGTGCGCAACGAGTGCCTGCGGCGGGCCAGGATCAGACCGCAGCACCAACCGGCGGAAACCGCCGTGACGGCCTCGGCCGAGGACGAAGTGCTGCGACGACTGGAAGCGGCACGGGTGGCGGCGGCCGTCGCCACCCTTCCCGACGACCAGCGGAGCGTCCTCATCATGCGCGATATCCAGGGCCTGCGCGGCCGCCTCGTCGCCGACGCGCTCGGCCTCAGCACACCCGCGATGAAGTCGCGCCTGCATCGTGCCCGCGCGTCGGTGCGGCAAGCACTGCGGGCGCCGGATCCGGAACATGGAGGGAAGAATGTCTGACAAAACCGATTTCGCCAGCGCGTCACTGCCGCGGCATCTGACGCGGGGGGCGGTGGGCTTCGGCGCGCTCGTCGGCTCGATCGCCCTGCTGCCCTTCGCCGGGGTGATCGCCCTGCTGCTCCTGCCCGTCGGGCTGATCGCCTTGCGCGGCTGTCCGATGTGCTGGGCGATCGGACTGGTGCAGACCGTGTCGATGGGGCGACTGCGCCGCTCCTGCGAAGACGGGTACTGCACGCTCACCACCGAGAAGGTGGCCGGATAGAGGGCCGCGCCGCGATCAGACGAGGATCTCGGCGAGTTGGTCGGTGATCCGCACGACCCAGTCCGGTTCGCCGTGCTGACGTCCCCAGAGCGCGGCTCGCACCGCTCGCAGCTGTGCCCAGCGGCGGGCCCGGTCACGATCGATGCGGGCTGCCTCGCAATACATGTCGAGGCCACGACGCAGGCCGCGCGCCGGGTCGGCACTGAACAGCAGGGGCGCGAAACGGTAGCTGCGGATGACGGTGATCGTGTCGTAGGCGCGGTCGCCGACGTAGCCCTTGGGGTCGATCGCGAGCCAGGGCTCTCGATCACCGCGCAGGACGTTGGAGTCGTGGAGGTCGCCGTGGACGAGCGTTTCGGGTTGGTCCGGGCCGAGCTCGCGCAGGGTGGCGAGGGCGGCATCGATCACGCGACCAGGGAGAGGGTCGCCCATTTGCGTTGCGGTGGTGGCTATTTCATCCGGCCACTCGGCGACCAAGCGGCTCAGGCGTGGTAGCTCCGGTGGGGCCTCGACGGCCAGACGTAGCGACAGTTCGCCCAGGGCGGTCACGGCGTCATCGAAGTCGGCTACCTCCGACAACGATCCGCCGGAACCGCGCTCCAGCAGCATCGCGTAGTCGGCGTCGTCGCGTGCGAACAGACGCACCGCGCCCGCCCCGTCCCAGGCGTCGAAGGCGGCCGCCTCGAAGTCGTTGCCGGGATGGGGGAACGACACCTTGATGACCGCCGGTGGATGGTCCGCGGCCAAGACGGGCATCACGACCCCGACGTTCCCGTGCATCAGCGGCCCGTCCGGTCGGCAGGACCAGCGCCGCAGCACATCATCGAGCAGCTGGGGGAGTGCGGCGATCCAAACCCGACCCGCCTCTCCTTCACGTCCGATCGTCTCGTGCGCGAAAGCCTCAGGGATCTCGATCATCTCGGCACCTCCACGGGTCCACCGTAAAGGAGCGGAACCGGTGTCGGCCGGTACGGTTGCGATGGGCACGTTAGCGCGGGCCCTCCTTGTTGATGTGTTGCCGTGGGGGTTGCGGATGGGTCATGCCGAGGACGTCCGGCCGAGAATCTCCCCGCCGGACGTCACCGCCGCCGAAGCGCGTCGCGCGATGCGAGCCGCGGGTGCGGCCGGTCTCGCGCTCGGCGCCGCGTTGCTGGCCTGTTCGCTGCGGGTTGTCGTGTCCGGCCTCGACTCGCCTTATCTGCTACTGATCTGCGTGGTGGGCGCGGTGCCCGGCGTGGCAGGACTCGGCCTGATCTTCGCCGCCCAGCAGTTGGTGCGTGGGAAGTCCATCGGCGTGGTCCGGACGGCTGTGATCCTGTTCGCCATCGGCGTCCTCGTGGCACTGGGCTGTGCGGCGGCGATCAGCCAGGGGCCGTGGATCGCGAGAATCGTCATGGGCGGCTTGGCATGCGGGACCGTCGCCACCGGCTTTCTCCTCTACGGTGCGCATCGCGCCTTGCGTCCCTCACACGAGTCGAGGAGCAGGAACCGAGCCGGTGGGTTCGGCGGTCTGTATGGCTAGTTGTACTGACCATGGACGTTGGTAACGGCGTGGCGAGCTGACATGGCGAAGACCTCCGAGTGAAGTGCGAGCTGTCTAGGAACGCATTCACGCCTCGGAGGTCTTCGTGTCACACCGTAATGCCCCTCTCTCGGAGTTGGGTCGGTTACGACTTGCTCGATGTGTCGTCGAGGACGGTTGGCCACTACGCCGAGCCGCCGAACGATTCCAGGTCTCGCCCACCACAGCGTCTCGGTGGGCGAGCCGATACCGCCTCCACGGCGCAACCGGCATGACCGATCGATCCTCACGCCCGCATCACAGTCCTGCCCGGACACCGACACGCACCGAACGTCGCATCATCAAAGTCCGGGTCCTGCGCAGGTGGGGCCCTGCCCGCATCGCCTACCTGCTGGGCATGAACCCCTCCACCGTGCATCGAGTCCTGACTCGCTACCGACTCGCGCGCCTACGCTGGCTCGACCGCGCCACCAGCATTGCGGTACGCCGCTACGAGCACGACACCCCCGGGCACCTGGTCCACATCGACGTCAAAAAGCTCGGCAAGATCCCCGATGGCGGCGGTTGGCGCAAACTCGGCCGCGCCACCGGCAACCGGAATTCACAGGCGCACAAGCCCACTCGGGACCGCAACGCTTATGGCAATCCGGTCCGCGGCTACCACTATCTCCACACCGCCCTCGATGATCACTCGCGTCTGGCTTACACCGAACTACTCGGCGACGAACGCAAAGACACCGCCGCCGAGTTCTGGAAACGGGCTCGAGCCTGGTTCGCCGAACACGGCATCACCGTCACGAAAGTGTTGACCGACAACGGTTCCTGCTATCGATCCCGAACCTTTGCCGAGGCCCTGGGACCGGTCATCCACAAACGAACACGGCCCTACAGGCCACAAACCAACGGCAAGGTCGAACGGTTCCACCACACGCTGGCCGACGAGTGGGCCTACGCCCGGCTCTATCGCAGCGACGGTGAACGATGCGCGGCCTTCACGCCCTGGCTCCACACCTACAATCACCACCGCGGCCACACCGCACTCGCAGGCCACCCACCAGCCAGCCGCGTTCCTAACCTCTCAGGTCAGTACAGCTAGTCCAGGCCGATATATCCCGGAATCACTCGTGCTTGGTAGATCGCTATCACGGCGTAGAGGGTCGCGAAGCCCAGGAGAACCGCAACCGCGTTGATCCGCACCCGACGCCGCGCGACCGAGTGGTCGGCGGGCCCGCGCCGGTGTTCGACGGTCAACGGCAAGAACACCACGAACGTCGCGACCACCACCGTCTGTGCGGCCGACCACGTGACCGTGGCGGGGTCGAACATCTGCCACAGGTAGTGCTCGGCGTACCACAACGGGACCCCGCCCGCCCAAGCCGCGGCCCGCAGGGAGAGGAACAACGTGACGGCGGCGGCCACGGCCCACAGCATCATCGTCACGAGCACCGTGAGCAGAGCGCACGCGATCCATGCCGACGCGACCCTGCTCGACGGCATCCGACGGCGAAGCAGCGCGGCGAACGGCAGGAGGACGCCGAAGACGACGGCGACGCTCACTGCCACCGGCGTGACCAGCAGAAAGGTGTAGAAGGATGCCGTCGCCGCACCGACCGGCGCCCCCAACGCGTTCCACCACCATCCCGATACCGCACCGACGATCAGAGCGCCGCCGACGGCGACGATTCCGAACGCACCCACCGCCGAAGCGATGGACCGCCTTACGGGCTCGCCCCGATCCGGCACGACATCTTCACGGACGGGCGCTGAATTACTCACCGGCACAATCTAATAGGAGCCAATGCTGGGTGGCCGTGGATGCCGGATCCCGATCGGTCGACAGTGTCGCGGCTCCGTGATGTGGTTGTGGGCGCAGAGGGGATCGAACCCCCGACCGCTGGTGTGTAAAACCAGTGCTCTACCGCTGAGCTATACGCCCCTGCATCGCCGGTGGGACCGGCGGTGTCGGGTTATGAATCTAGCGCGGTCAGCGCTTTCTCCCAAGCCGCCTGGTCACGGGCCTCTCCGGGGCCGTTCATCTCCGCGAAAGTGATGTATCCGGACTTGTCGATCACGAAGGTGCCGCGGTTCGGGTAGCCGGATTTCTCGTTGAAAACGTCGTAGGCCTGGGCGACGGCGCCGTGCGGCCAGAAGTCCGACAGCAGGGGGAACAGGTAGCCCTGTTCGGCCGCCCAGATCTTGTGGGTGGGTGGTGGGCCGACGGAGATCGCGAGGATCTCGGCGTCGTCGTTCTGGAATTTGGGCAGCTCGTCGCGCACCTTGCACAGCTCACCCTGGCAGATGCCGGTGAAGGCGAGCGGATAGAACACCAGCAGGACGTTCTTCTCGCCCCGGTAGTCCGACAGGGTGACGGGCTGGTTGTTCTGGTCCTTGAGCGTGAAATCCGGCGCGAGAGTGCCAACCTCTAGCGGCATAGGGGAATCCTGTCGTCGTGTCGGGTCTCAGCCGAGCGTTCTCGTCCGGCTGAGACCTTAGCGAACGGCGATTTCAGCGCTGTTTGGACGGTGCCTTCGGCTGGACCAGGCGCGAGCCCGTCCAGCTGCCGAGGCTGATGGTCGATGTCTGGGTCAGGCCGGCCGTGGGTGCGGCTTCGGCGATCTCGCTCGGATCGACATGGCCCGGTTGACCGGTTTTGGGGGTGAGGACCCAGATGAATCCTTCGTCGGCCAGCGGGCTGATGGCATCCATCAGCTCGTCGGCCAGATCGCCGTCACCTTCTCGCCACCACAGCAGGACGGCGTCGACGACCTCGTCGGAGTCTTCGTCGACCATCTCGCCGCCCGTGATCTCCTCGATCTCGGCGCGCAATGCGTCGTCGGTGTCCTCGTCCCAGCCCAATTCCTGAACAACCAAGCCGTGAGAAATGCCAAGCTTCTGAGCGTAGTTCTGCGCGTCCGCCGCGGCGACCACGGTGGTGTCCTCCCTAAACTGCCGACAGTAAGATACGTGCAAGCGAACATGGTTATCGGCCGCAGCGCAAGCCGATCGGATGAATCGGTACCGTACGCCGCGTGTCGGCGACGTGAATTCAGCGCCGTGGGCAGGCCTGTTGCACCTCGGTACGCGCCTGATTGATTTTGCGGCTCGCGTCGTTGAGACCGCCGACCGGCGAGCTGTAGGTCATCTTCCGGGTCTCGGCCGACAGCTCACGCGCGGCCACGACGTAGGCGGTGAACTTGTCGGCCAACTCGGTCGGCAGGGCGCCCGCGGTCCCCGCGACACCGGACTCGACCGCCGTGGCCGCGGCGTCGAGTGCGCCTGCCGCGGCCTCGCGTTTGGCGGCGTAGTCGGCAGCGTTCTCGTCGTGGGCCTTCACGAAGTCGTTGTAGGCGGTGACGCCCGCGCCGGTGGTGGTGGGGAACTGCCCGCAGTTGTCCTCGATGGCCTTGGTGCGGGCGGCCGCCGCGCGCGAGGACGCGGCTGCCGAGGACGACGCGGCCGCGGCGGTCTTGTAGGCCGCCACTTCGGCGGGATCGGTGGTCGGGGTACCCGTCACCTGCTGGGCGCACCCGGCCATCACCGAACCAGCGGTCACCGCGACCGATGCGCAGATCAGCCCGAGTCTGCGCGCGTGCGGCACCCTCATCGTCGAACCCGTTCCCTCTCACTTCACTGACCGGTAGGCCCATCGCGA
Source organism: Nocardia caishijiensis NBRC 108228 (assembly GCF_001612825.1). Lineage (GTDB taxonomy): Bacteria > Actinomycetota > Actinomycetes > Mycobacteriales > Mycobacteriaceae > Nocardia > Nocardia caishijiensis. Next base: position 71,305 of record NZ_BDBE01000031.1, on the reverse strand, counting down.
ATCTAGTGGATTTCCTGCTGAGATGATGACCCGGGCGACCCTTTCGGCAAGGATGGGGTTCGCCCGAACCTTTCGAGACGGGTGCTCCGCACACCAAGCGGGCAAGCCCGGGGACCGCGACGCCGACAAGCAGTTCAGCCCCCAGTACGAGGAGCAGATTTGACCGACCTGATCCACTCTGCAGCTTCTTCCGATTCGCCGAACGACCCCGCGGCGCCCGGTACGAAACCCACCGGGGAACGCGTGCGGGTGATCCGCGAAGGCGTGGCATCGTATCTACCCGATATCGACCCCGAGGAAACCAGCGAATGGCTGGAATCCTTCGACGAGATGCTCGACCGGGAAGGCCCGGGCCGCGCGCGCTACCTGATGTTGCGCCTGCTCGAGCGGGCCGGTGAGCGTCGCGTGTCGATTCCCGCGCTCACCTCCACCGATTACGTGAACACGATCCCCACCGAGAACGAACCGTGGTTTCCCGGCGACGAGGAAGTGGAGCGCCGCTACCGCGCCTGGATCCGGTGGAACGCCGCGATCATGGTGCATCGCGCGCAGCGTCCCGGAATCGGTGTGGGCGGGCACATCTCGACGTACGCCTCCTCGGCCGCGCTGTACGAGGTGGGCTTCAACCACTTCTTCCGTGGCAAGGACCATCCCGGCGGCGGCGACCACATCTACATCCAGGGCCACGCCTCGCCCGGCATCTACGCGCGCGCGTTCCTCGAGGGTCGACTGAGCACCGACCGGCTCGACGGGTTCCGGCAGGAATACAGCCACGGCGGCCTCGGCAAGGGCCTGCCGTCCTACCCGCATCCGCGCCTGATGACCGACTTCTGGGAGTTCCCGACGGTCTCGATGGGCCTGGGCCCGATGAACGCCATCTATCAGGCCAGGTTCAACCACTACCTGCACGATCGCGGCATCAAGGACACCTCCGATCAGCACGTCTGGGCGTTCCTCGGCGACGGCGAGATGGACGAGCCCGAGTCGCGCGGTCTGATCCAGGTGGCCGCCAACGAGGCGCTCGACAACCTGACCTTCGTCATCAACTGCAACCTGCAGCGCCTCGACGGACCGGTGCGCGGCAACGGCAAGATCATCCAGGAACTCGAGTCGTTCTTCCGAGGCGCGGGCTGGAACGTCATCAAGGTGGTCTGGGGCCGAGAATGGGACGCGCTGCTCGGCGCCGACCGCGACGGCGCCCTGGTGAACCTGATGAACACCACCCCCGACGGCGATTTCCAGACCTACAAGGCCAACGACGGCGCCTACGTGCGCGATCACTTCTTCGGCCGCGACCCGCGCACCAAGGCGCTGGTGCAGAACATGTCCGACAACGAGATCTGGAACCTCAAGCGCGGCGGCCACGACTACCGCAAGGTCTACGCGGCGTACGCGGCGGCGATGACGCACAAGGGCCAGCCGACGGTGATCCTGGCCAAGACCATCAAGGGCTACACCCTCGGCAAGCACTTCGAGGGCCGCAACGCCACCCACCAGATGAAGAAGCTGACGCTGCAGGACCTCAAGGACTTCCGCGATCTGCAGCGCATCCCGATCTCCGACGCCGAACTGGAGAAGGACCCGTACCTGCCCCCGTACTACCACCCCGGCCAGGACGCGCCGGAGATCCAGTACATGCAGGCCAGGCGCACGGCGCTCGGTGGGTACCTGCCCGAACGGCGCAGTGCGGCAAAGCCGTTGACGCTGCCGGGTGACGAGGCCTACCGCTCGGTGCGCAAGGGCTCGGGCAAGCAGAACGTGGCGACCACGATGGCGCTGGTGCGGTTGATGAAGGAACTGTTGCGCGACAAGGAGATCGGCAAGCGCATCGTGCCGATCATCCCGGACGAGGCACGCACCTTCGGCATGGACTCCTGGTTCCCGTCGCTGAAGATCTACAACCGCAACGGCCAGCTCTACACCTCCGTCGACGCCGAACTGATGCTCGCCTACAAGGAGAGCAACGTCGGCCAGATCCTGCACGAGGGGATCAACGAGGCCGGGTCGACGGCGTCGTTCACGGCGGCGGGCACCGCGTACGCCACGCACGGCGAGCCGATGATCCCGCTCTACATCTTCTATTCGATGTTCGGTTTCCAGCGCACGGGCGACGGTCTGTGGGCCGCGGCCGACCAGCTGGCACGGGGCTTCGTTCTGGGCGCGACGGCCGGGCGGACCACCCTCACCGGTGAGGGCCTGCAGCACAACGACGGGCATTCGCTGCTGCTCGCCTCGACCAACCCGGCCGTGGTCACCTACGATCCGGCGTTCTCGTTCGAGATCGCCCACATCGTGCGTGACGGTCTGCGCCGCATGTACGGCGGCGGTACCCCCGAACCAGGCACGCTGCCGGGCACCCATCCGAAGGAGAGCGGGACCTTCGGCGGGGAGAACATCTTCTACTACATCACCCTCTACAACGAGCCCTACCAACAGCCCGCCGAGCCCGACGACCTCGACGTGGCCGGGTTGCTCAAGGGTCTCTACCTGTACCGGCGCGGCGGTGAGGGTGAGGTGCGCGCACAGATCCTGGTCTCGGGCGTGACCGTGCCCGACGGACTGCGCGCCCAAGAACTGCTCGCCGAGGAGTGGGGTGTGGCGGCCGATGTGTGGTCGGTGACCTCGTTCGGCGAGTTGCGCAAAGAAGCCGTCGAGAAGGAGATCCACGCGCTCAAGCACCCGGATGCCGATCCCGGCGTCGCCTACGTCACCGAGGCGCTCGCGTCGGCCCGTGGGCCGGTCGTCGCGGCCACGGACTGGATGCGGGCGGTGCCCGACCAGATCCGGCAGTGGGTGCCCGGCGACTACATCACCCTCGGCACCGACGGGTTCGGTTTCTCCGACACCCGTCCGGCCGCCCGCCGGGTGTTCAATGTCGACGCGCAGTCGATCGTGGTAGCGGTGCTCGAAGGCCTGGTGAAGGACGGTACGTTCGACAAGTCCAAGGCCGTGGACGCGGCCGCGAAATACCGCATCGACGATGTGTCCGCCGCGCCGAAGCCGAGTGCGGACGCACCGGAGGAACTGGCGTAGCGGACTATTGGACTGTGGAGCGCAAACCGCCGCGGCCCCGTCGGATCACCGAGGGCACAAGCACGCACGAGGTCTACCTGCCGACCGGGGCACTGTCCCCGAACCGGCAGACCCGTGACCCGCTGCCCGACACGCTGCTACGACGGGTCAAGCAGTTCTCGGGTCGGCTGTCGACCGAGGCGGTCGGCGCGATGCAGGACCGGCTGCCGTTCTTCGCCGATCTGGACGCCGCCCAGCGGGCAGGCGTCCAGATGCTGGTGCAGACCGCGGTGGTGAACTTCCTGGAGTGGTTGCAGGATCCCGAATCCGACATCCGCTTCAGCCTGGACGCCTTCCAGGTGATTCCGCAGGATCTGGCGCGGCGGCTCACGCTGCGCCAGACCGTGGACATGGTCCGGGTGGCCATGGACTTCTTCGAACAGTGGCTGCCCGCCCTCGCCCGCAACGACCGGCAGCTGGTCGCGCTCACCGAGGCGGTGCTGCGATACGGGCGCGAGCTCGGTTTCGCGGCCGCCTCGGTGTACGCCAGCGCGGCGGAGTCGCGCGGCGCCTGGGACACCCGCCTGGAGGCGCTGGTGGTCGACGCGGTGGTGCGCGGGGACACGGGCCCGGACATGCTCTCGCGGGCGGCCACGTTGAACTGGGACGCCACCGCACCGGCCACCGTCCTCGTCGGCACCCCACCGCAGGATCAGGGCGTGTCGACGGTCGGGGCGGTGCACACCATCGCGACCAGGCACGGCCGCGCCGCGCTCGCGGTGGTGCAGGGCGCGCGGCTGGTGATGGTGGTCAGCGGGCACCTGGGCGATGCGGGGATCGGTTCGCCGTTCCTGTCGGATCTGCTCGCCGAGGTGTTCTCCGACGGTCCGGTGGTGATCGGCCCGACCATGCGCACCCTAGGCGCCGCGCACGCCTCCGCCATCGAGGCTTTGGCCGGAATGGAGGCCGTCGTCGGCTGGCGGGGCGCGCCAAGGCCCGTTCACGCGGCGGAGTTGTTGCCGGAACGGGCCCTGCTGGGCGATAGAGCTGCGATAGAAGCGTTGAACGAGTATGTTGTCCTCCCGTTGGCGTCGGCCGGATCTTCGTTGTCCGACACATTGGACGCCTACCTGGATTGTGGTGGAGCAGTAGAAACGTGCGCGCGTCAGCTGTACGTCCATCCAAATACTGTCCGGTATCGCCTCAAGCGAATCGGGGAGGTGACCGGACGTGATCCGCTCAACCCGCGCGACGCGTATGTGCTCCGGATCGCGGCCACAGTGGGCCGTTTGACACGAACGCATAACGAATCGTCACCTTCTGTCACGGAAACCCCGCCAACCTCACTGGCTCAGGACCCCCTGTAACGCGATTCGGGAATCGGTCGATCCGGACGCCCCACCTCGGATTTTGTGGGACCCCTACAAAACCCGTTCCAAACCTTCATTCGCGCCGACATCTCGTGCGGCGGGGGTCACAGTGTTTTCTTAGGGGGTGATCGCGTTGTTCACCCCTGGACAGGGGTCCCAGACACCCGGCATGCTCACGCCCTGGCTCGCACTCCCCGGTGCGGCTGATCGCCTCGAGCTGTGGTCGAAGGCCGCAGGCCTCGACCTGGTCCGTCTCGGCACCACCGCGACGGCGGAGGAGATCGTCGACACCTCGGTGACCCAGCCGCTGGTCGTCGCGGCCGCACTGCTGGCGTTCGCCGAAATCGCCCCCGAAACCCTTCCCGCGGATACGATCGTCGCCGGACATTCGGTCGGCGAATTCGCCGCGGCCGCCGTCGCGGGCGTCATCACCTCCGACGAGGCCGTCAGCCTGGCCGCCATTCGCGGTCGGGAGATGGCCAAGGCGTGTGCGCAGGAACCGACCGGCATGTCCGCGGTGCTCGGTGGCGACGAAGCCACCGTGCTCGCACGGCTCGCCGAACTCGATCTCGTCCCGGCCAACCGCAACGCGGTCGGCCAGATCGTCGCGGCGGGCCGCCTGGAAGCTCTGGCGGAGCTCGCCGCGAACCCGCCGGAGAAGGCACGGGTCCGCGCATTGCCCGTCGCCGGTGCGTTCCACACCGCTTTCATGGCCCCGGCACAGGCAGCTGTCGCCGATGCCATCGCCCAGATCTCGCCGAGCGACCCGATCCGGACCCTGCTGTCGAACTTCGACGGACAACCGGTCACCTCGGGCGCCGACGCGATCGACAAGCTCGCCGCGCAGGTCACCCGTCCCGTGCGCTGGGACCTGTGCACCGAGACCGTCCGCGCCGCGGGCGTCTCGGCGGTGGCCGAACTGCCACCGGCGGGCACCCTGGTCGGCATCGCCAAGCGGGAACTCAAGGGCACCCCCAACCTCGCCCTCAAGACTCCCGAAGACCTCCCCGCGTTGGCCGGACTCACCTCCGCGGGCTAGCTTTCCCCCGGCGGTCGCGCACGACGAAGTGCGTCGGCTGTTCAAGACCCTACAAATGAGAAACAAGAAGGGAGCCACCAAAGTGGCCGCTCTGACCCAGGAACAGATCGTCGAAGAACTCGGCAAGATCATCGAAGAGGTTACGGGTATCGAACCCTCCGAGGTGACCATCGAGAAGTCCTTCGTCGACGACCTGGACATCGACTCGCTGTCCATGGTCGAGATCGCTGTGCAGACCGAGGACAAGTACGGCGTCAAGATCCCCGACGAGGATCTGGCCAGCCTGAAGACCGTGGGTGACGCTGTCTCCTACATCCAGAAGCTCGAGGCGGAGAACTCCGACGCCGCCGCGGAGCTCAAGGCCAAGTTCGACGCCGAATAGAGGCTGAACCAGTGACCACTCCTTCCACCTTGAACGGGAATTTCCCCAACGTCGTCGTCACCTCCATGGCTGCGACCACGTCGATCGCGGGTGATGTCGATGCGACGTGGAAGGGACTCCTCAACGGTGAGAGCGGAATCGACGTTCTCGAGGATTCCTTCATCGAGGAATACGACCTGCCGGTGCGTATCGGCGGTCACCTGAAAGTCAGCCCCGACACCCTCCTGAGCCGGGTCGAGATCCGCCGCATGGCGTATGTCGAGCGCCTGGCGACCGTGCTCGGTCGCGAGGTGTGGAAGAACGCGGGCAGCCCGGAGGTCGACCACGACCGCCTGGGCGTCGCGATCGGAACCGGCCTCGGTGGCGGCGACGCGCTGATCGACTCGGTCGACAAGCTGAAGAACGGCGGCTATCGCAAGATCTCGCCGCTGGCTGTTCAGATGGTCATGCCGAACGGTCCGTCCGCTGTCGTCGGTCTCGAGCTGAAGGCCAGGGCGGGAGTGGTCACTCCGGTCTCGGCGTGCTCGTCGGGTTCGGAGGCCATCGCCAACGCGTGGCGGATGATCGTGATGGGTGACGCCGACATGGTCGTCACCGGCGGCGTCGAGGGTTTCATCGACTCCGTGCCGATCGCGGCGTTCTCCATGATGCGGGCGATGAGCACGCGCAACGACGATCCCAAGGGTGCTTCGCGTCCGTTCGACAAGGATCGCGACGGCTTCGTCTTCGGTGAAGCGGGCGCGCTCATGACGATCGAGACCGAGGAGCACGCGAAGGCTCGCGGTGCCACCATCCACGCGCGTCTGCTCGGTGCGGGCATCACGTCCGACGGTTTCCACCTGGTCGCTCCCGACCCCGAGGGCACCGGTGCGGCCAGGGCGATGACCCGCGCGATCCAGTCCGCTGGTCTGACCAAGCAGGACATCACCCACATCAACGCCCACGCGACCGCGACCCCCATCGGCGACACCGCCGAGGCGAACGCGATCAACTTGGCGGTGGGTAACCACGCTTCGGTGTACGCGCCGAAGTCGGCACTCGGTCACTCGATCGGTGCCGTCGGCGCCCTCGAGTCGGTGCTCACCGTGCTCGCGATTCGGGACGGCATCGTTCCGCCGACGCTGAATCTGGACAACCAGGATCCGGAGATCGATCTCGATGTGGTGCACGGGGAAGCCCGTCGCCAGGAAATCGAGTACGCGATCAACAACTCCTTCGGCTTCGGTGGGCACAACGTCGCGCTCGCCTTCGGTCGGGCCTGATCGCACGGATTTCCCGGTGGGGGGTCGACCAACTGAATGGTTCGACCCTCCGCCGTGATCCGGCGGAGGCCGAGAGAATTTCGACAACGAAGGTAGGAGTGGACGCGATGACGATCATTGCTCCCGCGTTTCAGGACTCGGTGACCGACCCGCGTGACCCGCTCGGCCGGCTCCAGCGCTTCTTCGACCCCGGCACGATCCTGCCGCTGCACCCCCGCGACCGCTCCGGCGTGCTCGCCGCGATCGGCGAGGTCGACGGTGTGCGCACCGTCGCCTACTGCTCCGACGCCACCGTCATGGGTGGTGCGATGGGTGTCGAGGGCTGCAAACACATCGTCGACGCGATCGACACCGCCATCGAATCCGGCATCCCCGTCGTCGGCCTGTGGCACTCCGGTGGCGCACGCCTGGCCGAGGGTGTCGAGGCGTTGCACGCGGTCGGACTGGTCTTCGAGGCCATGGTCCGCGCGTCCGGGCTCGTTCCCCAGATCTCGGTGGTGCTCGGCTTCGCCGCCGGTGGCGCCGCCTACGGCCCCGCGCTGACCGACGTGGTCATCATGGCGCCGGAGGGTCGCGTGTTCGTCACTGGCCCCGACGTGGTCCGCTCGGTGACCGGCGAGAACGTCGATATGGCGACCCTCGGTGGTCCCATCACACACTTCAAGAAGTCCGGCGTCTGCCACATCGCCGCCGACGACGAGGCCGACGCGCTGCACCGGGCCCGCAGACTGGTGTCGATGTTCGCCGAGCAGGGCGAATTCGACCTGGTCGCGGCCGCGCACGGCGATGTCGACCTCAAGGCGATGATGCCGGAGTCGGCCAAGCGCGCTTACGACGTGAAGCCGATCATCCACGAGCTGCTCGACAACGTGGAGTCGCCCGACGGCACGACCGAGTCGTCGTTCGAGGAGCTGCAGGGTGGTTACGCGCGCAGTATGGTGACCGGTCTCGGCCGTCTCGGTGGACGCACCGTCGGTGTGCTCGCCAACAACCCGCTGCGTCTGGGTGGTTGCCTGAACTCCGAAAGTGCCGAGAAGGCATCACGTTTCGTGCGGTTGTGCGACGCGTTCGGCATTCCGCTGATCGTGGTCACCGACGTCCCCGGGTACCTGCCCGGTGTCGGCCAGGAACTCGAGGGCGTGGTGCGTCGCGGTGCCAAGCTGCTGCACGCCTTCGCCGAGGCCCGCGTTCCGCGCGTCACCCTGGTGACCCGCAAGATCTACGGCGGCGCCTACATCGCGATGAACGCGCGTGCCCTCGGTGCCACGGCCGTGTTCGCCTGGCCCGGTTCGGAGGTCGCCGTGATGGGCGCCAAGGCCGCGGTCGGCATTCTGCACAAGAAGGCTCTGGCCGCCGCACCGGAGGACGAGCGTGAGGCGCTGCACGAGCGGCTCACCGCCGAGCACGAGCAGATCGCGGGCGGGGTGGAACGCGCCGTCGCGATCGGCGTGGTCGACGAGGTGATCGACCCGGCCAAGACCCGCAGCACCCTGGCCGCGGCGCTGGCCTCGGCACCGGCCCGCAAGAGCCACCACAAGAACATCCCGCTGTGAGGTGAATCGATCCGGCCGCCGCCCCGTTCGACGAGGCGGGGGCCGTTCGTTGTGCGCGTGCGGTCGTGGTGGCGCGGCGCATAATGGCAGGGTGCGTTATGAGGAGCTTGCCGATGTCCCGTGTTCCATCACGCGGCCCCTGGTGATCCTCGGCGACCGGTGGACCCTGCTGATCCTGAAATACTGCTTCGCCGGTGTCCGCCGGTTCAACGCCTTCCAGAGCGCGCTCGGCATCTCCCGCAGCCGCCTGCGCGACCGGCTCGATCGTCTCGTCGAACACGAGATCCTCGTCAAACGTCCCGTCGACGATGGCGCTTACGAGGAGTACCGTCTCACCGCCAAAGGCCACGCCATCTACCCGGTCCTGATGGCCATCCGCGACTGGGGCGACACCTACATGGCACCCGAGGGCCCTCCGGTCGAATACCGCCACCGCGCCTGCACCGGCGAAGCCCACGTCCACCTCACCTGCGACACGTGTCAGGCCGAGGTCACCGCCCGCGATATCGAACCGCAGGCGGGCCCCGGCCTCACCGGCATCGTCTGATCGGATACCTGGATCAGGAGGTGTGCCAGGTGACCTGGTCGTCGAGGGGAGCTCGGGCGGTGCGGAAGCCGTTGACGGGGTGGTCGGCGTCGGGGTAACCGAAGGAGACGCCGAAGACGACCTTGCGGGTGTCGGGAATGCCGAAGTACTCGTGGATGAAGGGCGAGTAGGAGGCGAGGGCGGCCTGCGGTGCCGCGCCGAGACCGAGGGCCTGGGCGCCGAGCAGGAAGTTCTCCAGCCACAGCCCGCAATCGATGGCGCCGTATACGCCGAGGTCGGCCTCGGAGGTGACGATCGCGACGTGCGGAGCGTCGAAGAGCTCGAAATTGCGCACCATCTGGCGCATGGTCTTCTCGTGGTCGCCTTTGACGATGCCGAGGCTGTCGTAGAGCTGGAACCCGCAGGCGCGCCGCCGTTCCCGGTAGATGCCCTCGTAGGCGGCGGGGAACTCGAAGTCCGGCGCGGTGGCCGAGGTCTGGATGTGGGCCAGCAGCTCCTTGCGGAACCGGTCGGTGCCTTCGCCCGCGGTGACGACGACCTGCCAGGGCTGGGTGTTGCACCACGACGGTGTGCGCTGGCCGAGGGCGAGGAGTTGTTCGATCGTGGTGCGGTCGACCTGATCCGGCTTGAATTGGCGGCAGGTCCAGCGTTCGTCGGCCAGGCGTCGCAGGGCGGCGAAATCGGGATTCTCGGTCGGCGCCATCGCGCGGCTCCCTCAGTAGGTCGTGAGAACTGGTCTCATTTTGAGACCAACTTAGCAGTTGGGGCACGGCCGCGGAACCCACGCGCGACACGAAGATCGTGCCACCAGCGGGTGCCGTGCCTGCCGCCGATCCGGCGCGGTGCGGGGCAGAATCGGACGCATGGCTTCGCAGGCCCCTGACGCTCGGGAGCGCAAACGGCACGGCAGGCACTACACCCCGCCGGAACTCGCCCGGTTTCTGGCGCGCCGGGCACTGCTGCACGCCCCGCGCGGTGCCGAACTGCGGGTGCTCGACCCGGCCTGTGGGGACGGGGAGTTGCTGCTCGCGGTGCATCGCGAGGTGACGTCCAGCGCGCCGGAGGTCGCGGTCCGGCTCGCCGGATACGACCTCGATCGTGCCGCTGTTGCCGAGGCGGCGGCACGGGCCGACCGCGAGGGCGTCGAGATCGACTACCGGGCAGGCGACTTCCTGATGAAGGCGCCGCGCCTGGCGCGGGGCTGCTTCGACTTGATCATCAGCAATCCGCCGTATGTGCGCACACAGCAGCTCGGTGGGGCCGCCGCGCAACAGCTCAGTCGACGGTTCGGGTTGCGCGGACGCATCGACCTCACCCACCCGTTCGTCGCGCTCGCCCCACGTCTGCTCGCCCCTGGTGGCGTGCTCGGATTGCTCTGTGCCAACAGATTTCTCACCACCCGAGCGGGTGCGAACCTGCGTCGAATCCTGACCGCCGATCTGACCCCCGTCGAACTCTACGACCTCGGTGACACCAAACTCTTCTCCGCCGCCGTCCTCCCCGCGATCACGATCGCCACCCGACCGGCCGACAGCGTCGCGCATGATCGTGCGATCCCCGGCGACGACACCATCTCGGTCGGCTGCCGGTACGTCTCGGTCTACGAGCATCCACTACCCGAAACAGGCTGCGGCACAGACCTGTTCGAAGCGCTTGCGGGAGCGACGGACTGCTCGGTCGGTGTCGGCGGGCGGACGTTCGCGGTGGAGATCGGTGAGCTCGCGGGCAACGGTTTCGTGCGGCAACCGTCAGCGGTCGGCGAGAGCGCGCACGGTGAAACGGCCTGGCGGATGTCGCGCCCGTGCGTCGACCGCTGGCTCGACGAGATCGCGGACCGCACCTGGCGCACATTCGGGGACACGGCGCGGATCCGGGTGGGTATCAAGACCACCGCCGATCGCGTGTTCATCTCCGATCGCTGGGACGACGTGGACCCCACGCCCGAGCGGGAACTGTTGCAGCCCTTGATCACTCATCATGACCTCGAACCGTGGCAGATCGACCGGCGCCGGGGGACCAGGGTTCTCTATCCCTACGACCTGCGGCGGACCCGTCGAACGCCGATCGACCTCGACGAGTTCCCCTGTGCCGCCCAGTATCTGCGCACCCATGAGAAGGTGCTGTCCGGTCGCCGTTACGTGCTCGACGGCGGTCGGAAGTGGTTCGAGATCTGGGTGCCGCAGCGTCCACACCTGTGGGGCGCGCCGAAACTCGTCTTCCCCGACATCAGCGAACGCCCCCGCTTCGCCCTCGACCGCTCCGGCGCCGTCGTCAACGGCGACTGCTACTGGATCTCGCTGACCGACCTCGACACGGGGGAGTCGGCGACCGACCTGGCGTATCTGCTGATGGGCGTGGCGAATTCGACGCTCGGCCTGCGCTTCTACGACGCGGTCTGCGGAAATCGACTGTATTCGGGCAGGCGACGCTGGATCACCCAGTATGTCGCCCGGCTGCCCCTGCCCGACCCGAGGAGCCCGGCGGCCGTCGAGGTCGTGCGTCGCGTGCGTGGTGTTCTGGAAGACGGCGTGGCCGCGGCCGACGCCGCCGTCGACGAAGCGGTCGCCGCGGCCTTCGGGGTGCCTGCTCAGTAGGTGGAGCGGACACCCACCATCGGCAGCAGGGTGCGGCGCGCGAATTCCCGCCCGGCCTCGGCATCGTCGAGTGGGATCAATCCGTCGGGCGTGAGCGCCAGCGACAAGGCGAGCCGCGCCATGATCTCGGCGACCAGGTCCGGGTCGAAATCGGGGGAGCCGCCCTGCACCTCGCGCAGCTTCTCGGCGAGGTATTCACGCCCGACCGCCAGGATGGGTCCGGCGTCGGTGGTGAGTTTGGGCAGGATCATCTCCGGCTCGGTGCCGAGCAGTCTTCGCAGCAGTTCGTTGCCCGCGATGGTCGTGACGAAGGCGACGAAGATCTCGACCAGGCGGTCCTCGGGCTCGGTGACCGCCCGCACCCGCTCGTCGATCTCGCCGACATAGCGCTGCGCCTCCCGCACGCCGACCGCTTCCACCAGGTCGTTCTTGGATTCGAAGCGGCGGTACAGCGTGGCCGGGCTGATCCCGGCGCGGCGCGCGATCTCGCCCATGCTTGTCCGTTTGATCCCGAAATCCAGAAACGCCGACAGCGCGCTGTCGAGCAGCTTCTCCCCGTCGGTGACGGGCTTTTCCAGGATTCGCGCGAGGATGGTCGAGACAGTGGGCATCAGCCCATTATCCCCGTGCTGGGAGATCCAGCGCGACCATCTCCTGCTCGATCGCGTTCGCCGCGAAATGCACACCCCGGGAACGGAGTTCGTGAACACGGCACCGGAGTGCCTCGATACCGCCTGGTTGTGCCGCGATATCGGCCACGCTGAGTCTGCCCCCGGATCGGTGCACACCTACTTGCGCGTATGCCACCGTGATACCTCCTGCCCCGCGTACCGGTGCCGACCCTCAGACTCGGTGGACCGGTCGCGATACGCAGGTCAAATGCTATCAGGTTTCCCTAATGGTCATTTGCTCAGTGTGATGCGTCACAAGATCTCGGCGTCTCGATGGGTGGCCAGATTGTGGAGGTACACAGCGGCATTGAGTTTGATGCCGTCCTGTTGGGCCTCGGTGAGCTCTCGACGCACCTTCCCCGGCACACCCGCGACCAGCGAGCCGGGCGGAATCCGGGCGCCCTCGGGGATGAGCGCGTTGGCCGCGATCAGCGTGCCCGCGCCGATCACCGCACCGTTGAGCACCGTGGCGCCCATGCCGACGAGCACGTCGTCGCCGATGGTGCAGCCGTGCAGAATCGCGTTGTGTCCCACCGACACACCGGAGCCGACGGTGAGTGGGAAACCCGGGTCGGCGTGCAGCACGCACCCGTCCTGGATGTTGGTGCGCGCGCCGACCGTGATCTGTTCGAGGTCCCCGCGCAGAACCGCCGAGTACCAGACGCCGACCTCGGCGTCCAGACGCACCCGTCCGATCACGGTCGCGTTCGGCGCGATCCATGCTGACTCGTCGATCTCGGGAGCGAACCCGGTCACCTTGATGATCATGCGGTGATTATCGCTCTACGCGTCGAGGCCGGGCAGGGCGGGCGCGCGTAGCCCGTATCGACACGCGCCGGATTCGACCACGGCCCGTCGAAACAGGATCTAGTCTGGGTTGATGACGGCAACGGGCGTAATTTCCGGTGTTCCGACGGAGGTCAAACCGCAAGAATTCCGGGTGGCGCTTACGCCCGCGGGGGCCGCGGAACTCGCCGCCCACGGGCACGAGGTGCTCGTGCAGGCGGGCGCGGGCGTCGGCTCGGGCTTCGCCGACGACGATTACCGGGCCGCCGGTGCGCGGATCGCGGTAGACGCCGAACAGGTGTGGGCCGAAGCCGATCTGGTGCTGAAGGTGAAAGAGCCCATCGCGCAGGAGTATCCGCTGATGCGGCGCGAGCAGGTGCTGTTCACGTATCTGCATCTCGCCGCGTCGAAGGAGTGCACCGACGCGATCCTGTCCTCGGGGACCACCGCCATCGCCTACGAGACGGTCCGGGCCGCCGACGGTTCGCTGCCGCTGCTGGCGCCGATGAGCGAAGTGGCGGGCAAACTCGGCGCTCAGGTCGGTGCGTATCACCTGATGGCGCCGATGGGCGGGGGCGGTGTGCTGCTCGGCGGCGTGCCAGGTGTCCGGCCCGCCGACGTGGTGGTGCTCGGTGGCGGCGTGGCGGGCACGAACGCGGCGAGCGTCGCGATGGGGATGGGCGCGCGGGTGAGTGTGCTCGATACGAATCTGGCGCGGCTGCGCGCACTCGACGCCCGGTTCGCCGGTCGGGTCGGTACCCTCGCCTCCCACGCGCTCGAGATCGAGAAGGCGGTGCTCGCCGCCGATCTGGTGATCGGATCGGTGCTGGTACCAGGGGCGAAGGCGCCGAAGCTGGTGTCCGACGAGCTCGTGGCGCGGATGCGGCCGGGGTCGGTGCTCGTCGACATCGCCGTCGACCAGGGCGGTTGCTTCGAGTCCACCCGGCCGACGACGCACGCCGATCCCACCTTCCCCGTGGGCAATTCGCTGTTCTACTGTGTCGCGAACATGCCCGGCGCGGTCCCACACACCTCCACCGTCGCGCTCACCAACGCGACACTGCCCTACGCCCTGGCCATCGCCGACAACGGCTGGCGCGGAGCGTGCACTGCCGACCCGGGGTTGTCGGCGGGGCTCACGGCGGTCGACGGCAAGCTGCTGTCGGCGGAAGTCGCTGCCGCGCACGGGTATTCGCTCGGGGTCTAGTCCTCGGTGCGACCCATGTACCAGTCGGGCGCGCCCGCCGTCGGCAGGTCGCGCAGCTTGTCGGGATTGCGGACGACGTTGATGGCGACGATGCGGCCGTCGTCGACGACGAACGAGAACACCCCGATATGGGTGCCGTCGAACACCACGAGTCCCGGCGCGCCGTTGACCAGCACCGCGCGGCCCCAGGCAGCGGTCGCCGACGGCGCGTGATACCAGCCGAGCAGCATCTTGGCGATGAGTTCGGCGCCGCGCACGGGCTGGCGGATCGCGGGCACCTTGCCGCCGCCGTCGGCGGTGAGCACCACCTTCTCGTCCAGCACGCCGAGCAGCGAACTCAGGTCACCCGAGCGCCAGGCCAGGGCGAACGCCGAAACGACCTTCTCCTGTTCGGCGGGTGAGGCCGGGAAACGCGGTGTGCCGCTCTCCACGTGCTTACGGGCCCGCGAAGCCAGCTGACGTACGGCGGCCGGGGTGCGCCCGACCACCTCGGCGACCTCCGGGCCCGACATCCCGAACACGTCCTGGAGCACGAAGGCCGTGCGCTCGGCGGGCGAGAGCGATTCGAGCACGACCAGCAGGGCGGTGGTGACCCGCTCGTCCTGGGTGACGCGGTCGGCTGGGTCGTCCATGGTGCTGACCTCCGGTTCCGGCAACCACTCGCCGACGTACTGTTCGCGGCGGGCCCGCGCGGACCCGAGCTGGTCGAGGGCGAGTCTGCCCGTGACGGTGGTGAGCCAGGCGCGCAGATTGTCGATCTCACCCGTTCTGCCCGCCGCGTGCTGACGGTGCAGCCGCAGCCACGCCTCCTGCACCACGTCCTCGGCGTCGGCCAGACTGCCGAGGGTGCTGTAGGCGAGCCTGCGCAGGTAGGCGCGGTGCTCCTCGAAACGGCGCGCCAGTCCGGCGCCGTCGAGGTTCGCTGTGTCGGTCATGGTGCCAGCCGTTCGGTCGAGAGTGGGCGGGTGCGCCAGATGCTGTCACGAGGACGACGAAGCGGACGCATCCGGTGTGACATCAGCGCCGACCGGCTAACCTCGCCCGGTGCACAAGGGGATTTCGACCGCCGCTGGACTGCTGCTCGGTTTCGCGCTCGACCGCGTTCTCGCCGATCCGCGCCGGTGGCATCCGGTAGCCGGGTTCGGGACGGCTGCGGCGGCCTTGGAACGGTGGACCTACGCGAACACCCACCGGGCGGGGATCGGGCACGAGGCCGTGGCGGTCGGGACGGTCGTCGCGCTCGGCACGGTGGCGGCGCGGGGCGGGCTGCTGGCGACGACGCTGGCGACGTGGACGGTGCTCGGCGGGCGCAGCCTGGCACGAGCGGGCCACGCCATGGCCGACCGGCTCGACGCGGGCGATGTCGACGGTGCCCGCACGCTGCTGCCGTCGCTGTGTGGCCGCGACCCCTCCGTCCTCGACGCCGACGGATTGGCCCGCGCCGCACTGGAATCCGTCGCCGAGAACACCTCCGACGCCGCCGTCGCACCGCTGCTGTGGGGTGCGGTCGCCGGAGTGCCCGGGCTGCTCGGGTACCGGGCGGTGAACACGCTCGACGCGATGGTCGGGTATCGGAACGAGCGCTACCTGCGCTTCGGCTGGGCCGCCGCCCGCACCGATGATGTCGCGAATCTGGTGCCCGCTCGGATCACCGGATTGCTCACGGTGGTCTCGGCGCCGCTGGTCGGCGGGAGCCCCGGGCAGGCCTGGCAGGCCTGGCGCCGGGACGCGCGCAAGCATCCGAGCCCCAACGCGGGAGTGGTCGAGGCATCGATGGCCGGGGCGCTCGGGGTGCGACTCGGCGGCCGCACGCAGTACCGCTACGGGGCGGAGCTGCGGCCGACTCTCGGCAGTGGCCGGTCGCCGGGAACCGAGGATCTGCGCCGGGCCGTCCGGATGTCGGAGGCGGTGCAGATCGGAGCTGTCGTTCTCAGCGCGGCGGTGGCGTCGCTGCGCCGGTGAGCGTGCGGGACGGGCGCCGGACTGTCAGCGGGTGCGGCCGTATCGATCGGCCAGGCGGGCCTCCGTCGTGCTCGCCTCGGATGTCTCGGCGGGCTGATCGGTGACGTCAGGGACGGCTTCGCCGCGCTCACGACGACGAGCCCGCATTTCGGCGAAGACGAAATAGCCGAGGCCGAGCGGCGCCATCACACCGAATGCCAGCCACTGCAGTCCGTAGGAGAGGTAGGGGCCCGCGTCCAGCTGGGGGAGGGGAACGGGTGTGAACGCCCCCGGCTGGTTTTCGGCGAGCTGGAGGTAACCGCCCTTGTCGGTACCGGTCGGGATGGGCGTCAGCGGGGTACCAAGCACGGTGGATTCCTGGGCGGTGTCGATCGTGTACACCTGCCGGAACCCGTCCTGCGTACTCGGTGCCTTGTCGGGAACGACGCCTTCGGAGGCGCGCACTCGCGCTTCGATGCGCTGGGCGCCGACGGGTGCTTCGGCGATCTCGGGTGGGCGGGTGCCGTCGACGGCGGCGACGAGACCTCGGTCGACCAGCAGCGTGCGGCCGTCGTCGAGGCGGAACGCGGCGAGGACCGCGTACCCGGGGGCGCCGTCGAGGTGACGCAGACGCACCAGCACGGTGGAATCCGGCAGGAAGGTGCCGGTGGCGGTCACCTTGCGCCACTCGGTGTGGGTGGTGGGATCACCGGCGAGGATGTCGGTGACGGCGACCGGGTCGGCCTGCACGGAGTCGGCGATCAGCTGATTGCGGTGCTCGGTGCTGGTGTTCTTGTTCAGCTGCCAAGGCGCAAGGATCGTGAAGCACAGGTACGCGAACGCGACGACGACCAGGGCGAGGATCAGCCAGCTCGGGCGCAGCAGGAAGGTGAGTTTGCGCATCAGCGTCGCGCGGTGGCGGTGTCGCGGGCCTCTAGCTCGGCGCGTACCCAGTCGAGCAGGCCGGGCACGGCGGCCTCGATCTGGTCGCGGACCAGGTCGAAGTCGGTCTGGTCGCCGTAGTAGGGGTCGGGGACGTCCACGCCGTCGGCGGTGGGGTCGAAGCTGCGCAGCAGCCGACGCTGTTCGGTCGGCACGCCCCGGTGGGCCAGCTCGCGGTCGTGGCTGGTGTCGAGCACGACGATCAGGTCCGCGTCGCGATGCTCGTCACCGAAGGTGGCCGCGATGTGTTCGGCGGCGTATCCGGCGCGGCGCAGGGTGGCGGCGGTGCGCGGGTCGGCGGGGTCGCCCACGTGCCACGAGCCGGTGCCCGCGCTGCTCACTCTTACCCGGTTCGCCAGACCGGCACGGTACAGATGCGCTTCGAACATCTTCGCCGCCATCGGCGACCGACAGATGTTCCCTGTGCAGACGAAGGTCACGTGCAGCTCTCCCACGGGTCCCATTGTCGCCGGTGGGGCCGCGGCGGCGCCACGTAGGGTGTTCAGTTGTGTTCGAGGACTCGGTCGACCCCGCGATGCTGCGCCACCACGGCGACGTGGAAGCGCGCCCGGGCATGCTCGATTTCGCGGTGAACGTGCAGGGCGTCGCCCCGCCCGCCTGGCTGCGCGATCGGCTCGCCGCCCGCCTCACCGACCTCGGCCGCTACCCCGACGCCGACGAGGAACTGGCCACCCGCGCCGCCGTCGCCGCCCGCCACGGCCGCGCGCCCGACGAGGTCCTGCTGCTCGGCGGCGCCGCCGAGGGCTTCGCGATGCTGCCCCGCCTGCGACCGCGACTGGCCGCCGTCGTCCACCCGTCCTTCACCGAGCCGGAACTGGCCCTGCGTGAGGCGGGCGTCCCGGTGGCCCGGGTGATCCTCGACCGCCCGTACACCCTCGACCCCGACGCGGTGCCGGAAGAAGCAGACCTCGTAGTCCTCGGTAACCCCACCAACCCCACCTCGATCTTGCACCCCGCCGAGACCATTCAGCAGCTGCGTCGCCCGGGCCGCATAGTCGTCGTCGACGAAGCTTTCGCCGACGCGGTCGCCCACCTCCGTGCTCTCGCTGTCTCGCCGAACACGCAACCCCCGATCGGTAAGCGCGGCGCGGATGGTGGTGTGCTGCCCGCCCCGGGAGGTCTCCCGGCGTCGGCTCGGGAAGGCCGGGCTGCCGCTGTCGGCGTCATCGATGGTGAGCCCGAATCACTGGCCGGACTGGCCGCCCCGGACATCCTGGTGCTGCGCAGCCTGACCAAGACCTGGGCGCTCGCCGGGCTGCGCTGCGGCTATGTCCTCGGTGACCCTCAGGTCCTGGCGCGGCTGTCCAGCGGACGCCCGCACTGGCCGCTGGGCACCCTGCAACTCGAGGCGATCCGTGCCACCGCCGAACCGGCGGCCGTCGCCGCGTCCCGTCGCCTCGCCGACCGCATCGCCACCGACCGCGACGCGATGATCGATCGCCTCACCGCCCTCGGCATCGACGTGCACACCCCGGCGACCGGGCCGTTCCTGCTGCTGCACGTGACCGACGGCGCGCTGGTCCGCAAGCACCTCACCGACCGTGGTATCGCGGTTCGCCGCGCCGACACCTTTCCCGGGCTCGGCCCCGACCACCTGCGCCTCGCCGTGCGCGGTCGCGACGAGGTGGAGCAATTGATCGACGGGTTGCGAGCCGCGCTGTGGTGATGCCGATCCCCGCGGGTGCCCGCGCCAAGTCTCGAACCTGGCATGATCGAGCATTTTCCAGCGGAGCGAAGGAGGCGGCGGTGACCGACCTGGCCGAACTGATCGGGGTACTCGACGCGGCGTACCCTCCGAAGCTGGCCGAATCGTGGGATTCGGTCGGCCTGGTGTGTGGTGATCCGGCACAACAGGTTTCGAAGGTGCTGTTCGCCGTCGACGCCACCGCCGCCGTCGTGGACGAGGCGATCGCGTGGGGCGCGCAGGCGCTGGTCGTGCACCACCCGCTGCTGTTGCGCGGTGTCGACAGCGTCGCCGCGGATACACCGAAAGGCGCTCTGCTGCACCGGCTCATCCGTGCGGACTGCGCCCTGTTCTCGGCGCACACCAACGCCGATTCCGCCGACCCCGGTGTCTCCGACGCGCTCGCCGCCGCCGTCGGTCTCACCGTCACCGGCCCGCTCGACCCCAAACCCGTTGCCTCGATGGACAAATGGGTCGTCCAGGTGCCGCAGACGCACACCGCCGCCCTGATGTCGGCGCTGTTCGCGGCCGGTGCGGGGGCGCTCGGTGACTACCGCGAGGCGGCCTGGTACACCGCAGGCACCGGCCAGTTCCTACCGGTCGACGGCGCGAACCCGGCCATCGGCGCGATCGGCACCGTCGAGACCGTCACCGAGGACGCGGTCGAGGTCGTCGCGGCGCCGTCGGCGCGCCGAGCGGTGTTGGCGGCCCTGCGCGCCGCCCATCCGTACGAGGAACCGGCCTACCACGTCACCGAATGTGCGCCCCTGCCCTCATCCCTCGGCATCGGCCGCATCGGTGAACTCGCCGAACCCGAGACCCTGCGCGAGTTCACCGAACGAGTGGGCAATGGCCTGCCGCGCACAGTCTGGGGCGTGCGGGCCGCCGGTGACCCCGACCGTGTCATCGAGCGCGTGGCCGTCTGCGGCGGCGCGGGCGACTCCTACCTCGGCGCCGCGATCCGCGCGGGTGTCGATGCCTACCTCACCTCCGACCTGCGTCACCACCCGGTCGACGAACACCTGCGCCGAGGCGGCCCCGCCCTCGTGGACGCCGCCCACTGGGCCACCGAATTCCCCTGGTGCGCCCAGGCCGAATCCGTCGTCACCCGCGCGCTGCCCGGCCTCACCACCCGGGTGTCCACCCTGCGCACCGACCCGTGGACGGTCACCGGCTGACGCCTGGTCAGCGCCGGCCCCAGGCGGCCACGAAGTTCGGGTGCGCCCGCAGGGTCAATCGGCTCCCGTCCGGCGCCAGCTCCGCCTCGAGGTACCGCTCGTCCTTCGCGAACACCGCGGGCCAAGCGAACAACGCGAGCGGAAAGATCACCAGCGCGGAGATCACACAGGTGAGGAACGCGAACGCCGAGGCATGGATCGTCATCCACGCGATGCCGACCAGCAGCGGGACGAGGGCGATGCCGAAGTAGATGATCATCCGCTTGTACTTGGCGTTGTTGCGCTCACCGCATCGAACGCATTCGGGCCAGCTGGCGCTCACGACGGCGAACGGTTCGCTCACATAGGTCACCCACGGCGGTGCGAGGACCGACTTGACGCTCTCCCACAGC
The DNA here is from genome assembly GCF_001612825.1 of Nocardia caishijiensis NBRC 108228. GTDB lineage: Bacteria > Actinomycetota > Actinomycetes > Mycobacteriales > Mycobacteriaceae > Nocardia > Nocardia caishijiensis. The sequence goes on along the minus strand of NZ_BDBE01000031.1, from coordinate 50,724 downwards.
ACCCGGCCCGACCCCTCCGGCCGGTAGGCGCCCGGTCTGCCCCAGAACCGGAGGAAGGCGCGCTTCGGTCTGACAGCGGGATCGCCGTGGCGGATACACACCGGCGGCAGGAGCCCGTCCACCGTCAGCTGGAGCCGGTCGGACTCCATGTACGGATCGACGACGTATCCGCTCAGCGGCAGGGTCACGGTTTCGGGTGGGTTCACGATCTGTTGGACGCGCCACGCCCCCGTTCGGTTCCGCCCTCTCGCGGATCCGGGTCATGGCGTCTTCGCGTCGCGGGGCGCGGTACGGTTGATCGATCCATCCGTCCACCGTGTTCAGGAGTTCGTGCCCGTTGAATGTCGAACCGTCGGTCCAGTCCAAGCTGTTGCAGCTCGCCGCTGTCGATGCCGAGCTGACGCGGATCGCGCACCGGCGCACCGCGCTGCCCGAGCAGCAGGAGGTCGCGCGGCTGGCGACCGAGCGCAACGGTTACAAGGACGCCGCGGTCGCGGTCGAGATCGGCATCGACGACCTGGATCGCGACATCCGCAAACTCGAGGGTGAGGTCGAGGCGGTGCGCAAGCGCGAGGACCGCGACCGCGCCATGCTCACCTCGGGTTCCGTCGCCGCCAAGCAGCTGTCCGAGATCCAGCACGAACTGAGCAGCCTGGAACGGCGCCGCTCGGTGCTCGAGGACGAGTTGCTCACCGTGATGGAGCAGCGCGAGGCCATGTCGGCCGACCACGACCACGCGGGTGCCCGGCTCAGCAAGGCCGACCAGGACCTGGCCGATGCCGAACGCCTGCGCGACGAGGCGATGGCCGATCTGGAAGTGGCCCAGCGCCGTTGCGAGAACGACCGCGCGGCGCTGATCGGGCAGTTCCCCGACGAACTGCTCGGCGTCTACGACAAACAGCGCGCCGCCAACGGTGTCGGTGCCGCCCTGCTGCAGGCCCGTCGCTGCGGCGCGTGCCGCATCGAGATCGACCGGGGTGAGATGCAGCGCATCGCCAAGGCCGCGCCCGAATCGGTCGTCCGCTGTCCCGAGTGCGGCGCGATCATGGTGCGCACCAAGGAATCCGGGCTGTGACCGCTGGGCCGGTTGGTGTGCGTGAGGTGATCGTCGAGGCCGACGGCGGCTCACGCGGCAATCCCGGCCCGGCCGGTTACGGCGCGGTCGTCTTCGCCGACGACCACGTGCGGGTGCTGGCCGAACGCAAGGAATACGTCGGCGTCGCCACCAACAATGTGGCCGAATACCGTGGGCTGATCGCGGGTTTGGAAGCCGCGGCCGAACTCGGTGCGCGGGTGGTGACGGTGCGCATGGACTCCAAGCTCGTCGTCGAACAGATGTCGGGCCGCTGGAAGATCAAGCACGCCTCCATGATTCCGCTCGCCGAACAGGCACGTCGGCTGGTCGCCGGTTTCGACCGGGTGAGTTTCACCTGGATTCCGCGCGCCGAGAACTCCCACGCCGACCGGCTGGCGAACGAGGCGATGGACGACGGCGCGCTCGTCGGCACTGTCCGCGAATCCCTCGCCGCGGGCTACACGCCGGGTGATCAGGTCGCCCTCGGCGAGGCGGATGAACGGGCTGCCGCCGACGTGGAGCCAAGCGTCGTCGCCAGGAGCGACGAAGCATCGACTACTTCGGGTGTGACCGTGACCCCGGCCGGTGGCAAGTCCCCGGGCTGGACAGGTGCCATCGGCCGACCCACGCGCCTGCTCTTGTTGCGCCACGGCCAAACCGAGCTGTCGGTGCGACGCCGCTACTCCGGTCGCGGCAACCCGCCCCTCACCGAGCTGGGCCGCGAACAAGCCGATCGCGCCGCGAAAATGCTTGCCGCCAAAGGTGATATCGCCGCCGTCGTGAGCTCACCGCTACAACGCGCCCGGTCCACCGCCGAAGCCGCCGCCACCGCACTCGACGTACCCCTGCGCGTCCTCGACGGGCTCATCGAGACCGACTTCGGCGACTGGGAAGGACTCACCTTCGCCGAAGCGGCACAGCGTGATCCGGCGCTGCACGCCGACTGGCTCGGCGACCCGTCGATCCCCGCGCCGGGCGGCGAGAGCTTCGACCAGGTGCGCGAACGGATCGAGAGCGTGCGCCGCGACCTGGTCGCGCTGTACCCCGGCGAGAACGTCGTCGTGGTCAGTCATGTCACCCCGATCAAGACCTTGCTGCAGCTCGCGCTCGGGGTCGGCCCCTCGCTGCTGTATCGGTTGCACCTGGACCTGGCGTCGCTGTGTATCGCCGAGTTCTATCCCGACGGTGGCGCTTCGGTGCGCCTGGTCAACGACACCTCCTATCTCTGAGCTGGCCCCGTGTCACCCGGGCGCGGTACGGTCGCCCGGGTTCGCGATGCGCGTCACATCGACGCATAGCCGGTCGCGGACGTCGAGAAAGGTACTTGATGAAGTTTCTACGGATGGCGGCGTTCGCGGCGGCCATCGCGGGGGCGCTCACCACGTCTGCCGGTGTCGGCAGCGTGTCGGCTGATCCGAGCGTGGTGCTCGGTGCCGGTTCGGGCATCGTCTTCGACAACAATTCCGGCTGCTCGCTCACGGCCATCGGCCACGACAACGCGGGTCGGCTGGTCGGTCTCACCGCCGGGCACTGCGCGTCGACCGGTGCCAAGGTCGGCGCGGAGCAGGCGCTGCACGCGGGTGTGATCGGTACCGTCGCCTTCTCCGACGACGGCGACTACCTGGATTTCGCTGTGCTGCAACTGGATGCGTCCAAGGTGGTGCCAACGCGCACGATCGGGCAGACCACCGTGGCGGGCCTCGGCCCCGCGCCCGCGCCGGGCTCCACCGTGTGCTCCGACGGGCGGACCAGCGGCCGCAGCTGCGGTGTGGTGTGGGGTGAGCTCGAGGGCAACTCGATCAACCAGTACTGCTCGCAGCCGGGCGATTCCGGCGGCCCGGTCGTGGTCGGCGACCAGCTCGTCGGCATGAACCAGGGCAGGCTCACCGGCCTCGGCCCGGTGGACTTCGACGTGCCGTGCACCAACGGCGCCAACCCGATCCACTCGCCCGCCTACTTCCAGCCCATCCAGGTGATCCTGGACGTGGTGAACCGCGCGGGCGGCGTCGGCGCGGGCTTCCAGCCCATCTGATTCGGTTCCGCGAAACCAGTAGGGGCGCAGCATCATCACGATGCTGCGCCCTGTTTCATGACGGCGACGGTGACGTCGTCGACCGGGTGGAAGAACTCGATGGCCAGCTCCGACAGGGTCACGTCGGCCGGTGCGCCGAAGGCGGCATGACCGCCTTCACCGCCGCGGGCCTTCGCCGCACCTCGATCGCCTGATCAGGGGCGCAGGATCGACACCAGGAAGTCGGTCTGGTCGCGCACGACCTGTTCGAAGACGTCGTCGAAGTACACGTCGAAGTGGCCGACCGGGTATTCCTTGACCACCGCGTGTTTGGTGCGGGCGGCGGCCTTGCGGGTGGGGCCGGACGGAGCGACGGAATCGTTCTCGGCGATCGTGTACAGCACCGGGACCTTCAGCGACTTGGCGCGTCGACCGGGGGAGTCGAACAGGGTGGAGAAAGCCACGCGCGCACCGACTTTGGGATCGTAGGTGGGGCTCTCCTCGGCGAGCCTGCCGAAGCCCTCGGGCACATCGGAGGCACTCATCAGGGCGGCGGCGCGTTTGCGGCCTGCCAGACGGATGCGAATCGGCTTGCGGCGCAACGGTCCGAACAGCAGATCGGTCATGGCGACGGTCGCCACCTTGGTGAGGCTGATCGGTCCCTTGGCCCGCGCCGACGCCCAGCCACTGGTGAAGGGCACCTGGGCGACCACGGCCGCCAGATAGTCGTCGTCTGGAGCGACGGAGAGCACATGCCCACCACCGAAGGATGTGCCCCACAGGGCGATCCGGGTGGCGTCGAAGCCGCGGATGCTGCGCGCGTAGGCGATCGCGGCCTTCCAGTCCTGGCGCTGCCTGGCGATGTTGAGCACCTGGCGCGGGGCACCCTCACTGGCACCGAAATGTCGGTAGTCGAAGGCCAGCACCCCCATTCCCGCCGCGACGAAGCGTCGCGCGTACCGATCCAACCCCATCTCGCGAGTCGCCCCCAGCCCGTGTCCCATGATCACCAGCGGACGCGGCCTCGGCGCACCATCGGGGAGATAGAGCCATGCGGCGCATTGCTGGTCACCCGAGGGGAAACTGACGTCGACACGTTCCATGACTGATTACCGTACCGAGTACCATGGCGGAGCGGACGAGTCGGCCGGGCGACCGCGGTGACGGGAACGGGCACGCTGGTGCCGCCGCCCACCACCGAGGAAAGTCCGGACTCCACAGAGCAGGGCGGTTGTTAACGGCAACCCGGGGCGACCCGCGGGACAGTGCCACAGAAAACAAACCGCCGCACGCCAGCGTGCGGTAAGGGTGAAACGGTGCGGTAAGAGCGCACCAGCGCCCCGGGTGACCGGGGCGGCTAGGTAAACCCCGCCCGGAGCAAGGTCGAAGGTCGCACCGGCGACGGTGCGACTGCGCAGGTGTTCGAGGGCTGCTCGCCCGAGCCTGCGGGTGGACTGCTCGAGGCACCCGGCGACGGTGTGTCCAGATGGATGGTCGCCCCCCGGCGCGAGCCGGGGACAGGATCCGGCTTACAGGCCGACTCGTCCGCCCGGGAACGACGAAGGCGGCGGTCCCACACGGGACCGCCGCCTCGTCTGTCCGGGGGACTCAGCACATCAGCTTGGCCATGTCGTAGACCGCGCGCGCTTCCTGCTCGGTGGCCGAAACGGAGCCGTTGGTCGAGCTCTTGACGATTCCGGCGATGGTGTCGGCCTCGGCCTTGCCCGCCTTGATGTCGGAGCACGTCTGGTTGAGCACCCCGCTCACCGCCAGGTCGTCACGGCCCGCGGCCAGCTTCGGGAAGGCGTTGCGATAGCTCACCACGAACATGCCCGCCTTGCCGGGATCGACCTGAACGGCCGGTGTGGTGGTGGTTGCGGGGGCGGCGGCGGTGGACGAGTCCTCGCCGCAACCGGTCAGAAGCAGGGCGAAGGCTGCGGTGCCTGCCGCGAGGGCGGCGGTAGTTCTACTCACGCAGCGGGATGCTAGCGGTCCAGGAAACAAGCCGCCTCCCGTCAGGTTAACGGGAGGCGACAGGTCGACGTGCTCTGCGGTGAGTCAGGCCGGGTTGATCATCAGCACCTGGGCCCAGTAGGTGGCCTGGTCAGGCCCGAGGATCGGCAACAGGTAATCGTAAATCAGCGACGACATACGCTCGGAACTCCCATTTATCGACGTGGGTGCAACACTTTCCGGCTTGTGCCGGGTGTGCCGCCGCCACAGTAACAATTCGTGCGAGGCGCGCGACGGGGCGGTGAATATGCGCGGGAACTCGTCGGGAACGTGAGCGAGGTCATAGAGTGTTGCCCGTCGGCAGGGCCCGTCGTGCGGGCTCAACACATCGATCGCGGAAGCAGGTCACATTTCCATGCGGGTAGTTCGTTCCATTGTCGCCGGTGCCTTGATCGCCGGAGCCGCCGCGGTGCTCACCTCGATGGGTGCGGGTTCGGCGAGCGCGGTCGCGGTGACCCCGCTGCCCGGCGGGGTCCAGGTGGATCTCAGCCCGGCCGATACCGCCTGGGTACACCAGAACAAGTTCGGCCGGACCGTCGCCGGTCTGCCGCATCCGTCGGCGGCCTCGTTCGGTCAGGCGCTCGACGCGGCCGCGGCCGTGTCGTCGTCGGTGCCGGGTGGCCGGGTCACCTTCACCGTGTACGGCCCGTTCGATCAGCTCAACGGCACCATGCTCGCACTGCAGTAGAAGTCGCTACGCTGCCAGGATGGAACTCCATCAGCGGATCGTCTCGGCGCCGGTCGATTTCGGCGCCATCCGTTCCGAATTCGGGCTGGCCTCGGACTATCCGTCCGAGGCCGTCTCCGAGGCCCGCGACGCGGTCGACGCGTTCGCGGGCACCCGGGTGGACCGCACCGACCTCGAGTTGGTGACCATCGACCCGCCCAGCGCCATGGATCTGGACCAGGCGCTGCATCTCGAACGCACCGCGACCGGTTTCACCCTGCACTACGCCATCGCCGATCTCGGCGCGGTGATCGTGCCCGGCGGTGCCCTCGCCCGCGAATCCGAATCCCGCGGCCAGACCTTCTATCTCCCCGACGGCACTGTGCCGCTGCATCCGCCCGTGCTGTCGGAAGGGACCGCCAGCCTGCTGCCCGGCGTGGACCGGCCGGTCGCGCTGTGGACCATCGAGCTCGACGATGCCGCCGCGCCGCTGCGTTTTTCGGTCGAGCGTGCCCTGGTGCGCTCCCGGGAACGTTTCGACTACCAGCAGGTCCAGGCCGCCGCCGACGCCGGGACGTTGCACCCCTCGCTGGCCGCGCTGCCCGAGTTCGGGCGGCTGCGGATCGAGGCCGGACTCGAGCGCGGCGCGATCTCGTTGCGCCTGCCCGCCCAGGACGTGGTTCGCCACGGCGACAACTGGCGCCTCGACCTGGAACCGCGCACCGCCGCCGACGACTGGAACGAACAGATCTCCCTGCTCACCGGGATGTGCGCGGCCCGAATCATGCTCGACCACAAGACAAGCCGGGTGGGCCTGCTGCGCACGATGCCCCCACCGGCCGACAGCGCGGTCGAGTCGATGCGCCGCACCGCCGCCGCTCTCGGTGTCGACTGGCCCGCCGACCTCACGGTCGGTCGCATGCTGGCGGGTCTCGACCCCAACACCCCGGCCGGGCTGGTTCTGATGTCGGAGGCCACGACCCTGCTGCGCGGCGCCGGGTACACCCTGCTCGCCGACCTCGACGACCCGACCCCCGACCAGTTGACCCACAGCGCCATCGGCGCCCCCTACGCCCACGTCACCGCCCCGCTGCGTCGCCTGGCCGACCGCTTCACCACCGAGATCTGCCTGGCCCACTGCGCGGGCACCGAGGTACCACGGTGGGTGCTCGACGGCCTCGCCCCCGCCGCGGAAACCCTGCGCCGCACCGATTCGGTCGCCAACAAGGTCGACCGCGCGTGCGTCGACCTCACCGAAGCCACCGTCCTCGCCCCCCGCGTCGGCACCGACTTCGACGCCCTTGTCCTGCGCGAGGCCAATGGCTCCCGCGACGCGGAGATCTTCGTCGCCGAACCCCCGATCCTGGCGCGCTGCGCGGGCAAACCACCGGAGGGCGACCGCGTGCGCGTGCGTCTCGTCGAGGCTGACAGCACGACGAGAACAATCCAGTTCGCCTACCCCGCCCACTGACCGCGGAGCCCCCATGAGGCGTCGCCGCAGCAGGCGACTCGTACTCGCGGACAAGGTTTTTCGATGGAGTCTGACCCATCGCCACACCGTCGGCGACGACGGGGCCTACCGCGAATGCCGGGAGACGCTCACGGTGTGGCCGGAGGGCATCCGAGGGTGCTGGCGCATCGTGTTCGCCGACGGTCCCGATCGACTCGTCGGCGGACCCTACCTCCACGGTGGCGGCGTCTGCCTCTCAGCGACACGGCCTATCTCAATCTGAACCGGCCGGGCGTGGTCCGGGCGTTGATCGGACCCGCGTTGGCCGACGGCGTGGCGGCGGGGGCCCGCGTCGATGGCTGGCAACTGCTCGACCGCGCACGGGCGGCCCTGCCTGATGTGGTGGGGTCAGGCGATCATTCGACCGACGAGATGAACGCCGCGGCCGAGGGATAGCCCGCGATCGCCCGACCGGCCGCGGCCTCCTCGGTGTCGGCGAGGAGTTCGTAGACGGTGGCGTCGGTGGCATCGGCCGCGGCCGCCATGATCGCCTCGCGGGATTCTACGGCGTCGCGGTGGTCGCCGAGGACCGATTGCAGGCGTTTGGCGTGGGTGCCGAGGTCGGTGGCGTCGGTGCCGAGGACATCGCCCGCCGCTTCGCAGGAATAGCGTAAACGCTTGGCGCCCTTGCGGATGTCGTGCAGCAGCTCCACTCGGTCGGCGGGGGTCGCGGTCGGCTCGGCGAAGACCAGTTCGCGCAGCCGTTTGCGGTCGCGGCGCAGCACCCGGCCGAACACCTCGTCCGCGTCGTCACCGGCGAGGGAATCGTTGAGCGGGGGATCGGTGCGCCAGGCGGTGAGGACCTCGCGCAGAGCCGCGTACCGCTTGCCGTCGAGGGCGGTGAGGATTTGCGCGTGAGCCTGGGCGTAGGCGTCGCGGGCGGAGCCGACCAGGCGGTGGGTCACCTCGGCGGGCACCTCGCCGAAGCCGTCGAGCAGTTTCTCGAACCGCTCGCCGCGGACCTCCGCGTCGCGCGCCACCCCGAGCAGTTCCGCGAGCCACTTCAGCTCCGTCACCGTCTCGGCGGCGGCCTCACTGTCGAAAAGCTTTCGGTAGGAACGCAACACGCTGCGCAACCGCCGCGTGGCCACCCGCATCTGATGCACCGAGTCCTCGGCGTCGGCGCGCACCTCGGGTTCGGCGGCCAGCAGCCGGTCGATGTCCTCGCGCAACGCCGCGACGACGGCGGGTCCGGCCTCGGTCGTCATGGTTGCGCCTCACTTCCCGAACAGGTCGGTCGCCTCGACCAGGTGATGGGTGATGCCGGGCTCGTGCGCGGTGTGCGCGGCGTCCTCGACGATGTGCAGGGTCGAACCCGGCCACGCGTTGTGCAGTTCCCAGGCGCTCACCGCCGGGCACACCACGTCGTGGCGGCCCTGCACGATCACTCCGGGGATGTCGGCGATCCGATGGATGTCACGCAGCAACTGTCCCTCGTCGAGGAATCCGCCGTGCCGGAAATAGTGGTTTTCGATGCGAGCGAAGGCGAGCGCGAAACGTGGTTCACCGGTCTCGGCGACCCGATCCGGGTGCGGCAGCAGCGAACTCGTCGCACCCTCCCAGGTCGACCAGGCGACCGCGGCCGCGAGCGCGACCTGCGGATCCGGCGAATGCAGCAGCCGGTGATACACCTCGACGAGGTCGTCCCCGTGCTGCTCAGGTGGCACCGGTGCCAGGAATTTCGCCCATTCGGCGGGGTAGATGTTGCCCGCCGCGCCGTTGTAGTACCAGTCGATCTCCTTGCGCCGCAACAGGAAGATGCCGCGCAGCACGAGCTCGGTGACCCGTTGCGGATGCGCCTGGGCGTAGGCCAGGCCCAGGGTGGAACCCCACGACCCACCGAACACCTGCCAGCGTTCGATCCCGAGGTGCTCGCGCAGTGCCTCCATGTCGGCGATCAGGTGCGGCGTGGTGTTGAACTCGAGGCTCGCGCCATCGGCGATGTGCGGCACCGACTGTCCGCATCCGCGCTGATCGAACAGCACGATCCGGTACACCGCCGGGTCGAAGAAGCGTCGTTGCAGCGGACCGGTGCCGCCGCCGGGACCGCCGTGCACGAACACCACCGGCTTGCCGTCGGGGTTGCCGCTGACCTCCCAGTACACCGACTGGCCGTCGCCGACGTCGAGGAGTCCCTTGTCGAAGGGTTCGATCTCGGGGTACAGCCCGCGCATCAGAACGCCAATCCCGAGGCCAGATCGGGCAGGTCGAGGGCGGTGAGCGTCTCGGTGCGCACGTCGGCGCACGCCTTGGTGGTCACCCGGTCGATCATCGCCTTGTCGGCCAGCACGTGCCCGTTGATGCCGCCGTTGCGCAGTGCCCATTCGTGCACCATCGTGTTGAGCGCCAGCCGTCCGAGCGTCGGGCCCTGGACCCGGAAGTTCGACAGCTCCGGCCGGATCATGTCGCACAACTGGGTGGCCGAGGAATCGCTGATCTCGAGGGTGGTGCTCGGCGTCGCCGTCTCGGTCGTGGTGGCGGCACCGGCGGTCGTGGTCGTCGCGGACCCGCTGGGTGTGACTTCCGCACCGCCACAGGCTGTCAGGGTCACGGCGGCGAGAACACCGGTGACAACGAGCCCGGCACTGGTCTTCCATCGGCGATGCATGCGTACCTCTTCGAGTCGGCTGTTTCGACTCCGAGTCTGCCACCTCACCGGCCGCCGCGCCGCTGCCCGACCCCGCCGGGTGGCGGGGTCGGGTGCGAGGGGGTCAGAAGCTGTGTTCGGGCCCCGGGAAGGTGCCCTGACGCACCTCGTCGGCGTAAGCGGCTGCGGCGGAACGCAATTCGTCGCCGACATTGCCGAACCGCTTCACGAACTTGGCGGTCTTGCCGCTGGTGTAGCCCGCCATGTCCTGCCAGACCAGCACCTGGGCATCGCACTCGGCACCGGCGCCGATGCCGACGGTCGGGATGGTGAGCTTACGGGTGACCTGCCCGGCCAGCTCGGCGGGCACCATCTCCATCACGACGGAGAAGGCACCGGCCTCCTGCACGGCGATCGCGTCGGCGATGAGCTGTTCGGCACCGTCACCGCGACCCTGCACGCGGAAACCACCGAGGGTGTTCACGCTCTGCGGCGTGAACCCGATGTGGGCCATCACGGGAATGCCCGCGGCCGTGATGAGCGCGATCTGCTCGGCGACCCGTTCGCCGCCCTCCAGCTTCACCGCGTGCGCGCCGCCCTCCTTCATGAAGCGGGTGGCGGTCGCCAGCGCCTGCTGGGGCGAGGATTCGTAGGTGCCGAACGGCAGGTCGGCCACGACGAGCGCGTTCGGCGCGCCCCGTACCACGCCGCGGACCAGCGGGATCAGCTCGTCGACGGTGATCGGCACCGTGGTGTCGTACCCGTACACGACGTTGGCGGCGGAATCGCCGACCAGCAGCACGGGAATGCCCGCCTCCTCGAACAGGCGGGCCGAGGAGTAGTCGTAGGCGGTCAGCATCGACCAGCGCTCACCCTCGGCCTTCATCTGCCGCAGATGCTGGACACGGGTCTTGCGGCGGGGCTTGGGGGTGGTGTCGGGAGCGGCACCGTAGGCAGGGCTCTGCTCTTCGGATACGGACATCATCGTCCCTACTTTCGTCTGGTTCCTCGAGGCCCGTAGCGGGTCCCCGGGTTTTTCTGACGCATCCAGTGTGCCACCTCGCCCCGAACCGTTTTAAGGGTGTGGCCGGTGGGATCGGTCACACCCGTGCTTCGGTTACCGTGATGGCGAGCCCGTTCGGGTGCGTCGTGTTGCGCCGCCCGGCGCGGAAAGGTTGGCCAACTGTGCAGCGAGGCAGGCTCGTTGTCCTCGGCGCGATCTGCGCGCTGATCGGCACTGCATGCGGAACCGGCGGCGACAGCGCGACACCGCCCACTCCGTTGCCGCCGTCGCCGCCGGGGCTGAACAGCTTCTACGACCAGCGCGTCGACTGGGGTTCCTGCGAGGAGTTCGGCAGCCCCGAGGAGCGACTGCCACCGAGCACGCAGTGCGCGCGCGTCACCGTGCCGATCGATTACGCCCGGCCCGACGGTCCGACCGCGCAGATCGCCCTCTCGCGCATCCCGGCCAGTGGCGACAGGATCGGATCGCTGTTGATGAACCCGGGCGGTCCGGGTGTCTCGGGGCTGTCGATGGTCACCGTCGGGCACCGCACCGAGCTGGCCGAACGATTCGACCGCATCGGCTTCGATCCGCGCGGCGTCGGCTCCTCGCTACCCGCGATCGTCTGCCTGACCCCGCCCGAGGCCGACTCCGAGCGCGCCGAACCGCCCACCGACAACACTCCCGCCGGCATCGCCGAGGCCGAGGCCGAGAACCGTGAGTACGCCGGTCGCTGCGCCGAACGCTCGGGAACCGACCTGCTCGGCCATGTCGGCACCCGCGAGGTCGTGCAGGACATGGACGTCGTGCGCGCGGCCCTCGGCGACGCGAAGCTCAGCTACCTCGGCTACTCCTACGGCACGCGCCTCGGCGCCGCCTACGCCGAGAAGTACCCGCAGAATGTGCGCGCCATGGTCCTCGACGGCGCCGTCGACTCCTCCCAGGACCCGGTGCAGGAGTCGCTGCGCCAGGCGGCCGGGTTCCAGGGTGTGTTCGACGCCTTCGCCGCCGACTGCGCGACCGACGCCGAGTGCCCACTCGGCACCGACCCCGCCGGTGCCGTCGCCCGCTTCCGACAGCTCGTCGACCCGCTGCAGGCCGCCCCGGCCCGCACCGACGACCCGCGCGGACTGAGCTACAACGATGCCATCACCGGCGTCCAGCAGGCCCTCTACAGCGACGAGATGTGGCCCCTGCTCGCCCGTGGCCTCACCGAACTGCGCGGCGGCACGGGCGACACCCTGCTGCAACTGGCCGACCTCTACGACGGCCGCCGCTCCGATGGCACCTATGCCAATACCCAGGACGCGTTCAACGCCATCCGCTGCGTCGACGACCCGCGCATCACCGACCCGGCCGTGGTCGCCCGCCAGGATGCCGAATACCGCAGGGCGGCACCCTTCCTCGACGACGGCAAGGGCACCGACGCGGCGCCGTTGGAACTGTGCGCCTCCTGGCCCGTGGCGAGCACGAGCGAACCGCACCGGATCTCGGCCCCCGGCGTGGCGAAGACCGTCGTCGTCTCCACCACCGAGGACCCGGCCACCCCGTATCAGGCCGGTGTCGACCTGGCCGACCAGCTCGGCGCCACGCTGGTCACCTTCCGCGGCAACCGGCACACCGCGGCCCTCGTGGCCGGTGACCGGTGCCTCGACGACGCCGTCATCGCCTACCTGACCGAACTCGCCACGCCCGCGCCCGGCCTCACCTGTGGCGGGTGAAACCGCGCACAGCGCCCGGTCGGGGCAGGTGAGGAGTGCGAACGATGTGACGTGGCCGCAAACGAGTCGGTGTATGTAACACGGATTTAACGCCGGGTGCCTACGCTCGCCGTATGGATCGCCAGAAGGAATTCGTGCTGCGGACGCTCGAAGAGCGGGACATCCGCTTCGTACGTCTCTGGTTCACCGACGTGCTGGGCTACCTCAAGTCCGTCGCCATCGCTCCCGCGGAGCTCGAAGGCGCCTTCGAGGAGGGCATCGGCTTCGACGGGTCGGCCATCGAGGGCTTCGCGCGCGTGTCCGAGGCGGACATGGTCGCGCGGCCCGATCCGTCGACCTTCCAGGTGCTCCCGTGGGCCAGTTCCAAGGGCCACCAGCACTCGGCGCGCATGTTCTGCGACATCACCATGCCCGACGGCTCGCCGTCGTGGGCCGACCCGCGCCACGTGCTGCGCCGTCAACTCAACAAGGCCGCCGACGTGGGGTTCAGCTGCTACGTGCACCCCGAGATCGAGTTCTTCCTGCTGGAGAACCAGCTCAAGGACGGCTACCGGCCGACGCCCGCCGACAACGGCGGCTTCTTCGACCAGGCCGTGCACGACTCGGCGCCCAACTTCCGCCGCCACGCCATCGACGCGCTCGAGTCGATGGGTATCTCGGTGGAGTTCAGTCACCACGAGGGCGCGCCAGGCCAGCAGGAAATCGACCTACGCTACGCCGACGCGCTATCGATGGCCGACAACGTGATGACCTTCCGCTACCTCATCAAGGAGGTGGCGATCGACGAGGGCGTGCGCGCGACGTTCATGCCCAAGCCGTTCTCCCAGTACCCCGGCTCGGCCATGCACACCCACATGAGCCTGTTCGAGGGCGAGTCCAACGCCTTCGCCGACCCGGACGACCCGAACAACCTCTCCGGCACCGCGCGCTCGTTCATCGCGGGCATCCTCGAGCACGCCCCCGAGATCAGCGCGATCACCAACCAGTGGGTCAACTCCTACAAGCGCCTGATCCACGGCGGCGAGGCTCCCACGGCCGCGTCCTGGGGCCGGTCCAACCGCTCGGCGCTGGTTCGCGTGCCGATGTACACACCGAACAAGTCCTCGTCGCGGCGCGTCGAGATCCGCAGCCCAGATTCGGCCTGCAACCCCTACCTCACCTTCGCGGTGCTGCTCGCGGCCGGTCTGCGCGGCATCGAGAAGGGCTACAACCTGCCGCCCGAGGCCGAGGACGACGTGTGGTCGCTGACCGACGCCGAGCGCCGCGCGATGGGCTTCCGTTCGTTGCCGGGCACCCTCGACGAGGCCCTGCAGGCGATGGAACGCTCCGAGTTGGTCGCCGAGACCCTCGGCGAGCACGTCTTCGACTTCTTCCTGCGCAACAAGCGCCGCGAGTGGGCCGACTACCGCAGCCAGGTCACCCCCTGGGAGCTCGAGGAGTACCTGAGCTTGTGAAATCGGCGCCGGGGATCCGGCGTGACACCGTTGTTGCCCGGACCATGTAAGTTTTGACCATGGTTCGGCCACCGACTGCCCGCTCCGCTGTTCCCGGCGTAGGTCGGCTCGGGTTACTGGAACCCACCGCGGCGGACTCCCTGCACCAGCTCGGCTGGGACAACGTCGACGGGGTGCCCGTGCTCTGGGCGCTGTCGCGTTCCCCCGATGCCGATCTGGCTCTGTGCACGCTCGTGCGGCTACGCGAAGCGCTCGGAAACGACTGGGGCGAACTGGATTCGGCGATCCGCTCGGAAACCACCCTGCGCGGCAGGCTGTTCGCGTTGCTCGGTTCCTCGACGGCGTTCGGCGACCACCTCGTCGCCGTGCCGCAGCGCTGGAAGGTGTTGCGCGCCGACCGTCTTCCGGATCGTGACGAACTGATCGCCGACCTGCTCGACGCCGTAGACGCCAAACCCGAGACCGGACCCAACGCGGGGCCCATGCTGTTCCGCGCGGGCATCTCCGGCCCGGAGTCGATCGCGTTGCTGCGCGACAGGTATCGCGATCAGCTCATGCTGCTCGCCGCCTTCGACCTCGCCTCCACCGTCGAGAACGAACCGGTGCCGCCCTATCAGGTGGTCGGCAGACAGCTGTCGGATCTGGCCGACGCCGCGCTCACCGCCGCCCTGTCGGTGTCGGTGGCGCGGGTGTGCAAGAGCGGCGAGGTTCCGGTGCGTCTCGCGGTGATCGCGATGGGCAAATGCGGTGCGCGGGAACTGAATTACGTCAGCGATGTGGACGTGGTCTTCGTCGCCGAGCCCGCCGACACCACCGCGACCCGGCTGGCCGCGGAGATGATGAGTGTGGCCAGTTCGGCCTTCTTCGAGGTCGACGCGGCACTGCGCCCCGAGGGCAAGGCGGGCGCGTTGGTACGCACCCTCGACTCGCACCTGGCCTACTACAAGCGCTGGGCACGCACCTGGGAGTTCCAGGCGCTGCTGAAGAACCGCCCGATGACCGGCGACCTGGAACTCGGTCAGCAGTACCGCGACGCGCTCATGCCGATGGTGTGGGCCGCCTCCGAACGCCCCGACTTCGTGGCCGACGTGCAGGCCATGCGCCGCCGGGTGGAAGACCTGGTGCCCGCCGACCTGCGCGAACGTGAACTCAAACTCGGCGCGGGCAGCCTGCGCGACGTCGAATTCGCCGTGCAGCTCCTGCAATTGGTGCACGGGCGAGTCGACGACTCGCTGCACGTGACCAATACCGTCGAGGCGCTCACCGCGCTGGCGGCGGGCGGGTACATCGGCCGCGACGACGCCGCCAACCTCACCGCCTCCTACGAATTCCTGCGTCTGCTCGAGCACCGTCTGCAGTTGCAGCGGTTGAAGCGCACCCACACCCTGCCTGCCGCCGACGACGAGGAAGGCATGCGCTGGCTGGCGCGCGCCGCCCACATCAGGCCCGACGGTCGTCAGGACGCGGTCGGCGTGCTCGACACCGACATCCGCCGCAATGCGGTCCGGGTGCGCCGTCTGCACGCCAAGCTGTTCTACCGTCCGCTGCTCGACGCGGTGGCCCGAATGGATTCCGACGCGCTCCGGCTGAGCCCCGACGCCGCCGTGCGCCAGCTCGCCGCCCTCGGTTACGCCGCCCCCGAGAACGCGCTCGGCCACCTGAAGGCGCTCACCGGTGGCGTGTCCCGCAAGGGTCGTATCCAGGCATTGCTGCTGCCGACACTGCTCGAATGGCTCGGTGACACACCGAATCCCGATGCCGGTCTGCTCGCCTACCGCCGGGTGTCGGAGGGACTCGACGACCAGATCTGGTTCCTGCGCGAACTGCGCGACGAAGGCGCCATCGCGCAACGGCTGATGATCGTGCTCGGCTCCTCGGAGTACCTGCCGGATCTGCTCATCAACGCCCCCGAAACCATCCGCATGTACGCCGACGGTCCCGGCGGACCCCAGCTGCTCGGACCACAACCCGAGGACGTGGCACGCGGCATCCAGACCGCCGCCGCCCGCTACGACGACCCCAAACGCGCTGTGGCGGCGGCCCGTTCGTTGCGCAGGCACGAACTGGCCAGGGTCGCCTCGGCCGATCTGCTCGGCATGCTCGATGTGCCGCAGGTGTGCGCGGCGTTGTCGTCGGTGTGGGTGGCGGTGCTCGAGGCGGCGCTCAGCGCGGTCATCCGGGCCTCGGAGGCCGAGCGCGGTACTCCGGCACCCGCTGATATCGCGGTGATCGGGATGGGCAGGCTCGGCGGCAAGGAACTCGGCTACGGCTCCGACGCCGACGTGCTGTTCGTGTGTGACCCGCGGCCCGGCGAGGACGAGACGACCGCGGTGAAGTGGGCGACCGGGATCGCCGAGAACGTGCAGCGACTGCTGGGCGCGCCCAGTGTCGACCCACCGCTGCAGGTCGACGCGGGTCTGCGTCCCGAGGGCCGTCAGGGTGCCTTGGTGCGCACGCTCGCCGCCTATCAGGCCTATTACGCCCAGTGGGCTCAGTCGTGGGAGGTGCAGGCGCTGCTGCGCGCGCACCAGGTGGCCGGTGACCAGGATCTCGGGGTGCGGTTCCTGCACGTCATCGATCCGGTGCGCTACCCGGCGGGCGGTGTGTCGCCCGAGGCGGTGCGCGAGATCCGCCGGATCAAGGCGCGCGTCGATTCCGAGCGGCTGCCGCGCGGCGCCAACCCCGCCACCCACACCAAACTCGGTCGCGGTGGCCTGGCCGACATCGAGTGGACAGTGCAACTGCTGCAGCTGCGGCACGCCCACGAGGTGCCCGCCCTGCACAACACCTCGACCCTGCAGTCCCTCGACGTCATCGAGGCCGAGGGCATCCTCGAGCCGGACGACGTGGCGTTGCTGCGGGAGTCGTGGCTCACCGCGACCGCGGCCCGCAACGCGCTCGTGCTGGTGAAGGGCAAGCCGACCGACCAATTGCCCGGACCCGGCCGATTGCTGTCGGCGGTGGCGCGGGTGGCGGGCTGGCCCAATGACGACGGCAGCGAATTCCTCGACAACTACCTGCGCATCACGCGCCGGGCCAGGTCCGTCGTCGAGCGGGTCTTCGGGGTATAGACACACGAGAAGGGCCCCGCACCGATGGTGCGGGGCCCTTCTGCAGCGTTACGCCGAAATCAGATGGCGCGGACGTCCTGAGCCTGGGGGCCCTTCTGGCCCTGGCCGACCTCGAACTCCACGCGCTGGCCCTCGTCGAGCGACTTGAAGCCCGAGCCGCTGATGGCCGAGTAATGCACGAAGACGTCGGGGCCGCCTCCGTCTTGGGCGATGAAGCCGAAGCCCTTCTCGCCGTTGAACCACTTAACAGTGCCTTGAGTCATGTTTTTGAAAGTCTTTTCCGTAGGTGAGCCATGGCGATCACTTGCGATCAGCCCAGTCTCGACATCCAAGTATGCCACACTCGTCAGCAAACCGTGCACCGGGCCGTCCGATGACGCCGTGTGGGCGGAGTCTGCGATATCCGCCGGGCGTTTCCGGCGCGGATTCGCGCATCCTCGTGCCTCGCCCACCCGGCGCCGCGAAGTATGTCAATCTGGGCGGCATGGACATCGACCTCGCCATGCGGGTACTCGACGCGCACGTGGCCTTCGAGAAGCAGCGGCTGCGCGATCCCGCGAGTTTCCTCGAACTGATCACCGAAGAGGTGGACGGCGCGCTCGCCGAGGCCGACGTGCTGACCCTGGCCGAGGCGGTCACCCGCGAACAGATCAAGGCCGTCGCGCACAAGTACGCGGTGCAGTTCCCCGTCGAGGGCGCCATCCCCGAACTCGTCGGCGAAGTGGCGGCCCGGCTGTACAACCATCGCGTCAACGACGAGATGGAGGTCGGCGAGGTCCTCGACACCCGGTACTTCGACGACCTCGTCGACGCGATCGCGGGCATGGAGGTGACCCACCGGCTGCTGCGCATGGTGCTCGACAGCCCCGTCACCGTCGACGCCTGCGTGGAGGCCGTGCAGCGCGCGGTGGTCACCGCGGTCGACGACGGTCGCCACGTGGCGGGTGGCGGGCTGACCGCGTCGCTGCGTGGCGCGCTGTCGCGGCTGGCCGAGCCCGCGATGCCGGTGATCGAGAACGGCGTCGGGCGCATCACCCGTTCCGGTGCGCGATTCGTGTTGCGTGGCAACAGCAACGACGCCGACGAGGTGCTCATCGACACCGCTCGCGAGACCTGGCGCAAACATGTGGGCGACTCCGTCGGCACCTTCCGGGAGGTGGTCTCGGCCGACGACGTCGAGGACATCGTCGTACTCGCCTTCGAGTTCTGGCGCTCCTTCCGCGACACCGACTACTTCCACGCCCTGCTCGACGAGGGCATCGACCACGTCTTCGACAAGTACGGCGACACCCCGCTCACCGAACTCCTGGCCGAGCTCGGCGTGAGTCGCGCCGACCTCATGGAGGAGGCCCTGCGCTTCGGCCCGTCGGTGCTCGAAAAGCTCGACGAGCGCGGCTATCTGGACACGGTGCTGCGGCGGCGGCTCGCGCCGTTCTACGCCTCGGCGGAGTTCCGGGCCGCGGTGGCCGGAACGGGGTAGCGCGGTAGTCGACCCGCCAGTCCTGTTCGGGCGCTGGGATGTCGGAGCCTGTCGGTACGATCCGTGCGACGATGGGGCGGTTCGCCGCTAGGAGGAACGCGATCGAAAGGCTGTCGTGACACGTCTGTCCACCCTGCTCGACCAGATCGATTCCGGCGCCGTGCTGCTGCCGGAGTTCCAGCGCGGCTACGTGTGGAACCGCGATCAGGTGCGTGGGCTCATGCGGTCGCTGTACCTGGGATACCCGGTCGGTGGGTTGCTGGTGTGGGAGACCGGATCCGACGACATCGCGGTGCGCGGCACGGCCACCGGATCGGGGCTGCGACAACTGCTGCTCGACGGGCAGCAGCGCATCACCACCCTCTACGGCATCGTGCGGGGGAAGGCGCCGTCGTTCTTCGAGGGCGACGCCATCGCGTTCACCGGCCTCCATTTCGATGTCGAGCGTGAGCTTTTCGAGTTCCAGGTGCCCGGCCGCGACACCAGCCCGGCCTGGATCGACGTCACCGAGCTGTTCGCGCTCGGCCCGATGCACTACATGTCCCGGTTTCCCGACGAGTCGCCGGAAACCCTCGCGGTGTATCTGGACCGGTTGAACAAGCTGCGCGAGATCACCCACCGCGAGTTCAACGTCGAGACCATCACCGGTTCGGACCGCACGGTCGACGAGGTGGTCGACATCTTCAACCGGGTGAACTCCGGTGGCACCAAACTGTCCAAGGGCGACCTGGCCCTGGCCACCCTGTGCGCGCAGTGGCCGCAGGCGCGGGGCAATCTGCGCGATCACCTGATCCGCTGGGACAAGGACGGCTACACCTTCACCCTCGACTGGTTGCTGCGCAATGTGATCGCGGTGGGCAACGGCCGCTCGCACTTCGACGCGCTCGGTGATCTCGAACCCGCCGAATTCGAACTCGCGCTGAGCGAGTCGGCCCGCCAGGTCGACACCTTCCTCGACACCGTCGCGGGCAGGCTCGGCCTCGACCACGACCGGGTCCTGATGGGGCGCTACGCGATTCCGGTCGTCACCCGGCTGCTGTTCCTCAACGGCGGCCGGTTCGACAACGACCTGCACCGCGACCGAGTGCTCTACTGGTACATCCATTCGGCCCTGTGGGGCCGCTTCAGCGGCTCGACCGAGACCTTCCTGCAGCAGGACTACGAGACCCTCGAACGCGGCGGTGTCGACGCGCTGATCGCCTCCCTGGAACGACTGCGTGGCGGTTCGCTCGACCTGTGCGCCGACGATTTCGGCGGCGCCACCCGAGGGTCGCGTTTCTACCCGCTGCTGTATCTGCTCACCCGCGTCGACGGCTCGCGCGATCTCGGCACCGGGACCGAGCTCGGCATCGAACAGGTCGGCGACCGCACTCCGGTGCAGGTGCACTACCTGTTCCCCAAAACCCTGCTGCGCGAATACGGCTACGAACGCAACGAGATCAACGCGATCGCCAACTTCTGCTTTCTGAGCCCTGGTTCGGAGGCGGAATTGGGCGAGCGCGAGCCCGCCGACTACTTCGCCGAGATGGAGCGGCGCAACCCGGGTGTGCTCGCCTCGCAGTGGATTCCCACCGATCCCGCGCTGTGGCGGGTGGAGAACTATCGCGAATTCCTGCGGGCACGGCGCCTGCAGCTGTCGCGCGCGGCCGACACGTTCCTGGAGAAGCTGCGCACAGGCAACCTGCATCGGCCGACGCTGCTGTCGGTCGGCGTCGCCGGTGTCACGGTTGGCGACCCGGCCGTCGACCAGGTGAACGCCCTCGTCGACGACCTCGTCGCCGACGGCTTCGGTTTCCCGTTGCTCGACAGCGAGGTCTCCGATCCGATCACCGGCCGTGAACTCGCTGTCGCCGAGGCGTTCTGGCCCGAGGGCCTGCAGCCCGGCGTCGGGATGCCCGTGGTGTTGCTGCTGGAACCGGCCGATGCCGACCTGACCCGCTTCTCCCAGCTGGGCTACGCGGTGTTCACCTCCGTCGACGCGCTGCGCGGCTACGTGGACAACCTGCGCGCCGAGGCCTCGGGTGCGCCCGGCTTCGAGGGACCGGCCGCCGACGTGGCCGCGCTGGCCGAGCGGCTGCCCGCCACCTGGGTCGGCAACTCCGAGCTGGTCTGGTTCACCTACTCCTGGTCGCTGCTCGAGCAGGATCGGGCGAACGGCCCCGACGCGGAATTGAGCCCTGAACAGGTCGCGTTGCGTTACATCGCGCTGTGGGCGCTCACCCGCACGTTCTACATCCATGCCTTCGACCAGGGCAATCCCGGCGAATGGCGCTACTACCTCGGTGACGCGATCGGTCCCGAGCCGTTGATCCCGCGTGAGTGGCTCGCCCATCGGGCGGTGCGTTCCGGTGCGCTGGCGCCAGGCGCGGTGCCCGGCGACGAGGACATCGCCATCGCCCTGGTGCACGGCGTCATCGATACCGTCGACGAGGTCGCCAACGCGCTCACCCACGTCCTGGGCGGGCCGGGTCTGTTCGCGTCGCTGTGGGCCTCCGCGGGCGCGGCCGAACACTACGGTTACCCGCTGTCGACCGATCAGATCAACGACCTCATCAACCAGGTCGTCAACGACCCGGCTTCGCGAAAGATCCAGGCCTACAACTGGATCGAAGCGGGGATGCCGCTCTAGTCGCGCGCGGCGGTCACCCGCTGGAAGGTCGTGACGAACTCCCGCAGGGCGTTCGGGTCGGTGGTCTCCACGGTGACGGGAGTGCCCGCGCCGACGGCCAGTTCCGGCCAGCAGACGGGCAGGACCGGCAACTGCACGGTCCGCGCACCGACGGTCAGGGTGATGGCGGGGGTACGGCTGGTCGCGACGGTCATCAGCTCCTCGACGGCCTGGTCGGTGAGCTGCCCGGCGGCGCTGAATTGCTCGATGTACACGGCCACCTCCTTCTCGGGGCCAGTGTAGGCCCCTCAGAGAATCCTCAGAGGCGCCACAGCGAGGTCGGGGACGGGCAAGCTTAGGCTGCTCGCATGATGCGTAAATGGATGGATCGAGCGCTGCTCGTCCTGGGGTGGGGCGCAGTGATCGCGGCGGTGGCCGGGATCGTGTTGCACATCGGCGACTGGCAGCAGCGGTCGTTGGTCTTGTTGGCCTCGGGGGCGATGTGGTTGATGCTCGGTGCCGTGATCGGTGTGGTGTTGTTGTTGCTCGCGCGCGGTTGGCGCAGCGCCGGGGTCGGGGCGGCGGTGCTGGTCGGGGTCGGCGCGTTGGTCCTGCCGTCCTACATTCCCGAGGCCCGCGCGGCCGACGGGCCGGAAGTGGTTGTGCTGCAGTCGAACATCCTGTTCGGCAAGGCGGATCCGAGGGCGGTCGTCTCGACCGTGCGCGACAACGCCGTCGACGTGCTCACTGTGGACGAGCTGACCTTCGACGCGATCACGGCGCTGCGGGCGGCGGGTCTGGAGGAGCAGCTCCCGCACGTCTATCTCGAAGCCGCCCACGCGGGCGGCGGTGGTACCGGCATCTACAGCCGGTATCCCTTGCGCGAGACGAAGAAATTCGACGGGTTCGTGATGAGCAACCTCGGCGCGACGATGGAGCACCCGCGGCGCGGCCCGATCGCGGTGTTCGCCTTCCATCCGATGCCGCCGAACCTCGACTTCGCCGCGTGGTCGAACGAGATGCGTCGCGTCGACGAGATCCTCGCCGCGACAACGACTCCGGCGATCGTCGGCGCGGATTTCAACGCGACCCAGAATCACTCGGCCTTCCGGGCGCTGCTCGACGGCCCGTTCGCCTCGGCGGCCGACCAGACCGGCGACGGCATCCTGCTCACCTACCCCGCCGACCGGCGGTGGGGTCCGGTGATCGGCATCGACTACGTGCTCGTCGCGGGTGGCGTCGCCGAAGACGTTCGCACACTGACTCTTCCGGGCACCGACCACCGTGCCGTGCTCGCCACGCTCCGAATGGACCGCTGACACTTCTGGATTACCATGTGGAGCGCTCGACAGCGGAGGCGTTCGCGTCCGTGTCATACCCGGGGAGGACAGCGCATGAGAAGACATCGGTTCGGCGTGGCCGTGGCCGCGGCATTGATGAGTGTGGGCCTACTGGTGACCGGTTGTTCGGCGAACACCGTGACCACCGAGCAGCCGGTGCCGACACAGGACAACCCGTGGGAGGTGGCGGGCGCGACCTCGAGCGAGGGACCGAGCGGCCCCCGACCGGGTGTGCCCGACACCGACAAGAAGGCCGAGAACACCGACAACGGTGCCATCGACAAGCTCGCGATGAACGCGATCGCCGATATCGAAGAGTATTGGCAGGGGGAGTATTCCAAGACCTTCCGTGGCGATTTCAAGCCCGCCTCGAAGTACATCTCCTGGTCGGCGCGAGCCTCGGAGGCCGAGTCGGTGGAGTTCTGTTTCGGCAGCACCTACAAGCTGGTCAACGCCGCGTACTGCCCGCTCAACCACACCATCGGCTGGGACCGTGAGGTGCTGTTGCCGCTGCTGGTGAACAAGTACAAGGAGATGTCGGTGGTGATGGTGCTTGCCCACGAGTACGGGCACGCCATCCAAGCCCAGGCCGACCTGCTGCGCGGCTTCCTGATGGACGGCCTGGTGAAGGAACAGCAGGCCGACTGCCTGGCCGGTGTGTTCCTCCGCCATGTGGCGGAGGGCAATTCCAAGCACTTCACCCTCAACACCACCGACGGCCTCAACGGTGTCCTCGGTGCGACCGTCGCCGTGCGCGACCGTGACCCCAACGACCCCGACGCCATCCACGGGTCGGCGTTCGAGCGGGTCACCGCGGTGCAGATGGGGTACACCGAGGGCGCCCAGTCGTGCAAGGCCATCGACAAGGAGGAGATCGCCAAGCGCCGCGAGGGCCTGCCGGTCACCTTCGAAGAGGACGAGCGCGACAAGCAGTTGCCCGTGAACCAGGACACGCTCAGCACGCTCGCCACCCAGCTCGGCAAGTCGATGCCGGTGCGGAACGCGCCGAAGTTCGACTACAAGGGTGTCACCCGCGACTGTGCGAAGACCACCACGACCGAACCGGTCTCGTACTGCCCGTCGTCCAACACCATCGGCACCGACGTGCCCGCGATGGCGAAGCGGGCAGGGGAAGGCGCGAGCGGGAAGGAGGAACCGCTGTCGGCGGTCGTCACCGGCGACTACAACGCGGCGGTGGTCTTCGTCTCCCGCTACGCCCTTGCCCTGCAACAGGATCGGAAGGTCTCGCTGACCGGGGCGGCCACCGCTGGCCTTCGCACGGCGTGCCTGTCGGGTGCGCTCACCACGAAACTCAGTGAGCCGGGTAGCGATCCGCGTCTGTCGGCGGGCGACCTCGACGAAGCGGTGTCCGGCCTGCTCGCCGACGGCCTGGCCGCCAGCGATGTCGACGGCAAGGTGGTGCCGAGCGGATACCAGCGCCTCGAGGCATTCCGCACCGGCGTGCTCCAGGGCGAGCAGGTCTGCTGGACTCAGTTCGGGTAATCAGGAAACCGGCAGCGACCGAAGGGAGCTGAGGGTGTTCGCCACCGCGCGGGCAGCCTCGGCTCCCTTCGTCACGAAGTGGTTGGTGTAGTAGTCCACGTGCTCGCTGTGTTCGTGGAAGTGATGCGGCGTGAGCACCACCGAGAACACCGGCACATCGGTGTCGAGCTGCACGCGCATCAGGCCGTCGATCACCGCCGAGGCGACGAAGTCGTGGCGGTAGATGCCGCCGTCGACGACAAGGGCGGCCGCGACGACGGCCTCGTAGCGGCCGGTGGCGGCCAGGCGCTTGGCGTGCAGCGGGATCTCGAAGGCGCCCGGCACGTCGAACACCTCGACGGCGGCCGGGTCGAATCCCAGACCGGCGTACTCGGCGAGGAAGCCCTCGTGCGCCTTGGTGACGATGGAACTGTGCCAGCTGGCGCGGACGAAGGCGACGGCGCCGGAAGTGGTGTTTCCCATGGTCGGAGTCTACTAGGCGATAAATTACTCGTCGGTAATATGGGCCGTGAGCCAGTCGACGACGTCGCCGATCACCTCGTCGCGCTCCGGTTCGTTGAAGACCTCGTGGTAGTAGCCCGCATAGCGGCGCACGGTCTTGTCGGTCGAACCGGCGTCGCGTTCGAGGACATCGGCGCTGGACGGCGCGGCGATCACGTCCCCGGTGCCGTGCAGCACGAGCAGCGGTGCGCGCAGCGATCCGAGGCGCTGCTTGACCAGTTCGGTGTGGCGCAGGATCTCCACCGCGGTGCGGGCGGGCAGCTTGCCCCGGAACACCAGCGGATCGTTGTCGTAGGTGCGGACCACCTCGGGATCACGGCTGATCCCGGACGAATCCAGTTTGAGCACACCGAGATTCGGGGTGAATCGAGTGAGCAGCGGAGCAACGGCCCGCTGCACCGGGTTGCCGAGCGGAATGTCGAGCGGCGGCGCGGACACCACCACACCCGTGACGTCGGCGGGGGAGCGGGTGACCAGGTGCAGCACGACGAGACTGCCCATCGAATGCCCGAGCAGGAAGCGCGGCAGGCCGGGGTACGCGGCGCTCGCGAGTTCGAGCAGCGTCGCCACGTTGTCGGCGGCGGCGTCCATCGAACCGATATTGGCCCGGTGACCCTCCGACCGCCCGTGCCCGACATGATCGAGGGCGTACACCGCGAACCCCGCCTCGGCCAGGGCGGCGCCGACGTGGTCGTAGCGTCCGGAATGTTCGGCCACACCGTGGACGAGTGTCACCACCGCACGCGGTGCCTCGGGTTTCCATGCGCGCCAGGCGATCCGCCCGCCGTTGCCCGCGAATTCACCGGTCTCGGTGGTCATTGCTGCGTTCCTGTCGGCTCGGGCGCTGTCCGTCCGGCGGACGCGACCTGTTCGGGCCGGTCGCTCGGTGCGGCGAGCCGCTGGATCAGGCGCCGATTGAATTCGATCAGCCGAGCGTAGTTGAGCCGGGAGATCCGCTCGTCGGTTCCGTGTATCCGTTCCAGGTCTTTGGCGTCGAGCACAATCGGCGCGAAATTACAGCGCGTATCGACCAAGTCGTCGTAGTGGCGCGAATCGGTGGCCCCCGGCACCAGGCCGGTGGTGGTGACGATGCCGGGCACGAGGCCGGTGGCGAGTTCGGCGATCAGCTCGTAGGCGGGCCCCGGACCATCCACGCGGGACGGTTCGGACGTGGGTCCGACGAGTTCGACCCGCACGGCATCGTCGCCGATCACGCGGCGGCAGTGCGCGAGGACCGCCGCCACCGAATCACCGGGCAGGATCCGGAAATTCACCAGTGCCTCCGCGCTCTGCGGCAGCACGTTGGCCTTCACACCGCCCGTGATCACCGTCGGCGCCGTCGTCGTTCGCACCAGCGCTTCCGTGCTGGGGGCCAGCGCCATGATCCGGGTGAGCAGCGGTGCCGCGAGCCGCGACAGCACCTCGGAATCGGTGAGCCCGAGCAGTCGACGGCGTGGTCCCGGCAGGGCGACGCGCATCCGGGCGAGCATGTCGGCGATCACCGGCGTCAGCCGCAACGGCATCGGCCGATCCTGCACCCGGGCCACGGCGCGAGCCAACCGGCCGACCGCGGTCTGACGCCCGGGCATCGAGGAGTGTCCGCCGGTCTCGGTCACCGCCAGGCGCACCGTCGCGTAGCCCTTCTCGCCGAGCATGATGCTGGCGACCGGCCGGTCGACGCCGTCGGCGACGCCGTCGGTGATGACACCACCTTCGTCGAGCAGCAGATCGGCCCGCACACCCAGCCCGCGCAGGTGCTCGGCCATGCGCACCGCGCCACCGTCGCCGAACACCTCCTCGTCGTGCCCGAAGGCCAGGTAGACCGTGCGGCGGGGACGGACCCCGCTGCGCAGCGCCCACTCGACGGCTTCCAGGACGGCCAGCACGCGGCTCTTGTCATCGATCGCGCCCCGGCCCCAGATGAACTCGTCATCGACCACACCGGCGAACGGCGGGTGCGTCCAGCGCTGCGGGTCGTCGGCCGGGACGACGTCTTGATGGGCCAGCAGAATCGCCGACACCCCCTCGTCGGGTCCGGCCCAGCGGTAGAGCCTGCTGTGGCCGAACGTGGTGAGTTCGAGCTCGGCGTGGGACAGCGGGAAGGCGGTCTCGAGGTGGTCGGCCAAGCGGGCGAACTCGGCGTCGGCGCTGCGGGCGGGATCGTCGGTCGAGACCGTCGCGCAACGCAGGGCCGCGGCCAGCCGTTCGGCCGCCTCGTCGTCGGCACCGGCGGTGACGGGGGACTGGGGACTGGGGTCGGTGATCGGGCGCACCTGCGCCATTGTCGCCGGACACGCGGCCGAAAGCGCGATGAATCGTCGCGAGTGTCATGCGGTCCGACCGGCGCGGGAGCGTGCATCTAAGCTGAACACCATGGCAGGAGGCAAGGGCGGCAAGCCGTCGAAGGAAGCCAAGGCCGCGGCTAAAGCGGCCCGTAAGCAGGCATCACGCGAACGTCGTCAGCAGTTGTGGCAGGCGTTCAACATGCAGCGCAAGGAAGACAAGGCGCTGCTGCCGCTGATGATCGGCGCACTGGTGGCCACGACGGTGGTGTTCTTCGTCATCGGCCTGATCTTCGACATGCAGTGGTTCCTGCTGCCGCTCGGTCTGCTGCTCGGCGTGCTGTTCGCCTTCATCATCTTCGGGCGACGCGTGCAGAAGAACGTCTATCGCAAGGCCGAGGGTCAGGCGGGCGCGGCGGCGTGGGTGCTGGAGAACCTGCAGGGCAAGTGGCGGGTGTCCAACGGCGTGGCCGCGACCACCCAGCTCGACGCGGTGCACCGCGTGATCGGTCTGCCTGGCGTCGTCTTCGTCGCCGAGGGTTCGCCGCAGCGGGTCAAGTCGCTCGTCGCGCAGGAGAAGAAGCGCACCGCGCGCCTCATCGGTGACACCCCCATCTACGAGGTGATCGTCGGCAACGAGGAAGGTCAGACTCCGCTCAAGGATCTGCAGAAGTTCCTCACCAAGTTGCCCCGCAACATCGATGTCAAGCGGATCGACCAGATCGAGGGCAGGCTCTCGGCCCTGAGTTCGCGCAGCGGCGGTCCCGCGATGCCGAAGGGCCCGATGCCCCCCGGCGCGAAGATGAAGGGCATGCAGCGCGCCATCCGTCGCCGCTGATCGAAACCCGTCGCGAGCCCGTCACCCGCCGAGGTGGCGGGCTCGCCGCTTTTCAGGCGTGGGAGGTGCGGCCGGTCACCAGCCACAGGACGCGGTCGTAGGCAAGTAGCTGGTAGGCGACGACGACCGCCGCCGAGATCAGCGCCCATCGAGGCAGAGCGGCCGCCCACAGCGCCGCCGCCCCGCCGAACAGCACCGCGAACTCGACGCCGAGACGCACCGGCCCGGGGACCGGCACCGGCGCGGCACCACTGCGGCTCGGATCGTCGGGGACGGCGAACGTCCCCCACAGCACAGCCGCCGCGACCGGAAGTACCCCGACGAGCAGATATCGCCATGGGGAATCGAAGGCGCGCCAGCCGAACACCCCGAACGAGGTGATGGCGACCAATTCGAGCAGGAAACGGACGGCAAGCATCGCCGGATTCAATGACACGACATGATCCTATGGCCGCGCCCCGCCGAGGCGCGCTCGATCAGCGAGCGTTGACCAGGGCGGTACCGGTGGCCTGATCGTGCATGCCGCGACCGTCGGCATCGGTGAACAGGGCGGGCACCACGAAGAACACCAGCACCTGCCTGGCCAGCGCGCGCACGAATCCGACCGGCACGGGCGCGTCGATGCGGGCGACCCGGAGGCGAAGGAAGTACTGGCCGGGGGTGAAACCGAACAGCGTCACCGCGAGCACACCGATCACGAACCACACCAGCAGCGGCACCGACGACGACGCGAAACTCCGGGTGATGACCGCCGCGATGCCCACCGCGATGAACCAGTCGACGAACAGCGCGACCACCCGCCGCCACGTCGGCGCCAGCGATCCCGCACCCTCGCGGGGCAGCCCGTAGAGCTCGCCGGGGTAACCCGCGATCTCGTCGTCGCCGTCGGTGGGATTGCCCGAGAGCCATGTGCCGGTGATGCGCGCCATGAGTGCAAGGATAGAGCCGGGTCAGGGCAGGCTCACGACCGCATTGACGGAGGTCACGTGAGCGCACGGCGATGGAGATGGCAGGATTGGGCGTGCAGGTCGCGCCCGGATGGCAGACATCACCGTCGCCGGCATGCGCGTAACACTGGCGAAACACAGGCTTGACTGTAGGGAAACACCGCCTCCATAACGTCAGGTCGCGACGAACCCACGCATCGTGACGGGCTGGGAACCGATCCGTAAGGAGAACAAGTGACGTTCAGCACGGCCGAAGAGGTCATCCAGTACATCAAGGAACAGGACATCGAATACGTCGATATCCGTTTCTCGGATCTTCCCGGCGTCCAGCAGCACTTCTCGATCCCGGCCAAGGCGTTCACCGCCGACCTGGCCGAAGAGGGTCTGGCGTTCGACGGCTCCTCGGTGCGTGGCTTCCAGTCCATCGACGAGTCCGACATGCTGCTGCTGCCCGATTACAGCACCGCCCGGATCGACCCGTTCCGTGCCGCGAAGACGCTCAACCTGAACTTCTTCGTGCACGACCCGTTCACCCGTGAGGCCTACTCCCGCGACCCGCGCAACATCGCGCGCAAGGCGGAGGAGTACCTGCGTTCGACCGGCATCGCCGACACCGCCTACTTCGGTGCCGAGGCCGAGTTCTACATCTTCGACGGCATCCGCTACGGCTCGGGCATGAACGGCTCGTTCTACGAGATCGAGTCCGTCTCGGGTTCGTGGAACACCGGCAACGAGTTCAACCCGGACGGTTCGCGCAACCTGGGTTACAAGGTCCGTAACAAGGGTGGCTACTTCCCCGTCGCCCCGTACGACCACTACGTCGACCTGCGCGACAAGATCTCGACCAACCTGCAGAACGCGGGCTTCGAGCTCGAGCGCGGCCACCACGAGGTCGGCACCGCCGGTCAGGCCGAGATCAACTACAAGTTCGGCACCCTGCTGTCGGCCGCGGACGACCTGCAGCTGTTCAAGTACATCGTGAAGAACACCGCGTGGCAGGAAGGCAAGTCCGTCACCTTCATGCCGAAGCCCCTCTTCGGTGACAACGGCTCGGGCATGCACGTGCACCAGTCGCTGTGGAAGGACGGCAAGCCGCTGTTCCACGACGAGGCCGGTTACGGTGGCCTCTCGGATCTGGCGCGTCACTACATCGGCGGCATCCTGCACCACGCCCCGTCGCTGCTGGCGTTCACCAACCCGACCATCAACTCGTACCACCGTCTGGTGCCGGGCTACGAGGCCCCCATCAACCTGGTGTACTCGCAGCGCAACCGCTCGGCCGCGGTCCGCATCCCGGTCACCGGCAACAACCCGAAGGCCAAGCGCATCGAGTTCCGCGCGCCGGACTCCTCGGGTAACCCGTACCTGGCCTTCGCCGCCATGATGATGGCCGGTCTGGACGGCATCAAGAACAAGATCGAGCCGCTGGCTCCGGTCGACAAGGACCTCTACGAGCTGCCGCCCGAGGAGGCCAAGAACATCCCGCAGGCCCCCACCAGCCTGTCCGCGGTCATCGACCGCCTGGAGAACGATCACGACTACCTCACCGAGGGCAACGTCTTCACCGAGGACCTGATCGAGACCTGGATCCAGCTCAAGCGCGACAACGAGATCGCGCCGGTGAACCTGCGCCCGCACCCGTACGAATTCGAGCTGTACTACGACGTGTAAGTCGCAGCCGGATTCTCGGTGGCAACTACCGAACGCCCGTCCCACGGTTTCGTGGGGCGGGCGTTCGGCGTGTGGGTGACGCCCCCGGATGTCGGGGCTGGACGTGGTGGGCCGCAGCGGTCATAGTGCTCGGGTGCGATGGGGTGTTGTGGTGGCGCGGGCAGTGGTCGGCGTGGCGTTGGTGTTCGGCGTGGCTACGGCGCCCGTATCGGCGGAGGAGCCGATCGGGGTCGAGTTCAGTTGGACCCAGGAGTATCTGACCGCCGCCGACGGAACCCGGTTGCACGCGGACGTGTTGCGGCCCGCCGGGCTGGCGACTGACGCCCGCACCCCGGTGCTGCTGACGGTGAGCCCGTATCGCGCGCACCTGGCGTACCTGAGCGTGCCGAGGCCGGGTGGTGGCCCGTCGACGGAGAACCTGCCGGTCGAATTGGCCCTGCGGGCCGGGTACACGTACGTGATCGTCGATCTGCGCGGTTTCGGCGGGTCCAACGGCTGCCCGGACTACGGCGGGCAGGGGGAGCGCTCGGATGTGGCGGCCGCGGTCGAATGGGCGGCGAGCAGGCCGTGGTCGACCGGCCGGGTAGGCATGGTCGGCACCTCGTACGAGGGTTGGACCGGGATGATGGCACTGGCCGAGAAACCGAAGGGGCTCGCGGCGGTGGCGGCGTTCGCCCCGGTCGTCGACCCGTACTCGTACCTGTACATGCAGGGCACCTCGTGGAAGTTCGGCGGCAAACCGCTCACCGAGGACGGTGTGCGCCCCGCCGACATGGCGGGCGGCGAGCACCTGGCCATCGCGTCGACCCCCGGACACTGGGCCGACAGTGACGAGTACAAGGCCAACGCCGTGCAGATGACCCAGGCGTGTGCCGACAGCTATCTCGGGCTCACCATGAACCACGACGGCGCCGATCCGGGTTGGCGCGACCGGGACATGGTCGATGACCTGCGCGGCAACACCACGCCCCTGTTCCTCGGCCAGGGTTTCCTCGACGCCAACACCCGCGCCGATCGGATCATCGAGGTCTGGGAAGCGCGGGGCCCCGGCGAGCATCGTGCCTGGTTCGGGCAGTGGGGGCACTCCGACTGCCGGGAGAAGTGCGGCACACCGCACTTCGGCGCCGAACTGTTCGCGTTCCTGGACCGGCACGTGGCCGGTGCCGAGGTGGAGGTTCCCGGCCCGCCGGTCACCGTTGGTCAGTTCGACGGTGGTTGGCGCGGCGAGGACGTCTGGCCACCGGTCGACACCCGGCGGACAACGGTCCAGTTGCGGACCGGAACCTACGTCGATCGAGGTGTGCTGCCCGGCGCCGACCGGGAGATCTGGTCCATTTCGGACCCGGTCACCCAGCCGGTGCACCTGGCGGGCCGCCCGACCGCGACCCTGACTCTGTCCGGCCCGCCCGAGGCGACCGTCGCGCTGGAGCTCTACGACATCGCACCCGACGGCCGGGCGACGGTGATGAGCCGAGGGATCGCCCCGGTTCGTCCCGAAACCCAGGTCCGGTTGCTGTGGCAGGACGCGCGTCTGACGGTCGGGCATCGGCTGGGTGTACGCATCACCGATGTGGTGGACGACGTGTGGTCGCACACCCCGACCAACGCGCGCGTCACCGTCGACGCGGCGCGCGTGGACCTTCCGTTGCTCACCGTCGCACGCGAACCGAACCTCCCCGGCGGTGTGCCGACCTGGCACGCCCGTTGGCGCGGTGCCGAAACCGTCGAACTCGGCCAGGCGCTGCTGAACGATCAGGCTGTCCGAGTCGAACTTCCCGCTTGAAGTCGCCCGGCGACAGGCTTCTCCGAGCCGAGGATCACGCGGACGACCTGATCGGGATGGGTCAGCTGCGGATAGTGTCCGGCACCGGCGACGGTGGTGACGCGGTGGGTGGTCGGCTGGGTCAGCGGGTCGTCGGCGCCGACGACGATGTCGACCGGAACCTTCACCTCGGCGAGTTTCGCGGCCAGCTCGGCGCGGTAGCGGTCCGTGCGAACCGACCGCATGATCGCGAACGTACGCCGAGCCACCCCCGGACGCCGCAGCCCGGCCACGGCAGATTCGATCGCCGCACCGTTCGGAATACCGAGGCGCGCGGCGAATCTCGCTGCCGGAAGCCGCTTCGCGACGGCGGCGGCCAGGGGTGACGCGGTCAGCCACGGCAGCTGCGACTGGAGGAACCAGGGGGCGATCAGCACCAGCCGTGACACCCGATCCGGGTGGCGCAGCGCGTACTCGACGGCGGCACCGGTGCCGAGCGAATGTCCCACGAGCACGGGCGTGCCGCGGACCGGCGCGAGCAACTCCTCGATCCAGTCGGCCGTCGATTTCCCCGATGCGGCGGAACGGCCGAGTCCGGGCAGATCGGCGGCGAGGACGGAACCGTCCAGCGCGTCGGCGAGATCGGCCCACGAATCACTGTCGAGCGGAATGCCGTGCAGCAGCACATGATCGGGCGCGGTGTGGTCACCACTCGACCAGGTGCCCGCGCGGAACCCGGCGGGCCTCGCCACCTCCACGGTGCCGTTGCGCGTGCCGACGACCCGGTCGGCGTAAGCCCGCAGCAGGTCACCGACCGGTGGCTGGGATATTCCCAGCCGTGCGGCGACCTCGTCGCTGGCGGAGGTGTCGTATCGGTCGCTGCTGATGAACGACAGCGTCTCGGGGTCGATTTTCGTAAGCGCCCGTGGCAGGCGAAGCAGCAACTCGGCGGGAACGGTGAATCGCGGTGCCCGGACCCCCAAGTGCTCGGCGACCAGCCGGATCAGTTCGGGAAGGTTCGGGGTCGTGGCGTCGAGGACCGGGTAGGAGCGGCCGACGGTGTCGGGCAGGGTGGGCAGGCCGACGATGAAGCGGGTGAGGTAGTCCAGGTCGACGACCGGAATGAACGTATCGGCCGACCCGGTCAGTACAGGCAACGTGCCACGCCACAGCATGTCGATCAGATCGGAGAGCCCGAAGTACTGACCCGGTCCGACCACGCCCGACGGATTGGCGGACGTTAGCGGAATGTTCCTGTCCGCCGCCACTTGTCGCAGCAGACCGTCGGCCTCGACCTTCGACGCCTCGTAGGCGCCCGCGCGGTAGTCGGTGTGCCCGGCCTCGGCACGGTATCCGGTGATGTGCACGATTCGGCGCAGATCCGGTTGCCGCGCCGCCCATTCCAGCACGTGCAGCGCGCCGTCGAGATTGACCCGCCGCGCCACGTCGGGATCGAGACCGAACTTCATCAGCGCGGCGGCGTTGTACACATCGCGCACGCCCTCGATCGAATCGCCCAGGGCCAGATCGGGTTCGGCGATGTCGGTGGTGGTGATCGTCAAGCCGGTGGTGTCGACGTCCTGCCCGGCCAGCCAGGTGGTCAGGCGGTGTTCACTGCCCGCGCGCAGGGCGGCCGTGACGGTGTGGCCCGTCCGCAGCAATTCCGCGACCAGTGAGCGGCCGATGAACCCGGCCGCCCCGAAAACGATCGAATCGGTGTGAACCATGTTGTCCTACTTTCAGTAGACCGATTGGCATATTTTATG
The DNA here is from genome assembly GCF_001612825.1 of Nocardia caishijiensis NBRC 108228. GTDB lineage: Bacteria > Actinomycetota > Actinomycetes > Mycobacteriales > Mycobacteriaceae > Nocardia > Nocardia caishijiensis. The sequence goes on along the minus strand of NZ_BDBE01000031.1, from coordinate 16,914 downwards.
GTGAGAGAAGACCCGACTGTGGCGTCGGTGGGGTCAGAAGAGGAGATCGATGGTGTCGGCCAGTCGATCGAGGGGCCGACGATCATGGTGTGCTCTCGCGAGTACCAGCCCGCCCTCGATCAGCGCGAGCGCCACGGTGGCGAGACGTTCCGGCTCGGGGTGGTCGAAGCCTGCCAGCCGCTCCCGAATGGCGTCCTCCCAGAGGTGATACGCGGTCGAGCAGGTCTGTCGCACAACGTCATTGGTCGACGCCGTATCGAGGGCCACCGCCGCGACCGGACAGCCGATCGTCCAGTTGGAGGCTTCGAGCTGGTCGCCGAGCAGGGTGAGCATGGTGTGCGCGAATTCCCGTGCGTCGGAGGCCTCGATGGTGCGGATGATCTGCGCCATCTCGGTCCCGCTGTCGGTGAGGGCAGCCGAGATCAGTTCATCCTTGCCGCCGGGGAAGTGGAAGTACAACGACCCGCGCGGGGCGCCGCTGTCCTCGACGATCTGCTTCAGGCCGGTGCCGAAGTAGCCGCGCGATTCGATCAGCGACCGGGTGGTCCTGATCAGTTTGCACCGGGTCTCGGCTCCTTTTGCGCCCACGAGACAAAGCTAGACCGGTCGTCATATTTCCGCAAGGGGTGGTCAGCTCGCCGTCAGCAGATCGGAAGCCTCCGTGCAGAGGCGGGCGATGGTCTCGGCGGCCGGTTCGACATGTGCGACCAGCCCGACTCCCTGGCCCGCGTCGACCGGTGCGATCCGTGGGTCGTCGGCCGCGACGGCCGCGCGCAGATCGTCGACGCCGGGCGGGTTCTCATCGCCTTCGGCCCTGGTCCACGGGTCGGTGAATTCGTTGCGCAGCACTCGCGCCGGATAGATCGGTGGCCACGGCAGATCGAGTGCCTCGTCGAATTCGGTGGTCACCACGGTGCTGGTCGAGTCGGCGGCGAGCATGGCCCGCCGCGCGTTCTCACCGAGCAGTGACTCCTCGGCCGCGGCCAGGCACGTCCCGAGCCAGGCCCCGGAGGCTCCGGCCGCCAGCACCGCGGCCAGTGTGCGCCCCGACCCGATGCCGCCCGCGGCGAGCACCGGCACGGTGGCGATCTCGAGCACCGCGTCGAGCAACGGCATGAGTGCCAGCCGGTCGGCACCGTGCCCGCCGCCTTCGCTCCCGCGCGCGACGATCACGTCGACCCCCGCCTCCTGCGCTCGATGAGCGCCGGGCACGTCGTAGACCTGCGTGACGGCCAGGATGCCCGCCGCGCGCACCTCGGGCACCCAGGAGAAATCGGTACCGAAACTGATCGACAGCGCGCGTGGCCGAGCCGCGACAGCGGTGTCGAGCAGGTCGGTTTCGCGGGTACGCACCCAGTCGACCAGGCCGATCCCCACCGCGGCGCCGTTCGCTTCATCGAGTTCGTGGCGCAAGGCCCGCGCCGATCCGGCACTGCCCATCCCGATCATGCCGAGCCCACCCGCCTCGGTGACCGCGGCCGCCAGCCGTCCACCCGCCGCCCCGCCCATCGGCGCGTTCACGATCGGGATCCGCAGACCCAGCGAGCGCGACCATGCGGTGGACAGGACCGGATCGGGGGTCATCGGCGCGGCTCCTCTCGGCCCGGGCGGGCGCCGGGCACGGCAGTTCCCATCATGACAGCCCGAACGAAGGCGAGCTGTCGGTCATGGCGCGTATGTTCGACGGCATTGCCACATCGACACAACGGGGGTTCGGATGACGATCAGGGACCGACTGGAACAGGCCATCACCGAAGCGCCGACGGTCTTCGGCGAGCCGACCGACACAGCCGACGGCGCGACCGTCATCACGGTCGCTCGCGGCGGCGGATTCGGCAGGCCCGCGCGGCCCGTCGGCGTCTTCGTCATCCACGAGGGCCGAGCGCACTGGTCACCGGCTGTCGACGCGAATCGCATCGCTCAGCTGGGGGAGTGGATCGGCCTGCTCACCGGTGTGATCCTGGCGCTCGCCCTGCTGCGCCGTCCGCCGTGGCCGGATCTGCGCCGCCCCTGATCCCGTGCGCCGCCAGCCTTTCGAACTGCTGCCACGCCTGCCCGGCGGGCAGCGGATCGGCCGGGTCGATGATCTCCGCGATCAGGCCGATCAGTCCCCAGGACACGAAGGCGACGGTGGTCGTCGGCCACTCGTCGAACAGTTCGGCGATCAGCTGCGCCACACCGCGCCGGTAGGCGTGTATCACGCCGGTCGCCGCCTTCGGCCCGACCAGCGGCCGATACACCTCGGGATATCGGCCTGCGAGCTGGAACAGTACGCGCAGCGAACCGAGTGGGGAGAACGTGTCGGCGGTGTGCGCGATCTCGCGGCGCAGAAATTCGGTGCAGCTCACCAGCAGTAGGTCGTCCTTGTCGCGGTAGTGCGCGTAGAAGGTGGACCGGCCGACGTCGGCGCGCTCGATGATGTCGCTCACCGTCACCCGCTCGTACCCGCGCTCGATCATGAGCTCGATCAGCGCGCGATGCAGGGCGTCACGGGTGCGCCGAACCCGGCGATCGGTGTGCTCGGACAACGTTCCTCCCGGACGAATTCCCCGGATCTGTGCGGAAACGGACAGATCCGCCCATCTTGCGCCTGGTCGACGCCGCTACCTCGCCCGACCATGGGTTCATGACAGGAAATCAGCTTCTCACCCCCATGTTCGTCGACGACGGCGACACCGGTCTGCTCATCGCGGGACTGCGGCGCTACAACGTGTTCACGAGCGTGTTCTTCCTCGGCAGGCATCGCGCGTTGCTGACGGAACTGGTCACTGCCTCGGGTGTCGGGCCGGGGGACCGTGTGCTCGACATCGGGTGTGGGCCGGGGAAATTGGTGCGCGTCCTCGGTGCGGTGACCGGCTCGGCAGGCGCCGCCGTCGGAGTCGATCCGTCGGCGGCAGCGATCGATGACAACCGGCGGCGCGATCGCATGCCGCATCACCGCTATGAACAGGGCCCCGCACAACGGTTGCCCTTCGAGGACGGCGAATTCGACGTGGTGACCAGTACCTTCGTCATGCACCACATCCCGGAACAACATCGGGGGGAGGCGCTGACACAGATGTGGCGTGTCCTGCGCCCCGGTGGCAGGTTGCTGCTGGCTGATGCCGCACCGTCACCCCGGATGCGCAGACTGCTCGGACCGCTGTTCGGCGACTTCGAGGCGGTCGACATCCGCCGCTACCGCGAGCACTTGACAGCGACCGGTTTCACCGATCTCGCCTACACCCGAAGCCGGTACCAGACCGGCATTCTCACCGGTGTGAAGCCGGTCTCCGGGACCGCTGCGCACTGATCGGCTCGACTTGTCGGTGCCCTCGGCTAGGGTCGGGGCAACAGGTTCGCAATCGAGCACGGGGGTGTGGCATGGAGTTCGATCAGCGCGAAGCGCAGGCACGGGAATTCGCCGTCGCGGCGCACGGCGACCAGCGGTACGGGGAGCTGCCCTACATCACGCACCTCACTGCCGTGCGTGCGGTGCTCGACGACTTCGGTTTCGGCGGCGACCTCGCGGTGGCCGCCTGGCTCCACGACATCATCGAGGACACCCCCGTCACCGCCGAGGAGGTCGAATCCCGTTTCGGCCGTGCGGTTCTCGACCTCGTCTGGGCGGTCACCGGCGTCGGCCCCGACCGCAAGTCCCGAAACCTCGACGCCTACACCAAGATCGCCGCCCACCCGCGCGCGGTGATCCTCAAGCTCGCCGACCGCACGGCCAATGCCGAGGCGAGCCCGCCCGCCTCCAGTTGGATGGGCATGTACCGCACCGAACATCCCACCTTCACCGCACATCTCGGCGGATTGCTCGCCGACGACCCGACCGTCGCGCGCATGTGGGCTCGTCTCGACCGCCGACTGGACCCTACGGTGGCCGCACCCTCCGCGCAGTGGGCCGAGATCGACCGGCTCGTCGCGGCGGGTGAACACGTGAAGGCGGTCGACGCCGTGCGCGCCGCCTTCGAATGCGACCCCGGCGAAGCCGAACGCATTCTGGCCGAACGCTCCTGACTCAGAACGACTGCCACACAGGCTTGTTCGCGAGCGCGTAGCGGTAGTAGTCGGCCAGCTTCAGCTTGCTCGCGGCGGCTTCGTCGATCACCACGGTGACATGCGGATGCCACTGCATCACCGAAGCCGGGCAGAACGCCGACAGCGGTCCCTCGGCGGCGGCCGCGATGGCGTCGGCTTTGCCCGCGCCGAGCGCGATCATCACCAGGTGCCCGGCTTCGCGGATGGTGCCGAGTCCCTGGGTGAGGACATGGTGCGGAACGTCGTCGGGGCTGTCGAAGAACCGGGCATTGTCGCGGCGGGTCTGTTCGGTGAGTGTCTTCACCCTCGTCCGTGAGGTCAGCGACGAACCGGGCTCGTTGAAACCGATGTGCCCGTCGGTGCCGATACCGAGCAACTGCACGTCCACCCCACCCGCGGCGGCGATGGCGGCGTCGTACCGCCTGCCCTCACCCGCGATGTCACCGGCTTCCCCGTTCGGGCTCAATACACGCGCAGGATCGAGGTTCACATGATCGACGAATTCCGACCGGATCACCGAGAAATACGACTGCGGATGGCTTTTCGGCAGCCCGACGTACTCGTCGAGCAGAAACCCGCTGGCCGTGGTGAAGTCCAGTTCGCCGTCGCGACAGCGGCGCGCCAGTTCCCGGTAGCTGCCCAGCGGCGACGACCCGGTGGCCAGGCCGAGGATCGCGTTGCCCTGGCGCACATAGCCGCCGACGATGTCGGCGACCGTGGTGGCCACGCCGTGTTCGCCCGCGCGGATCACGATTTCCATCAGCTTCCTTCCGTTCCGGCGACGAACACCCGCCGCACCTGCCATTGCCGATCGATCACGAGCAGGTCGGCGCGCGCCCCGACCGTCAACGTGCCGCGCTCGGCCGCCAGCCCGAGCACCCGCGCAGGCGTGCGCGTGGCCGCCCTGACCGCATCGACGAGAGGGATACCCGCATGCTCCACCGACCACCGCACGACCTCGAGCAGCGTCGACGTGCCGCCCGCGATGGCTCCGGGGACACCGTTCTCGCAGGCGAGTCGCGCAATTCCGTGCCGCACTTCGACATCCAGGGCGCCCAGCCGATAGTCGCCGTCGGTCATCCCGGCGGCCGCCATCGCGTCCGAGACCAGGGCGATCTGGTCGGCACCGACCGTGTCGAACACCATCGCCAGGGTCTCCGGCGCCAGATGTACTCCGTCGGCGATCAATTCGACCACCATCTCACCGCGTCCGGCCGCCGCCAAGCAGGCGGCGACGGGCCCCGGCCTGCGGTGATGCAGTTCGGGCATACCGTTGAACAAATGCGTGGCGGTGATCGGCGCACCGCCGGTCCGCGCGGTGCTGTCGGCCTTCCGAGCGGCGGTCGTTCCGGCAGCGCGGATGGACTCGGCGATTCGAGCCGCGGTCGTCGCCGCATCGGCATCAGTGTGGCCGAGGCTCGGCAGCACTCCGTATTCGCGCATGGCGGTGACCAGCTCGCCGAAGTGCGCGGTCTCGGGCGCCAACGTCATCGATCGAACGGTGCCACGCGATGCCCGGTAGACCCGCTCGAACAGGGCCGGATCACCGGGAACGATCGCTGCCGCGTCCTGCGCCCCGCACCGCACCGCGTTGAGGAACGGACCCTCGAGATGAACCCCGAGCAGGTCCCCGCTGTCCACCAGGTCCGCGAGCATCGCCGCCTGCTCGACCAATACCTGCGGCGCGGCCGACACCAGGCTGCCCAGCAAGCCCGTCGTGCCGTGCGCGCGATGGTGCGCCGCCGCGATCCGCGCACCCGCCTCATCGGCATTGGGAAAACCGAAGCCCGCCCCACCGTGACAGTGCAGGTCGATCAGCCCGGGCAGCACCAGCTCGTCCGTGGCCGCTGGAAGGTCCTGCGGGCGTGGATGTTCCGCCGAAGGGCCGACCCAGCTGATCGTCGAACCGGCGAATTCGACTACACCGTCGACGATCTCACCATCGGCAGCACCGACGATGCGGCCCCGCACGATCGTCATGCCGACCCACCTCGTCCTTTCCCCGCTGTCAGCACCTCATACCCGTCCGACGATCGCCGCGACCACCTCGCGCGCGATCTGTGGCCCCCGCGCCGCGCACGCCGCGTCGGCCGCTTCCTGGCATCGCTGGATATCGATCTCCGCCAGGGCCGCGCGCACCGCGGGCAGGGCGGGCACCGACATCGACAGACTCGTCACCCCGAGCCCGACCAGTACCGGCGCGAGCAGGGGATCCGACGCCGCCTCGCCGCACACTCCGACCGACTTGCCCGACGCTGTTCCCGCCGCACCGACCATCGCGATGAGGTCGAGTACCGCGGGCTGCCAGGGGTCGAGAAGTTGCGCGAGGCTGCCCGCCATCCGGTCCGCGGCGCAGGTGTATTGGCTGAGGTCGTTCGTCCCGATGCTCACGAAGTCCAGATGCGCCAGCAGATCGGCCGCCCGCAAGGCCGCCGCCGGGATCTCGATCATCGCCCCGACCTTGCGCACCCCGGATTCCCTTGCCAGCGCGGCGAACCCGGCCGCCTCGTCGGCAGTGGCGACCATCGGTGCCATCACCCACAGATCGGCCCCCGTCGCCGCACCCGCCCGAGCCAGCGCCGTGAGCTGGGTGGCCAGGGTGTCGGGAAACACCGACCCGATCCGCAACCCGCGCACGCCGAGTGCCGGGTTCTCCTCGGTGCCGAGATCGAGGAACGGCAGCGGCTTGTCCGAGCCCGCGTCGAGCGTGCGCACGACGACGCGCCGCCCGGCGAACTGTTCGAGAACCGCTGTGTACGAGGCGGTTTGCTCGTCCAGCGACGGCTCCGAGGCTTTGCCCAGGTACATGAACTCGGTGCGGAACAGGCCAACACCCTCGCTGTCGACCGGGGCGGCCTTCACCGCGTCGTCGACCGTGCCGATATTGACCAGCAGGTGCACCGGGGTGCCGTCGGCTGTGTGACCCGGCCCGCTGGCCGCCGCCAGCCGGGCCTTGTCGGCCGCCGCCTGCTCGACCGCCGCCCGCTGCCGTGCGGGGCTGGGGTCGATGACCACCTCGCCGGTCGCACCGTCGAGCAGGATCGGCGCGCCCTCGACGAGCTCGTCGGTCCGCGGGCAGCTCACCACGGCGGGCAGTCCGAGCGATTTCGCCAGGATGGCGGTGTGACTGGTCGGCCCGCCTTCACTGGTGAGCAGTCCGACCACATCACTACCGCCGAGCATCGCCGTGTCGGCGGGCGCCAGATCCCGTGCGACGAGTACGAACGGAAATCCCGGCTCAGGGATGCCCGGCATCGGCTCACCGAGCAGCACCGCGATGGTTCGCCCGCCGATATCGCGCAGATCGGTCGCGCGTTCGGCCATGTAGCCGCCCAGTGCCTCGAGTTTGGCGCAGAACCCCTCGAAGGCCAGGTGCACGGCGTGCGCCGTCGGCATCCCCGCCCGCAATTCCTTGTCGGCGGCGGCGACGATGCCCGGGTCGCGGGCCATCGTCGCCGACATCGAAAGGATCTCCGCCGCAACACCGTCCACGCGCGACGCCCTGGCCGCCATGTCGTCGGCCACCCCGGCGAGTGCCGCCTTCACCCGAGCCAGTTCCGCGTCGGGCGACCCACCGACCGGGTCCTGCGCGGAGGTCTGAAGCTGCGAACCGAATCGCAACCACGGCCCACACACCACTCCGGGACTGACCCCGAGCCCATGGATCACCTGTTCCGGCATCGAGCGTCACTCACCTTCCGGCTTCTTGTCCAGCTTCGTCTCGGTCCCATCGCTTCGAGTATCGCCGCTGTCGGCCACCACGGGTTCGGCTTGCGCCTCGGCCACGCCGGGGACCTCGTCATCGGTCTCCACCTCGCGGCCGGGTGTGCGCAGGTTCCACTTCTTGATCACGAAGCTGAACAGCAGGTAGTAGACCAGCGCGTACCCGAGCCCGATCGGGATCAGCAGCCAGGCATCGGTCGCCTTACCGAAGTTCAGCAGGTAGTCGATGGCGCCTGCGGAGAAGGTGAATCCATCGTGGATGCCGAGCGCGTTCACCAGCGCCATCGACGTACCGGTCAGGATCGCGTGCACTACGTACAGCGGCCACGCCACGAACATGAACGAGAACTCGAGCGGTTCGGTGATGCCGGTGACGAAGGCGGTGAGCCCGGTGGAGAGCATGATGCCGCCGACCAGCTTCTTCTGCGACGGCCGCGCGTTGCGCCAGATGGCCAGGGCGGCGGCGGGCAGCGCGAACATCATGATCGGGAAGAAGCCGGTCATGAACGTGCCCGCGCTCGGGTCGCCCGCGAAGAACCGGTTCAGATCGCCGCGCACCAGCTGGCCCGAGGCGTCGGTGTAGTCGCCGACGAGGAACCAGACCGTGGAGTTCAAAATGTGGTGCAGGCCGGTCGGAATCAGCAACCGGTTGGCCGCGCCGTAGATGCCGCCGCCGACCACCGAGTTGTCCGCGACCGTCTCACCCACCCAGGTGAGCGCCGAGTTGAACGCCGGGTACAGGAACGCCATCGCGACACCGACAACAAGGCCGGTGACCGCGGTCAAGATGGGAACCAACCGCCTGCCATTGAAGAACCCGAGGAAATCGGGCAGCTTCGTGCGATAGAACCGCTGCCACAGCATCGCCGAGAGCAGACCCATCACGATGCCGCCGAGCACGCCGTAGTTGATGAGTGCCTGCGCGCCCTTGGGATCGGTCTTGCCTTCGAGCACGACCGGCGACATCGCCTTGAACACCCCGTCGATCACCATGTAGCCGACCACCGCGGCGAGCGCGGTCGACCCGTCGGCCTTCTTGGCCCAGCCGATGGCGATGCCGACGGCGAAGATCAGCGGCAACCAGGTGAACACCGCCTGGCCTGCCGCCGAGATCACCGACGCCGTGCTCTCCAGCGCGGAGAAGCGGCCGAGCAGGTCGTCCTGGCCGAGGCGCAACAGGATGCCCGCCGCGGGAAGCACGGCGATGGGCAGCATCAAGCTGCGACCGAGGCGCTGCAATCCCGCGAATGTTCTGGATTCTTGCTTGGGGCTGTCGGTAACGGCAGTCATGTCGACCTTCTTCGTCCAGCGGTTGTGAACCAGTGGCTCTGACGGGTACTGTCCGGTCATAACCAGTTGTCAGTTTGACCAGGTGGCCGTCGGATGTCAACCGTGAAATATGACGTGGCGCACAACCGAGGCTCCCATACTGGAACCGGCTGTCACCGCGGAAAGGGAGAACACATGACCAAAGCGGAAGCGATCCTCCAGGGCCTGGGCGGCGCGGAGAACATCGTCGAGATCGAGGCGTGCATCACCCGCTTGCGTACCGAGGTGCGCGACGGCGACAAGGTCGACGAGGCCGCCCTCAAGGCGGCAGGCGCCCACGGCGTCCTCAAGTCGGGCTCGGTCGTGCAGGTCGTCGTCGGCCCCGAAGCCGACACGCTGGCCGAGGACATCGAGGACATCCTGTGAAGGTCGCCGCACCACTCGCCGGTCGGGTCCTCGCGCTCTCGGAGGTCCCCGACCAGGTCTTCGCCGACCAGCTCGTCGGCTCCGGTGTGGCCATCGACCCCGACCGCACCCGCGGCCCGCTCACCGTCACCGCCCCGATCACCGGCAAGCTGCTCAAACTCCACCCCCACGCCTTCGTCGTCTTCGGCGGTGGCATCGGCGTGCTGGTCCACCTCGGCATCGACACCGTGAAACTCAAAGGCGAAGGATTCACCCTGCACGCCACCGAAGGCGCAACCGTCGAGGCAGGCACCCCCATCGTCTCCTTCGACCCCACCGAGATCGCCGCCACCGGCAACCCCGTCATCTGCCCGGTCGTGGTGATGGACTCCCCGAAGAACTCCATCGACCCCACCACCATCGACACCACCGTTGAACCCGGTGCACCCCTGTTCGACACGCCCTGACAATCCGATCCGACGCCATGAAACGTCAGCTTGCTTCGCACCCGATCCCGTCTCCATCGGCATCGAGCCCGTACTCATCCGGCCCGATCACCCGAACTCGACCCGTGTAGGCCGGACCGTTCCCGCTGCCACCTTCGCAGTCGACATCAGGGGCGAATGGCACGCACGGATCGTAGGAAGGATGACACTCGCGCGACGGTGGTGGCGGTGGCGGACAGAACTGACTCGATCCGCTGTTGCACAGCAGGTCGGTGACGGGATCAGCACCGGCTTGCGCGGGAAGGACGACAGCCAGAGCCATCGCGACGCAGGCGGCTGGTCCGAGAAATGAGCTCGGCCTCATGACAACTCCGATCCTGGGAACTCCGCTCAGCCTCTCGCAAACAGCCCGCAACCGACAGTGCCGAGATCGAATCGTTGGACGGGCGGTGAACCGAGACGTTTCCTTGTCCGTTCTCCTTGCAGCGGGCCGCTCGGGTCCGCCTTGAATCGGGAGGTCATCAGTGAGCGCAGTGGAGCAGACCACTGAGCAGTTCGCGCAGCGATTGTTCGAGGCGGCGCTCGGCACGGTCGACATCCTGGCCATCCATCTGGGTGACCGGCTCGGCTGGTACGCGGCGCTGGCGACGGGCCCCGCCGACGCGGGCGAGCTCACCTCCCGCGCGGGCGGTGACCGCCGGTATGCCGAGGAATGGCTCGAACAGCAGGCAGCCACCGGCATCCTCACCGTGACGCCGGACGGTCGGTTCGCCCTTCCGCCGGGCGCGGCCGAGGTGCTCACCGACCCGCACAGCCTCGACTACCTCGCCCCGCTCGCCCGGATGCTGGCCGGTGCGGCGGTCCAACTGCCCGCCCTGGTGCGCGCCTATCGCGACGGCGGTGGCGTCGGCTGGTCCGAATACGGCACCGACGTCCGCGAATCCCAGGCCGACATGAACCGTCCCTGGTTCGAACACCGTTTGGCCGCCGACCTCGCCGCCGTCCCCGACGTCCACGCCCTGCTGTCGGCTCCCGGCGCGAGAGTGGCCGATATCGGCTCCGGCGGCGGCTGGTCCTCGATCGCCCTGGCCCGCGCCTATCCCGACCTGCGGGTCGACGGCTACGACATCGATCCACCATCGATCGCCCTGGCGACAACCAATGCCGCCGACCTCGCCGATCGTGTCCAATTCCACCTCGCCGACGCCACCGCCGACCTCCCCGAATCGACCTACGACGCCGTCTTCGCCTTCGAATGCGTGCACGACATGCCGTACCCGGTCGAGGTGCTCTCGGCCGTGCGCCGCGCGCTGCGCCCCGGCGGCGTGGTGATCGTGATGGACGAAGCCGTCGACCCGGAGTTCACTTCTCCCGCCAGCGATGTCGACCGCCTGATGTACGGCTTCAGCCTACTCATCTGTCTGCCGGACGGCATGGCACATCCCGGCTCGGTCGGAACCGGAACCGTGATGCGCGCCGAGCAGTTGGGGGAGTACGCGCACAAGGCGGGCTTCTCCGGAGTCGACGTCCTGCCGATCGAGAATTTCGGCTTCTGGCGTTTCTACCGGTTGACGGTCTGAGCGACCAGCTGATCGGATTCGGCGGGCCACCGCTGGGCGAGCACGTCGAAATACCGCTGGCTGCTCCACAATCGGTAGTTGCCGATCACGTACACCCGCCGCCGAGCCCGCGATACCGCCGCGTTCAGCACGTTCGGATTGGTCGCGGCCCAACGCCGCGAACCGCCCGCGGCCGGTGACGTGCCGAGTACCAGCACGACCACCTCCGCCGAATTGCCACGCATGCCGTGGATCGTGCCCACCTGGGCGGCGGCGAACTCGGCTCCGAGAACCTCGCGCGCGACACGGTGCGCACCGTGGGCGACGTCGCGGAAGGGGCTGACCACCCGGATGTCGTCGGCCGCGACCCCGTCGTCGCGCAGCCGCGCGAGCAACGAGGCGAGCGCCTCACCTTCACCCGGGATCCAGTTCCCTTCGGCACGCGCGGATCTCACGTCGATCCACCGATCGTGGCCGGGAAACTCGGACCGCCCGGGGGTACCGAAGACCAGCAGGTCGTCGTCGTAGGCGATCCGATGGGTCAGCTCGAAAATCGGCAGGTCACTCCGGCGATGTACCCGCAAGGGCGTCCCCACCCACACCGGTCGCTCGTAGTCCGCGGGTGTCAGCCAGGTCCCGAATCGAACGCCACGATCAGCCGCCTGCCGCGCCGAGGCCAGGTCGGGCATCCACTCCGCGTCGAGTCCGTACTGGCGGACCAGCGCCTCCTGCGCCGAGGTCGGCAGCGCGACAACAGGTCCCAGCTGACGGTGATCACCGACGATCACCGCCCGCCGCGCCCGCCACAGCCCACCAGCCACCGCCTGTGGCGCGGCCTGACCGGCGTCGTCGACGAACAACCAACCGAGCGCCTCGCGCCCGAGTCCGGCGAACAGTCTGGGCAGCGCGGTGAACGTGGTCGTGAGCATCGGCACCGCGAGGAACAGCGTTTGCCATGCCGCCGCGATGGTTTCCGGCTTCGGCGCCACCGCCAGCTCGTCGCGGATCAGCGCGATCGCCACGATCAGATTGTCGCGGACGCGGGGCGCGGCGTTGAGCAGCAGCGCGCGATGCAGTCGCAGCGCCGACAGGAAGAGCTCGCGCCGAGCCGTCGAGTACTCCTCGTCGGCCCACGGATTGCACAGCTGGAACTGTTCGTCGTCCGCGGCCACGTCACCGAAGGGGATCGTCTCCGACCATTTCTCCCGTGCCGTTTCGATGATGTCGAGTGCGCGCGCCCGGCGCTCGGTCAACGCGACGTGGTCGCGGATGAGGATGCGTCCGTGCTCGGCTGCCTGCGCCCACTGTTCGCGTGCGTGGTCGACCTCGCTCTGCCTGCGCCGCATCTGCGACTCGGCATCGTGGCGCTCACGCAACAGTTCGTTGGAACGCGCACTCCACCGTCGCCCGGCCCGGAACCCGGTGGACAACGACTCCGCGAATCCCGGCTTCTGCCCGCCGTGTTCGGCGAGCAACGCGCTCACCCGATGATGGGCGGCCTGGGCCGTGCGCAGCTGCTGCGAGGCCTGCTGATGCTGCTCCCGCCACTGTGCGTGCGCCGTGTCGGCATGGGCGATCTCCGCCGCCATCGACAGCAGCTCGTCGTTCATCGTCGGCAGTTCGGCCACCGCGTCGGCCACGTCCTGACGTTGCTGGGCGAGCGTTCGAACGTGCGCGCGTCTGCTCTCGAAGTCGCGCACCGCGGTGGTCCAGTCGGGCACCGAATCCGTATCCGCCTCAGCTTGTTTGAGCAGATCGAGCATGCCCGCCGAACCGGCCTGCGCCTTGCGTTCGGTGGCGAAGCGGTCCCCGAACCAGAACTGCTCCCCGAAGGTGCGCCGCGCCCCGCCGAGCGCCGAGGCGATCAACCCCCACGCCGGTTCGCCGCTGACGAATTCGGCGAGCTCGGCGAAGTGATTGATCCGCACGTCGGGGTCGATGGCGTCGAGGTCCTGTATCTCGGCCACCACATCGGCGGCGTTCCGGTCGCTGCCGGTGGCGAGCACCACCTCGAACCCGGTCAGCTCGGGTGCGAGCCGGTGCGCGCCGACGGTGTAGTTCTTGGCGACCCGCACCTGTTCCGTGATCCCGGTGAACACACTCATCGGGTCGTCGAAAGCGGCCAACTGCCCGGCCCTGTCGACCACGATCGCCGCGAGCAGGTCCCGCAGCATCGTCGTCGTTCCGGTGCCGGGTGCACCGTGCACCGCGAAGATGCCCGCACCGTCGCGAAGTTCGGTCATCGCCTGATCCACCGCGAACTGCTGCCCGGCGACGAGCGGATCACCCGGCCACCGCCCGTCCGGTACGCGCTGCGGCAGCAGCCCCTCGACCACCACGTCCTGACGCTGCCGGACATCGATTCGTTCATCGACAGGCAGCGTCTCACTCGCCGCGAGGTAGTCCCGCAGCGCCACACCGACATCCCCACGGTCCACCGCAGCCGCGAGTTCACGCAGCTGCGCACCGAGCCCACTGTTGAGCCGATCCTCGCCCGCCGCATTGTCCGCGTCCCTGGCCGCGACTTGCACGCAGGCCACGCGCACCCCACCCGCCCGCAGCTCGGAACGGATCGACAGCGCCCCACACAGATCGCCCGCGAACGTCTGCAACGCCCGACCGCTCACCAGCGGCGTTCCGAATTCCGCATCGGCCATGACCCCGCGCACGAACGCGGTGGCCGACATCCCCGCGAGTCCCGGCGACACGACTCCGTCCGCACCAGCGGCGATCAGCGACGCGCCGACGCCGCGACCAACCACGTCCAAGGCCCGCCACCGAGGGGCGGGCTCGTCGGCTTCGGGATCGATGCTCGGTGCCTCGGTCGTCAGGAGGTCGAAAGCGGCGGTGAATGCCGAGGAATCGTGCTCGAACCCGTCGGCCCAACCGGGGTCGTCAGGGCCGGGGGAGCGCAGCCGGTTCACCGCCCATGCCAGCCCCGACAGCGTCGCCGAGCCTTCGACGACCATGCCGTCGTCGCTCAATGTCACCGCGAAAGTGGCTGTGGTTCCGGATTGTCGCGCGTCCGCCTCGAGCCGGTCCCGTCCGAAGGCGCGCATCAACGATTCCCGCGCGCGACCCACTTCGAACAGCCCGCCGAAAACCACGAACTGCCATACTCGACCAGGTTGTGGCGCGGGGAGCGCGGTGAGGTCTTCCCACGGCGCCGGTTCGTCGGCACCGAGTTCCACCACCAGCGCACCGGTTTCGCGGCAGACCCCGACTTCCGGCACCAGTTGGGGACCGAACAGTTCAACAGTCCGCCAGAAACGCACGAGCCGCGCGGCATGCTCGGACCCGTTCACGATGCACCCCATTTCGTCGGCCAGCATGCTGACAACTCGCACCACGGTACGTGATCGACCGAGCCCCGGCACGGCAGCCCGATGGTCCCGGCGCCGTCGCCGAGACCATCGGCGCTGGTCCTACCGGCGCGGCAGGCACCCAGCGGCCCGAAGCCGCGCGGCCAGCGACGAATTCACCATCGCGCTCGACCCGCCTCCGCCGGTGAGCGCCACCAGCACGTCTCCACCGAGCCCGGCACCGACCGAACACCCGAGCACATTGACGTCGATGTAGATGTTCTCCTCGGTCTCCGGCTCCGCGGCTGCCGCACCAGTTCCCACCGCTGTAGCGGCCGCGACGGCCAGCGTGATCCCAACAGCTTTGACGATGCGCACAAGTTCTCCTCGAATTGCGGTGATCGGATTCGGTCCATCCGGTCGCGGACCGACGAAAGGGTTGACCGAACCCAGTTCACGGAAACCTCGACCGCGTCCGTATTCCCGTTGACGGCCGAACGTCGAATCCGCACGCTGAACCCTATGGACGAGTTGAGCCGGGCCGCAGACCTGTTTGCGCTGGGCGAGCTGCCCGACCGAGACCTCACGATGATCGCCGCCGAGGCCCTGGCCAGAGGTCTGGATTCCCCGGCGCTGATCGAACTCGCCTGCCTGCACCGCGACGATGACCGCGAGGCTTCTGAATTGTTCCGCGCGGCGGTCAACGAACTAGGTCTCCTCGACATCGCGAGTTG
Source organism: Nocardia caishijiensis NBRC 108228 (assembly GCF_001612825.1). Lineage (GTDB taxonomy): Bacteria > Actinomycetota > Actinomycetes > Mycobacteriales > Mycobacteriaceae > Nocardia > Nocardia caishijiensis. Next base: position 1,450 of record NZ_BDBE01000031.1, on the reverse strand, counting down.
GTCCGAACGGGAAGTGTCGGTGCGGCTCGGCCGCGCGACCCGCCATGCCGCCGCGCTCCTGAACGACGAAGGCGACCCCGTCGAGCACCTGCGCGTGATCGACGCCGAACTCTTCTCGCTGGCGAATCGCTTCGAGCCCGAGGTGCCGGAGTTGGTGAGTTTGGCCGACGACTTCTCGCAGATGTCGATGTGCCTGGAGCAGGGATACTCGGATGCGGCACAAATATGGGACGACGTTCGCCGCGGATGTCGAAACCTGCTGGCAGGCTCTCCTTACGAGCCTGTCTACGAGCGGGTCGACCTGTCGTCCTATCGCGCGACTGCCCCCGAGCCACCTGTTCGACCGAAGTCGACACTTCGCGCCAGAATCGCCGCGCTGTTCCGGGGATAGCCGCGTCGGTGGTCAGCGCAAGATCATCTCGATGACGGCCTTCGGCGCCGCCAACCATTCCCGCACGTTGTTCCGCACCTCGGTCGCCCGTCGGCACTCGCAGTAGGCGACGACTCCCTCGGCATCGATGTCGGCCGCCCTGCACAAGGCGACCGCCCGAGGCAGATGCTGGTACTGGGTGACGATGATCGCGCGGTCCACCCCGAACATCGACCGAGCCCGCTCACACGTCTCCCTGGTGGACAGTCCCTCCCCGTCCTCGCGGACGATGCCCGCATCGACGCCGCGCCCGAGCAGGTAGCGCCGCATCGACGCGATCTCGTCGCCCGACGTCCCGCCCGCATCCCCCGACAGAAGGATCTCGCGGGCCTTCCCCGCCGCCACCAACTCGATCGCCACATCGAGGCGTCCCCGCAGATACGCCATCGGCGTCCCATCCGGCGCGACCCGCGCACCGGGAACGATGACGACCGGAACAGCGGGCACCCCGGCCACATCACTGCGATGGCCCGACGACAACATCCACATGGCCGCATTGGCACAGACCGTCACCAACACCACGCCACTCGCCAACACCACACCGGCCTTCATGACGCGACGTAACAGCCGCCGCTTTCCACTACGTTCCTCGCTCGACACGCGACCCTCCCTTTGTTGTGCTTCTTGTTGTGCTTCGAAACCCGGCTTGACTAGGGAATTTGACATTGGAATTCCAGCCACGTAACTTTATTCCAGTCAGAGCGACACGGACACCGACCCGGTGCCGAAGAGCTGGTCCGACAGGGCCGCTACGGTACAGGGAAACGAGGTAGGACGATGAGCGCCTGACCGATCATGTGTTCAGGGTTCTTCCGGATTTGCATCCGGTCGAAGCTCTGAGCTACAGTACGAACCCTTGCCGCACGGAAACCTCGACTGAGTGTCGGGTCGGATGTGTGTGCGTGTGTTCTTTGAGAACTCAATAGTGTGTCGATGAATGTCAGTGCCAATATTTTATTGGTTCCGCTTCTCATACCCCCCGGTTGGGAAGTGGACATTTTGAATGTCAGCAAATTTTTG
>NZ_BDBE01000030.1 GCF_001612825.1 Nocardia caishijiensis NBRC 108228 | reverse complement strand
GAGGTCCGCATGTCGCCGGTCCGCGCGTGGTCGCTGTTGGGTGTGAGCCCGCGTGATCTGGGTGACGGCGTGGTCGGAGTGGACGAGCTGTGGGGTGGGTCGGCGTGGCGTCTGCGGGATCAGCTGGCCGCTGCCACGGACTGGGATGAGCGCTTCACGCTGATGAAATCCTTTCTGGCGCTGCGTGATCCGCGCCATGAGCCGGACGTCGAGGTGGTGGCGTGTTGGAACGACATCCTCGCCGCCCGGGGGCAGGCACGCGTGGCCGACCTCGCCCGGTCGTGCGGCTGGAGTCGTAAACGTCTCTGGTCGAGGTTCGCGGCGCAGATCGGCCTGACTCCCAAACGCGCGGCGATGCTGGTCCGATTCCGTTGCGCGGTGGACGGTTTGCTCGGGGGCCGGACGGCCGCTGAGGTCGCGGCGGAATGCGGGTACGCCGATCAGGCGCATTTGCACCGGGACATATCCATCTTCGCCGACAGCACGCCCGGCGTGCTCGCCACGCGGTATCTGCCCGATATCGCGCGGTACCGCCACCAGGCATGGGGAACATTTTCTCAATACCCGGCGGATCCGCTCGGTCGATAGTGGTTGGCGCCTCAGCCCGAGGTGAACACCGCGAGAGGACCCATGCCGTGAGCAACTCCCTTGACCCCGACGAACTACAGGCCGCACTCGACGCGGTGCACCGCGCCGGTGTGCCCGGAGTCTTCGCCGAAGCACGTGCAGGCGAACAGATCTGGCGCGGCGCCGCCGGGATCGCCGACCTCACCACCGGCCGACCCGTCACCGCCGATATGCGACATCGCGTCGGCAGCATCACCAAGACGTTCACCGCCGCCGCAGTGCTGCAGTTGGCCGATGGCGGCCAGATCGGGCTCGATACGCCGATCGGCCACTATCTGCCGCATCTGGTCCCCGGCGAGCGCGGCGCCGTGATCACGGTCGCGATGCTCATCAACCACACCAGTGGTCTCGCCGAATACCTCCCGCACGCCTACCCGTCCCTGGCGGCGTTCCCCGATCTGGCCGAGACGACACCGAAAAGCTTGGACGACAACAGGTTCACCCAGTTCAACCGTGTCGAGCTGATCGGGTTGGGCGTCGCCGCACCGGCCGTCGGTGTGCCGGGCGCATCACCAGGGGTGTACTCGAACACCAACTACCTGCTGCTGTGTCAGCTCATCGAGGCGGTCACGGGGACTTCGGCGGAAGAGTTCATCACCCGAAATGTCATCGAACGTGCCGGTCTGCGCCACACCGAACTGCCCGCCGGTCCCGACATCGAGGGGCCGCACTCCCATCATTACGAATCGTGGTTCGGCATGATCGACCCGCCGCGCGACTACAGCGTGTACGACATGTCATGGGTTGGCCCGGCGGCTTCCCTGATCTCCACTGTCGCCGACCTCAACCGGTTCTTCGATCTGCTGCTCGCCGGTGAGATCATCAGCCGCCCGATGCTGGAACGGATGCGGCGCACCGTCTCGGTGATTTCCTTCGAAGGCAAGACCATCGACTACGGGCTGGGTCTGCATCGGTTGCAGGTTCCAGGTAGCGGCATCTTCTGGGGGCACGACGGCTCCGTCTGGGGTGGCGGCGCCATCACCCTGATCAGCCCCGACCGAAACCGCCAGGCCTCCGTCGCGCTGAATCTTCAGCGCTGGAACACCCTGGCGCCGTCAGGGCGCCCCCGACCCCACGCGATCGACGCGGCTCTCGCTGCCCTCGTACGAACGTCGACCGGCGGGCGACCCGGGCCGTCGATGCCCTGACGGTGACCGCAGCCACGTGTCGGAAGGCTTGAACTGCTTCGTTCCGCTCGCCCTCATCGGCCAGCCGATCCCCGGCCGGTCTGCGGTAGAACAGTGGAGCTCCGTGGCGGGCCGACCAACGGGCTCGGCCCGCCGCTCCGGTCAGAGTTGGGCGGTGTGGGGGTGGTGCAGGCCTTCGGTCTCGCTCAGAGTTTCCGCGACAGCTCCCAGGCGTAGCTGGTTCTGAGTGGAGAGCCCGGCCGCGGTGGCCAGTAGCGCGCGCAGGCCGCGGTTGCGCAGGCGCGACACCAGGCGGGCGTCGGCTGTGGCCAGGACAGGGGCCGCAGGAACGGGCAGGGTGGTTGCGGTGCGCACCAGATGCTCCATGGAAGTCTCCGAATCGGGGTAGCCGGTGGGGCATCGAAGATCTGAAACGGCTGCCCCTCGTGGTCCGGCGGCTATGCCCGTTCCTGCGAAACTGAAACAGGGGCTCGGCATCGATTCCGTGATCGTCTGGGCGACAGCGCTTTACGAGCTCGCGCTGATGCGGCCGGTGTGCGGCTCAGGTGCCATGGTCGGGGTCGATGCGTTCGTGGCTGGTCAACAGCAGGTGGTCGAAGACAGACAGTGTTTCCGGCGGCGGGGGCGGGACAAGTTTCAAATCCGCGATCACCTCGGTGGCGATATCGCGCAGTTTGATGTTGGTTTCCTGGGACCGCCACACCAGCACTCTGAAGGCCTGCTCGGCGTCGATGCCGTACATGCGCATCAGTACGCCTTTGGCCTGTTCGATCACCGCGCGCGCGGCGACGACACCGGCCATCGTTTCGTCGACCGCCTCGTCGGCGGCGGTCGCGGCCGCGGCGTCGACGGTGTCGGAAAGGTCCAGGTAATAGCCGGTCGTGGCGATCGGTTCGCCGTCGTCGTTGCGGAGCCGATCGGCGAGCACCATCACCGTGTGCACGCGACCCGTCGTGTCGAGGAAGCGGTGCCTGCTCGAGAAGGGCGCCCCTTCGGTGATGGCGCGGTCGATCAGTCCGGCGACGACGTCACGGTCGTCGGGGTGTTTGTGCGAGAGCAGCAACTCGGTCGTCGGCTCGACCTCGCCGGGGGTGTAGCCGTGCATCCGGTAGATCTCCGGCGACCATTCCCACCGGCCGGTGGTGAACCAGAAGGTGAATGTCCCGACGTGCGCGGGCCGATAGGCGCGGGCGAAGCGGTCGTGGCCCATGTGCGCGGGATCGGATTCGGTCACGGCTCGGTCCTCCCTGTCTCCGTCCTGTCCTCTAGGAGGTATTCGGAATCGGAGTGCTCACCGATGTGGCACCGGCCGCGACCACATAGTCGTGCTCGGGCCCACCGACGTGGAGGCGGTGTGGGTCAGGGCATCGACGTCGGCCAGTCGCGCGGTATTCCCACGATCGCGCCGACGCCCCTGATCGCTGACATCACCGCGTGAACAGCGTTGGGTCCTTGTCCGAAGGCCTCGGTGCGCTCATCGATGCGGAAGGGGCACAGATAGGTGTGTGAACGGTTCGGATCCTGGCGCGGCCGCCCGATGGTGATCACCACCGGACCTGATGGAGTTCGGACGGCGCGAGCGCCCAACGGCAGGCCGAACTCCCAAGTGTCGGCCACGGCCTCGTCTGCGGCGTGCCTTCGCCGGTGTGGACCAGGAACCCTCGGCTCGTCGGACCGCTCGGGTGTCCGTGGCAGATCGGTTCGGGGCGCGGTGTTCTCGACCTCCACCAGCGCCGCGTAGACGGCGGCCAATCCGTCTGGGCCGCGGGCCGTGTGGTCACGGCTGTCGTCGATCCGATAGGTGCACAGCCAGTCGTCGGTCGCGTTGCCCCGTCGAGGTTCACCTACTTCTACGCGCACCTCTCGTTCGCCGTTCGTGACGGTAGCCGCGACGCTCACTCGGCCCAGTTGGTGGTTCACAGGTCCTCCCGGATGCGGACGCACATCCGCGTATGTGCGGCGATGACCTGCCGGTCTGTCGCCTGGTCGGATCGCATCGCGGGACGCAGGGTGGGGCGCCACTCCGGAATCCCGCGAAACGGGGGATCGGGCTCAGGGCGTGCGGCTGCCGATCGATCGAGCCAAGAACGGCCAGGAAGAACGCAGATCGTCTTCCCAATACCCCCACGAATGGGTTCCCACCGGGCGTTCGTCCAAGGTCACGGGAATGTTCAACTCGCGCAATCGTTGGGCGAGATTCATGGTGCAGAAGTGGACCGCCGCCTCGATCGGCCCACCGAAAGCGATCTGGATCGGCAGCGGAATCCTGCCGTCTCGCACGCGAGGATCGGTCGGGGTGTCGTGGGGTGCGGCAGGGATTCCGCTGCCGGTGCTCAGGTAGATCTCGGTACCGCGCAGTCTCTCCGCGTTGACCAGCGGATCATTGGCGCGCCACAGCGGGCCGGTGCGTGGGCCCCACATGTTCTCCACGCTCTGCCCACCACCCCAGTTCTCCACCGTGATCCGCACGAACTCCTGCCCGATGGGGTCCGAGGTCTGCGCGCAGCCGCTGAAGGAGGCCACACTGCGCCAGAACCCTGGTTTGGCGATCGCCAGATTCAGCACCGAGGTCCCACTCATCGAAACCCCGACCAGCGTTCGGTTGCCGTCGGCGCGCAGGAAATCTTCGATCACCGGGGGCAATTCCTCGTTGAGGAATGTCTGCCATTTGTTGCGCCCCAGCGCGGCGTCGTCGCGGACCCAGTCGGTGTAGTAGGAGCTGGCGCCGCCGACCGGGGTGACGACGTTGACATCTTTGCCTCGCAAGAAGTCGACGGCATCGGTTTGCGCGTCCCAACCGCTGTTGCCGGGACCGCCTTGGGAGCCGTTCAGCAGGTACATCGTCGGCCTCGGCCTCGTGGTGTCCGCGGCGCGGATGACCTGTACCGGAATCGGCCTGTCCATGGCGGGGGAGTACACCGTCACGTTCAGTCGTCGGTCGTCGACCTCGTCGGCGGCCAGCACCCTGGCCGACTCGGGGACCGCGGTCGCGGGAGCCGCCGACCCGCCGAAGGCGCAGGCGATCAGAAGGCCGACAAGGGTCGTTCGTAGGGTGGTGATGCGGGTGGGACGCTGCTTGCGCACTCTCGAGAACCTCTCGTGGCGGTCGAGTCCTCCGGATGAGGACATCGCACGGTGGGACCGATCGGCTTCGCGAAGCAGCCCCACCGGAGTTCGCGTTGCTACCGTCCTCGGTTTGGTCCAACCGGAAATCACCCGGACGTCACGATCGGACAGCCGCATCAGGCTTGCCCGTTCAGGGGGCGCTCAACCGCTGAGGGTGTCGGTGAGTATGCCGATCGCGTAGGTCACCGCCATCGCGAGCGCGCCGCCGATGACGACTCGCAGCACTGCTCGGCCCCGCGCGCTGCCGCCGAGTCGCGCACTGAGCGAGCCGGTGAGCGCGAGCGCCACGAGTACTGCCACGAAGGTCACCGGCACCCGCCACGGCGCCGGTGGCAACACGATCGCCAGCAGGGGGAGCAGCGCTCCGCAGGTGAACGCGATCGCGGAGGACCCGGCGGCGGCCCACGGATTCGTGAGATCGCGCGGGTCCAGTTTGAGTTCGGCCTCGGCGTGCGCGGTGAAGGCGTCGTGGGCGGTCAGTTCCTCGGCCACCTGGCGCGCGGTCGCCGGACTCAAGCCCTTGGCCTGGTAGATCTCGGTGAGCTCGGCGAGTTCGTAGTCGGGGAAATCGGCCAGTTCCCGCTGTTCCTTGGCCAGTAGCGCCTTCTCCGAATCGCGTTGGGTGCTCACCGACACGTACTCACCGGCCGCCATCGAGATGGCGCCCGCGACGAGTCCGGCCATGCCCGCCGCGAGGATCGTCGTGCTGTCGTTCGTCGTCGCGGCGACACCGACCACCAGCCCGGCGGTCGAGACGATGCCGTCGTTCGCGCCGAGTACCCCGGCGCGCAACCAGTTCAGTCGCGAGGCAAGGCCTTCGGCATGGGGTTCGTGCGGGTGGGTGTCGGTCGGCGAGTCCTGCACCTGATCAGCCTAAACGACCTCGGATCAGGACTGGTTCACGAAGGGCCACGGGTACCGGGCAGCATGTGCCCGCTGATAAGACCGACGGGTGGATCTGATCAGAACGTGGCTTCGCTCACGTTCATGACGTCGAGCGTCGAGAGAATCGCGCGAGTGGCGCTGAGCTCCGGCAACACGTTGCGAGCGAAGAATGCGGCGGCGGCGAGCTCTGCACGGATCGAGGCGAGGCCGAGGATCTGTTCGTGCCGGACTCAGGCAAAAAATTGCGGTACGGGAGCGAGGTCGGTGGTGGAGTGCATGCGCTGTTCAGTCGAAGGTGTATTGCTCGAATTGACTAGTAACAACGCTGTTAATCTGGCTGAATGGCATTACGACACGCGGTGCTGGCCGCGCTGATGGAAGGTGAGGCTTCCGGCTACGACCTGGCCAAGGAGTTCGACGCGTCGGTGGCGAACTTCTGGATGGCGACCCCGCAACAGCTCTACAAGGAACTCGAGCGGATGACCGGCGAAGGATTGATCGAGGCGCGGGTCGTCGAGCAGCAGAAGCGGCCCAACAAGCGACTACACGCCATCACCGACGCCGGTCGTGAGGCACTGCACGCCTTCATCGCCGAGTCGACCAAACCCACCGTCATTCGCGACGAGATGCTGGTCAAGATCCAGGGCATGGAGCCCGAGGACGACCCGGTCATCGAGGCCGTCCTGGCCGAGCGGATGGTCTGGGCGCAGGCGAAACTGGCCCGCTACGAACGACTTCGTGCGCGTCTGCTCGACGGGCGCAGCGAACAAGCCTTTCTCGCGGAGTCGCCCCGCATCGGGCCCTATCTCACCTTGCTGCGGGGAATCGCGTTCGAGCAAGAGAACATTCGCTGGGCCGAGTCCACCGCGAGCGTGATCCGCCGCCGGAGCGTCGCCGCCGACCAGGACGCCCCCGGTACGTGACCGAACAACCGTGGGCCCTGAACCGCGAGCGATCCGGCTGCGGCGGGCCGGGCGGCGCTATCTACCGCCTATCCGGGCCACTGCCCGGATAGGCGCGCCGTCGGCTCCGCACAGCGGCAACGGCAACAACGCCACTTCGATCGGTTCGCGTGCCGCTTGCGCGTCCAACAGTTCGTCGAGCGATGTGAGGTTCTCGGCGATCACGGCGTGTGCACGGCACAGAATTCCGTGGGCGGGCAGGGTCGGGTCGTCGGACCCGGACGGGTCGATGCTCGGTGCGTCGATGCCGACGGTTCGGATTCCCTTGTCCACCAGGAGTCGCGCTGCTTCCAGGTGCAGGTGGGGGTGGGCGAAATAGTCCGGGCCGCCCCACCGCGACGACCAACCGGTGGCGATCAGCACGATCGTGTCCGGTGGGAGGTCGACGTCGAACAGTGTGGGCCCGATCGCGGTGCGCGCGGGCACCGAGCGCGCATCCACGACCCGAGCGGGTCCGACGAAGCGCTCGAGTGGGAGTCGGTCGAGTGTCGGCAGGTTGTCGTCCAGATGGGCCGGTGCGTCGACGTGCGTCCCTGATTGTGATCCGAGATGCACCCGCAGCACGTTCACCCCGTCGGTGGCGGTCCGTAGCGCCGGTTCCAGCAGAACTTCCGGATCGCCCGGGAACACCGGCATGCCGGTGTGGATCGGCCGGGTCAGATCGATCAGGCGCATCACGTCAGCATACGAGGACGGTCGATCGCGTCCGCTGTGCCGCTCCCACGCGAAAAGCGTTGGTGCCGCGCGATATCCCGACGCTAGCCCGGACGGGACCCGCCGGGGTAGCTCAGGGGGGAGCGAACTGTGTGGGACCGGCAGATCGTGAGCGGGCCGTTCCCCAAGTGTCGCGGGCGCTGGTCGAACTGCTCAGCTGACGGCCGGACGGTGCCAGGTCGCGCGGTCTGCGACGATGGGCCGATGAGCACCACCACCCGACCGGGTGTGATCACCGCGGGCACGCTGGCCCTGTTGTCGTCGCTGTACTTCGCGCAGGGGCTGCCATTCGGTTTCTTCACCCAGGCGCTTCCGGTGGTGCTGCGAGAATCGGGGTACTCGCTGGTCGCGATCAGCGCGTCGGGGGTGCTGTTCCTGCCGTGGGCACTGAAATTCCTCTGGGCGCCCTACGTCGACCGCTACGGCACCCGCCGGACCTGGCTGTTGGTGCTCCAGCTGTGTGCGGCGGCCGTCGCGGCGGTGCTGGCGTGTCTGGATCTGTCGGCGTCGCTGCGCTGGTTGTTCGTCGGCATCGTGGTGGTGAATCTGCTCTCGGCGACCCAGGACGTGGCCACCGACGGTCTCGCGGTCCGACTGCTCGGGTCGCGCGAGCGCGGGCTGGGCAACGGCATCCAGGTCGGTGCCTACCGCGTCGGCATGATCGTCGGCGGCGGTGTGTTGCTGTGGCTGTTCGCCGTGTCGGGCTGGCGGTTGCTGTTCCTGACGATGGCGGTGTTGATCCTGCTCACCACCGTGCCGGTGTGGCTGTTGCGCGAACCGGTGACCGACCGGCTTCCGCGCCCGAAGCCGGTGTACCTGCTCGGCACCTGGTTGGCCCGGCTGCGTCGCCCCGGCATCCTGACGCTGATCGTGCTGATCGGCGCGTTCAAATTCGGCGATTCGATGGCTTCGGCGCTGACCGGCCCGTTCCTGGCCGACGCGGGCCTGGACCTAGGCCGGATCGCACTCGTCAAGGGCGTGATCTCGTCGGCGGGTGCGCTGGCGGGCGCGGCTGTCGGCGGCTGGCTCGCCTTTCGCTTCGGCCGCCGCCGGGCTCTGCTGCTCGGCGGTGTCACCCAGACCGCGAGCATCGTGCTGTACCTGGTCGCCGCGCTCGGTCTCGGTGGCTTCGAACTGCTCGTCGCCGCGAGTCTGACCGAACACATCTTCGGCGGTGCCGCCACCGTCGCCGTCTTCGCGCTCATGATGGATGCCGCCGACACCGAGTACGCGGGCAGCGACTACACCCTGCTCGCCTGCGCTGTCGTGGTGGTACAGGGCGTGGCCGGGCTGGCCGCCGGGGTGGTCGGCGACCTCGCCGGGTATCCCGCCCTGTTCGGCACCGCTCTCGTGCTGTCCGGCCTCGGCTGTGCCGCAATGGTTCTCGGCTTGTCCCGTGGCCTGGGGCCCGTTGGTCTGTACCGGTCCGTCGGAATTCGCGTACGGGATCGCCCGGAAGTTCCGGTCGAGCCCTAGGGGCCGCGCTCGCGCGATTCAGCGGGGCACGCCGAACTGTCTGCCGTCGAACAAGCGCAGGCGCTGCGATCGCCTGCACCAACGCGGGGTCGATCAGCACCCCGGTTCCCGGGCACGAGTTCCACACCACACGCTCTCCGCAGGCTGTTGCCCACCGATCTCGTGAACAACGGTCTGCCCATCCATATCGGCGCGGCACTGCTCGGGCACTCGAATGTGCAGACCATCCGCGGATACGTCGCCGTATTCAGCGAGGACGAAGACCTACTGGCCCGGAAGGAGACCAAACGCCTCGCTCGCATCGCGCCGGTTGAACTCGGCCTGCCGTTCCCTCGATGACGATCACCATGTGTCCGTTGCGGGTGGTAGGCATGGGCGGTGACAAGCCAACTGCCTGTCGACGAACAACTCGACGCCTTCCGAGAGGCGCTCTCGCGCAACGAAGTGCTGACCGAGGTGCTGTCCCGGTCGGCATCGCTGGGACTGCCCGGCTGGTATCTGACGGCGGGCTGTCTGTTCCAGACCGTTTGGAACCTCTGGTACCACGATCACGCCATGGGCATCACCCGTGTGAACGTCTACGCGGGCCTGGCCGGAATGTTGTTGCTGCGCGACGAATTCGACACCGGGACGCCCGGCGACCGGCTGGGCCTACCCGCCGGAGAATTCGAGGTGCCGCTGGTGCTCCAGGAGAAACTGTTCACCGACGACGGGCACCAGTCGGTCCGGTCGACACCGATCGTGCCCGAAGGCGGCGTTGTCGGCGACATCGGTGTGGTCAACGACAAGATCTGGCCGTATCTGCATCACGCCCGACGCGCATCCGATCCACCTGCACCTGGTCACTTTTCGGATCCTCGGTCGCGCGCCGCTGCGCACCATCGATTACCAGCTGGCCGACCCCCAGCCGCCGATCGGGGAGAAATGGGCGCCGTCGGCGGACGGATTCCTGGCCGGGCCGACGGTGCCGCCGCAGCCGTGAGAATCGGGCCGCAAGGGACATCGTGCGGGTCGACGGGCATCACGGCACCGAGCACGCCGACCGTCAGTCCGACGACCTGCGGGGATACGTCTGGCACTGCCATCTGCTCGACCACGAGGACCACGACATGATGCTGAGGGACCGCATCGTGTCGTGACAGTCCCGTACTTTCAGGTACGGAAAGCTATTCGAAATAGTATGTTCGACGGGATCGCAGTCAGTGCATGGATGCTCACGTCAGGAGGTCGACCGTGGCCGAATCCGTCGAAGTCAGGTGGACTACGCGCCCGCTGGGTCGCCGATGAAGTGCCCCACCGGCTTTCGCTATTGGGAGTCACGTGACAATCGCTGGGTGCGGCGGCTCGAGCGGGCGTTCGCGACCGTGACGCGACAGCGGTTGTTCCCCACCGACGAACAGGCGATCGCCCTGTGCGAAGACTTGTTCAGCGGTGACCCGGTGGCCGAGCGATTCGTCGCCGAGGTGATGCACGGCACGATCGGGTCGAAGGTCGGGCGGCAAATGCTGGAGAAAGCACTGATCGACGGCGTCGACTCGGTACCGGACGCACCGGCATCGATGCGCGCGTTGTTCGACGAGTTCGAGACGGTGCCCGACTGGGTGGTGCCAGAGCTGGTGGAGCAGGGCGCGGCGATCTGGCGGCGTTGGGGGACAATGCTTTTCAGTTTCGCCGGGGCTGAGACGCTCGAAATGTACACCGAGGCGGCGGTCGCGACACCGCTGTCGCTGGCGGGTGGGTACGCGGGTGACAGCGCGCTGCGCCGATTCCTCGAGACTTGCCGGTTCTGGATGGATGTCTCCGCCCCCGACGCGCTGCTCACCCCTGGTTCGGCCGGTCGGGCCACCGCGCTGAAGGTGCGGGTCATGCATGTCTCGGTGCGTGCCAAGGTCGCCGGTCACCCGGAGTGGGACATGGAACGGTGGGGTCTGCCGATCAGCCAGACCTATCAGATGCTCACGCTCCTGGCGGGCAGTGTGACACCCGGGCTCGGTCTGTGGGCACTGGGCTATCAGACGACCCCGTCGGAAATCCGTGCGCTGCTGCACTTCCAGAAGTACATGGGACACCTGCTCGGTGTGCGGGCGCGCTGGTATCCGGAGACGGTTCTGGACGGACTGCGAGTGCTGGCGATGACCATCGCGTCGCGGTCCTACGACGCCGGGCAGCACGGGACCGAACTGATCGAGTCCTATCCCGCGGCCTTCGCACCGCGCGACGGCCACCGCGGTCTCACCCGGTTGCGCGAGAAGTACAACTTCCGGATCAATTCCGTCTACTCAGCGATGTACATGGCCCCCGGCACCCGCCGTCGATACACCATGCCACCGGCCTTCCCATGGATCCTCATCCCGATCCTGCGCTTCCCGCTGATCACCGCGATGGAGCTCGTGCGCCGGTTCTGCCCGCCGTTCGCGCGGGTACACGAGAAGATCATGCTCGCCCATCGCGAGAACTGGTATCGCGCCCAGATGCGTGGTCGTACAGCGGCATTCGACGCCAGCGGCGCCTTGCGGCGATGAAAGGACAGCCATGACCACCGGAGACATCGTCGAGGTATGGAACGGACCTGGCCGTCGCGACGGCGTACTGACCCCGGTCGAGCCACGCCACAACGGCCTTCACGCGTCGCCGAGCAAGCTCGCGTTCGAACACTGGTACTTCGACGCCCACCTGGATACCGGCCACGTGGTGATCGGCTTCCTGACCAAACGTCGGCCCGAGGATCTGCCGTTCGCCCGCCCCTGGGTGGAGATGATGGTGTACGCCCCCGACGGCAGCCGCCGCCAGGTGTCGCGACGCTATCCCCACGCCGCGACCTCGTTCTCGACCGCGGGCTGCGACGTGCGCGTCGGCGACAACACCGCGCGCACCGAGTTCCGCGACGGCGCCCTACCGACCCATCACCTGCGCATGGCCGAAGACGGCATCGCCTTCGATCTCCGATTCCACAACGAAGTGCCGAGCTGGATGCCGGGCAAGGGGGAAACCCGTTTCGGCGCAACGGATTCCTTCGGCTGGGTAGTGGGTGCGCCACGGGCCCGGGTGAGCGGGACGATCGAACTCGACGGCGTGCGACACGAGGTCACCGGTCGTGGGTACCACGACCACAACTGGGGTGTCGGCGACATGAAGAAGATCATCGAGCGCTGGCACTGGGGCAGGTTGTATGTCGAGGACTACTCGCTGCTGTTCGCCTCGGTGCTCACCCAACAGCGTCGAGGTGGGCACGAGATCAGTCCGCTGATGCTCGCCGACCACGCCGACATCGTGCTGTCCACCGGCGAGACCGTGCTCACTGAGGGGCCCGCGCGCTTCGATGCCACCGCAGGTCGCACCTATCCCGAATGGGTCACGCTGCACGTGCCGGACAAGCTCGAACTCCGGTTGGACGTGGAGCGGGTCATCCACGCCCACGACCTGCTCGATGATCTGCCGATCGTCCGTTCGCGCCCGGTCAAACCGTTGGTGCGGCGACTCGTCGGGCACCCGGGCTACTTCCGGTTCGAGTCGAGCTTCGAACTCACGGTGCACACCGCGAGCGGGCCGCGACGGCGGAGTGGGACCACCTTGCACGAACTGGTCGCGCTGACCTGAGCTCGCTCACCGTTCAGTGGGGCGGCTGGGTGATGAACCGGAAGAACTCGCGCCGCTGTTCCTCGGTGGGTACCGGCAGATTCTGGTTACCGTGCACGAAGCCGATTCCCGCGAAGCACATGAGTCCGGCGCGCATCTCGGCCTGGTCCGGCGGGAACCCCAGCTCGATCAGGGTCTTGGTCAGGGTGTGGAAAATGCGCTGATCCAACGACTTCACCGCCTCGGCGACCCTGGCGTTCGTGCGGGCCCAGTCGCGGACCGCGAGCTCGACCTGCCAGACCCGTTCCCCGGTGAGCACGGCCCCCATCCGGTCCAGTCGTTCCCGCACCGGCAGGTCGTCGAGGTCGGAGATACCCCGGGCCGCGTCGTTGCGGTCCGCGCACCAGAACTGCGCGGTGGTCTCGAGCAATTGGTCGATACCGTCGAAATGCCAGTAGAAACTGCCCTTGGTGACGCCGAGCTCCTCGCACACCTTGGCTATGGTGATGGCGGCGACGCCGTCGCGGAGCAGGACGCGCAGCGCCGCGTCGGTCCAGTCCTCGACTCCGAGCCTGCGGGCCGCGCCACGGGCCGATGCCGCTTTGCGTTTGGACACCGGCGCCGTCGGGCGGGTGGTGCGTGACTCGTCGGTCATGTCGTCTCCCTTCGGCTTCGCCAACCACCATACTCTTTCGTATAGTGGAACATACCCAACGGTCAAGTCCGGTCGGTTTCAGGCGGGGGAGTCCCGACGGCGCCGGGGTCGGTCGTCAGAGCTGGTCGGCCACCTGTGCTTTCGCTGCGCGCCGGGTGAAAAGTTCGCGGACGCGGTCGACGGCGCGGACCGCGCTCTCGGCGGCCGATTCCATGGTCGACGGCATGCCAGTATCCGTCCAGTCACCGGCGAGGAACAAACCGTCGACGGGCGTGCGCTGCGGCAGCCGGAGTTCGTCGAATCCGGGCTGTGCCGAGAATGTGGCCTGGGGCTGGTGGATGACATGGGTGCGCAGCACCTCGGCGTGGGCGACCTCGGGGTAGTGCTCGGCCAGTGAACGCAGCGCCGCCGCGGCGAATTCGGCATTGGGAAGATGGACCACCTCCCACGACGCGCTGACGGCGAGTGAATAGCAGTGCCCCGCATTGGTTTCCACGCCGTGCATACCGGTGGTGTCGAACACCCACTCGATGGTGGTGTCGCGCAGATTCTCCGCGAGCCTGCGCATCCGCAGCGGACGGTCCAGCCACACGTAGACGCTCGAGATCGGCGCGGGCTCGATCTTGCGTACCGGAGCGAAATGGTCGTACTGCCCGAGCCTCCCCCGATCGAGCAGGGTGGTCAGCGACCACGGTGGCACCGCGAGCACCGCCGCGTCGACCTCGACGACCCGCCCGTCGGACAGGTGTACGCCGGTGAGCGTGTCGTCGGTGATCTCGAGATCGGTGACCCCGGTCCCGACAACGATCTCACCGCCGCGTGCGCTCAGATACCGTGCGGCGGGCGCGACGAACAGGTCGTGCAGGCTCACTCGCGGCCAGACCGCGTCACCCGCCCGGGTGTTGCCCGACATCGCGCGCTTGCCGATCCAGTGCAACGTCTGGACGAACATGGAGGCCGACACCCGCTCGGTCTTCTCGTTGAGCAGCCCGATGACGAATTGATCGAGCACCAACGCGCGCAACGACTCCGGTGCGCCGATCCGCCGGAACCAACGATCGACGGTCAGATCGTCGAGTTCCGGCGTGGGGCGCAGCGCGGCGCGCACGATACGGGCCCAGGTACGCAAGGCTGCTGGCCGTTCGCGCAGCGGAATCGGCGGCCAGAACATCCAGGACAGTCCGACGGTGCGGCGGAGAACGCCCGGCAACCAGGTGGGCGCGCGCAGGGTGAGCAGCTGGTCCGGCCCGGTCCTGATCGCGAAAGGTGGTGCGTCCCAGACGAGTTGATCCCGTGTCCCGATGGTGTCGACGTAGCGCAGCAGCGCGTCATAGCACCCGGCGAACAAGTGCTGACCGTTGTCGACGTGCCCTTCGACGCCCGGCACCTCGAACGAGATCGTGCGACCGCCGAGCCGTCCACGTTTCTCGACGAGGGTCACCCGGTGACCCGCCTCGGCGAGCCACACGGCCGTCGCCAATCCGGCCAAGCCGCTGCCCGCGACCAGGACGTGCGCGGATTCCTGCTTCTCCATGGGGCCCTCCGGAGAGTCCGAACTCTGTGAATCAATGAGATGAATTGTCTTGCATGCTCTCACGAGGGTTGGTGGTTGTCAGGGAAATTGATCGCATCGGGGGCTCGTTCCGTCGGATCGAACGCCGCCTTCGCTCGGCGGAAGATGTGCGGCGATCCGGCTTGTCGATTGTCGGCGGGCGAGACGGCGCTCGGTATCTCTGGCCGGGCGGTGAGCCGGAATGGCTTGCGCGCGAACGGCTTCGGTGCGCACATCGTGCGTGCGACACTGATATGGAGGTAGAGATCGGCGAGCTGACACGGCCCGACGACACCTGGGCCGGTCGATCGGGGGAGGTTGCTGTGCTGCTGTTGGTCAACCAGGACTCGGAGTTGTCACCCGCCGAAGAGCGGTTCGCCGAATGGGTCGAGTGGAGTCCCGCTCAGCCCGGCGTGGTGCTCATGAACGTCAACGTGCCGTACCGAGGGAACAGTCGCCAGCTCGACGCGTTGATCTTCACCCGGCAACGGTGTATCGCGGTCGAGGTCAAAGGATTTCGCAGTGTGCAGCACGGGACGCTGGTCATTCCGCCGAACGGGCCGTGGCTGCTGGATGACGGAGAGGTCGCCGACCTCTACGGCAACGGCTACGACCATGATCCCGTCAGTCAGGTGCGTACGAACTCCCTGGCCATGAAGAACTGGGCCACCGGCGTCACCCGGCGGCCCTGCTTCGTCTGGGGTCTGGTGGTGGTGATGCTGCTGCCCGGCCAGGACGTTCCGTCGCTGGAGGTCCACTCCCATCCCGAGAAGACCGACATCATCGTCGAAGACTTCGACGTGTTCCGCTACTACCTGCATCGGCTGGACGAACAGAAGGTGCAGTGGGAGGCCGATCGGGTGCATACCCTGCTGTCCCGACTCGGCGTCACCCACCTCTACGACGGGCACCGGGACGCGATCGCCGCCGCGCTCGGCGAACCGGCCTACCCCGACGACGACATTCCCGACGCCGCACCGCTGCGCCGCTACTGAATGGTCGGCCTGCGGAACGGGCGGTGATCGCCGCCGGTGAGTCGAACCACCATCGCTTGCCGCTCGATAGCTGGCGTGCCAGGGTGGAAGTGAGCCCGGTGAGCGGGCTTCCGGACGAGGGGTGCCGTACCCGGAGTGCGACAAGACGGCCCGAGGAGGGCTGCGATGTCGTGGATTCTGCTGGTCGTGTCGGGATTCCTGGAAGCCGTGTGGGCGACCGCGCTCGGCAAGTCCGAAGGGTTCACCCGACTCGGACCGTCGGTGCTGTTCTTCACCGCGCTGCTGGCGAGTATGGCCGGATTGGCGCTCGCGATGCGCGAACTTCCGGTGGGCACCGCCTATGCGGTCTGGGTGGGTATCGGCGCGGTCCTCACGGTCGCCTTCGCCATGGTCACGGGGGAGGAGTCGGTGACGATCTTCAAGCTCGTGTTCCTGACGATGATCGTGACCGGCGTCGTCGGCCTCAAACTCGCCCACTGAATCACCGCTGCCGCCTCCTAGACGAACATTCGACGCACAAACGATGCATTTTGGGTCGAACGGTGTCACAATCAAGGCGTGAATGCAGAGCGAGCCGCGATCGCAGCGGGACCTTGCGGACTCTCCACCGGTGACGACGGCTCGACGCGGTTCGCACAGTGGCTGGCGCAGACGCAGAGGTCGATACGCGACCACGTCGACGGATTCGTGCGTGCGCGCTGTGTCGCGGAATTGGACCCGGCGGGGTGCTGGCTGCCCGGTCAGCTGATGGTCGACTTCGCCGCGGGCGGCAAGTGTGTGCGGTCGGTGTTCGGCTACCTCGGGTGGTTGTGTGGTGGCGTCGGCGAGTCCGAACCCGCCCTGCGCGCGGCCGCCAGTCTGGAGCTGCTGCACGCGTTCGCGCTCGTGCAGGACGATGTGATGGACGAGTCCCGCGTCCGCCGGGGTCGCCAGTCGGCGCACCTGCGCCTGGCCGCGTGGCACACCGAGCAGGGGCTGTCGGGATCGGCGGCTCGATTCGGGGAATCCGCGGCGATCCTGATCGCCGACCTGTACCTGGTGTGGGCCGAGCGGATGTTGCGCGAAAGTGGCGTCGGCGCCTCGGCATTGGATCGCGCGTGGCCACGCTACGACGCGATGCGCAGCGAACTGGCGGTCGGTCAGCTCGCGGATATCTCCAACGACGCGAACCGAGTGCCGACCTTGAACGCGGTGATGGACATCGCGCGTCGCAAGTCCGGTAACTACACCGTGCGCCGACCCCTCGAACTCGGTGCGGCGATGGCCGACTGCGACGACACCGTGCTGGATGTTCTGGGCGAATACGGCGAACTCATCGGCGAAGCGTTCCAGCTCCGCGACGATCTGCTCGGCGTCTTCGGCGACCCCTCGACCACCGGCAAGCCTTCCGGTGACGATGTGCGAGAACGCAAGGCGACCACAGTCGTCGCGCTGGCCGACCAGCTCGCCGAGCCGTCGGACCGGGCCCGGCTGCGAGATCTGTGGCGGGAGAAGCGGATCGATGAGCAGGGCGTCGCCCTCGCGCAGGCCGTGATCGTCGACAGCGGGGCGGGAGAGCGGGCCGAACAGATGATCCACGACCGCGTCGAACATGCGCGTCAACTGGTCGACCGCGCAGATCTCGCACCGTCGGCGGCCGACGCGCTGCACCGCATGGCGCTGTTGTGCACCCGACGTACCTATTGACCGTCCGTTCCACTGACTGAAAGGCAGAGATGCGAACGATATCGGGACGAACCGATGAGGTGGTCGTCGTCGGGGCTGGTCTGGCGGGCCTGGCAGCGGCGCTGCATCTGGCGGGGCGCGGTCGCGGGGTGACGGTGGTCGAGCGCGACTCGGTCGCCGGTGGGCGCGCCGGACGGCGCGATGTGGCGGGCCTGCTGCTGGACACCGGGCCATCGGTACTCACCATGCCCGACATCGTCGAGGACACGCTGGCCGCGGTCGGGGACAGCCTCGACTCCCGACTGGAGCTGTTGCCGGTCATCCCCGCCTATCGCGCGCACTTCGCCGACGGCAGTGCGTTGGACATCCACAGCGACGCCACCGCGATGGAGGAATCGGTTCTGGCGTTCGCCGGACCGGAGGAAGTCGTCGGGTATCGCCGGTTGCGCGCCTGGTTGAGCGAGCTGTACCGCGTCGAATTCGACCGCTTCGTCGCCGCGAACGTCGACTCGCCGTTCTCGCTGCTGACTCCGGCGCTCGCGCGGTTGATCGCCTTGGGCGGGTTTCGTCGCCTCGACCGGGCGGTCGGATCGTTCCTTTCCGACGAACGGCTGCGTCGGGTGTTCACCTTCCAGTCCCTCTACGCGGGCGTCGCACCGCAGCGAGCCTTGGCGCTGTACGCGGTGATCTCCTACATGGACACCGTGGGCGGGGTCTACTTTCCGCGTGGCGGAATGCGCGCGCTTCCGGACGCCCTTGCGGCCGCCGCCGTCGATGCCGGTGTGCGGTTCTGCTACGACGAGACCGTCGACGACCTGGAACGCGACGGTTCCCGCATCACGGCGGTGTTCACCGATCGTGGGCGTCGAATCCCCTGTGACGCACTGGTTGTGGCCACCGAACTGCCCACCGCCTACCAGTTGCTCGACCGTTCTCCGCGCCGTCCGCTCAGCTGGCGACCCGCGCCGTCCGCGGTCGTCATGCATGTCGGCTTTCCGGCCGGGACGCCGACCGCGCATCACAACCTCGTCTTCGGGGGTGCCTGGAAGCAGACCTTCGACGAGTTGATCAACGGGGGTGAACTGATGACGGACCCGTCGCTGCTGGTGACGCGGCCTACCGCGACCGACCCCAGCCTCGCCCCGCGCGGGCAGGACCTGTTCACCGTGCTCGCTCCGGTACCCAACCTCCACCGCGGCAAGGAACTGGACTGGGACCGCCGCGCCACCGCGTACAGCGAGGAACTCTCGGCGATCGTCGAGGACCGGTTGGTTCCGGGCTTCGTGAAGGACGCGACGGTCGTCCATGTGGACACCCCCGCCGATTGGGCACGCCAGGGCCTGCTGGCCGGTACGCCGTTCTCGCTCGCGCACACCTTCGCCCAAACCGGACCGTTCCGTCCGGCGAATCTGCCGCGCGGGGTCAGCAACGCGGTGCTGGCCGGGTGCGGCACCGTCCCCGGCGTCGGGGTGCCGACGGCCCTGCTGTCGGGGCGTCTCGCCGCCGATCGGGTCACCGGGCCGGTGACCACTTCGCGGTCTTCGGCCACCATCGCGACCGAAGGTGGACGACGATGACGCGCACCGAACTCGACGCCGCCGGAATCCGCGACACCGGGCTGCGCGAGTCCTATCAGCGGTGCCGGGAGCTCAACGCCCGTCACGGCCGCACCTTCTTCCTCGCGACCCGGCTGCTCGCGCCCGCCCAACGCCCCGCTGTCCACGCCCTCTACGGGTTCGCGCGGTGGGCCGACGACATCGTGGACGAACCCGCGACCGCCGCCGACACCGCCCCCGCCGCGGCACGACTGGACGCGGTGGCGCAGGCGCTGCACGACGGCCTGCGCGGTACCCGCCGCGACGACCCGATCCTGGCCGCGCTTGCCGACACCGCTGCCAGATACCGCATCGAGCACGTC
Organism: Nocardia caishijiensis NBRC 108228; assembly: GCF_001612825.1. Taxonomy (GTDB): domain Bacteria; phylum Actinomycetota; class Actinomycetes; order Mycobacteriales; family Mycobacteriaceae; genus Nocardia; species Nocardia caishijiensis. Next base: position 567,189 of record NZ_BDBE01000030.1, on the reverse strand, counting down.
CTGTTCGACGACTTCCTCGACTCGATGCGGATGGATCTGACGGTGACCGACTACCCGGATCGGGTCGCGCTCGACCGCTACATCCACGGTTCGGCAGCGGTGATCGGCCTGCAGGTACTGCCGGTACTCGGCACCGTCGGACCCCGCGCCGAGGCCGCGCCCTACGCGGCGGCATTGGGAAAGGCGTTCCAGCTCACCAACTTCCTTCGTGATGTCGCCGAAGACCTCGATCGCGGCCGGGTGTACCTGCCCGCCGAAGAGCTGGCCGCCTTCGGTGTCGACCGCGCCCGCTTGCAGTGGTGCCGCACGCATCGCCGGACCGACCCCAAGGTGCGCTCGGCGCTGGCCGCGCAACACGCGATCGCCCGAGACTGGTATCGGTACGCGGACGCCGGAATCGCGTTGCTGCATCCGGTCTCGCGACCGTGCGTCGCCACCGCGGCCGTGTTGTACTCCGAGATTCTCGACCGCATCGAGGAGAGCGAATTCGCGGTGTTCACCGTGCGGGCGACCGTTGGCAACGCGCGCCGCGGTCGCGTGGCCGGTTCGGCGTTGGCCCGTGCGTGGTGGGCGCGACGAGGCAGCCGCGCCCGCGCGCTGACTCCGGCCGAAGGCTGAGAGGATCGGAACGCGGCGACCGGCCGACCCTCAGGGCGAGGTGCGATCGGCGACCGTGCGTTCGGCCGTGCTCGTGATGTTGCGGACCATGCCGCCGAACACGGCGCTGTGGAAGGGGCTGATCGCCTTCCAATACAGGTGTCCGGCGAGACCGTGCGGTTGAAAGATCGCGCGTTGGTGGTAGCGGGAACCGCCGTGTGGGGCGGGTTCGACCCCGAGTTCGAGCCAGGCAAGGCCGGGCAGACGCATTTCGGCGCGGAGGCGCAGCAGATGTGGACGGTCGATGTGCTCGACACGCCACCAGTCCAACGACTCGCCGGAGCGCAGGCGTTGCGGGTGTTTGCGTCCCCGACGGAGTCCGACGCCGCCGGTGATCCGGTCGATCCAGCCGCGCAGCGACCATGCCAGGGGGAACGAATACCACCCGTTCTCACCGCCGATGGATTCGATCACCGCCCACACGGTGTCCGGGTCGGCCCAGGTGTGGTGCTGGCGCACGTCCTCGTAGAGGGAGCCGCCGGACCAGTCCGGATCGGTGGGCAGCGGATCCGACGGCGCGCCTTCGGTGCTGGCATCGGACCAGCGGGTGGGCACGTCGGCGTTGCGGATGCGGGTCAGCGCCAGCTCCACGGCGCACCGGTACGGGGTGAGGCCCTCGGGCGGGTCCGGGATGTAGGCGGCGATGTCGTGCTCGGTGCGGACGACCTCGTGGACGAGGGACTCGATGAGCGGCACGGCCAGCGCCCGGGGTACCGGCGTGACCAGATTGACCCACTGCGCCGACAGCCACGGCGTGAGCACCGGAACCGGCAGCACGACTCGATGATTCAGCCCGGCCACGACGGCGTATTCGCGCATCATGGTCAAGTACGTCAGCACGTCGGGGCCGCCGACATCGAACGCACGGTTGACCTCGGCGGGCAACTCCGCCGCGTGTACCAGGTAGTACAGGACATCGCGAACGGCGATGGGCTGGATCCTGTTGTGCACCCACCGAGGGGTGACCATCGCGGGAAGGCGTTCGGACAGATACCGTAGCATCTCGAAACTCGCCGACCCCGAGCCGATGATCACCGCCGCACGCAACTCCACCGTGGGCACGCCGGACGCGCGCAGGATCTCGCCGACCTCGGCACGGGAGGCCAGGTGGCGCGAGAGTTCGGCGTGTGGTGGGACGATCCCGCCGAGATAGACGATTCGCCGCACCCCCGCCGACTTCGCGGCCCTCGCGACGAGCTGCGCGCCCGCGCGGTCGACGTCGGCGAAGTCGCGGCGGGCCAACGAGTGCACCAGGTAGTAGACGACCTCCTGATCGGCCACGGCGCAACGCACCTGATCGCCGTCGGTGACATCACCCCGCACCACCTCGACCTGCTCGAGCCACGGCACTTCGGCCAATTTCGCCGGTGTCCTCGCCACGACCCGAACCTCATGACCGGCCTGAATCAGCTCGGGCACCAACCGGCCGCCGATGTAGCCGGTCACGCCGAAGACTACACACCGCACGGCGCTCAGCCTTCCTGCTCGCTCATTACCGGTCCCCGATCAGCACGGCCGCGCTGACTAGGGACGCGGACGATCGACGTCGCCTCGCCACGCCCCCGTCTCCGATCCACGGCCCTCGATGAAGTCCTTGAAGCGTCGCATGTCGCCCTTGATCCGCCGATCGAGCACACCGGTCTTGTCGGCGACGTTCTCGACGAAACCCTCCGGGTCGACGTCCATCTGCATGGTGACCCTCGTGGTGGCGTCGTCGAGCCGATGGAAGGTGACCACCCCGGCATGCTGGGGGCCGTCGTCGGACTTCCAGGCGATGCGTTCCTCGGGATGCTGCTCGGTGATGGTGGCGTCGAACGTCCGGGTGACACCGGCGATGTCGACGGTCCAGCGGGTGTGGGTGTCGTCGAGCTGTTCGATGCGATCCACCCCGTGCATGAACTGGGGGAACGATTCGAACTGGGTCCACTGGTTGTAGACGGTTGCTACCGGCACGTGCACGTCGACGGCTTCGATGACGGTGCTCACTGGCTGCCTCCTTCAGGTTGAATTCGTCCAGTCAGCGGCCGAATGCCCAGCCATCGCGAGTTCACACAGATCGACGCAAATTCGCTTCATGTCTCGCCGACTATCCGGACGCGGGAAACCCCGTCGACCAGCTGGAGCGTGAGTCGCCGGCTGGCGCAACACGATTCGGTGCGCGGCAGCACCGATCGCCGTGGTGTCAGGTCAGCGGCCCCAGTGTTCCCGCCTCCGCGGCCCCGAGAACGCCGATCGGCTCCGGCGGGTCTCCGAGGAGCTCACGAAAGTGTCGATCGAGGGCTGATCACCGGGTTGTCGCGCGATTCTGGTCGGGACGCTCAGGCTCGTCGGTGACAGGACGAGAGTGTGGGCGAGTCTGTTGGGCCTGCTGGACGCTGTGACTTCCCGCGCGTCGACCGGCGAACACGCAATCGGCCAGGGACAGGCCGCTGACGTAGCCGTTGGAGCAGATGCCGACCGCCGCGCGACCGGCGGCGTAGAGGCCGGGGATGGTGTCGCCGGTTTCGGTGCGGACCGCACCGGTCTGCTCGTCGACGAGGAGGCCGCCGAGGGTGAGCATCGGCATCGGATAGGTGAGGCGGGCGGCGAAGGAGATGTCGAGGAGGGCGTAGGGTCCGGTGCGGATCGGGCGGCGGATGTCGTCGGGTTTGCCCAGAGGGTCGGGGGTGCCGTGTTCGATGGCCTGGTTGTGGGCGTCCACGGTGGCACGCAGGCCTGCGGGGTCGACACCCGCGCGGGTGGCGGCCTCTTCGACAGTGCGGCCTGTGCTGCGTCCGAATCGGAGCAGTCGTTCGGTCTGCATGCGCTGGAACCACACGGACTGGCGCGGGATCTGAGCACGGGCCTCGGCGGCGACCTCGGCGTCGACGAGCAGCCAGGCGCGGTGGCCCGGCGCGGTGGCGACAGCGGCGCCCAGCGCCGCGCCGTAGCTGGATTCGTCGATCATGCGCCTGCCGTCGGTGTCCACCGCGATCGCGCCGTAGAAGGCGCTGGGTGGGCCGATGAAACGCCACGCCGACATCGCGTCCATCTTCCCGGTGGCCGCGCCGAGCGCCTCGGCCATCGTGATGCCGCTGCCGTCGTCACCGGCCGACCCCAGCGGCAGACCCTGCGACCAGGGGTACTCGGGGTTGTGCTCGGCGACCATCGCCGCGTTGGCGATGAATCCGCCGGTGGTGAGGACGACGCCGGATCGCGCCCGAATACGCACCGGCACACCGTGTTTGCGCTCGATCCGGTCGATCGACACTTGCACCGCCCGGCGCAGGCCCTGATGATAGACACCGGGTTTCGACGAAATCCGTGCCAGAACCGCGAAACGGCGACGTACGGCTACGGGCGCGCCATCGAGGGTGACGGCCTCGACGCCGGTCACCCGGCCGTCCTCGACCACCAGCCGGTTCGCCGTGGTCCCGGTTCGGACGCGGACCCCGCGCGCGGCGGCCGACCTGGCCAGTGGACGGAACACCGCCTTGCCGGAGACGCCGGGCCCGTGGGCTCGGTGCCCACGCTGACGAGGTTTCGCGATGTCGCGATAGCCACCGGCATTCTCACTGCCGGAGTAGTAGAGGTAGTAGTCGTCGGTGGGGTAGGAGGTCTTGTACGGGCACACCGACGCCTCGAACGGCACACCGTGTTCGGTGAGCCAGTCGATCAGCGCGGGGGACTCCTCGCAGAAGCGGCGCAGCGTTTCCGGGCTCACGGCATCACCGACTTCGGCCCGCAGGTAGGCGAACATGTTGTCGGCGTCGTCGTCGATTCCGGCGGCGCGCTGTACCCAGGTGCCCGCCCCGGCGTAGATGATGCCCCCGGACAACTCGGTCGCGCCGCCGCCGAGGTATCGGTCGAGTGCGAGGACGTCGGCACCGTGTTCGCGAGCGGTGAGCGCGGCGGTGACGCCCGCGCCCCCGTATCCGACAACGACGACATCGGCTTCATCGTCCCAGGTCCGCACCGGTACCACCTTTCGTGCGGCGGGGTCGTCCGGCCGCATCCGGGAACTATAACGTGTTCTAGAAATGGTCGGATGCGGTTCGGCCGGGTCGGTGCGATGGGGCGTCGCTGCGTGGCGCGACACTCCGTGAAACGCGTTGGCTGTCCTACGATTCCGTTGTCGGTATCCATGGCCATCGGAGGACTTCATGCCCGTGACCATTTCCGCGTCGACACGCGCCGTGTGGAAGATCGGCGCACAGGGACAGGCGCAGATCTTGTTCCTCGACGACTCCACGTCGAGCACCCCGGCCCGCCGCTGGCCCGACACCGCCATGCCGGGCGGCCGCCCCGGGCATCTGGCGTTCGACCCGAACGACTACCCGACGCTCGCGCACGTTCGTGCCCTTGTGCCCGAGTACGGCGCGCTGTGGGACGCCGTGGCCGAGGACTTGACCGCGCTGAGCGGCGAGCCCGCCGCCGGGACGCGGCCCTAGATCGACGTGCTTCCGGCACGTTCGTCGGGAACTCGCTCCCGTCCGGTCCTGTCGGCTGTCGGTACGGCCTCGACCTGACGGCGCAGTTCGTGCACTGCCATCTCCTGGGCGCGCAGGAGCTCCTCGATCGACAGCAGGGGCGTCGGCCGGGTCGGTTCGGCGACGCGGATCAGGTCGGCGCGCCGTGCGGCGAGCAGGAGTCGACCGGCCGAGCGCTCCTGCGCCTCGAGGACCGACCGATGGTCGCGTTCCCGGTCGTCCACCTCGAGCAGGTGGCGGGCGAGAGCGGCGGTGCCGGTTTGCAGTTGGTGCTCCGCGGCGGTGATCTCGTCGTCACGTGTGCGTGAAATCCGCACGATCTCGGTGAGTTCGCTCAGGTACTCGTCGTAACGGTGGGGTGACGGCGTCATCGACGCGGACACAGTCGCCGGATCGAGGCGAACTCGTCCCGGTGGGCAGGCTTGCCAGAGGAAGTCGCCACCGTACCCGCGCAGGGGTAGTGCGGGCGCGAGTCCGTCGATCGAACCGAGAAGGTCCGGGTCATGGTGGAGCACGACACTCACACCGTGCTCGGGTCCCGTCCTCATCAGTTCACCGAGCGCGACCACGGTCTCGTCGGCCAGTCCTCGCGGGTAGTCGAGCACGACCAGCAGCCGGGGGATGTCGGCTCGCGTCGTACGCGACCGGGCAAGCGTACGCACCACTTCCGCGAATCGCTCCGGGGTCCGCGACACCTCCCGATGCCCCCGCCCCGCTGGGTCGAAGCGATGCGTATCCAGCGACGGCACGATCGCCTCGACCCGGTCCACGACGGCCGTGAAGAGTTCCGCGACGACCTCGGGTGCGCCACCCGAGATCACCAGATTCCCCCGGCCGATCAGCGGGAAGACTACCGGGACGACATCACCGGCGCCGAACGACAGTTCGCCCACCTGAACCGAACAGCCGTCGAACGGCGATCCGACCGCTCCCTCCGCCACCGCCGCCCGCGCGCGGACGCAACGCTCACGCACCAGCGCATCGGCGACCACGTGTGCGGCCGCGATCCGGCGTGTATGCGCCGCCTCCGTTTCCCTGCGCTGGAGGCATGCCCGAGCGGTCGCGGATGCGGCGAGCGAGTCGAGCCGGATACGAGCGTAGGAGCCCAGCGTAAAGACCGCCGTCGCAGCCATTTCCAGCCGTCGATCAGCATCACTCGTCATCCTGCGGCCCCCGAGATCGTTCGCCTACCACCGCTACCGATGCGATCCGTGGCGCGATCGGTTCGTCGGGTGCGGGCGCCCGCGAAAGTTGTGCCGAAATGTCGCCCCGCCCCGGCGAACCGATCGGTGGCCGTATTGCATCAGTGATGGCGAGACCAGTCGTCGCCTCGGCCCGACGCGTCTCGTGCCGTGGGTGAGGAGATCGCTGGGGGGTCTCCTCACCCACGGTGCACTGCCGGGCGAGTGCTGCTCGGCGACGCCGTCAGCTCAATCCGGTGACAATCGCCGCGCGAACCGGGTCGCCGACCGGCAGCCCCTTCGCGACTCGCCGCCACGCGTTCCTTCCCGCCGTCAACGAGCACCGCACAGCGTCGGTGATCGCCCCGGTGTGCGAATTCCCCAGCGCGGCGCCCGGCAGGATGGAGATCTCCAGATGTTCCGCCAACGAGAGTGCGCGAGTGACGATCTGACCGGTCAGGGATCCATCGGCATCGATGTACAGGACGACGAGAACCTCGGTGCGTTCCTCGCCCATGTGCACCGCGACCCGAACCACGTCACCGGCGGCCGTGCCGGGTCCGAACGACTGCACCGAGATCCGGGTCTGCTCGGCACCGGCGGGGGTACGCGTGAATTCGATGCCGAGCTCCTGGTCAGTCTGCTTCTGGACTACCCGGCTCGATGCCGCCGCGTCCCGGGACGAGGCGGCCAGGGGGCGCACCGTCCATCCGGGCACTCGCATCACCCCGCGTCGGGCGGCCGGTGACAGCGGGATCGCGCTGTGTTCCGCTGCCAGCAGGCGCTGCGCGATGCGGGCACCGGCGGCGGCCGCCTCGGCGTCGGGTTCGACGTCGTCCTCGACGAGCGCGAGCAGCACGTCGATGTCGGCAGGCAGGTTCAGCCGGTCCGGTCGTTGATTGCGCGCCGTCACGACGCCTCCTCGGTGTGCGGATCGCGGGCGTCGAGCTGGGCGCGCAGGGCTTCGCGCAACATCTTCGTCCCCGTCGCGCGCAGCCGTTTCACCTTCTCCTGGCTGAAATCGAGGTCCTCGGCGACCTCCTTGGTGGTCTGCACGTCGGTGTAGGTGCCGTCGGGGGCGAGCACGAATGTCGCGCGCAGAACCGCGGCGATCTCGGAATGGGGGATCGCGTCGAGTGCGCCCTGGAGTGCGGTGCGATCGGCCAGCCGGTCCGCACCGTCGGCCTGTGTGCGGTCCTCGACGAAGAGCACGGTGGATTCGTAGTCGACACGGTGGCCCGGGTGCCGCTTGTCGGCCGTGCGGCGCCGCCTGTTCTGCAGCACCTGCCACTGGAGTTGCTGGAGAACATGGGTCTTCCAGTGCCGGATGCGTTCGGTCGGCAGTGTCGCCGTCAACGCGACCATGGTGTCCTGGGCGACGTCCTCGAAGTCCGAACGCATGTCGGGGTCGACCCGCTCCACCACATAGCGTGCCTTGGCCGCCGCGTAGGCCGACATGGTGACCAGGTCGGCGCCGAAGATGTGTTCCACCACCGCGAGCCGCAGCGCCGAGGGGATCTCGTTCCAGGCGGCGCCGAGCCACCTGTCCACGGTGCCAGAAGTCAACCCGTGCCCCCACTTCGTCGGCGACAGTATCGGATGCCGCGGTGCCCGATGAGAATTGCGATGCGAGACCGCCCGCGCGCCGAGCGGCGCACCAGGAAACGACCGAACGACGCTGGTCACAGCGGAAGCCTCCTGCGGTAGGGAACGGGCTCCTCTACAGATGCCGTTGCCCACCCGACCGGTTCGCCGAGACGCCTGAGCTAGGCCGGGCAGGTGGGGGAGGACACCATCATCGAGAACGCGATCTGGCAGTACCAGGCCTTCTGGATCTTCCACATCCCGTTCTCGGCGACGAACGGCACGATCAGTGGACTGGTCGTGGTGTTCATCGTCCCGGTGCCCTCGGCCAGCATGCCGGGTGCGCCGAGTCGGGTCGCCGCGATGCTGACGGTGACCGTCGCGTTGTTGCGGCCCGGGGCCTCGGCGATGCGATTGGGCAGACCCGGATCGTCGGCGATGTCCTGCACGTGGCCGAGCTTCTCGGAGTTCGGAATTCGCGGGTCGAGCATCCGCCCGAGCAACTGCTCGACCTCGGCCGCCGACAGCAGTGGTGGCGTCGGCGCCGATGTGGGAGTGTTGGCACCGGCCACGGGGGTGGCCGAGCTGTTTCCGGTGGTGCACCCGGCGGTGAGCAGGGCGGCGACCGTGAGACTGGACAGCGCAGCACCGACAAGGAGTGATTCCGACAAGATGGTTCCCCCGGGAAGGTCGTTGATACGCGTCGGTGTCGAGTTTATCCGGCCGCGGTGAGCAGCGTCCGTCCCCGGGCCGCCGAGGGAGTCAGGTGAGCGGGACGTCGGAGTTCCAGCGCGACGACGCGCTGTTGTCCGAGCTCACCGGGGCGCCCCAGCGGTGGCTGGCGTTGTGTCGTGCCGCGGTCGCCCACGGGCCGGACGCCACACGCGGGCTGCTCGAGCTGCGGCGCGAAACCGGTGTGCTGGCTCGGCATTCGCTCGCGCGGTGGAAACGTCTCGACGCCGACGACGATCCGCTGGAGGAGGAATCCGAGAACCCCGACCTCGAGGGCGAGCGCGTCACCGCCGATGTGTCGGCGGCGCACGCGCTGGCCGCCCTCGCCCGAGCTCTGACCGGCGCTCTCGACATCGCCGCCGCGTGCGAGGTCTTTCTGCGGCACACCGAACGGGCCGGATTGCATTCGGCCGGTACGCAATTGCTGCCCGCCGGTCCGATCACCGGCGGCGAGGACCCCGTGGCCGAGATGGTGCTGCATCTGCTCGGCCAGGGCGGCAGACCGTCGCGTGGTTACGCCATCCTCACGGCGCTGGAGCTGGCCGGACGACGCCCGCCGACAGTGCGGACCACTCGGGTGAGCGTGCTGTTCGTCGACATCGGGGGTGCCGGACGAGTCGGCGTGCTGCGGTTGGAGCAGCTGCGCGAGGGGCCGAGCGGACTGCACCCGGACCCGTCCGCCATGTCGTTCCTGCAGGCGGATCGCGATTTCACCGACAGTCTCGCACGGGCGTGGGAGGTCAGTAGACCGGCCGCGACGAACGCCTGCGTGCTGTGGTCGGTGACCGGTGTGGGGCGCGCGCCCGAGAACGACATCAACGGTGCGTCGATGGCGGCCGCGATGGCCGTCGCGCTCGACGACCTGGCACCGCGCCACCAGATGGTGCGGTGGCTGCGGGTGCGTCGGCTCGACCCGGCCTGCGCGGTGACGGCGGGACTGTCGAACACGGAGCTGACCACGGTCGGTGGATATGCGGGCAAACTCGCTGCCGCGCAACGGGCCTCGCTGCGGGTGGTGGTCGCCGAAACCGGTTTCGACGAGGCGCGGCGACAGGCGCCCGAGGACTACCTCGACCGGGTCGCGGCGGCCGCCACGGTCTCCGAAGCGGTGTCGCGGACCCGCAGCCGACCGAACCTGGCGCTGTGGCTCGTCTCCGTCGCCGGAATGCTCGCCGTGCTGTCGGCCGTGGTCTCGGTGACCGGCCTGAACGGTGTTCGGGCCGAGAACGCCGCTGCCAGAGCCGAATCGAATTCACGCTTGTTCGCTGGTGTTGCCCGTGGTGGCGCCGACTTCGACCCCGCGCTGGCGCAACTGGTCGCCGTGGCCGCGGTGCGCACGAGCGACACGGTCGACGCCCGCTCGGCACTGCTGGAATTCTCGGCTCTCGGCACACCGATCCGGATCCGGCCCGGTACCACCGGCGACAAGGTATCCGCTGGTGCCGACGCGCCGCGCCTGGCGACGAGCCTGGGCGGCGACCTGATCGCGATCGGTGGTGACGACGGCTTCGTGCAGCTCGTGCGCGTCGGTGATGCCGGGGTGACCAGAATGCCGCCGTTCCCGGCGATGACCGGTCCGGTGCGAGCCCTGGCCGTCAGTACGGACCAGCGCTGGCTCGCGGTCGCCGGTGAACGGTCGGTCCTGCTGTGGGATATCGCCGAGAACCCGTCGCGCACAACCGAATTCGCGCTTGCCGAGCATCTGCCCTGGTCGCTGGCGTTCGCCCCGGGCAGCGACCTGCTGGCGATCGGTACCCACGGGGGAACGGTGCTGTCCTGGCGCTTGGGCGCCGACCCCGCGCACCCGGTACCACTGCCCGCGGTGACGGTTCCCGGAAACCACGCGTTCGTGGCGGTGCACGATCGGGTCCTCGTGGCGGCCGGTGCCCGGATCGTCGGCGGGACGTGGACGACGACTGTACGGGGTTGGCACACAGCGGATCCGCACCGCCCCGCTTTCGACGTGCGCGTCGACCGGTCGGGTGGCGCCGAGATCAGGTCGGTCGACTTCGACGGCGACATGCTCGCGGTGGGACTCAACCCCGGTGAGATCGCGCGATGGCGCATCGGTGCCGACCTCACCCGGCCGGAACCGCTCCCTGGCACAGCGCGCGGTGCCAACGAGTACTTCGATGTCGCGCTGGTCGGCGACGGGCGCGCGGCAGTGGCGGTCGGTGGTGATGCCCGTGCGCGGCTGCTCGATCTCGACACCGGTGCGGTGCTCGCCCGATTTCCCGGAGGATCGGTGGCGCGGACCGAGGTGTTCCGTGGCGGACGCGCACTGGTGACCTCCGGATTCGACGGTGCGGTCCATGTTTTCGACCTCGCGAGCCCGTCCGCCGAACTCGGACAGCGCACGCTGTTCAGACTTCCCCAGGACCGATCAGTGCCTTCGCCTGGCGTGCTGCCCGATGCGCTGCTGCCGCGTCTTCGCGCGCTGTCGAGAGCGGGCGCTCTCGACAACCTGGCGGACGGTGACCCGTCAGGCTTGTTCGACACGGTCGTGATCGGGCCGGACGGGACGCGAGCCGCCACCCTGAACGAACGCGGAATCCAGGTCTGGGATCTCAGCGAATCCACTCCGACGCCGTTCGGTCGGCCGATCGACCAGAGCCTGGTCGACACCCGAGGTGTCGTCTTCGCCCCGGACGGCACCCTGGCGGTCGGGCGTGGCCTGACATCCTCGGTGGAACTGTGGGATTTGACCCGGCCCGGTGGCCCCGAGCTGCGGTCGACGCTGCGATTCGGGCACGGCTATCCGACCGCCCTCGCCCTCAGCCCCGACGGCTCCCGGCTGGCCGTCGGCAGTCACCGCACCGGGCACGTCACGGTCTTCGACCTGCGTGCTCACGGCACCCCGTCCGTCGCCGAACTGTCCGGGCTGCCGACCGCCGGGCAGGACATGTCGCTGGCCGTCACCGCACACGACACCCTTGCCGTCGGAACCCGCGCCGGAGCCTTCGTCTACCGTCTCGGCGAACCAGGCGGCCCCCGGCCCCTGCCGATCCCCGTCACCGCGCGTGGCCCGGTCGGTTCGGTCGCCTTCGACCACACGGGCACGCGACTCGCCGTCGACGACCGCACCCACGGTCGCATCGACCTCTGGGACTACACCGACCCCGCGGCCCCCACCGTCTACGCCACCCTCGACCGCCGCGCGAGACACTGGCAGAAAACGATGCTCGCCTTCGCGGGCGCCGGAACCGTACTCGTCGAATCCGCCACCGACGGCACGGTGCGCCGCTGGCGCACGGACGCCGCCACCGAAGCGGCCCGCATCTGTGCCTCCGGCACCGCGCCGATCACCCGACCGGAGTGGTCACACACCCTGCCCGGCCGCGCGTTCGTCGAAGCCTGCCCTTTCGGGTGAGTGGCGAACCACCGGAGCCTCGCTTCGCTTCTCTAGTGGCGACCGCACCATCGAGGTGGCATAGCGAGAATGCCGGAGGGCTGGGTGGCATGACCGAAGACGACAAGGGACTGGAGAAGTGGCTCGGCCGAACACTGTCGGAAGTGCCCGAGTCCGACCGGCTCGCCGTGATGGAGTACGTGGTCGGCGAATCGCTGGTCGAGGTCGCGCGGTATCTGGTCGTCACCGCGAGGTACGAGCTGCGCAAGTCCGACCCGTCCGCTTATCAGACCTACGAGGATCTGGCGCAGGAGGTGTTGGTCTCCCTGTTCGACAAGGGGATCCCGGAATTCCGGCTCACCGCCTGGCGCGCCTACCTGCTGCGACGGACGAGGTGGAAGATCCAGGAATCACGTGCGAGCCGGACCAGGCAGAAGAACGACGAGCGTCTGCTCAGCTCGCTCGACGAGGTCGGCGAACAGGGGAACACGGCGGCCGCGGGCACCGATTTCGTGGACGACCTCGTCACCAGGGATCGGCTCGAAGAGGCGTTGGCGGAGTTGCCCGACGCAGCGGAGCGAGCGGTGCTGCGCGCGACCTTCGCGATGGATGAGCACGGCTTCGACTTGCGCACCACGCGCGAAGTCGCCGACATCCTCGGTGTGCACGTGTCGAAGGTGAAACGGTTGCGCAGCGCGGGAACGCGACGACTCAGAGAACTGCTTCAGAACGATGTCGACCAGATGGGAGTCCTGTGATGGCACGAGAGAGAGCTGTCGACCGCCATTCCTGGCCAACGACGGTCGATTCCGTCACTACCGCGCTCGAGTCGATCGACGATCCGGAGGTCGACGCGGCCGCCGGACGCGTTGTCGCGGGCGCCCTGCGGGCGCTGTCGAGGTCGTCGGCGGAGGCGGAGGCCGTGTCGCTGAGCGGATACCGTCGCTCGATCCCCGGCTGGCGTTCGGAGATTCGCGCCGCCGCGACCGCGGCGAGGTCGCCCGTGCAGCATGTCGGCGACGAACAATTCGGAATCGAGATCACCCGGTCGACCACCGACGGGCGGGAGACGCAAGTAGTGGTCACCAGCGACGGTTCGGTGCTCTCGGCCGACGACGTCCTCGTCATCCGACTGTCCGCCGCCACGGACTCACCGCAGTTCCTCGTCCTCATCCATCGCGGTGACGACGGCACATTCGGTGGCCAGATCATCACGCCGCTGTTGCGGATGAACGACGACCTGGAGATCACGGTCGGCCGTGCCGCCGCGCTCACCGAGGAGGCGGCGGTCTCGGTCGAACACGCGGTCCGCGCGTCGACGACGGCCGGGCGGAACGCGTGGCGACGAGTCGCCCGCGCACTGCCGACCGAACATCCGGTGCGCGCGGCGGTACTGGCCGGGCTGGGACGAAAACCGTTGTAGCGCGGCGACTGCCAGGATGACGGTGTGATGCTCGAAAAGGGGGTCTGAGTGCGTTCGAGCACGACATCCGACGAACAGTTCCTGCGGCAGCTGACCGGTGCGTCCCAGCACTGGCTGGCACTGTGCCGTAGCAGTGTCGGGTCGGGGTCCGCGGGTGCCCTACTCGCCGACGGCAGCCGGGAGGCTCGTGTTCTCATCGAGCAGTCGCGATCGAGCTGGGCGGAGACCGAACCGGCCGCCGTCCTCGACGACCCCGACGACCTGCTGGCCGACGAACCCGAGCCGACAGCGGCGAACGGGGTCGCCAACCCGGAATACTCCGCGGCGCGAGCGCTGGCCGCGCTCGCCCGTGGGCTGACCGGTGCCGCCGAGATCCACACCGCGTGCGGTGAGTTCCTCGCACACACCGATCGGGCCGGGCTGTCGTCGGTCGGCTCGTTGCTGATGGGGGCGGGCACCCCGGCCACCGCAGACCCGGGGCGATCGACCGAGGTGGTACTCGAGCTGTTGCGTCGGGGCGAATCCCCCGCGCGCGGCTACGCAGTGCTGATGGTGCTGGAACTCGGTGGGCGGCGTCCCGCACGGCTGGCCGAATCCCGCATCCGGGTCGCGTTCTCCACCTTCTTGGCAGACGGGCATGTCGGAGAGATCGGCACACTCCGGCTCGAGCTGCTCGCCGACGGCCCGAGCGGACTACATCCCGATCCCGCGCGCATGCATTTCCTGCACACCGACGCCGCCTTCACCGACGGTCTGGCCGCTGCCTGGGCGGTCTCGTCACTCGAGCGCACTGGGTCGTGTGTGGTCTGGTCGATCGAGCTCGACAACGGTGCGCCCGCCAACGGGGTGCGCGGTGGCTCGCTGGCGGCCGCGCTCGCGGTGGCACTCGACGATCTCGCACCGCGCCGCCGCCGTTTCCGTTCGCTGCGCCCATGGCGAATCGACCCGAACTGTGTTGTCAGCGCCGGTTTGTCGGGTCGCGACCTGACGGTGGTGCGCGGCTATCCGGCCAAAGTCGCGGCCGCGCGCGAACGGCGGATGCGGGTCGTGGTCGCGGCCGATGCCTACGAGGAAGCCGGTCGTCAAGGCGAAGAACGATACCCCGGTCTGCGGCCAGCCGCGACGGTCGGCGAGGCCATCCGCGAGGCACGCTCGAAAGTGAATCGCCGCCTGTACGCGACCGTGGCCCTGGTCGTCGCCTTGGCGGCATCGACGGTCTTCGCGGGCATCGAGGCCTGGGCCGCCGAATCACGGCTGCGCGCCGAGCGAACCGCCTCCCAGGCCCAGATGATGGCCGCTGCGGCCGCCGGGCTGCAGCACACCGATTCGGCCTTGGCGCAACAGCTCGCGGTGGCGGCCTACCGCACCGACGACACCGTCGACACACGTTCGCGATTGCTCGAAACCACGGCACTCGACGCGCCGATCCGGGTGCGCGCCGACCCGGGCAGGTTGCTCATCGCGTCGAACCAGACGGGTTCGCTGGTGGTCACCGCTGGTTCGCGCGGTGTCGTCACGCTGATCAGAGTCACCGGCGCCGGGCCGGAGAAGGTCGCGGAATTCGACGTCGGCTATGCCGTCAGTGGTGACATCGCGCTGAGCCCCGACGAGAAGACGGTCGCGGTGGCGGGCGCTCGGGGTCTCGAACTCTGGGACATCGCGGATCCGGGACGGATATCGAAACTCGCCGACCTGAGCGACGGCCGGGTGGAAAGCCTCGGATTCAGCCCCGACAGCAGACATCTGGCCGCCGGTTTGAAAGGGGACCAATTCACGCAGATGGGTGTACTCCGATGGGATGTCACCGATCGGCGCCGCCCGGTGACCGAAACCGCCCTCCCGCTCCAGATCGCCTACCTCGAGGTCTCCTACAACCATGACGGGAAAAGCCTTGCGGCAGGCGGTCATCGCGGCGGCCTGCGGGTCTGGGACGTCGACGCGAACACGGCACAGCCACCGGTGCTTCTCGACCGCGCACCCCAGCCGTTCGAAGGCGAATGGATCCTCGCCGTGACTTTCGCCCCGCACGCCGACCTGCTGGCCATTTCCAGCCAGGTCGCGGGGGTCGAGATCATCGACCGTCGGGCCGGGGAGTGGGAATCCACCCGCCTGGTCGGCGCGGGTGACAACGACAACAGAGTGCGCGGCCTCGCCTTCTCCTCGGACGGGCGGCGACTGGCCGGGGCGGGCAGTGACCGGTCGACCAGGGTGTGGCGCCTCGCCGACACCTCGGAACCGATGGTGCTGCGCGCACCGGTGGATGTGGACGCGATCTCGTTCACCGCCGCCGATTCCTTCGTGGCGACAGGGGCAGCCGACGGCTATCTGCGCTTGTGGCCGACACAACGGCCGATTCAGCGCGGCATACCCGGCGACTACTATCAGAATCCGGCGATCTCGGGCAGTATTCCGGTGTTGCCGCCGCACAGCGCGACCGGGATGGATTGGCTGCGGCGATCGCCGGGCGTGGTGTTGCGCAGTGTCGAGTTCTCGACGGAGGCACTGGCCGTGACACGCGACGGCTGGGGCAACATGGAGTTGGTCGATACGAGTGACTCTGTTCATCCGCAGGTGTATTCGAGGATGTCGACGGCGATATCCCGCAACGCTGTCGGGTCGTTCCGGATCAGCGCTGACGGAAGGCTTCTGGCGGTTCTTCTCGGGCAATCATCGATCGGCGTCTGGGACATCAGCGATCCGCGCGCGCCCCGACCGTACGCCGCCGCAAGCCTGCCCATGCCGGTGTCGACCACGACCTTGGCCTTCGATCCCCGCGGTCTGCTCGCGGTCGGTACAGCCAGCGGAGTCGTGCATCTCTTCGACACCGGGCGCCGAGGGACATTGCCACAGCTCGCGACGTTGTCGATCTCCGACCACGCTGCAGCGGTCGCGTTCTCGGGTAGTACCGGGCTTCTGGCGGTCACCGGTGGCGCCCGGATCGCGCTGTTCGACACCACCGATCCGTCGGTGCCGCGCGACCTCGGGGTACGGCTGACCGGTCCCAGCCAGTGGGACGCTGTTCGGTCGCTCGCGTTCAGTCCAGACGGCTCGCTGTTGGCGAGCACGGGCTCGAAAAGTGGCATCATCCAGCTATGGCGTGTCACCGATCGCGGAAACCCCACTGTGCACGCGGTGCTCGACTCGGGCGGTGGCCGGGAACTCGGGGTGAGCTTCACCGAGGACAGTCGGTTCGTGGCGGTCAGCGGTTTCGCGGAACGCAGCGGCACGTTGTCGGTGTGGGCGACGGACCCGGACGCGGCGGCCCACAGCATCTGCGACTCGGGTACCGCGACGATCGATGACGAGGAATGGCGACGTTACCTCGCGCGGATTCCTCGCACGGGTGCGTGTTGACGCTGCTTCCGATGGGCGGAGTTTGGCACTGGACGTCAGAGCTTTGGCACTGACGGACTGTGGCGCGGTCCTGCTGCGGCGCGACACTGAGTTCGCCCGCTCGCGGGATCTCAGCCCGGCTCGAAAAGGAGCGCACACATGCTCGGACTTTCGACCGATACCGTCGGTCTCCCTGGCTCGTCGAACACCGCGTACGGACCCACCGCCACGTCGGACGATCTGAGCGGTCTGCGTGACCACGTTGTTCTCGACATGCTGGTCGGAGCCGAACAGCGATGGTTGCGGTGCTGTCGATCCGCCGTCGCCGCAGGGGCGGACGCGGCGCGGGCGCTGTTCGCGCCCCGACGGGAGACCGAGGTGCTGGCGCGTGCGTCGCTGGCGCGCTGGAAGAGCCTCGACGAGGACGAGTTGCTCGTCGAGGAAGCGGAGTCACCCGAGGGCGACGACAGGCGCGACACCGCCGAACTCTCGGCCGCGCGTGCGCTCGGTGCGCTGGCCTGCGCTCTGGCCGGGGTGAGCGATGCCGGTCCCGCCGTCGTGCGCTTCCTCGCGCACGCCGAACGTGCGGGCTTGGGCTCCGCGGGCTCCCGGTCCGGTGGCGATGACGCACTTTTCGACACCGGCGACGCTGAACTCGCCTCGGTGCTGGACGAACTGTCCGCACATCGCGACCACCCTGCGCGGGACTTCGCTCTGCTCACCGCACTCGAGTTGGCCGGGCGTCGACCGACCACCACCCGCACCAGTGAGGTGCGCGTGCTGTTCGTCGATGCCTACGGCGAGGGACACGTCGCCGTCCTGCGATTGACGCAGGTCGAGAATGGTCCGAGCGGCTTGCATCCGGATCCGGCACGCATGAGTTTCCTGCAGGCCGACGCGGACTTCCGTGGCGCGCTGGCCGATGCCTGGGACGTCAGCGGACTCACCGGCACCGGTGTGAGCGTGCTGTGGTCACTCACCTTGGAAGGTGGTGCTCCGGCCAACGACATCAGCGGCGCGTCCTCCGGTGCGGCATTCGCCGTCGCCCTCGCCTACCTGCTGCGCCGAGGGCGAGTGATCCGCCGCCGGATCGACCCGTCCTGCGCCATCACCGCAGGTCTGGTCGGCGATCGGTTGACCGCTGTCGGCGGATACCGAGGAAAACTGCGTGCCGCACAACGGAACTCGCTGCGGGTGATCGTCGCCGCCGAGAGTCTCGACGACGCGCTCGATGCGGCACCCCCGCAGTTCACCGGTCGTATCACCGCGGCGAGGAGCCTCGATGAAGCCATCCGGGACGCACGGATTCGTCTCGATTACCTCGTCTGGACAGCCGTCGCAGCGTTGACGATCGCGGCCTTGCTGATCGATTGACGACGCTGCGGCGAAAATGATTGTCCCGGAGACGAACCGGATCCGCCGTCCGTCGCATCTCTTTTGGTACAACGCATTTCGACATCGAGAATGCGGACGAACAGAAAAGGGACGTCAGATGTACGGACTGTTTCTCGGCCTCGACCTTCTCAACCTCGGTTCCTCACTGGCAGCCAACGGTACCGCCGCGCTGGCGAATCTGCTCTACATCATCCAGAACCTCGGCCGGTAGCCGACTCCACCGATACTGAGAATGGGGAAAAGATGACAGTTCGAACCGGATACGACGTGACCAGGCACGGCGCGTCCTTTCTCTGGCTGGAACTCACCGAAAAGTGTCAACTGAACTGCACGCACTGCTATGCCGACAGCGGACCGACGAAGTCGCACGGCACCATGACGACCGGCGACTGGCTGGCGGTCATCGATGACGCTGCCGCCATCGGTGTCGGAGTCATCCAGTTCATCGGTGGCGAGCCGACGTTGCATCCCGCGCTCCCGGAGCTGATCCGGCACGCGTCCGCGCGGGGGATCGCCACCGAGGTCTACTCGAATCTGGTCCATATCCGCGCCGATATCTGGGATCTGCTGGTCGAGTGCCGCGTGCGCCTGGCCACCAGTTTCTACTCCGATCAGGCCGAGCAGCACAGGATGATCACCGGAAACGCTCGGGCGCTGGAGCGGACCACCGCGAACATCGGTAAGGCAGTTCGGCTCGGCGTGCCGATCCGGGTCGGGATCGTGACCGTGCTCGCGGACCAGCGGGTCGAGCAAGCGCGTCGGCTGCTCACCGATCTGGGCGTCGAGGACATCGAGGTCGACCACGTTCGCCGCGCTGGTCGCGCCAATGCGGACGCGGACGTGAAGCTGGAAGAACTGTGCGGACAATGCGCGGGCGATGTTCTCGCGGTGTATCCGGACGGTGCGGTCCGTCCCTGTGTCTTCACCCGCACACTCGAAGTGGGTGATGTTCTGACATCCAGCTTGCGCGATGTCATCGAAAGTCAGGAATTGGTGACGGCGCGGGCCGCTATTCGGAATGCGACGGAAAACAGTCGGGACTGCAACCCCACCTGTAATCCGGGTTGTCATCCCGGTTGTGGGCCTCGCTGCGCGCCCGGCTTGATCTGCAATCCGTTCAAATGAAATGAACGAGGACATTCTCGACCGGGCCTACACGCGATCCGTCGACATCCACCGGCTGGCCTCGCATTTCACCAGGCGGCGTTACGTTCATCTGCCGGGATTGGTCCGGGCGGAGCGCGCGGCCCGGTTGTTGGAATCGACGGAAGGCCTCGCCCGCCGACGCGTGGAATGCGGACTGGAGAATGTTTCCTGGGATGAACAAGAACTCGTAGTCGGCGACCCCGGCTACGAATTCTGTCGCAGCCCTCGGCTCACCCAGCTGATTCGGATGCTGGTCGGCACCACGGTCGGCCCGCCGGTGTGTTGGACCTCGTGCTACAGCGTCGGCGAGTACATCAATCCGCACCGCGACCGCGGCGGAACAGCACAGCTGCTCCTCTGCCTGAAGTCCCCACTCACGAGCAGTCAGGGTGGGTCGCTGATCCTCGAGGGTGCGGAGCTGTTCCTTTCTCCTGGCGACGCGGTCCTTTTCGAAGCGACCCGGCTGGAACACCACACGACCCCACTGGTCGCCTCCGAGGTCGATCCGGCACCGACACGCACCGTCCTCGTCGCTCGCTACTACTCCGCCTGAGCGACCGGTGCGGGGGAATGCGTTCCCCGGCGCGCCCACTCGGCGGCATCGCCTTCGGCTGTTTCGGTGACCGATACGGGTGTAAGAAGCTGCTGTGGACGAGTCTCGTGCTCGTCGGCGCGGCGACGTTCCTGCCTGGGGTTAACGGGTCGCGTTCCGGTTGTCGGCGCCGGGTTGCGCGCCTCCCGGTTCGAGGTCGCCCACGTCACGGCCTGGCACGGGCTCGAGGGCCTGTCGAAGGTGACGGCGCTCGAGGGCGGCCCGCACGGTGTCACCTGCAACCCGTGAGCCGGGGGTATGTGCGAACACCATCGGTGGACAAGCAGATCGCCGATCAGGCCCTCGACCACGGCATCCCCGATCAGCCGGAGAAGTGCTCGGCGACCGTGTCCTCGGTGAGTCCGTAGTCGGCGAGCGAGTAGTGGTGAGTGGGTTTGCGTGCGCCCGTGCGGCTTTCGGCGTCCAGAGCGAGGACGGCCGCGCGGGCCTGCGGGGTGAGGTCGATGCCGATCGACCGGTAGATCGTCTCGACGGTCCCGACCGGGTCGGAGCGCAGGTCATCGAAGTCGATATCGATGAAGTGGGCCTCGGGGTGGCGGGCGCGTGCGGCGGTGAACTCGCGCAACCCGCGCGACCACAGGTCGAGTTGGGTGCGGCCGATGACCTCCGGGGTGAAGACGGTCGACCAGCCACGAGTGGCGTGCTCGTTGAGGCTGCAGACCGAAGGGATCACGGTCGCGGGGTCGCGATGGGTCTGGATGACGACGGCGTCGGGGTAGACGGCGAGCAGGGCGTCCAGACAGAACAGATGACTGGGATTCTTGAGCACCCAGCGACGGGCGTCGTTCATCCCGATGAGCTGCAGGTTGCGCCGGTGCCGGGTATAGGCGGGCGTCCAGTCCTGGGTGGTGAGCCATTGCGAATAGCTCGGCAGGTACGCCAGGCACTCGTAGGAGTGCGACATCACCGACTGGCGGAGCAATTGCCAACATTCCTCGACGTCGGCCGCGCTCATGTAGTGCAGGCCCATGAACTCCGGGTTCTGCACCTGATGCTGACGCAGCCCCGCGTCGATCTGTTGATAGGCGGGATTGTCCGCCCAACTCTCCTGCGGTGGCCGGGGCTGCGGGAAGTCCGTCAGCCACATCTCCAGCCCCTGGTTGGCGGGGTCGGCCGCCAGCAGGCGGTGCAGTGCGGTGGTGCCGGTGCGTGGTAGCCCGGTGACGAAAATCGGCCGGGTGACCGGTGTTTCGGCAAAACCCGGATTCGCTGCCCACGCTGCCTCGCTCAGGGCGCGAGCGATCAAGGTGCCGCGCAGGAAGAACCGCGACATCTTGGACCCGAGCTCGGTGAGTCCGGCCTCGTCGCGATAGGAATCGAGCAGCACCCCGAGGGCTTCGGTGTAATCGTCGGAGCCGAACTCGGTGAGGCCGGTGAGTTTGGTTGCCGAGGCGTGCAGGTCGGCTACAGTGCCGACATCGGTTCGCACAGTCATCGAGAGAAACTCCTGATCAGTTGTGGTATTCGCCGCAGTTGACGTCGAGGGTCTGGCCGGTGATCGCGTTCGCCCAGTCCGAGGCGAGGAACACCACCGCACGGGCGATCTCGGCGGGCTCGGGCAGCCGCTTCAGATCGGAGCGGGCAGCGGTCTGTTCGTAGACCTGGTCGACGGTGATGCCGTACTTCTCGGCGATCTGGCCGAAGTACCACTTCAACTGGTCGCTCCAGATGTAGCCGGGCAGCACACTGTTCACCCGGATGCCCTTGCCGCCCAGTTCGGTGGCGAGGGTCTGCGACATCGCGAGCAGCGCGGCCTTGGTGAGCTTGTAGCTGCCGTAGCGGGGTTCGCTGTGGCGTACCACCGCCGAATTGATCATCACCACGGCGCCGTTGGACTCCGACAGGGCGGGGGTGAACGCCTGCGTCATCCGCAGACCA
This sequence comes from Nocardia caishijiensis NBRC 108228, assembly GCF_001612825.1. GTDB lineage: Bacteria > Actinomycetota > Actinomycetes > Mycobacteriales > Mycobacteriaceae > Nocardia > Nocardia caishijiensis. Next base: position 545,429 of record NZ_BDBE01000030.1, on the reverse strand, counting down.
CCGAGCACGGTGAGATCGAGGCTGTCGCGGATCTGGTCGTAGTCCGTGCGTTCGAGCGGCTTCATCGACGGCACGGAGAACGCGTTGTTCACCAGCGCGTCGACTCGGCCGAACTTCTCGACCGTGCGCGACACGAGGTGCTTCACCGCGGTGTCGTCGGTGATATCGGTAGGCACACAGAGCGTTTCGCCATCGATCTCGGCGGCCACCTCCTGCAGCCGCGATTCGGTGCGAGCCGCGAGGACCACCTTCGCACCCGCCGCCGCGGCTTCCGTGCAGATCGACCGGCCGAGCCCCGGTCCCACACCGGAGACGACGACAACCTTCCCGTCCAGCAGGCTCATCCCAGCATCCTCTCGGCGAAAGCCCGCTGTCGGGCGGCGATCCGGTCACGCCACGCGGCGGCGTCGATCCGGTTGTTGTCGTAGTACGGCAGGTGCGCGGGAACATCGGCGATGTCGATCAGTTCCACACCCGGGCCGTCGGTTTCGGTCATCGGTCGGTCGGTGCGCTGCCATCGGAACTGCAGGATGCCCCGCGTGCGGCCGGTGGTCTCGATCCAGTTCGTGATGCCGGGATCGCGGTTGCTCACCACCATGCGGATCATGCCGTCCGGATCCACCTGTGCCTGGGCATGATTGAGGCTCGTCTGATGGTTCACGTAGTCCAGCGAGATGTACCAGAGGCTGCCCAGCTGGAACCCCTGATAGGGCGCGTCGGATTTCGGCACCGTGATCACCAGGGCTTGATCGTCGGCGAGGTCGAAATGTCCCACCGAGGAGTACTGGGTGCTGAGACCGCCCGGCGTGAGCCGCGGTGCGGTGAGAGTGTTCACCGGCAGGTCGAGATAGAACCACTTGGGGAAGTTGAACCAGGTGTGCACCCTGGTGAGCAGCATGTTCCCGGCGGCCCGGTAGCGCTTGCGCAACCGGGCCAGATCCGGTTCGTCCGGTGCGGTGCCGACGGTGTCGACGCGTTCGATGCGGATGGAGCCCTTGCGTTCGGTCCAGTCGCTGTAGACCTCGCGGACCGCGAGCATCGAGGCGCCCTCGCCGAGCGGGAAATAGTCCTCGCCCGCATCGGCTTTCGCCGGACCGAACCGGATCGAGAAGCTGCCGTCCGGGGCGATCGGGATCCGACGGTCGTCGAAGGCATCGGCCCCACCGGGCACGTCGGTGGCCGTGTAGTCACCCTTGAGTACCTGGAAACTCAGGTCGACGGTGCTGCCACGCACCCCGCTCACCACATACTCGGCCGTCGGCTCGATATTCGCGTGGTAGTAGAGGGTGTCCGGGTTGTCCAGGCCCATCTTGGCGTACGGCCCGGTGGAAGACACGAAGTAGGGGTGCGAGGTGCCGTGGGCACCCGAGAGGCGAAGGCAGGCGGCGATACCGGCGGCCAGATAGTCGTAGCCTTCGGCGCGGTCGGCGTCGCTGCGCACGAATTCCGCACCGGCGATGAGCGTTTCGGCCTGCGCGACCGCGGCGAGAAACGGGGCGGTGAGCGAATCGGGCGGTGCGCCCGTGTCGGCGGTGGTGGTACTCGGTCGGTTCAACGGACTGTGATCCCTAGCTCTCGGAGGATATGGGCGGCGATCTCGGCGGGGGAGCCGAGGTCGGGGGTGATGACCAAGTCGGGTTGCGCGGGCCGCTCGTAGGGGGAACCGATGCCAGTGAAACCGGGCAGCTCGCCCGCACGGGCTTTGGCGTAGAGGCCCTTCGGGTCGCGGCGTTCGCATTCGGCCAGCGGGGTGTCGACGAACACCTCGTGGAACGGCAGATCCCGGTCGGTGTGCGCGGTGCGGGCGTGGTCGCGTTGCGTGGCGAACGGGCTGATGACCGACACGACCGCGACGGTTCCGGAGTCGGCGAACAGGGCGGCGACCTCGGCGACCCGGCGCACGTTCTCGTCCCGATCAGCGGGGGAGAAGCCGAGTCCGAAGTTGAGGCCGTGGCGCAGATTGTCACCGTCGAGCAGGTAGGCGGGGCGCTCGGCTTCGACGAGCAGGCGTTCGAGCTCCACGGCGACGGTCGACTTCCCCGAACCCGACAGGCCGGTCAGCCAGATCGTCGCCCCGAGGTTCGTGCGTTCGGCACGTGTCACCGCCGAGCGATGCCACATCACCGGACCGGTGCGTGGGCCCGACACCTCGACCGTTTCGCGGCCCGTCACCATTCCCGCCGCGACCGTCTCGTCGGTGCGCGGATCGATGAGGATGAAGCTGCCCGTGCGCCGATTCTCCCGGTACGGATCCGACAGCAGCGGGCGACGGGCGCGCAACCGAACCCTTGCGATGTCGTTGAGCGACAACGCCTCCACCTCAGACACGCGGTGCAGGGTGTTCACGTCGAGCCGGTAGTCGATGGCGACGACCTCGGCCTGCGCGGTCTGCGCGGCTGTGCGGACGAGCAGGCTGTCGCCTGCGCGTAGCGGCGCGGTTTCGGAGAACCAGCACAGCATGGCGTCGAGTTCGATGCTCTGGTGCGGGGAGTTGCCCGGGCGGGCGAGCAGGTCGCCCCGGCCGATATCGATGTCGTCGTCGAGGGTCAGCGAGATCGCCATCCCCGTGAACGCCTCCTCGACCTTGGTACCGCCCGGCCCCCAGATCTCGCGCACCTGCGAGGCGTGACCGGCGGGCAGGACCACCACCTCGTCGCCCGGTTTGAAGATGCCGCCCGCCACGGTGCCCGCGTAACTGCGCTGCGCCGACCCCTGCTCGGCGCGGATCACGTACTGGATGGGGAGCCGTGCGTCGATGAGGTTGCGGTCCGAGGCGATGTGCACGTCCTCGAGGTGACGCAGCAACGGCGGACCCGGATACCAGGCCAGATGCGGTGAACTGTCGACCACGTTGTCGCCGTGCAGGGCCGAGACGGGTACGAAACTGAGGTCTCCGACGGTCAATTTCGCGGCGAACGCGGAGAATTCCTCCCTGATCTCGGTGAAACGCTCCTCCGACCAGTCGACCAGGTCCATCTTGTTCACGCACACCACCAGGTGCGGGACGCCGAGCAGGGTGGCGAGGAAGGCATGGCGGCGGGTCTGCTCGCTGACGCCGGTGCGGGCGTCGACCAGGATCAGGGCGAGATCGGCGGTGGACGCGCCGGTCACCATATTGCGGGTGTACTGCACATGGCCCGGCGTGTCGGCGATGACGAACTTGCGGCGCGGGGTGGTCACATAGCGGTAGGCGACATCGATGGTGATGCCCTGCTCGCGTTCGGCCCGCAAGCCGTCGGTGAGCAGCGCGAGATCGGTGGTGGCACTGCCCCTTTCGGTGCTCAGGCGCTCGATGTTGGCGAGCTGGTCGTCGAAGAGGGATTTCGAGTCGTAGAGCAGGCGACCGATGAGGGTGGACTTCCCGTCGTCCACGCTGCCCGCGGTGGCCAGGCGCAACAGGTTGCGGCGCATCAGAAGTAGCCCTCTCGCTTGCGGTCTTCCATCCCGGTCTCGGAGATCCGGTCATCGGCGCGGGTGGCGCCGCGCTCGGTGAGCCGGGTGGCCGCGACCTCCGCGATCACCTGTGCCGGGGTGGTGGCGGTGCTCTCGACACAGCCGGTACACGTGGCATCGCCGACGGTGCGGAAACGCACAGTGGCCTCGAAGGCGCGCTCGCCGGGTGCTTCGGTGACGAAACGGGTCGCGGACAACAGCATTCCGTCGCGCTCGATCACCCGCCTGCGGTGCGCGTAGTACAGCGAGGGCAGTTCGACGGCCGCCTGATCGATGTACTCCCACACGTCGAGCTCGGTCCAGTTCGACAGTGGGAACACCCGGATGTGCTCACCCGGCTGATGTCTGCCGTTGTAGAGGTTCCACACCTCCGGACGCTGGGCGCGCGGCTCCCACTCGCCGAAACGATTGCGGAAGCTGAACACTCGCTCCTTGGCGCGTGCCTTCTCCTCGTCGCGGCGGGCGCCACCGAACACGGCGTCGAAACGGTGCTCGCCGATCGCGCGCAGCAGGGTGGTGGTCTGCAAGGGGTTGCGGGTGCCGCCGGGGCGTTCGACCACGCGGCCCGCGTCGATGTCGTCCTGGACCTTCGCGACGAGCAGGCGGGCGCCGGTGCGCTCGGCGGTGCGGTCGCGGAACGCGAGCACCTCGTCGAAATTGTGGCCGGTGTCCACGTGTAGCAGCGGGAACGGCAGCGGCGCGGGCCAGAACGCGCGCCGCGCCAGATGCAGCAGCACCGCCGAATCCTTCCCGCCGGAGAACAGCAGCACCGGCCGTTCGAAGGTGGCCGCGACCTCGCGCAGGATGTGCACCGCTTCGGCCTCCAGGGCCGCCAGGTGCGTCAACTCGTATCCCGTCTGCACTGTCCACCTTCCCGGCGGCTCACGCCCGGGGTTGCGCTGTCGAATAATCGACGCTATCGTTCGGTATTGTGACACCGACGATAAGCCGGGCCCAGAGCGCCGGTCAAGAGGTGACGTCGGATCCGGCGTCGGCCGAACCGGATTCGAGCGTCGTCTCGGCCCCGACCCAGCGGGTGGTGAAGGTGCTCGAGCTGCTCTCGCGCCACGCCACCGAGCGGCTCACGCTGGCCCGCATCGTGCGCGAAGCCGGGATCTCCCGCGCCACCGCCCACGCCGTGCTCACCCAGCTCACCGCCGACGGATGGACCGTGCGCGACGGCGACGGCTGCTACGGCATCGGTCTGCGGCTGCTCACCGTCGCCCGTCGCGCCGAAGCCGCGTTCCCGCTGCGCCGCAGCGCCGCCCCGGTCCTGCGCGCGCTGTCGGACCAGGTGTCGGCACCGGTCTTCCTGGCCGAACGCGACGGGGCGAACATCGTGGTCACCGAACTCGTCGGCGACCCGTCGGCGACCTGGATACGGCCCGGTCGCCGACTGCCGCTCGCCCCGCCCGTCTGCCGCGAATTCGTCGCCTGGGCACCGGGATCCGAGCAACGCGCCTGGCTCAGCGGCGCCGACCCCACGCACCGTGAGCGCCTCGCGCACGTCCTCACTGAGATCCGTGCCCGCGGCTATTCCGTCGAGCGCCTGGTCGACGATTCGACGCCGATGCTGGAAGCCCTTGCGGCCCTGCGTAATACACCGATCACCGCCGCACTGCGCGCCCAGCTCGGCTCCGTGATCACCGAACTCATCACGATCGACTACCTGCCCGGCGAGCTCGGACCCGACAACGCCGTCCTCACCGTCGCCGCCCCCATCCGCGATTCCACCGGCACCGTCATCGCCTCGGTCGTCGCCTGCCCAGATTCCCGCCTGACCGCCGCACAGGTCACGGCCCTGGGAACCGCCACGACCACCGCCGCCGAGCACATCGCGGCCGCGACGGGATAGTCACCCGAGCGGCTCCTCCCTGTCTCTCGCACGCCGGGGCAGACATGCGAACCCCGACCAAGATCACCACGCGCTCGTGGCGGTATTTCAGCCGAAGTCGTGCCATGAGCGCGTGGTGATCGGCTGTCCATGACCGGGCTTGCTCGACTGCCGGTGCTCACCGTTGGAGCGCACGGGTCTCGCCGCTGGGGTCGCGCCGTTACGCTGAGCGGGACGCCTGCTCGAGAGAGATCAGCGAGGCGGGTGTGAGGAAGGACTGGGACGTGGCAGACAACGTCGATCGCTGGTGGGAGTCGGCGGGTGCGTCAGAGGGGGCACCCGCGGATCCGCCGGAGGGTGTGGGCGGGCAGCCGGGTGCGTTCGCGCCGCCGCCGGGCGAGTATCCGGCGTCGTCCGGGTCTACTTCTCAGCCCGCGATTCGGCAACCACCGCACGGGGATCCGACGATCCTCGCTTCACAGGGGCCTGGTCCGTTTCAGCAACCGCACGGCTTGGGGGTCTTCCCTCAATCGGGTGCGCCGCAGGGATCGGGCGTGTTTCCGCAGCCCGGTGCGCCGCAGGCCTTCCCGCAGGCATCCGGGCAGCAGGGGTTCGGGCCGAGCATGTCGTTGCCGTTTCCGCAGCACGGGCAGACGTATGGGTATGCGCCGCAGCCGCCGCGAAAGGGAAATGCAGGTCTGCTGATCGGGATCGGGGCGGTCGTCGTGGTGCTCGCGGTGGTGATCGTCACCGCCGTGGTGATCGGAACCGGAGGCAACGACGAGCAGGCTGTTGCCGCGCCGACGACGACCACGCAGACGGTCCCGCCCACCGGTACCAGCACCGCACCGGTGACGCCGGGGTGGAAGGGGGTGCTGCTCGCTGACGAGCGCGTCGCTTACGACGTGCCGTCGAGTTGGCAGATCGCCTCGGAGTCGGACTCGGTGGTGATCCTCGGTCTGAGCGGAATGTTCGCGGGTACCGGAAAGGCCTCCGACGGCGAGAACTACTGTCCCGGTTCGGCCTACCGAGGACTGGCGGGGGTCGCTCTCAGTACGGAAAACACACTGCCTGAGGCCGCGACCACCGCGGCAAGGATCGCGGCCGAGGGCGGCTACTCCGATTCGACAGGTGGCAAAATCACCGCCCCCACGTCGCTCACCACCAAGAGCGGCTTGACCGGGCAGTTCGTCGAGAGCTCGGGCTCGTGGACACCGGCACGCCCGGGCTGCACCACGACCACGTACTCGGTGTACACCTTCGCCTTCGAGAAGGCGGCCGGTCTGCCGATGGTCATGGCGATCCTGGTCGACCGGGGTACCACCGGCGAGCTGTCCGCCGACGATGCCAAGAAGATGATCGCGAGCATCCGCCTGATCTGACCGTCGCGAACGCCTGGCCGCCGCCCGATCCGCGCGGCTGATCGAGCCGCCGAACGGTCCGCTGGTCGGCGCCCACCGCGGGGCACTCGCACACCTCGCCGGGCTGCCGCGCCGGGTGCGTCGGACAGCGGATCGGGGTGTGAGGTGGTGGAATCGCAGGATGCGTATCGGGATTGGAATAGTCGCGGCTGTCACGGTCGGGATCATGGCGTTGCCCGGGTTGGTCGCGGTACCGGCAGGCGCGGTGACCGATACCGCGTGTGGGTCGACACTGTCGACCGGGAACATTGCCGAGATCGCGCGGCTGGCGGATACGTCCCAGATCGCGGGCGGCGATACCCTGGCCCGGCTGGAGGACGCCGTCGACAGGCATCACCGCATCACCGAGATCCTCATCGAGCACCGGGATCTGCGTGGGCTGTTCGCGATCGGCCTCGACGGCGTGGAATCCACCGCGGTGATGCCGATGCAACGAGATCCGGCGGCCTTCCTCGACCGCGAATACGCGCACTCCATCAGCCTCGAACTGTTGCGCCGCTTCCTCGACAATCTGCACGCCGAATTCTCCGGCGGCGTCGTCGAACCGCAGTGGGCGCACTATTTCGCCCTCGCCAAGGACTGTGGCGCCTCGCGGGCGCGCACGGCGATGGCCGGATACAACGCGCATCTGACAGTCGACCTGACGTATTCGGTGGCCGCGGTCGGGAGCCGTCCCGAGCACGCACCGGACTATTTCAAGATCGTCGCGGGCATCGCCTCGGTCGGTGAGGTGATCGTCGACCGGACCAAAGCTGTCTACGGTGCCGACCTCGGGCCGCTGTGGCGGTTCTATTTCGTGGGGGAGGGCCTCGATCAGCTGTTCGGCGCGGGTGTGGCCACCGATCAGATGCTGATCGCCGCCGACCTCGGTGCGAACGTGGTGATCTTCGGCAACGGCCTCGCGCTGCAAGACCCCGCGCTGGCGCCGACGATCCGGGCCGAGGTCGCCGCGCTGTGGCAGGCCGCCGATCTGGCGTTCGAGGCGTTGGCACGCATCAACGCACTCTGAACGAACGAAGCCCCGGACAGATAGTGCGAACCCACTTGTCCGGGGCCTGTTTCGACTGTCAGCCCGCTGTCTTCTCCGGGTTGCGGATCTCGACGATCGGCAGCACCAGCGCGGCGGGCGCACCCGCCGGGACCACCGGCTGCTTCGGCGCCACCGGCTCGATTCGGCGGTATCCCGCGTCCTGCTCGGGACGGGTGTCGACCTCGCCCTTGTTGGGCCAGTAGGCGGCGGCCCGCTCGGCCTGCGCGGTGATGGTCAGCGAGGGATTCACGCCGAGGTTGGCCGAGACGGCCGCACCGTCGACAACGCTGAGCGTCGGGTAGCCGAACACACGGTGGTAGGCGTCGATCACGCCGTGCTCCGGATCGGCGCCGATTGCCGCACCCCCGAGGAAGTGCGCCGTCATCGGCACATTGAACACATCGCCCCAGGTACCGCCCGCGACGCCGCCGATCTTGTCCGCCACCCGGCGCGTCACCTCGTTGCCCGCCGGGATCCACGTCGGATTCGGTTGCCCGTGGCCCTGTTTGGACGTGAGCTTGCGCCCGAACAGTCCGCGCTTGGTGTAGGTGGTGATGGAGTTGTCCAGGTGCTGCATGACCAGCGAGATGATGGTGCGCTCGCTCCAGTTCCGCACGCTCATGAAGCCGAAGAACGTGAGCGGATGGGTGATCACCAACCACAGGAACCGCAGCCACCTCGGCACGCGCCCGCCGCCGTCGACCATCAGGGTCTGCAGCATGCCCATCGAGTTGGAGCCCTTGCCGTAGCGGACCGGCTCGACGTGGGTGTCGGGGGTGGGGTGGATCGAGGAGGTGATCGCGACACCCTTGGTGAAGTCCTGGCCGGGCGCGAGCGTCTTGGTCGCCGCACCGACGATGGACTCGGAGTTGGTGCGTGTCAGCAGGCCGAGTTGGTCGGAGATCTTGGGCAGCGCGCCCTCGTCGCGCATCGCGTGCAGCAGCTTCTGGGTGCCGAGCGTGCCAGCGGCGAGCACCACCTGCTTGGCGGTGTAGGTCTTGGGGTTCTTGCGCACCCAGGCGCCGGTGCGCTCGGTGGCGACGTCCCACGTGCCGTCTGGCAGCGGACGCAGCGCCGACACGGTGGTCATCGGAATGACCTGCGCGCCCGCCTTTTCCGCGAGATAGAGGTAGTTCTTCACCAGTGTGTTCTTGGCGCCGAACTTGCAGCCCACCATGCAGTCGCCACATTCGATGCAGCCGGTGCGCTCCGGTCCTGCCCCGCCGAAGTACGGGTCGGCGACGGTCTTGCCCGGCTCACCGAAGAAGACACCGACCGGCGTCTGCACGAAGGTGTCACCCACGCCCATGTCCTCGGCGACGGCCTTGAAGATCTCGTCGGCGGGCGTCATGTGCGGGTTCTGCACCACACCGAGCATCTTCTTGGCCCGCTCGTAGTACGGCGTGAGCTCGGCGCGCCAATCGGTGATGTCGCGCCACTGCGCGTCCTGGAAGAACGGCTCCGGCGGAACGTAGAGGGTGTTGGCGTAGTTCAGTGAACCGCCACCGACACCGGCACCGCCGAGGATGAGCACATCGCGCAGCGGGTGGATGCGCTGGATGCCGTAGCAACCGAGCTTGGGCGCCCACACGAATTTGCGCAGGTCCCAGCTGGTCTTGGGCAGCTCGTCGTCGGCGAAGCGGCGGCCCGCCTCCAGCACGCCGACCTTGTAGCCCTTCTCCACCAGTCGCAGCGCGGTGACACTGCCACCGAATCCGGAACCGACGATCAAGACGTCGAAGTCGGTGGTTCGCTCGGACATAGAAGAGCTCCTCGATGGTGTCGACAGTGACGCCGGTAACGCTAACGCCGACAGCCAGCACTGTCAAAGTTCGACGGCGGTCGGCCCCTATGCTGGTCGCGTGCCTCGATACACCCGCGCGGAACTCGCCGACGCCAGCGGCGTCGCGGCGCGCACGATCCGCTATTACCACTCACTCGGTGTCCTGCCCAAGCCCGGGCGCGCGGGCAAAGAGGTGGTGTATTCCGACGAGCACCTGGATCGATTGCGTGACATCGTCGCCATGCAGAGCCGAGGCCTGCGGCTCGATGCCATCCGCGAGGTCTTCGACGCCGAACCGGCCAGCGGCGACTGGCGCGCGCTGTTCGACCCGCGCTCGGCCCAGGCTGCCCAGCGCGGCGCGGAGATCGACGACACCGAACTCGGCGCCCTACTCGGTGATCGCGGTTCCGACGTGCTGACCGAACTGATCGCCGTGGGCTATCTCGAGCGACGCGCCGACCGGTGGTACGTGCCGGATCGCCCCATGCTCAAGGGGGCGCTCGTGCTCTACGACGTCGGCATCGACATCCCGCTCAGCGGTGAACTGCGCACCATGATCCGCTCGCGCATCGCGGCGCTCGCCGACGAGGTGGTCCGCGCGGTGCGCGACACGGCCGACGGATACGTCGGCGAGGACCTCGGCGTGGATCTCGCCCGCTTCCGCGAACGACTGCTCGCGATGGCCTGGGAGGTCGGCGGTGCCACCTTGGCCGCCGAGGTGAACCGGGCCGCCGAGGAGGCGGCCGAGGCACGCCGCGAGACGGCGGGCTCGCCCCCGGTCGGCGATCGACATGAGTTTCCCCACGTGGCGCCGTCGCAACTTCCGAGGGACCGGTCGGTACGGTAGCGAAGGAGGTGATTCCTGCGGTATGTGGGGTGAGAGATGTGTGAACGGCGGGCCCACCGGTGCCGCCGACGAACGGGGAGTGCCCGAGTGAATTCTCGCGAGGAGATCTTGCGCCGCGTCCGCGACGGGCTGCTCGACCTACCCGACGACGCGCGACGAGTGACAGTTCGCCGCTCCGGGGGCCGCACGGCCGACGTCGACCCGGCCGAACGCGCCGCCGTGCTGACCCGGTTCGTGGAGCGCCTGCGCGAGCAGGGCTCGCTGGTGCGCCAGGTCGACACCGTCGGCCTGCCCGCCGCGGTGGCCGATGTGCTCTACGGGATGAGCGTGCGGACCGTCCTCGCCGCCGTGGAACCCGGCCCGGCATGGCTCGATCACTGGGCAGGTGCGCCGGGGCACGCCGTGGTGCACGGTGCCGCGTCGGTAGGCAGCGGCGACGCCGTGGTGCGTGACGCCGTCGCGGGCGACGCCTCGACCGGTTCGCTCGCGCTGGAGGTGGACGGCGGGCCCGCCGTGTCGGAGGACATGCCGCAGGTGTGCGTGGTGCGCGCCGACCGCGTCTTCGGCTCCCTGCCCGACGCGCTGGACCGCCTGGATCCGCGTCGGCCGCTGATCTGGCGTGGCGGTCCCGCCGATGCCGAACTGGCCCGTCAACTGGTGGTTCTGCTGGTCGAGTAGATCGCCGATCTCGGTTCGGACGCGCCGTCCACCAGGGTTGTGTGAGACCTCGAGTCTCAGTTACTCTGAGTACGACGATGTGACGGCCGACACTGCCGTGCGCGTCGACGCGAACCGAGGAGGCACCGATGACGCTGACCGAATCGAGCCGTGGCGGACTCATCACCGAGGAATACCGAGATGCCCTGGCGACCCTGTCTCAGGGGTCTGTCGACCGGCATTTCGACCCCTACCTCGATATCGACTGGGATTCGCCGGAACTGGCTCTGGACCCGAACGACCCGCGCTGGGTGTTGTCGCCCGAATACGATCCGCTCGGTGCCACGCAGTGGTACCGGGAGCAGCCGCTGGAACGGCGGATCGAGATCGGCAAGTGGCGCACCGCGAACGCGATCAAGGTCGGCGCGGCATTCGAGAGCATCCTGATCCGCGGGATGATGCAGTACATCATGAAGCTGCCGAACGGCTCACCCGAATTCCGGTACTGCCTGCACGAGATGACCGAAGAGTGCAACCACATCCAGATGTTCCAGGAACTGGTGAACCGCATCGGTGTCGACGTGCCCGGCATGCGACCACTGTTCAAGGCGCTCTCGCCGTTCATCGGCGTGGCGGGCGGCTACGCGCACACGATTCTGTTCATCGGCATCCTCGGCGGCGAGGAACCGATCGATCATTATCAGAAGGCCATGCTGCGCGCGGGCGCGAATCTGCCGCCGATGGTGGTGCGCACCATGGAGATCCACATCGCCGAGGAGGCGCGCCACATCTCCTTCGCCCACGATTTCCTCGCCGCGCACATCGGCCGAATGGGCAGGGTCAATCGTGGCGTGTGTTCGGTGGCGTTCCCGATCGCCATGCGCTGGCTGGCCGGGGAGATCATGGCTCCGCCACGGTCGTTCGCGACACGATTCGACATCCCGCGCGAGGTGATTCGCGAGGCCTTCTGGAAGTCGGAGCATTCGCAGCGGGTTCTGGCGGGCTACTTCGGCGATGTCCGCAAGCTGGCCGACGAACTCGGCATGATGAACCCGATCGCCAAGCAGGTGTGGAAAACGCTCGGCATCGATGGGCCGCTGTCGCGGTACCGCAGCGAGCCGGAGCGGAGTGCGCGCAAGGCCGCGTGAGTCGTTCTCAGTCGGTGTGGGTCATCAGTTGGTTGAGCACCGTGGTGAGGGGTTGTTCGGCGTCGAGGGTGAGCCCGTGGCGCCGGGCGACGCCGTCGACGACGTGCCAGGCGTAGGACGCGACTTCCTCGATCAGCTGCTGTCTCGACAGGACCGGCGCGGGGTCGTTGGCCCAGCGGGTCACCGTCGCCTCGGTCATCGACACGATCGCGAAGGTCATCGTGTCGGCCGAGCCGTCGTCGGCGACGCCGACCACCCCGGCCAGCCCGGTGACCAGCGCGCGGGTCGATGCGGCGAGCGTCGCGATCAGCGAGCTCATCGCGTCGATATCGGGGTCGGCCTCCGACGGTCCGGTGCGCAGGAATTCGCGCAGGCGCGGATGCTCGGTGACCCAGGTGACGACCGCGTCGACGGTGCGAACGAGGATCTGATGGATGGATCCGTCACCGATGTCGAGCGCGTCTTCGATATCACCGACGAAACGGTCGGTGATGTCGCTGCGGATGCGCCGGTCGAGCTCGTCGCGACCCGCGAACTGCCGGTACACAACGGATTTGGCGAGTCCCGCGTGCTCGGCGATCTGGACGATCGGCACCTCGACGCCCGGTGGCGCCTGCTCGATCAGCTCGACCGCCGACTGCACGATCCGTTCCCGGCGGCTGTCGTTGTGCGGCTGCCACCGGGCTTGTCTGCCGCTCACGGCGCGGGTTGGTCGTGACGTTGCGCTCGACACCGCCTGAGTGTAAAGCACACGATCCGGTATAGAACTGTTACCGAGGGACTGTCACCGGATCGGTGCAACTGGTCACCCCGCTCACCACCGAACAGGGGACCGGCGAGCGCGTGGGCCGATAGGTGTCGCCGACGCCGCCCGCCGCTGTGATCTCCCGGTACGCCGCCACGGCGTCGGTCGGCTTACGGGTGAGTGTCGGGTCGGTCAGCACGTCGACGGTGTAGAGCCCGAACCGCGGTGTGTAGGAACCCCATTCGTAGTTGTCGGTGAGGCTCCAGTAGTTGTAGCCGATGAGCGGAATGCCGTCGGCCACGGCTCGTTGCAGCCAATACGCAGTGTCGCGCAACGAATCCGCGCGTCCGTACCCGTCGGGGCGTGGCAGCCCGTTCTCGGTGGGCATGCCGTTCTCGACGATGTAGAGCGGGCGACCGGGGAACTGGCGGGCATAGTGCTCGAGGGCGTAGTAGATCCCTTCGGGATGCAGCGGCAGGGTCCAGAGCTTGCCCGGATCGGGGACACGTGGGTCGGCGGGGGAGAAGCTGTAGTAGTAGTCGATCCCGATGAAGTCCAGGCGTGCCGAGATGCGGTCGAGCAGTGGGCCGTTGACCGGATCGTCGACGGCAGGCAGATGTGCGACATTGCTCGTGACCATGGCTCCCGGCTGCACGGCGTGGATGTGCTCGTAGATGCTGTTGTGGGCCTGGGCGATCCGATCGATCATGCTCGATGCGTCGACCGGGTCGAGGCCGCCGTGGCGTAGTTCGTTGGCCAGGTACACCATCGGTTCGTTGAACGTCACCCACAGTGGGTCCGCGTGGGCGAAGCGGTCGACGAGGGCCCGCGCGTTCGTCAGCCAGTCGGCCACGATGCGCGGGTTCCGCCAGCCGCCGCGATCCGCCACCCAGCCCGGATAGACCCAGTGATCGAGCGTGAGCATCGGTCGCATGCCCGCAGCGACGATCGCGCCGACGACCTCGTCGTAGAACGCGAGCTCCACGTCGTCCCGGACCCCGGGGCGAGGCTGCGCCCGTGCCCATTCCAGGCCGATGCGGTACACGCGCACCCCGAGATCAGCGGCTGAGGCGATATCGGAACGGAAGCGGTGGCGGAAGTCGACGGAGTTCAGATAGGGGTGCTCGGTGCCACCTGATTCGGCGTAGCGGCGCCAGTTGCTGTCCGGGGCGTCGCCCTCGGCTTGGAACCCGGAAGCGGCCACGCCCCAGAGGAAATCGGGGCCCATGGGTGCCAGGTGAGTGGGCGCCGGTGGTCGAGCGGCAGTGGGGGAGGTGCCGCCCGCGAAGGCGAGGACGAGGGCGATCGTGACGAGAATCCGGCGGCGACTGGGGGAGGGCATGGCACTCCTGGCGGCTGGGGGGAGGGGAGTCCAGTGTGCAACGTTGACCGGCGGAAATCCGGCGATTCAGCCAGCGAGGCGAACGACCATTTATAACATTAGATTACGCGGATATGCGCATCTAACTATATGTTGCCTCGACAATGACACATCTACCAACTCTCGAACATGTACATACGAACAAACCGGCTTCAAGGAGGAGGGGAGTGACATGCGTCTCGAGCGCACCCTGTCGGTTCGTGAATCGACTGAGCTCGAGCCAGGATTCGGAGATGGTCTGGAATCCCTTGCCCCGTGTGGCGCGCGTGTTCGGAACACAAGCCTGGGTGATGCGGGGTGCGAGTGTGGTGCTGCCCGCCGAGCGGATGGTTCGCCGCTTCTCCGGTGGTCGGTGGGGCGTGCTGGATCTGGCGGGGCTGCCGTCGATCGAGGTGACGGTGGTCGGCCGGAAGTCCGGCGTACCGAGGACGACCTCGCTGCTGTGCGTTCCCGACGGCGACGGGTTCTTCCTCGTCGGTTCCAACTGGGGTAAGCCCGAGCATCCGGCCTGGTCGGCGAATCTGCGGGCCGCGCGCACGGCGTCGGTGCGGTTCAACGGCAGCGCGGCATTCCCGGTGTCGGTCACGGAGATCACCGACGCGGAGCGTAAGCGGGTCTGGGATCAAGTCGTCGAGTTCTGGCCGGGTTACGAGATGGAGTATCAGCTCGCCGGGGGACGGGAGTTCCGAATCTTCCGGCTGGACCGGATCGTCTGACAGCTGTGCCCCGACGACAGTCGCTGTCGCCGGGGCACAGTCGCGTTCAGGCTCGCGCGGGTTTGCGACTCAGGCCGTACATGACGGCCGCGCCGAGCGCCGCACCGACGGGCCAGGACAGGGCCGTGACCGAGGCGGAATCCGGGACGAGAGCCACGACGACGCTGACAACGCCCGCGACGAGCAGCGCGGCGAGCGCTCGGGGGTTGAAGCCTCGGGTGTAGAAGTAGGCACCGTCGGCGGCGCCGGAGTAGAGCTCCGGCACTTCGGTCCGTTGCTTGCGGACCAGGTAGTAGTCGACGACGAGAATGCCGAACACCGGGCCCATCAGGGCGCCGACGCCGCCGAGGAAGTAGACGATGAAGTCCTGATTGGCCCAGAGCTTCCAGGGGAGCACGACGATCGACAGGACGGCGGTGATGACGCCGCCGGTGCGGAACGAGATGTACTTCGGTGCGGCATTGGAGATGTCGTAGGCGGGCGAGACGAAGTTGAGTACCACGTTGATGCCGACGGTCGCGATGGCGAACAGCACGGCCGAGATGATGACAATGGCGTCGTTGTCGATGTGGGCGACCAGTTCCACCGGGTCGGACAGTACTTCCCCGTACACCTTCAGGGTGGCCAGGGAGATGATGATGGACAGGACGACGAACGCGGTCTCGTTGAAGGGGATGCCCCAGGCGTTGCCGCGCCGGATGGCCTTCTGGCTCGGTGAGAACCGGGCGAAGTCGGCGTAGTTGACGAGCGGTCCGGCCATGAACGCGACCATCAGGAACGCGACTCCGATGAAGGCCGACACGGTCTGCCCGCTGGTGAGCGCCTCACCGGCTCGGGCACCGAGGTCGATGCTCCAGTCGGCCTTGCTCATGATCCACACGGCGAGGGCGATCATGCCGATCCACACGACCGGCCCGGCGAAGTCGGAGGCCTTGCGCACGATCTCCATGCCGTAGCTGATGATCATGAGCTGCACGGCCCACAGCACGAGGAACGCGATCCAGCCGAGCGCGGACAGGCCGAGGAAGCTGGGTTCGGTCCACGATTCGAGGCCGGGCGACACCCGCAGGACCAGCACGATCACCGCGGTGGACGCGAGATAGGTCTGGATGCCGTACCAGAAGATCGCGACGAGCGCGCGGAGCAGGGCGGGAATGTTGGCGCCGAAAACGCCGAAGGTGGCGCGGGCGAAGACCGGGAACGGAACCCCGACCTTCTGACCCGCGACACCGACGAGGTTGCTTCCGAGCCACAGCATGAGTACACCGGCGAACAGGGCGAGCATGGTCTGCCAGCCGGTCATGCCGAGGGCGAGCATGCCGACGGCGAAACCGTAGCTGGCGATGCTGTGGGCCGAGGTCATCCAGAGACAGAACAGGTCCCAGGTGCGCCAGGTCGCCGTGTCCTTGGTAGTTGGCGCCAAGTCGTCGTTGACCAGCTGCGAGTGTCGTCCCGCGCCCTCGGGCGCGTGGACCTGTGTTTCTGTCATCGCACTATCTCTCTACTACTGCTAACTGTGCTGGGGGAACCCGAGGTTGATGCCGCCGTGGCTAGGGTCGAGCCAGCGCGACGTGATCGCCTTCTCCTGGGTGAAGAACGAGAAGCCCTGCGGTCCGTAGGCTTTCGCGTCACCGAAGATCGAAGCCTTGTGACCGCCGAAGCTGTGGTAGGCCACCGGCACCGGGATCGGGACGTTGATGCCGATCATGCCGACGGTGACCCGGCGCTGGAATTGCCGTGCGGCCCCACCGTCGTTGGTGAAGATCGCGACCCCGTTGCCGTAGGGGGAGCTGTTGATGAGGTCGATGCCCTCGTCGAAGCCGTCCACCCGGACGACGGAGAGTACCGGGCCGAAGATCTCGTCCTGGTACACGGCGGAGCTGGTCGGGACGTTGTCGATCAGGGTCGGTCCGAGCCAGAAGCCTTCGGCCGCACCGTCGACAGTGGTTTCGCGGCCGTCGACGACGATGGTGGCGCCGTCGGTGGCGGCCACGTCGAGGTAGTCGGCCACCTTGTCGCGGTGTTCGCGGGTGATCAGCGGTCCCATGTCGCAGCCTCGGCGACCGTCGCCGATGCGCAATCTGCCCATGCGTTCAGCGATCTTGGCGACGAGTTCGTCGGCGATGCTGTCGACGGCGAGCAATGCGCTCACCGCCATGCAGCGTTCGCCCGCCGAGCCGAAGCCCGCGTTGACGGCGGCGTCGGCGGCGAGGTCGAGATCGGCGTCGGGCAGCACGAGCATATGGTTCTTGGCCCCACCGAGCGCCTGCACTCGTTTGTCGTTGGCGGCGGCGGTCTGATAGACGTAGCGCGCGATCGGCGTGGAGCCCACGAAGGAGATCGCGGCCACGTCGGGGTGGACGAGCAGGGCGTCGACGGCTTCTTTGTCGCCGTGCACCACATTGAGTACGCCTGCGGGCAGGCCCGCTTCGGCGGCGAGTTCGGCGAGCCAGTTCGCGGCTGAGGGGTCCTTCTCGCTGGGCTTGAGGACGACGGTGTTGCCCGCGGCGATGGCGATCGGGAAGAACCAGAGCGGAACCATGGCGGGGAAGTTGAACGGGCTGATGATCCCGACCACCCCCACCGGCTCACGCACCGAGTACACGTCGACATCGGTGGAGACGTTCTGGCTGAACTCGCCTTTGAGCAGTTGTGGCATGGCGAGGGCGAATTCGACGACTTCGAGTCCCCGGGCGATCTCGCCGCCCGCGTCGCTGAGGACTTTGCCGTGTTCAGCGGTGAGGATCTGGGCGAGGTCGTCTTTACGGGCGTTGAGCAGTTCGCGGAAAGTGAGCAGGAACCGGCTGCGCGTGGCGATCGAGCTGTCGCGCCACTGGGGCAGGGCGGCGACGGCCGCGGCGACGGCGGTGCCGACGTCGGTGGCGGTCGCCATCCGCACCTCACGTTGCGGCGTACCGAGGGCGGGGTCGAAAACCGGTGCGGTGCGGGTGGATTCGCCTGGCCAGGGCTTGCCGTCGATCCAGTGCTCGAGAATCTGTGTCATGGTCGTTTTCCTTGTCTTCAGAGTCCGGCGAGTGCGTCGCGGATCGCGGCCACGCCCGCGGTGGCCTCGGCGTCGGTGATGACGCAGGGTGGCACCACGTGCAGGCGGTTGTCGGCGATGAGTGGGAGCACGCCGCGTTCGAGCAGAGCGGTTCTGAGCGCGCCCATGGTGGCGGCGGGGACGGGGGTTCGGGTGTGTGGGTCGGCGACGAGTTCGAGTGCCCAGAACACGCCTTCGCCGCGCACCTCGCCGATGATGGGGAAGTCGTCGGCGAGGGCTCGTAGCGCGGGGCCGAGCGTTTCGCGGCCGATCCGTTCGGCGTTGGCGACGATGCCCTCGGATTCCATGGCATCGAGGGCGGCCACGATGGATGCGGCGGCCAGGGGGTGGCCGCTGTAGGTGAGTCCGCCGGGGAAGACGGTGTCGTCGAAGGTGTGCGCGACGGTGTCGGAGATGATGACTCCGCCGACCGGTACGTACCCGGAATTCACGCCCTTGGCGAAGGTGATGAGGTCGGGCACCACATCGTGGCGGGAGAACGCGAACCAGGCGCCGGTGCGGCCGAAGCCCGCCATCACCTCGTCGAGAATGAGCAGGATGCCGTAACGGTCGGCGATCTCGCGGACACCGGTGAGGTAGCCCGGCGGGGGCACGAGGATGCCCGCGGTGCCGGGGAGGCTTTCGAGCAGGATGGCCGCGATGGAGGTGGGGCCTTCGCACTGGATCACCCGTTCGAGGTGGTGCAGTGCACGTTCGCATTCCTGTTCGGCTGTGGTCGACCAGAATTCGCTGCGGTACAGGTAGGGGCCGAAGAAGTGGACGTGGCCGCGGGCGAATTCGTTGGGTACGCGCCGCCAGTCGCCGGTGGCGACCACGGCGGCGCCGGTGTTGCCGTGGTAGGAGCGGTAGGTGGAGAGCACCTTGTCGCGGCCGGTGTGCAGGCGGGCCATCCGGATGGCGTTCTCGACGGCGTCGGCGCCGCCGTTGGTGAAGAACACCTTGTCGAGCCCCGCCGGGGCGAGTGCGCAGATGCGTTGCGCCGCTTGTCCTCTGGTGAGGTTCGCGGTGGCGGGAGAGGCGGTGGCGAGTTGGGCGGCCTGCTCGGCGATGGCTCGGGTGACGGCCGGGTGCTGGTGGCCGATGTTGACGTTGACGAGTTGGCTGGACAGATCGAGGTATTCACGGCCCGCGTGGTCCCAGACCCGGCAGCCGCGCCCGCCCGCGATGACGAGCGGTTGCAGTGCGGCCTGGGCGGACCAGGAGTGGAAGACGTGATCGCGGTCGAGCTGGTAGGCGAGCGCGTCGAGGTCGGTCGTGGTGTCGGCGGCGGTCATGACGCGGCCTTCATCGCGGTGATGTGTCGGGTCATGCCGGGGATGACGGTTTCGCCGTAGACGCGCATGGTCTCCTCCTTGTTGTCGTGTTGGAGATAGCCCGCGAACTGGTCGACACCGAGTTCGGCGAGGCGCTGCAGCTTGTTCAGGTGGTCTTCGGCGGTGCCGAGGACACAGAATCGGTCGACGATGTCGTCGGTGACGAAGGATGAGTGGGTGTTGCCCGCGCGACCGTGCTGGTTGTAGTCGTAGCCTTCGCGACCGGCGATGTAGTCGGTCAATGCCGCTGGGACGGATCCGGTTTCGCCGTATCGGGCGACGATGTCGGCGACGTGGTTGCCGACCATGCCGCCGAACCAGCGGCACTGGTCACGCATGTGCGCTCGGTCGGTGCCGATGTACATGGGTGCGGCGACGCAGATCTTGACCGCGTCGGGGTCGCGTCCGGCGGCGGTGGCCGCGTCCTTGACGGTGCGGATCATCCATTCGGCGATGTCGAGGTCGGCGAGTTGGAGGATGAAGCCGTCGGCCACCTCGCCGGTGAGCTGGAGGGCTTTGGGGCCGTAGGCGGCGACCCACACGTCCAGGGTCGAGCCGGTGCTCCACGGGAACTGGAGCACGCGTCCGTCGACCTCGACGGGCCGGGAGTTGGCGAGTTCCTTGATGACGCGGACGGACTCGCGCAGGGTCGCCAGGGTCGTCGGTTTGCCGCCGCCCACCCGGACCGCCGAGTCGCCGCGGCCGATTCCGCAGATGGTGCGGTTGCCGTAGGCCTCGTTGAGGGTGGCGTAGGTGGAGGCGGTGACGGTCCAGTCGCGGGTGGCGGGGTTGGTCACCATAGGGCCGACGGTGATGCGTTTGGTCTCGTTGAGGATCTGGCTGTAGAGCACGTACGGTTCCTGCCACAGGATGTGGGAGTCGAAGGTCCACAGGTGGCTGAAGCCGTGTGCTTCGGCGAGCTTGGCCAGGTGCACCGTGCGCGCCGCAGGCGGGTCGCATTGTAGGACCGCTCCGAATTGCATGGTGGCTCCCTAGGTGAGGTATTGGCAGGGGTCGCGGCGGACGAAACGCCCGTCGCCTTTGCGGCCGAGGTAGGTGTTGTCGTCGACGACGACCTTGCCTCGGGAGAGCACGGTGTCGACGTGGCCGTCGATCTCGTAGCCCTCCCACGCGGAGTGGTCCATGTTCATGTGGTGGGTGGCCTCGACGCCGATGGAGGTGTGGCCGTTCGGGTCGTAGATCACCACGTCGGCGTCGGCACCGGGAGCGAGGACGCCCTTGCGGCCGTAGAGGCCGAACATTCGGGCGGGCGTGGTGGCGGTGATCTCCACCCACCGTTCGAGGCTGATCTTGCCGTCGACCACGCCCTGGTACATGAGGTCCATGCGGTGTTCGACGGAGCCGATGCCGTTGGGGATCTTGGAGAAGTCGCCGATGCCCATGTCCTTTTGCCCCTTCATGCAGAAGGGGCAGTGGTCGGTGGACACCATCTGCAGGTCGTTGGTGCGCAACGCCTGCCATGCTTCGTCCTGGTGGTGGTCGTGCTTGGAACGCAGGGGTGTGGAGCACACCCACTTGGCGCCTTCGAAGCCGGGCGCGCCCAGCTGGTCCTCCAGCGACAGGTACAGGTACTGCGGGCAGGTTTCGCCGAAGACGTTCTGGCCGCGATCGCGGGCGGCGGCGAGCTGGGCGACGGCCTGCTTGGCCGACACGTGCACCACGTACAGCGGCGCACCGGTGAGTTTGGCGAGCATGATTGCCCGGTGGGTGGCCTCTTCCTCGAGTTCCCAGGCGCGGGCGATGCCGTGGTAGTAGGGGTCGGTCTTGCCCTGGGCGAGCAGCTGGCCGACGAGCACGTCGATGGCGGGACCGTTCTCGGCATGCATCATGGTGAGCAGGCCGGTGTCGGCGCCGGTCTGCATGGCGCGCAGGATCTGGGCGTCGTCGCTGTAGAACACGCCGGGGTAGGCCATGAACAGCTTGAAGCTGCTGATACCTTCGCCGGGCAGTTCCCGCATGGCGCGCAGGGATTCGTCGTTGACGTCGCCGATGATCTGGTGGAACGAGTAGTCGATGGCGCATTCGCCCGCGGCCATGTCGTGCCAGGTCTGCAGGCTGTCCTGGACGCGTTCGCCGAATTTCTGGACGGCGAAGTCGATGATGGTGGTGGTGCCGCCCCAGGCGGCGGCGCGGGTGCCGGTTTCGAAGGTGTCGGCGGCGGTGGTGCCGCCGAAGGGCATCGACATGTGGGTGTGGGCGTCGATGCCGCCGGGGATGACGTACTTGCCGGTCGCGTCGATGACGGTGTCGACCGTTTCGGTGAGGTTCGCGCCGAGCACGGTAGCGCCGGGTTCGATGAGGGCGACGATGCGTTCACCGTCGATGAGCAGGTCGGCCGCGCCGCGCCCGGTGGCCGAGACGACGGTGCCGCCGGTGATCAATGTTGTTGCCACGGTGATCCTTTCCGGTTCTACGGCGCGACGATCGAGGAGTAGGAGTCAGGGCGTCGGTCGCGGTAGAACTGCCAGTCGCCGCGCACCTCGCGTACCAGATCCAGGTCGATTTCGCGGATCACGAGTTCCTCGGTGCCGGTGGAGGCGACCTCACCGACGTAATTGCCGCGTGGATCGACGAAATAGGAGCTGCCGTAGAAGGTCACCGCGTCGTCGCCGAATTCGTCGCTCTCGGTGCCGATCCGGTTGTTGGCGGCGATGAAGTACTGGTTGGCGGCCGCCGCGGCGGGCTGCTCGAGTTCCCAGAGTCGATTCGACAGACCGGGTTTGGTGGCCGAGGGGTTGAAGACGAGTTCGGCACCGGCCAGGCCGTAGGCGCGCCAGCCCTCGGGGAAGTGGCGGTCGTAGCAGATGTAGACGCCGATTCTGCCGACGGCGGTGTCGAACACGGGATAGCCCAGATTGCCGGGGCGGAAGTAGAACTTCTCCCAGAAACTCGGCAGGTGGGGGATGTGGTGCTTGCGGTATTTGCCGAGGTAGCTGCCGTCGGCGTCGATCACGGCCGCGGTGTTGTAGAGCACGCCGGGCTGGTCTTCCTCGTATACCGGGAGCACGATCACGATGCTGTGCTCCCGGGCGAGTGCGGCGAACCGTTCGGTCGTCGGGCCCGGCACCGATTCGGCGTATTCGTAGTACTTCTTGTCCTGCACGTTGCCGAAATACGGCCCGTAGAACAGTTCTTGGAAGCAGATCACCTGCACACCGTCGGCGGCTGCCTGCTCGACGAACTTCTCATGTTTGGCGAGCATTGATTCTTTGTCGCCGGTCCAGGTGGCCTGTGTGATGGCTGCTTTGATGATCGTCACCGGTCGATCTCCTACCTCGGAGTTGGGTTATGTTATCGTCAGTACTAAACATTTCTTGAATGTTTCACCCAATGCCGGGAAGTGTAAATCTCGAGGGGCGGACGGCGAGGGAAAAGTGGACAAGAAGATTCGGATCGATGATCCGACGCCCGCTGGTATCGCCGGGGCGATCGCCCGGCTCATCACCAGCGGTGAATTGCGCCCGGGCGATCGGCTCCCCACGGTGCGCGAACTGTCCGCGCAGCTGGGAGTGAGTCCGGCGACGGTCAGCCACGGGTGGCGGGCGCTGGCCCAGGCGGGGCTCGTTGTGTCCAGGGGGCGCAGCGGAACTTTTGTCAGCGGGGTGCCGCGGGCGGCTCCGACGCGCGCGGGCGGGATGGCTGGTGGGGCCGAGGCGGCGCGGCTGGATCTGTCGCTCGGTACACCCGATCCGGCGCTACTTCCCGAGATCGGTTCGCTGCTGGCGCAGGTGGCCTCGCGTGCGGAGAGCACCGATTATCACCAGCCGCCGGTGGTTCCCGAGCTCGGCCGTCTGCTGCAGGCCGATTGGCCGACCGGCTCGGGTGGGCTGACCGTCGTCGACGGGGCGATGGACGCGGTGGCACGCAGCCTGGCCGCCGTGGTGCGCTTCGGCGATCGGGTGATCGTGGAGAACCCGACCTTTCCGCATTTCCTCGACTATCTGGAGACCATCGGCGTGCACGCCGTGCCGGTCGCGATGGACGAGAACGGTGTGCTGCCGGACGAATTGGCCCGCGCCCTCGCGCTCTCGCCTGCCGCGGCTGTTCTGCAACCCCGCGCCCAGAATCCGACCGGGGCGTCGATGACCGCCGAGCGCGCCGAGACGCTCGCCCGTATCCTCGGCCGCAGCGAGCATCGGTGCATGGTCGTGGAGGACGATCACTCGGGGGCTATCGTCGCCGCGCCGGACATCAGTCTCGGCCGCTGGTTGCCCGACCAGGTGCTGCATGTGCGCAGCTTCTCCAAATCCCACGGCCCCGATCTGCGCATCGCCGCCCTCTCGGGTCCCGAGGACGTGATCGACCGCATCGTCGCCACCAGGATGCTCGGTCCCGGCTGGACACCGCGCATCCTGCAACGTCTGCTGTACGAACTCCTGCGTGACGACACTGCGAACAGCACTGTCTCGCAAGCGCGTATGGAATACGCCGACCGGCGACGCGCACTCACCTGTGCTTTGAGCCGACACGGCGTGGCGGTCGCCGACGGGGATGGACTCAACGCCTGGGTGCCGGTGACGGATGAACGCTCGGCGCTGGTTCATCTGGCGGCCAACGGCATTCGGGTGGCTCCGGGCGGTCCTTTCCTGGTGGGTGAGGAGGCGGGTCAGCCGCAGGCGGTGCGTGTGACCGTCGCGCCGTTGCGGGACGACATCGACGACGTGGCACGCATCCTGGCCACCGCCGCCCAGCCGCCGCGGCAGTCGGAGTACTTCTCGTTGCATACAGGGCTTTGACGGACCCGCCCGCCCTTCTGGGTGAGTTGTCCAACTAACTCTGGACAAGCGCCGGGGTGCTCGCTAATCTCTTGAATTAGTTAGGCAACTAACTGATAACCGGTTCTGCCCGACTCTGTCGATCGGGATCGCCCGCTGACTCCACCGCTGAAGGGACCACCATGCCTGTCACCCGTGTACTCGACTCGACCATCCACCACCGTGAAACCGGCACCGGCGCACCGATCGTGTTCCTGCACGGCAACCCCACCTCCTCATACCTGTGGCGCAACGTTCTGCCCGGTGTCGGCGCCGGTCGGCTGCTCGCTCCTGACCTGATCGGCATGGGCGAGTCGGGAAAGCCCGCGATCGACTACAGCTTCGACGACCATGCGCGCTACCTGGATGCCTGGATCGAGGCGATGGGGTTGGACAGTGTGGTGCTGGTCGGCCACGACTGGGGTGGCGCACTCGCCTTCGACTGGGCGGCACGGCACCCGGATCGGGTGCGCGGGGTCGCGTTCACCGAGACCATCATCAAGCCCATGAGCTGGGAGGAGTTCCCCGAGGCCGGTCGGGATCTGTGGCGTGCGATCCGGACCGACGGCGTGGGTGAGTCCATCTTCCTCGAGGATTCGTTCGTCCACGACGGGCTCGCCACTATCTCGGATCGGCTCGAGCCCGCCGACCTGGCGGTGTATCAGCGCCCGTTCCCGACACGGGAGAGCAGGCTTCCGGTGCTGCGCTTCGCCCGCTCGATGCCGCTGGACGGAACGCCGACCGACGTCGTCGCCCGCGCCGAAGCGTACGACGAATGGCTCGCGTCGAGCCCGGACGTGCCGAAGCTGATGGTGCACTTCACGCCCGCCTACGGTGCGATGACCGAGCCCGCCGTCATCGACTGGTGCGCGAAAACCGTTTCCGCCCTGCGTATTCAGCAGTACGACGAGGTCGCCGGTCACCACACTCCCGAGGATCAGCCGGATCTGCTGGCGTCCGCCATCGCCGACTGGCTCGACCGCAACGATCTACGCCAGCAGGCACACCACGCGGAGGCGCTGGCCTGATACTTCGACCATGCAGTCTTCGCACCGTGCAGTCGGTGGCCCAGCGCGTCGGGCCGTTCCTGGGCAGAACACATGACCGGATGGACCGGGACGATGCTGCTGCGGCCCGGGTTGATGGTGCTGACCGGCGAGTTCGGAATCACGGCGCTACATGCGCACCACACGGTGCAGATCATGCAGAGCGAGTCCGCGTTCCGTATCGGTGACGCACATGGATCTACCGCGAGCTGCCGCACCGCGGTGATTCCGCCGAACACCGGCCACCGAGTGGTCGAGGGCACCGCCTCGGCGACATTGATCCACTTGGCGCCCGAAGCGGCGGTGGCGAGCGTGCTGTGTCCCGATCGTGCGGATGTGGTCGATGTGTGGGTGCGTCACGGGGCGATGTTCAGCTGTGGCCCGATCGGGATGGCTGCCCTTGTCACCGGCGCGACCGAGCCCGACCGTAGCGCCTGGCACCCGGCGGTGCGCCGTTCCTTGGCCGATTTGCCCGCGCTCCTCGCCGAGGGCCCGGTGCGGCTCGGTGAACTGGCACAGCGGGCGGGGCTGTCGGAGAGCCGACTGGCGCACCTGTTCTCGGCCGAAGTGGGACTCCCGTTCCGGGCGTACGTGCGTTGGGTGCGGATGCAGCACGCGGTCCGGCTGTTCGCCGCGGGCCGGACCCTCACCGAGGCCGCTCATGGTGCCGGATTCGCCGACAGCGCCCACCTGAACCGCGTCTGCCACAGCATGTTCGGCGCTGCCCCGTCGCACTTCGGGCGGCTGCGGTTGGTGGACGAACTCGACGGACCGTAGCAGGTTTGTTCAAGCAGGCGTCGACGTGGACAGCAACGCTGTTGGGAGGCAATTCAACTCAGGAGGTCCCATGTCCCGCATGCCTGTCGGCGTCCGATCCGCGTTCGAAGCCGAACTGAACCGCGCCCGCCTGGCCACTGATATCGAAGAGAGGTGGCACGCGCTCGAACGGGCCCACATCCTGTCGCAGGAGTGGGCGTGGCCGCACACGCGCGCCCACTGGGAGATGCTCCGGCTCGCGATCCGATCCCGCGACCGCCGCGAAGTCGTCGGCCAGGTACTGCGGCTCGCCTTCGGCGGCATCGCGTCCGCGACCGGGCGGGCACCACTGGGCAACAACGGCCGGTCGGATGTCGGCCCGTTCACGCCGATGCCGATCCCGGAAGACCTCATGGCCATACTCTCCTCGGGCGCGACCACGGCACGATGACGAAGGCCCGGCCGGGCAAGTGAGCAGCTGCGCGGCCGGGGCGTCGGCGGGTCAGAGACCGAGTTTGGTGACGGCGTTGTCTTCGAGGGGGTTGGCGGTGCGGATGTAACCGTGGACGGTGCGGGGGTTGGACCAGCGGCCCTGGCGCATGATTTCGCGGTCGCTGGCGCCGCCGAGGGCGGCTTGGGTGGCGAAACCGGCGCGCAGGGAGTGGCCGGAGAAGAGGTCGGGGTCGAGGCCTGCGCGGGCGGCGTAGCGTTTGACCAGTTCGGCGACGGCGCGGCCGGACAGGGCGGTGGGGGCGATGGTGCCGTGCCGGTTGACAGCGGGGAACAAAGGGAGGTCGGGGTCGCTGCTCAGGGTGGTTCCGGTGCAGCCGTGGCAGCGGTGGATGGTGGTGTCTGTGAGCGGGTTCGCGATGACCCACGCGCGCAGAGCGGCTGTGCTGGAATGGTTTTCGAGAAGCTGGACCCAGTCGGCGAAGGCGCAGACGGGGCAGGTGTGCGGGTGTTTGCCGCGTGGCAGGGCGACGCGCTGTTCGCCCGCGCCGGTCGGGTCGGTTTTGGTGGTCGGCAGGTGCACGATCAGCAGTGGTTCACCGGTGTGGTGGTCGGTGCGCACCTGGACATCGCCGATGCGCAGGGCGGCCAGTTCGCTGCGTCGCAGGGCACCGGCGAAACCGACCAGCAGGGCGAGGGCGTCGCGGCGGCGGGCCGGTTCGGTGGGCCAACCGGGGGCGGGGAGTTCGGCGAGGAGCTGTTCGAGGGTGTGCAGCAGGACCGGGCGTTTGCGGGTCGGTGGGGTGCGGCGCGTGCGCCGGATGCCACGCAGGGTGAGGCGCACGACGTCGGATCTGGTCGGGGACGGCAGACCGTTGGCCGCGTGCACGGCGGCGACAGCGGCGGATTTGCGGTCGAGGGTGGCGGGGCTGAAGGCCCATGTGCCGTTGTCGCGGCGGGCGTCGGCGGCCGCGGCCAGATACACCGCCACGTCCAGGGGGTCGGCGGGCAGCGCCTGGCGGTGTTCGCTCGCGCACCAGCCCGCCCACGCGATCCAGTCGGTGCGGTACGCGCGCAGGGTGTTGGTCGACTGGGACGCCTCGAGATAGCGGCGTAGCGCATCTGCTTGGTCGTCGTCGAAGCGTTCACCGACGAGCCGTAGTGCGGCGGTGTCGATCAGGACGCTGCGTACCCCGCGGCGTAGTTCGGTGCGGACCCGTTCGGGTAGCACGACCGCTTCGCTCATCGCAGCCCTCCTCGCCCGCGTCGTCGCCGCTGTTCTACGGCGCGCCCAGCTTAATCCGGGTCAGGGCAGTTCCTCGAGTTCGGCGAGCTTGGTGTGGATGAACGCGGCGAGGCGGTGCTTGGCCGCGCCGGTGAGGAAGCTGGTGTCGCCGAGGCGAGGGAACCCGTCGTCCGATGATGCCGAGGGTTCTGGGGTGTCGGTATCGTCGACCAGTTCGAGACGTGCCGGATGCTGCTGGGGGAGAGGAACATACGGTTCGTCCGGTTCTGTCTGCTCTGCTCCGGTACGTACCATGACTCGAACAATAACGGTGTGGTCACGGCCGTTGCCAACACGATGGGCCACGGAGTGATAACAGACACGTTTTGTTCGGTTTTGCGTAATAAGTCCGGTTTCAGGAGGCTCGGGCCTGCTGGACGGTCGCGCGCACGTACCCGGCGACCGGGCTCAACCGCAGCACATCGGGCATCCGGCGGGTCACCGCGTGGGGGCCGATGAACCGCACCCGTCCGGTGTGCTGGGCGTGTGCCAACGGCAACCGACCCAGCCACACCTCGTACAAGCCCGTCACGTCGGCGCTGATCGTGACATCGACCGGATACCCCGGATCCGTCTCGCACACCGACGCCCCTCCTGCCTCGACCACGATCCAGAACCGCCGCGGATCGTCGGTGAACCGGACCGCGAGCACCTGACGGCGACCCGGTAGTTGCGTGGTGTCGAGGCGGTTGTGCATCCACCACACCAGTAGGGCCGCGTCGCGTTCGTCCGGGCGCGGTTCGCCGAAGGTCCAGCGCGCACCCCACTCACCGAGGCCGAACAGGATCGGTTCCAAGTCGCGGCCCGCTTCGGTGAGCACGTACTCGGTGCCGAGTTTGTCGACCAGGCCCGCGCGTTCGAACTGGCGCAACCGTTTGGCCAGCAGGCTGCGCGACAGGCCGGGCAGGCCGCGGGCCAGATCGTTGAACCGGGAGGTACCGAGGAACAGGTCGCGGGCGATGAGCAGCGACCAGCGTTCACCGAGCACGTCGAGGGCACGCGAAATGGGGCAGTACTGGGCGTAGCTGGGGGCTGTGCTCGTCATCATCACCTCACCGACGGGGTCCAGATACTGGACCGGGGGAGTCCACTTTCTGGACTATCCGGTTATCGCGTCCGTCCCTACCTTTCGAAACATGACTTCCACGATTACTTCCGACACCGACCGAGTGGCCCTGGCCCGGACGATCGGTGAAACCCTGCGCACCGAGGTCGCCGAGCGCGACCGCACCGGCGAGATCTCGGTCGCCGCCTTCGACCTGCTGCGGTCCTCCGGGCTGTCGGCCGCGCTCGTTCCCGTCGAATTCGGCGGCGGCGGAGCCGGGCATGCCGAGATGGGTGCCGTGCTGCGCGAGCTCGGCGCCCACGATCCGTCGACAGCGGTGGCGTTCGCGATGCACTCGCATCTGGTCGCCGCGCAGGTGTGGCGGCACAAGCACGGCATCGACGCCTCCGGGGTGTTCGCCAAAGTTGTCGGCGGGGCGATCCTCGTCAGCACCGGAGCCTCGGACTGGGTGGATTCCAACGGGATGGCTGTGCCGGTGGACGGCGGGTACCGGGTGAGCGCGCGCAAAGCGCCCGCGAGCGGATGCGAGGTGGGGGATGTGCTCGTCACCAGCGTCCGACTCGCGGGCGAGCAGGTGCTGCACTGCGCGATCCCGATATCGGCGGACGGGGTACGGATCGAGAAGACCTGGGACACACTGGGTTTGCGGGCCAGCGGGTCACACACCGTGGTGCTCGAGGACGTCTTCGTGCCCGACGCCGCGGTGTCGTTGATCCGCCCCGCCGGTGCCTGGCCCGCAGTGCTGAACGTCGTGATGGGCGCCGCGCTGCCGCTCATCCTGGCCGCCTACCTCGGCATCGCCGACGCGGCCGTCGACCTCACCGCCCACCTGCTGCGCGGCCGAGCCGACGACCACACCCTGCAGACCGCCGGCGAGATGCTCAACGCCCACACCACCGCCGACGACCTCGTCACCGCCATGTTCACCGACTCCGCCGACCTCACCTTCCCCAACACCGACGCCTACGCCGCCCGAGCGCTCAGCCGCAAGACCGTCGCCGCCGAAGCCCTCATCACCACCGTTAGCCTGGCCATCGAAACCACCGGCGGCGCCGGTTACTCCCGCACCTGCGATCTCGAACGCCTCTACCGAGACATCCTCGGTGCCCAATTCCACCCCCTGCCCCGCCCCAAACAGACCCGCTTCACGGGCCGAGTCCTGCTGGGACACGACCCGATCGGATGAAATCGCTCGACGCGCCACGCGAGTCGAGCGCTGAGCACCGGCCCATGTCGAGCTGTCGATTCGGGTGGGCCGGTGTCGGGAATGATCACAGGACCGGGACGTGTCGAATTCCGTTGCGCGCGGCCGGGTCTTGATGGTGTGCTCGGGTCGTGATGTTGTTCGCGCGGCAGTGGTGGCCGGTTCAGTAGCGGTCGGCGGTGTCGTCGGCCGCCTCGTGGGCGGTCGGGTGCTGTTGTGACGACATCTGGTCCGTTCAGGGTGGCCCTGAATGGAAGGGTCGATGGATGATCGGCAGTGCCCATGGTTCGGGTACCGGTGGGTTCGGGGACATTCTGGTCAGTTCCAGGTCGCTGGACGAGTATCGGGCGATGTTCGCGCTCACCGAGGAGGATGTGCGACGGCGGATTCTCGATTGTCCCGGGGGTGCGGCGAGTTTCGCCGCCGAGGTCTGCGCGAGGGGCGGGGATGTCACCGCCTGTGATGTCGCCTATTTCGCGGACGGGCTCGCCGCGGTGGCCACGACCGCGGTCGAGGAGGCTGAGCGAGGCAATCGCTACGTCCGTGAACACGCGGGCGACTATCGCTGGGACTACTTCGCCGATCCCGAGGAACATCGGCGTGCTCGATGCGCGGCGGCCGAGTTGTTCGCCGCCGACGCCCGGACGGCGCCGCACCGGTATGTCGCCGCCGCCTTGCCGGAACTGCCGTTCCCGGACGGCGGGTTCGACCTCGTGCTGAGCTCGCATCTGTTGTTCAGCTACGCCGACGATCTGAGCTATGAATTCCATCGCGCCGCGATCATCGAACTGATGCGGGTGACGAGCGGGCAGGTGCGATTGTTTCCGCTCGTACCGATCGGGTCCGAGGAGCGGTACGAGCGCCTGGACGATCTGATCGGTGACACGACGACCCTCGGATGGGTGAGCCGCCTCGACGAGGTGGACTACGAGTTCCAAGCCGGAGCCCGCGAGTTGCTGATCTTCGAGCGGGTGTGAGGCCGCCGCGAATCCGACGGGTCAACTGGGCGTTTGTCCAAATTGATCTGTTGTTCATCGGCGAGTGGCTGCGCCACCGGTGCGTGTCGCCCTAGGTTGGTGTCGGTTCGGCGGACCGGCTGTGCTTCGATCTAGGCGGTTTCGCCCCGAGTCGGAAAGGTGAGCATGGACGAGCAGCTCAACGTGCGGTCGAACGGTCTCGGAAGGCGCGAGGTTCTCGCGGGAGCGGCCGGTGTCGTCGCCGGTCTCACGCTGGTCGGGCTCACCCCGGCCGGTGCGGTGCCCGCCGAGGTCGCGAAGTTCGCGCCCACGCCGGGGCGCGGTGTGCGGGTGCTGGTCACCGGTGACGCCGGGACCGGAACGCGCACCCAGTGGGCGGTGGCCGACGCGGCGCGCGAATTCCATGCGCGCGAACCGTTTTCGCTGGCCGTTGGGCTCGGGGACAACATCTACGACTCCGGCCCGAACGGACCCGACGACGTCCAGTTCGCGACGAAGTTCGAAGACCCCAACACGGGCCTGGACTTCCCGTGGGCGATGGTGCTCGGCAATCACGACACCAGCTCGGTATTCCCCGGCGACGGCGGCTGGCTGCCACGCGGGAACCACGAGGTGGCCTACCACGCCGCCTCGCCACGCTGGTGGATGCCGAGCCGCTACTACTCGCTGCGCGTACCCGAGCAGAACCCGGTCGTGGAGTTCTTCGTTCTCGACGTAAACCCGCTGGCCGCCTACATCCCGCCGCTGTTCGACCCGTACTGGGCCGTCGATGGCCCCTATATGCACGAACAGCGCGCCTGGCTCGATCGTGCGCTGGCCGAATCGACCGCGCGGTGGAAGATCGCCTGCACCCACCATCCCTACCTGAGCAACGGCTCCCACGGCGACGCGGGCAACTACGAGAACCTGCCGATCGAACCGCTCAACGGCATCCACGCCAAACGCTTCTTCGAAGACCACGTCCTGGGCAAGGTGTCGCTGCTGCTGTCCGGCCACGACCACACCATGCAGATCCTGGAACCCACCCCCGCCACCAAGGGCACCCGCCAGATCATCTCCGGCGCCTCGGCGAAGACCTCCACCGGCCAACCCGGCGAACCGACCGGGCGCCACAACGCGCTCTACCAAACCCACCACGAGCTGGGCTTCATGGTTCTCGACCTGGACTCCGAGTCCATGCGCGCCCGCGTCGTCACCGTCGACCCGGCCACCGCGACCGGCACCCAGGTCTTCGACCGTCGATTGGCCTGAACCGAAATGCGCACCGGCGCAACGGCATCGCCCGCGATACCGTGACACCCGGCCGGTCCGTTCGGGCCGGAGCGTGTGCAGGGGAGGGATGGTATGACATATCCAGGACAACAGCCGCCGCTATCGGGAACGTCCGCAGGAATCGGTGAGCCGCCGCCACGCTACCTCACGAAATCCCCGCCGCCGCCCGCCCGCCGCTCAGGCAAGCTCCCGCTGGCTTTCGGCTTTCTCGCGGGGACGGTCCTCGGCCTCGCGGGTGGAATCGTGGGAACGCTCGTGGTCGTCGACCGTGACGTTCCCGCACCGTCGCAGCCGGAAGTCGTACGGCCTCTCCTCGACCCCGACCCCTTCTCCGCACAGGCCGGTGACTGTCTGCACGCGGTGGGCGACAGCAACGGGGAGTTCAGCCGCAGCGCCGAGCGGGTCGCGTGTTCGGACCCCGAGGCGAACTATGTGGTGATCGAGCAGCTCTTCTCCACTACCGGGCTGGCCGGAAAGGACTGCTCGAACGTGCCCGGCTGGGTGGACGGCAACTCGGTCGTGTACGACTTCGATTCCAACCTGCAAGGTCTGCGGCAGATCTGCGTCATGCCGAAGTCCGGCTAGAGGATGATCGGGGAATGGGCTTCTATACCGATCGGGTTCTGCCGCATCTGACCGACAAGGTGTGCGGGGCGCGGGCCAACGACCCGCTGCGGCGAAGGGTGTGTGCCGGACTCCGGGGAGACGTGGTGGAGATCGGGTTCGGATCCGGGAACAATGTGGGGTTCTATCCCGAGGCGGTGCACCGGGTGAGCGGAGTCGAGCCTGCCGACATCGGATGGAAGATCGCGGCGAATAAGGTCGCGGTCAGCCGGGTGCCGATCGAACGGGCCGGGTTGGACGGGCAGGCGCTGCCGTTCAGCGACGACAGTTTCGACACCGCGTTGTCGACGTTCACGTTGTGCACGATCCCGGATGTCGCGGCCGCGCTCACCGAGATCCGGCGGGTGCTCAAGCCCGGTGGCAGCCTGCATTTCGTGGAGCACGGGCTGGCCCCGGACGAATCGGTCCGGGTCTGGCAGCATCGCCTGGACCCGATCCAGCAGCGCATCGCCGGTGGATGTCATCTCGCCCGCGACATCCCCGCGCTCATCGCCGATGCCGGATTCGACACGGTAGAACTCGACCGGTTCTATCAGCCCGGCGCGCCGAAGGCCTTCGCCGCATTGTCGCTGGGGGTCGCCCGCTGAGGAGGGTTGAAATCACGCCGAGAACATCGGTGGGCGGGCGGCGAGCGCGTCGATAGCGTGCGGACATGACCAGTCAGCTCACGACCTTGAACGACATCTCCCATGCGACGGCGAAGGCGGTGGCAGCCGACCCGGCGGGCGCGCACATCGTGTTCCGGGCGGCGGCGACACCCGAGGGGGCGGTCGGGAGCGTTGTCACCACGCGCACCCACACCCTGCGGGTCGACGAACCAGCCGCACTCGGCGGCGCCGACACGGCCGCCAACCCGGTAGAGGTGTACCTGGCGGCACTGATCTCCTGCCAGGTCGTCACCTACCGATTCTGGGCGCAACGGCTCGGGATCACCGTCGATGACCTCGCCGTCACCGCCGAAGGCGATCTGGACGTGCGCGGATTCTTCGGTATCGATGAAACAGTGCGCGCAGGCTTTCAGGCGGTCCGTGTCACCGTGCGGGTCAGCGGCCCCGAGACCGCCGAGCGTTATGCCGAACTGCGAGAAGCGGTCGATGCCCACTGCCCGGTGCTCGACTCGACCACCGGAGCCACCCCGGTGACCACCACCCTCGAGGTCGGCTGATCCACGACAGCGGTCAGCGTGGGGTCGCGCGCGCCGACGTGGTGGTGAGGAACTCGGTGATGGCTGCGGCGACCGCGTTCGGTTGGTCGAGCATCGACAACACATAGGCATCGTCGATCTCGACCAGCCGGGCGCGGGGGATCAACTCGGCGAGGCGGCGGCCGTGTTCGCGGGGCATGACCTTGCCCGCCGAGGACCACAGGATCAACGCCTCTCCTGGAAAGTGTCGCAGCGCTTCGGTATTCGCGATCAGCTCGGCTCTGCGGAAACCCGAACGGGTGTAGGCGAGCAGGTCGCGGCGGATACCGGGGTCGCGCAGGCCGGGATCGGTCCAGGCGCGCACGAGTTCGTCGGGCAGTCGAGATTTCGCCATCCAGCCGAACAGCAGTGGGGTCTCCCGCAACCAACGCACCCGCAACTGACGCAGCGCCATGATGACACCGCCGGGAAGGTAGGAGGCCAGGACGGCGGATTTGCCGGGCAAGCCGGGCGGAAAGTTGTCGAACGCCTCGCTGGGCAACACGATCAGCCGACCGACCCGCTCGTCGAGACCGTAGGCGGTCAGGAACAGTCCGCCACCCCAGTCGGAGTGCACGAGAGTGACATCGCGCAGGTCGAGGGCGGTGAGAAAGTCCGCGATGAGCTGATTGAGCCCGCGCAGACTCAGGTCGGTACCCGGCCGCAGTGGTTCGGGGTGCGCGCCCAGGGGCAGATCCGGCAGGACGTAGCGGAACCCGGCGGGCAACCGGTCGATCACCGGATCCCAGACCCGGTGGTTCATCAGCAGGCCGTGCAGCAGCACGACCGGGGCGCCCTGCCCGTGCTCGGTGTAGTGGACGCGGCCGGTGGGCAGTTCGACGGACGGCATGAGAACCTCCAGTTAGAGCAAACACTCTAGTGCGTTTGCTCTAGTCTGAAGTGGTGAGGGAGAAGATGTCAACGCCCACCCGGGAACGCCTCGTCACCGCAGTCGCCGAACTGATGCGCACGCACGGGTACAGCGCGATCACGGTCAAGCAGATCACCGCCGCCGCCGACGCGCCGATGGGCTCGCTGTACCACCACTTCCCGCAGGGCAAACCGCAGATCGCCGCCGTGGCCCTGCGTGAATCCGGCGCCGCCTACATCCAGTTGCTGCCGCTGCTGATGGACCCGCACGAGGATCTTGCCGTCGCGGTCTCGTCCGCGTTCGCCGACGCCGCCCGCACGCTCGCGGAATCCGGGTGGATCAATATGTGTCCCGTCGGAACCGTGGCGGGCGAGATCGCCGACACCGAACCGGAACTACGGGAGGTGGTGGCCGAGGTCATCACCGACTGGATCGACCAGGGCACAACGTATTTCGTGCGACGCGGACTGGCCGAGGACGAGGCACGCGATCTTGTGCTGGCGATTCTTTCCGCACTGGAAGGGGCGTTCGTCCTCGGCCGGACATTGCGCTCGGCCGAACCGTTGCTGGCGGCCGGGAAGGCAATGCAGGCACGGGTTGAGGCGGTGCTTACTCGGGCTGAGCCGTAGTTCTCACCGAGCGGGAAAGACGATGCGCGCCACCAGGGCTCGATGGTCGGCACCGGGCAGATCGACGGTTTCCACGTTCGTGGCGCGCGCGTCAGCGAGCAGGAAATGGTCGATGCCGACCAACGGGGGTAGCGATTTGTCTGTCGGATAGGTGACCAGGTGGCCCGCGCCTGCCTGGGCGGCCGCGTCCGCGTAGCGACCCGAGGCCATAGCGCGGAACCGGGCGTGGTCGTGGGTGGCATTGAAATCGCCGCCGACGAGCACCGGACGACCAGCGGGCGCGGCGTCCAGCACCTGCCGGAGCCGGGACAGTTCATCGGCCCAGACGCGCGTGTCGTAGATCGGGGGGACCGGGTGGAAGGCGTATACCGAGACCGGACCGACCTCGGGGACCGTGGCAGTCGCCGAGATCTGATTGAGGACGTACCCGTCGTATTCGACAGTGTCGGACACCGGGTACCGGCTCCAGATCCCGGTCCCACTCGCCGTCTGGCCGGGAGCCAGGTAGCGGTACGGGAGCAGGGCATCCAGACCCGCACGACCCAGGTCATCGACCGCGGGGCGGGTGAGCTCGTTGACGGTGAGTACGGCGATATCCCGCTCTCGCACCTCGTTGACGAGCACCACCGGATCGGCGCCGTCGAACAGCAGATTGGCCTGCATCGCCATGATCGCGGGCCCCTCGCCCCCACCATCGGCGAAGTACAGCGGTGCCTGGGTCGCCAGAGCGGCGACGACCGCAATCCCTGCCACCCCGGCAGCCACCCACTGCTTCATGCCCGCGAAACCAGCGGCCCCCACCACCGCACCGCACATCAGATACGGTGCGGCCGACGCCGCCAACACGAGCGGCTCCACATCCCACCGCGAAAAATGCAATGCCACACCAGCGATTCCGGTTAGCGTCGCCACCCCGGCAACCATCCCGACCCCGATCCGAACAATCCGCGCGCTCACCACGCCAGCCAAACACGTGAAGCGAGACTTTCCGAACCCAGGGGCGCGCGCCCGGCGGGGACCTCACATTCGTTCTCGGTTTGTCGGACTACCGAAAAGGTCCGAAGGTCGCGGACATCGTCTACTACGACGCTGTCGCGCCGCTGCGGTTTTCGGGAACCGAGGAGGCGCGGGCGAACTTCCTGCGGTGGTTCGACGGGTATGACGGGCCGATCGAGCTGGAAACGCATGAGCTGACGATCGCTGTCGACGGAGACGTGGCCTTCGCCAACATGCTCCATCTGGATTCCGGCAAGCACAAGGGCGGCATCGAATTGTCGATCTGGGTGCGCGAAACCGTCTGCCTTCGGCGCGTGGACGGCCGATGGGCGATCACGCACGAGCACAGACGCGCCCGCGGATGCGGGCAGGACCATCTTCGGTCTCGCGGCGAGGGCGCTGCTGGCGCGGTTCGGTGTGCGCAGGGCAGGCGACAGGTCGGTGTGATCGAGACGACCACACCGACCTGCTCGGGTGTCGGCTAGGTACGCGCGGGGTGTTCCGTGAGCAGCAGGGCGGCCGTCAGCACGACGAACACCATTGCCGAAATGTGGACGGTCAGCGCTGTCGTCACCGTTCCGCCGTGGGTCACCACGGCCAGTGCGTCGCCGAACGGGATCGCGGCATTGATCAGGACTATCCAGCCGAGGAGGCGGCGGTGGCCGAGGGCGAGCACCAGAAACGTCACTGCGGCGACCGCGATGTCGCGCACGCCCTTGACGACGAAATAGCCGTCGGCATTGCCGGTGGGCCACGGCGTGATACCGAAACCGGCGGGCGAACTCTCGGGGGCGAGCAGGAAACTCAGCCCGAAATACAACGGTGCCGCCGCGCACATCACGGCCATCACGGTGGTGACGCGATACCTCGTGACCACCGTTCGTCCCACTGTGCCGATGCCCTGGGTGCTGATGCTCATACTGTCCTGCCTTTCAACGGGTTTCGATGTGAACGAGACTGCTCGCCGAGGTTTGGAAGGCAGTTGGAGCCGACTTGGAACCGTGCGGGTCGGCGCGCGTACGATACGGCTGGTCATGGTCTTGATCCGGGTGTTGGGCTCGTTCGCGGCCGAGGTCGGCGGCGAACCGCTTCCCCTCGGTGGCCCGCGTCAACGTGGTGTGCTCGCGCTGCTGGTGGCCGCGCGCGGGCAGGTGGTGCCGGTGGACCGGCTGGTCGAAGACCTCTGGCGGGGGGAAGCGCCGTCGCGGGCATTGGCGTCGTTGCAGGCGTATGTGTCGAACCTGCGCCGCCTGCTCGAACCGGACCGACCACCACGGGCACCGGCACGTCTGCTGGTGAGCGCCGCACCCGGTTACGCGCTGCACCTGCCCGAGCACGCGGTGGACGCCTGGCGGTTCGAGGAACTGCTCGAACAAGCTCGCACGCTCACCGATCCCGAGGACTCGCGGGCCCGGCTGGACGAGGCATTGGCGCTGTGGCGCGGTCCCGCCTTCGCCGAGGTCGCCGACGAGCCGTGGGTGATCGCCGAAACAGCACGGCTGCACGAGTTACGCCTGGTCGCGCGCGAACTGCACATCGAGGCGGGTCTGCGCCTGGGCCGGGCCGCGACGGTCGTTCCCGACACCGAGACCCTGACTCGCGACGAACCCCTGCGCGAGGAAGGGTGGCGGCTGCACGCGCTGGCGCTGTGGGGCAGTGGGCGTCAGGCCGATGCGCTGACCGCGTTGCGTCGCGCCCGCACCCAGTTCGCCGATGAGCTCGGCCTCGATCCGGGCCCGGACCTGGTGGAACTGGAAGAGGCGATCCTGGCTCAGCGCACGGACTTCCTGCGCGCGGTGGTTCCGGCGGTGTCCTCGCAGCGGACAGTGCTGCCCAGGAGCCAGAATGCGCGCGAAGACGCGGCGGCTGCGGGCAGCGGCCGTGAGGTAGAGGTGGGCAAAGTCGGCCCCGGCGCGGTGGACCCCGGCGAAGTCCGCCTCGGCGCGGCCGGGTCAGGTGTGGTCGGCCCGGGGAAGAACTACTCCGGGAGTGTCGGATCACACTCAGCGTCACCGGCATTCGATAACGGCCGGTCATCCACTCTGTTTGTCGGGCGCGACCACGAACTGGCAGCCCTGGTCAAAGCTGCCGAGCAAGCAATCATCGACGGTGCGAGAACCGCCCTGATCACCGGTGAGGCGGGACAGGGCAAGTCGACCCTGCTCGAGCACCTCGCCACGACACTCACCCGCGACGGGTGGCTCGTAGCCGCCGGGCGCTGCCCCGACGTCGACAGCGCACCACCGGCCTGGGCCTGGGTCGAAGTGCTGCAATCGATCGCCGAAAGTACTGCGCCACAACCATTCTCCGAAGATCTGGCGCCGCTGCTCGTGGACTCCGCGCCCGCGCACGGCGACGCGGCCGCCGGACGGTTCCGGCTCCGCCGAGCCGTGTGGGCCTGGGTCGCCGCGGCCGCCACCGACCGACCGGTCGCCGTCGTCCTGGACGACCTGCACTGGGCCGACGCCGCCACCCTGGA
Organism: Nocardia caishijiensis NBRC 108228; assembly: GCF_001612825.1. Lineage (GTDB taxonomy): Bacteria > Actinomycetota > Actinomycetes > Mycobacteriales > Mycobacteriaceae > Nocardia > Nocardia caishijiensis. The sequence continues at coordinate 506,424 of NZ_BDBE01000030.1, read as the reverse complement.
ACTGCTCACCGGCGGCATCGATACCCGGGCCCCGATTCTGATCGTCGCCGCCTACCGTTCGGACGAAAGCGAGCGCCTCACCGAAACACTCGCCACCCTGGCCCGCACCGCCCCGCTGCGCCTCGACCTGCCCGGACTCGACCGCGACGCCGTCGCCGAACTCGTGCGGGCCGAATGCGACACCGACGACTCGACCGTGGCCGGAATCGCCGAAAGAACCGGCGGCAACCCCTTCTACGTGCGTGAGACCGCCCGCCTGCTCAACGGTGAAGGCGCACTGGTCGCGCTCTCGGAGGTTCCCGAGGGTGTCCGCGACGTGCTGCGGCGACGGCTCGCACGGCTGCCCGACAGCGGTGTTTCGGTGCTGCGGTTGGCGGCGGTGGCCGGTCGGGAATGCTCGGTCGAGGTGCTCGTGCGCGCCGCCGACACCGACGAGGACGGCGTGCTCGACGCCGTCGACGCGGGCGTCATCGCCGGGCTGCTCGACGAACCGGGGCCCGGTCGTGTCCGGTTCGTGCACGCCCTGGTCAGAGACACCCTGGTCACCGGTGTCAGCCGGGCACGCACAACGCGGATGCACGCGCGGATCGCCTCGGCCCTCGAAGGCTCCGGCGACATCGTCGCCCTGGCCCATCACTGGGCGCGGGCCGGGTCGCCGAAAGCCGTCGGGTACTGCGTGCAAGCCGCGGAACTGGCCGAGGCGCGCTACGCCCACGATGTGGCGGTCGTGCTCCTCACCGACGCGGTCGCCGTTGCCCGCGAACCGGACGAACGGGTGGATCTGCTGGGCAGATTGCTGCGAGCACAGGTCAGGGCCGGGTCCATCGCGGGCGCCAGGCGCACGCGCGAGGAGGCCGTCGAGTTCGCCGAGTCGCTGGGACGTGAGGATCTGATGATCGCCGCGTTCACCGCCTGGACCGAACCGACACCGTGGCAGTCCCGGATGTACGGCACGATCGACCGCCCGATCGTCGAACGGCTCGCCCGGTTGCTCACCCGCACCGACCTCGACCGCGACGTGCGCGCCCATCTGCTCATCGCCTACACCCACGAACTGGTCGGCGAAGACGATCCGACGGTCATGCCCGCGGCCCTGGAAGCACTCGAGTCGGCGACCTCCTCGCGTCTGCGTGCCGCTGCCCTGCTGATCCTGGCGCGCGCCTCGGGCCGCCAGGAGTACTCGCGGGAACTCCTGGCGATCGGCACCGAACACGACCTGCCCGTGTACCGCATCACCGCCCTGCTCAACCTGGCTGCCGGTGCCGCCGCCGCCAACGATCCGGCGACCATGCGTCGCGTCAGTGAACAAGCGCGCGACCTGGCCCGCGCCTATCGGATGCCCGAAGCGGTCGGCGCCGCCGAGATCGCCCTGGCGACACTGGTACTGATCGAGGGACGGTTCGCCGACGCCGAACGTCGCTACATCACAGCCACCCAGCGCATGGAACGCGCCGGTTCGGTGCACGCCGCCGGGTTCCTCCGCATCGCCCGCGCGGCGATCTGGATCAACGACGGCACCCTCGGCGCCCACCTGGACGAGGTCCGCGCCTTCCACGCCGCGCTCGGCCCGATGGTCACCGACCTGCTGACACTGGTCCTGCACGCCGCGGGTCGCGGCAACGAGGTGGAGCCCACACCACCGGCCCCCATCCGGGCCGACTTCTTCTTCACCTTCCTGACGAGCCTGCGCGCGCTGGCCCTGATCGCCGTGAACGATCGTGACGGTGCCGAGCGGGTCTACACGGACCTGCTGCCGCACCGCGACGGTCCGCCCGCGGGCGCGGAGAGTGTTTCGCTCGCCGTGCGTCCGGTCGCACACATACTGGGCGAGCTCGCCCAGTTCCTCGGTCGTAATGACGAGGCGGCCGCGCATTTCGCTCGGGCAGCCGACATCGCGGAAATGTGGAACGCCCCGCACTGGTCGACCACGGCCAGGGCCCGCGCCGCCGCGGCAATCCGCGGCTGACAGCGCAGGTCACGGCGACATCCGGTTCGGTTCCAACTCCCTTCCAAGTCGCGCGAGCAGGCTGGCATCCATCAGCACTGATGGAGGAGCGAATCATGAACACAGCAGGTACTTTCCGGGCCGCCGTCGTCCGCACACCCGCCGGACCCGACACGATCGAGATCATCGACGTCCCCGTTGTCGAGCCCGGACCCGGTGAGGTGCGGGTGGCTGTCGCGGCCGCACCCGTGAACCCCACCGATCTCGGTGTCGTCAGCGGCTTCTTCCACGATCTCGGGATGATCGACCAACCCGAACACACCGGACTGGGCTGGGACTTCGGCGGCACCGTCCTGGCCACCGGACCCGGCGTGGACTTGGCCGTGGGGACCCGAGTCGCCGGTGTCGTGCTCGGCTTCGACCGCGACTTCGGCACCTATGCCGAACAACTCGTCGTGCCCGCCACCGACCTCGCGGTCGTGCCGGACGGGCTCGACCTCGTCCCGGCGGCCACAGTGCCGCTCAGTGGTCTGAGCGCCGCACAGATCGTCGACATGCTCGGCGAGGCACCCGCCGACGGTGACCGGCTGCTGGTGATCGGAGCCGCCGGTGCCATCGGGGCCGGTGTCGCCGCACTCGCCCCCGACCGCGGCTGGCGCGTCACGGGTCTGGCCAGAGTGGCTGACGAACTGTTCGTGCGTGGACTCGGCGCCGACTTCGTCACCGCGGTCGAACCTGGGTGGGACGCGGTCGTCGACGCCACCCCGCAACAGACCTGGGGCCTGAAACCGGTCCGCGACGGGGGAGTGTTCGTCGGTGTCCGGCCCAATATCGTGCCCACGGTGGAGCGGGGTATCACCGTGAACGTGCTGATGGTGCGATCGGATGGACCACGCTTGGGGCAGCTGCTCGCCCTCGCCGCGGCAGGCCGATTGCCCACGCGGGTGCACGCGGTCTTGCCGCTGGACCGGGCCGCCGAGGCCCACCGGGCCATGGCCGACGGTGGGGCGCGCGGTCGTTACGTACTCGAACCCTGAGCCCGGCCTGGCGTGGGCAGGCCGAGGGTGGTTTCGAGATGGTGTGCCCACCACTGTGCGTGCGCGTCGAAGGTCGCGGCGGCGTCGGTGAGCCCGGCGCTGCGCCGGAAAGCGTCGCCGTAGCGGACATCCATCGCCACGGCCTGATGCAGAGCCGCGACCGCGTGACGGGTGTCGTCGAGGGAACTGCCCGGTGGGCGGGCACGGTGCAGGGCCTCGACGACGGGGTCGAGCATGCCGCTGCCCCGGTCACGCCATCCTGCGGCGTGCAGGGCGACGGCGAGATCGGCGTAGCCGCCGCGGTAGAAGTCGTGGAGTGCGGTGATGAGTGCGGGCAGGTCGGCGTTGTCGTCCAGCCACGCCGCGACGATATTCGCCAGGCCCGCCCTCAGCCGACGGCCGCCGTGGCGCAGGAGGTCGGTGAGCAGGGTCTGCCGGTTCCGGAAGTGATGGGTGACGCCCGCGTCGGTCATGCCGACGCGGGCGGCGACCGCACGGACCTGCACGGTCGCGGGACCGCCCTCGGCCAGGAGCGTCGCGGCGGCGTCGAGGATCGCCTGACGCGCCTCCTCGGGCCGCCTCCGCACTCTCGGCATGCTCACATCGTCACACTACCTTGACCCACCAAGGCAGCGAGGCCTACCGTTACCTGGACACGTCAAGGTTTGGGGTACCGCGATGATCCATACCGATATCGTCCTCGGCGACGCCACGCTGCGCGCCACGGTCGGCGGCCACGGACCCACGATCCTGCTGCTGCACGCCGGGGGAGAGCGTCGCGGCGTGTGGTCGCCGATCGCGGCACGGCTCGGGGCGTGTGGCTACCGCACCGTCGCGGTCGACCAGCGCGGCCACGGCGAGAGTTCCGGGCAGGTCACCACGCTCGGGCCGCTCGCCGACGACGTGGCCGCGCTGATCGCCCGTGAGTCCGGCCCCGTGGTGGTCGCCGGAGCCTCCCTCGGCGGCTTCGCCGCCATGGCGGCACTGGCCGAACCTGCCGTCCGGTCCAGGGTCACCGGGCTGATCCTCGTGGACGTCGTTCCCGATCCGGACCCGGAGCCGACACGAACCTGGTTGCGCGACCAGGGCTTCGGTGCGAGCCTCGATCACCTCACCGACGACATCCTCGGATCCGGGCCCGCGTTGCTCGCCACCATCAGCACAGTGGACCTGCCCGTCCTGCTCGTGCGCGGCGGCCGCTCCTTCCTCGCAGACGACGACGTACACCGGCTGTGCCGGGCCAACCGGCGCGTCACCATCGCCGTGATCGCCGAAGCAGGACACCTCGTTGCCCGCGACGCACCGGAACAACTCGCGGATCTCATCGCCGTGCACGCCGAGAGCTGTTTCGACGAGCCCACCGTGCGCGGGGCAGTGGAATTCCAGCGAGCACTCGGCGCCTTCCGCGCGAACTGTCGCTAATTCGTTCTCCCGCAGTACCCGCAGGTGATGTGACACGGCGGGGTGGGTGATCGGGTACGCGGGGCGCGTCGAGACGGGGAACAGTGGTAGGAAAGGGGCGTGGTGGCATCTGGCGAAAGTTCTGGAGTCGATCGACGGTCTCGCGCGGAAGACGAGGTGGTGGGGCTGGTCAGTACGCTGATCCGGTTCGACACCTCCAATACCGGTGAGCTCGCGACCACCAAGGGCGAACGAGAGTGTGCCGAGTGGGTCGCGGCGCAACTGCGGGAAGTCGGGTACGAGACCGAGTACGTCGAATCCGGAGCGCCGGAGCGCGGCAATGTGTTCGCCCGCTTGCGCGGGGCCGACCCGAGCCGGGGTGCGCTGATGATCCACGGACACCTCGACGTGGTTCCCGCCGAAGCGGCCGACTGGAGCGTGCACCCGTTCTCGGGGGCCGTGCAGGACGGATACGTGTGGGGGCGCGGCGCGATCGACATGAAGGACATGGTCGGGATGACTCTGGCGCTGGCGCGTCAGTTCAAGGCCGAGGGCACCGTGCCGCCGCGAGACCTGGTGTTCGCGTTCCTCGCCGACGAGGAGAACGGCGGCAAATGGGGCTCACAGTGGCTGGTCGACAACCGGCCCGACCTGTTCGACGGCGTCACCGAAGCCGTCGGTGAGGTCGGCGGGTTCTCGCTGACCGTGCCCCGCCCGGACGGCACCGAACGCAGGCTGTACCTGGTGGAGACGGCCGAGAAGGGCCTGGGCTGGATGCGGTTGCGGGCCAAGGCTCGGGCGGGCCACGGGTCGTTCCTGCACGAGGACAACGCGGTCACCATCCTCGCCGACGCGGTGGCCCGGCTCGGGAAACACACCTTCCCCGTGGTGCTCTCGGACTCGGTGGCCGAATTCCTGGCCGCCGTCACCGAGGAGAGCGGTCTGCGGTTCGACCCGGACAGCCCCGACATCGAAGGCCAGCTCGCCAAACTCGGCACCATCTCCCGCATCATCGGCGCCACCCTGCGCGACACCGCCAACCCGACGATGCTGTCGGCGGGCTACAAGGCCAACGTGATCCCCCAGACCGCCGAGGCCGTGGTCGACTGCCGGGTGGTGCCCGGTCGTCAGGCCGCGTTCGAACGCGAGGTCGACGAACTGATCGGCCCCGACGTGGAACGCGAGTGGATCACCAAACTCGACTCCTACGAAACCACCTTCGACGGACACCTCGTCGACGCCATGAACGACGCGGTGCTGGCCAACGACCCCAACGGGCGAACCGTGCCGTACATGCTCTCCGGCGGCACCGACGCGAAAGCGTTCGCCCGCTTGGGAATTCGCTGCTTCGGTTTCGCACCGCTGCAGCTGCCGCCGGACCTCGACTTCACCGCCCTGTTCCACGGCGTCGACGAACGGGTACCGGTGCAGTCCCTGGAATTCGGCACCCGGGTGCTGGAACACTTCCTGCTGAACAGCTGAACCCGCAGGCCCCAGCCGCCAACAACACAGAGAGGCCGCTATGACCTACAACCCGTACGACGCGCTGCCGAAGGTGCCGTCGTTCACCCTCACCTCCACCGACATCACCGACGGGCAGCCGCTGGCCAATGATCAGGTCTCCGGGGTGTTCGGCGCGGGTGGCAAGGACATCTCCCCGCAGCTGAGCTGGTCCGGATTCCCCGAGGGCACACAGAGTTTCGCGGTCACCGTGTACGACCCGGATGCCCCGACCGCATCGGGGTTCTGGCACTGGGCGGTCGCCAACATCCCCGCCTCGGTGACTTCGCTCGACACCGGTGCGGGTAGCGAGGGCGGCACCCTGCCCGCCGGTGCGGTGTCGTTGCGCAACGACGGCGGATTCCCCGGCTTCGTCGGCGCGAGCCCGCCGAAAGGCCATGGGCCGCACCGGTATTTCGTGGTCGTGCACGCCGTCGACGTGCCCGAACTCGAAGTCGGCCCCGATGCGGCCCCGGCCTACCTCGGGTTCAACCTGTTCTTCCACACCCTTGGTCGTGCCACCCTCGTCGGCACCTACGAACAGCACTGAAAACACCGGTGGCCCCGCACGGATGCGGGGCCACCGGTTCTTTCGGACCTACTTCACGTTCACCACGCCCGCGGGCGGTTCAGCCGCGTAGAGCTCGGCGATCCGGTCGGCGTATTTGTTCGCGATGGGGGTGCGCTTGAGCGACATCTTCGGGGTCAGCTCGTCACCACCGGGCTCCCACAGCGTCTCCACGATGTGGAACCGCTTCACCTGCTCCACCCGCGACAGCTTCCGGTTGCCCGCGAGCACCGCCTCCTTGACCTCCTCGATGATCTCGGGGCGACGCGACAGCTCGGCCAGGGTGGCGTCGGTGGCACCGAACTCCTTGGCGCGCAGGGCGGCGACATCGGGATCGAGCATGACCAGGGCGGTGATGTAGGGACGGGCGTCGCCGATCGCGACAGCCTGACCGATCATCGACGAGGCCGCCTTCATGGCGTTCTCGATATTGGAGGGGGCGATGTTCTTGCCCGCCTCGCTGATGATGAGCTCCTTCTTGCGGTCGACGATACGCAGGTAGCCGTCGGCGTCGAGGGTGCCGACATCGCCGGTGTGCAACCAGCCCGCGTCGTCGATGGCCTCGGCGGTCTTGTCGGGCATGTTGCGGTAGCCGCGGGTGATGATCGGGCCACGGATGAGAACCTCGCCGTCGGCGTCCAACCGCAACTCGACCCCGTCCATGACCCGGCCGACCGAACCGGGGCGTGGCTTGTCGATCTCGGTGAACGTGCCGACGCCCGTGGTCTCCGACATGCCCCACACCTCGCTCACCGCGAAGCCGAGTCCGAGGAAGTACTCGAGGGTTTCCGGCGGCACGGGGGCCGCGCCGGAGGCGGCGACCTTCAGTTCCGCGAAACCGAGCGCCGCACGCAACTTCGACAGCACCAGCGCGTCGGCGAGCCTGCGCTGCACACCGAGCAGCAGGGAAGATCCCTCACCGGCCAGCTTGGCGCGGGCCTGGGCGACACCGACACCGATCGACCAGTTGGCCAGCGCCTTCTTCACCGGACTCGGTTCCACGGCGAGCTTGTTCTCGATCCCGGCCTTGATCTTCTGCCACACCCGGGGCACACCGAAGAACACCGTCGGGCGGGCGTCGGGCAGTGCCGCGGCGATCTCACGCGGGTCGACAACCGTGGTGATCTGCACACCGGTGAGCAAGCTCATCGCGTGCGCGGAAATGCGGTCGGCGACATGGGCGGCGGGCAGGTAGGACACGGCGCGGTCGTCGAAACCGACCGGCAACGGGCCCGACACCAGACCGACGACCTGAGCGATCACATTGCTGTGGGTGAGCTCAACACCCTTGGACGGGCCGGTGGTGCCCGAGGTGTAGATCAGGGTGGCCAGGTCGGTGGATTCCACGGCCTGCCAGGCGGCGTCGAAATCGAAGTCCGGCAGCGGGTCCGATTCGAGCTGGGCCAGCGAAATGGTGTTCTCCGCGGTGCCGTCGACGAGGATCGTGTGCGCGATCTCGGCACCGGATTCGCGGATCACGTCGAGAAACGCCTGTTCGGTGACGACGACCTGGTTGCCCGCGTTGGCGAACACATGCGCGATCTGTTCCGGTGAGCTGGTGTTGTAGACCGAGAACGGGGTGGCGCCCAGGTGCAGGGCGGCGGTGTCGATCAGGTTGAACTCGGGCCGGTTGGTGAGCATGATGCCCACCGAATCGCCGTGTCCGACGCCGAGTTTCGCCAGCCCGGCGGCCAGGGCGCGCACCCGGGTGGCGTATTCGGACCAGGTGATCTCCTGGGTGCCACCGACGGTGCGCAGCGCGATCTGAGCCGGCCGCAAGGCGGCGGTCTGCTGGAAGGCGGCGGGCACGGTGTGCACCGTGACCCCGGAAGCGTGCGCGAAACCGATCTCTGTCATATCCCTGTTCCCATAGGCCGAGCTGGAGTACCGAACCAATGAGACGACTTCCCTCACATCATCTCGAGGCGAAGGCGTCAAAAGTGGCGCGGCTCACATATCGTAGCGGGATATCGGGGATCGCGGAGGGTTTACCTGCGGCGACCGGGCCACCACCAGGTCCGGCGGCGTCCGTTGTCCACCTGATCGTCGACCGGGATGGTGTGGTGGCGGTGCACCCTTTTCGCCTGCAGATACCGTTTTCCCCGCGGGGAGGCGAGGGTGATCGTCAGCGGCACCGGGTCGACCTCGATGCCCGCCTCGGCCAGGGCACGGCACTTGTCGGGGTTGTTGGTCAGCAGGCGGACCCGGGTCAGGCCCAACGCGCGCACCGCGCGGGCGGCGACGTCGTAGTGCCGGGAGTCGACGCGCAGCCCGAGGCGCCGATAGCTGTCGAAGGTGTCGATCCCGAACATCTCGCCGACGCGGTACCCCCGCGCCTTCCATGCCAGTCCAGCCCCACGCCCCTCCTGCTCGAGATAGACGAGCACCCCCGCGCCTTCGGCTTGGATCAGATCCATCGAACGCTCGAGTTCTTGTCCGCAGTCACAGTCGTCCGATCCGAGCGCATCACCGTAGAGGCAGCGCGAATGGATGCGCACCAAGGGATGGCAGCCGATGTCGCCGAATGCGAGCATGCAGCCGCCGTCTCGGGGGTCTGGCAGCTCGAACACGGACACCCTGATCTGTCGTCCCTTGCGACTGAATATGTGTGGACCGCCATAGCTGGCGCCAGCGAACCCGCCGAGAGAACTGTCGAAGTCGGCAATCACATTCAGCCCCTGCATGATCGGCGGCCACGCGTTGCCGAGAACGCCATCTCTGTGCAGGGTAGTCGATGGCTTTCCCACGGGAGTGCGTTCACACGAGAACCGGCTGGAGCCGCATCGAAACTGTTGTAGCACAGTGGTATCGGGTTGCCGGCCCGGTCGCGTCCGAGCGGCTAGCCTGTGTCCATGTACCAAGCCAACAGGGCAACGTCGACAGACACTGCCCTGAGCGCACTCCCGCTCGTCCGCACCCGCGCGACACCGCCAGAGGAAGGTCCCCTGCGGTGAGGCCTCCTCGCGAAAATGTCGCGTTGATCTTGATCCACGGTTTCGTTTCTTCCTCCGCGACGTGGAACTCTCTCTCCGAGAAGATCGCCGCTGATCCTGTGCTTTCCGTCGGATTCGACATCATCCCAATGGATTACGACAGCCCGAAAATCCGTTTGAACCCGCTGCGCGCGATTCCGGACTACAACGTCATCGCAGATTCGCTGATGACCCTGATCGAGGTGGAGGCAGCCGGATACGAGTCCGTTGTCATTGTCAGTCACAGCCAGGGTGGGCTGATAGTTCAGCGATATCTCTCCCGAATGTCCAATGCCGGGCGCGCCCACGAACTCGACCGCATCAAGTCGATCGTCATGCTTGCATGCCCGAATTCTGGTTCGGAAATCGCGCTTGTTCTCAGGAAAATGGCCCGCTTCTGGCGCAACCCCCAGGAAAGGCAACTTCGTCCCCTGGACGAGGCGGTGTCGGACGCCCAGCGGACGGTTTTGGAGCATATTATATACGCTCGTTCGGTCACGGCGCAGAGTTGCCCGATACCAATTCATCTCTATGCTGGAACCAGCGATAACGTGGTGGTGCCCGCATCGGCGCGGGGGCCATTTCCGGCCGTGAAAGCCCTACCGGGCGATCATTTCTCGATATTGAAGGAATCGCGGACATTTTCGACACTGAGACATCATCTGCTCGAGATTGCCGACAGCGCTTCCGTTCGGGGTGTCAAAGGTGACGTCGATATCGACGTGAGAAAAGTAGAAGTCGAGGCACAGAGAACGGACAGAACCGGTCTTCTCCACAATCTCTCGACCCGTTCCGTAGAATTTTTCGACAGGATAGACGAACTCCAGCGTACGATCGATGGATTGCTGTCACCGAACAAACTCGTCTGCATATCCGGGATGGGCGGCATGGGTAAGACTGCCCTCGCAAACGTTGCCGCGTGGAGAATGATCGAACGAGAATCGGATGGCGTGCCATTCAATAGCATAGTATGGTGCAATCGACCGCAAACCATACCGGTTGTCGCGTTGGTAGATGTGATCGCCGAGGTCTCCGGTCATGAATATCTTCGGTCGCTCCGTCCGGAGGTCATGGGTGAACGGATCGTCGATTATTTGAACGCGACTCCGACCCTGGTGGTCCTCGATGATTTCGATCATCTGCAGATGAAGTCCCTGCACTCCATGATCGACCGTATCGACGCGAGGAAGAGCAAGTTTCTGGTGACGTCACGGCACCGTCTGGATGGGGATTCCTGGTCCGTGGAGCTCGGTGGACTTGACGAAGACGGTAGTGCCGCACTGCTCTTCGATGAAGTCCGTCGACGTGGTCTGGTATCGCTCGACGGCGCGGATCCGCAGGCGGATCACCATGTCATCGAGTGTCTCGCCGCAACAGGAGGGTGGCCATTGGCAATCAAGCTGGCAATCGGCCAAGCGCGGCTGTCCGCCGAAGGTCTGCCGTCTGTCGTGCATCGCCTCCACAATGCGGCGATGGGCGAAGAATTTGCTGAAATTCTCGATATGGCATGGGCTAGTCTGGGTGAAATGGGCTTGCATGCGCGCGACATAGTGCTGGCGATGGCTCTGCACCCGGGTGCGGTTTCCCGCGTGGCGATCCGTAGAATAGTCGACGTCGACAGCGAGTCGTTCGCGCTCTTGGCATCGAAGATTACTCAAACTTCCCTCGTCGAGATCATCGTTTCGAACCACAACCGAGACGGACGATTGCGATTGCACTCGTTGACGCGAGCCCATGTCCTGAGAAAGCTGGACGGCATGCCGGGTAAGCGTGCCTCTCTGGAAGCGCGCATAATCGACTACTATCTCGGCTACGCGGACCACAATGCGGATGTCTACCTGGACGCCGAACGCGTGCTCCGCCTCGACGAGGAAAGAGAGAATATTCTCTACTTCGCGCGTGTGGCGGCCGAACACGCGCTCGACTCTGGTGAACCGAAAAAGCACGAGCGAGTGATCAGCTTTTCCAAGTCGATGACCAGCTATTTGTGGGGGCGGGGATACTGGCACGAGCGGATCGAGCTCTGCAATCTTGCGTTGGAGTCGGCGGACGCGATCGGCTCCTTCAACGACTCGGCCGAACAGTATGCGTTGATCGGACGAGTCCATACCTGGCGGGGTGACTTCACCGAAGCACACGCAGCGTTGCGATCTGTCGAGGAGCACATGCGCCGAGGAGACTCCGACAATACGCGCGAGAGAATGTTCGAGCGATTGAAGGGACAATTGGCGTGTAGGGAAAACGATCATGTTGCCGCACGTACCCTGTTTCGCCGCGTTCTCGGGTCGGCACCGGCTACCGCGGACGATGACGGCCGCGCCGCGACGCTCGTCGAGCTCGGCTGCTGCGAAATGCACCTCGGAAACAACGCCTCGGCTGTCGAGTTGCTCAGTGAGGCGCTCGAACTGGACAACCTCTTGGACGCACCCGAGGGCGCGGCGATCTCGTTGTGCTACTTGGCTTCGGCGCTGCTTGCCGAAGGTGACGAAAGGGCTGCCGAAAAGAAGTTCCGAGAAGCATTGGTGCTGGCAACACGGGTTCAGCGCCTGTCAACTGTGGCGCGCTGCCAACTCGGACTCGCGACGATCGCCGATAATGCCGGTGACTTCACGGCCAGCGCCAGGCATGCGTCCTCGGCTCGAGAAGCTTTCGCAAAACTCGGCATGGCGACAATGGTTCGTGCGGCGCAAGCACTGACCGATCGCGCCGCCGAGTTTCTGATCGACGGCGAAGTATCATGAATGCTCGCGTCGCGCACCTGATCAGACATGCGGGCGCAGTGATCTTCGACTTCGACGATACGTTGGCTGAGACCATGCGGTCGCGGTGGCCTCTGCTCATCAAGACAGCTGAACAATTCGATGTCGACGTGACCGAAGACATGATCCGGGCAGTGTGGGGAGTGCCATTTCCGGAGCTGGTCACCACGCTGGTTCCCTCGGTCGATCGGGTTCTTTTCGAGAGCGCCTATCTTCAGACGATGCACTCTACGCCGCCCACGTCCACTCCGGGTACGCGGGAGCTTCTCGAGTTTCTTGCCGCGCAGGGGACCGAGCTGGCTATCGTCAGCTCCAGCAGGCGTGATCTTGTCGTCATGGACATCGCCAGACTGGGGATCGCGGACTTCTTCCGACCTGAGGACATCTTCGGAACCGAGCAATTACTCGGTCGAAAGCCGGACCCTCGTGTTCTGCGACGCCCAGTGCAAAGATTTGCTGATCGAGGGATCGGCCGGGAGGCGATAGTGTCGATCGGCGACGGAATCAACGATTACAGGGTTGCCTCGGGGAACGATGTTGCGTTCGTCGCGGTCCTCACCGGGCTCGCCTCCGCTGAAGACTTTGTCGCGGCGGGGTTGACGCGGGATCTTGTCGTACCGAATTTTGTGACAATCCAGCCCTGGTTCAGCAGTTGACACTCGCCGGATGCTAGGAGAAGTGATGAGTGACGGTTTCCACATAGGCGCTGGAGTAGAGTTGCATGTCCCGAACTTCGACGAAGTGCGCACGTTCTACCAGAAGCTGGGATTCGAATTCCTGTGGTCGCGCGCACCCGAAGGCAAAAAGGGGTATCTGGTGGCCAGCCTCGGATCGAACGTCTTATGTTTCTGGGGCGGTAATGAATCTATTTACAGTCAAAGCTACTTCGGGCAGTTCGAACCCACTACTCCACGCGGGTACGGTGTGGAGATAGTGATCATGGTCGAGGACCTCGATCTGTATCATTCGAAAGCTGCGGGTACGGGTCGAATGGTGGATGCTGTCCGTGATCGCCCGTGGGGTGTTCGAGATTTCCGGGTAGCCGATCCCTTCGGGTATTATCTTCGCTTCACCGAACCGCTCGATATTCGCGATCGGAGATATTCGGTGGAGTGAACAGACATCGAATTGCGGGCAGGCGCTGTGCCGCAGCGGGTGGGCATGGGCGCTTGTGGCGGGTCAGGAGGGCGGCGCGAAAAGGTCCACGATGCGATCGATTTCTTCGATGCCGGGCACGGTGGTAGCGAACGTACCCAGGTGCTGGGTCAAGATCATGGCAGCGGCCGCCCATACGTAATCATCTGCGGTGAGCGCGGTTCGGCTGTTCACCAGCCGATATGCCAGCGCGCCGGTGAACGCCGCTGCCGCACCGACGGCGGCCCGGAGTACATGTGGGAAATGGTCGACAATGGTATTCACGGTGTCGGAGGCGACGACGCACCGGAAGTTCTCGACCGTGCACACGGAGCCGATGCCGAGCCTGCGCAACAGCCGGACGACATCGTCGGCGGACGCGGCGAACGCATCGGGCAGCAGCGCCGCGAGTTCCGTGGTGGTGCCGACGAGATAGTCGACGGTGCCCAAGTATTGGTACAACCCTTGCGGAGCCACCATCGATGGTGAGGGGCACACGATTACCGTCGGTTTGGGGTGCAGCTGCGACACCGTGGACAGCACCTGCTCGATCACCGCCGGCGGCTGCTCGAAAGTCAGGATCACGACATCGGATGACTCGAGGGCGGCGCGCAGCTCCGGGCGGTGCAGATCCTCCTCCTGCAACTGCATGCGGGTGTCGCGGCAACTGATCATCTGGAATTCGCCGTTGGGGGCGAGCACGACGGCGGTCACCAGTGACGGAGCGGACGGGACCATCTTCACCAAGTCCAGGTGCACGCGCTGGGCTTCGAGGAATTCGTGGATGCGGCGGCCGTATTCGTCGCCGCCGACCGCACACACCAGGTGCACGTTGATGCCGAGCCGCGCGGCGGCCACCGCGCGGTTGAGACCCTTGCCGCCGGGGCGGTCGGTGAAGCGGCCACTGGCCGGGCTGGCGGGGGTGGGGAAGTCATCGACCCGGTAGATATGGTCGATGACCGCGTCCCCGAACACGGTGACCACCCCGCGCTGAGCGGGCGGCACGGTCGGTGCCGCTACGGTGGGCTGGGCCGTCGGATAACCCGACTCGGCGGCGAGTAGCCCGGCCAGCGCGGTGAACGCGGCGTGTTCGAGGGCGGTTCGCAACCGCTTGACCGTCGGGGTTTCCGGGGCGGGATCGACATCAAGGTGGGCGTGCAACGCGATCCACTGTTCGGTCAAGGCCTCTCGACGCTCGCCGAGGTTGTCCGCATACAGGCGTTCGAGGTCGACTCCGACGTCCGATCTGTCCCGCCACAATCCCAGACACAAGGCGGCGTCGATGATCAACCGGTCGGTCGGTGTGAGCCACTGGGCAACTTCGCGCACCACCGCCAGGACGGCGGCTTCCGCACTGCCACCGGTGCGCTCGGCGTGTCGGCGCACCACGAGCAGCTCCAGCAGCGCCGCAGGCTCGATTTCGGTGTGGCGCAGGCGTTCCTCGCTCAGGCCGGAATACTTGCTGAGGCGCGCGAGTAAGCTGCGAACAGCGGCCACTCGTGCGTCCTGCGGGACAAACGACATGTCACACCCCCGACCCGGCCGATATCCACGCCGTGGCAAGAGCCGCGCTGGTATCACCACAACAGGATGCGTCCGAAACTACACGGCGACCTGGCGCGGGGTGTGTACTACGGGTGGGGGTCAGGCTGGGGCGGTGCGATGTTCGGCGCCGACGGCCTCGGCCAGGGAGGTGAAACCGCTCGCACGCAGGTTGGCGGCGATGCCGCGGTGGATGCGGGTGGTCCAGAAGGGGCCGCCGTAGATGAAACCGGTGTAGCCCTGCAGCAGGGAGGCACCGGCCAGGATGCGCTCCCAGGCCTGTTCGGGGGTTTCGATACCGCCGACGGAGATCAACACGAGCTTGTCGCCCACCCGGGCGTACAGACGACGCAGGACCTGCAGGGAACGCTCGGCCACCGGGGCGCCGGACAGGCCGCCCGCGCCCATCGCCTCGACCTCGGCCGCCGGAGTTCGCAGGCCGTCGCGGCGGATGGTGGTGTTGGTGGCGACGATCCCGGCCAGGCCCAGGTCGACGGCGAGGTCGGCGACGGCGTCGATGTCGTCGTCGGACAGGTCGGGGGCGATCTTCACCAGCACCGGCACCGACACCACGTCCATGACGGCCGCCAGGATCGGGCGCAACGATTCGACCGCCTGCAGATCACGCAGGCCGGGGGTGTTGGGGGAGGACACGTTGACCACGACGAAGTCGGCCAGCGGGCCGAGCAGCCGCGCGCTGGTGGCGTAATCGGCGGCGGCCGCATCGGGTTCGACGATCTTGGTCTTGCCGATGTTCGCGCCGATCGGCACCGTGGGATGCGCGCCGTGCAGGCGGGCGGCCGCGGCGGCCGCACCGTGATTGTTGAAACCCATGCGGTTGATCAGGCCACGATCGGCCGACACCCGGAACAGGCGCGGCGCCGGATTACCGGGCTGAGCCTGTGCGGTGACGGTGCCGATCTCGGCGAAACCGAAACCGAGCGAACCCCAGGTGTTCGCGCCGTCGGCGTTCTTGTCGAAACCGGCGGCCAGACCGAGCGGTGCGGGGAAGTCCACGCCGAACGCGGTCGTCGCCAGGATCGGGTCGTCGACGACGGTGAGCTTGCGTGCCAGCCAGCGGGTGGGCGGGAACCAGGTCGCGAACCGCAGGGCCGCGAACACCAGGTGGTGCACCCGCTCCGGCGGGATCAGGAACATCAGACGTAATAGCAGGGCGTACATGGGTCGGCTCACAATCCGAGTTCGGGCACAGGCAGGACGGCGGTCTTACGGCGGCGCAACAACACCCGGCGGCTGCCGTCGGTGTAGGCGCGGACCCGTGACAGTTCCCAGCCACCGAACTCGGCCTGGATGGCCAACCGCATGGAGGCGGAGACCCGGGTGACCTCCGGTGGCAGGCGAAGCGGCACGTATTCGTAGTCGTCGTTGCTGGTCTCCCAGCTCGGCGGAGTCGCCATCTAGAGCCCTCTCTTCCGCTGTCCGGCCCCGATCCGCTGCAGACCCTCGCCCGCGGCCGAGGCGACGAACAGGTCGCCGGTGCGTTCGTCGACGGCCAGCGCGTCGGGCTGACGCACGGTGGACAACCGGTCGACCTCGATACCGACGCCGGTCGACAGGTCGTAGCCGACCACCTCGTTGCTCTGGGTGCACGACACCCACACGGTGTCCGAGCGCGGGTCGTAGGCCAGCGCGTAAGGCGCCGATGCTACCGGGAAACGCTGACGCAGCACGAGCGGACCGGCCGAGTAGACGAGCAGTTCCCCGCCATCGGTGTCGGCGACGATGATGCGCCCATGTGGGTCGGCCAGGGCATTGGACGCGCCGTCGCCCGCGCGCAGCATCAGCCCCAGGGCGTCGGTGCCGATACCGACCACGGCCGTCTGTCGGCGGTCGAGGGCGGTGATGTCCTCGCCGGTGACGGCGAGCGCGTCGGCCGACACGAGGCCGGTCACGGTGCGCGTGACGACACCGGTGGGGTCGAGGACGCGCACGGTGCCGTCGGCGGTGCCGACGACCAGGCTCGCGTCGGGGCGGATCTGCACGCTGCGCACGTCACCGTCGACGGGGACCTCGGTGATCGCTCCCGAATCGGCACGCACGCGCAGGACGCGACGGTCGGCGGCGACGAGCACCTCTCCCGCCGTCCCCTGGGCCAGGGCGGTGCCCGCGACGGGAAGGGCGACACGCTGGGTGCCCGCCGCATCGATCAGGGCCAGCGTCGTCCCTGCGGTGTCGAGGGCCGCGAGTCGGCCGGTCTCCCGTTCGGCCAGTAGCGCTTTCGTTGCCGACAGCGGTGTGACGCTCCCGGCCGGGACACCTGCCACGACGGGCGAGGCCGCGGCGGTCGCCGGTTCCCGGGTCGGCACAGAGGGGCCGCTGTCCTCACCCGCACAACCGGTGGCCACCACGAGTGCCGCCAGCAACGCCGAGGCGACCGAGCCACGAAGGCGCATGCACCGAACTCCTTCAATTCCGCACGAGATGACCGCTGATCACCATCTGACCATGATGACTCACCAGTAGCTCCGACCGGGTGGCCCGCGCCGCGCCGTCGGTGACGCGCGTTACTGTTGACGTGTCGACAACTGATCGCCCCCCGTAGCGGCAGGAGAACACACGATGACCGAACCCACCGCCTCGGGTTTCGGTATCGATGACCTGTCGGTCGGCCCGTTCGCCCACGGATTCGGCACCACCGACGACGGGCGCCCCTTCGCCTTCCGCACCCGGCGCGCCACCCTGAGCGTGCAGATCTACCGCCCCGACCTGGGCGAAACCGTGCCGACCTCCGCGGACGTGGTGGCCGAGGCCAGTGCGCAGGTGACCGATATCGACCTCGACGACGAGCGCAGCATCGTCGCGTTCGTGCGCGACCTGATCGACCACGCGCACCCGGTGCACCGGCCCGAAAGCAGTGTTCGCGGCATCCTCGGACGGATCGGTGCCGTCATTGATGGTATGTAGGTGGTGATGTCTTCCA
Organism: Nocardia caishijiensis NBRC 108228; assembly: GCF_001612825.1. Taxonomy (GTDB): domain Bacteria; phylum Actinomycetota; class Actinomycetes; order Mycobacteriales; family Mycobacteriaceae; genus Nocardia; species Nocardia caishijiensis. Next base: position 488,625 of record NZ_BDBE01000030.1, on the reverse strand, counting down.
CACTTTTCGCCAGGGCCGCCGCGGCCGCCGCCTGCCTCACGGCCCTCGCCGTCCTCACCGCCTGCGGTGGGACCGACGAGGCCTCGGTCGACGCCGCGCGGTCCTCGGCCAACGCCTCCCTGTCCTCCTCGGTCGCGATCTCGTCGAGCAAGGCCAACGCGCCCCTGCCGACCGCCGCCGAACTCGACGCGCAGATCAAACGCGCGCTCGACCCCAACCTGCCCGACGAGGAACGCACCGCCCTCATCGAGGACGGTGCCGCGTTCAAGGACGCGATCCCCGACATGTACAAGGCGCTGCGCGACAACCCGCACGCCGTGTACGGAGTCGTCGACCCGGTGTTCGACAACCGCGACGGCACGCTCACCGCGACCATGCGCTTGGACAAGGACGGTTCGGGCACCAACGTCCGCACCACCATCGTGCATTTCGTGCTGATCGACGGGAAGTGGAAGATCTCGCGCACCGACCTGTGCGGCATCCTGCGCTCGGCCGACTACCGCACCGCCGCCTGCGGCTGAGATGCGGGAATCGCGGTCGATGCGGTGGGGACGGTTCGTCCATCGGCATCGTTTTCTCGTGCTCGGGTTGTTCGTCCTCACGGTGATGATCTCCGGGTGGTACGGCCGTGACCTGGCCGGTCGCTACACCCAGGAGGGGTGGTTCGACGAGGACAGCCAATCGGTCGCGGCGTCGAAACTGGCCGACGACACCTTCGGGCGCGACACCGACGGCGACCTCATCGTCATCTACACCGCCCCGCCCGGCGCCACCGTCGACGATCCGGCGGTGCGCGGCCCCGTGGTCGCGGCACTCAACGGTCTGCGCACCGACCACGGCGAACGAATCCACAAGATCGACAGCTACTGGGACAGCCCGTTCTCGGCGAACGCCTCCGACCCGACCAAACAGCACGCCTTCGCCAGCATCGGGCTGGCCGGGGGTGGCGGAACGGCGACGGTCAACAACTATCTGGCGCTCAAACCGCATCTGAACGCCGGTGTGCCCGGTGGTGGCCCCGGCGGGACCACGGTGCAGCTGGCCGGGTTGCAGCCGGTGGTCGAGGGCATCAATATCGGGATGCAGCACGACATCCGGCGCGCGGAGATCATCGCGCTGCCGATCGTGGCGATCCTGCTGTACTTCGTGTTCGGCGGAGTGATCGGTGCGTTGCTGCCGGTGCTGATCGGTGGGCTCACCATCCTCGGCACCTCCGGCATCCTGCGGGTGCTCACCGACCACATCGAGGTGAATGTTTTCGCCAGCGCCGTGATGACGCTGGTCAGCCTCGGTTTGGCGATCGACTACGGGTTGTTCACGGTGACCAGGTTTCGGGAGGAGTTGGCCGCCGGGCGCAGCGTGGAAGAAGCGACCGCACGGACGGTGGCGACTGCCGGGCGGACCGTGCAGTTCTCGGCGGGCATCATCGCACTCAGCCTCGGGGCCCTGTTCATCTTCCCCAACGGGGTGCTGCGCTCGGTGCCCTACGGTGGCATCTCGGCGGTGATGCTGGCGGCACTGCTGTCGGTGACCGCGCTGCCCGCCGCCCTGAGCATCGCGGGGCGGCGCATCGACTGGCTGGGCTGGAAACGATTCTCCCGCACCAAGACCGAGGCCCAGATCGATGCCGGGTTCTTCTCCCGGCTGGCGATGTGGGCCATGCGCAGGCCGTGGGCCGTGGTGATCCCCATCGTGCTCGGCCTGCTGGCATTGAGTATTCCGTTGCGCCACATCGAGTTCGGTGGCATCAGTGAGAAGTATCTGGCCGCCGACAATCCGGCACGCGTCGCGCAGGAGGATTTCGACCGGCTGTTCCCCGGTTTCCGCACCGAGCCGTTGAAGCTGGTCGTGGTCGGCGCCTCCCCGCAGCAACTCGGCGATATTCGGTACGAAGCCAACCAGATTCCGGGGTTGACCGGCCGATTCGAACCGGCCGCGCCGACGAAGAACGGCGTGAACGTGCTCTCGGCCGGGCTCGGTGACAAACGCGATGCCGACCGGGTGATCGACAGCCTGCGAGCCCTGCCCGCCCCGCCCGGTGTCGAGGTCATGGTCGCCGGAATTCCGGCGCTGGAACGCGACAGCATCAACGGCTTGATCGACGGGCTACCGCTGCTGTTGGCGATTCTCGTCGCCGCCGCCCTGGCCCTGATGATCGTGGCGTTCCGGTCGGTGATCCTCGCGGTGAAGGCCGTGGCGATGAGCGCGCTCAGTCTGGTGTCGACGTTGGGTGTGCTGACGTGGATCTTCGTGGAGGGGCACGGGGCGGGGGTCTTCGACTTCACACCGGGGCCGTTGATGTTCGCGGTGGTCGCGTTGATCGTGACGGTCATCTTCGGGCTGTCCACCGATTACGAGGTGTTCCTGCTCTCGCGTATCGCGGAGAAGCGTGCCTCCGGTGCCGACGCCACCGAATCGATCCGGTACGGCGTCGCGCACACCGGTGGTGTGATCACCTCGGCCGCGGCCATTCTCATCGTGGTCACCGGCGCTTTCGGGTTCTCCGACCTGGTGCTGATGAAGTACATCGCCTACGGCATGATCGTGGCGCTGGTCATCGACGCCACGATCATCCGCATGGTGCTGACTCCGGCGCTGCTGAAGATCATCTGGCGGTGATCTGATCAGCTTCGACTGACCAGGGCGCACGACCTTTGCGTCAAAGACCCTGTCCGGCAAGCCTGTTGCTGCCACAATGAGGTATGGGCCGCGCTGTCGAAGTGAGCACGCTCCGAGACCTGATCGAGTACACGCGTGCCGACGTGATCGGTGCGCGCATCCGAGACCACGCCGACCTGCGATGCGTGAGCGAGCCACGCTTCCGGTCCCGGACCTACACCGACACCGACGCGTCCGACAGCGACTACGAGCGGTGGCGGTCGGCGACCGAGGAACTACTGGCATCGATCGGCGAATTACAGACCTGTGCACGGGTAGTGACCGCGCACCTCGACGTACCGCGCGGTCGGTCCGTGCTGGCGCGACAGTGGTGGCACATCCGGTACGCGAACAGAAACCGGTCGCTGCGCGCGAACTACGACACCGATGCCGAGCAACTGTGCGCCGAGTTCGACCGGGCACTGGCGGCGTACGAAGAACGTGCCGGGGATCTGCCCGCGTTCCTCGCCGAAGACAGCAGGCGCAAACAGCAACGCGCCCACGAGGAATGGCGGCGGCGCGAGGAAGCGGAACAGCGCAAACGAGCGCAGGACCGCCAGCGGCGCAGCGACGCACTGGCGGCAGCGGTCACCGGCCCGCAGTGGGCCTACCGGATCAGTGAGAGTCCAAGCGGACGCATCTTCTCGATCTATCTGACCAGCCTGGACGGTGCCGCGGGATGCCCGAGCGGACTCACCGTAGCCGAGGTGCAGGCCGCGCTGGTCGCCGAACGCGCCGAGCACCCCTACACCGCTGTGATGTGGGCCCCGGAAACCAGGCGGGCACTCGAGGACGAGCATGCGAGTCGCGCCGCGGGCTGGGAAGTACTGACCGGCGAACCGATCGATCCCCACCCGCGTGACCCGAGCGCTCGACGGTCCGGCCGATACCACGGCCCTTCCAGCAACTACGGCAGTGACAGTCACTCGGGGTGCGGCGGCGGGGGCTTCTCCGGTGGATTCGGCGGGTATCGGTAGCGACCTGCCGCGGCACCCGTTGGTGCGGCTCAGGGACGAGTGCGGTCGGGCAGGACGAGTTGCAGACCGGTGACGGGATGGTCAAGGACGTCGACGGGGTGGCGGTAGATCTCGGTCAGCAGTTCCCGGGTCAGGACCTCGCGCGGTGGGCCGTCGGCGGCGACCCGGCCCGCGTCGAGCACGGTGACGCGGTCGGCGTATGCGGCGGCGACCCCCAGATCGTGCACGACCACGACCACCGCCGCGCCCTCGGCGGCACGGTCCGCGGCGAGCCGGAGCACCGCTTCCTGGTGGCCGATGTCGAGGGCGGCGGTCGGTTCGTCCAACAGCAGCGTGGTGGTGTCCTGGGCCAGCACGCGGGCCAACGCGACGCGGGCGCGTTCACCGCCTGACAACGCCGGAAACGTGCGCGCGGCCAGATGGGTGACGTCGGTGGCGGCCAGGGCGGCGGCGATCACTTCGTCGTCACGCTCGGCGGCGGGGGTGTGCGACCACGGCGCGCGACCCATGGCGACGACCTCGCGGGCCGTGAACGGGAACCCGACAGTGTGTGACTGGGGGAGCACCGCACGACGGCGGGCCATGTCGGCCTGCGACCAGTGCGACAAGGCGTGACCTTCGAGTTTCACCGTGCCCGAGGTCGGTTCCAGCTCACCGGCCAACGCGGCGAGCAGGCTGGACTTACCGGCGCCGTTCGGCCCGACCAGCGCCACGATCTCACCGGCGGCCACCTGGAAGTCGACGTCCGCGAGCACGGTGCGGTCGCCTCGGCGCGCGGTGAGTCCGGTCGCGCGCACGGTGACCGTGCCCGGCTCCGGTCGCGCGGGAACATCCGGCGTGCGCGCGAACAGCGACCGCCACGACGCCGTTTTCCGTCGCCGGACGGCGGCGCTCGCGGAGGTCGCGTTCGGTGCGGTCATCCCCAACCTCCTGCCTTGGCCCGGGTGCGGCGCAGCAACCAGAAGAAGAACGGGCCGCCGATCAGCGAGGTCAGCATGCCGAGGGGCAGGTCGGCATTGCGGACAAGGGTGCGGGCCGCGACGTCGGCACTGAGCAACACCACCGCGCCCATGACCGCGCTGAGCGGCACGAGCACCCGGTGTCCCGGACCGACGAGCATCCGGACCACATGCGGCACGATCAGGCCGACGAACAGGATGATCCCGCTGAACGCGACCCCGGCCGCGGTCAGCACGGCGACCGCCACGATCACCTGCCTGCGCAATCGCTCCACATCGACACCGAGGTGACGGGCCGCCGAATCGCCGAGCGCCAGCAGATCCAGGCGCGGTGCGATGAGCACGGCGGCCAGGATGCCGATCCCGGCGAGGGTGGTGACCACGCCGACAGCGGACCAGGTGGCGCCGTTGAGACTGCCCAGCTGCCAGAAGACGATCTGATCGCGGGCGGCGGGCGTCGCGATGAACAGCAGCAGCGCGATGAGACCGCCCGCGAAGGCATTGATCGCCACACCCGTCAAGATCAGCGTGACGACCTCGGTGCGCCCACCCGAGCGCGACAACACGTAGACCAGTGCGGTGGTGACGAGGCCCGCGACGAACGCGGCCGCCGCGATCGACCAGGCGGCGACGAACGCACCGCCGATCACGATCACCGTGCCCGCACCGACCGCCGCACCGGCCGACACCCCGATCACACCGGGCTCGGCCAGCGGATTGGCGAACACACCCTGCAACAACGCACCCGCTGTCGCCAGCACGGCGCCGACCAGGATCGCCAGCACCACGCGGGGGAAGCGCACCTCCCACAGCGTCACCTCACCGGCCGGGTGCGTCGGCATCGGCCCGATGTCGAGGCCGATGCGGTGCGCGACGCTGCCCACCACCTCCGCGGCGGTCGTCGGCACCTGACCCAGCACCGCCGACACCACGGCCAGGACCAGCAGCGCGAGCAGAGCGAGCGCGAACACCACCGTCACCCTGGTCGCCCGGTGGGATGGGTGCGGCAGGGGATCGGGGGTCGCATCGGTGATCGGTGCCGATCGGGTGGGTCCGGTCGGTTCGGGGGCCTCACTCATGCGACTTCGCGGTGATCGTCGTGCGTCCCCGCGCGCCCGGCCCGCCGACGGCGACACCGCACGGTCTGCCGGGCGGACCGAGGTGCGCTTGCCTGCGCACCCGGGCTCGGCGCTGGGCGGGGGTTGCCCGATCGGTCATGAGGTCTTCCCGTAGATGGCGTCGGCGAGGGACGAGACGACCCGGCCGGTGTTGGGGCCGAAGCTCAGCACCACGGCATCGGACATGTCGACCACGCGCCGATCACGCCCGGCCGGGGTCTGGGCGATGCCGGGTACCTTCAGCAGACCGTCGACCCCGCCGAGAGACTCGAGCCCGTCGGTCATCACCAGCAGCACATCGGGGGACGCGGCGATCATGGCCTCGCTGGTGATCGCGGTGAACGGCTCGCTCAGCCCGGCCGCCGTCCCGGCGTCGACGCCGCCGACGGCGGTGATCAGCGAGTCCGCGCCCGAGCCGGGACCGGCCATCATGGTGATCGCGGCGCTACGCAGGTACAGGAACGCGATCGTGGGTTTCGGGTCGCGGACGGGCACGCGGGCGGTGGCGGCGGCGATCTCGTCGCGGGTGCGCTGCCCGAGCGCGCGACCCGCGTCGGGGACACCGAGTGCGGCCGCGACGGCCTCGATCTGCGGGACCACACCGTCCATGCTTCGGTCGGGGTCGAAGTACACGACTGTCACCCCGGCCGCGCGCAATTGATCGCGCACGGCGGGAGCGGCGCTGGTGGTGTCGGTGAGGAACACCGACGGGCGAAGGGCGAGCACCGCTTCGACGCTGAGGCTGCCGTTGCCGCCCGCCACGTTCGGCACATCGGCGACGGCGGGGAACGACGCGGAGGTGCTGCGCCCGATGAGGTTCTCGCCGAGGCCCAACGCCCACACGGTCTGGGCGAGCGTGCCGTACCGATCGACCGCGATGATGCGGGACGCGTCGGTCACCGTCACCGCGGTGCCGTCGAACGAACGCGCGATCGACGGCAGTTTCGGGGCGGGTGCGGGCCCGATCGGGACGGGGTCGAGGTCGGCGAATTCCGCGGTCACCGGACCACCGGAATGTGCGGACGATGCAGGATTGCCTCCGGTGCAGGCGACGGCGCCGGTGAGGACCGTCGCCGCGAGCATCGCCGTCAGCACACCACGCAGTTTCATGCAGGTAAGGCTAGCCATCATTCCGAACGGGCGCTCACATCGTCGAGGGCGGCCGCGATCGCCCGAGGCAGTTCCAAGGTCTCGGCCGCGAGCACACCCGTGAGCTGACCGATATCGCGGGCGCCGACGATCATGCTCGCGATCCCCGGCCGGTCCCGGATCCAGGCCAGCGCCACCGCCAGCGGCGAGGTACCGAGCCCGTCGGCGGCGGTGACCAGCGCGTCGACCACCCGGGTCGCGCGGTCGTCGTCGAGGCGGCGGCGGATCTCGGCGGCGGTCGACTCGTCGGCGCCGCGCGAATCGGCAGGCACCCCGTCGCTGTACTTGCCGGTGAGGATGCCCCCGGCCAGTGGGGCCGAGGCGATGATCCCCACCCCGTGATGACGTGCGGCCGGAATCACATCGTTCTCCGGGCTCCTGGCCAGCAGCGAATACGGACTCTGCGCCGCGGTGACCGGGCCGATCGCGGCCAGGCTCGCCAGCTGCCACGCGCCGAGACCCCGCACCCCCGCGTACCTGGCCCGCCCGGTGGCGAGCACCGTCTCGAGGGTCGCGGCGATCTCCTCGAGGGGGGTGTAGGGGTCCCAGGCGGCGATACTGAAGATGTCGAGATGATCGGTGCCGAGGTCGGCGAGGGTGCGGTCGAGCTGACGCAGCAGGGTGCGCCGCGACGCGTCGACGACGGGACCGGCCGCGGCCGGTGCGGGAACCGTGTCGCCCACTCCCGCACCGGGTTTGTGGGTCACCACCCCCGCGCACCCGCTGAGCACCACGTCCTCGCGGCCGACCACCTCACCGAGCAGACCGGCCAGGATCTGATGTGCGGCGCCGTCGCCGTAGACGGGGGAGAGGTCGACGAGTGTTCCCCCGGCATCGGCGAAGGCCGCCAGCTGCACCGAGGCCTCCTCGGCGTCGGTATGGGTGCCCCAGGTATGGGTCGCCAACCCGATTCGCGACACCCGAAGCCCGCTTCGTCCCACCGTTCGCTGTTCCATCACCGCGCCCGTGCTTTCGTCACGGCGCCCAGCCTAATGCGCGGTGGTGCCGTCACCACCGCGCCGACCCGCTGCGAGTCGGGTTCACCCGGTGGGCCGACGACACCGCACGGTCCCGACAGGTAGGGTCGCTGCGGGATCGCGGGCCCACACGGCCGGGCGAGCGAGCAAAAGCCCAGGAGGACGCGATCTTTCGGGCACGAACAGTGGTAGGAGGATGTGGTGGGCGAGTCGATGACCTGGTTCCAGGCATTGGTACTCGGACTGGTGCAGGGACTCACCGAGTTCCTGCCGATCTCCTCCTCCGGACACCTGCGCATCGTCTCGGGGGTGTTCTTCGGCGACGACGCGGGCGCCTCGTTCACCGCCGTCACCCAGCTCGGTACCGAGGTGGCGGTCCTGGTGTACTTCGCCAAGGACATCTGGCGCATCCTCATCGCCTGGTTCACCACGCTGGGCATGCGCTGGCGCGAACGCTCGCAGCGGGAGGTCGCCGTCGGTGACCGGGTCACGACCAAACTGCCGGTGATGGACGGCAGTGCCCGCGAGGCGCACGAACGCGATACCCAGCGCGAACTCGACTACCGCATCGGCTGGTACGTCATCATCGCGACCATCCCGATCGGTGTGCTCGGCTTCCTGTTCAAGGACGAGATCCGCACCGGTGCGCGCAACCTGTGGCTGGTGTCGTTCATGCTGGTGGCGTTCGCGCTGGTGATCGCCGCCGGTGAGTACTACGGCAAGAAGGCCCGCCCGATCGAACAGCTCACCACCCGCGACGGCATCATCATGGGCCTGGCCCAATGCCTGGCGCTGATCCCCGGCGTGTCGCGTTCCGGTGCCACCTCCACCGCCGGTCTGTTCCTCGGTCTGGAACGGGAAGCGGCGGTGCGGTTCTCGTTCCTGCTCGCCATTCCCGCCGTCACCGCGTCGGGCCTGTTCAGCCTGCCCGACGCCTTCGAACCGGCCGGTGAGGGACTCAACGCCAGCGGTCCGCAACTGCTGGTCGCGACCGTCCTCGCCTTCGTCGTCGGCTATGCCTCGGTGGCGTGGCTGCTCAAGTTCGTCGGCAAGCACTCGTTCTACTGGTTCGTCGGCTACCGAATCATCCTCGGCCTGACGGTGATGGGCCTGCTCGCCGCGGGTGTCGTCTCCGCCACCTGAGCGCGCGGCCCCCTGATGGTTAGGCTGGTCCCATGACGGTGATCCTGCTCCGGCACGGAGTGTCCACCTCCAACACCGCGCGCACCCTGGCCGGGCGCGCCCCCGGTGTGGAGCTCACCGACCGTGGGACCGAACAGGCCGCCGCGGTCGCCGACCGGCTCGCGACCCTGCCGATCGAACACATCGCCAGCTCACCGCTGCTGCGTTGTCAGCGAACCGTCGCGCCCTTGGCCGACAAGCTCGGCCTCGAACCCGAGCACGACGAGCGGCTCATCGAGGTCGACTACGGCGAGTGGACCGGGCGCCCGATCGCCGAACTGCTCACCGAACCGCTGTGGAAAGTGGTGCAGGGGCACGCTTCCGGCGCCGTGTTCCCCGGTGGTGAAGGTCTGGCGCAGGTGCAGCAGCGCGCGGTGGCCGCCATCCGCGACACCGAACGCCGCCTCGCCGACAAGGCCGGGCGTGATGTGCTGTGGGTGGCGTGCGCGCACGGTGATGTCATCAAGTCGATCCTGGCCGACGCGCTCGGTCTGCATCTGGACAGTTTTCAGCGGATCGCGGTGGAACCCGCCTCGATCAGCGTCGTCCGCTACAGCCCGCACGGGCCGTCGGTGTGGAAGTTCAACGACACCGGTGCCGACCTGTCGGCCCTGTCCGGGGGCACACCACCGCCACCGCTGCCCGGTGGGGAAGTACCCGGGACCGCGAGTGCGGATAATGGGAATGTGAGACGCCGCGATTCTCTTTGAACCAAGAGTTGTTCGTGAGTGTCGTTGAGGGTCACGTATCAGGAGGTGCATGTGTCACGCGCAATCCATGTATTCCGCACCCCCGATCGTTTCGTCGCCGGGACCGTGGGCGAGCCGGGCGATCGTTCGTTCTACCTGCAGGCCGTGCAGGAACCGCGCGTGGTCAGCGTGCTGCTGGAAAAGCAGCAGGTGAAGGTGCTCGCCGACCGGATGGGGTTGCTGCTCGACGAGGTGGCGCGCCGATTCGGTGCCGAGGTGCCACCCGAAGGTGACGACGTCACCGATGTGGCGCCGCTGATGACTCCCATCGACACCGAATTCCGGGTCGGCACCATGGGTCTTGGCTGGGACGCCGACGCGAACGCCGTGGTGGTGGAGTTGCTGGCCATCACCGAGACCGAGGTCGACGAATCGGTGGTGCTCGACGACACCGACGACGGCCCGGACGCGGTGCGGGTGTTCCTGACACCGGTGCAGGCCCGCGAATTCGCGTTGCGGTCCACCCGGGTGATCGCGGCGGGACGACCACCGTGCCCGCTGTGCGGGGAACCGCTGTCGGCGCGCGGGCACATGTGTGTGCGCACCAACGGGTACAAACGCGGCGAGATCTTCGGTGCGGCCGAACTCGATGAGGAGTGAGACGTGTCCGGCATCACCGACGGTGAGCTCGAGATCATCGGGCGGGTCGGCGTCGCCAGCAACCTGACGCTGGTGTGCGAGATCGCCGCACCCGAACCCGACGGCGCGCCGCTGCGGGTGGTGTACAAGCCGGTGCGTGGTGAACGCCCGCTGTGGGACTTCCCCGACGGCACCCTCGCCGGGCGCGAGGTCGCGTCGTACCTGATCTCCGAGCAGCTGGGCTGGGGTGTCATCCCGGAAACGGTGTTGCGCGACGGGCCGTTCGGTCCTGGCATGGTGCAGCGGTGGGTGACCTCGGTCGACAACCGCACCGATGCGCGCCAACGCCTGGACCTGGTCGACCTGTGTTCGCCGGGTACAGTCCCCGACGGGTTCTGCGAGGTGCTGCGCGCCCTCGACGACACCGGCAACGAGATCTCGCTCGTGCACGCCGACGACCCACGCCTGCAGCGCATGGCGGTGCTCGACCTGCTGCTCAACAACGCCGACCGCAAGGGCGGGCACGCACTGGAAGGCGTCGACGGTCAGGTCTACGGTGTCGATCACGGCATCTGCCTGCACAGCGAACCGAAACTGCGCACCGTGCTGTGGGGGTGGGCCGGGCAACCCATCGACGAGGCGCTGATCACCGACGTCACCGCGTTCGCCACGAATCTGACCGGCCCCATCGCGGATTCGCTCGCCGCGCACATCACCGACGCCGAGATCACGGCACTGACCGAACGCACCAAAGCCCTGCTGGAACGCCCCGTCATGCCGCTACCGAATTCGGCGCGCCCGATCCCGTGGCCCGCCTTCTGAGGGTGCGAACCAGGCGGCGACCATGACGAGCAGCCCGCAACCGGCCACGACCACCCAGCCCGGACGCGCGGCCTGAGCCAGTTCGGTGGGTGCGGTGCCGGTGAGGAACCCGCCCGCGACGGCGATGCCGAGGGCGGCACCGAATTGGCGTGCGGTGGAAGTGATTCCACCGGCGACACCGGCCCGGTCGGCGGGCAGACCGCTCACGGTTGTGGTGGTGATGGGCGGGTTGGCGAAGCCGAAACCGATCCCGACCGCGAGCAAGGCGACCAGCAGCGTCCGCAGGGGGCGGTGGCCGTCGACCGCGACGAACAGCGATACGCCACCGAGCGCGGTGAATCCGCCTGCCAGAAGCAGGGGTCGCCGCGCACCCGTGCGGCCCACGAGCGCACCCGAGAGCGGGGCGCACACGATCGCGGGCAGCGCCAGCGGCAGCATGACCGCGCCCGCCGCCGTGGGCGTCATCCCGCGTGCGTCCTGCAGATACAGCGTCGTCGCCAGCAAGGTGGCACTGAGCGCGACGAACATCGCGACCGCGCTGAGGACGGCGGCGGTGAACGGTGCCCGCCGGAACAGACCGGGGTCGATCAACGGTTCGGGCCTGCGCGCTTCGAGCTTCACGAACGCGACGACCGCCGCGCCCACCGCCGCCGATCCGGCCAGGACGACCGGCGATGTCCAGCCGAGGTGCGGACCTTCGAGCAGCACACCCACCGACCCCCCGACCACGATCACCAACAGCGCCTGCCCCGGCCCGTCCAACCGCCGCGCCCGCGCCGCTTTCGACTCCGGGACCACCAGCGCGGTCAGCGCGAGGACCACCGCGATCACCGGCAGGTTCACCCAGAACACGCCACGCCACCCCAGGGTCTGTACCAACGCACCGCCCACGACCGGCCCGGCCGCCATCGCCACCCCGAACACCGCCGCCCACACCCCGATCGCGCGGGCCCGCTGCGCCGGATCGGTGAACACTCCGACGACGATCGCCAGCGCGACCGGACTCAACATCGCCGCGCCCGCGCCCTGTGCGATCCGGGCGGCGAGCAGCACGCCGACCGTCGGGGCCAACGCGCACAGCGCCGAGGACGCCGCGAACAGGACGAGCCCGATCCGGAAAACTCGGCGTCGGCCGACCCGGTCGGCGATGGCGCCTGCCGAGATCAGCAGGCTCGCCATCACCAGGGTGTAGGCGTCGACGATCCAGGCGATGCCACGAACCCCGGTGTGCAGGTCTCGCGCGATGGAGGGCAGGGCGGCGTTGACAATGGTCGTGTCCAACCCCACCAGGAACAGGCCCGCGCTGCACACCGCGAGCACCGCCCACCGTCGCCTCGACCCCCGGGCCCGGTCTGTCGTTGTGTCGATCATGAACAGCATCGTCGGCGCGGCGGCGAACGAACCGGTAGAGATTTTGCGAAGACTGCAAAATGGTGGGGTGGACGACGCACCGATCATCGACGAGATCGGACCGCGCCTGCTGGCCCTGCGCCGCGGCCGCGGCCTGACGCTGCACGAGTTGTCGGCCGAGACGGGCATCTCGGTGAGTGCTCTGTCTCGCCTCGAAACCGGTAAGCGGCGACCGACTCTCGACCTGCTGCTGCCGTTGGCACGAGCGCACCGTGTGCCGCTCGATCAGTTGGTGGCCGCGCCCGCCACCGGTGACCCACGCGTGCATCTGCGGCCGCGACGCAGCCGTAACGGCAGCATGGTCGTGCCGCTCACCGAGTACCCGGGACGCATGCAGGTTTTCAAACAGGTGCTGGGACCGAGCAAGCCGCGGTTGGTCACCCATGCCGGGTACGAATGGCTGTACGTGCTGGCCGGTGACCTGCGGCTGATCCTCGGGGAGGAGGAACTGGTGTTGCGGCCGGGGGAGGTCGCCGAGTTCGACACCGATCAACCGCACTGGTTCGGGCCCGCCGACGACCGGACCGTCGAGATCCTGCACATGTTCGGCCCACAGGGCGGTAGGGCGCGGGTGCGCACACCCGGGTGAGGGGCCGAGATTTTCCTCGGTGTGCGCGGGTGCCGGTGCTAGTGTGCTCCAAGCACTTTCGCTGTCCCCCGCATTATCAGAGGAACACCATGTCGACTCGTTCGATCGTTACCGGATCCGCCGCCGCCCTGCTGCTCGGCGCCGTCGTCGCCGCGCCCGCCCAGGCCTTCCCCGCCGGGTGGTTCGACGACCAGACCTACGTCTGCACCGCCACCGACCGGACCACCGGCGCCTGGCTGCCCGAGGTCGTCGTCGAGGCTCCCGACCAGGTGGGTGCCGGTTTCTACGCGCTGCCCCTGCTCGGTCCCAACGCCGACAACCTCAACCTGCACTGCCGCCCGGCCTGACCGACCCCCTGAGTTGCCGCGAGTCGGGGCGCGGCGACGCAGGGTCAGTGGGCGAGCAGGAAGTGCCGTACGGCTTGGCTTTGCCCCAGCACAGCATGTCCGACACCGGGCAGAAGACGCACCTGGGCGTCGGCCAATGCCCGAGCGCGTCGAGCCGTGCCCGCCGAATCGAACAGTGCGTCACGCTCGCCGACGATCACGAGTACCGGAATACCCACCGACCGCAACTGCGTGTCGGAGAACCTCGGTAGATTTCCCGAGCGGGCCGAGAAATGGGTGAACACGAGTTCCACGTCGTCGAGGATTTCCTCCGCCGCCGGACCTGTGAGCCCGAGACCGGTGCGTGCCATCTCGCGCACACTGTGTCGGCCGAGTAGCCGTCGCCCGAGAGCCCGCACCAGCCACCCGTACCGGTGCCTGCCCAGACCACCCGGGCACAGCAGCGCCAGCGCGTCGACTCGCCCCGGTCTGCGCGTCACGTAATCCAGCGCGGTCCAGCCGCCGAGCGACATTCCGGTCATCGACACCGTGTCCAGTTCGAGCCCGTCGAGGACCTCGTCGAGCCAGTTCGCGCACGCATCGGTGTTCAGCGGCAGCCGGGTGGGAGCGCTGAAACCGGGCTCGCCGGGCAGATCCACCGCGTACACCCGGAACCGGGCAGCCCAGTCGGCGATGTCGCCTCGCCACGCGCTCGCATTGGAGCCCGAACCGTGCAGCAACACCAGTGGTGGCGCGTCGACCGGGCCACAGACCAGCACGAACGTCTCACCCGCCGCGGTCGGAACGAGCCGCTGCTCCCACGGGACGGGCCAAGCCGCCAGATGTTCGCGGTAGCGCGCGCTGATGCGTTCGCGGCCCTGCTCTGAGGTGTAGAGGGTGGTCATGGGGCGAGGACTCCGTCCAGGTAGTCGAGCAGACGCGCGGTGTCGGCGAGGCCGCCGAGCAGGATGACTTTGAGGCGGTGGCGGGCCGGGTCGTAGCTGGTTTCGACGCGCAGCGGCCGCCCGCCGGGGCCACGGGTGCTCGCCGTGGCGGTGAGCAGGGTGGTGACCCGGTCGACGGTGGCGCGGTCGATGTCATCGATCTCGACGATGCAGGACGCCTCCGCGTGTCCGGCCGCGGTGGGCTTCGGGGTACCGATCGGCAACCCGGTGAACGTCTCGAGGTCGTCGTGGGTGATGCGGTACTGCTTGCCGATGCGCGCGGCGGGCAGTTTCCCGTCCCGCACATACCCGCGCACGGTGCGAACGTGCAGTCCGAGCAATTCGGCGACCTGTTCCACCGAGTAGAAACCTTCTGGCATTAAAAGACCGTATATGAATGTAACTATGAGGAGCAATAGGTAATGATAGGGAACCTGCTTCGGGAGTGACGAACGGGACAGCTACCGTTCGCGGGCACCGCACCCGGCACCCCGACGCGAGCACACGTGCCACAGCACCACCCCCTGCCGCCTGGGAATCCGCCTGAGTACAACCCTTGACACAGTCGCGGGAACACGTTTGTGTGCAGGTTGCGGGCCGGTCGGAAACAGCACCGGCAACCAGGTCGACCGGGCCGCGAGGCGAGCACTCCGGCCGGGGCTCTACCCTCGAATCATGCAGTCCTGGTCCGATAACGCCCTTCCGACCGTCCCCGGAGCAGGGCCGCCGTTGCGGTTGTACGACACCGCCGACCGCCAGGTCCGCCCGGTCACCCCCGGCGCGACCGCGAAGATGTACGTCTGCGGCATCACCCCCTACGACGCCACCCACCTCGGTCACGCCGCGACGTATCTGACCTTCGACCTGGTCAACCGGCTGTGGCGCGACGCCGGACACGACGTGCACTACGTGCAGAACGTCACCGACGTCGACGACCCGCTGTTCGAGCGCGCCGCCCGCGACGGCGTCGACTGGCGCGACCTCGGCAGCTCCGAGATCGACCTGTTCCGTGAGGATATGTCCGCCCTGCGGGTGCTGCCGCCCCGCCAGTACATCGGCGCCATCGAATCGGTCGAAGAAGTCGTCGAAGTAGTGCAGAAACTGCTGGCCTCCGGCGCCGCCTACATCGTCGACGACGCCGAACACCCCGACATCTACTTCCGTACCGACGCCACCGAACAGTTCGGCTACGAGTCGGGCTACGACCGCCCCACCATGGAGACGTTCTTCGCCGAACGCGGCGGCGACCCCGACCGCCCGGGCAAGCGCGACACCATCGACGCCCTGCTGTGGCGGGCCGAACGCCCCGGCGAACCGTCGTGGCCCGCGCCGTTCGGTGCCGGACGTCCCGGCTGGCACATCGAGTGTGCGGCGATCGCGCTCAACCGCATCGGCACCGAGTTCGACATCCAAGGCGGCGGATCGGACCTGATCTACCCCCACCACGAGTACTCCGCCGCGCACGCCGAAGCCATCACCGGCACCCGCCGCTTCGCCCGCCACTACGTGCACGCCGGACTGATCGGGCTCGACGGCGAGAAGATGTCGAAGTCCAAGGGCAACCTGGTGCTGGTGTCGAAACTGCGCCGCTCCGGTGTCGACCCCGCCGCCATCCGCCTCGGCCTGTTCGCCGGTCACTACCGCCAGGACCGCATGTGGACCGACGCGGTCCTCGACCAGGCCAAGGCACGGTTGGCCCGCTGGCGTGAGGCAGTGTCGCTCGCCTCGGGGCCATCAGCGACCGACACCGTCGCCCGCCTGCGCCAGCACCTGGCCGACGACCTCGACACTCCCAAAGCGCTTGTCGCGGTGGACAACTGGGCCGAGCAGGCGATCACCTACGGCGGCACCGACACCAAGGCTCCGACCCTGATCCGCCACGCCGTCGACGGACTCCTCGGCATCGCGCTGTGAGCTGAGGCCGCCACCACGCGCCCGATTGCGGCGCGGTTGCGGACGTGCGGGTTGTCTATACTGTGGCGAACCGCCGTCGTCGGATCGGAGAGGGTCCCATGGACCGCTACCAGCGCATCGTGGTGGGAACCGACGGGTCGGAGGCCGCGCAGCTGGCGGTCACCGTCGCCGGTGAGGTCGCGCTCCGGCTCGGCGTCCCGATCACCGCGCTGACCGTCTGGAAGGAAAGGGCGCGCAAGTCCGCCCTCGATCCCGAATCAGCCGTGCGGATCAGCGCGGCCGCCGTCGACACGCTCGTCGAGGCGGGTCTCGCGGAGGTGACGGCCCTGGACATGCCGGGAACACCGAGCGCGGCGCTGCTCGAGGTCGGAGCCAAGGATCCCGGCACGTTACTGGTGATCGGCGCCCGCGGCCTCGGCCGATCCAAGGACCGGCTCACCAGTTCCACCGCCAACCACATCTCCCACCACAGCCCGACCGACGTCCTGTTCACCCACAAGGTGCCCAAACGCTGGACCACTGTCGGCCTGGCCACCGACGGTTCCGAGAGCTCGATGCTCGCGGTGCGCCGCGGCTACGACCTGGCTCTGGAACTCGGGGCGCGCCCGTTCCTGGTGACCGCGACGAAAACCGACGCCGACGGCGCGGAAACCCTGGCCCAGGTGCACGCGGCCCTGACCCTGGACGACCCCGAACTGCTCGGCCACGACGTCCTCACCGGCGTTCCGCCCGCCGAGGCGCTGTGCAACGCCGCCTGGAAGTACGACCTGGTGGTGATCGGCAACCGGGGGATGAGCGGGCCCGCACGGCTGCTCGGCTCGGTCGCCAACAAGGTCACCCACGACATCGACACCAACCTGCTGCTGGTCGCCACCACCCACGTACCCGACGATCCCGACCCGGATCCGGGGCCACCGCGTTAGCCTGGAATACGTACCTGCGCAGGGAGGTTCACCATGGCGGAGTCCGACACCGCGCCGCACGTCGTCGTCCTGTTCGGCGCCACCGGTGACCTGGCCCGCCGCAAACTGCTCCCGGGCCTGCTGCATCTGTCGCGATCACATCTGGCCCCGGAACTACGGGTGATCGGGGTGTCCCTCGACGACCTCGACGACACCGAGTTCCGCGCAGCGGCCCGCACCACCTGCGAAACCTCCTCCCGCCGCGAGGTTCTCACCGACTGGGACCACTTCGCCGAAACCCTGAGCTATGTGCCGCTGAGCGCGGGCGCTCCCGCGTTACGCAAAGCTGTCGACACCCAGCGTGCCGCCCTCGGCGCCGACACCCAGGTGCTGGCCTACCTGTCGGTGCCGCCCAGGGCCGCGCCAGCCGTGATCGCCCTGCTCGCCGACGCGGGCCTCACTGACGACGCCCGGGTGGTGATGGAGAAACCGTTCGGCATCGACCTCGACAGCGCCCGCACCCTCAACACCACCATCCACGAGGTGTTCGACGAATCGCAGATCTTCCGCATCGACCACTTCCTCGGCAAGGAATCGGCCCTCAACATCCTGGCTTTCCGCTTCGCCAACGGCTTGTTCGAACCGATCTGGAATCGCAACTTCATCGACCACATCCAGATCGATGTCCCCGAAAAGCTCGGTCTCGAAGGACGTTCGGAGTTCTACGACGCCACCGGCGCGTTCCGCGACATGGTGGTGACCCACCTGTTCCAGATCCTGGCGTTCGTCGCGATGGAACCGCCGACGGCGCTGGATTCGGCCGGGATCACGGTCGAGAAGAACAAGGTGTTCCGATCGATGCTGCCGCTCGACCCGCGCACGGTGGTGCGCGGGCAGGTTCGCGGCTACCGCGACGAACCCGGTGTCGACCCCGATTCCGATACCGAGACCTTCGTCGCCCTGGCGTGCGGGATCGACAACTGGCGGTGGGCCGGGGTGCCGTTCTATCTGCGTACCGGCAAATACCTGGCGCAGGGGCAGCGCATCATCTCGATCGCGTTCCGCGAACCACCGCAGTCGATGTTCCCGCCGGGTTCGGGCGTCGGCGCGCACGGCCCGGATCACCTCACCTTCGATCTGGCCGACTCGTCGAAGGTTTCGCTGTCGTTCTACGGCAAACGCCCCGGCGTCGGCATGAAGCTCGACAAGCTGAGTCTGCAGTTCGCGCTGGAGGAAACCGACCGCGTCGGCGACGTGCTCGAAGCCTACGAACGGCTGATCCTCGACGCCATGCGCAACGATCACACGCTGTTCACCACCGCCGACGGTATCGAACGCCTGTGGGAGATCTCGGCGCCGCTGCTGGCCGACCCACCGCCGGTGCGCAACTACGACCCCGGGTCGTGGGGCCCCAACGCGATCCACCAACTGGTCGCCCCACGCTCGTGGCGGTTGCCGTTCGAACGGGCCTGGCGGGAACGCCGGGTCTGGACATGATCGCGGGTTTGCTCCGATATTGCGGGTAAGCGCCCAACTTGCCCGGAACCTCCCGATCAGTCACCTAAGATGACCGAAACGCGCGATGTTCGGAACACGACGGAGTGGACGCCGGATGAATGCTGAGATCGAGGCGGCGGGCTTCTTCGGCCTGCTGAACTGGGAAGAGATGACCGGGCTCAGCAAGTTCTGGGTCGACATGATCAGCATTCCGATCTTCAGCGCCATCGCGGGTCTGATCACCAACTGGACCGGCGTCATCATGTTGTTCGCGCCGGTGCGGTTCACCGGGTTCTACGTGCCGGGCCTCAAGACGCTGTTCCCGTTGCTGCCGCGCAAGGTGCAGATCCTGCCGACCTTCGCGCCCGGCGGGATCCTCGGTTTCCAGGGCTTCATCCCGGCGCGCGCGGAGAAGATGGCCAGCCTGATGGTGGACAACGCGGTCGCCAAGATCGGCACGGCCAAGGACTTCTTCGACCAGATGGACCCGCGCAAGATCTCCGCCCAGGTCGCCCACGTGGCCTTGCCCAACGTGCGCTCGATGGTCGATTCGATCATGACCACCGAACACCCGCAGCTGTGGGCCGACATGCCACCGCGTGGGCGCGAGGCGATCTACGCGCGGGTCGAAGCCGAACTGCCCGCGATCACCGACCGCGCCTTCGACTTCATCGGTGCCAACATCGACCAGTTGCTCGATGTGAAGCTGATGGTCGTGGGGTATCTGCGGCGCCGCCCGGAATTGCTCAAGGATGTGATCTACGGGCTCGGCGCACCCGAATTGCGGTTCATGACGCGCAGCGGGGTGCTGGGTTTCCCGTTCGGTGTCGTGGTGGCGCTGTGGTTGTCACTGCTGCACTACAGCTCCCCGCACGGTGACACACCCGCGCTGATCGAGCTGCCGGGTTGGTTGCACACCCTGGTGCATCTCTTCCCGGCATGGTTAATCGTGGTGCTCGGCGGTGCGGTGGTCGGTGTGCTGGTCAACATCATCGCCATCAAGGTGGTGTTCGAACCCGCCACCCCGCAACCGAGGTACAAATACCCGTGGGGCGTCGCGAAATTCGCCAAACGCCAGTATCAGGCGGCGGCTGACCTGGGGCACGCGATCGGGTACCAGATCGTCACCCTCGACGTGGTCACCGAACAACTGCTCGACGGGCCGAGCGGGGACAAGACCCGCGCGGTGATCGCCCACTTCCTGCAGCTCGAGATCGACCGCATCCTTGGCCCGCTGCGCTCGGTGACCCGATTGGCCGTCGGCCCACGACATTTCGACGCCATCCAGGCCACCGCCGGGGCGAGCCTGGCCACCGAGATGAAGCCGTGGCTCGTCGATGACATCGAGTTCTCCCAATCGACGGCGGCCAGTGTCGATCAGCTCGCCACCGAGAAGCTGCGTGAACTGCCGCCCGACGAATTCGTGGAAATGCTCTACACCGCCATCGAACAGGACGCCTGGCTGCTGTACCTGCACGGCGGCATCCTCGGCGCCCTCGTCGGCGGCGTGCACCTACTGGTCTTCGGAGTGTGAGCATGGACGACGAACGCGACCCCGATCTGCCCACCGACCTGGTCGGCCTGGCCCGCATCGCCGGACTCACCATGCGTCAGTTCGTCGGCGCCGTCACCAAGGGCGCCCTGCACACCGCCACCGAACTGGTCGACGACATCCGGGCGGGCGAACCGATGTCGCGCATCATCGACGAACGCGTCGACGTGTTGCGCCGGGCGGCGCTGAGCGCACTGGGGTTGGCGCCAACCGCCTCGGGCGCGCTGCGCGCCATCGACTCCGATGTCGACGCCGACGATCTCAAGACCATCGGCGACGCGATGATCAACGAGGGCTGGGACTCCGCCCAGCAACCCCGCGACGTGCACCCCTCGTTCGTGCCGATCCTGCACGACCTGACCCCCGACGAGGCCCGTATCCTGCGGTTCCTCGCCGTCGCCGGACCCCAACCGGCCATCGACATCCGCACCAAGACACCGTTCGGGATCGGGTCGCAACGCCTCGCCGACGGGATCAACATGATCGCCAACATGGCCGGGTGCGCCATGCCCGAACGCGACCACCACTACCTGGGCAACCTCAACCGGCTCGGGCTGGTCCGGTTCTCGAGCGAACCGGTCGCCGACTTCCGCCGCTACGCCTTCCTCGAAGCCCAACCCACCGCTCAGGCGGCCTACAAGTCGGTGAAGATGCGGGCGATCAGCCAATACCGCAGCATCTACCTGTCGGTGTTCGGCAAACAGTTCTGCGACGCCTGTTTCGTGCTCGACGGGTACACCGGTGGTGGCTGGGCCACCGACGATCGCGGGGATGTGTACCTGGGCAGAGGTCCACGGCTGCCGTGATCAGCTCCGGCCGCGCAGGGCGGCGAGCACGGACTCGAACATCACCGCTTTGATCGCCGTCATGGTCTGCTGATCCTTACCGCCGAGCGGCGCGACCGAGGCCAGCGCGGCATCGAGGACCCCACCCTCGGCCGCGGTGGCGTCGACCAGGTCGAACGCGGCCGCTTCGGTGCCCTCGAAACGACGCGCGGTGGTCATGGCCGCGATCGCCGTCTTCGGGGGGACCTTGGCTTGGATCAGGGCGGCCATGCCGTTGGTGAACGGGATACGCAGTTCGGCCTCGGGGAAGCAGAAGAACCCACGATCGGCGCGCATCACGCGGTAGTCGTGCGCGAGTGCCAGCATCGCGCCCGCGCCGAACGCGTGTCCGTCGATCGCGGCGGCGGTCGGCATCGGCAGGGTGAGCACGCGAGCCAACAGCAGGTGCACGGCGGCCACGTAGTCGGCGGCCTGGTCGCCGTTGGCGGCCAACCAGTTCAGGTCGAGACCCTGGGAGAAGGCCGGGCCGCTTGCGGTCGTCACCAGGGCCTGGGCTCCGGTGTCGACCACGGTGTCGAGGTGGGTGTGGAGGTCGGTGAGCAGGTCTGGAGAGAGGCGGTTCTCGCCGTCACCGAGATCGAGCACGGCGACGGTGCCGTGGTGGCGCAGCGTGGGCATACGGTTCCTTTCGATGCGTAACCAGGTGTGCGCCAACGCTTCCCGGCGGGCCTGTCGGCATCCTGCGGGTGATCCGTCCGCGAAGGAAGCGGGACCTGTTCGGGCAACGGTGGTTTCGGTGGCGTCGAGCACGGCCCGGGGGACCATGAAACAGGGGTTCGTACTGAACAATACTTTACAGAGCTTCTGCTCCGTTATTCCATCCGGGACCTCCCCGCGCGGCATGGAGCACCGATTATGTTCCAGCGCTTGGCTTTTCAGGCGGTCACGCCGCGTTCGGGCCACAGAATAAACTTCGTTACGGTGATCTGGACGCTCGATACGATGGGGTACTGTTCGCATTCTTCGGCCCTGCCCGCACGAACAGAAACGGCATCGCGATGTCCCGAGTGGTTACCAAGGAGCAGTACTTCGACACCGCGGTGGCGGTGCTCGCCGAGTTCGGCTTCAAAGGTCTCAACATCGGCGTGCTCTGCCGTCGGCTCGGAGTCACCAGCGGCTCGTTCTACCACCACTTCGGTTCCTGGCAGGGCTTCGTCGACGCGCTCCTGGAACACTGGGAGAACCGCCAGATGGTCGAGCTACGCGCCCTCGACGTCGGCCACGGTGACCCCGACGCCGACGTGCGCGCCATGTCCGAACTCACCGGCGGACTGGAACACGGCGCCGAAGCCGCTCTGCGCGCGTGGGCTGCCAACGACGAATCGGTGCACGTCACCGTCAAACGGATCGACGAGTCACGCCGACGCACCGTGCATCGGGTGATCGACAGCGTCATCGGAGACGACGCAACCGCCGCCGTGGTCACCGAGGTCGGCATGGCCATGCTGATCGGATACCAGCAACTCGCCGCCACCGGCGAACCCACCGAACTCGACCGGCTGCTGTCGCAATACGCGCGCCTGATCTACTCGCACCGCCGCTAACCGAGCAGTTCGTCGAGGTAGCACCAGCGCCACTGTTCGCCCGGCTCGACGCTGCGCATCACCGGGTGCGCGGTGGCGTGGAAGTGCCCGGTCGCGTGATTGCCCACCGACGACTCACAGCAACCGATGTGCCCGCACTCCGAGCACATCCGCAGATGCACCCACCGCATCCCGGCCTCCACACACGCACGGCACACCAGTTCACCCGCCGGTACCGGAGTATCGGGCGCCTGTTCCAGATGCGCGCAACCCGCGACGGTCCCGCCCAGCGGTTCCGGCGAGGTGTCGCTGTCGTCCTCGTCGAAACGGTCGATCATCGACTCCTCGAGATCGAGGTGGGCCAGCACATGCTGGAGCACCTCGTAGTCGACCGCGCCCACGTCACGCACGGCGAGCACCGCGTCACGCTCGGCGGCCAGCATCGCCACCCGTAGCCGCCGGTACTCCGCGGTGGGGGTCACCCATTCGGCCTCCGGGCGGCCGAGTCGCTCCCACGCGGCATTGGTGCGCCAGGTGAGTCGCTGACGCAGCGACTCGACCACCGGTTCCGGCGTGTGCGGACCGATCCTGCGCTCGAGCTCGGCGAGCCCGGCGACCGAAGCCTGGTGCAGCAGATCGGCTTTGGTGAGCGCGTCCTCGGCACGGCTGGGTCCACGCAACCGCAGCAACCGCACCAGCCACGGCAGCGACGTGCCCTGCACCAGCAGCGTGCCACCTACCACCACCAGCGCCAGCAGTTCGAGCACCGGCAGCTGCGGTGTCGAATCCGGCAGCAACAGCACCGCGGCCAACGTCACCACCCCGCGCATGCCAGCCCACGACACCACCGCCG
Organism: Nocardia caishijiensis NBRC 108228; assembly: GCF_001612825.1. Taxonomy (GTDB): domain Bacteria; phylum Actinomycetota; class Actinomycetes; order Mycobacteriales; family Mycobacteriaceae; genus Nocardia; species Nocardia caishijiensis. The sequence continues at coordinate 465,100 of NZ_BDBE01000030.1, read as the reverse complement.
CATGACTCAACGGTTCGGTCTCGCGCCCGAACAGCCGGGCGATCAGCACCGGGGTGAACACCCACACCGGACGCGCCAGCATCACCGCCGCCAGCACCGCCACCGCCGCCACGAACAGCGTCGTGTGATCGAGCCCGGAATGCCAGGCGCCCTCCACGATCCAGCGCACCTGCAACCCGATGACGAGGAACACCGCACTCTCCAGAATGAACTGCACGGTGCGCCAATTGGTGGTCTCGGCGACCCGTGAGGCCGCGCCCTGCCAGCGATGCGCGCCGTGACCGAGGATCATCCCGCACGTCACCACCGCGATCACCCCGGAGGCGTGCACATGCTCGGCGGGCAGGTACGCCACGAACGGGGCGAGCAGCGATACCGTCGTGTCCAGCACCGGGTCCTGGATCCGCTTGCGCAACACCACCAGCACCGAGGCGACCAGCGCACCGATCACCGCGCCACCGACCGAGGCGAGCAGGAAGTCGCCACCGATCTGCCACACCGTCACCGCACCGGCCATCGCCGCGATCGCGCCACGCAACGACACCAGCGCTGTCGCGTCGTTGAACAACGACTCGTCCTCGAGCACCGTCACGATGCTGCGCGGCATCCCGGTACGCCGCGCTATGGCGGTGGCCGCCACCGCGTCCGGGGGAGCGACCACCGCACCGAGCGCGACCGCCGCCGCGAACGGCACCGGCAGCAACCACCACACCACCAGCGCCACAGCGAACGTAGAGAACAACACCAACCCCACCGACAGCGACGCGATGGTGCGCAGGTTCTTCCGGAAATCGACCAGCGAGGTCTTCAACGCCGCCGTGTAGAGCAGCGGCGGCAGCAGACCGAGCAGCACCATCTCCGGTTCCAGGTGCACCTGCGGAACCATCGGAACATAGGACGCGAGCACGCCCGCCACCGTCAGCACGAGCGGTTCGGACACCCCGAAACGACGCGCGGTCGCGGCGAGCGCCGCCGCGGACCCGATGAGTACCACCAAACCGATCGCGACATCCACCCCGGCATTGTTCCACCCCCGCTACCGGGTAGCGCTCGGTCAACCGCGCCGCGCCAGCACCGACCACAGATACACCCCGAGGCTGGCCCCGACTCCCAGGGCCACACACACCGCCCCGGCCTGCACGAAATAGCCGACCCCCGACACCTGATACACCGACAGGATCAGCCCCTGGCACACGATCAGACCCGGCAGCAACGCACCCGTGATCCCGACCAGCGCCAGCGCCGACATCGGCAACCGCAACGGGTCCGCACACGCCGCCGCGAGGAAACCGAGCACCACCGCGGCGATCGGCCCGGCCCACGCCGAGGGCATGTTGCCCAGATGGATCAGTGTCTGGTTCACCGACGCGGTCACCAGACCCGCCACCGCGGCGGGCAGCAACAACCCACTGCCACCGGCATTGAACAGCGCGTTGCCGATCGCGCCGAGAACCGCGAACACCACCCCCAGCCACACCGGCAGCACCGGCAGGTCCGCGTTCACGGCCACACCGAGATCGAAACGCCACGACAGCGACAGCACGAGCAACCCACCGAGCACGATCCCGCCGATGATCAATCCCGCGCCGAGTGCCCGCACCAGCGCCGACATGCTGTCCGCGCTCACCATGTCGATGGCGGTCGAGATCAGCTGTGGCAGTGGGGCAATCAGCACCCAGGTGGTGGCGATGACCGTGGCGGCCTGCGCCACGGTCAACCAACCGGCCAGATGACACAGCCCGCCCAGGCTGCCCGCCAGCGCCGCCTGGACGGCGACGCCGAACAGTTTCGGCACCCCGTAGGCGCCGAAACCGCGTCCGGTCACGTTCACCACCAGCTGGATGACCGCCGCCAGCAGCGCCGCCGCGATACTTCCCCCGATCTGCACACAGATGCAGAACGCCAGCAACATCCCGCCCGCCTGCACCCACCACCACGGGAACACCGCAGGCCCGTCGTCAGCGGTGGCCAACCGGTGACACGCGGTCGCCGGGTCGAGCCGCTCGGTCACCGTCGCTCGCGCTACCGCCTTGATCCGGCGCATCCGGTCGCAGTCGAAGCTGTCGAGCCCGGCGGCCTCGCCCATCCGCGAGACCAGATGTCCCTGCCCGTCGTCGCACTGCACGAGCAGCACGCGACCCATCCCGGTCACCGTCACCTGCGACAGACCCCACGCCCCGGCACACGACAGCACCATCTGCTCGGCGGCCGCGGTGGCGTACCCGCATTCGAGCGCGTCGGTTCCGAGCCTGGTCAGGAACTCGAGTGCCGCGTCGAGGTCGGCGGTGCCGGTGCGGTCGCGTCCGGTGTCCTGGTTCGGCATGCAGTCAATCTAGGGGTGGCGAAACCCCCGCCCCCGCCGACACGCACGGCACTCACTCGTCCCGCTCGGACCCGCTCAGATGCTCGGTCGAGCCCCACACCCGCAACGCCAACCGCGCGCCCTCCCGCCGCCACTGCGACACCGAGGCGTTGGGCACCGGCTCCAGCGAATCCGGAACGGGCGCACCGAGACCGTCGAGGATGTAGCGCAGCGACACGATCACCGCGTCGTGGGTCACCAGCAGCACCTGTTCGTCGGGGGCGACGGCGTCGAGCTCGTCGAGGAAAGCGCGCACCCGGACGGCGACGTCGGCCAGCGACTCACCACCGGGTGGTCGGTACACCCAGTTGCCGACCTGCTCGCGCCGCGACGCCTCTTCGGGGGCGCGTCGCCGGATCGCCCGGTAGGGATGCAGCTCGAACACCCCCATCTCCCGGTCACGCAGCCGTTCGTCGACCAGGGTGCGGATCGGGGGGCGCCGACGTTCCCGCACCGCGGCGTCGGCCATGAGCGCCCACGTCAGCCGGGCGCGCAGGTAGGGGGAGCACACCACCAGACCCGGACGCTGCGTGCTCGCCAACGCGGCAAGCCACCCGCCCAACCGCCGGGACTGGGCGCGGCCGTACTCGGTGAGATCCATCCCGGCATCGGTGCCCCGCATCGGCCGCGTCTGGGTGGCCGGGTCGGCGTACCAGACGTTGGCCTCGCTCTGGGCATGACGAACCGCCCACAACCCACCGAGCGCCCTCGGTCTCGGCAGACCGTCGGGCACCTGCACCCACCCCCTGTCGCTGTGTTCGAGCGCCATGATGTCCTCCCCGTCGCGCCGGAATAGCGGCCGTGTCGCCCGCGTTGCACCGAGCGAACTTGTACGCCTGTCCAGAATGTGTTCCGCCGGGCGGGCGCACCCCGTCGACGATGTGGCGCAGGAGGCCCCGCTTGACCACAAGAGTAGAGATCTGGACCGACATCAACTGCCCGTTCTGCTACCTGGGCAAAGCCCGCTTCGAGCAGGCACTGCACCATTTCGAGCACCGTGACGACGTCGAAGTCGTACACCGCTCCTTCGAGCTCGACCCCACCCTGCCCGCCGACGAGAGCGGCCCGGTGATCCCGCGCATCGCCGCCAAATACGGCATCACCGTCGACCAGGCCGCCGCCAACGAACGCGCCATCGGCGCCCAGGCCGCCGAACTCGGCCTGCCCTACCAGAGCACCGGCCGCGACTACGGCAGCAGCTTCGACATGCACCGGCTCCTGCACTTCGCCCTCGAACAGGGCCGCCAGGAAGCGCTGCTCGACGCCCTGTACGCGGGCAACTTCGCCGAAACCGAACCGGTCTTCGCCGACACCGAACGCCTCGTCGCCCTCGCCGTGCGCGCGGGCCTCGACGAGCCCCAGGTCCGCGCCGTCCTCGCCGACCCAACCGCCTACGCCGACGCCGTCCGCCAGGACGAACGCGACGCGGCCCAGCTCGGCGTCACCGGTGTGCCGTTCTTCGTGTTCGACAACAAATACGCCGTGTCGGGCGCCCAGCCGACCGAGGTGTTCACCCAGGCACTCACCACCGCATACAACGACCGTCCGGCACCGCTGGTCACCGTCGCCGAGGGCGAGTCCTGCGGGCCGGACGGCTGCGCGATCTAGCTCGCGCCGAGATCGATGACGACCTTGATATCGGAGTGATCACCCGGGTCGAAGGCCTCCAACGCCCGCTCCAACGGCAGCCGCCGGGTGATCAACCGGCCGAGCCACGCCGGATCGGCCTTGGCCAATGCCTGGGCCGCAAGCTCGTAATGGTGGCGATTGGCGTTGACCGACCCGAACACCACCGCGTTGTCGAGCACGATGTTGCGGTTCACCGCGCCCACGTCGATCTCGGAGTCCTTGCCCGGCGACGACACTCCGGTCAGACAGATGATCACGCCCGGATTGTTGAGCCGCAGCAGCTGCTCCGCGATGGGGGTGGCCGCCGTCGCCTCGATCACGATGTCGGCGTTGATCTTCTCCCCGACATCGAGCGCCGAACCCGTGTGGAACGTGGCACCGAGATCCTCGACCAGTTTCGGCTTGGGACCGTCGGTGGAACGGTCGAGCACGTGCACATCCAGACCGCGCTGCACCCCGAGCATCGCGGCGAGCAGACCGATCGGCCCGGCACCGGTGACCAGCACCGACTTCGGTTCGAACCAGGCCCGCTGGTTGATCCGCTCGATCTGGTCCCAGGCCTTGGCCAACACCGTCGTCGGTTCCATCAGCACACCGACCTCGGTGAGCGCCGGATCGAGCTTCACCGTGTAGTCGGCCTCGACCACCCACGACGTCGACCCGTACCCGTCGATCTGCTTGATCCCGCGCTCCACGTACTCACCGTTGCGGCACATGTCGAATTCGCCGTGCGCGCACGCCCCACACGGCACCGGGTCCGGCCTGCGCACGATGCCGACGACGAGGTCACCCGCGGCGAACTCGCTGCCCTCGGGGGCGGTGCGGACCCGGCCGAGCGACTCGTGCCCGAGAACGAGTCGCTCACGTCCCGGCGGCGCCCAGCCGTAGATGCCCGAGGCGATCTCCCGGTCGGTGCCACAGATGCCGAGCGAAATACCGTCCACCAGAAGCTCGTTGGGGCCGGGCACCGGATCCGGCACATCGTCTATCCGCAACGATCCGGGTTGGTTCGGCACTACGGTCAAAGCACGCATGTCGTTTCCCTTCCGCCGCAACCGGCGATGCTGTCGACGAACTGCCCGAGCTATTCATTCGCGAACCCTGGTGAAACACGCACTACCTGGGACAACGTTACGGGAAACACGGGGTGAGGCGAAGGGCCGGAAAGGTCGCGAATTGTTTGCAATCCGGGTTGTCGCCGCCGTCGGTTACCGTAGGGCGGCCCACATTCGACCGACCGTGCCCGCCGGAGGCGTCTTGCGCACCATTGTCCAGGTTCTGTGCCTACTCGTCGCGGTCGTCTGCCTCGCCGTACCCGCGCACGCCGCCCCGGTCGTGCTCGACGCCACCACCGCGGGCACGGTCGACGCGATGCTCGACGCCCGTGCCCGCGCGGGTACCACCGACCGCGCCGTCCGGATCGAACGAATCTCCGCCCGCCTCCTCGGCACTCCCTACGGGGCGAACATGCTCATCGGTTCGGCGGACACACCCGAACAACTCGTCATCGACCTGCGCCACGTCGACTGCTTCACCTTCCTCGACTACGTCGACGCCGCTTCGCGTTCGGCCACCACCGACCAGTTCGTCGACAACCTGATCGCCGCCCGCTACATCGACAGCCGGGTCGAATTCACCCACCGCAAACACTTCTTCACCGACTGGGCGCACACCGCACGGATCTCGGCCACCGACATCACCGCCGACCTGAGTCCGGCCGCGGTCACCACGAACAAACACCTCAATGCCAAAGCCGACGGCACCACCTTCCTGCCCGGTGTCCCAGTCGTCGACCGGACCGTCACCCACATCCCCACCGGCGCGGTCGACGGGGGAGTGGTCGCCGGGCTGCGCACCGGCGACTTCATCGGCGCCTACACCCCGACGGCGGGCCTGGACGTCACCCACGTCGGGATCCTGGTCCACACCACCGACGGCCCGATGTTCCGCAACGCCTCCTCACTGGCCGAGCACGGCAAGGTCGTCGACACCCCGCTGCTCGAGTACGTGCGCACCGTCCCCGGCATCCTGGTCCTGCGCCCGCGCTAGCCGCTTGACTTCAGGTCGACCTGAACACCGACAGTGGTGCCATGACCACCTTCGGACATCGCGAGAGCCTGCACTACGACCGGCGCGCCACCCGCCTGCTCACCGGCCTCTACCGCCGCATCAGTGCCGACGTCGACACCACCGCGGCCCCGGGCGCCACCGTGCTCGACCTCGGCACCGGGCCCGGAAAGCTCCTGGCACACATCGCGACCCGACGCCCGGACCTGACACTGCACGGCCTCGACCTGTCGCCCCACATGATCGACATCGCCCGGCACAACCTCACCGATCACCGGACGGAACTCACCGTCGGCGACGTCACCGACCTGCCCTACCCCGACGCGAGCATCGACCTGATCGTCTCCAGCCTCAGCATGCACGAATGGCCCGACCTGACCGCCGCCTTCTCCGAGATCCATCGGGTCCTGCGCCCCGGCGCCACCGCCACTGTCTACGACTTCCGCTTCGCCCGCACCCGCGAGATCCGCCACAGTGCGGGCCGCATCGACCGCGAGAACATCCGTCTGCCCTGGTATCCCGTCGCCCTCGTCACCCGCTACCGTCTGCACACCGCCTAGAGTTCGACCATGGCGACCATCGGTGAGGTCGCGACCCGCTTCGGACTCGCGACCCACGTACTGCGGCACTGGGAAGACCAGGGACTGCTCACCCCTACCCGCGACTCCGCGGGCCGACGGATCTACCGCGACACCGACATCGACACGATCGCCATGGTCGTCCTCGGCAAGAAAGCCGGACTCTCTCTCGAAGACCTGGCAGCGCTGTTCACCCGCGGCCCCGACCGCGACACCCGCCGCCACATCCTGCGAACGCACCGCGACCGGCTCACCGAACAACTCGCCCGCACCCGCACCGCCCTCGACGCGGTCACCCACGTCCTCGACTGCGACGCCGAGGACTTCCGCACCTGCCCGCACTTCCGCGCACACCTGGCAACCGTGCTCGACGGGGCATCGTCACGACATGCGACGATCGGTCCATGACCGGCCCACGCCACCAGCATCTGAGCGACCTCGCCCGGCTGCGCCGCGTGCGCGACCGCATCGATCGCGAATACCACAAACCCCTCGACGTGGAAGCGCTCGCCCGAGGCGTGCACATGTCCGCCGGACACCTGAGCCGCCAATTCCGCCTCGCCTACGGCGAATCGCCCTACTCCTACCTCATGACCCGGCGCATCGAACGCGCCATGGCCCTGCTGCGTCTGGGCGAGATGAGCGTCACCGAGGTCTGCTTCGCCGTCGGATCCTCCTCACTCGGCACCTTCAGCACACGCTTCACCGAACTCGTCGGTGTCCCGCCGAGCGTCTACCGACAGCAGAACGCCCCGACCGACGGCATCCCCTCCTGCGTGGCCAAAGCGGTGACACGACCGATCAGGAATCGAGAAGCAACCGGTTCCGGCGACCGTTAGCGTCGAGCCCATGAACATCACCATCCACCAGAGCTACCTGCCCCAGGACGACCCCGACGCCGCGCTGACCTTCTACCGCGACACCCTCGGCTTCGAAGTCCGCAACGACGTCGGCTACAACGGCATGCGCTGGATCACCGTCGGCCCGCAAGGCCAGCCCGACACCGCGATCGTCCTGCACCCGCCCGCCGCCGACCCCGGCATCACCGACGACGAGAAGCGCGTCATCACCGAAATGATGGCCAAGGGCACCTACGCCGGAATCAACCTCGCCACCGACGACCTCGACGGCCTGTTCGAGAAACTGCAGGCAGGCGACGTGGAAGTGGTGCAGGAACCCACCGACCAGCCCTACGGTATCCGCGACTGTGCCTTCCGCGACCCGGCGGGCAACATGATTCGCATCCAGCAGACGAAACACGTCGGACCCGACCGCTAGATTCGGTGGACGCCGAACGACCGAGGAGACCCATGAGCAAGACCGCAGCGCCCGCGCCTGCCGACAGCCACGACCTGATCCGGGTCACCGGTGCCCGGGTGAACAACCTGCGTGATGTCAGCGTCGAAATCCCCAAGCGCCGACTCACCGTGTTCACCGGTGTCTCCGGCTCCGGGAAGAGCTCCCTGGTCTTCGGCACCATCGCCGCCGAATCCCAGCGCCTCATCAACGAGACCTACAGCGCCTTCGTCCAAGGGTTCATGCCCAGCCAGGCCCGCCCCGACGTGGACGTCCTCGACGGGCTCACCACCGCCATTCTCGTCGACCAGTCGCGTCTTGGTGCCGACCCGCGCTCCACGGTCGGCACCGTCACCGACGCCAACGCCATGCTGCGCATCCTGTTCAGCCGCCTCGGCGACCCCCACATCGGCTCCTCGCAGGCGTTCTCGTTCAACGTGGCCTCCATCAGCGGTTCCGGCGCGGTCGCGGTGGAGAAGAACGGGGTCACCGTCAAGGAACGCCGCAGCTTCTCCGTCACCGGCGGCATGTGTCCCACCTGCGAAGGCAAGGGCACCGTCAACGACATCGACCTCACCCAGCTCTACGACGAGAACAAGTCCCTCGACGAAGGCCCGTTCACCATCCCCGGCTACAGCATGGACGGCTGGATGGGTCGAATCTACAAGGGCAGCGGCTTCTTCGACCCCGCCAAGCCGATCAAGAAGTACACCAAGAAGCAGCTCGCCGACCTGCTCTACAAGGAACCGACCAAGATCAAGGTCGACGGCATCAACCTCACCTACGAGGGCTTGATCCCCAAGATCCGCAAGTCGATGCTGTCCAAGGACGTCGAGTCGCTGCAGCCGCATGTGCGGGCCTTCGTCGAACGCGCCGTCACCTTCGGCACCTGCCCCGACTGCGACGGCACCCGGCTCTCGGCCGAAGCGCGCTCGTCGAAGATCAAGGGCAAGAGCATCGCCGACGCCTGCGCCATGCAGATCACCGACCTCGCCGAATGGGTCAAGACGATCCACGATCCGTCCGTGGCGCCGCTCCTGGAATCGTTGCGCGGCACCCTCGACTCGTTCGTCGAGATCGGCCTCGGCTACCTGTCGCTGTCGCGCCCCTCGGGCACCCTGTCCGGCGGTGAGGCGCAGCGCGTCAAGATGATCCGCCACCTCGGGTCCTCGCTCACCGATGTCACCTACGTCTTCGACGAACCCACCGCGGGCCTGCACCCCCACGACATCCAGCGCATGAACGACCTGCTGCTGCGCCTGCGCGACAAGGGCAACACGGTGCTCGTCGTGGAACACAAGCCCGAAACCATCGCTATCGCCGACCACATCGTCGACCTCGGTCCCGCCGCGGGCTCCAAGGGCGGAACGATCTGCTTCGAAGGCACCGTCGACGGGCTGCGCGCCAGCGACACCGTCACCGGCCGTCACTTCGACGACCGCGCCTCGGTCAAGAACACGGTGCGAAAGTCCACGGGCGCGTTGCCGATCCGTGGTGCCGTCGCCAACAACCTGCGCAAGGTCGACGTCGACATTCCGCTCGGTGTGCTCGTCGCCGTCACCGGTGTGGCCGGTTCGGGCAAGAGCTCGCTCGTGCACGGCTCCATCCCGATCGACGAAGGCGTCGTCTCCATCGACCAGGCCCCCATCAAGGGTTCGCGCCGCAGCAACCCCGCCACCTACACCGGCCTGCTCGACCACATCCGCAAAGCCTTCGCCAAGGCCACCGGGGCCAAGCCCGCCCTGTTCAGCGCCAATTCCGAAGGGGCGTGCCCGAACTGCAACGGCGCGGGCGTCGTCTACACCGACCTGGCCATGATGGCGGGCGTGTCGACCGTCTGCGAAGTGTGCGAGGGCAAACGGTTCATGGCCGAAGTCCTCGACTACACCTTCGCGGGCAAGAACATCAGCGAGGTGCTGTCGATGCCCGTCGACGAGGCGCGGGAGTTCTTCGGCGAGGGGGAGGCACGCACACCGGCGGCTCACAAGATCCTCACTCATCTCACGGAGGTCGGCCTCGGCTATCTCACCATCGGTCAGCCGCTGACCACCCTGTCCGGCGGTGAACGCCAGCGCCTGAAGCTGGCCACCCACATGTCCGACAAGGGCGGGGTCTACATCCTCGACGAACCGACGACCGGTCTGCACCTGGCCGACGTCGAACAACTCCTCGGGCTGCTCGACCGCCTCGTCGACTCCGGCAAGTCCGTCATCGTCGTCGAGCACCACCAGGCCGTGATGGCCCACGCCGACTGGATCATCGACCTCGGTCCCGGTGCGGGCCACGACGGCGGTCAGATCGTCTTCGAGGGAACGCCCGCCGACCTCGTCGCCGCCCGCTCCACCCTCACCGGCGAGCACCTCGCCGCCTACGTCGGCGCCTGAAAAAGGCCCTCCCCCTGGGAATCCCGCCGGGGGGAGGGCCGTCAGGTCGGCCTACTGGTCGCGCTCGGGGGCGGCGACCTTGTTCAGTTCGAGCTGGTAGTACAGAATCCCCAGTCCGAGAACAAGATTCAGCAGGAACCCGATCGCCGGGCTGCACGATGGCTCGATCCCGGCGCTCTCCTGGGTGGCCCTGATCCGGTTACCGGTCCGCCAGTAACTGACGATGAAACCGATCCCGGTCCACGACAGAAACAGCATCACCAGCAGAGGACCGGTGACCGGGGCCTCGGGGTCACGGCGCTGCTCGGCCATCTCCTTGTGGATCTTGTAGTACCAGACGAAGAAGTAGATCCCGAACGTGATGATCGGGAAGACCAGCCACACCAATACCGGGTTGCGTCGCTGCACCGGTGATGGGGCGAGGGCTGTAGTCATGTCGGTGACACCTATCTGAATGCGAATGGAATGTCACAGCAGGGCTTTTCGGCGCCACCGCAACCTCGCAACGTACTGCACGTCACCCGGTCGCGCCACCCGAGGAAGTCCGGCGGGGGAGTAGGCCGAGGGTCAGGTGGCTGACCAGGTCGTCGAGAAGCAGCTCGGCGTCGTAGTCGGCGGTGTAGCCGGAACCGACGAAGGTCGCGAGCCCCTGGAGCGCCGCCAGCGCGGTGACCCCGATGCGTTTGGGATCGCCGGGGATGATCTCGCCCGCGGCCTGACCTTGCGCGATCAGCGCGATGGGTACGGCGAAGGCCCGCTCGGCGGCCTCGTGGATCTCGGTCTCGGTCGAGCTGTGCCTGCGCGCGAACATCAGCGGCAGCAGCTCCGGGTTGTCGACCGCGAAACGCAGGTAGGTGTGGGCCATGGTTCGCAGGCGCGTCGTGATCGGGCCGTCGGTCTCCGCCTCTTCGAAGCAAGCGCCGAGTCGCCGCAGACCGGTCACGGCCAGGGCGTCGAGCAAGGCCTGCTTGTCGCGGAAATGTCTGCTGGGCGCCGCGTGGCTGACGCCGATGTCGCGGGCGAGCTGACGCAGCGACAGGCCGTCGGCGCCGACCGTTCGCAGCGTCGCCTCGGCATGCTGCAGCAAGGCGGCGCGCAGATCGCCGTGGTGGTAGCGCGAATGCAAGGACATGGTGCCAGCAGGATATCCGACACACCCCCGAATGTTTGCATTGACTACTTTGTAGTCGGTGACTACATTGACGGTGCCATGACTGACAACACCGCGCCGACGCGCCCGCCGCGCAGCATGCCGATCCGTGAATGGTTAGCGCCGATCACGCTGGTCACCGTGCTGGCCGCGCTCCTGGGAACCATGTACCTCGGCTACACCGCCGACCCCGAGAAGCACCTGCACGACTTCCCGATCGCCCTGGTCAACCAGGATGTCGGCGACACACTCGCGGGCAGACCCGCCAACCTCGGCGCGCAGATCACCACCGCGCTGGGCGAGCGGATTCCCGCCGAGAAGATCGACCTTCGCACCGTCGGCATCAACGAGGCCCACCGCCAGCTGCGCAACGGTGAGGTGTATGGCGCCATCATCATTCCCGGCGACTTCACCAAACGTGTCGCCATCCTCGGCGCCGCCTCGGTCGTCACCGGCGACGTCGAACAGCCGATGATCTCCGTCCTCACCAACCCCCGCGCGGGCACCCTCGCCGCGCAGATCATGCACACCATCGCGGACAAGGCGATGACCGAGGTCGACGCGACCGTCGGCACCCAACTCGCCGAACAGGTGCGCGCCGCGATCGGCGGCACGCCACTCAGCGGCGCCGCCCAACTGCAACTCGCCCACCCCATCGACGTGGTCGTCAGCGCCTACCACCCACTGCCCGAAGGCACCGGCCAGGGCCTCGCCGCGTTCTTCTACACCCTCGTCCTGCTGATCGTCGGCTTCAGCGGGGCCATGATGATCAACTCCCTCGTCGACGGCTCCCTGGGTTTCGTCCCCGCCGAGTACGGGCCGTGGCACAAGCCGACCAGCCCCGCCCGCATCAGCCGCTGGCGCACCCTGCTCATCAAATGGGCCATCGCGGTCATCAGCGCCCCACTGGCCTCGGCCGCGTTCCTCGGCGTCGGCGGCCTGCTCGACATGAGCATCGAACGCCCACTCATGCTGTTCCTCTACGGCACCTTGGCGGTCATCGCGATCGCGGTGACCGGACTGTCGGTGATGGCCACGTTCGGCACCGCGGGCCTGATGATCAACCTCATCGTATTCGTCGTCCTCGGCATCCCCTCGTCCTCGGGCACCATCCCGCTCGAAGCGACTCCGCGCTGGATCGCCGACCTGGCCTCGTTCGAACCGATGCACCAGATCTACCTGGCGGTGCGCGCCATCATGTTCTTCGACGGCAGCTTCGAGGCGGGCCTGAGCCGTGGCCTCTGGATGACCATCGCCGGTCTCGCCATCGGGTTGATCCTCGGATTCGCGGCCACCCACGCCTATGACCTGCGTGGTATGCATCGCCTCGGCCTGGATCACCGTCGCGAGGACGAAACCCTCGTACCGGCAGGCAGATGAGGAGACTCACTAACTGGACGCCGATCAGCGCCGCCGCCACGACGACCGCACGCTGTTGCGCCACGCTGTGCCGCAGCAGCAGCACGCCGAGCGTGGTGAGCGGGACCGCGCGAAGGCCTCGACCGCCAGCGAGACCGGATACTCGACCGCGGCACTCATCCGGCCGACGGGTCCCCGCTCGAGCACCGGCGCGAACAGGCTGATCACCTTGACTGCTTGCCTGGTTTGTCAGTTCCATCAGGTCGGCCTATCCATGGGTGTGTCGGTCGGTGACGATCATCCCCGGACTCGACAGCTTGCCATTCGGCAGCGGTCCGCCGCTGAATCGTGAGACGGTACAGCTGGTGAATCTCACCGCTGGGTGATCGCCCGAGCAGCAGTCTCGGCGACCTGCTCGTCGCTGAGACTGCTGTCGGGTAGCAGTACGTGCGACAGGACCGTCCGGACGATGACCTCGGCGGCCTGGCGCGGAGGCAGGGCGAGTGCGGCGTCGCCCCGCACGGCGACGAGCGGCTCGGCGAAGGCGGCGACGGTCTCGACAAGGTTCTGCTCGGACTGATCGTTCCGGATCGCGATGGTCAGCAGCCAGGCGGGCTCGTGGTCGCGCAGATAGCCGAACGCCGCGTGCGCGCGCAAGTACCCGAGCGTGAAAAGAGTTGCTGACCGGGCGATATCGGCCACGGGTGCGAGCAGGTCGAGCGTGCCGTACGCCGCCGCGACCATCCGCCCGATCTCATGGCGTCCGATCGCGGAGATCAGTGCCTTCTTGTCGCCGAGCTCGCGGTAGGCGGTGGCCCGTGAGACGCCTGCCCGTTCGGCGACCATGGTGAGCGTCAGCCTGTCGAGGCCGGACTCGGCGATCAGCTCCACGGCGGTGTCGAGGAGTTCGTCGGTGGACCGGGTCGAGAAGGTCATGGCTCTTTCTACTCCGCTCGGACGCTGGGAACTCTTGACACCCCGTCACTGCGTGAGACTACTCTACCGAAGAGTCTCACGGTGGTGTTGGGCGACGAACCGGTCGCCGCAGTCGCCGGACAACGATGTCGGAGGACCAAGTGGCAGAAGAGCGGACCCACGCCATAGTGCTGGGCGCGAGCATGGCCGGGCTGTTGACCGCACGGATACTCAGCGAGAGCTTCGCGCAGGTCACCGTGATCGAACGCGACGACCTGTCCGCGCCGGGGGATCGGCGCGGCGTGCCGCAGGGCAGGCACGTGCACGCCCTGCTGGCGCGGGGAACGCAGATCTTCGAGGAACTGTTCCCCGGCCTGACCGCGCGGCTGCTCGCCGACGGCGCGGTCGAGTGCCGCGCGCTCACCGAGATGCGGATGTCGCTGTCGGGCCACACACTGCGCCGATCCGACAGCGGGTACTCGGTACTGCAAGCCAGCAGGCCGTTCCTGGAATGGCGAGTGCGCGAACGCGTTCGGGCGCTGCCGAACGTCGTGATCCTCGACAGCCACACCGCCGAAGCCCTGGACTACGACGCTGCCGCCGAACGGGTGCGTGGCGTCCGAGTCGACGGTGTGGGTGAGCTCGCGGCGGATCTGGTCGTCAGCTGCCTGGGCAGGCACGGTCCGATCGGGGACTGGCTCGCCGAGTCGGGCTACGAACGGCCGCCCGAGGAAGGCGTGCGGATCGACATGATGTACGCCAGCCGGTACATCCGGCTGCCCGCGGGCGTCGTCGAAGACAAGGAGATCATCGTCTCCCACCAGGACCCTGCTCGCGGTCTGGCGATGTTCGCGGTCGAGGACGGCCGACACCTGCTCACCCTGATCGGCTACGGCAACGATCACCCGCCGACCGACCCCGACGGCTACTGGCGCTTCGCCGCCTCGGTGGCCCCGCCGGATGTGCGCCGGGCGTTGGTGGAGGCACAACCGCTCACCGATGTCGCCACCTACCGCTACCTGGCCAACCAGCGGCGCCGCTACGAGCGTCTGTCCCGGTTCCCCGACGGGCTGCTTGTCCTCGGCGACGCGGTGTGCAGCTTCAGTCCGGCCTTCGGTCAGGGGATGACGGTCTCCGCATTGCAGGCCCTCCAATTGCGCGAGATACTGGCCGCCGGTGACCACGAGTTACCTCGTCGCTGGTTCCGGGCCGCGGCCGCGGCCATCGACGACGCGTGGATGATCACCAAACTCTTCGATCTGGCCATGCCGCACGTCGACGCGAGTGGACAGGCGCGGATGCGACTGGCCGGACACCTGGCGGGTATCGGGCTGGCCGCCGGAGCACGCGACGAGCGGGTCGGGCGGGCGGTCGCCCGCATCGCCGGTCTGCTGGACCGGCCGAGCGCGGTTCTGCATCCGGAAACGCTGGCGCACACCGCGACCGCGCTCGGTGGTGTGGGCCTGGACCATGCTCGTCGCCTGCTCGCCGCGCCGCTACTGTCCCCGCGCAAGACCTTGTTCGATCCGCTCCCACACGGACCGGCTCGCGGCTTCCACCGGCTGACGGTCCGCTCGGTCATGCGCGACACCCGCGACAGCGCGATCGTCGAATTCACCGTCCCGGCCGACCTCTCCGACAGCTTCCGCTACACCGCTGGCCAGCACCTGGTGGTACGCGGCACCCGCGACGGCGAACCGATCCGGCGCAGCTACTCCCTGTGCGACCCACCCGGCGCCGGGCGGTTACGGATCGGCGTGAAACGACAGGACGCGGGGACGTTCTCCACCTACGTCTTCGACGGCCGGATCACGGGTTCGGTCCTGTACGTCGCCGAACCAGCGGGCACGTTCACGCCGTCTCTCGACCCCGCGGCGCGGCGGCACTACGCCGCGGTCGCGGCCGGTAGCGGTATCACCCCGATCGCCGCCATCATCGCCGCCGTGCTCGAGTCCGAACCGCACAGTACGGTTGCCCTGTGCTACGGCAACCGTGCCGCTGGCGGCATCATGCTGGCCGACCGACTGCACGAACTCGTCGATCGGTTCCCGGATCGACTGCGGATACGGCACCAGCTATCACAGCAGGGCACGAGCACCCTGCCCCGGTCGACGGAGGCAGTGTCCTACCGGCGCGGCCGAATCGACCCGGCCGAGCTCGCCGATGCCGACCACTGGTTCCTGTGCGGCCCGCGAGATCTGGTGTCCCGAACGGTCACCGAGCTCACCGCACGTGGCGTGGATCGTTCGCGAATCCAGTTCGAACTCTTCGACACCGGCACCTCGAGCGCGTCGGTCCCGGCGGCGGACACGGCCAGCAGCCACGTCACCGTGACCGGCTACGGTCCGACCCTCACCTTCGACATGTCGAGGGACCGATCCATCCTCGATGCCGCCCTGGACCACCGCGAGGACCTGCCGTACTCATGCCTCGGCGGCTCCTGCGGAACCTGCCGCGCCACCGTCGAATCCGGACAGGTCATGATGGACGACGACCCACTACTGGCGATCAGCGACGAGGAGATCACCGCGGGGCACGTCCTGGCCTGCCGGGCCCGCCCGGTCTCCGCCGAGGTCGCGCTGCGCTTCGCCCCCTGAGTCCTGCGGTGTCCCACGCCCGTTCGGGGGTCGCGGCCTTCGCCGCCGCCGAGCAGCACACAACCTGCTGGTTCACCGCCTTTCACATCAGTCGGTGTCGGTGGCGGCGAGAATCGACAGACCCGGCTCCGGGGTGATGGCGGCGATGCCGATATCCCACGCGACGCGTTCGAACCAAACGTTTCGTCACTGTGACGAAACTTAGGAGCGGGGAAGTGGAGGGGGAGTGCAGGGCCCGGATCTTCGTAACCCAACACCGCCGGACCGGGCATTCATCCTGAATTGTCATGAATGAGGCATTGGCGTTCGCATCCATCCCGGAACTCCTACCAGTCGAACGCATCTGCGGCGTTGTGGTCCGGCCAGGCCAGGCGCGGCGTTCGAGCCAGAGAAAGGGCTGAGGGCGCGGAGGCACGCAATGCAGCAGTGCACTCACTGCACGAATGCGCACACAAACTTCCTCCGACCGGCCGCGTTGGAACGCCGATAATGCACATTATGTCAAGTAAGGCGAATCTCTACGAATGTGTGGCTCATCCCCGATTCTCTGGCGTGAGGGCTTCCGTCACCCATCTAGCCAACCCCTCGACAACCACATCAGGCTGCTTCGTCCATCCGGTATGGCCCGCTGGATCATCGAAGTGCGTGCGCGTGGTCCTCGCTCCTGGGAACAGTCGCACCAGAGCGTCCACGGCGGATGCCGGTGCCAGACCGTCGTCGCCGAACGACATCGCCAACAATGGGAAGCTGCGGCTCGAGCGGTTCGCCGGGGTCTTGGACCACCACCCTGTTCGGGCCATGCGCGCCCAGTCTCCGATCAGCTGCGCCGACTGTCTGCCGAAGCCGAATCGGCGGCCGTCGAACACGCCTCGCAGACGGGCCGTTGCAGCGAAAACGGTCGGGAGGATCAAGGGTGCCAGGCGAGCACACCCTGTGAACGCTCGCCAGTGTGGTGTGCCTGCGGCGACCAGCACGAGGCCGTCGAACTCCCCCGGCGATATCGACTCCAGCGCGGCGGTCAGTTGTCCGCCGAGGCTGTGGCCGACCAGCAGTAGCGGGCCGTCCCCGCGCTCACGTGCGCAGGCGATGGCCTCGGTCAGGTCGCCGGTCGCCAGGTCGGCGTAGCCGAATCGCGTAGTCCGCGAAATGGTCAGGGTGCTGTCACCCTGGCCGCGATAGTCCAACGTCACCACGGAAAACCCCTGTGCTGACGCCGTTTCGGCGAAGCGCTGGTAGTGGCGGGCATTCACCCCGAGTGCGGGCAGGACCACCAGCGTGGGTGCCCCGGACCGGCTTGGGAACCAGTGCGCGATGCCTCCGCTGGGTAGTGCGGTCGCACTCATCGACCGGTCCCCCGGATCTTGCGGCGCAGCCGTGCCGGTGCCCGCCGCGCGATCTCGGCGACCCCGGTGGTGCGTCGCGGCCGCCGGACCAACTCCCCCGCGCAGTTCGGGCACACCCGGTGATCCGCCGTGCAGGTCGGACAGTAGGTGCATTCATAACTGCAGATGAATGCCTCGGCGTCGTCGCTCAACGACGCGGCACAGGTTTCGCAGGTGGACTTCATCTTCAGCATCGCAACCACTCCCTCGCTTTCACATACAAACTGTATGTCACATACAATGTGTATGTCATGGGAGGAGAGAAGGCAAGATGACGACGGTTCGCGAAGCGAGCGCGGCACGAACTCGGGCGAGGTTGATCGAGGTCGGCACGGCGTTGTTCGCCGAGCACGGCTTCGCCGAGGTGACGACGGCACGGGTGTGCGAGGCCGCGGGCGTCACGCGGGGAGCGTTGTATCACCACTTCGGCAGCATGGTGGGGCTGATGGAAGCCTGTTTCGCGTCCGTCGACCACGGCGTGGTCGACACCTTGTCGGCCCATGCGCACACAGGGCGACCGGTCGAACGGTTGCGCGCGGTCAGCCACGCTTTCGTGGATCAACTGGCCGACGAGACGGTCCGGCAGATCCTGTTCGTGGAGGCGCCCGCCGCGTTGGGCTGGGCACGCTGGCGCGAGATCGACGGCGGACGCTCCCTCGGACTGGTGAAGAACCTGCTCGTCGCGGCACACGACCAAGGCGAACTGCTCCCCCGGCACGATCCGAAGGTGCTCGCCCACCTGCTGCTGGGCGGTCTCAACGAGCTCGCGATGTTCGTGGCCGCGTCACGCTCACGGGAGAAGGCCTTGGCTGCGGCTCATGCCGAACTGCGTGCCGTGCTCGACGGCATGTTCACCGAAACACGATGACCCCGTCACCGGTCGGCGGCCAGAACCGCCGCGAGCCCTTCCCGGAGGTCCGTCACGAAGTACTCCGGGACCTCGAGCGAAGGAAAGTGTCCTCCGGTCTGCGGCGTCGCCCACCGCACGATCCGCCGATAACGCTGCTGGGCCCACGGTCTCGGGCATTTCTCGATGTCGGCGGGGTACATCGTGATCGCCGACGGAATATCCACCCGGAGCTCCGGGTCGAGCGAGTTGTGGCTCTCGTAGTAGATGCGGGCCGCGGAGGCACCGGTGCGGGTCAACCAGTACAGGGTGACGTCGTCGAGGACGCGATCCATCGAGATCGTTTCGAACGGGCTGTCGGCGGTGTCGGACCATTCGGCGAACTTGTCGAGGATCCAGGCCAGCAACCCGACGGGTGAGTCGACGAGCGAGTAGCCGATGGTCTGTGGTCGGGTCGCCTGCTGCTTGGCGTAGGCGGCGCGAAACTGCCAGAAGTCGCGGGTTTCCTCGGCCCACCGCCGTTCGGTGGGCGTCAGCCCGTGGGTGCTGAGCCCGGGCGGTGCCTCGGCGAACAGGGTGTGGATGCCGAGAACGCGGTCGGGGAACCTCCCGGCGAGCACTGTGGTGATATTGCCGCCCCAGTCGCCGCCGTGGGCCACGAACTCGCGGTAGCCGAGCCTGCTCATGAGTTCGACCCAGGCGGCCGCGATCTTTTCGGTACCCCAGCCGGTGGTGGTCGGTTTGTCGCTGTAGCCGAAGCCCGGCAGTGACGGGACGACGACGTGGAACGCCGGTGTGTCGGCATCGGCCGGGTCCGCCAATTCGTCGACGAGGTGGGTGAATTCGGCGATGCTCCCCGGCCAACCGTGCGTCATGATCAGTGGTGTGGCGTCCGCGCGCGGAGAGCGGCGGTGTAGGAAGTGGATTCCGAGATCGTCGATGGTCGTGCGGAACTGGCCGATCCGGTGCAGGTGCTCTTCGAACGATCGCCAGTCGTATTCGTCGCGCCAATAGCGCACGACCTCGACGAGGTCGGCACGGGGAACGCCCTGATCCCACCGGCGCGGGTCGGGCCCCGGCCGGTAGACCGTCTCGGGTTCCGGGAACCGCGCCGCGGCCAATCGTGCGCGCAGATCGTCGAGTTCGGCGTCGGTCGCGTGTGCTTCGAAGGCTTGTACATCCATACGTACCGAGTTCCCTGAAGTTCGCCCGGTAGTACTGGGAGGCGGTCAGCCGCTGTGTCCGGCCGCTTCCCGATCGAGTTGTTCGTTCAAGACGCGCGCGATGTCGGCCAGGATCGCGGGTTCGGTCATGGCCAGGTGGGTCGCGTCGATGTCGACATCGGTGATGTGCCCGCGGACGTACGATGCCCATCCGTGGTGACCGGCAGCGTCGGCACGGCGTTCGCGGGTGGCGGTGAAATACAGCATGTCGCAGTCGAGTACCGGTGGTCGCCAGTTTGCGGCTGCCTGGAGGGACTGGTTGTAGGCGTCGGTCATGCGCTGGATGAGGGCGGCGTCGATGCCGAGCCGCTCCCCCAGTTTCTGTTCGATCAGCGCGGCGGCTTCCTCGGCGGTGGCGTCGGGGGGTACGAAGTCGATCCCCATCACGGGGCCGAGATTGGCGACGAGTTCCCCGGCCGTCACGGTGGTGAGCGCCGCGCGATCGAATCCGTCGGCTTCGGCGTCGAGTAAGGCCAGTAGCGCGACGTGTTCTCCGGCGGCGCGGATTTCGGCGGCGATGGCGTGGGCGATCTGGCCGCCGAGCGACCAACCGAGCAGGTGGTACGGGCCGTGCGGCTGGATGGTGCGGATCTCGTCGAGGTAGCGGCGGGCGGTGTGCTCGATGGTGGTCGGGCCGGTTTCGCCGCTGAGTTGTGGTGACTGGATTCCGTAGATCGGCCGGTCCTCGGTCAGGTATTCGGCGAGTGGCCGGTAGCTCCAGGCCAGACCGGAGGCGGGATGGACGCAGAACAGCGGGTGTTGCGTGCCCGTGGTGCGGATCGGTAGCAGAACGTCGAATCCGGGTGTGGCAGGTTCGGTGTGGATGTCGCCGGTGCGCATACCGCTTTCGATGCGTTTGGCGAGGTCGGTGGGGCGCGGGTCGGACAGGATCCAGCTGACGGGGATCTCGTAGTGGAGTTCCTCGCGGAGTTCGCTGACCACCTGCACCGATTTGAGGGAGTTGCCGCCGAGTGCGTAGAAGTCGTCGTCGGCGCCGACGCGGGCCATGCCGAGGACGTGCCCGTAGACGCGGGCGACCTCGCTTTCCAGCCAGGATTCCGGTTCTCGGAATTCCGCCACGTCGAAGACGGGTTCGGGCAGGTGTTTGCGGTCGAGTTTGCCGGAGTCGGTGATCGGCACGGTGTCGAGCACCATGACGGTGGTCGGGACCATGTAGTCGGGTAGTTCGGCGGCGGCGTGGGCGAGGACGGCGTCGGTGTCGATGCGCATGCGAACGGTGGGCACCAGGTAGGCGACGAGCCGGTCTCCGGTTCCGGCGGTGTGGACGGCGGCGACGGCGCGGGCGACGGTGGGGTGTTCGGCGAGGACGGTTTCGATTTCGCCGAGTTCGATGCGCAGGCCACGGAGTTTCACCTGGAAGTCGGTGCGGCCCAGGTATTCCAGTTCGCCGCTGCGCAGGAGGCGGGCGCGGTCGCCGGTGCGGTACATCCGCAGGCCGGAGGTGAACGGGTCGGGGACGTACCGTTCCGCGGTGAGGCCGGGGCGGGCGTGGTAGCCGCGGGTGATCTGGTTCCCGGCGAGGTACAGGTCGCCCGCTACGCCGGGTGGGACCGGACGCAGGCGGGTGTCGAGGACGTGGGCGCGGACGTTCCAGACCGGGGTGCCCATGGGGGTGCTGCCGGTGTCGCTGTCGGTGATGGGGTGGGCGGTGGCGTGCACGGTGAATTCGGTGGGGCCGTAGAGGTTGTGTAGTGCGGTGTGGGGCATGGTGTTTCGCGCGGCGGCCACGACGTCGGCGCCGAATGCCTCGCCGCCGACGAGCAGGGCGCGCAGCGATTTCAGGGATGCTGCCGGGGCTGCGTGGGCGAAGGCCGCGAGCATGGACGGGACGAAGGAGGTGACGGTGACCTGGTGGTCGTCGATGGTGGCGGCGAGGTAGGCGGGGTCGGTGTGTCCGTCGGGGCGGGCGATGACCAGTCGGGCACCGACGGCGAGGGTGGCGAACAGTTCCCACACCGAGACGTCGAAGGTGGCGGGGGTCTTCTGGAGGACGGTGTCGGCGGCGGTGAGTCGGTAGGTGTCGATGATCCAGTGGAGTTGGTTGAGGACCGCGTTGTGCGGTACCGCGACCCCTTTGGGGCGTCCGGTGGATCCGGAGGTGAACAGGACGTAGGCGATGTTGTGTGGGCGTAGCGGGGTACGGCGGTCGGCGTGGGTGACGGGGGTGTCGTCGTATCCGGTGAGGTCGATGCCGTCGAGGGAGGTGAGTTCGACGACCGGTGCGGCGGTGGCGAGCATGTAGTCGATGCGATCGGCGGGGTGGGTGGGGTCGATGGGTACGTAGCCGCCGCCCGCGGCGTGGGTCGCGTACATGGCGGTGACCTGGTCGAGGGATCGGGGCATGCGGAGCGCGACGAGGGTGTCGGGGCCGACGCCCTGGGCGATGAGCCAGCGGGCGAGGCGGTGGACGCGGGCGGCGAATTCGCCGTAGGTGAGGGTTTCGGTGTCGGCGGACACGGCGGGTCGGTCGGTGTGTGCGGCGGCGGCGTGAGTGAACAGGTCGGGGAGGGTTTCGTGGGGGTCGAGGGGGTGTCGGGTGGCGTTCCACCGGTGCAGGACGGCGTCGCGTTCGGCGGTGTCGTGGAGGTCGATGTCGTGGATCTGCTGGGTGGGGTCGGTGGCCAGGGCGTGCAGGATCCGGTGCAGGCGGTCGGCGATGGTGGTGGCGGTGGCCGGGTCGAACAGGTCGGTGGCGTAGGTGAGGGTGCCGTCCATTCCGGTGGGTGTGCCGTTGGTGTCGTAGTTGTCGGAGACGGTGATCTGGAGGTCGAACAGGGAGGTCGCGGTGTCGACTTCGATGGCGGAGGCGGTGAGGCCGGGCAGTTCGAAGTCGGTGGTGGTGTGGTTCTGGAAGGCGAGCATCACCTGGAACAGGGGGTGGTGGGCGTGGGAGCGCAGGGGGTTGAGTTCTTGGACGAGGCGTTCGAACGGCACGTCGGCGTGGCCGAACGCGGCGAGGTCGGTGTCGCGGACGTGGTCGAGGAGTTCGGTGAAGGTCATGTGGTCGGTGAGGCGGGTTCGTAGGACGAGGGTGTTGACGAACATGCCGACGAGGTCGTCGAGTTGGGGTTCTCCGCGACCGGCGTAGGGGGTGCCGACGGCGATGTCGTCGGTGGCGGCGAGTCGGCCGAGGGTGGCGGCGAGGGCGGCGTGGAACACCATGAACAGGGTGGTGTTGTTGGCGCGTGCGACCTTGTCGAGTCGGGCGTGGAGGTCGGCGTCGACGGCGAGTGCGACGGTGGCGCCGGTGTAGGTCTGGATCGGGGGTCGCGGGTGGTCGGTGGGGAGTTCGAGCAGTGGTGGCAGGTCGGCGAGTTGGGTGG
This sequence comes from Nocardia caishijiensis NBRC 108228, assembly GCF_001612825.1. GTDB lineage: Bacteria > Actinomycetota > Actinomycetes > Mycobacteriales > Mycobacteriaceae > Nocardia > Nocardia caishijiensis. The sequence continues at coordinate 441,967 of NZ_BDBE01000030.1, read as the reverse complement.
TCCAGTAGTCGATCTGGGCGCGCAGCAGCGACTCGGGGTCGTGTGCGGAACCGAGGACGGTGTGCTGCCAGATGGCGTAGTCGGCGTATTGGACCGGCAGCGGTGTCCAGCTGGGTGGGTGGCCGTCGACCCGGGCCTGGTACGCGGTCATCATGTCGCGGGCCAGGGGGCCGAGGGAGGATCCGTCGGCGCAGATGTGGTGTAGGGCCACCGCGAGTACCCAGGTGTCTGGTCCGGTGTCGAAGAGCCGGGCCCGCAACGGTGTTTCGGTGGTGACGTCGAATACGGTGCCGAGGAATTCGGCGATCACGGCGGGCAGGTCGGTGTCGGTGATCGAGGTGGGATGCAGGGACGGTGTGGTGAGGTGGGCCGGTAGGACGACTTGCACGGGTTCGCCGTCGATGTGCGGGTAGTGCGTGCGCAGGACTTCGTGCCGTTCGATGATGTCGGTGAGGGCGTGTCGCATCGCGTCGGTGTCGAGATGGCCGGTGAGGCGGATGACGACGGGAATGCTGTAGGCGGCGGAGTCGGGTTCGAACCGGTTGAGGAACCACATGCGCTGCTGTGCGTAGGACAGCGGGATGTGCTGGGGTCGGGGTTGCGGGGTGAGGGGGACGCGGCCGGTGTCGGCGTGCGATTCCGCGCGGGCGGCGAGGGTGGCGACGGTCGGTGCGTCGAAGATCATCGCGACCGGCACCGTGGCGTCGAGTGCGGCGCCGATGCGGGCGGCGACCCGGGTGGCGACGAGGCTGTTGCCGCCGAGTTCGAAGAAGTCGTCGTCGGCGCCGACGGCACGGTCGAGGCCGAGTACGTCGCTGAAGACACCGGCGACGATTTCCTCGACCGGGGAGGCGGGGGCACGGAACCGGCGGGCTTGCGCGACGGGTTCGGGGAGGGCTCGGCGATCGAGCTTGCCGTTGGGTGACAGTGGCATCCGGTCGAGGACCATGATCGCGGCGGGCACCATGTAGGCGGGGAGGGTGTCGGTGAGTGCCGTGGTGACGGCCTCGACGGAGATCTCGGCGCCGGGGGTCGGGACGACATAGGACACGAGGGTGACGGGGCCGGTGCCGTCCCGGCGTGGGATGGTGACGGCGTAGGCGATGTCGGGGCGGGCACCGAGTGCGGTGTCGATTTCGCCGAGTTCGACGCGGTAGCCGCGGACCTTCACCTGGAAGTCGTTGCGTCCCACGAACTCGAGGTTGCCGTGGGGGTTCCAGCGGACGAGGTCGCCGGTGCGGTACATGCGGCTGCCGGGTTCGGCGTACGGGCAGGCGGTGAATCGGGCCGCGTTGGTGGCGGTGCGGTGGAGGTAGCCGCGGGCCAGGGCGGCACCGGCCAGATACAGCTCGCCGGTCACACCGACGGGTGTGGGTCGGAGCCGGTCGTCGAGGACCAGTGTCCGTATGCCGGGCAGCGGGGTACCGATGGTCGGTCGTTCGCCGGGGTGCAGGGGTTCGGTGGCGGTGGCGAGCATGGTGGTTTCGGTCGGTCCGTAGAGGACCCGGAATTCGCGTGTGCCCGTGCGGTCGCTGCCTGCCCACCGGTTGACGAGGTCGGCGGGGACCTCGTCGCCGCCGGACAGGATGCTCTGGAGGTCGTCGAGTCCGGTGGGATCGACGGAGGCGAGTCCGGCGGGGGTGACGAAGGCGTGGGTGATGCGCTGGGTGCGGAGGAAATCGGCCAGTTCGTCGCCGCCGTAGATGTCGGTGGGGGCGATGCAGAGGGTGGCGGCGCGGCCGGTGGCGAGCAGGATTTCCAGCAGTGCGGCGTCGAAGGACGGTGAGGCGAAGTGCAGGACGCGGTCGGTGGTGTCGGGTGGGGTGTTGCGGCGTTGTCCGGCGACGAAGTCGGCGATTCCGGTGTGGGTGACGGCGACGCCTTTGGGGCGGCCGGTGGATCCGGAGGTGAACACGATGTAGGCGATGTCGGTGGGGTGGAGTGGCCGGAGCCGGTCGGCGTCGGTGACGGGTTCGGCGGATTCGCGGACGAGTCGGGTGTTGTCGGTCGGAGAGTCGAGCAGGATCCAGTCGGCGGTGTCGGGTAGCTGGGGCCGTGCGGCGGTGAGTGTGATGCCGAGGTCGGCGCGCGAGTCGGTGACCATCTGTTCGATGCGGCCGGTGGGATAGCGGGGATCGATCGGGACGTAGGGCGCGCCGGTCTTGACCACGGCCCACCAGGCGATCACTTCGTCCGCGGTGCGGCCGGTCGCCACGAGCACGGGACGTTCGGGTCGGGCGCCGCGGCGGATCAACAGGCGTGCCAGCTGGGTGGATCGGGTGTCGAGCTCCTGGTAGGTGAGTTGGGTGTCGCCGGAGACGACGGCGGTGCCGCTGGGGTTGTCGTGGACGGCGGCGGCGAGGACCTCCGGGAGCAGGGCAGGTGGCCGGGGTCCGGCCGGATGCGGGCCGATTCGGGTCGACAGGTCGTGGTGTTCGGTGGTGTCGAGCCAGTCGAGGTCACCGACGGCTGCTGACGGGTCGGTGGTGACGGCTCGGAGGACTCGGAGCAACCGCGTGAGGTAGCTGTGCGCGGTCGCTTCGTCGAACAGATCGCGGGCGTAGGTGAGGGTTCCGGGCAGTCCTTGCGCCGCTCCCCCGTCGGCGTAGGTGTCGGCAAGGATCAGCTGCATGTCGAAGGGGGTCAGCCCGGTGTCGATGTCGGCGTGGGAGACGGTGACGCCCGGGAGTTCGACGTCGGTCCCGGCGAGGCCCTGGAAGGCGAGCATCACCTGGAACAGGGGGTGGCGGTCGGCGGCGCGTTGTGGGTGCAGTTCCTCCACGACCCGTTCGAACGGGACATCGGCGTGTTCGAAGGCGGCCAGGTCGGTGTCGCGAGTGCGGGCGAGGAGGTCGGTGAAAGGTTGGCCGGTGTGGACGGATGTGCGCAGGGCGAGGGTGTTGACGAACATGCCGACGAGGTCGTCGAGGCCGGGTTCGCCGCGACCGGCGACCGGAGTGCCGATCACGACGTCGTCGCTGCCGCTGAGACGCCCGAGGACGGCGGCGAGGGCGGCGTGCATCACCATGAACAGCGAGCAGCCGCGGCGGTGGGCGAGGTCGCGCAGCTGGGTGTGCAGGTGGGCGTCGATGTCGAATCGGATGCGTCCCCCGGCCAGTGACGCGACGGGCGGTCGGGGCCGGTCGGTGGGCAGGTCGAGTCGGTCGGGGGCGTCGGCGAGGGTGTCGCGCCAGAACCGGAGCTGGGTGGAGAGCGGCGATGCGGGGTCGTCGTCGGCGCCGAGGACTTCCCGCTGCCACTGTGCGTAGTCGGCGTATTGGACCGGCAGGGGTTGCCAGCGGGGTGCGTGCCCGTCGACGCGGGCCGCGTAGGCGGTGACGACGTCGCGGGCCAGCGGTCCCATGGACCGTCCGTCACCGGCGATGTGGTGGACCACCAGGGCCAGTAGGTACTCGCCGGTGCCGAGGTCGAACAGTCCGATGCGGAGCGGGACCTCGGTGGTGACGTCGAATCCGTTGCGCACGAACGTGTTCACGGCATCGGTGAGGGTCGTGGGGTCGGCGGAGACGGTGTGCAGGGCGGGCTCGGGTTCGGTGAGAACGAGCTGTCGGGGTTCGCCGTCGGTTTCGGGGTAGCGGGTGCGCAGCACTTCGTGTCGGGCGACGACGTCGATCAGCGCCTGGCGCAGGGCGTCGGTGTCGAGGTGTCCGGTGAGGCGCAGCAGGACCGGAATGTTGTAGGCGGCGGAGTCGGGTTCTAGCCTGTTGAGGAACCACATGCGCTGCTGAGCCAGTGACAGCGGTACGGGTTCGGTGCGTGGGCGGGCGGTGAGCGGTGTTCGCTCACCGGTGCGCAACGTGGTGGTGTGGCGGGCCAGGGCGGCGACGGTCGGTGCCTCGAACACGGCGCGCACCGGTACACGGATTCCGAGTGCGGCGCCGACGCGGGCCACCACCAGCGATGCGCTGAGGGAATCGCCGCCGAGGGCGAAGAAGTCGTCGTCGGCGCCGACCCTCGGCACGCCGAGGACCTGTGCGTAGGCGGCGGCGACGAGCTCTTCGGGCCAGGTGGTGGGTGCCCGGTATGCGCGGGCGACGAAGACGGGTGCGGGCAGACGGTCGCGGTCGAGTTTGCCGTGGGCGGTGAGCGGTACGTCGTCGAGGATCATGATCGCGGCGGGCACCATGGAGGTGGGCAGTGTGTCGGCGAGTGCGGCGGTGAGTGTCTCGACCGAAATGTGCTGTCCCGGTGTCGGGACCACATAGGACACCAGGCGTGCCGGTCCCCCGTCGCCGGTGTGCGCGATCGTGGTCGCGAACGCGATGTCGGGGTGGGCCGAGAGCGCGGTGTCGATTTCGCCGAGTTCGACACGCGAGCCGCGCACTTTCACCTGGAAGTCGTTGCGGCCCACGAATTCCAGGTCTCCGTCGGTGGCGCGGCGGACGAGATCGCCGGTGCGGTACATGCGGGTGTTGCCGAAGGGGCAGGCGATGAACCGGGTAGCGGTCAGTCCCGGCCGGTCGATATAGCCTTCGGCCAGTCCCGGACCGAACAGGTACAGCTCACCTGCCACGCCCTCGGGGACGGGCCGCAGCCAGGTGTCGAGGACGACGGTGGAGACAGGGCCGACGGGGCGGCCGATTCCGATCGGCGTGGCGGCGGACAGTTCGGCCGCGGTGGCCCAGATGGTGGTTTCGCTGGGACCGTAGAGGTTGAGCATGGTGCGCCCCGGTGCCCACCGCTGGACCAGTTCCCGTCCGACCGGTTCCCCGGCGGTGGCCAGCACCCGCAGCGTAGCGAGGTCGTCGGTGGGGACGGTGGCCAACGCTGACGGGGTGATCACCGCGTGGGAGATGCGCTCGCGCCGAATGAGATCGGCCAGTTCGCCGCCGCCGTACACCTCCGGTGGTGCGATGACCAGCCGTGCGCCTGACCCGTGTGCCATGAGCAGTTCGAACAGGTTGGCGTCGAAACTGGGGGACGCGACCTGCAGGACCGTCGACCGGTCGTCGACCCGCAGTGTCCGGTGCTGGGCCGCCACCAGGTCGGTGAGGGCACGGTGGCAGACCACGACGCCTTTGGGTGTGCCGGTGGAGCCGGAGGTGTAGATGACGTAGGCGCCGCGGTCGGGTCGCACGCGGGGTTCGGTGATCGGTTCCGGTGATTCGGCGGCGACGCCGCGCCGGGTGTGTTCGTCGTCGACGATCAGCCAGTCGGTGCCGTCGGGCAGGGTCGGTGCGGTGGCCGTGTCGGTGATGCCGATCTGTGCCCCGGAGTCCGACAGCAGGAATTCGATCCGCCCGGCGGGCAGATTCGGGTCGATCGGGAGGAACGCGGTGCCCGCTTTGGTCGCCGCCCACAGGGCGACGACACCGGCGAGGGAGCGTGGGAGCGCGACGGCGGTGATCCGGTCGGGCCGGGCGCCGCGACGCAGTAGGGCGCGTGCGAGGCGGGTGGACTGTTCGTCGATTTCTCGGTAGGTGAGGGACCTCTCCCCGTCGTGTGCGGCGACGGCGTCCGGTGTGCGTGCCGCGGTGGCGGTGAGGATGTCCGCGAGGGTCTTCGGGGGGTGCTGGGCGGTGTGCGGGTGTGTGGGGCCTGGTGTGGCGGGCAGGGCGAGCGCGCCGAGCCGGGTGGTGGGGTCGCGGGCGATGCGGGTGAGGACGTCCACGAACCCGGTGAGGATGTGGTCGGCGTGGGTGCTGTCGAAGGCGTCGGTCAGGAAGCGCAGCGTGATCCGTAGGCCCGTCGAGTCGGGGGCGACGACCAGGCTCAATGGGAACGGGGTGGCGTCGACGCCGCTGATCTCTCCGACGCGCAGACCGGCGGCGTCGACGAGGCGTTGCAGGGCTGGGCGGTCGACCGGGAACGACTGGAAAGTGACCGCGCTGTCGAACAATTCGGTGACACCGGCGCTGCGAAGGATCTCGGGGAGCCCGATGTAGTGGTGGTCGAGCATCCGGGCATGCTGGTCCTGGATCCGGATGAGCAGGTCGCGCAGTGTCTGCGCGGGCGCGAGCTCGACCCGAACGGGGATGGTGTCGAGGAACATGCCGAGGGTTCGTTCCACCTGGGGCAGTTCCGGTGGCCGCCCCGACACCGCGGCACCGAAGATCACATCGGTGTCGCCGGTGAGGTCGCGCAGGTTCAGCGCCCAGGCCGCCGCGATGGTGGTGTTGACGGTGACGGCCGTGTCGGCGGCGACGGCACGGAGTGCGTCGTACAGGTTGGCGGGCAGGTCGGCGCTCACCTCGTCGGCGGTACCGGCGATGTTCGCTCCCGGGGCGACACGGGTCGGGGAATCCACGTCCGCGAATTCCTGTGCCCAGGCGGCTCTGGAGGCGGCGTGGTCCTGGTGTCGCAGCCAGTTCAGGTAGTCACGGTAGGAGGGGGCGGGTTCGGTGGTGCCGATCCGCGCTGGTGCGCCGTAGTTTTCGAGCAGTTCGCCCAGCAGCAGGGGCATCGACCAGCCGTCGAGGATCACGTGATGGTCGGTGACCAGCAGCCGGTGCACGTGGGGGGCGAGGTGGAGCAGGGTGAACCGGATCAGCGGTGGCGCGGAGAGGTCGAAATCGGTCGCGGCGTCGGCGGCGGCGATGTCGGCGGCCGTGCGGGGATCGTGTCCCGGGGTCAGGTCGATGACGCGGAAGTCGGTGTCGACGTGACCGAGCACGATCTGCTGTGGTCCGGTCGCGGTTTCGGCGAACCCCGCGCGCAGGATGTCGTGGCGGTCCAGGAGTGCCTGGGTGGCGCGGTGCAGGCGGTCGGTGTCGATCTCGCCGGTGAATTCGATCGCGGTCTGGACGGTGTAGTTGTCGGCGGAGCCGGTGGTGAAGGAGGAGTGGAAGTGGATACCCGACTGCATCGGCGACAGCGGCCAGACTTCGGTGAGGGCCGGATACCGTTGCCGCAGTACGGAGATCTCGGGTTCGTCGAGGGTGACCAGCGGTGATCGTGAGCTGTCGTCGGCGCCCGGTGCGGTGGTGTCGTTGCGGGCGGTGGCGGCGAGGGCGGCCACCGTCTTGCCTTCGAACACCTCGCGAGGGGTGAGGGCGAGCCCGGCGGTTCTGGCGAGGGCGACCAGGCGCATGGAGACGATGCTGTCGCCGCCGAGGGTGAAGAAGTTGCTGTCGGCTGACACCTCGTCCAGGTTCAGGACCTGTGCGAACAGCTCTGCCATGGTGCGTTCGGCCGGTGTGGCGGGTGGGCGTCCGGTGGTGTCGGGTGCGGCGAGTTCGTGGTGTCGCAGCGCTGTGCGGTCGATCTTGCCGGTCGCGGTGACCGGCATCTCCGTGAGTTCCACGATCGCCGCGGGGTGCATGTAGCGGGCGAGGGTGTGGTCGAGGTGGTCGTGTAGTCGCGTGGTGTCCAGGGTTTGCCCTGGTGCGCCGACGACGAAGGACACCAGGATCGGTTCTCCGGTGGGGCCGGTGCGGGTGACGGTGGCGGCGCTGCCAACCGAGGGATGACGGGCGAGCTGGATGTCGATCTCCCCCGGCTCGATGCGCAAACCGTGGATCTTGACCTGTTGATCGTTGCGGCCGAGGTATTCCAGTTCGAGCCCGGTGCGGCCCGGTATCCAGCGCACGGAATCGCCGGTGCGGTAGAGCCGTTCGCCGCTGCCGGAGTGCGGGTCGGCGATGAATCGGGCGGCGGTGGTCGCGGCCCGGCCGACATAGCCGCGCGCCAGACCCGGGCCGCCGACGTAGAGCTCTCCGGCGACTCCGACCGGTGCCGGTCGCAACCACATGTCGAGGACCGCGACGGAGACACCGTGGACGGGTCCGCCGATCGTGACGGGTTCCCCCGGGTGCAGGGCGGCGGACCCGGTGGCCCAGATCGTTGTTTCGGTCGGCCCGTAATGGTTCATCAGGCGTCGCCCGGGCGCCCACCGGTTCACGGTGTCCGCCCCGGTGGCTTCGCCGACCACCGCGAGGCAGGTGAGGTTCGGGAGCCGCGCCGGTTCGAGGGTGTTCAGCACGGACGGGGTGAGGATGGCGTGGGTGACGTGTGCGGCGTGGAGCAGTTCGGTGAGATCGGCGCCGCCGTAGACATCGGGGGGTGCGATCAGTAGGCAGGCGCCGCTGCTGTGGGCCAGCAGCAATTCCGAGACGCTTGCGTCGAAACTTGGTGAGGCGACCTGCAATACGGTGGAGGTGGAGTCGGCGCCGAAGGCCGTGGTGTGCGCGGCGACGAGGTCGGCCAGGCCGCGGTGGGTCACCTGCACAGCTTTCGGGGTGCCGGTCGACCCGGAGGTGAAGATGAGGTACGCCGTGGCATCGGGTGCCGTCAGTCGACTGGGTTTCGGCTGGGCGGGGGTTGCGATGTCGTCGACGCTGACCCACTCGACACAGTCGGGAAGGTGTGCGGCGACAGCGGAGGTGGAGACACCCAGGGTGGTGCCCACGTCGGACAGCATCCGGACGAGGCGTTCGCCCGGATCGGCGGGGTCGAGGGGAACGAACGCGGCCCCGGTGGCCGCGACCGCCCAGATCGCCACGGTCAGGTCGGCCGAACGCGGAAGCACAAGGGCGACAAGCGTTTCGGGACGTGCGCCGCGGCCGGTGAGCACGGCGGCGAGTTCGTCGGCACGCCCACGCAGCTCGCGGTAGGTGAGGGTGGTGTGGCCGGAGCGGACGGCGACCGCATCGGGATACCGGTCGGCGGTGGCGGTGAGGATCTCGTGCAGGGTGCGTTCGGGGACGGCGGGGGCACCGGTGACCGTCGACGGTTCACCACTGCCGGGCGTGACGGCGGCTGTGCTGGTGGTGGTTTCGGTGACCAGCTGGGTGAGGATCCGTTCGAATCGGCCGAGTAGGGCAGCGGCTCGGTCGGCGTCGTACCGGTCGGTGGCGTAGCGCAGGGTGACGGTGAAGGTGCCGGGCTCGCCACCGACCGGGCGCGGCGGCGTCACCTGCAGGCTCAGCGGGTATGGGGTGGCGTCCTCGGCGTCGAGATCGATCAGCCGTAGTCCGGCGGCGTCGAGATCGTCGGCCAGGGCCGCACGGTCCAGCGGATAGGACTCCAGCACCGTGACGGTGTCGAACATGTCGGCGATCCCGGTGGTGCGCTGCAGTTCCGCCAGACCGATGTGACGGTGCTCGAGCATCGCGGCCTGTTCGGATTGCACCCGGATGAGCAGGTCGCCGACGGTCTCCTCAGGGTTGAACCGGACCCGCACCGGCAGGGTGTTGATGAACAGGCCGACCATGTGCTCGACGCCGAGCAGCTGCGGCGGCCGATGCGACACTGTGTTGCCGAACACCACATCGGAGCGTCCGGTGAGGGCGGTGAGCAGCAGCGCCCACGCCACCTGGACGGCGGTCCCCGCGGTGACACCGTGGGAGCGGCCCAGGTCGAGGACGGCGGCGGCGGTCGCGGTGTCGAGGTCGGTCCCGACCGCGCCGCTGGCGGTGCCCGTCCGGTCGGGGCGACCCGAGACCCGGGTTGGGTTGTCGACCCCGGCCAGCATCCGCTGCCAGGCGGTCGTGGCGGCGGCATCGTCCTGGGTGTGCAACCACTGCAGGTAGTCCCGGAACGACCGGGGTGGGGCGAGCTCGCCCGCCCCACCGGAGTACAGGACGAGAAGCTGGTGGATCAACAGCGGCATCGACCAGCCGTCGAGCACCAGATGGTGGTCGGTGATCAGCAACCGATACTCGGTGGCGCCGGTGCGCAACAGCCGGAATCGCAACAGCGGTGGCCGGGCGGGATCGAACGGTGTGACCGCCTCGGTGGTGAGGCGACGGAATTCGCGGTCCCGGGTGACGGGGTCGAAGGTACTGAGATCGGTTTCGCGCCAGTCGGCGCGGACGGTGTGCAGCACGATCTGGCGCGGGCCGTCGACTGTTTCGATGAAGGCGGTGCGCAGGCTGTCGTGTCGGTCGATCAGCGTTTGGGCGGCCTGCCGCAGGCGCGGGGCGTCCACCGCACCGGCCAAGGTGAGGGTGGCCCGCACGATGTAGCCGTCGTCGCCGTCACGGTCGTAGAGGGTGTGGAACAGCAGCCCGGTTTGCAGGGCGGTCAGCGGCCACACATCGGTCATCGCCGGGAATTCCCGCGACCAGTCGTCGATGTCGGTCTGCGAGACGGTGACCAGCGGGAAATCGGACGGGGTGTAGCCGCCCGCGGTGTCGGTGCGCAGATGCGCGGCCAGGCCGCGCAGCGCCCGCACCCACAGCTCGGCCAGGGCGGCGACCTCGTCGGCGTCGACGATCTCGGGCGCGTACTCCCAGGTGGCCTCGAGTTCGAGTCCGTCGGGTCCCGGCACGGCGATCGCGTTGACATCCACGACCGCGGGCAGCGACATCCTCGGGTCGGTGGTCGCGGTGAGCGAGGTGAATTCGGTGGTGGGTGTCCACGCCCCCGAGTGGTCGCCGACACCCACCCGCCCCAGATAGTTGAAACTGATCTGAGGTTCCGGTGCGCGCCCGAGCTCGCCACTTCCCACCGGGTCGAGATACCGCAGCATGCCGTAACCGATCCCGTTGTCGGGCACCGCACGGAGTTGCTCCTTCACCTGTTTGATCGCCGCCCCTGCGGCGGGGCCGCCGGTGAAGGCGTCGTCGAGATCGATGCCGGGTAGGTCGAGGCGGACCGGGAATCGGGTGGTGAACCAGCCGACGGTGCCACTGAGGTCGGCGCCGGGCACCGCCTGTTCTTCCCGACCGTGTCCTTCCAGCGAGATCAGCTCCGGACCCGAGGAATCACCGCGAAGGGCCCGCCAATGCGCCAGCGCGAGTGCCAGCGCCGCCAACAGTGGATCATTGGCGCTGCCGTGGAACCGGGCGGGAATACCGGTGAGAACGTCTTCGGTGACATCTGCCGCGAGCCGCGACCGGATCCGACCGGCGGTGGCCACGACATCGCGTTCGGGGTCGAGCGACCGCGAACCGAGCGACCGGTTGCCCTCGGCGAGAACAGCTTTCCAGCGGGCGAGTTCGGCCGGACGACGCGCGGCAGTCCGTTCGGTGAGGCCGTGCAGCCAGCTGCGCACGGAGGTGGTTCGAAGACCGGGCTGGGGGTCCTCACCCGTCGACACCTGCAACCAGGCGCGGGCGAGGTCGGCGAGCAGAATCCGCCACGACACCGCGTCGACGGCGAGGTGATGGACCACCAGCCACAGCAGGTCCGGGCCCGCGCCGGTGCCGTCCTGGATGCGGACGGCCCGCACCAGGACCCCGGCGGCGGGGTCGAGGTGATCAGCGGCCGTCTGGAGGTGCCGGTCGACCTCGGTGGCGTCCCGGTGATCGAGTGTGACGTGGGTGACGACGGAATCGGCGTCGACGCTGCCGGGAGCCGGAACTTCGAGATGATGCTCGCCCGTGGTGGTGACTCGCAGCACGGCGCGCAGCATGTCGTGACGATCCAGCAGGGTCTGCAGGGCGCGCACGAGATGCCCCGAGTCGAGCCGATCGGGAAGCTCGACAAGGGTGGCTTGCGCGAACCGGTCGTAGTGGCCGCGACCGAGCATGGCGTGCACGATCGGTGACAGCGGGACCGGGCCGATGCCCCCACCGGGGAGTTCGCGCAACTGCGGGGCGCCACCGGCCTCGGTGGCCATGGCCGCCAAGCCCGCGACGGTCTTGTGCTCGAACACGTCCTGCGTCGAGAACCCGAGACCGACGGCCTTGGCCCGCGCCACCAGCTGAATCGACAGGATGCTGTCACCACCGAGCGCGAAGAAGCTGTCGTCGGCGCCGACCTGTGCGACGCCGAGCACCTCGCTGAACAGCCCGGCCATGAGGATCTCCCGCGCCGTTTCCGGGTCGCGCCCCGCCGGGGCCGCCTCGAATTCCGGTTCCGGTAACGCGCTGCGATCGAGTTTGCCGAACGCGGTCACCGGCAACTGGTCCAGTGTCACGAACACCGCCGGAACCATGTGTGGTGGCAAGCATTCCCGAGCGAACCGTTGCAGCTGCGCTGGGTCCACCCGGTGGTCCTCGACAGGGACGACGTAGGAGGCCAGGACTGTGGTGCCCGCGTAGTTGCGCACCGGAACGGTCACCGACAGATCGACGTCCGGATGGGCGGTGAGGACGGCATCGATCTCGGCCGGTTCGATCCGGTAGCCGCGGATCTTCACCTGGAAATCGCTGCGCCCCAGCAGTTGCAACGACACCGCGTCGTCCTCGGCGGCCATCCAGCGGGCGAGATCGCCGGTGCGGTACATGCGCTGTCCCGGACCGCCGTAGGGGTCGGCGACGAAACGAGCCGAGGTGTCGGGAAACCGGCGGAGGTAGCCGCGGGCCAAGCCGGGCCCGGCCAGATACAACTCACCGGCGGTGCCGACCGGCACCGGCTGCAACGCCCGATCCAGCACCATCGCCGCCACACCCCGGACAGGCCCGCCGACCGTGAGCTCACGGTCGGACCGGATCCGGGCGCCCGCGACGGTCACCGTGGCTTCGGTCGGCCCGTACTCGTTGAACATCGCGCACCGCCGCGACCAGCGCTCGATGACATGCGGTGGGCAGACGTCGCCCCCGACCACCACGGTTCGCAGATCGGTGAGCGGATGCGGGTTCACCGTCGCCAGCATCGCGGGCGTCAGCGTCAGATGCGTGATGTGCTGGTCGGTCAGCAGCCGGGTGAGTTGGTCGCCGCCGATCACCTCCGGTGGCACCACCACCAGAGTGGCCGTGTTCGCGAAACAGGTCAGGAACTGTTCGAAGGAAGCGTCGAAGGCCGGTGAGAGAGCGTAGGAAACCCGGGATCGCGGGCTCATGCCGTAGGTGGTGCTGCGGTCGGCGACCAGATTCGCCAAGCCACGGTGGGTGACCTGGACACCTTTGGGCACACCGGTGGAACCGGAGGTGTAGGTGATGTAGGCGACGTCGCCGACGTGCAGTGGGCGGAGACGGTCGGCATCGGTGACCGGCTGGTCGCCGAGACGCCCGCAGGCGTCTCGGATCGAGCGGTCGTCGACGACCAGTACGGGCACGGTGCGCGGGAGCCGATCCAGGTCGGCGTCGACGGCGAGGACCACCCGGGCACCGCTGTCGGTGATCATGTGCTCGATCCGTCGCTCCGGATAGTCCGGATCGATCTGGACAATCGCGGCACCGGATTTCGCGACCGCCCACGCCGCGACGATCGACTCGGCGCACCGGCGCATCGCGATCGCCACCGAGGTCCCCGGCCCGCAGTCGCGGCCGATCAGGTACCGAGCCAGCTGTGTCGATCGGGTGTCCAGCTCGTAGTAGGTCAGTGTCGCGGAGGTCGAGACGACCGCTGTCGCGGCCGGGTCGCGCAGGGCCCCAGCGGTGAGGATGTCGGGAAGCAGTCGGTCGGCGGTGCTCTCCGGTCCCCGTACCGGTAGCAGCGCGGCCCGCTCCGCCGGGGTGAGCAGCGGCAGGGTCCGCACCGGTTGATCCGGGCCGCCGACGAGGAACGCGTGCAGGAACATCAGGAATCGGGCGTGGTGCGCGGCCAGTTCGTCGCCGCTGTACACCTCCGGGTTCCCCTGGAAATCTATGTGGGTGCTGTCGCGACCGGCACCCGGATAGATGTTGACGAACAGATCTGAGGTCGGCCCCGAGGTCAGCACGTGCAGTCGGCCGACGGTTGCGCCGAGCGTGATCTCGTTGTCCACCATCATCAGGTTGATCGCCGGGCCGAACGACGCGGTCTCGTCGCGGGCGATCCCCATGTCGTGGAAGATGTCCTCCTGCCGGTACCGCTGTCGGCGCAGGGCGCTGGTCAGCTCGCTCTGCGCGGCCGCGATCACGTCCCCGGTGCCGCTGTTCGCGACGGGCACCCGCAACGGGACCACATTGGCCACCATTCCCCCGGACCGTCGCAGCACCGCGGAATGGCGCCCGGAGACCGGCAGGCTCAGTAGTACCTCGTCGCTGCCGGTCATCCGGGCGAGATAGGCGGCGAACGCGGCGACGACCACCGGGGTGACGCTGGTGCCGCGCTCGGCGACGACCCGATCGAGCTGCCGCGCGGTCCGCTCCGGGAGAGCTGCGCTGACGAGGATCGGATGAATGGTCGGTGTGCCTGCGTGGCCCGCGAGGCCGACCACGGGCGGGGCGCCCGCGAGGTGGTCGGTCCAGTAGGCGCGGTCGTTGTCGAAACGTGCCGAACCCCGGTACGCGAGGTCCTGGTCCACGATGTCGCCGAGGTCCTTCGCCGTGGACGGCGGCGCCTGCTCCCCGGAGACCCCCGCGTTGTACAGCTCGATGATCCGCTGCATCATCGTGACCGCGGCGAACCCGTCGAGCACGATGTGGTGGGCGCGCTGATACCACAGGTAGTGATCGTCGCCGGTCTGGAAGAGGACGCATTTCATCAGGCGGTCCACGGCCAGATCGAGTGGGGCGGAGTAGTCGCGAACCATCAGGTCGTGGGCCGTGGCGACCGGGTCGTCGTCGGCCCGCAGGTCCAGCACCGACACCGGTGAGGGCAGATCCTCGTCGACGACCTGATACGGCTCACCGTCGACCTCGACCAGTCGCACACGCGCGCACCCGAACTCGTGCCCCGCTGCCTTGCAGGCGGCTACGAGTACACCGATGTCGACGGGACCGGCGATCTCGACGTACTGAGCCACCGAAATGGGGGATTCGCGCGCCAAATGCTGGGCGAACCAGATCCCACGCTGCGCCGCGGACAGCGGCAGCAGACTGTGAGCGCGCGGCCCGGCTCCGTTGCCATCGGGTGGTTGCGCGCCGTTGCTCGGCGCGAGAAGAGACTGCTCCCAGCTGCTGTCGAGGTTGCGCTTCGACTGGGTCATTCGGACCTCCGAGTAATGCGTCATCCCGGGGCACGGCCGACAAATCGGGCAGCCATTTACCCCGTAAAGTACGCCACCACCGAAAATGCGTATGAATTCAGCAAAAGGGCGCGCAACGCCCGCCGCAGAGAAATGCGGCACGTTACCGCTGCGGCTTTCGGCAGTGGGAATTATTGGTTGATCTGCTGACAAATCACCTTCGAACAATGGGGGTCACTGCCCGTAGGGCAGGGTGAACCCAGGTCGCGGTGGTGTCTCGTCGCTTGACGAGCAGGAAGTGGATGCGAGCGAAAGTCATTGGTAGCACCGGATCGGCCTTCTGGGAGGGTGGCATACCTACGTCCCAGCTGTGTTCCAGGAGGATTCGACGACCACACTGTCGCCGAATGCGTGCTACGGATTCCCCGCAACCCCGACAATTGGAGGATTCAACCGTTTCGCCCGACATGCCGTTGCGACATATCGGACCGACGGTCGCCACGGTATTGTCACACCCCGGCGACCGGCCTATAAAGTCATAATAGGCAAGTTTAGACAAGCGACGCAACGGGTAAAGAGCTTTTTTATTCAACCGGCCGAGGAGCGCGCGGGGGCGGGACCGCGGAATCTGCCCGATCGTGCGTTCGGGGCGGGATCCGTGGCCTCGGTCTCGACCCGGCTGTGCGGCCAGCACAAACCGGCCGGGCTCAGATTGTCCGACTCGACGCGTGCGGGTGCCAGCGGCAGATGCCCAGCGCGAAGCGGAGGTCGAAACTGTTGGTGTCCAACGAGATTCCGTAACGAGTGGTGATCTGTTGGATGCGGTACTGGATCGTGTTGCGGTGGACGTCGAGGGCGCGAGCGGTGCGGGAGTAGCTGGCGCCCTCGGTGAGGAAGACGTCGAGGGTGTGGCGGAGGAGTTCCTTCTTGGCGCCGGTGCCCGCCAGGGGACCGAGGGCGCGGCGGACGAGGGCGGTGAGTTCGTCGGGGTCGGCGGTGAGCAGGGCGAACGGGGCGACGGCGTCGTAGGCCACCACCGGTGGGGCGGTGTGGCCCGCGGAGACAGCGAGGTCTTTGGCGCGCGCCGCGTTGCGAGTGGAGCGCCGGAAGCCCGGCAGACCGTCCCCGGCGGAACCGAGGGCGATGTGCACCGGGAGCCCGGACGCGGCGATCTGGACGGTCAGGTCCTCACTCGGCTGTGCCCCTTCGATCGGGAGCCAGAGTCGCAGCGCGCGGTCCCCCGTCGAGGCGACCAGGCCGCGTCCGGTGGTGCGCAGAGCCGACGCCACGATGTGGCGTGCCTGCTCCAGCGCGCGCGTGGCCTCGACCCCGGTGACGGTCGGCGGGGTCCAGATCTCGACGGCGAGATGACCGCGGTCCAGGCGGTATTCGAGTGCCTCCTCCGCCGCGGGCACATCGACGTCGTCGTCCTCGAGGAGCCGGGCGATCCACTGCTGGCGTGCGGCCTGCCTGCTGCTGAGCCAGCGGTCGCGTTCGGCTTCGTAGATGCGGCCCATCGACGAGTTGAGGCGGTCGAGGTAGGTGCTGGCGAAGCGCAGCAGTTCGGCGATGCGGGCGTTGTGGTCGATGCCCGGGGTGGCCAGTATCAGCCCGATGGCCGCGTCGAGCAGCCGATACTGGCCGAGTCCGTAGGCACGCAGCAGCACGGTCAGTGGCACCCCGCGCCGGGCGAGGCGCTGTGCGTAGGCGGCGGCGCCCGGGGGCGGGCCGACGGTCGCGGGGTCGATGTTGTTGGCCAGGACGTACTGCACGGCGGCGATGTTCTCGGCGATGCTGGCGGCGCGCATCTCGGCCAGATCCACCGCGATGTCGTCGACGGGGATCATCTGCTCGGTGACCCGGATGAGGTCGTCGGTGATGTCGGCGGTCAGCGGTGCCAGGGCGTGCCCGACCCAGACGAGGGTTCCGTATGCCGCCACGTGACTCTCCGTCCGCTGCCCAAATTCCGTCGGTCGTATTGTGCCATCCGCACAAATTCGGGCTTGAGGTAGCTTTTTCGCCCTCCAAACAGACCGGAGATGTGTCGTAGCCGCGAGTCGTGTGGTGTCATGGTCGCCGAACACCCTGGTCCACCCCCGGTAGATCCAGAATCCGCACAGGGTTCGTGGGTCGTTCAGCAGTGGTGGGCCGGACAGGTGAGGATGTTGTACTCGGATGGGTGAAGTTCGTCGGTCGCCGCGTGGTCGAGGCAATCGGAAGCCGGGCGCTCCCCTCTTCGCACAGCTGCTGACGGCCGCGGTGGACACTGCCGGTGACGCGATCGCCGTGTCCTACTCCCCCCTCGACGGTGACCGCCGCGAACTGACCTATGCCGAACTCGACGAGTACTCGACCCGGCTCGCGCGCGAGCTGCTGGCCCGCGGCATCGGCCCGGGTGACGTCGTGGCACTCGGCTCGACCCGCTCGATCGAATCGGTGGCGGCGGTGTGGGCGGTGGCCAAGACGGGCGCCGCCTATGTCCCCGTCGATCCGGCGTTGCCCGCCGAGCGCATCGCCTACCTGCTGAGCGACTCCGGCGCGGCCCTCGGTCTCACCTGCTCGGCGCACCGGTCTGCCCTGGGTGCGTCGATCGCCTGGCTCGAGCTGGATTCCGACGCCGACCGGATCGCCGCGCACCCGGCCCACCCACTCTCCTATCTGGACCGGGTGCGTCCGCTCACCGATCAGCATCCGGCCTATGTCATCTACACCTCGGGTTCCACCGGCAGACCCAAGGGCGTGGTCGTCACGCACACCGGCCTGGCCGGACTGGTCGCGGCCGCGCGCGAGCGCTATTCGGTCGACGCCTCCGCGCGGGTGCTGCACGTGTGTTCCCCCAATTTCGACGTGTCCGTGCTGGAACTGCTGGTGGCGTTCACTGCCGGTGCGACGCTGATCGTTTCGCCGCCACAGGTCTACGCGGGCCGGGAGCTGGCCGAACTGATCGCCCGGGAACGGGTGACGCATCTGCTCATCACCCCGGCGGCGCTGGAGTCGGTGGATCCGCACGGTCTCGACGCGTTGCGGGTCGTGGTGGTCGCCGGTGACGCGTTCGGGCCGACTCTCGTGCGCCGCTGGGCGCCGGGGCGCGCGTTCTTCAACGGATACGGCCCCACCGAGGCAACGGTCCTGGCCACCGGCAGCACGGCGCTGAACCCGGGTGAGCCCGTGACGATCGGGTCCGCGTTCCCCGGAATCGGGGCCGTTGTGCTCGACGCGCGATTACGTCCCGTACCGGTCGGTGTGGCAGGTGAGCTGTATCTGTCGGGCCCGGCGCTGGCCCAGAGCTACCAGGGCAGGCCGGGGCTCACGGCGGAGCGGTTCGTCGCGGCGCCCTTCGCGGGGGCGGGGGCACGGATGTATCGCACCGGTGACCTGGTGCGGCGCACCGACACCGGCGACTTCGAGTACCTGGGTCGGTCCGACTTCCAGGTGAAGATCCGTGGCTTCCGGGTGGAGCTGGGTGAGATCGACGCGGCGCTCACCGCGCATCCGGATCTCGACTACGCCGTCACCGTCGGCGCGAAGGCCGGTTCGGGGGCGACCGCGCTCGTGTCGTATGTGCTGCCCCGGCCGGGCCTTTCGGTCGACACCGAGGAAGTGATCCGTTTCGTCGGCACCTCGCTGCCGGGGCACATGGTGCCGACACTGGTGCTGGTACTCGACGAGATCCCGCTGACCCCGAACGGCAAACTGGACCGCAACGCCCTCCCCACCCCCGTTTTCGCCGCCGTCACGTCGCGGGCTCCCGAAGGCTCGGTGGAAACGGCGATCGCCGAACTGTTCGCCCAGGTGCTCGGTGTCGAGCGGGTCGGCGCCGAGGATTCGTTCTTCGCGGCCGGTGGCGACAGCATTCTGTCGATTCAGCTGGTGACCCGTGCCCGCAACGCGGGCATCTCGTTCACCCCACAGCAGGTGTTCGAGCATCGCACCGTGGCCGGATTGGCCCGTGTGGCCGCGCTCGGCGCCGACACCGTGCCCACGCTCGCCGAGTTGCCCGGTGGTGGGGTGGGTGAGGTCGCGCTGACACCGGTGCTCGCCGCGACCCTCACCGGCGGTCGGGTGTTCGGCAGGTTCACCCAGCAGATGGTGCTCGCCTTACCCGAGGGCATCGATCGGGCCGACCTGGTTCGCGTCCTGACCGCGGTCGTCGATCATCACGACATGTTGCGCGCCGGGGTGCGCGCGGTCGAGGAACAGTGCTCGCTCGATGTGCTGCCGCCGGGCGGGGTCGAGGTGGACGGCCTGCTGCGACGTTTCGACGGCTCCGGTGACATCGCCGCGTTGGCGATGGATGCCGTCCTCGAGACGCTGGATCCGCCGAGCCACCGCATGATCGGGTTCGGGTGGTTGACCCGCGACGACGGCCCCGACGGCCTGATCGTGGCCGCCAACCACCTCGTGATCGACGGGGTCTCGTGGCGCATCCTGCTCTCGGACCTGGTGACCGCGTGGGCCCAGCACGCGGCGGGCCAGCCGATCACGTTGCCGCCGGTCGGCACATCGTTTCGCCGGTGGGCACACGGGTTGGTGGAGTCCGCTCCGAGCCGTCGCGCCGAGCTGGATCACTGGCGGCGGATCCTGGCGGTGCCCGACCCGTTGCTGGGGCGGCGCGCCCTGGACCCGGTCGCCGATACCGCGTCGACCGTGCGCACGTTCAGCGTCGAGATCCCCGCCGATGTCACGCGCGCGGTGCTCACCGACCTGCCCGCCCGATACCGGGCGGGCGCGGAGGACGGTCTGCTCGCCGCCCTCGCCCTGGCGGTGCGGAGCTGGCGTGCGCGGCGCGGCATCGACGCGTCCGCGACCCGGGTGCGTCTGGAAGGCCACGGGCGGGAGGAGTCCGCCGTCGACGGCGCTGATCTGACGAGGACGGTCGGCTGGTTCACCAGCATGTACCCGGTGGTCCTCGATGTGGGTGGGGTCGATGCCGACGGCGCGTGGCAACCGGGTGCGCAGACCGCCGCGGTGGTCAAGGCGATCAAGGAACAGTTGCGTGCGGTGCCGGACCGGGGCATCGGATTCGGCATGCTCCGCCACCTCGACCCGGAGTCGGAACTGACGGGTCCGCTGGGGCAGATCGGGTTCAACTATCTCGGGCGAATCTCCACCGGTGACGTGACCGACCACAGCTGGTTGCCGACATCGGACTGGGGCGAACCACACGCCGAGCAGGACCCGGAGTTGCCCGCCGCCGCGGTTGTCGACATCAACGCGGTCGCGGTCGCCACGGAAGACGGTGCGCTGCTGCGTGCTTCGTTCTCCTACGCCTCGCTGATCCTGGACGAGTCGGCCGTGCGGGAGCTGGCCGACTGCTGGACCTCGGCGTTGATCGTGCTCGCCGAACATCTGGATCATCCGGCGGCCGGTGGTCTCTCGCCCAGCGACGTGCCGCTGGTGAGCGTCTCGCAGGCCGAGCTCGACGACTGGCATCGCTCCTACCCCGGCCTCGGCGAGGTGGTGTCGTTGGCGCCGCTGCAACTCGGGTTGCTGTTCCTGGCACAGGTGTCGCCGACCGACCCGTACCTGGTGCAGTTGGCTGTCGAGATGACCGGCGCGGTCGACCTCGAGCGGCTCCGACGCGCGGCGGAGTCGGTACTCGGCCGCCACGACATCCTGCGCACCGCCTTCGCCACGACCGGCACCGGAATCCCGGTCGGCCTCGTGGTGGCGGACGTGGCGGTGCCCTGGCGCGTCGTCGACACCGATCTCACCGACCCGCACGCGTTGCTGGCCGCCGAATCCCGCATCCGGTTCGATCTGGCCACCGCTCCTTTGCTCCGATTCACCGTCTATCGCAGGCCCGAAAGCCTGCACCTGGTGGTGACCGCGCATCACCTGTTGGTCGACGGCTGGTCCATGCCGCTGCTCATGCGTGAACTGCTCGTCTGCTACGCCGCCGACGGCGTGTCGACGTTGCTGCCGCACGTGCGCCCCTACCGTGACTACCTCGCCTGGCTCGCCGATCAGGACCGTGGCGCCGCCCGCGAGGCGTGGCGTGTGGCCCTGGCCGGGCACGAGCCGAGTCTGCTCGCCGCCACCGTCGCGCCCTCCGGTGCCGCCAGCGGTCACGGGATGGCGGTCGTGGAGTTGTCGCCGGAGCAGGCGCGCGAGCTCGCGGGTTTCGCGGCTGCCACCGAGGTCACGCTCAACACCGTGTTCCAGGTCGCGTGGGGTGTGGTGCTGGCCGGTGCGCTGGGGCGGGACGATGTGCTGTTCGGTGCGGTGGTGTCCGGGCGGCCGCCGCAGCTCGACGGTGTGGACGGCATGGTCGGGTTGTTCGCCAACACCGTTCCCGTGCGGGTGCGCGTCAGCGACGCCGCGTCGTTGCGGGAGTTGTTGTCGCGGGTCCAATCCGAGCAGATCGCGCTGCTGGACGGTCACCACCTGGGGCTGACCGAGATCCAGCGGGTCGCGGGCGCGGGTGAGCTGTTCGACACGCTCATGGCCTACGAGTCGTATCCGGTTGATTCGGCCGGGATACAGCAGGCACAGGGTTCGCTCGACGGTCTCGAGATCCTCGACGTCCGGGCCGCCAACGCCACCCACTACCCCATCGCAGTGGGGGTCGAGGTCGGTGTGGGAATCCGGGTCGGATTGCAGTACCAGCTCGAGGCGATCGGCGCGCCGATCGCCGAGGCTTTGGCCGGTCGCTTGCGCACGGTCCTCGACGTCATCGTGTCCGCCCCCGAGCGAGGCACCGCTGATCTGCTCGAAACCCTTGCACGCGAACGTGATGCGCTCTCGGACTCGGTGTACTGGCGTGCGGTCCTCGCGGACCTTCCGCTGGAGTCGGCCCTACCGATGGATCGCCCTCGAAGGGCTCCGGCCAGCGCCGTCTTGCTGGGTTCCGGTTCCACCCACGAGGTGCGCGCGAAGCCCGGCCCGGCTG
The DNA here is from genome assembly GCF_001612825.1 of Nocardia caishijiensis NBRC 108228. GTDB lineage: Bacteria > Actinomycetota > Actinomycetes > Mycobacteriales > Mycobacteriaceae > Nocardia > Nocardia caishijiensis. The sequence goes on along the minus strand of NZ_BDBE01000030.1, from coordinate 420,395 downwards.
GCTCGGTCGTCGAGGGCGAGCGTCCCGGGCGGGTGGATTTCATCGTCCCGGCCGAGGTGTTCCGACGGGTGCGCGAGACCGCCCACACCTACGACACCACGGCGTTCAGCGTTGTCCATGCGGTCTTCGCGACGCTGCTGTCGCGTCTGTCGGGCACCGACGACATCGTCATCGCGGTCCCGGATTCTCCTGCCGCGCACCGTGTGCTGCGCCTGCGTGTGCTCGGCGCCCTGAGCTTCGAACGGCTTCTCACCGAGGCATCGGTGGCCATCGACCACGCTGTGGCCCGTCCCGGAATCACACCTGAGGAGATGGTGGCGCTGCACGCCGTCTCCGCGCCGCCACAGCAGTGCCCTTCGCGCGACCTCGCTGGCGAGCACTCCGCATCCGTTCAGGACAGGTCGCGGGCAGCGGCTCATCCCCTGGTTCGTGTCGCCCTGGCCTCGACGACCCTCGGTGACACCGCGTCGTTCGATCTCGCTTTGTCGGTCGACACCGCCAGACTCGACGGCGACCACGAGCCGACCGATATCAGCGCCCACTTCGCTTACGACACAGCACTCTTCGACGCGCAGACGATCGAGACCTTCGCCCGGCGCTGGGTACGCGTCCTGTCCGCCGCCACCGAGGATCCGACAACCCCGGTCGGCGACCTGACGATCCTCAGCACAGCCGAGCAGGCAGCACTGTTCACCCGCCCCACCGAAACAACGACCTCACTGTTCCCCGACCTGGTGGCCCGGGGCGCGGTGCTCGGTGCGGACCGGGTCGCCGTCCGCCACGATGGTCACTCGACCACCTACGGCGAGCTGACCGAGCACACCGCGCGCCTGGCCCGCGAGCTCATCGCACACGGTGTCGGCCCGGAAGTCGCCGTCGCCGTGGCTGTGCCGCGCTCGTTCGAGATGGTCGCCGCCGCCGTCGCGATCACCACGGCCGGTGGTGTGTTCGTGCCGATGGATCCGGCCAACCCCGCCCAGCGCCTGGACCACCTGGTCACCGATTCCGGTGCGGCGCTCGGCATCACCCTCGCCGCGCACCTCGATCAGCTCCCGACCGGCATCACCTGGCTGGTCCTGGACGACCCCGACGTCGTCGAGTCCTGTGCCGCCCGATCGGGTGCCCCGGTCACCGACCACGACCGCCGTAGCCCGTTGCGCGTCGACCACCCGGCCTACATCATCTATACCTCCGGTTCCACCGGTCTGCCCAAGGGCGTCACAGTGACGCATGCCGGGCTGGGTCCGCTGGTGGCCGAGGCTGTCGAACGCTACGGTCTCGAGTCGAATCATCGGTTCCTGCACGTCTGTTCGCCCTGGTTCGACCCCTCCGTGCTCGAATGGCTGTGCGCCTTCTCGACCGGTGCCACGCTGGTCGTCGTCAGCTCCGACATCCTGGGCGGGGTCGAGCTGGCCGAGCTGCTCGCCACCGAAGCGGTGACGCACGCGATCATCACCCCCGCTGTGCTCGGCACCCTCGACCCCACGGGCCTGGACACCCTCGTCTGCCTGTCGGTCGGTGGGGACGTGACCACACCGGAACTGCTGGCGAAATGGCAGGGCCCGCACCGTCGCTACCTCAACGGTTACGGTCCCACCGAGACGACGATCATCTCCACCTACGCCGAATTGGTCGCCGGACAACCGATCACGATCGGTGCCCCTGTTCGGGGCACCCGTGCGGTGATCCTCGACGCCCGGCTGAACCCGGTCGCACCGGGTGTCACCGGTGAGCTGTATTTGTCGGGCCCGGCGCTGGCACGCGGCTACCGCGACCAGCCCGTCACCACCTCGGCGCGTTTCGTCGCCGACCCCTGGGGCGCCCCGGGCACCCGCCTGTACCGGACCGGCGACAGGGTTCGCCTCCGCGCGAACGGCGACCTCGATTACGTCGGCCGCGCCGATGCCCAGCTGAAAGTACGTGGTTTCCGTATCGAACCCGGCGAGATCGATGCGGTGCTGACCGGCCACGCCGACGTCGAGTGCGCCGTCACCGTCGGCAGACGCACAGCCACCGGATCGATCTCACTGATCTCCTATGTGCTCGCGGCATCGGGCAGCACACCCGTGCCGACGAACCTGATCGACTACGCCGCGCACCATCTGCCCGCGCACGCGGTGCCGTCGGCGGTCGTGGTCCTCGATGCCTGGCCGTTGACCTCCAACGGCAAACTCGACCGCGACGCCCTGCCCGATCCGGTCGCGGTCACCGAGACGGCTCAGACCCCGGTGGGGGCGATGCAGACGCGCCTGGCCGAGCTGTTCGCCCGCGTGCTGGGTGTGCCGTCGGTGGGGGTGGACGACTCGTTCTTCGCCATCGGCGGCGACAGCATCCTGTCGATCCAACTGGTGTCACTGGCCCGTGCCTCGGGAATCACCTTCTCCACCAGGGATGTTTTCGAGCACCGCACCGTGGCCGCGCTGGCCCGGGTCGCGACCACCGACGGTCCGGCGACGATCACCCTGGCCGAACTCCCCGGTGGCGGTGTCGGTGAGGTCCCGCCGACCCCTGTGCTCGCCGACTTCCTGACCACCGGGTCGAGCGACCGTTTCGCCCAGACGATGGTGCTGGCGCTGCCCGACGGCATCGACCGTGCGGGCCTGCTCGCCACCCTCGGTGCCGTCGTCGCGCACCACGACATGTTGCGTGCGCGACTGCGCGACCTCGACGGCCGCTGGCGACTCGAGGTGCTCGAACCGCACGCGGTGCCGGTCGAGGAACTGATCGGCGAGATCGACGCGGGCCAGGACCGCACCGGTGTCGGCGCCCTGGCGATGGAAGCCGCACTGGCGACGTTGAACCCGGCCGCGGCCCGCATGATCGCGTTCACCTGGGTGCGCGGCGCCGGTGGCGGTGACGTGCTCGTGGTCGCCGCCCACCACTACGTCATCGACGGGGTGTCGTGGCGCATCCTGCTCCCCGACCTGATCCTGGCGTGGGCGCAACACAGCGCCGGGCAGCCGATCACGCTGCCGCCGGTCGGCACGTCGTTCCGGCGGTGGGCGCACGCCCTGACCACCGTGGACCGCACCGCCGAACTCCCCCACTGGCAGCAGGCGCTCGCGACCACCGACCCGCTGCTCGGTGCGCGCGCCCTCGACCCGACGGTCGACACCGAGGCAACCACCCGCTCGATCACCGTGCGGATCCCGTCCGAGGTGACCGACCCCCTGCTCACCACGTTGCCCGCCCTGTACCGGGCCGGTGCCGACCACGGGCTGCTCGTGGCGCTGGCGCTGGCGGTGCGGGTGTGGCGGGCCCGTCGCGGTGTCGACGCTCCCGCGCTGCGGCTGCGGCTCGAGGGTCACGGCAGACAGGAAGAGGTCGTGCCCGGCGCCGATCTCACCCGCACGATCGGCTGGTTCACCACCGTGTACCCGGTCGTGCTCGACCTGTCGGCCTTGCGGCCGACCAGCTTCGACGACGAAGCACTCGCCGCAACGATGCGCGCGGTCAAGGAACAACTGCTGGCGGTGCCCGACAACGGCATCGGTTTCGGGCTGCTACGTCGCGCCGGGGATCTCCCGACCGAACCGGTCGCCCAGATCGGATTCAACTACCTCGGTCGCGCGGTGACCACCGGACCCGCCGACGGCGACTGGCTGCCCACCGACGACCTCGGCGACATCGCCGTCGAACACGACCCTGCCCTGCCCGCGAACGCCGTCCTCGACATCAACACCCTCGCCGTCGCCACCGACACCGGGCCGTGCCTGCAAGCCGACTTCCGCTATGCCACCGGCATTCTCGCCGAATCCGAGGTTCGGGAGCTGGCCGACATCTGGTCGGAGTGGCTGTCGGCCCTCGCCGATCACACCCGGCACCCGCGCGCGGGTGGGCTGACTCCGTCCGATGCGCCGCTGGTCCGGGTGTCCCAGACCGAACTCGACACCTGGCGGCGCGACCGTCCCGGGCTGTCGGAGGTGCTGCCGCTCTCCCCGTTGCAGCATTCGCTGTTCGCGCTGGGCGACATGCTCGAGGAATCGGTGCACGCCTATGTCATCCAGCTCATGGTCGATCTCACCGGCGACCTCGACGTCGACCGGCTGCGGCACGCGGCGGGCGCCGTCCTCACCCGGCACGCGAACCTGCGTTCGGCGTTCGTCACCACCGCCGACGGCACCCCCGTCCAGGTGATCGCCGACAGCATCGAGGCACCGGTGCGCGTGCTCGACACCACCGAATCCGAACTGGCCGCTCTGCTCGCCGCCGACCAGGCGGCCGGATTCGATCCAGCGGTGGCCCCGCTGCTGCGGTTCACGGTGTACCGCACCGGTTCCGGGCGCAACCGTCTGGTGCTCACCGGTCACCACATCCTGCTCGACGGCTGGTCCATGCCGTTGCTGATGAAGGAACTGCTCGTCCTGTACACCACCGGTGGCGACGCGAGCGTCCTGCCCGAGGTGCGTCCCTACCGCGACTATCTCGACTGGCTCACCCGCCAGGACCGGGCCGCCGCCGAGCAGGCGTGGTCGCGGCTGCTGCACGGGGTCGAGCCGACCATGCTCGCGCCCGAACTCACCTGGCCACGCCCCACCGCAACCGGCTACGGGCTGTGCGAGTTCGACCTCGATGTCACCGCCACCGCCGCGCTCACCACCTTCGCCGCGGCGGCGGAGGTCACCGCCAACACGGTGTTCCAGACCGCGTGGGCGCTGGTCCTCGCGGCGAGTACCGGCCGCGCCGACATCGTGTTCGGTGCCACCGTGTCCGGTCGTCCGCCCCAGCTCGACGGTGTCGGCGACATGATCGGCCTGTTCGTCGATGCCGTCCCGGTGCGGGTACGCGTGGACGGCACCGTCGAGCAGGTGATCCGCGCGGTGCAGACCGAACAGGCCGCGCTGCTCGACCACCATCACCTCGGCCTCGGCGCGATCCAACGCCTCGCCGATCGGGGCGAGTTGTTCGACACCATGCTGGCATTCGAGTCCTACCCCGTCGATGTCGAGGGTTTGCGGCAGGCAGGTGGCGCGCTCGACGGTCTGCGCGTCGACGACCTGCACGGCGCCGACCACACCCACTACCCGATCACCGTCCTGGTCTTCCTCGGCGCCTGCACCCAGGTGCAGGTCAAATACCGGCGTGACCTGGTGTCGGACGCGGTAGCGGGGGCGGTCACCGACCGGCTGCGTACCGCCCTGTCCGAACTGACAACCACGCGAACACGGGCGACACAGGCCGATCCGGCCCGATCAGCGCGGGCGACCGACATCGTGACGATGATCGGCGCGGACCCGATCGACCCGATCACCCGCTCCCGATTCTGGCGCACCACCCTGGCCGACCTCCCCGCCCGGCTCGCCCTGCCCACCGAAACGATGGTCGGCGATCTCCACCCGGCGAGGACCCTCGCGGTCCCGGCGGCCACGCACCGCGAGCTGCGCCGCCTGACCGCCAGCACGCGGGTCGGCTGGTCCAGCACGATCGGCGCCGCGGTGTCGATCCTGATCGCACGGCTCACGACGTCCACCGACATCACGCTCGGCACATCAGAGCTGTTGTCGCGCACCAGGATCGATCCCGACGAAACGTTTCTCGCGCTACTCGACCGGGTGGATCGGGCAGCGGCCGAAGCCGATACCCATGCCGGAATCCCGGTCCACGACCTCGCCCAGCTGCTCGGCACCGAACCCGGATCGCTGGGACAATTCCGTCTCGAACTGCGCGATGCCGCGCGACCGGACCATGATTCGACCGTGCCGTCCGCCGACCTCACGGTCGTCGTCACCGAATCGGGCACGGGAATGTCGGTCGGCATCGACGGCACTGGCCTCGACTCGGCCGCGTCGACACTGTTCGCTCACCGCTTGATCGAACTGCTCACCGACATCACCCGCCGCCCGACCACCCCTGTCGGTGACCTGTCGGTGACGGTTCCGGGGGAAATCCAGCTCCTCGACCGAATCGGGACCGGGCCGCGCCACCGCTCCGCCCGCACACTCGCCCAGCTCCTGGTCCGCGGCACCGGCTTCGGTCAACGTCGAATCGCCGTACGTGACAACGGAACCGACTACACCTACGGCACCCTCGACGCCGAATCCTCCAGGTTGGCCCGCGTCCTGATCGACGAGGGCGTCGGCCCCGAAACCGTCGTCGCCTGCGCGATTCCCCGCTCCTACGACGCGGTCCTCGCACTGTGGGCGGTCGCCAAAGCCGGTGGGGTGTACCTGCCCGTCGACCCGAACTACCCCGACGACCGGATCCGGCACATGCTCGCCGACTCCGGCGCCCGGGTGGGTCTCACCGTCACCGCGCACGCCGGTGTGCTCGCCGCGTCGGTGCGGTCGTTGGTCGTCGACGACCCGGCCGTGCGTGCCCGGGTGGCGGCCCGCGCGTCGACCCCGGTGCGCGACCGCCACCGTCGCAGGCCCCTGCGCCGCGACAACACCGCCTACCTGATCTACACCTCCGGTTCCACCGGCACCCCGAAGGCGGTGTGTGTCACCCACACCGGGCTGGCCGCCCTGGTCGCGCACTCCGCGAACCTGATGCGCCTGCGTCACGACGACCGCATGCTGCACGTGTGCTCACCCAGTTTCGACCAGTCGATCGAGGAGCTCACCACCGCCTTCCACCGAGGCGCCACCCTGGTCATCGCCCCACCGCAGGTCCTCGGCGGTGCCGAACTCGACGAACTGCTACGCACCGAACGCGTCACCCACACGATCATCACCCCGGCCCTGCTCAGCACCCTCGACCCCACCGGACTCCCCGACCTGCGCTGTGTGTCCGCCGGTGGCGAGGCCGTGGCACCGGAACTGGTGACCGCCTGGGCACCCGGGCGCACGTTCCTCAACGGATACGGGCCGACCGAGGCCACCATCGGCGCCACCTACACCGTCCTGCGCGCCGGTGAACGCATCACCATCGGCACCCCGGTCCCCGGCATGCGGGCCGTCGTCCTCGACACCCGGCTGCGACCGGTACCCGTCGGTGTCACCGGTGAGCTGTATCTGACCGGGCCCGCACTGGCGCGTGGTTACGGCGGTCGCGCGGCGACCACCGCCGAACGGTTCGTGGCCTGCCCGTGGAGCGACACCGGCGCACGGATGTACCGCACCGGCGACCTCGTGCGCTGGGTCCACAAGGACAGCTACGAGTTGGAATACCTGGGCCGCGGCGATTTCCAGATCAAGATCCGTGGGTTCCGCATCGAACCCGGCGAGGTCGACGCCGTGCTGCTACGGCACCCGCAGGTGAGTTCCGCCCTCACGCTCGGCGCCGAGAACCCGGCCGGGCAGACGGTGCTGGTGTCGTACGTGACCGGTCGCGCCCCCGATCCCGGCGCCCTCACCCGGTGGGCGGCGACACTGTTGCCCGCGCACATGGTGCCCGCGGCGGTGGTCGTGCTCGACCGTGTGCCGGTGTCGGCCACCGGCAAGATCGACCGGACAGCACTTCCCGCCCCCGAATTCGTCGGCCGCCCCTACCGGGAACCCGCCGCCGGGACGGAACGTACGGTCGCCGGTGTCTTCGCCGACGTCCTCGGCGTCGAACGCGTCGGTGCCGACGACAACTTCTTCGACCTCGGCGGCAATTCACTGCTCGCCACCCGGCTGGCCGCACGACTGAGTGCCGCCGTGGGCACGCGGGTGCCGGTGCGAGCGCTGTTCGCCGCACCGACCGTCGCCGGGTGTGCCGCCGCGATCACCGCCTCGGCGCAGCGGCGGGCCCGGCCCGCGCTGGTCGCCGGGCCGCGTCCACCTCGGGTTCCGCTCTCGCCCGCTCAGCAGCGCATGTGGTTCCTGAACCGGTTCGACACCGGAACTGCCGCCTACACCATTCCCGTCGTGCTGCGGTTGACCGGTGTCCTCGATACGGCAGCGCTGATCGACGCGTTCGCCGATCTCGTCGCCCGCCACGAGATCCTGCGCACCGTGTACCCGGTGCTCGGCCAGGCCCCCGCGCAGGTCGTGCTGCCCATCGACCACCCCGACGTGCCGCGCCTGGTGCTCGCACCTGCCACACACGACCCGGATGCCGCTGTCGCGGAGCTGATTTCGGCACCCTTCGAGGTGACCACCGAGGTGCCGTTGCGCGCGGCCCTGTTCGCCACCGGCGAGGAGCACATCCTCGCCGTCGCGGTGCACCACATCGCCGGTGACGGCTTCTCCGGTGGCCCGCTCACCCGAGATCTGGTCTCGGCCTACACCGCCCGCGTCGCCGGTCACGCCCCCGACTGGGCGCCGCTGTCCGTGCAGTACGCCGACTACGCCATCTGGCAGCAGAACCTGCTCGGCGACGAAACCGATCCCGCCTCCACCGCCGCGACCCAGCTCGCCTACTGGCAGCGCGAGCTGGCGGACCTGCCCGACCAGCTCGAGCTGCCCCGTGACCGCCCCCGTCCCGCGGTCCAGACCTATGCCGGTGGCCGGGTGCCGTTCACCCTCGACGCCGCCACCCACACCGCGCTGACCGAACTGGCGCGCACCCACGGCGCGACCCTGTTCATGGCCGTGCACACCGCGCTGGCCGTGGTGTTGTCACGACTGTCGGGCAGCACCGACATCGCCATCGGCACACCCGTCGCCGGACGTGGCGACGCGGTCCTCGACGACCTGATCGGCATGTTCGTCAATACGCTGGTCTTCCGCACCCGGGTCGAGCACCGCGCGAGCTTCACCGACCAGCTCACCCACCAGCGCGACATCGACCTGCAGGCCTTCGCCCACGCCGACATCCCGTTCGAACGCCTCGTCGAGGTGCTCAACCCCGCCCGCTCCACGGCCCGGCACCCGCTGTTCCAGGTCGGGTTGTCGTTCCAGAACCTCGGACAGGTCCACCTGGATCTGCCCGGGATCGCTGTCACCTCGGTGGAGCTGGATCGTGCGCTGTCCCAGTTCGATCTGCACCTGATCGTCGCCGACCGCTACCGAGACGACGGCGCCCCGGCCGGTATCAGCGGATACTGCACCTACGCCACCGACCTGTTCGACGCGGCCACCGTCGCCGGGTTCCTCGACCGTCTCACCCGGCTGCTGTCGGCGGTGCTCACCGACCCGACCGCGCCCCTGCACACCATCGACCTGCTCGATTCCGCCGAACGTGCCCGGATCATCGACGCCGGGAACCGCCCTGTGCGCCACGGTGATCCGGCCGCCACCCTCGCCTCGCTGCGGGATGCCACGGTCCGGTCCACGCCCGGCGCGATCGCGCTGGTCGCCGACGGCGCCCGCTGGACCTTCGCCGACCTCGACGCGCGGGTCAACCGGCTTGCCCGGTACCTCGTCGCCGCCGGGGTCGGGCCGCACACGCGGGTCGCGCTGGCGATGCGACGGTCGGTGGATCTGGTCGTCGCGATGTACGCGGTCACGGCCGCCGGTGGCGCGTACGTGCCGGTCGATCCCGACCAACCGCACGCACGCACCCGCTACATCCTCGACACCGCGACCCCACTGCTGACCCTCACCGATACCGGAACACCGGTGGCGGCGGCCGGGTCCGACGATGTCGTCGTGGTGGCGGCGCTCGACTTGGCGGGTTACTCGCCGGAACCGCTCATCGATGCCGAACGGGTGGCGCCCCTGCGGGCGGCGCACACCGCCTACGTGATCTTCACGTCGGGATCGACCGGGCGACCCAAGGGGGTCGCGGTGTCGCACGCCGCGATCGTCAACCAGTTGCGGTGGAAGACCGCCGAATTCGGTCTCGGTGCCGACGATGCCGTGCTGCTGAAGACCGCCGCGACCTTCGACCTGTCGGTGTGGGAGTTCTGGTCGACCGCCGTCAGCGGTGGGCGCATCGTGCTCGCCTCGCCGGACGGGCACCGCGACCCCGCCTACCTGGCGGGGCTCATGCGCACCGAGAACGTCACCACCTTGCACGCGGTCCCCTCGATGCTCGACGCCCTGCTCACCGAGGACATGCCCGCCTCGCTGCGCCGTGTCCTGGCCATCGGTGAGGCGTTGCCGGTCGCTCTCGCCCGCCGCATCGCCGCCGCCGCCCCGCAGGTCGCGCTGTTCAATGTGTACGGACCGACCGAAGCCGCCGTGTCGATCACCAGCCACCGGGTGACAGCAGACGACACGGCCACCGTGCCGATCGGGCGACCCGTCCACAACAGCCGGGTCTATGTCCTCGACGCTCATCTGAACCCGGTCCCCGTCGGTGTCGCGGGTGAGTTGTACCTGGCCGGAACACAATTGGCCACCGGCTACTTCGCGCGACCCGACCTGACCGCCGACCGGTTCGTCGCCGACCCCTTCACGCCCGGTGAACGCATGTACCGCACCGGCGACCTCGCTTCCTGGACCGCCGACGGTGAACTCGAATATCGGGGTCGCACCGACTTCCAGACCAAGATCCGTGGTTTCCGCATCGAGCTCACCGAGATCGACACCGTGCTCACCGAGCACCCCGATGTGTCCTCCGCCGTCACCCTCGGCCACGTCACTCGAACCGGGGAAACGGTGCTGGTGTCCTATGTCGTTCCGGCGCAGGGCAAGAGCATCGTCGTCGAACGGCTCGGCGAATGGGCGGCCAACCAGTTTCCGGCCCACATGGTGCCCGCGGCGATCTTGGTCCTCGACCGGATTCCGCTCACCGCACACGGCAAACTCGACCGCGACGCCCTCCCCGCACCCACCTTCACCGCGCGCGCCCACCGTGCGCCGGTCGGTGCGGTGGAGCAGGCGGTGTGCGCGGTCTACGCCGACGTGCTCCGCCTCGACCGAGTCGGCATGGACGAACACTTCTTCGAACTCGGTGGCACCTCGCTGCTCGCCACCCGCCTGGCCACCCAACTGAGTGAGGCGCTGGCCGCGGCCGTCCCGGTCACCTGGATATTCACCGCTCCCACGCCCGCCGGGATCCTCACCGCCTTGCGCGCGGCAGGCACCGACTCCACCGGATCCGACACCGCCTTCGACATCCTGCTCCCGCTGCGCACCGGCGGCCAGGGCGAACCCCTGTTCTGTGTGCACCCGGTCAGCGGCCTGGCCTGGTCGTTCAGTGGTCTCACCGCGCACCTGGATCGGCCCGTCTACGGTCTGCAGTCACCGGCCCTGAGTTCGGCCGACCCACTGCCGGATTCGATCGAACAGTGGGCGCTGCTCTACCTCAAGCATCTGCGCGCAGTCCAACCCGAAGGGCCCTACCACCTGCTCGGTTGGTCGCTGGGTGGTGTGATCGCGCACGCCATGGCCGTGCAACTGCAGGAAGACGGCGAACAGGTCGCCTTGCTCGGCATGCTCGACAGCCGTCTCACCAGTGCCTCGCCCGCCACGGCCACCGACGTCACCGCCGCCGACCTGCTCGGCGGGTTCGCCGGTGCGGGCGACGAGCTGGACGCGCGAGCCCTGGCTCACCGGCTGTGCGCGATATCGGCACCCGATCTGCCCGTCGACGAAGCGCGCGTCGACCGGATCATCGACGGCGCGGCAACCTCGATCACCCTCGACGCCGCCTACCGGCCCCGAACATTCGACGGCACCCTCACCTACTTCACCGCCACCGACGACCCGACCGGCTCCACCGGCGCGGCGTCGTGGACGGACGCGGTCACCGCGATCGACAACCACCCGATCCCCGCCACGCACTGGCACATGACCGACCCGGACGCCCTCACCGAGATCGCCCGGATCCTGCGCTCCGGCGGCCAGTAGCGCATCGAACGAATCGGCACGGTCGTTGCCCCACGCCTGGATCGTCGCGCTCCCGATCCGCGCAGGGCGCGCCCGTGCGGACGCATGCCGCAGAAGGTCGTGCGGCGGAGGATCGGTCAGATCTGGTGTGACCACGCGATGCAGAACAGGGTGCCCGCCGCCGTGAACACCACGGCGAGCGGAATCGGCCACCATGATCGGTGACCGCCGAGAACCGTGTGTATCAACCGGACCTGTAGTCGTCCCAGCACCGCGACGACCGCGAGGAACGACGGTGCCAGAAGCAGACCGAGCACTGCGTGTACCGCCCACGCCCCGGCCGGAGTCGGCCCGCCCCACGCATTCCGGTACCCGTCGCCAACCAACATCGGATACGCCAGACCACGCACCAGCACCAACACACTCAGCAACGCCAGGAACCACCCGACCACCCCCACCCCAGCCGACAGCACCGAATGCGCCAGGCACCGGAGCAGCGACACCCCATGAGCACCCACCGGTTCGCGCAAAGTCCGCCGCGCCACCCGTACCCGGGTGCGGACCCGGGTGAATGCCAGCGGCACCGCGATCAGCTCGAAGATCGCCGAGCGGGCCGCCGCGTCGATCACCGCAGGGCCCCCGCGGCGGCCAGGTCGTCGAACAACAACTGGTCGACCGGCGGCACCAGATCCCGGTCGCCGAAACCGAACCAGGCGAGCGCCTCGATCTCACTGCTCGCCGTGAGCACACCCCGGTACTCGGCGGTGTAACAGGCCATCCGCACCACGACGTCCGCGTCGTCGGCCTCATAGGTGCCCACGTGGACGGCGGTCTCGGGCGACAACTCGACGGTCAGTTCCTCGGCCACCTCACGCACCAGCGTCTCCAGATCGGTTTCGGAGCCCTCGCGTTTGCCGCCCGGAATGTAGAAGACATCCTTACCGCGCGGACGGGCACACAGAATCCGGCCGTTGTCGATCAGAACCCAGGCCACGGTATCGATCAGCTGCCGAATCGGAGACTCCACGGCCCGCAGCCTAACCCGCGGGCCCGCCGAGCGCGCCCGCGCGACTCAATGCCCGGGCAGCACGCAGGCCGTGTCGAGGCCGAGAACCCGGTTGAGTCGCCCGAAAGCCAGCCACGAACCGATGCTCATGCTCAGCTCCACCACCTCGGGCTGGGAGTAGTTGGCGAACATCCGCGCCCAGAACTCGTCGTCGAGACCGTGATGATCGGTGGCATAACGTTCGGCGTACTCGGCGGCCAGCCGGGTTCGCTCGTCGAACCGGTCGGTGTCGCGCCAGTCGGTGACCGCGTCGGCGAACTCCGGTTCGACCTTGTGCCCGTCGCGTTCGGTGCGCCAGTCCTGGCAGAACAGGCACCCGTTGATCTGGGCGATCCGCAACCGGGCCGCCTCGAATTCCCGCAGCCCCAGCGTGGAGTGCTCGTACACCGACAGCGAGAACGCCGCCGCCGCGACACCGATGCCGGGCACCATCTCACCCCACACATACCCGATGGGGTCCTTGCCCTGCGGCACGTCGATGATCATGAGGTCTTCCTTCCGAGTTTGCCGACCGCGGCGCGCAACGGGACCTCGAGCGCGTCGTAGAGACCTGGTTCGGCGGCCACGAGCCAGTCGATCGCGTTGACCAATCTGCCCACCGCCGTGGCGTTTCCGCCCGCCGCCCGGTTGCCGCCCTCGTCGGTGGCGGACACATTCACCTCGATGCGTGGGCTGCCCTCGATGATCACGCGGTGGGCGCCCGCACCGTCGGGTGGTGTCGGCCAGTCCGGGGCGCAGTCGGGGTGGATCCGGGTGACGTGTTCGATGACGATACGCGCCTCGCCCGCGACGATGCCCTGTACCTCGAAGCGCACCGCGCCCTGTGTGCCCGCCGCGAACTCACCCATCCGCACCGTCTGCACAGTCGCATCGAGTGCACGTCGCTCGACGGTCTCGCGGATGTCGTCCAGTTCGACGTCCAACGCCCTGGCCAGCAACCGGATCTGCCCACCCCAGACCATCGTCGGCACCGAGGGCAGCAGCATCGGCGGCTGGTAGTCCATCGGCTGCCCCATCCCAACCAGGTAGCGCACCGAGTCGGGTTGGTCGTAGGTGGAGTAGTCGAAGATCTCCTGGCAGCGCACCACGTCGAGCGTGCCCGCGAGTCCGCTGACCAGTACCGGCAGCACATCGTTGCCCCAGCCGGGATCGATCCCGGACACGAACAGCGAGCCGCCGCCTTCCTCGATCGCCGCCAGTATCGGTTCCCGGATCTCGGGCGGGGCGTTGGTCGGGTCGTAGAGGGCGTAGAGCGCGGGCGTGACGACCACCGCACCGGCCCGGATCGCGCGCACGATGTCGGCGAGGGCGTCGTCGGGTCGGATGTCTCCGGATGCCGCGTACACCACCGCACCGGGTCCGGCCGCGAGCACAGCATCGATGTCGTCGGTCGCTCGCACGCCGAGTTCGGCGTCCAGACCCGCGAGCGCACCGGCGTCGCGGCCGACCTTGGCGGGGTCGTGGACGAGCACCGCGGACAATTCCAGCGCCGGATGGGCGGTGACGCAGCGGATGGCCGCGCGGCCGACATTGCCGGTGCCCCAGACGATCGTGGGGATCATCGCCTCACCGTAGCAAGCGCTTGGTTCGCTCGAGGCGGTTCGAGAAACCCGCCTACTCGATCCGGACCGTCAGGGTGTTCCCGATCGCGGAGCCGAGCCGCTCCACCGCCGCGTTCAGGGCACGCGGCGGCAACCGGACGCCGTCGAACGGTGTGACCACCACTTGCCCGTCCTGCTGTTCCCAGGTGCCCGCGATCCGACCGCCGACCAGGACCAGCGGCGAGATCCAGCCTGCCGTCCTGCTGACTTTCACCCGATGCTCGCTCGGCAGCAGCGCGGTGTCGCCGGTGCCGGGGCCGAGCACGTACTGGTCGAACGGGCCGAGCAGGTGAATGGCGTCGTCCGGGGTCGCGGACCGGAGTTCGTCGACGAACTCGGTGAGCAGCCAGCCCTTCCGGCCCTCCACCTCGACCTCGGTCAACTCCTCGCCCAGCGCCGCGAACCACCCCCGCACCACCGTCTTGCGCAAGCTGTTGCGGCTGAGCCAGGCGTCGAAGGTCTCCGGCGTCGCCGGACCGTAGGCACCGAGATAAGCCCGGATCAGCTCGGGCGCCGCCACATCGGGCTCGGGCAGCCCCGCCCAGCCCGGCACCACGTTCCCCGGCGCGGTGAAGGTGATCTTCGTGCCACGCATCGGACCGTGACACAGCGCCCCCTGCCACGCCAGCGGCTTGAGCACCGCGCCCCACCCCGACCGCAACTGCTCACCCAGATGCTCGAACCCCGGTTCGGCCAGGACCGCCGCCACCAACTCCTCGCGGGTGAGCGCCTGCTCGGCCAGCACCCCCGACACCACCTCGACCAAGGCCGCCACCTGGTCCGGGGTGGCCCCGAAGGTCTTGACCCACGACGGCTTCTCCCACGTCCGCGCCGACCCCATCAACGCCGACGCCGCCGCGGCCTGCTCCGGCACCATCGCGTGCAACGTCCCCCGCATCGCCCACGTCTTCACCAGCCCACCCGCCGACAGCGCCGCGCCCACCGATCCCACCGAAGCACCGCGCACCGCGACCGCAGTCTCCGCCGCCGACGCCACCTGCGCCTGCACCCCGACCAACCGCCCCGCGATCTCCTCGACCGCTCCGCCACTGCGAGGCGCGACGAACTGCCGCCCCAGCCGCCACGCGAACACCTGATCCCACCCGACACTCACCATGCGCACCAACCTCTTTCACCGACGACCCCGGACCCCCATCCCAGCAGACCGGTACGACAAACCCGGCGGTTGCGTCACACTGCGGCACATAAACTCGAAGCCGATGGCGACAGACGAGTACTTCTGGCCCGATGACAAAGAATGGGCGCGTCGGGCACGCACCGCATGGCCGGACACAGTGCAATCGCTGCCCGTCGGCAGCCTCGTGACCGGAAGAGTAATCGGGCGCCAGCCTTTCGGCGTCTTCATCGAGCTCGATCAGAAGCAGGACGCGATCGGTCTTTTGCGAGTCACCAGCTTGCCACTGGATACACAGCTTCCACTGCGCGGCGAGTCCGTCCACGGCCTGGTGCTGTGGCTCGAATCATCGAACTGCCAAGTCATCGTGGTGCCTCGGCGCGTAGCGAACCGGAATTCGGCAACTTCTGGACAGACACCGTGTTGAGCCGCTCCACCGGAACCGACATCGTCACCGAATCGTCCCCGTACCCGGCATCGTGCATCGAGTGCGGCGCGACAACGGACTCGACCCTGACCCAGGCGCTGGTAGGCGGACACGTCCGGTGGGACCTGGACGGATGCTGCGCGGCGTGCGGAGCGGTCTGGGCGAGCTGCGATCACCCCGACCAGGCGGGTTTTCGCGAAGCGATCCTGGCGGCGAACGGCCCGTCGATCCTCGAGATCGAGGGCGACGGCGTGCCGGTAGCGCTGGTGATGCGGGCATTGCGCACCGTGCGGTCTGTCTCCCTCGTGCAGGCACGGGCGATGGCGCAGCGATTGCACGAGACGGGGCTCGAGGGTACTCGAGTCGACATGGAATCCATCGCGGGAGCACTTCGACGATCCGGAATACCAGTGTGGATCCGGAAAGCTCACCGAGACTGACGTTCGCCGAAAATTTGCGGACAGCTGGTGGATGCCGCGTTCTTGTCGGACATCGATGCGAACATATGTTCGTGTCCGACTCCGCCGCCCCGCGCAACCCACGCATCCAGACCCGTGCCGAGGCGTCGATCCTGCATGCCGACCTCGACTCGTTCTACGCCTCGGTCGAGCAGCGGGATCGACCGTCGTTGCGGGGCAGACCGGTGCTCGTCGGCGGTGGGGTGGTGCTGGCCGCCAGCTACGAGGCCAAGGCGTTCGGTGTGCGCACACCGATGAACGCGGGGCAGGCACTGCGCGTGTGCCCGCACGCGGTGGTGGTGCCGCCGCGGATGTCGGCCTATGCCGAGGCGAGCAAGGCGGTGTTCGCGATCTTCCACGACACCACCCCGATCGTGGAGGGCATCTCCATCGACGAGGCCTTCCTCGATGTCGGTGGTCTGCGGCGCATCGGCGGGGAACCGGCCGACATCGCCCAGCGGTTGCGCGAACGCGTCCGCACCGAGGTCGGATTGCCCATCTCGGTCGGCATCGCCCGCACCAAGTTCCTGGCCAAAGTCGCCTCCGCCGTCGCCAAACCCGACGGGTTGCGCCTGGTCGCACCCGGCGGCGAACTCGACTTCCTGCACCCGCTGCCGGTCGAACGATTATGGGGCGTCGGCACAGTCACCGCCGCCACCCTGCACGCCAACAACATCACCCGCGTCGGGCAGCTCGCCGAACTCGGTGAAGCCAACCTGCGCGCCATCCTCGGCCCCGCTGCCGCCCGCCACCTGTTCGCCCTGTCGTGGGCGCGTGACCCCCGCCGCGTCGAAACCGGCAGACGCCGCCGCTCCATCGGCGCCCAACGCGCCCTGGGACGCCGCCACCGCGAACCCGACGAAATCGCCGCCTACCTCGACGGACTCACCGACCGTCTCGGCCGCCGCCTGCGCGCCGCCGACCGAGTGTGTCGAACAGTGGTGCTGCGCCTGCGTTTCGACGACTTCACCCGCGCCACCCGCTCGCACACCCTGGCCGAGGCCACCGACGCCACCACCGCCATCCGACAAGCCGCCCGCCGACTCCTCGACACCGCCGCACCACTCATCGCCGAACGCGGCCTCACCCTCATCGGTCTGGCACTGACCAACCTCGACGACGCCGACACCATGCAACTGACGCTGCCCCTGGAACCACGCGCCGACAACACCCTCGACGCCACCCTCGACGACCTGCGCCGCCGCTTCGGTTCCGCAGCCGTCACCCGCGCCGCCCTGCTCGATCGTGGTGAGGGCCTGTCGGTCCCACTGCTGCCCGACTGATCGACACCCCGACACAACGAACCGTGCGCACGTACGGCATCCTTGCTGCCGGGGGCGTCGGGGTCCTCCGTCCATCCATCACCATGAGGACTACCGCAATGCATTACGCGATCATCGGGTTTCTGACCCTCGCCCTGTGGGTGTACTGCCTCGTCGACATCGTCACCAGCCCCGACGACGGCATCCGCCACCTGCCCAAGATGGGGTGGCTGATCGTCGTCGTCCTGCTGCCGACCATCGGCGCACTGCTGTGGCTGTTCGCCGGACGCCCGGTCGGCCCGACGCGCCCGGTGTCCAACACTCGCTTCAGCGAATACGACCGCCCCGGCCGCCACATCGCCGCCAACCCCGACGACGACGAGGCCTTCCTGCGCGGCCTGCGCGAACGCGCCGAACAGCAGCGCCGCGAGGCCCGCAGACAGCAACAGCAGCACGACGGCGACGAGGCCTGATCACAGGTTGCGTTTGGGCCGTTTGTCCATCAACCGCAGGATCAACGGTGTGAAGATCAGCTGCATCGCCAACTCCATCTTCCCGCCCGGCACCACGATGCAGTTGGGTCGCGACATGAACGAATCGTGCAGCATCGACAGCAGATACGGGAAGTCGATCACCTTCGGATCGGCGAACCGGATCACCACGAAACTCTCGTCCGCTGTCGGGATGCTGCGCGCGATGAACGGATTGGACGTGTCGACCGTCGGCACCCGCTGAAAGTTCACGTAGGTCCGGGAGAACTGCGGGCAGATGTACTTCACGTAGTCGGGCATGCGGCGCAGGATCGTATCGATCACCGCCTCACTGGAATACCCGCGATGGGTCTTGTCGCGGTATACCTTCTGGATCCACTCGAGGTTGATGATCGGCACCACCCCCACCAGCAGATCCGTGTGCTGGGCGATGTTCACCGAATCGGTCACCGCCGCACCGTGCAGGCCCTCGTAGAACAACAGGTCGCTGCCCGGCGCGAGATCCTCCCAGGGGGTGAACGTGCCAGCGGGCTGCCCGTAGGGTTTGGCCTCCTCGTCGTCGTGCAGGTACTTGCGCACCTGCCCGACACCGGTTTCGCCGTACTCGCGGAACAGCGCCTCGAGCTCGGGCAGCAGATTCGCGTCCTCCCCGAAATGCGAGAACGTGGGGTTGGCCCGCGCCTCGGCCTCGGCCATCGCCAGTTTCATCTCGGCCCGGTCGTAGCGGTGGAACGAATCGCCCTCGACAACCACCGCGCTGATGCCCTCGCGACGGAAGATCTCCTCGAAAGTGCGTGTCACACTGGTCGTTCCGGCACCGGAGGACCCGGTGATCGCGACGACGGGATGTTTGACCGACATAGGGCGGCTCCTAGGTGCGCTGGTCGTGCTTGGCCGGGCGGAACAGCGAACGAGTCCCGAACAGCGAACTGTCGAAGCTTGGGCCCTCGTCGGGCTCGGCGTGATACCGCTCGACGCGCAACACCTCGTTGCGCGACCCGAAGATGAACGGCACCCGTTGATGCACCTGGCTCGGCGGCACCAACATCACCCGTTCGTGCCCGGTGGTGGCGGCCCCGCCCGCCTGCTCGACGATGAACGCGATCGGGTTGGCGCCGTACAGCAGCGAAACCCGCCCCGGCCGTGCCGGATTGCGGGTATCACGCGGGTACAGATACATGCCGCCCCTGGTCAGGATGTGGAAGGTGTCGGCGACCAAGGACGCCACCCAGCGCATGTTGAAATCACGGCCTCTCGGCCCCTCCACCCCTTCCAGGCACTCCTGCACGTACCGACGCACCGGCCGCTCCCAGAACCGTTCGTTGGCGGCGTTGATCGCGAAACCCGAGGTGTCCTCGGGGATCCGCATGCGCGGATGGGTGAGCACGAAAGCACCGATCTCCCGGTCGAGAGTGAACCCGTCGACCCCGCTGCCGGTGGTGAGCACCAGCATCGTCGCGGGCCCGTACAGGGTGAACCCGGCACACACCTGCCGTGCGCCGGGCTGCAGGAAGTCGGTGTCGGACGGTTCGGCGGTGCCGTCGAGCACCTCCTGCGGCGCGCGCAGAATGCTGAAGATCGAACCCACGGGCAGGTTCACGTCGATATTGCTCGACCCGTCGAGCGCGTCGAACGCCAGCAGATACTTGCCGCGCCGCTGAGTGGCGGGCACCGGCAACGCGGTGGCACGTTGCTCCGACAGCAACCCCGACAGATGCCCGGTCCACTGCGTCTGCGCCACCATGATCTCGTCGGTCAGGACATCCAACCGACTACCCGCCGACCCCAGCTCGTCCTCGTGACCCGGTCCCGGGATCACACCGCGCGTCACCTGATTGGCGATGATCTTGGTGGCGGTGGCGACCACATTCACCAGCGCGGAGAATTCCCCCGACGACCCGGGATGACGATGTTCCTCCTCGATCGTGTATCGGGTCAGCGTTTTCAAACTGGTCGGCATGGCGAGGCACCCACCTCCTCGAAAACACTGCTGCCGAGCACATCCTCGGCGCACAGCGTGACCAGATCCGACCGCGACAACGGCCGCCCCGACTCCACCAGTCGTTTCGCCTGACGCAAGCGGCACCGATCGATCGCATTGCGCACGCTGCGGGCGTTGGAGAACCGGGGCCGCGTCATGCGCACCGTCAAATACCGGGAGAACGCGTCGCGTGCGGCGGCATCGAAAGCGAAATTCTCCGCGGTCACCATCAGTTCCGCGATGCCGAGCAATTCCTCGTGGGTGTAATCGACGAACTCCAGGTGATGGGCGACCCGCGAGGACAA
The DNA here is from genome assembly GCF_001612825.1 of Nocardia caishijiensis NBRC 108228. Taxonomy (GTDB): domain Bacteria; phylum Actinomycetota; class Actinomycetes; order Mycobacteriales; family Mycobacteriaceae; genus Nocardia; species Nocardia caishijiensis. The sequence goes on along the minus strand of NZ_BDBE01000030.1, from coordinate 400,087 downwards.
ACCCGGATTGGCGGAGAAGAACCGGTCCATCCGATCCGGGTAGCCCGCGAAGATCACCACCAGATTCGCCCGCTCGTTCTCCATCTCCTGCAGCAGGATCTCGATCACCTCCTGCCCGTAGTCGCGTTCGTTCTCCGGTCGGAACAGGTAATAGGCCTCATCGATGAACAACACCCCACCGGCGGCCTTGGCGATCGCCTCCTTGGTCTTCGGGGCGGTGTGGCCGATGAACTGGCCGACGAGGTCGTCCCGGGTCACCGTGTGCACCTTCGGTTTACGGATGTAGCCCAGTGCGTGCAGCATCTGCGCCATCCGCAGCGCCACCGTCGTCTTACCGGTGCCCGGCGGACCGGTGAAACTCATGTGCATGGTCGGGCGCGACGACTCGAGGCCGAACCGGCGGCGCGCCCGATCGATCATCAACAGCGCCGCGATCTCGCGCACCCGCAGCTTCACATTCGCCAACCCGATCAGCTCGGCATCCAGCGCGGTCAAGGTCTCGGCCACATCGTGACCGGCCAGATCCTGCGAAAGATCGAGCAGCGCGTCGGCAGCCAGCAGTTCCTCGGTCTGCGGCGCGTCCTCGGTCGGACGCGACGGCCGGACGTCGGTGACGCCCGGCCGCGGCAACCGGAAACCGTTGGCGGTTCCCTCAGCCCCCATACCGCTGTCCCTGCGGACGTTCGGTGGCATAGGACCGCACGCTGTAGATCTGGCGGCGATCGGCACCCTCGGCGCGAGCCAACTCGAAGCCGGGCTCCTGCGCCGGACGCTGCACGAGGAAACTCAGCGCGGTCGTCTGCTTGGTGTAGGTGGCGTCATAGGCGTTGACCCGCACGTAGTGGCGCGGGAACGTCGAGCGGCACGCGTTGATCTCGGCGAGTACCCCGTCGGGTTCGTCCAGATCGAACAGCGGCAACCCCCACATCTCCCAGTAGGTGTTACGCGGATGCGGGTCGTCGGTGTACTCGATCGACACCGGCCAACTGTTGAGCAGCGCGTACCGCACCTGGGCGGCGATCTCGGCGTCGGTGAGTTCGGGCAGATACGAGAACGTCCCGTGTCGCAGATACATGACCGGTCTCCCTACAGGCTCGGCGTCGGCACCGCGTCGGGCGCGTCGGTGGATGTGTAATCGAAGGTGACATCACCCCAGGTCGACAGCGCGACCTCGAGCGGGCGGCACGTCGAGGCCGCGGTCCGCAGCACATCGGGGCCCTCTTTGATCAGGTCACGTCCTTCGTTGCGGGCCTTGACCACCGCCTCGAGTGCCACCCGGTTGGCTTCGGCGCCCGCCGCGATACCGAGCGGATGACCGATCGTTCCGCCACCGAACTGCAGGATCACATCGTCACCGAACAGGTCCAGCAGTTGATGCATCTGACCCGCGTGGATACCGCCGGAGGCCACCGGCATCACGCCGGGCAGACTCGCCCACTCCTGATCGAAGAAGATGCCGTTGCTCAGCTGAGCCGGAATGTGGTTCTCGCGCAGGGTGTCGTAGAAACCGCGGGTCGTCGCTGGATCGCCTTCCAATTTGCCGACCACGGTTCCCGCGTGCAGGTGATCCACCCCGATCAGTCGGCACCATTTGGCCAGCACCCGGAAACTCACCCCGTGCGTCTTCTGGCGGGTGAACGTGGAATGTCCGGCCCGGTGCAGGTGCAGCAGCACGCCGTTGCGTCGCGCCCACTTCGACATCGACTGCATCGCCGTATAACCCACGGTCAGGTCCATCATGATGACGACCGACCCGATTTCCTTGGCGAACTCGGCCCGCTCGTACATGTCCTCCATGGTGGCGGCGGTGACATTCAGGTAGTGGCCTTTGATCTCGCCTGTCTCGGCCATCGCCCGGTTCACCCCCTCCATCGCGAACAGGTACCGGTCGCGCCAGCGCATGAAGGGCTGGGAATTGATGTTCTCGTCGTCCTTGGTGAAATCCAGGCCGCCCTTGCAGGCCTCGTAGATCACGCGCCCGTAATTGCGGGCCGACAAACCGAGCTTCGGCTTCACCGTCGCGCCGAGCAGTGGTCTGCCGTATTTGTTGAGGTATTCGCGTTCCATCACCGTGCCGTGCGGCGGACCCTGGAAGGTTTTCACATACGCCACCGGAATGCGCATGTCCTCGAGGCGCAATGCCAGCAATGGTTTGAACCCGAACACATTGCCGATCACCGAGGAGGTGAGGTTGGTGATCGACCCTTCTTCGAAAAGGTCCAGATCGTAGGCGATATAGGCGAAGTACTCGCCCTCGCGCCCCGGCACCGGGTCGACCCGGTAGCACTTGGCCTGATACTTCGAGTGCGCGGTGAGCCGGTCGGTCCACACGACAGTCCAAGTGGCAGTGGATGATTCACCCGCCACTGCGGCGGCGGCCTCGATCGGGTCGACGCCGCGCTGCGGGGTCACCCGGAACACGGCGAGCACATCGGTATCGGCCGGTACGTAGTCGGGCGCGTAATAGCCCATCGAAGCGTAGGACTGTACGCCCGGATCCCAACGATCCCGTTCGGTTTCTTCCGCCATGGTTCCTCCTGTGGAATCCGCTGTCCCGTAGCGAATTCCAGGATGGGGGCCACCCGGCGTGGAAACAATCAGAATGTTTCCGACAACGCTCAACCGAAACGTTGAGTTTGCTACCGTCGGGTATGGGCAGGGTCAGTTCGGGTCGGATGGAAACTTTTCTCGCTGTCGCCCGCCTGGGATCCATCCGCCGTGCCGCGGCACAACTCCACGTCACCGAAGCCGCCGTCTCGGCCGCTGTCACCCATGTCGAAAAACAGCTCGGCGCCAAACTGATCGTTCGTTCAGGACGGGGTATCGCGCTCAGCGAGGCGGGCCGGGTGTACGCCGAATACTGCCGGGGGATCCTCGGTTTGATGAAGGAGGCACACGCCGCCGTCCGTCAGGCCGACGCCGGACGATTACGCATCGGCGTCGTCGCCACCGCGGGCGAATCCGTGGTGCTGCGGCCGCTCGCGTCGTTTCGGCGCCGCTACCCCGATGTGGAACTGAGTCTGTCGATCCAGCCGCGCGACGTGCTGTTCCTCGAATTACAGCACCACGAAACCGATCTCGTCATCGCCGGTCGCCCACCCCACGACGCGGGTCTGGTCATCCAGGCGCGTCGCCCCAGCACCCTGGTCGTCGTCGGCACCGACGACCCCGACCCCCGCCACGCCACCTGGCTGCTGCGCGGGACCGGTTCGGGCACCCGCGAAGCCACCCTCGCCCTGCTCGATCGCCTCCAGATCGACCCGCCCACCCTGACTCTCGGCTCCCACGGCGCCGTCATCGCCGCCGCCCGCGAAGGACTCGGCATCACCCTCATCCACTCCGACGCCGTCGACGAACACCTGCGCTCCGGCGCCTTGCATACGATCGACGTCCCCGGCACCCCCCTCGACCGCCCCTGGCACGCGGTCACCACACCCACCCCGACACTCACCACCCGGCTGTTCCTCGCGCACCTCATCGACCCCGCCGAAACGGGGCCGGCCGATGCCTTCCACGCAGCCATCGGTCCCTGATCAGCGGCTGGCGAACCGGGTTGCGAAGGCGGCGCGGTTCATCGAGGGTGTCGCCCGGTCCCACACCGCGAAGGTCACCCGGTCGAAAGCCGCTCCCCAGCCGGTCAGCGCGGCCTCGAACGCGTCGGCCACCACGACGGGGTCGTTGCCGAACACCCCGCACCCCCACGCCCCGAGCACCAGCGTGTCGATGTCGTGACGCGCCGCGGCCGCGACGACCCGCTCGGCGCGTTCCGACAGCACTGGCCCCACATCCACGGTCGCCGAGCGCCGCCGCAGCTCCCCCGCGTTCGGAGCGGGGCAGGTCAGGAAGGTGACCGGGAACGGTGTGGTCAGGCCACCCCGATCGTTGCGGATCACCGGTACGTCAGGCGACACGATCACCCGGTGGCTGTAGGCCAGGTCGCGCGAAGCGCGGTGTGCGGCATAGTAGTCCGGTGCCTCGAGCAAGCAGGTGTAGAGCAGCGCGCTGCGGCACAGATCTTCCTCCTGTGCACGGGCACCACCCAGGTAACCGCCGCCGGGATTGCGGGCCGAAGCGAAATTGAGGACGCCGACGCGACCCGCTTGCTCGGCGTGCAGCCGTCGCGCGGCCTCGATGCTGCCCTCGGCTGTCACCTCGACCACGGGGTTCCCGGGCCCCGGTCCACCGCCCTGGATCATCTCCTCGAGATGCTGTGGCGTGTAGGACACAGTGGCACCGCGCGCGGCAGCCGAGCGGTCCGCGATGTCCACGAATTCGCCGTCTCCGGTGCGATAGCCGCCCTCGGCGACGATCGCTTCGTTCTCCTCGGCCACGTGAGGCAATTTGCTGCTCATGGGGTCACCGTAAACAGCGGGTCCAACAGCGCGCCACTGGTTTTTGTCATACGAACTACAACGCACATGCCCCTATTTCGGCGGAGACGTTCCGCGGGTGGGCACGGCTCGCGTACCGCCTGCCACGATCGGAACCGCGACCGTCGTCGATGCCGACCCGAGAAGTCGTGGACGGAGGCTTGGTCGATGAGTACCGTCGTCGACGAGGGGCGAGATCGCGTCCGGTCGAACGAAGGGGTGGGGCATGGCGACCGAAGTGAAACTTTCCGGCGATGCGCTCGAACTGCCGGGCGGCGTGCGCGTGACGTTTGTGCGGACCTTGCGATTGCCCGAGACGGGCACCTACCCTTTGCCCCCGGGCCTCGGCACCTTCCCGCTGCGCCGCGTCGCCGACTATCCCGATACCGTGCCCGCGCAATGGCGGGAACGCGGCGGGGTGATGCTGCCGATCTACCAGCGCGAAGCGCTGTGGCTGAAGTTCACCGCCACCACCCCGGCCGCGTTGAAAGTGGCGGTCGGCAAGGTGTGCGCGGTATCCGGGAAGCCGTGGAGCGATGTGCTCGGCCAGGACCCACAGAACTATCTCGCGCTGCCTCGGCAACCGTGGCTCGACGGCATCAACTCCGGCGACGGCAGCGTGCGCCAGTTCGTCGCGGTGCCCATGGGGCTCGGCGCGACCGTCGAAGGTCAGGTCACGGGAACCGAGCAGTGGGGTGGGGTGCAACTGGCGGTACACGGGCTCACCGACATCGCGCGCGAGGCATGGGTGAACGAGCAGGCACTGCATCGTCCCGCTCCCTCGGACGAGGGGGCGCCATGGCTCACCGCTCCCTACGGTGCGCCCATGACGCCCGGTGCGCCGATGCCGGTCAGCCCGGCCGCCTACGGCGGCGCACCGAGTGGTCCCGCACCGGCTCCGGCCGCGCCGCCCGCGCTGGGAGCCAGGCCCGCGGGTGGAGATATGCGGCGCCGCGGGTCGAGGGCGATGGGCATGGGTGCCGGTGGCACCATGCGCCAGGAGATCTACGCCGACCGACGCCCACTCGAGGACTACCACCGCGCGGCCGACGCCCGGATCTTCGTGCACCTGGCCTCGGCCGCCGAATGGCAGGACATCACCGGCGAACCGGCACCGTCGACGCCGGTCACCGCCCAGTCCTACACCCAGCACGGGCTGCCGTGGTTCGACTACTACGCCGCTGACGCCGAGGACCTGGCACCGGCCACCGAACTCGCCGGGGTGAAACCCACGGGCCACTGGCTGGCCGACGAGCACCCGAATCCGCCGATCGAGGGCGATCTCCCGGTGATCTCGTTGGGCGACAAGACGGTTCAGGACGGGAACTGGTAGATATCGCGCTCCGTCAGCGGCCGAGGGAGTCGACCAGTGCGCGATACACCCAGTCGTGGGCACGTCCCACGGTGATTCGCGCCCCGAGGAGTTGTTCGGTCAGCGTCCAATATCGGTGGATCCGCTGATCGCCGTCGGTGGCCTCGTCGAGTAGCCGCGCACGGAAGCGGGGCGTATCGCATTCCCCTCGGGCACCGGCGTGCGCGTCCACGAACCGGTCGAGTTCACGGCCCCCGCTCGGTCGCACCCCGGCGGAGACGAGGGGCACCACATCGGCCATGACGTCGCCGATCCGGCCGTACAACTCCCGGGGGTCGCGCACCAACTCTGCCCGGCCCCGCCAATACTGCTGCCGCACAATCACCTTCAGTGCGGGATCGGAGACCATCGCGACCAGTGCGGCGTAGGCGACCACCTCCTCGACCGACGGATCGATCGGCGGCCTCGGCACATTCCAGCCGATCCAGCCCTCGACATCGTCCGGCGGAATCGGCGCGAGCGTACCCAACCAGAACCGCACCAGGCTCTCGTGCGCCGACCCGCCGTCCTGAGCCGCCGCGAGCAGCGCCAGCCGCTCGGCCCGGCCCGTGGGGGACGCGGCTTCCACCGCACGCAAGCTGGCGCGCCGCCAAGCCAGCGTCCGCATTTCGACGTCGAGGCGGGCGCTCTCCTCGGCCACCGCCTCGGCGATCGACCGTTCCCTCCGCAACACCTCGGTGATCGACGCCAACCCCAGCCCCAGCGCCCGCAACCGCTTGATCAGCAACACCCGTTCAACGGCGGTCCGCGCCTCGAACAGCCGATGGCCACCGACGCTACGACACGCGTCGAGAATGCCCTCGTCACAGTAGAACCGAAGGGTCCGCACCGCGAGCCCCGTCCTGCGCGCCAGCTCCCCGATACTCACCAACGTCGTCTGTGTGTCGTCGGTCACAACCAGTTGAACCTCCACCCCAGTGGAGCTCCTACCGTACTGCACGAACGTAACCCCCTCGAACTAAGGACAATTCGTGGCAACCACGCAGCAGGAGATCATCGCGGGCATCGCCGACATCATCGAGGAGGTGACCGGCATCGACGCCGCCGAGGTGACTCCGGAGAAGTCCTTCATCGAAGACCTCGAAATCGATTCCCTGTCCCTCGTCGAGATCGCCGTCCAACTCGAGGACAAGTACGCCGTGAAGATCCCCGACGAGGACCTGTCGAGTCTGCGCACCGTAGGTGACGCCGTCACCTACGTCCAGAAGATGGAGGCCGAACAACCCGAGCTCGCCGCCGAAATGGCCGCAAAGCTCAAAGATGAACCGGTCCGCTAGCAGCGCATCGGCGAATAGGCGGGCGGTGGTGGGAGATTCGGGCATCGGCTGTTCGGCCGAACCCGCCACCACGCCCGCTGACCCGACGTACGATCCGTCTGTGGCCGAATCAGATCGTTCCACCCCGCTGCGTGTGCTGGTCTACAGCAATGACGCCGATACCCGTCAACAGGTGATTCTCGCGCTGGGGCCACGGCCTCGGCCGGATCTACCGGAGCTCGACTACCTCGAGGTCGCGACCGCGCCCGTCGTCATCGAGCAGATGGATGCCGGTGGGATCGATCTCGCGATTCTCGACGGGGAGTCCGTGCCCGCCGGGGGGCTCGGGATCGCCAAGCAGCTCAAGGACGAGATCGAGCAGTGCCCCCCGGTGGTCGTGCTCACCGGTCGACCCGACGATGCGTGGCTGGCCAACTGGTCGCGCGCCGAGGCCTCGGTCTCACACCCGATCGACCCCATGCAGCTCACCCGCGCGGTCGCGGGCGTACTCCAGGCACGCTGACCGCAGTGTCCCGTTCCGTCGGATAGTCGACGTCATCTCGATCCTCACAGAACCACTGGTAACTCCAGTGGTTCTGTCGTGTGCGCGCTGAGCGGATTACCACCGTTTCGCTCATGAATCCCGGTACTGAATTCGATCAAACAGCGCCCCGGAAACGCGCGGCGCACCCCGGAAACCGCGATAGTCTGTGCTCTAGCTCACACGAGCGCGGGTTCTGTATAACGCTCCGCCATCGCTGCACAGCGGGCGAGGCCCCGGTTCGGCGGACATCGTTGTCGGCCCCCGTCTCGCCGAAAGCTGCCGTCCGCGGCCGCGCCACACGGCACGGCCTGCTCCAGCGAGGAGGGGAAGTGCAGTCGTGAACATCGAAGTGCCCGCACTCGTACTCGGCGCCATCGCCGCGGCGTTCGCGGTCTTCTCCGTCATCATGGCGGCGCTGGTCGGTCCGAAGCGATACAACCGGGCCAAGCTCGAACCCTATGAATGCGGCATCGAACCCACACCGCACGCGGTCGCTGGGGGTCCGGGAGACATTGGGGGGCAACGGTTTCCGGTGAAGTACTACCTCACCGCGATGCTGTTCATCATCTTCGACATCGAGATCGTGTTCCTCTACCCGTGGGCCGTGCACTTCGACGCTCTCGGGTTGTTCGGATTCGCCGCGATGGCGCTGTTCATCGTCAATGTGTCGGTCGCCTACGCCTACGAATGGCGCCGCGGCGGCCTCAGCTGGGAATGAGTGGGAAACAATGGGTCTCGAAGAGAAGCTGCCAAGCGGGTTCCTGCTGAGCACCGTCGAGGATTTCGCCGGATACCTGCGTAAAGGGTCACTGTGGCCCGCCACCTTCGGTCTGGCCTGCTGCGCGATCGAGATGATGGCCACCGGTGCAGGACGATTCGACATCGCCCGCTTCGGCATGGAAGCCTTCCGCGCCTCGCCCCGCCAGGCCGACCTGATGATCGTCGCAGGCCGGGTGAGCCAGAAGATGGCACCGGTTCTGCGTCAGGTCTACGACCAGATGACCGAACCCAAATGGGTACTGGCCATGGGTGTCTGCGCGTCCTCGGGCGGCATGTTCAACAACTACGCCATCGTGCAGGGCGTCGACCACGTGGTCCCGGTCGACATCTACCTCCCCGGCTGCCCGCCCCGCCCGGAGATGCTGCTCAACGCCATTCTCGCGTTGCACGCCAAGATCGCGGAGATGCCGATGGGCGTCAATCGCGAGGAAGCGATCCGCGCCGCCGAACAGGCCGCGCTCGCCAGCACCCCGACCATCCGCATGGAGGGCCTGCTGCGATGACCTTCGACTCCCCCGACAACACCGACGACACCGCGGGGCAGGGCATTCCGGAGGAAACGCCCGAGGCACCGAGGCACCGCAAACCGGCCGAGGACGAAGTGATCGGCACCCGCCAGGGCATGTTCGGCGTGCACGGCACCGGCGACACCTCCGGCTACGGCGGCCTGGTCACCCCGGTGGTACTGCCCGGCGGCACCCCGCCACCGTACGGCGGCTGGTTCGACGCCTTCGTCGGCACCCTGCGCGCCGCGCTCACCCACCGCGTCATCGCCTTCGACACCGTCATCGAGAAGATCGTCGTCTTCCGCGGCGAACTCACCCTGCACGTGCGCCGCGAGCACCTCGTCGACGTGGCGCGCGCCCTGCGCGACGACAACTCGTTGCGCTTCGAACTGTGCCTCGGTGTCAGCGGGGTGCACTACCCCGACGAAACCGGCCGCGAACTGCACGCCGTGTACCACCTGATGTCGATCACCCACAGTCGCCGCGTGCGCGTCGAGGTGTCGGTCCCCGACGCCGACCCGCACATTCCGTCACTGTTCCCGGTGTATCCGACCGTCGACTGGCACGAACGCGAAACCTACGACTTCTTCGGCATCCTCTTCGACGGGCACCCCTCGCTCACCCGCATCACCATGCCCGACGACTGGCGCGGCCACCCGCAGCGCAAGGACTACCCGCTCGGCGGGATCCCGGTGGAGTACAAGGGCGCGCGGATACCGCCGCCCGACGAGCGGAGGACCTACAGCTGATGACCGACACCGATTTCCGCCGTGACGAACCACGGGTCGTCACCGTGGCGGGCCAGGACTGGGACCAGGTCGGCGAGGTGCTCGCCGGTGCCGGTGAGGAACGCATCGTCGTCAACATGGGCCCCCAGCACCCCTCCACGCACGGGGTGCTCCGCCTGATTCTCGAGATCGAGGGCGAAACCGTCACCGAGGCCCGCTGCGGCATCGGCTACCTGCACACCGGCATCGAGAAGAACCTGGAATTCCGCACCTGGACCCAGGGCGTCACCTTCGTGACCCGCATGGACTACCTGTCCCCGTTCTTCAACGAGACCGCGTACTGCCTCGGTGTGGAGAAACTGCTCGACATCACCGAGCAGATCCCCGAACGCGCCACCGTGGTCCGCGTGCTGCTGATGGAACTCAACCGCATCTCCTCACACCTGGTCGCATTGGCCACCGGCGGTATGGAACTGGGCGCGCTCACCCCGATGCTGTTCGGTTTCCGCGAACGCGAACTCATCCTCGACGTCTTCGAAACCATCACCGGCCTGCGCATGAACCACGCCTTCATCCGCCCCGGCGGCCTCGCCCAGGACCTGCCCGACGACGGCGTCACCAAGGTGCGCGAACTGCTGGACATCATGCCGGGTCGGTTGCGCGATATGGAACACCTGCTCAGTGCCAACCCGATCTGGAAGAAGCGCACCCAGGACATCGGCTACCTCGACCTCACCGGCTGCATGGCCCTCGGTATCACCGGCCCGGTGCTGCGCGCCACCGGCCTGCCCCACGACCTGCGCAGATCCGACCCGTACTGCGGGTACGAGAACTACGAGTTCGACATCCCGACCACCACCGGCTGCGACTGCTACGGCCGTTACCTGATCCGGGTCGCCGAGATGCGTGAGTCACTCAAAATCATCGAACAGTGCCTCGACCGCTTGCGCCCCGGCCCGGTGATGATCGACGACAAGAAGATCGCCTGGCCCGCGGACCTGAAGCTTGGCCCGGACGGACTCGGCAACTCCCCCCAACACATCGGCAAGATCATGGGCACCTCCATGGAATCGCTGATCCACCACTTCAAGATCGTCACCGAGGGCATCAGAGTGCCTGCCGGACAGGTGTATTCGGCAGTCGAATCGCCACGCGGCGAACTGGGCGTGCACATGGTCAGTGACGGCAGCACCCGCCCCTACCGGGTGCACTACCGCGACCCCTCGTTCACCAACCTGCAGGCGGTCGCCGCGATGTGCGAGGGCGGCATGGTCGCCGACGTCATCGCCTCCGTCGCCAGCATCGACCCCGTCATGGGAGGGGTAGACCGATGACCGACAAGCCCGCGAGCCCAACGGTTCTGCTGAATCTCACCGTCCGGCCGGAGCCGTACCCGCCGCATATTCGCCAGCGTCTCGAACTCGACGCCAAGGACATCATCGCTCGCTACCCGCATCCGCGTTCGGCCCTGCTGCCACTGTTGCATCTGGTGCAAGCCGAGGACGGATATGTTACCGGCACCGGGATCGACTTCTGCGCCGAGCAATTGGGGCTCACCGGCGCCGAGGTCACCGCCGTGGCCACCTTCTATTCGATGTACCGCCGTACCCCCACCGGTGACTACCACGTGGGCGTGTGCACCAACACACTGTGCGCGGTACTCGGCGGTGACGCGATCTACGAAGCGCTGCAACAACATCTGGGGATCGGCCATGGTCAGACCACCCCCGACGGCGCCGTCACCCTCGAGCACATCGAATGCAACGCGGCCTGCGACTACGCGCCGGTGATGATGGTGAACTGGGAGTTCTTCGACAATCAGACCCCCGAATCGGCCATCGAGATCACCGACGCGCTGCGTGCCGGTCATCAGGTGCGGCCCAGTCGCGGCGCCCCGCTGTGCACGTTCCGCGAGACCGCGCGAATCCTCGCTGGTTTCCCCGACGAACGACCGGGCGTCCTCGAAGGCGTGCCCGGCGAGCCGACGCTGGCGGGATTGCGCGTCGCCGACGAGGCGGCCTCAGCCCCTGAAACCGGCATCCCGGCAGCGGACTCCGGAGACGGCGAGGGTATGCGATGACCACACTCACCCCCGTACTGAGCCGACACTGGGATAGTCCGAGGTCCTGGACGCTCGACACCTATTCCAGGACAGGCGGATACGAAGGTCTGCGGGCCGCGCTGCGGATGCGACCCGACGACGTCATCCAGACCGTCAAGGACGCGGGCCTACGCGGGCGCGGCGGTGCGGGCTTCCCCACCGGGATGAAATGGTCGTTCATCCCACAGGGCCCCGGCCCCGACGGCACGACCACGCCGCACTACCTCGTCGTCAACGCCGACGAATCCGAGCCCGGCACCTGCAAAGACATTCCGCTCATGCTGGCCACCCCGCACACGCTGATCGAAGGGGTGGTGATCGCCGCTTACGCGATCCGCGCGAACACCGCCTTCATCTATGTGCGTGGTGAAGTGGTACCGGTGCTGCGCCGACTGCAGGCCGCCGTCGCCGAGGCCTACACGGCGGGGTTCCTCGGCAACGACATCCTCGGCTCCGGATTCGACCTGGAACTGATCGTGCACGCCGGTGCGGGTGCCTACATCTGCGGTGAGGAAACCGCCCTGCTCGACTCCCTGGAGGGACGTCGTGGTCAGCCGCGCCTGCGGCCACCGTTTCCGGCCGTCGCCGGTCTCTACGCCTGCCCGACGGTGGTCAACAACGTGGAATCCATCGCGTCGGTGCCATCGATCCTGCGCAACGGCACGGATTGGTTCCGGTCGATGGGCAGCGAGAAATCGCCCGGCTTCACCCTCTACTCGCTGTCGGGGCACGTCGCCCGGCCCGGCCAGTACGAGGCACCGCTCGGCATCACCTTGCGCGAACTGCTCGGCTACGCCGGAGGTGTGCGCCCCGGGCACACCCTGAAGTTCTGGACACCGGGCGGTTCCTCGACGCCCCTGTTCACCGCCGACCATCTCGACATCGCCCTCGACTACGAAGGTGTCGCGGCCGCCGGGTCCATGCTTGGCACCAAGGCATTGCAGATCTTCGACGACACCACCTGTGTGGTGCGCGCGGTACTGCGCTGGACGGAGTTCTACGCCCACGAATCCTGTGGCAAATGCACACCGTGCCGCGAAGGCACCTACTGGTTGGTGCAACTGCTGCAGCGCCTCGAAGCCGGTCAGGGCACCGAAGCCGACCTCGACAAACTCGCCGACATCGCCGACAACATCAACGGCAAATCGTTCTGCGCCCTCGGTGACGGCGCGGCCAGCCCGATCTTCTCCTCACTGAAGTACTTCCGCGAGGAATACCTCGAGCATCAGCGTCGCGGCGGCTGCCCGTTCGACCCGGCCCGCGCCACGGCCTGGGCCTCAGGAAAGGCGACCCGATGACAGCGATCGCACCCGGCAACAACTCCGGCGTGATGCCCGCCGACCTGGTGAGCGTCACCATCGACGACACCACCATCCAGGTCCCCGCGGGCACCCTGGTGATCCGTGCCGCCGAACTGATCGGTGTGCAGATCCCCCGCTTCTGCGACCATCCCCTGCTCGATCCCGTCGGCGCCTGTCGGCAGTGCATCGTGGAGGTCGAAGGCCAGCGAAAGCCCGTGGCCTCCTGCACGATCCCGGTCACCGACGGCATGGTGGTGCGGACCCAGCTCAGCTCGCCGATCGCCGAGAAGGCCCAGCGCGGGGTGATGGAACTGCTGCTCATCAACCATCCGCTCGACTGCCCGGTGTGCGACAAGGGCGGCGAATGCCCCTTGCAGAACCAGGCCATGTCCACCGGCAGCGCCGAATCCCGCTTCGAGGGAGAGAAACGCACCTACCCGAAACCCATTCCACTGTCCTCGGCGGTGCTGCTCGACCGGGAACGGTGCGTGCTCTGCGCCCGATGCACCCGGTTCTCCCAGCAGGTGGCCGGTGACCCGTTCATCGAACTGATGGATCGCGGTGCGCTGCAACAGGTCGGCATCGCCCAGGCCGAACCGCTCGACTCCTACTTCTCCGGCAACACGGTGCAGATCTGCCCGGTCGGCGCGCTCACCGGCACCTCCTACCGGTTCCGTGCCCGCCCCTTCGACCTGGTCTCCACACCCAGTGTGTGCGAGCACTGCGCGTCGGGCTGCGCCCAACGCACCGACCACCGACGCGGGAAGGTGCTGCGCCGCCTGGCCGGTGACGACCCGCAGGTCAACGAGGAATGGAACTGCGACAAAGGCCGCTGGGCCTTCGCCTACACCACCGAACGCGACCGCCTCACCACCCCCCTCGTACGCGGTTGGGACGGCGTGCTCGCCCCCGCCTCCTGGCCCCAGGCCCTCGCCGCCGCCGCGACCGGCTTGCACGCCGCGATCGGCAACGCCGGTGTGCTCGTCGGTGGGCGCGTCACGGAGGAAGAGGCCTACGCCTACAGCAAGTTCGCCCGAATGGTGCTGTCGACCAACGACATCGACTTCCGCGCCAGGGTGCACTCCGAGGAGGAGGAGCAGTTCCTCGCCGCGTGCGTCGCCGGGCGCGGATTCGACGTGGACTACGCCGCGTTGAGCAAGGCCCCCGTCGTGCTGCTGGTCGGTTTCGAGCCCGAAGAGGAATCACCGATCGTCTACCTGCGCCTGCGCAAAGCGGTCCGCACCCGAGGCCTGCGGGTGGTGTCGTCGGCGCCGTTCGCCTCGCGTGGGCTCGAACGTCTCGCCGGGGCGCTGATCCAGACTCCGCCGGGCGCCGAAGCAGAGGTTCTCGATGCGGTGCGCGCCGAAACATCGTCGGACGCGGCCGAACTGATGAACCTGCTGCGCACCCCCGGCGCGGTCGTGATGGCGGGCGAACGACTCGCGGGCAGCCCTGGCGCATTGTCGGCGGTGGTCCGGTTGGCCGAAACCACCGGCGCAGCCCTGGCCTGGGTACCACGCCGGGCCGGTGAGCGCGGCGCCCTCGAAGCCGGGGCCCTGCCGAGTCTGCTGCCCGGTGGCAGGCCCGTCATCGATCCCACGGCGCGCCAGCAGGTTCGCCATCGCTGGCAGAGCCCTGAACTGCCCGCCGGGCCCGGGCGGGACACCGCGGCGATCCTCGCGGGTGCGGCCCAGTTCGGTGCCCTGGTGATCGGTGGCGTCGACCCCGCCGACCTGCCCGATCCGGCCGCCGCGCTGGCCGCGATCGACACCGCCCGGTTCGTGGTCAGCCTCGAACAACGCCACAGCAGCGTCACCGAACGCGCCGACGTCGTGTTCCCCGTCGCCACCGTCGTCGAGAAGACGGGGACCTTCCGCACCTGGGAAGGCAGGCCGCGGCCGTTCACGGCCGCGCCACTCGACACCACCCGCCGCGTCGCCGCACCCCTGTCGGACCTGCGCGTGCTGCATTCCCTCGCCGCCGAAATGGGCATCCCGATCGCGCTCCCCGACGCCGCCGCGGCCCGGGCCGAACTCGACGCGCTCGGCGCCTGGACCGGCGAACCGGTCACGGCACCGGTTCGCTCCGGTCAGACCAGGCCCCAGCCGGGCCCCGGCACGGCGGTGCTCGCCGGGTGGCGGATGCTGCTCGACGCCGGTCGCCTCCAGGACGGCGAACCCAACCTCGCCGGTGTCGCGCGCCCACCGGTCGCCCGGCTCTCGGCCGCCACCGCCGCCGAGATCGAAGCCGACGACGCCGACCACATCATCGTCGCCACCGACCACGGCGAGATCACCGTGCCGCTGATGATCACCGACCTGCCCGATCGGGTCGTGTGGCTGCCGCTGCACTCCCCCGGCTGCACGGTCGGTACCACCCTCGGTGTGACGCCCGGCGCCGTGGTGCGCCTGCGCCGCGCCGACGACAGGATGAAGGAACACCGTCATGAGTGATCGTGTGCTACTCCTCGCGGCCGAGGCTGGGCCGGTCTTCGGCACCGACCCACTGTGGCTGGTCGTGGTCAAAGCGCTGGCGGTGTTCGTCTACCTGATGCTGATTCCGCTGGTCGCGGTATACGCCGAACGCAAGGTCGTGGCCTGGATGCAGATGCGGGTCGGCCCCAACCGGGTCGGCCCGGGCGGCATGTTCCAGTCGATCGCCGACGGTGTGAAGATGGCGCTCAAGGAAGACATCATCCCCGCCATCGTCGACAAACCGATCTACGTGCTCGCGCCGATCATCTCGGTGATCCCGGCGTTCATGGCGTTCGCGGTCATCCCGTTCGGTCCGGAGGTGTCGTTCTTCGGCACCCGCACCGCGCTGCAACTCACCGACATGCCCGTCGGAGTGCTCTACATCCTGGCCATCACCTCCATCGGGGTGTACGGCATCGTGCTGGCCGGTTGGTCGTCGAACTCGACGTATCCGCTGCTCGGCGGGTTGCGTTCGACCGCGCAGGTGATCTCCTACGAGATCGCGATGGCGCTCACCTTCGCCACGGTGTTCCTGCTCTCGGGCACCATGGCTACCTCCGGCATCGTCACCGCTCAGGAGGGTACCTGGTACGTCTTCCTGTTGCTGCCGTCGTTCCTGATCTACTGCGTGGCGATGGTCGGCGAGACCAACCGGGCACCGTTCGACCTGCCCGAGGCCGAAGGCGAGCTCGTCGGTGGTTTCCACACCGAGTACTCCTCGCTGAAGTTCGCGATGTTCATGCTCGCCGAATACGTCAACATGGCAACGGTTTCCGCGCTCGCCACCACCCTGTTCCTCGGCGGATGGCGGGCGCCGTTCCCGATCAGCCTGTGGGAGGGCGCCAACTCCGGGTGGTGGCCGGTGCTGTGGTTCACCGCCAAAGTGTGGACGTTCCTGTTCGTCTTCGTCTGGTTGCGTGGCACCCTGCCCCGTCTGCGCTACGACCAGTTCATGAACCTCGGCTGGAAGCTGCTCATCCCCACCTCACTGGTGTGGGTGATGGTCGTGGCCGGTGCGCGGGTGCTCGACGTCGAAGGGATCCCCGGGCAGACGCCCATCCTGGTCGGAGTCGGCATCGTTCTCACCGCCTGGCTGATCGGCATGTTCGTGCGAGCGGGCCGCAAGAAGGGGCTGCCGCCGCTGCCGGAGGAACCCACCACCTCATCGGTGTTCCTCGGCTTCCCGACACCACCGATTCCGCCGCGCACCGCCGACGCCGAACCGCGGATCGGTCTGCTCGACCCCTTCGCCGGGTTCGCCGTCACCGGGGCGACCATGTTCAAGAAGGCCAACACCGAGTTCTACCCGGAGCAGAAGGTCCCGACCGCACCGCGCTATCACGGCCGCCACCAACTCAACCGCTACGCCGACGGACTCGAGAAATGCATCGGCTGCGAACTGTGTGCCTGGGCGTGCCCGGCCGACGCCATCTTCGTCGAGGGCGGCGACAACACCGAGGACGAACGCTTCTCCCCCGGTGAACGCTACGGGCGCGTGTACCAGATCAACTACCTGCGCTGCATCGGCTGCGGACTCTGCATCGAGGCCTGCCCCACCCGGGCTCTCACCATGACCAACGAATACGAGCTCACCGACGACAACCGCGCTGACCTCATCTACGAAAAGGACCGGCTGCTGGCACCGATGGAGCCCGGCATGGTCGCGCCCCCACACGCGATGGCGCCGGGCACCGACGCCGCCGACTACTACCTCGGCCGGGTCGGACCCGCACCGACCGAACAGGAGGTCCTGCGATGAGCACCCTGCTGGCCGCCGACATCGCCGCCACCTCCACCGGGGAAGCCGTCCTGTTCTGGGTGCTCGCCCCGATCGCGGTACTCGGCGCGCTCGGCATGGTGACCGCGGCCAAGGCCGTGCACTCGGCACTGTGCCTGGCCGCCACCATGATCGCGCTCGCCGTGCTCTACATCGCCCAGGACGCCCTGTTCCTCGGCGTCGTGCAGATCGTGGTGTACACGGGCGCGGTGATGATGCTGTTCCTGTTCGTGTTGATGCTCGTCGGTGTCGACTCGGCCGAATCACTGCGCGAAACCCTACGCGGGCAACGCATCGCGGCGGCGATAGTCGGTGTCGGCTTCGGGTTCCTGCTCATCGGCGGTATCGGTTCGGCGCTGGGCGGCGACGGAACTCGCTTCGCGGGCAACGGCTTCGATGACCGCGATGTGATCGCCGAGCTCGCCGAGCTGATCTTCCTGCGCTACGTCTGGGCATTCGAACTCACCGGCGCCCTGCTCATCACCGCGACCATCGGTGCCATGGTGCTGGCCCACCGCGAACACTTCACGCCACGACGCGGTCAGCGCGAGATGTCACGTGACCGTTTCCGTACCGGCGGTGAACGTGCCACCCCGCAGCCGACACCGGGCGTCTTCGCCAGGCACAACGCCGTCGACAGCCCGGCCCTGCTGCCCGACGGCTCCTACGCCGAACACTCGGTGAGCACGATCCTGCGCCACCGCCGTACCCGTGCCCACGAGGAAGCGCTTTTCCTGGCGGCGGGTGCGGCACGCGGCGACAACCCGACGGCCGACGAGGAAGGCAAGCGGTGAACCCCCAGAACTACCTGTTCCTGTCCGCGCTGTTGTTCACCATCGGCGCCGCCGGAGTCCTGTTGCGGCGCAACGCGATCGTGGTCTTCATGTGCGTGGAACTCATGCTCAACGCGGTCAACCTGGCCTTCGTCACCTTCGCCAGACTGCACAGCGACCTCGACGGTCAGGTGATCGCCTTCTTCACCATGGTCGTCGCCGCCGCCGAGGTCGTGGTCGGCCTGGCGATCATCATGACGATCTTCCGTGCCCGCCGGTCGACCTCGGTCGACGCCGCCAACCTGCTGAAGTTCTGACATGGGTACCGCGACGTTGTGGCTGCTGCCCGCGATCCCCCTGGCCGGGGCCGTCGTTCTGCTGGTGCTCGGGCGCCGCGCCGACAAGTGGGGCCATTTCCTCGGTACCGCCGCCGCGCTCGGCTCGTTCGTCGTCGCGGCAGTCGCGTTCGTCGGCATGCTCGGTCGTGCCGACGCCGACCGCGCCCAGCATCTCGACCTGTTCACCTGGGTACCGGTGGCACAGATGCAGGTCGCCTTCGGACTGCAACTCGACCAGCTGTCGATCTGCTTCGCGCTGCTCATCACCGGTGTCGGTTCCTTGATCCACCTCTATTCGATCGGCTACATGAGCCACGATCCGGGCAGGCGTCGCTTCTTCGGCTACCTCAACCTGTTCCTGGCCGCCATGCTGGTGCTCGTCCTGGCCGACAACTTCCTCGTGCTGTACCTCGGCTGGGAAGGTGTGGGTCTGGCGTCGTACCTGCTGATCGGGTTCTGGTACGAGAAGCCTTCCGCCGCAACGGCTGCCAAGAAGGCATTCGTGGTGAACCGAGTCGGTGACATGGGTCTTGCCATCGCCATGATGGTCATGTTCGCGACGTTCGGTTCCTTCGACTTCCGGACCGTGTTCGCCGCCGCACCGGGCGCGAGCGAGGGCACGCTCACCGTGATCGGGTTGATGTTGCTGCTCGCCGCGTGTGGCAAATCCGCGCAGGTGCCACTGCAGTCCTGGCTCGGTGACGCCATGGAGGGCCCCACCCCCGTGTCGGCGCTCATCCACGCCGCGACGATGGTCACCGCGGGTGTGTACCTGATCGCCCGGGCCAACCCGATCTACGACCTCGCCCCCGGGGCGCAGGCCGCGGTGCTCGCCGTCGGCGCGGTGACCTTGCTGTTCGGTGCGATCATCGGCTGCGCCAAGGACGACATCAAGAAGGCGCTCGCCGCCTCGACGATGAGTCAGATCGGCTACATGATCCTGGCTGTCGGCCTCGGCCCCGCCGGTTACGCCTTCGCGATCATGCACCTGCTCACCCACGGCTTCTTCAAAGCCGGATTGTTCCTCGGCGCCGGGTCGGTGATGCACGCGATGAACGACGAGACCGACATGCGCCGCTACGGCGGACTGCGCACCCTGATGCCGATCACCTTCGTCACCTTCGGGCTGGGCTACCTGGCGATCATCGGAGTGCCACCGCTGTCGGGCTTCTTCTCCAAGGACAAGATCATCGAGGCCGCCTTCGATCACGGCGGAGCCGCCGGTGTCCTGCTCGGCGTGGTCACCCTGCTCGGTGCCGGGCTCACCGCGTTCTACATGACCCGCGTCATGCTGATGACGTTCTTCGGTGAACGCCGCTGGCGCCCCGACACCCACCCGCACGAATCACCGGCCGTGATGACCGGTCCGATGATCCTGCTCGCCCTCGGATCCGTCTTCGCCGGTGGGTTGTTCGTGTGGGGATCCTCGCTCGTGCACTGGCTCGAGCCGGTCGTCGGCTCCCATCACGCCGAGCCGGTCGTGCCGCCGATCGTCGTCACCGGGTTGGCGTTGACGGTGGTCGCGATCGGTGTCGCCGTGGCCTACCGCAAGTACGCCGAATCGTCGGTGCCCGAGGTCGCGCCGGAACCGGTCACCGTCCTCACCCGCGCGGCACGCAAGGATCTCTACGGCGACGCTGTCAACGAGGCCGCCTTCGAACGGCCGGGCCGCTACCTGACCCGGGCGCTGGTGTTCCTCGACGCCAAGGGGGTCGACGGGATCGTCAACGGGACGGCCGCCGCCATCGGCGGACTGTCGGCCCGGACCCGGCGCGTCCAAACAGGTTTCGTTCGCTCGTATGCCCTGTCCATGTTCACCGGCGCGGCCCTGGTGGCCGCTGCCCTGCTCGCGGTGAGGTTCTGGTGAACTCGTTTCCCTGGCTGACGACGCTCTGGCTCGCCCCCGCGATCGGCGCCGTCGCGGTGCTCGTGGTGCCCGCAGCCCAGCGCACTCTCGCCCGCTCAATCGCCTTCGCGGTGTCGTTCGGTGTGCTCGTGCTCGCCGTCGTGCTGACCGTGCGGTTCCAGCCCGGCGGTGAGCAGTATCAATTCGTCGAATCCCACGAGTGGATCCCGGCGTTCGGGGTGGGCTACACCCTGGGCCTCGACGGCATCGCCACCGCGCTGGTACTGCTCACCGCACTGCTCGTGCCGCTGCTGATCCTGGCGGGCTGGAACGACGACAGCGGTGACGGTCGCAAGTCCGCCCACCTCTACATGGCGCTGATGCTGCTGGTCGAGTCGATGGTGCTGATCTCGTTCCTCGCCCTCGACATCCTGCTGTTCTACATCTTCTTCGAAGCCATGCTGATCCCGATGTACTTCATCATCGGCGGCTTCGGCACCCGCACCACCGATGCCGCCGTGCGCGCGCAACGATCCCGCGCGGCGGTGAAGTTCCTGCTGTACAACCTGTTCGGTGGACTGATCATGCTCGCCGCGGTGATCGGGCTGTACGTGCTCACCGCCCGCGCCGGACTCGGGCAGGGGTCGGCGGGCACCTTCGATCTGCGGGTCGTGGTCGCGGCCGCCAACAACGGCGAACTCGGCGGCAGCACCGCCGTGCTCAACGCCCTGTTCCTCGGGTTCATGTTCGCCTTCGCGGTGAAGGCGCCGCTGTGGCCGCTGCACACCTGGCTGCCCGACGCCGCGGTGTCGGCCACCCCGTCGAGCGCGGTGCTGATGATGGCGGTGGTCGACAAGGTCGGCACCTTCGGCATGCTGCGCTACTGCCTGCTGCTGTTCCCCCTCGCCTCCGACACCTTCGCCCCGCTGGTCATCACGCTCGCGGTGATCGGTGTGCTCTACGGCGCATTGCTCGCGATCGGGCAGACCGACGTGATGCGCCTGATCGCCTACACCTCCATCTCGCACTTCGGGTTCATCATCCTCGGCATCTTCGCCATGACCTCCCAAGCCCAATCCGGCGCCACGCTCTACATGGTGAACCACGGATTGTCCACGGCCGCATTGTTTCTCATCGCCGGATTCCTCGTCAGCAGGCGCGGCAGCCGGATGATCGCCGACTTCGGCGGCGTGCAGAAGGTCGCCCCCGTGCTGGCGGGCACATTCTTCATCGCGGGCCTGGCGACCCTGTCGCTGCCCGGGCTCGCCCCGTTCGTCAGCGAATTCCTGGTCCTGGTCGGCACGTTCAGCCGCTACGAGGTGGCGGCGGTGGTGGCGACCGGTGCGCTGGTGCTGGCCGCGATCTACGTGCTCTGGCTCTACCAGCGCCTGATGACCGGCCCACTGCACGAGGGCAACGAGCACCTGCGCGACCTGGTGCCGCGTGAACTGGCCGTGGTCGTCCCGCTGCTCGCTGCTCTGCTGGTGCTCGGTCTGTATCCGAAACCGATGCTGGATCTGGTGAATCCCGCGGTGGGACAGACCTTGTCGACCATCGGTAAGCAGGATCCGGCGCCGAAGGTCCCCGCGCCCGAAGCAGCCCCCACCGGCGGACACGAATGAGGACGGACTCCGTGACCATCAACGAGCTCGCGGCACCACTGGCCGCGCCGAGCATCGAATACCACCTGCTCGCACCGATGTTGATCGTGTTCGGCGTCGGTGTCGTCGGTGTATTGGTCGAGGCGTTCGCGCCCCGCTCCTACCGGTACGGCACACACGTCGTGCTCGGCATCGCCGGAGTACTCGCCGCGCTGGTCGCGGTGGTGTCGCTCGCCGGTACCGAGGCAACCGCCGTGGTCGGCGCCGTCGCGATCGACGGTGTCACATTGTTTCTGCAGGGCACCATTCTCGTGATCGGTCTGCTGGGCCTGCTGCTGATCGCCGAACGCGGCGCGGTGCGGCGGGTACGCAGCGGACCCGGCACCTGGAGCCGGGCCGCGGCCGTCCTCGATCGCGGCGTCGACGCGTTCACCCCGCAGGCGTCGTCGGTGCCAGGCAGTGCCGACGAACTCGCCGCCGTGCGGGCGGGTGTGTCGACCACCGAGGTCTTCCCGCTGACCATGCTCGCCCTCGGTGGGCTGCTGCTGTTCCCCGCCTCCAACGATCTGCTCACGATGTTCGTCGCGCTCGAGGTGCTGTCGCTGCCGCTGTATCTGCTGTGCGGGCTGGCCCGGCGCAGGCGATTGCTGTCACAGGAAGCGGCACTGAAGTACTTCCTGCTCGGCGCGTTCTCCTCGGCGTTCTTCCTCTACGGTGTCGCCCTGCTCTACGGGCAGACCGGGACGGTGTCACTGCCCGAAATCGGTGCGGCCCTGGACAAGCAGGGTGACGACGCCACCCTCGCCCTGCTCGGGATCGCCATGCTCGCCGTCGGACTGCTGTTCAAGATCGGTGCGGTGCCGTTCCAGGCGTGGGTGCCCGACGTGTACCAGGGCGCGCCGACCCCGATCACGGCGTTCATGGCGGCGGCTACCAAGATCGCGGCTGTGGGCGCGACCATGCGGGTGCTGATGGTTGGCACCGGTCCGCTCAGCGACGATTGGCGGCCGGTACTCGCCGCCGTCGCGGTGGCGACCATGGTGGTGGGTGTGATCATGGCGATCACCCAGACCGATGTGAAGCGCATGCTGGCCTACTCCTCCATCGCGCACGCCGGTTTCCTGGTGGTCGGCATGACCGCCGCCGATTCCGCCGGTGTGGCGGCGGTGATGTTCTATCTGCTGGCCTACGGGCTCGGGACGGTCGCGGCGTTCGCGGTGGTCGGTCTGGTGCGTGACAGTTCCGGAGACGAGGCGACCGCCCTGCCGCAGTGGGCCGGTCTCGGTAAGCGTTCCCCCTGGCTGGCATCGGTGTTCGCCTTGCTGCTGTTGTCCTTCGCCGGGCTCCCGTTGACCAGCGGGTTCGTCAGCAAGTTCGCGGTGTTCGCCGCCGCTTCCGGTGCCGGTTACGCCTTCCTGGTCGTCATCGGTGTGGTGTGCAGTGCCATCGCGGCGTTCTTCTACGTCCGCGTCATCGTCCTCATGTTCTTCACCGACCCACCCGCCGACGCCCCGACCGTCACCTCCCCGTTCGCGACCGTCCTCGTCGTCGCGTTCGCCGCGGGCGCCACCGTCCTCCTCGGCCTGTTCCCCCAGCCGGTCCTCGACCTGGCAGAACAAGCAGCCCACCTCATCCGTTGAGCACCGGGCAGGGCCCCACCCGCGTGATTCCGGGTGGGGCCCTGTTCGATATCCGACCGCTGATGCGCCAGCTAGATCGACGTCACCATTGCTGCTGTGCCCCTCCGTTGCACGGGTACACCTGCACGCGCCCGTTGAGGGTATGACCGTCGAGGGTCACCGCATCCAGGCACAGACGATCGTTGAGACCGTTGCGCAGGCTATGGCTCGGCCCCACGATCCACCGCTGTTGCGCGCCGCCGTTGCAGGCCCACACCTGGACGCGTCCGGTGAGAGTGCGCCCGTCGAGGGTCACCGCATCGAGACAGAGGCGTTGATCGAGAGCGTTGCGCAGACTGCCGTTGGGTCCGGGAACCCACCGCTGCTGCGCTCCGCCGTTGCACGCCCACACCTGTACCCCTCCCTGGAGCGTGCGTCCGTCGAGCGTCAGCCCATCCAGGCAGACGCGTTCGTTGAGGCCGTTGGGCATCGTCACACCCGCGGCGGCCGTGCTCGCGGGCGCGAAGGCCATCATCGACGCGGCGGCGACAACGGCGCCGCTACCGAGTAGACCCGCGAGTCGGCGAATCGACCGATTGGACCGACCTTCGCCAGTGCGTTCCGCGCCTGCCGACATTGAGTTCTTCACGCGTGTTCCCCTCCACAACGCACCGATGCGATGCGAATTGCCTTGCAGTCGAACCTGTTCGGCTCGATGTGGCGAAACTATCGGGCACCGGATGCTGGAACCTTAATGAACTCTTTCGCCGTGAACGGCCGATCCGAGCGACGTGACAAGCGGTGTACTCGGTCAGCCGCAGAGGCCGCTGGTGAGCCAGGTGCTCATGGTCGTCGTGGTCGGGGTGCCGGTGTAGGAGTAGGTGAAGGCGCGGCCTGTGGTGGTCGCGCCTGCGATGGCGCCGAAGCCGCGGACGTTGCCGGTGTGGCCGATGAAGCGTGTGCCGCACGGGAGTTGGGTGTAGCCGATGCCGAGGCCGTAGGACATGCCATTGCCTTCGCCCATGTCGACCCCGTCGAGCATGTGGCGCAGTTGAGCGGGTGGGACCACCTGGCCGGAGACCAGCGCGAGGTAGAACCGGTTGAGGTCGGCGCCGGTGCTGACCAGGGCGCCCGACGTCCACGGCAGGGACGGCTCCATCAGGGTTTCGTCGACGACGTTTCCGTCGACCGTGGTGTATCCGGACAGATGGGGGCTGCGTAGGCCGGTTTCGCCGGTGGTGGGCAGATAGGTGTGCGACAGGCCGAGGGGGGCGATGATGCGGTCGGTGAGCTCGGCGGAATACGAGCGCCCGGTGACGGCCTCGATCAGCATTCCCGCCACCAGGTAATTGGTGTTGTTGTACTGGAAACGGGCGCCGGGTGCGAACTCGGCGGGCAACCCCAGGATGAACGTCATCTCCTCCTCGGGGGTGAAGGTTCGCCCGAGGACGGCAGCTTGGTGCTCGGTGAGTTCGAACGTACGCGGAAGCGGCAATCCGCTGCGATGACCGAGCAGCTGACGGACGGTGATCGCATTCGCGTCCACACCGTCACCCCGAAGCAGGCCCGGCAGATACCGCTCCACCGGTGCGTCGAGCACCACCAGCCCCTCCTCGACCAACTGCAACACGATCGCCGCCGTGAATGTCTTGGTGATGCTGCCGACCCGCACATGCTGCGCTCGATCGTCAGGGATCGGTGCGCCCTCGACCAGGTCGGTGACACCGGCGGTCACCACCGCCGTCGCACCGTTGTCAGTGATCGTGGCGACGGCACCGACAGCTCCCGAGCCGATCAGTTCGGCGAGGTCGGCTCGGACCGAGTCCAGTCGCGCGGGGGCGACGACCGGCGCGTCGGCAGAGCTCGTGGTGCAACTCGTCAGCAACAGTGCGATGGCGCACATCGGCAGGACCAACCTACGTTTCAGCATGAGGAGACGGTAGAAAGCGCTGGTGCACAGCCACATCGGTCCGCGGTACTGAACCGCCCTCACACTGCGGTACCAGCCGGTGGGTGCGGGGTGTGGTGGCAAGATCCTGCGGCCATCAGCCGACGACCAGACAGAACGGGTGACCGGCCGGATCCAACAGCACCCGCCAGCGGTCGCCGCCCGGCTGGTGGTCCGCCCTGACCGCGCCGATCCCTACCGCGAACTTCTCCGCCGCGTCGAGGTCCTCGACCCCGAGGTCGAGGTGCGACTGCTGCGGCACGTCCTGACCGGGCCACGAGGGGGGCCCGGTAACCGGTGACCCGTTGAAAGCCCAGGTCACAACCCAAACCATCGGTCAGAGCGACGAATTCGTCGGCCTCGTAGCCGAGCCGCATGCCTGTCAGCTCTTGGTAGAACCGGGCAAGAGCCCGGGGATCGGCGCAGTCCAGAGTCACGCCTCGCAGTGTGGCTTTCGGCATCGTCTACTCCTCAGTCCTCGGTGTTCGCGGGCCGCCGCAGATAAGTCATCCAACCGCTCCGTCGTGCGACCGCTCCACTGCTTTCGAGCACCGGACAACTCCAAGTCCCGTCCGCACAAACCCGGGCGCCACGAACCACGCCCCCAGCAGCGACAAACGGCGCCGGATTCAGCGCCACAACCACTCGTCGGTATCGACGGATACGGTAGGCCCCATGAAGGGTACGGGGAGGGTTCTGTTGGACGACGTGGTGAGAATGTCGGTCCCGCAGCGTATGCGCACCTTGGCGTTCGAGGCGCGACGACTGACCGGAAGCGCCGAACTGTCGCGTCTGCTCGGCGAGATCGCCGCGCAGGGCCGCGCGGGGCAGCGGACAGCGATTTCTCTTGCGGTCGTCGGTGGGGAGCGCGATTTCCTACTGGCGCAACTGGATTCGACGGATCAGGAGCTGGCTGGCCGCGCTCTGACGGGGTTGATCCGCCTCGAGGTCGATCCCACGGTGGTAGTCGACCGGCTGCCGGGCGCTTCGCAGCGAACCCGCAAGAGCATCTACCGGGTGCTCGGGCGCGGTGGTCGGTGGGAGATCGCCGATGCGCTGGTCCCCGCTCTCCGGCTCTTGTACGGCGACGCGGAGGCGGCGCGGGTACTGCCGTCGTGCTCGGCCTCGGTGGTCACCGAATGGCTGCCGACCCTCGCGTACGCGGTCACGAACTGGACCACCCTGGCCGACAGGCACATCGGTCCAGTCTTCGATTTCATCGAGACCCGATCGCGTGGTGCGAACCGTGCGGAGTGGGCGGAACTGTGGGCGTGGGCCACCGCCAGCCCGGTGACCGCAGCGCATGAGGGCCCGCACCGATTGCTCGCCTTGGCCACCGCGGCCGTCGAGTTCACGCCGGTGACAAGGTTGAATCCGGTGGCGGGAAAGCTCACTCGCCACGACCCTCGGGCGATGTATCGCCTGATCCTGCACCCGAGCGGAAACGGCCGCGCGCTGGCAGGTCCGTCCCTGTGGCGGGCGATGCGTGTCCTGCCCGACGAGAACCTGCGGCAGGTCTATCTCGGCGTCCGTTCGAAGCGCGACTTCCTGCGGGCGCTCCCCCCGTCGCGGCGCGCCGCGGTCGCCGGAGCCGACCTCGCGCGGCCGGGGGTCGCGCCCGCCTCGGTCGATCTCGCTCTGCTCGACCTGATCCCCGGCCCTGCCCGTGCGCGGATCGCTCGCGAACTGCTGTCCCGTCCCACCGGCACCGACATTCCGGCGGTGAACGACCGGCTCACCGCACGACTCACCTGGGCGGAAGCGAAACCGGCGCTGATCGAGGCGATCCGGCGCCCGACTGCGGACGAACGCGCGATCGCCTACCCGCTACTCGTGACGGCGGCGGTGGGAAGCCGTGACCCGTCGGTGATCACCGAACTGCTCGCCCTGACGACGAGGCTGCGCAACGAACAGGATCCGGTTCGCACCACCGCGCTCCGCGCCATCGCCGATATCCCGATGTCGCTGCTCACCACCGACCATATACCCGGTCTGGAACAACTGGCCACCGACGCGCTGCAAGCGCGCGACCGATCGTGGAACACCTCGAACGCGGTGGGCACGCTCGCGCGCACCTTGCTGCTGCGCGGCAGTATCGCGGCCGAGCCCGCGTTCACCGCGACCGCGCTCAGGATCATGGGCGGGCTCGCCGACCTGTCCGTCGACCCGAATCTGTCCGGATTGCACCGGAACCTGCCCCGCGGTGCCGAACAGCAGATTCTCACCACCTTGCTCCCCCACCTCATGTCCGAGGCGCAGCGGGAACGCTTCGACCTGTGCCTGAGCTTGGCCGACGGACTCGACCATCGAGCCTTCGACCTGCCCGACCTGCAACGGCTGATCCTGCGGGCTTGCTTCGCGACCTCGGATTCCACTGTCCGCCGCGCTGTCCGGCTCGCGCTCGCGGCGCCAGCCACCCGTGACGCCCATCTCGACGAACTGTTCGCTCGCGACCGTTCCCTGATCACGCTGCCGCTGGTCCAGTCGCTGATCGGCGACCGCCGTACCGACCTGCTCGACGCCCTGCTGAACACCAGGACATCGGGCAGATTCCTGTCGGGCAAGGTGGTGTTCGTGCCGATGTTCGTCACCGGATTCCATCGGTGGTCAGCGCACCACGTCGACCGGTACGCGCGACTTCTCTACGACTACGCGCGCGGTCGCACGACCACCGCGTACGAGCGAGCCTCGGCGATCCGCCAACTCGGTCGGTTGCCCGGCAGTGTCGCGCGGTTGACCTGGTTCGTCGACAACGGCGACCTCATCGATGTCGAAGCCGCCCTCACCGCGCTCGGCGCCAGCGACGACCCCGAAGCGGCCATCGGCGTCCTCGCCCGCTACGTGGGCGACGATCGCGCTCGGGTCGCGGTCAGCGGTATCGCCACCTGTGCCAGAGGGATCGCACCGAATCGGGTGTCGAGCACCGTCATGCCGCTGCTCGACTCACCCAAGATCACCGCACGAAAAGAAGCGATCCGGCTCCTCGCCGAGCTGCGGGCTCCTGACGCGTTGCCGATCATCGTCGGACTCGCCACCCGCGCCGACGCACACCGTGACGTGCGGCGCGCCGCCGTGTTCGCCACCCGATTCCTCCTCGACGACGAACGGACATGGGCGCTGCTCGCCGACGCCACGGCCGACGCCGAGGTGGCGGGCGCCGTCCTCGACATCAGGCCTGCCCTGCTGCCGGTTCCGCAGCGGCAACGGTTCGCGGCCTCGGTGCGCGATCTCGCCGCCGTTGACGATCCCCGCGTGGCTGCCGCCGCACTCAGCGCGTTGTGTTCCTGGCAGCGCTGGTGGGCGCCGGGCACGCGCGAGACGATCGTCGACCGGCTCACCGACCTCGCCACGGTCGGCACCTGGACCGCCGCGATGCGCGCATTGCTGACCGCTGCCCGAACCGAGGACGACGCGACGGCGGTGGTCGAGACCGTCCGCAGATTGCGCGGCGCCGAGTTCACTGCCGCCGACCGGGACATCCCTGCGCACCAACGCCTTTCGGCGGTGCTGGACGGCTTCGGGGCGGTCGTCCGCGGTCACCCGACCAGCCCGCGAGTCTTGTCGGCACCCGTCGTCGCCGCCCTGGCCGACGACCCGATCTGGCACGGGAAGGTCATCGAACTCATCATGACGACCATCCGCTGGACCGACCCCACCGGTGTCGTCGCAGCCCTCGAGGGAGCCGCCACGTACGCCACCGGCACCCTCGTCACGCGACCGGCCTACCACCTCGCCCAGCTGATCACTGCCGAACTCGGCACCACCCCGGAGACAACGTTTCACGCGGTCGGCACCGAACTCGCCCGAAGTACGGCGCCTGCCATTGCACTGGCCGCACTCACTGTCATCGACCGCTGCGGAAACAAGTTCGGCTGGTCGGAGAAATGGGCCGCTGGGCTGACAGGATTGCGCACCCATCCCGACCCCGACGTCCGCCGTGCCGCCCACGCCGTCTTCACTGCGCCGGAGTAGGTCAGGAGATGCCATAGGTCCGTCCAGGTCGACCGTCCCTCGTCGACGAGCCGCATCAATACCAGCGCGGCTTAGGCTTGGTCATCGAACCGCACTGGTAGTCGGTCTCGGTGGTCGCGGACGACCGCTACCTTCCAGGCAGTCCCCTTGGGCAATTCGGCGTGCCGCACCGCAGACCTGACCGAGCTGCGGGTGCGGCGCTCACGGCTCGTCGAGCACTTCGCGCAGGCGCGCGGCGAAGGCGACCGGGTCGTCGACGAATCCGACGTGGTCGCCGGGGAACAGAACCGGGTCGAGACCAAGCGCCGAGGCCAGCTGACGGGAGGTGCGGTCACAGAGCTGCCCGGTGGAATCGGTGCCGATACCGACGATGACGCGAGTGGGAACCGAGCGGAGCAGCGGCGGGTCGGGCACCCAGGCGGTGGTGTGGGCCATTTCGTGAGTGAACCAGGAGCGTTCGCTTGCCACCTGCCGCGGATCGCGCTCGCCGCCGAACATCTGCTCGAAGACGGCCTCAGGGATCGGGATATCGGCTTGGGCGAAGAACTTTCGCCACGCGCCGAGCACATCGCCGCCGACGAAGGTCGCGATGACATCGTCGGTGCGGGCGCGCTGAGCGTCGGCGTCGGGCAGCAGTTCGCGCAGTGGTGGTTCGTGGGCGACGACCGTGGTGACCAGGTCGGGGTGATTCTGGGTGAGGGCGAGCGCGGACACCGCGCCGCCGCTGGAACCGAACACCACCGCCGGGCCCGCGTCGAGGTGGGTGATGAGCCGGGCCAGGTCGTCCGCGCGAGCCGCGGCGGTGGAGTCCCGGTCCGGGCTGTTCAGGGGGCTGGCGTGATGGCCACGCGGGTCGGTGGTGAGGACCGTGTTGGTGGTGGCGAGTTGCTCGGCCAGCGGGGCGAACGCGGCCGCGTTCATCGGTGCGCCCGCGAGCACCATCAGCGGCCCCGACCCTCTGACCTCGTAGTACAAACGGGCATCCGGCACCACGAGGGTGCCGGTGGTGACGGCGGAACTGGCGGTCATGAGCCTCTCCCGGATCTCGGCCTACAGGTAGCACCCGTAAAGACGGTGCCCGCCGCCAGAACTCATCGCTGTTCGCGAAAACTTTTTTCGGACCGGGATCTCCGCAGGTCGGCGAACCGAACTCAGTTGTAGGACTTGGCCACCCCGTCCAGCAGATTCTCGAGGGTCTCGTAGGCGGGCACGTCGACCACGTCGATCAGCTCGGCGGGGACCGGCACCGCACGTTCGGCGGCCACCGCGGTGAACTGCGCGTTGTCGCCCGTGCGGAAACCGTGTTCGGCGGCGAGACGGCGCAGTTCGGCGTTCTCGGTCAGCAGTTTGCCGATACGGTCGCCGGTGTCGGTGAGCGGGACGAGCGTGTGGCTCGACAGCACGGTCGGCGTCGGATAGGTGAGGACCATGTCCTGGGTGATCCGTCCCTGCCCCGCCGCCTCGACGAACTGGGCCTCGTAGATGCAGACCATGGGCGTGGGACCCATCCCGTTGGTCAGATACTGGGTGAACGGCCCCTCGCTGCTGTTGTCGGTGTATCCCTGGGCGAGGAACAGTTTCGACAGCGTCGGCAGTACATGCTGTTCGGCCGTGCCGCCGCGCACGATGGTGTGATCGTTGGCGACATAGCTGGCGATCGACAGATACATGGCGGCGGAGTTGGAGCTGCGGGGGTCGGTGGTGGAGACCAGGATGTTCTTGGCCACCGGGTAGGTCGTGTTGCCCGGCAGGTCATCCCACTGCACACCCTGGGCGGTGAGCTCGAGGTAGCGCTGCATGTCGAAGGTCGCGACCGGACCGGGCTTGATGACACCGGCCGCGGTGAGCAGGTCGGCGATCGGCCGGTAGGTGGCGATCGCGATCGGTGAGGAGAACGGCGTGTACTTGGCGGTGACGTTGCGCAGTCGCTGAATGCGTTCGGCGGCGGGCCTGCTCGACGGAAAGGCGAAGTCGAAGTTGTCCAGGTTCACGTCGGTGGCGATCTGACGCGACCCCGCGGGCTGCGCCTCCACACGGATCCCGTTGTCGGCGAGCACCTTCACGACGCGCTCGTCGGCGAAGAACGACATCTTCTCCGATCCGACCACCCCGCGCACCAGGGTGAGCGCGCCGACCGGTTCGTGCACCGGTGCGGCGGTCGAACTGTCGGTACCGCTGGTGAACACCGTCATCCCGGCGGTGACGACGGCCACCGCACCGACCGCACCCACCGACAGCGAAACGAGCTTGCGCCTGCTCATCGACGACGCGGCCGACGTCTCCTCGACGACGACCGGTTCGGCAGGCTGCTCGGCAGCCGCCGTGCGCGCGACGGGTGCGGGTACCCGCACGGTCGGGTCGGAATCGGCGAGTTCGGTGCGCACGATCCGCTCGACCAGAATCGGCACGAATTCCCGGATCGGCTTGCCTTCGAAGCGGGTGTGGGCGGCGCCGACGGCCGAAGTCACCTGCTCCACGGGCACATTGTCCGACAGATCTTCGACCAGGCTTTCGGTCATGCGCCGCATGGCCTGCTTCTCACGTTCGACGGCATCGGCAGCTACGCCGGGGATTACGCGCGACACCACAATTCTCCTGGTCTTACTTCGGGGCTGCGGACGCGGCGCGCGGCGACCTGCGCACGCCGCGGGCCACGCTACCGGCGCGCAGCACAGTTACCCCAGCTGTGAACGGCCCGGCACGCAGAGTTCAGCACCCGCTCCGCTCCCGGCAACGTCATGTTGTCCGGATGTTCGTCCATCGCCGCGAAAAGTGCACTGCGGGTGCGTGATTGGGCCTCAACGCTCGGCGACCGCCTGAGTGCTCATCGTCGAGGCGGGCCCGGTGTCGTTGCGCGTGGCCCGCACGATACCGGCGGCGAGCAGGTCCAGCGCGCCGATCACGATCAGCCCGGCACCGGACATCGTCGCCAGGCCGGTGACGGTCCTGAACGTCACGGCGATGACCGTGATCCCGATCGCGAGGGTCCCGAGCCCGCAGAGCTCGGCCACCCAGCTGTCGGCCCGGTCGTCGTCCCACACCGCGACGAGTGCGAGCACGATTCCCCGCACTGTCCACCCGAGCCCGATCCACAGTGCGAGCAGTTCGATGTTGCCGCCCGAGAACGCCAGGCCCGCGAGCACGAAGGTGAGCACAGCACTCACCAGAACGAGCACCCGGAGCAGGAACCCGAGCCGCGCCCACAACGCCAGGAAGCCTTGGACCAGCGCACTGATCAGCAAGGCGACCCCGAAAACGACCGCGAGGGTGGCTTCGTCGCGCTCGGGCCACAGCAGGATCGCCACTCCGAGCACGAACGACGCCCCGCCCGCGATCATCATCGCCTGCCGGGTCCCCCCGCTGTGCTGCCCCTCCCCGTCGGTCAAGGACATACGTTCCACCCTATGCCCGATCCGGCCGGGTGCGCCTCAACCAGTGTGGTGTGGCGTCGCCTACCGGCGCGCGTAGGGCATCTCGGGGCCGCACTCTCGAGCGGCGAAGGCTGGTCGGCGCCACGAGAAGTTTCGCGGGGCCGACGACGAAGTCGGGTCGAGCCGTGACGGCTGAGCCGGTCAGCGCAGGGCAGCGGTCACGGTCGCGTACATGGTGTTCTTGATGGCGGCGAGGGTGGCGGGGTTCTTGCCGAGGAGCGGAGTGAGTGTGGTGACGGCGTCGGTGAGCAGTTCGGATTCGGCGGCGGTGGCGTCGACGAGGCCGACGGCCGAGGCGTCGGGACCGGCGAAGCGGTGGCCGGTGGTCATGGCGGTCACCGCGGCCTGCGGGGTGAGTTTGGCTTGGATGAGCGCGGCCATGCCTTCGGTGAAGGGAATGTTGATGTCGACCTCGGGGAAGCAGTAGTAGCCCCGGTCCGCCCGCATGATCCGGTAGTCGTGGGCGATGGCAAGCATGGCGCCCGCACCGAAGGCGTGGCCGTTCACGGCAGCGAGGGTCGGCAGCGGGAAGGTGAGGACGCGGGCGAACAGTTCCTGCACCCGGTTGACGTACCAGTCGGCACGGTCACCATTGGCCATCAGCCATTCCAGGTCGAGGCCGTTGGAATAGAACTTGTCGCCGCCCACGGTGATCAGGCCCTGGGCCTCCCGTTCGACCGTGTCCAGATGGGCGTCGACACCGTCGATCCAGTCCGGGGAGAACCGGTTTTCGTCGTCGCCGAGGGTGAGGACGGCGATCTTGTCCTCGTAGCGCAGGGTGGCGGTCATGGTGTTACCTCTCTCGTTTCTCGATGCTGGAGTCGCCCAGCGGCTGGGCGAGAACGGCGCGCACAGCGGCGGCAAGCCGTTGACGCACCGCGGGTTCGGGGTCGCGGCGGCCACGAAGCAGCAAGGCGGTCGGCAGTTCGACCACGCAATCTCGCACGACGGCGACCGCTTCCCGATCACCCCGCCCGTAGACGCCGCGCGCCAGGACGACGAACAACTCGGTGAGCGATTCGTCGAGTCGTCGCAGTTCCTCGGCGATGTCATCGGGGATCTCGTTGGCGCCCAGCAGTTCCTGTCGCGACACGGTGAGCAGAAAGCGCCCCGATGCCGCGTGCTGCAACAGAAATTCGGCGGGTGTGTCGGCTGCCGCCACCACGGCCTCGACCGCCTGATCCGACGAGGGACTCATCGGCAGCGCCTGGTCCACGGCGCGACGTTGCATCTCGAGAAACCGTCGGGCGGCCCGCAGCCAGGTGCGGCCGAGCAGTCCGGCTCGGGACCCGAAGGCGTGGTAGATCGCTCCATTCGACACCCCGGTCGCCTCCGATAGCGCCCGCACGGTCACGGCAGCGGGTCCGGACTCGACGGCCACGCGCTCAGCGGCGTCCAGCAGGTCATCGAGGTCGTGTATCCGAGGCCGGGGCATGAGCTGAGCATAACAGAGCATGTGCTCTATAACGAGGGTGGCCGAATCTTCTACGCCCAGGACGGGTTGTTGCCCCGGATCAACCTCGGACGACTCGCGATTCCGGTCTCAGAAGAACCAGCCGAGTTCGGGCGCGTGAGGCGTGGCGAAGGCCTCGGTGAAAGCTTCGAGGGTGCCGGGATTCTCGGCGTGGAGGCGGTGGGCCTCGGCGTAGGCCGTGGCTCGGTTGGCACCGAAGTAGAGCCCGGCGAGGACATTGATGTCGCACGTCAGCGCAGGATGGCGGGTGGTCGGGGCGCATTCGGCGCGGCCACCGCTGATGTGGAGGGCGAAGGTGCCGCCCGCGTCGCGGAAGGGGTCGCGGATCGCGATGACCGTGTCGAGGTCGTGGCGGTAGGACCGGGCGGTGAGAGCCGCGGGAATGTCCAT
Source organism: Nocardia caishijiensis NBRC 108228 (assembly GCF_001612825.1). Taxonomy (GTDB): domain Bacteria; phylum Actinomycetota; class Actinomycetes; order Mycobacteriales; family Mycobacteriaceae; genus Nocardia; species Nocardia caishijiensis. The sequence continues at coordinate 365,486 of NZ_BDBE01000030.1, read as the reverse complement.
GAGGCGGGCCCAGAGCGAATCGCCCCGATTCGTCAGCTGAACGGCGCGCGGATTGGTGAGCAGATAGGGCAACGGGTCGTCGTCGGCGACGGTGGCCTCGACCGAGTCGACCAGGTCCATACCGAGCAGAACCCGCCACAGCGCGATCCGGGCATCCGGGGTGACGGCGCGCCATTCGGCGACGACGACAATCGATTTCCCCTCGTCGTAGCGCCGACGGTACAGGGCGTAGCCGTCGGCGTGGAGCAGGACGAACAGCGAGGTGGCGTTGCCGCGATGACGTTGTGGATCGGTGAAGACGAGGTCCCATTTCGCGTCGGGTCGCCGTTGCGCACCAGGTGTGCGCGCTTGCCATCGATCGTAGACAGCGCGAATTCGGTCGGCGGCCTGCGCGATCGTGCTGATCTCCACGCCCCCGGGATCGGGTGTGCCGGCGCGGAACTCCGCCTTGTGCCGATCCACGACGACCGTGTTCTCGAAGATCGCGGTCTCGTACCCGAATCGCCCGTAGATCGAGCCTTCACTGGCCGTGAAAATCGTCAGCGGCAGCCCGTCACGCTCGGTGCGTTCGTGCTGCGCGGAATACAGGGCACGCAGGATGCCACGGCGCCGATGCGTCGGTGCCACGGCCACGCCCGACACACCACACGCCGATACGCTGCGCTCCCCCGGCACCGTGACACTCATGGTGATATCGACGGTGTGCCCGACGACGCGATCTCCGTCGACCGCGACCAACGACCGTTCCACCGGGAAGATCCGCAGCTTGTGGTCGAGCTCGGCCTCCTCGTACCGCATCCCGAACCCGGTCTCCTGCAACAGCACGATCGCCTCCGCGTCCGCGCGAGTAGCTTCCCGTACCCGAATCGTCTGCACCGAAGTCATGCACCGAACACTCCCACGCCGCGCTCCCGACCACACCTGATTTTCGGTCCTTGCACACGGCCGCCCCGGCCCGGCGTGCCGGACGCACGGCCCCACGCCCGCCGTAACCGGGTCGTGGTCGTCAGGGTCCGGTGGGAGCGGGGCTCACGCTGAGGACCTCCACCACCGAGCGGCGCACTCCGGCAAGCACATACGGTACGGCGACCGTACCCGTCGAATCCGGTAGCGGGTCGACGGGAAGGCGATGGACGCGCAGTGTCGGGCCCGACGGTGTCGGCAGATCGGTGTGGGTGTCGGTGTCGACCGGAGCGACGACGGTCCTCGGCACGTCGACTCGGCGCACCCGCACGGTCGAGTCGACGGTCTCGCTGTAGTTCTGGGCTTGGGCGGTCGCGCGACCCGCGAGGAGGTCGGCGACGGCGTTCACCGCGACCGGATCACGGGTGGCGTCGTAGACCCATCGACGCCCGAGGACACCGTGCTCGGTGGTGCCGACCAAGCCGTCCGCTGCCCCGGTCAGCGGCGTTCCCCGGTAGGTCAGCGGGACGTGGTAAAGCTGCGGGCCGGTGGCCGAATCATCGATGAGGAGCAGGAATTCGATGCCGACCACGCCGTCGGGGTCGTCGAGCCGGAAACCACCCGCTTTGCTCAGCCGTGGTGTGGCACCGCGATACCACCGTCGTGTCGGCAACCAGGCTTCGAGCAGTTCGAGCTTGCTCGGGGTCAGCGTGGTCTGGTGAATGATCGCCATATCGCAGGCTACAGCCGGGCGGTCATCGCGCGCAGGTCCGGCAACGAGCCGATGCGCTGGGTGACCGGCCGACCGGGAGCCGCGGTCTGGGTCGAGCCGGTCGTCCGCAGCAGGGTGCGGACAGCGTCGGGTGTGGCGCGTCCAGGTCCGGTGGCGCTGATGCCCTGGTAGGCGGCGATCGCGCCGACGACGATCGGCGACGCACTGGAGGTGCCGCTGAATTGGTCGGTGTACCAGAGGTCTTCGTCGTCACCGCCCTGCAGATCGCCGTAACCGGTGGTGGTCACCTCGCGACCCCAGCCCTGCACGTCCAGGCGGGAGCCGTAATTGGAGAAACCGAGGCGGGAGCGGGCCGGACCGTGGTCACGACCGTGCAGACCGGGTGGTGGCGCACCGGCACCGACGATCACGGCCCCGGAATCGTTGTCGCGGAACGGGTTGCGCCAGTCGGCGGGGAAGTCGCTCGGTCGCGTGTCGTAGACCGGCGCGTCGAGGTCTTCCGCACCGTTGCCCGCCGCTTCGACCACGATCACGCCGCGCCCGACCGCGTAACGGATGGCGGCGAAATCGTCGGGCCACCACTCGACGGCGATGTAGCCGCGCTGGTCGGGGGTCGCCCGGTAATCGAATCGGGGTCCGGGGCGGTGCAGTTCGATGAGCAGCACATCACCGGGATCGAGTGCGTCGGCGGCTGACCGGATGGCCGTCGCCGAACCGATTCCGAAGATGGAGATCGCCCGGATGTGGGCTTCGGGCGCGATACCCGTGATGCCGAACGGATTCAGGTCACCGCTGATCTCACCGGCCACTGCCGTTCCGTGGTCGCGCCACCCTCGGTCCGTCGACGCGGTTCCACCGATGATCCCGCCCTGGTTGTGCCGCAGGTCCTCGTGGGTGAATCGCCACGCACCCTCGATATCGATCACCCGGACGCCGGTGCCGAGGCCACCGGGACGGGTATGCGCCCAGGCCGCGTCGATCCCGTTCGGTGCGGCGTCCAGATACGCCTGCCTGGCGCGGAAATCCGGTGTCACCGACGGCGCCTCGGGTGCGCGGGCGACGGTCGTGCGGGGTGCGAGCGGCAGTTCCGCGGCGGGTTTCACGTATGCCGCGGTGACGGTGTCCTCGGCGCGCAACCGGTCCGCCACGTCCGCCAAGTCCGCGATCGGCCCGACCACCCGGTGATAGCCGAGGTAGGAACCGGCGTGTGGGGCATCCGCGAGCTTGTTCGCGAGCCGGTTACCCGGGCCGAAGATCGGCACAAGGTGCGCGTCACCGGGGAGAAGGCTGTCGACCTGACCGCGCACGGCACCGACCTCGCGCACAGCGGCCGGTGTCAGGTCGGGCCCGGTCGGGGCGGTGACGACGATCAGTTCCGCAGGTGGTGCCACGGGCGCCGGTGCACCGGGGTTGCGCTGCTTGCTGGATCGGGTGGAGGCCATGGCTACCAGTGAACAGGGCATCCACGCGCACCGCTACCGTTGTGCCCCATCATCTTTCGCGACACGCCGAGCCGCTGGGACTCCGGCATCATGGCGAGAGGTTAGCCATTCGGTAACCATCGGCGGATCAGGGCGACTTCGGGGTCTAGATCTCGCCGAACCTGGGTACCCTCCCGGCATCGGCGAATGAGAATGCCGCCGTGCATGTTTCGATTAGAATCATTCCAGGGTGAGTTCCTCGGTCACCCGTGCCGGTTGTCGGTACCAGCGTGAATCATCTCGGTAGTTCCACCATTTCTCGGAATTCCATCGGATACGCAGTCATGCAGGGGGTCATCATGTCTACCGCTGTCGATTTCGCGGCGCGGCTCATCAACCCGGCGGCTATCGCCGAAGCAGGCCATTCGGCCGTGCTCGCTTATGTGTCACCGAGCAGACCCGGCGCGAATTTCGGGGCCAAACCCATCACCGTCGACTACGCCCGCGCGCTCGCTGCCGCGGGGCTCGACATCGTGTCGATCTGGCAGTACGGCAAGCCCGGAGACCCGACCCCGTCGGATTGGACCACCGGTTTCGACGGCGGCAGACGCATGGCCGAGCAGGCACTCGCCACGCATCTGGGCCTCGGCGCACCACGCGAGGCACCGATCTTCTTCGCGGTCGACGAGGACATCTCCCTGACGCAGTGGAACAGCGCCGCCGTCGAGTTCTTCCGTGGCGTCAACGCGGTGCTCGGTGTGGCGTGGACCGGAATCTACGGGCATTCGCGGGTATGCGCGTGGGCCGTCGAGGACGGAGTGATCGGCACGCGCGGCGAATTCAGCTGGGCCTGGCAGACGCGGGCGTGGTCGGGCACCGAACGCGAACCACGGGCGGTGCTGTACCAGCGGGTGATCGACACCCCGAGCAATCCGGGACCGCTCATCGACGGCACCCGGGTCGACGTCAACGACATTCTCGCCCCCGATTTCGGCCAGTGGAGTAAGGACCGGTCCGTGACGATCCCGCAGTTCACCGAGCTCGACCGCCTCGGTCCGTCGCACTCACCGCGCGACGGCGCCCGCATCACCAACTTCCTGCTGCACACCCAGGAGGGCAACGGCACCGCCGAGTCTCTGGCCGCCTATCTCAACAACCCGGCCAACGGGGTTTCGTACCACTACACGGTGCGCGACGGTGTAGTGGTACGTGTGGTGCCGGAAGAGCTGGCGGCGTGGTCGGTGTTGTCGGCCAACCCGTTCACGGTGAATCTGTGTTTCGCGGGCAGCCGCGTCGCCTGGTCACGCGAGCAGTGGCTGTCCATCGACGGCGATCTGCGGATCGCCGCCTATCTCGCGGCGCGCAGCGCACACCGGCACGGGTACTCCACCGAGGTGATCGCACCCCCCTATCGTGTCGCCGAGGGCATCAGTGACCACAATTATGTGACCAGGGCGCTCGGCATCGGCTCCCACACCGACGTGGGGCCGAACTTTCCCTGGGATGTCTTCGCTTCGCACGTGGCAGGTTTCGCCGGAGGGCGACCCAACGCCATCGATGATCGCGCGGCGGCCTCGCCGTGGCTCGGTGTGCGGCGCACCGATGGTGAGATCGCCACTCCCGACGGGCTCGGCCGCTTCGCCGAGTTCGAACACGGCTACGTGTACTGGCACCCGGCCACCGGCGCCCACGCCATTCCGACCGCGATCATGACCAAGTACGCCGAATCCGGCTGGGAGGCGGGGTCGCTCGGCTACCCGATCGCCGAACACGCACAGCTGCCCGACCCGCGCGGCACCGGGCCTGCGGTGGCCCAGGCGTTTCAGGGTGGCGCGATCTACCGCCGCGCCGGGCAGCCCGCCCACCGAGTGCACGGCGCGATCGGCGAACGGTGGCGCGCATCGGGATTCGAGAACGGTCCGTTGGGTTGGCCCGCGTCCGACGAGATCACCCACGACGATGGTCGATACCAGGAGTTCGAGTTCGGGCGCATCTATTGGGCGCCGCAACAGGTCATCGCGCTGCGACACTCGGGTGATCCGGACACACCGTTGGACCGGCCCGCGTAACGCACGAGCCGGGGCCGGGTCAGCCGAGTAGGAGGGCGAGGGTGGTGGCCGCGGCGCCGAGCACGAGCGCCGCGACCACCACGATCGCGATGATTCTGGTGCGGGACGACGGTCCGGTGTAGGTGTCGTCGTCGTTGAACATGTCGGCGAGATCGACGGCCGCGAACTCGCGGGTCGTCTCCAGGGGCCCGGGCTGCTCGGTCATGTGCGCTGACGCTAGTCGAGTGTGTCGATCGCCGCTGCCGATACCCCTGCTGTATCCGTTGTCCTGGTGGCGGCGAGGAGCTCGTCGAGTTGACGTTCGGCGCGCTCGGCACGGGCGAGGGTCTGCGCGCGTGCGTCGTCGAGGGCGGCCAAGCGTTCGGCGGTTTCGGTTCTGACTCGCTCGAGTGCCGCGGCAGCCTCGGTGCGCCTGGCCTCGGCATCGGCGTCGGTGGTGCGTCGCAACTCCGCCAGTTCGCTTCGGGTGCGGTCGAGTTCGGTCCGGGTCGTGTCCAGTTCCGCGCGAGCCCGACGCCATTCCTCGCGGGCCTCGTTCGCCGCTTCGACCCGTTCGGCGACGGCGAGTTCGGCCCGCTGCGTTGCCCGGTCCGCATCGGCGGCGCGTTGCACGGCGAGGTCACGTTCGGCGTGGGCGGCACTGATCCGGGCTTCGGCGTCGCGGCGGACGTGGGTGATCTCGGTGTCGGCGCGTTGCTCGGCGCGCGCCACCTGCGCCGCGGTTTCCTCGCGGAGGCGTTCGATTTCGTCGGCGGCGTCGCGCTGAGCCTGGCGCACCTGTTCCTCGGCGGCGCTGCGGGCCGCGAAGATGTCATCGGCGGTCTGTTTGCTGAGGCGTTCCAGCTCGGCGAGCGCTTCATCGCGGGCCGACCGCGCCGCCGCGATGAGCTCGTCGGCCTGCTCCGCGACGCTTGCCGCGTCCTCGGCCGCCGATTCCGCCTGCTCTCTCGCCTGCTCGGCCTCCCGCCGTGCCCGGTCCGCGGCAACCACTTTCACGTCCGCCTCGGCGATCCGCTGGGCAGCATCGGCCTGCACCGCTTGGACCTGCGCCTCGGCGACGGAGGGATCCCCGATCGTGGCCAGTTCCGCCACGGCGGCGTTCAGGGTGGTGCCGAGTTGCTCGGCCAGCCCTCGGAATTGTCCGAGCAACTCGTCGGCTCGCAAGCGCGCGACCGTCACCGGGCCCTGCGCTGCCGTCACAGTGACGGTTTCTCCCCCCTCCGCTGCCTCCTGCTGCTGCCGTTGTCTTTCTCGCCAAGCGCGCCATCGCGTGTGGTCGGGGTGGTCGCAGTATTCCGACGGTCGGCCGGGGCCACCGTTGCGGGTAATGGGACGTGCACATCCGGGGTAGTTGCAGACACTCGACACCGGCATATCGTAGCGTTGATTTCGTTTTGTAGTTACGTATTAGACGAAACGAAAACAGTGCCGGGTCGCGAGCTTGATGTTCGCAGGCGTTCCATTCTGACTCCCGATAAGTGAACATTATCGGGGGTCAGGATGACGGATCCTTCTCCATGACGTCCACTCTGTTCCGTTTACGTTTGGTAGCAACCAACGCTACGTAACCGCGTCGATAGCAGCCGAAAACTGGGTGCGGTTGTACGCCGGTACCACTCGCTGTGGGTCGACGAGATTGCCGTTGCGTCTGCGCCTTACCTTGGGATAGCATTCTGAACATGTTCAATGAACATGTTCAGTCACGGTCGGCGCAACAAGCCGCGACGCGACAGCGGGTCTTGGCGGCGGCCGAACAGCTCTTCCGCACTCGCGGCTTCAAGGCGACCACGATTCGGCAGATCGCCGCCGAAGCGAACGTGAGCACCGGGACCGTCATGGCAGCTGGCGAAAAGGACGCACTGCTCGTCTCGATCTTCGACAACTGGATCAGCTCGGTGCACAACAGCAGGCAAACCGACCTCACGCCCTCAACGGAGACCGCGACCACCGAGGATGTGCTGCGGCTCTTCGAGCCCTTCGTCGGATACTTCGCGCTCGATTCCGAGCTCTCACGCGAGTACCTGGCGGTCCTCGTCCGCGGAACCCATCAGTCGGTGATCTTTCGAGACCTCGCGCTGGCTCTGCTCGGCGAACTCGAAACCGTGCTCGCCCGAACAACGCTGCCCGTCAGCCAGGTCGGTCCCGGCGCTCGGACCATCTATCTCGCCTATCTCGGCTTGCTGATGACCGCTGCCAGCGGTGCCATCGCGATGCCCGAGGCGGCCGACCAACTACGTCAGACCATCGAATTCGTCATCGCGCATCCCGAAGGAAACCAATGATCCACGCTTCCCAACCATGGTGGCTACCGGCACTACTCGCCCTGTCGCTGTTCTCGGACGCACTCATATCGGTGCGCCCACCGATGTTCATTCAGCGATGCCTCGACGGCGTCCGCTTTCCGCGTGACTGGTGGTGGACCCTGATCACCATCAAGCTGGCGGCGACAGCTGGCCTCCTAGTCGGACTGAAGTATCCCGGTGCCGGGTTCGCCACCGCGGTCGGCGTAGTCGCCTATTTCGTGTGCGCCGCTTACGCCCACTACCGCGCCCGATTCCTCGGCTCCGAGTTCTGGATCAACTGCCTCGGCATGCTGGCCCTGTCGGTAGCGGCGGCGCTCACGTTCGTCGTGTGAGACACCGCATCGGACAGGTAGCGCCGACGAGCGTTCGTCACTACAACTTGGCGTTTCGCCCCTTCCACAGGGAATAGAGCGCGATCGTCGCCGAGGCCACCGGCACCAATGCCGTGGCCCCGGCGACCAGGTAGATCACCGAGAAGCCGATCATGATGGACATCAGCGCACCCAGGTCCACCATGGCCGCTCCATTGCCGAATCGGTTGCGGTGCTGCCGGATCGAGGGTGCTGGTGACCTTCCCGGCCGGTTCGAACTCATGATCGACACGATGCCACCTCCTCTCCTGAATCACCACATAATTGAACAAGATTGAACACTATCGGCGAATCGGCTAGCCTGTGCATCAGCGCTCCGTCCGGGGGCAGTGCGAAGCGAGGAGCGGCCGTGGCCCGAACACCCCATCCGGCTCTGCAGCAGTTCAGCGCAGAGGTCAAGGAGCGGTGGGTCGAGGCAGGCAGTCCGGCCTATGCGCGGATCGCCAAGCTCACAGCCGAAGACGGAACCGCCATTTCCCAGGGCAGCATCAGCAACCTGCTGAGCGGCAAGAGCCGACCACGGTGGGACACCGTCAGAGTTTTCGTTCGCGCGCTGTCACGATACGAGGACCCGAACTGCGACCCAGCACTGCTCATGGCGGTGGCTCAGCGGTGGCGTGCCAGGTGGGCTCAGTTGCAGAACGAACTGGCCACGGCTGTCGACCACGACGGGCCAGCCGACCCGACCTCGGGCGAACGCCCCACCGTCGAGCAGTCGCGCTACGTGGATCCGTTGACCGGCCGCGCAGATGCGGTCGGTGTCGAAGCGGCTCTGCGGCAGCGGATCTTCCGCCGTCTGAGAGAAACTATCGACCAGCGGGGCACTCTGAGCAGGGCCGATCTGCTGGACTTCACCATCGACGGGACCTCGCTCCCCCTCATCGACCGCAATCGCGCAATCCGCAGCCCACGCGGAATGCTCGCCACCCTGTCGGTGATGTCCCGCGGGGGCCAAGACTCCAGCGACGAGGAATACGGCGATTCGGGGTTCGGTTACGCCTACCGTTCCGGAACGATCGACGGCGACAACCAGAAGCTACGCAAGGCACTGGAATTCAGGCTGCCGTTGATCCTGTTCCGGATGATCGGCCACGGCACCTACGTGCCGATCTTTCCTGTCTATGTCGTCGCCGACGACAGAGAACGTCGTCGATTCATGCTCACCATCGACACCGACCTGCCGGGTCAGGTCGGTGCGCGGGTCCCCGACCGGGCCGAGCAAACCCGAAATCGTGTTCACTCGGCCGAGTTCCGTGCGCGCTTGCTCCACGCGTACGGCATCCGTTGCGCCGTATGCGGTCTCGGTGTCGCTCAACTCCTCGATGCCGTCCATATCGTCGATGCCGCACGGCCCATCGACGACGCATCCGGAAAGCTCTACACCACATCGAGCATCGAGAACGGATTGCTCCTCTGTAGCAACCATCACCGCGCTTTCGCCGCGAAATTGTTGGGAATCACACCGGACTACACGATCCGCATCGCCGATCGGCTGATGGTGGAGGGCGATGACCCGGCATCGGAACAACTTCGCGACCTGAACGGACGTTCGCTGCTTCTACCGGCCCGTCTCGATAGTCGGCCTTCCCCTGATCTGATCGCCGTGGCCTTCGCGGCCTTCGTCCGTGACGGCGCTGGCTAGTCGCGGACAGGCGGCATCGTGGTGGCGTCTTCGCTGCTGATGAGGTAGGAGTGGAGGCGAACAGAGGGGGAAGCAGTGGGGGAACGGGTCGGTTCGTCGTCGGAGGTACGTTCGCGGGCGGAAACGCGCCGGGTGCGGTCCAGCCAGGAGTGGTTGGATCACTTTCATGGCAATGCCGCCAGGCAGCGCGCTATTCCGTGGCAGGAGAACGGCATCGGTGTCGATGTTGCCGAGCTCGCGCCGATTCGCCGCTCATTACAGGGCTGGCAGCTGGGCGAGACCTCCGACGGTCGGCATCTGGCCGCGGCGGCCGACCGCTTCGCCACCGAGACCGACGACCCTGCCTACCGTGAGGTCATCGCGCTGTTCATTCGGGAGGAGCAACGCCACGGCGCTCTGCTCGGGCGAATCCTCGACGACGCGGGAATTCCACGCCGACAGACCGATTGGGGCGACAGCCTGTTTCGTCGCCTGCGGTACAGCATCACGAACATCGAGGTGTGGACAACACCGGTCGTCATGGTCGAAACCCTCGCGATGGTCTACTACAACGCGATCCGGCGGGCCACCACTTCACCGGTGATCCGCACGGTATGCGCGCAGATCCTGGCCGACGAGGTCCCCCACGTCCAACTGCAATGCGAACGCCTGGCCACCCTGCTGGCCGACCGCTCACGCACCCGGTTTCACCTCACCATGATCGCCCACCGCGTCCTGTTCGCCGTAGTCATGGCGCTGGTGTGGGTAGGTCATCATCGGGCGCTGCGGGCCGGTGGTTTCACCTGGAACCACTACCGCAAGGCGGCCTACGCCAAGATGAACCGCGCCTGGCAGCGCATGGATCCGCGCCGATACGACTGGACGTGAGGCGGCGTGTCGAGAGAGCTGTCCGCGCTCGACCTCGGCGGCGGCCTGCGGCCGATGAGTTCTCGCCGCCCACCTCGTCAATAGAGACATGACCACACACAAGCTCGATACCGCAGGCGCGACCCTCACCTACGACGTCCACGGGCCGCTGCCAACCGCCGATGGGCGGCCGCCGCTGCTGATGACCGGTCTCCCGATGGAAGCCGACGGGTTCGCGGCGCTGGCCGCGTTCTTTCCCGATCGCACCGTGGTGACCTACGACCCGCGCGGACTGGGCCGCAGCGTCCGTTCCGACGGTGCGGTCGACAACGTTCCCGCCGTGCACGCCGAGGACGTGCACGCCGTCATCGAGGCCTTGGGGGCCGGGCCGGTCGAACTCTTCGCCAGCAGCGGTGGCGCCATTGTCGCCTTGGCGCTGGTGACCGCCCACCCCGAGGACGTCACGACCCTGGTTGCGCACGAACCGCCCCTGCTGACCGTGCTTCCCGACGCCGCTGCCGCCGAACGCGCGGCCGACGGGTACCGCGCCGCCTACGCGGCGAGAGGATTCGGCGCGGGAATGGCGACGTTCATCGCGATGACATCCTGGGACGGCGAATTCAGCGACGACTACTTCGCCGCGCCCGCCGCGGATCCCGCCGCGTTCGGGCTGCCGGTCGACGACGACGGCTCCCGCGACCACCCGCTGCTGTCGCAGCGCTCCCGCCCTGTCCTGGCCTATCGCCCCGACATCGCCGCGCTGACCGCGGCACCGACCCGCATCGTCATCGGGTACGGCGAGGAATCGACCGGCACGGTCACCGAACGCACCTCGACGGCACTGGCCGAGCGACTCGGCGAGCGGCCGGTGGTCTTTCCCAGTCATCATGGCGGGTTCACCGGCCCCGAGTCCGGCTACCCGGGCCAGCCGGAGGCCTTCGCCCGCATCCTCCGGGACACGATCGGCTGAGTCGGCAGTTGCGCCTGCCACGGAACTCGCCGCGTCACCGCATCGGGCCGATGCCCAACGACCCTTTCGACCAGGACGCGGCCTGTTCCTCCACCAACTCGACATAGCCTTCGGGGTCCTTGTCGACGGGGCGAACACCCGCGTAGTTGCGCGCCTCGTACGCCGCGAAGTCGACGGCGAGCCGATGTCGTTCCCCGAGACCGGCGAGGCGGCGGAATTCGGTGAGTCCCTCGCGTTCCTCCTCGGCCATGTGATCGCCGTTGGCGGTGTTCGCGGCGGCGACGGCGGCGTACCACCCGGGCGACCCGACCTTGTGGCACGCCACTTCCCCGACCGCGTCGCGGATGTCGTTGTGGTCGCCGATGGCGTCGAGTGTCTCGTCCTCCACCCGGCGGGTGCGCCGCGCGGAGATGCCGACCCGCAGCAGTTCCGGGTAGAAGATCTCCTCCTCGGCCTGGGCGTGCAGTTCGAGGAAGGCCGCGAGCCGGTCCCAGATCGCCGCCAGTACCTCGACGTCCTTCGGATCGATCTGCTCCAGAATCGCGAACAGGCGTCGCTGCTCACGGTGGTCGTCGAGAATCAATTCGGTGATGTCCACGTCTTCCTCCTGGCTCGAATCAGGCAGTCATCGCAGGTCATTGGGCGACAGAACGCGGTGGGCGGTGCCGGACCGCCGCTGTCGCCCACAATAGCCAGGTTGCCTGCGGTCCGACGGCGATATCCCACCGTCGGTCGGTGATCGGTCGCGTGTCGGATAGCGTGGCAGCGACCGTCCGGCGCGGACGTGAGCGATTTTCTGGAGAGCTGTGCTGTGGTGTCCTTCGCTGTGCTCGTGGTCGCGGGCGTCGAGTTGTTGTGTGTCGGACTGCTGTGGGCGCGGGCGGAGCGTCGGCTGCGGGTGCTGTTACTCGGGGTGGTCGGGGTCGGCATCGCCTACGACTCGGCCGTTTTCGGCCTCGGAGCGCTGATCGGTGAAGGAGCGTTGCTGCACGGGCTGAGCGTCGGCAGGTTCGTCGCCCACGCCCTGCTGACTCCGCTGCTGGTGCTGTGGGCCGTCGACCGGGTCTATGCCACGGCGTGGTTGCGCCGGGCGGCACTGGTTCTCACGGTCGCGATGGTGCTGTGGGGTGTGCTCGGCGAGTTGGCCCATGTGCGGTTGGTGCCACGCACGTTCGCCGACACCTTCCGCTACGGCTCACAACATCCGGCGGTCCCGATCCCCGCGCTGGTGGTCTCCGCCGTGCTGTTGGCCGCGGCGGTGTCGCTGTGGCGGACCGAGCACTTGCGTTTTCCCCTGATCGGCATCGTGCTGCTGGTCGTGGCCTCCGGCGCGGCGACGGTCTGTCCCCCGCTGGGCAACCTCGGCGAGGCGATCATGATGTCCGCCCTGACCGGAGCCGAGTTGGCCCTGGTCAGCCGAGCAGCGGCCCCCGTCGGGCGTTGATGTGCGGTACACCTACCGAGTCACCAAGTACGACCCCGACGACCGCGACGAGTGTGGTCGATATGTCGGTGCTGAGGAAGCGAGCTGCGACCACGGCCCGGTCGAATCCGCCTATCTGCGCGCAGTGGCCGCGTTCGCCGCAGAGGTCGGCGTCGACCACGTGATGATTCGGGAACCCCAGATACCCGACGTTGTCCATTTCGGGCTGGAACCGAGTGTCGAAGGATACGGTCTGGCCGGGCTCTTCCCGCCCGACCTCACCGGATTCCACGACGGCGCGGCGGTTTCGATCGCCGTCTGCCTGGAGTTGGTGCGTGCGATGCTGCGCGACAACGGTGCCTGGTGCCGGTTGGAGGTCGAGGACGTGTTCGCGGTTCACGTCGGCTGGGACCAATACGTCTACGTCGGAACCGATAAGGTGTGTGATAACGCATCCGCCCGCACACACTCGCTCGGACTCTTCGCCGAACCCCTGGTTGCGTCGCCTTACGATGCCGCCTTCGACGACCAGTGCGGTGAGCGGCGACCTGCCGACGACTCCTTCTGGATGCGGCTCCGCCGCCATGTGACCGAGCATCGCGCTGTCCTTCTCGAAGAGCGCTACATCCAGGGCGCGTCGCGCTGGCATCGCCTCACCGATGACACGGTCGAGGCGACCCGCGCCCGGCTCACCCCTCGTTCTCGACTCATCCTCTGGCCGGACCTGTCCAGCGATGTCGAGACCGTCCTCGCCGACCTCCCCGACGATGGCTTCGTCGAAATGGTTTGGGAGGACGAACTCGGACGAATCATCAGCGCGACCGTCGATGACACCAGTTTCGCCGACCTCACGACGCACGTGGCTCGTGCACGGGCCGCGAGCATCGTGGGTACGGGCGATGCAGGGCCTCGCCCCCTGCTCACCGGCGTCCTGCCCGACAGCGACGGCGTGTTGCGTGCCCGGTGGGGAATCGACTCCGCCGCGGATGGAAACGACTGAGGATCAACCGATGTCGTGTCCTGCCAACGACGTCGGCAACGCGATGTCGAGGATCGAGCGGCCGGGCTCGGCGTCGCGCAGGGTCTTCACCACCGAAGCGGCGGGGGCGACCAGCACCTGGGGGTAGTCGATCTCGCCGAGGGTGGGGTCGACCGACCAGGCGAGGCGTTCCTCGGTGAGGGAGAACTCGGCGGTGATGCCCTCCTTGTTGCCGCGCGGGTCCTGACGGTGCCAACCGCCATCGAGGTGGACGGCGACCAAACCGTGGAGGACGTGGCCGTCGCCGTCCGTGAGCTTCTGGTAGCACAGCCCGGTGGGGATGCCCGCGCTGCGCAGGAGGGCGGTGAGGAGGTGGGATTTCGCGTAGCAGAGGCCGACTCGCTCGCGGGCCACCTCCCCGGCGGTCAGGGTGACGCGGGGATCCTGGATGTCGTAGGAGTGGTCGACCTCGTCGCGGACCCAGTTGAAGGCCGCGCGGGCGAAGTCGACGTCGTCGGGGGCGGTTCGCCGCAGGTCGCGCGCGACGGCGGTCACCGCGTCGTCGTCGAGTTGGATGATGGAGTCGCCGTCGAGGTAAGCCTGCGGGCTCCGCGCCTCAGGAACCCAGGATTGTTGTGTCACAGCGGAAATGTACTGCCCGCCGCTGTCTGTCGGCACCTCCGTTTCGCGGACGCGGGGATGGGTCGTCATCGACGTCGCAGGGTGGCGTCGAGAATGGCCGGTGGCGTGTCGAACTTCTCTTCGGCCGAGAGATCGACTCCTGGAAGAACGATTTCGTCGATTTCGTCGAGAACTTCGGCCGACAGGACGGTATCGGCGGCAGCGAGCTGCGAACGCAGATGCTCCATGGTTCGCGGGCCGATGATCGCGCTGGTCACCGCCCGGTGGGCGGTGACGAACCCGAGCGCCAGTTGAATCATCGTCAACCCCGCCTCCTCGGCGACCTTCGCCAGCCGCTCGACGGCCTCGAGTTTGGCCCGGTTGGCGGGAACGTCGAGATCGAAACGATGGGGCATGAATCCCGAACGGCTGGTGGTGATCTCGTGACCCGCCCGAATGGCGCCCGACAACCAGCCCGAGGCCAGCGGACTCCAGGCGAGCACTCCGAGGCCGTACTCCTCGGTCACCGGGAGCACATGGGATTCGATGCCGCGTTGCAGGATCGAATAGCCGGGTTGTTCGGTGGCATAACGGCTCAGGTGGTGCTCGCGGGCCGACCATTGCGCCTGCACGATGCGGTAGGCGGGGAAGGTCGACGAGCCGAAATAGCGGATCTTCCCGGCCCGCTGCAGGTCGGTGAGCGCCGAGAGCGTCTCCTCGTCACTGGTGTTCGGGTCCCACCGGTGGATCTGATAGAGGTCCACGTGGTCCAGGTCGAGGCGGCGCAGGCTGTCTTCCAGCGCGGTCACCAGCCAGCGGCGTGAGCTGCCCCGCCGGTTGCGGTCCTCGCCCATCGGCAGGTAGGCCTTGGTCGCGATGACCAGGTCGTCACGGCGACCGGCGATGGCCTTACCGAGCATCTCTTCGGACTGGCCGTCGCTGTAGGCGTCGGCGGTGTCGATCAGATTGATCCCGGCCTCGATCGCGGCATCGACGATCGCGGTGGCCTCGTCCTGGCCGGTGTTGCCGATCCGGCCGAAGTTCATTGCGCCGAGCGCCAGGGTGCTGACCTGTACGCCGGTGCGGCCCAAGGTGCGGTACTGCATGGGTTTTCCTCTCCCGGAGGTATCCTGCAAGAAGCGGAACGTTGTTCCGATAACCAACATACGGAACAGCGTTCCGTTTTTCAAGCAATCCGATGGAGGGAACGCCACGTGGCAGGCAGGGACACCGGAACGGCGAAGACTCCGCGCAAGCGCGCCGACGCCGAGCGGAATGAACGAACCCTCCTCGAGGCGGCCGCCGCGACTTTCGTCGCCTCGGGAGTCGACGCCCCGGTGCGCGAGATCGCCACCGCGGCCGGTGTCGGAGTCGGCACGATCTATCGACACTTCCCGACCCGAGCCGACCTCATTGTCGCGGTCTATCGACACCAGGTCGAGGCCTGCGCACAAGCCGCACCGCGACTGCTGGCCAGCACCGACCCCTATGACGCGCTGACCAGGTGGATCGACCTGTTCACCGACTTCCTGGTCACCAAGCACGGTCTCGCCGCTGCATTGCGGTCCGACGACCCGACCTTGCAGGCCCTGCACGCCGATTTCCTCGACCGGCTGCTGCCCGCATGCGGCGAGTTGCTCGATGCCGCTGCGGCGGCCGGTGAGATCCGCACCGACATCGAGCCCTACCTGTTGCTGCGCGGCATCGGCAATGCGTGCATCGGCGCGGAAACCGACCAGCGCTACGACGCGCGGCGCGTCGTCGAGCTCATCGTCGCCGGATTACGCCGACAGCACTGAACTCGCTGTCGGGCGGAAGGTCTCGTGCTCAGAGACCGCAATACCGGCGGACCAGATGTTCGTAGAGCCGGGCCGGGACGAGGCGTCGGGTCCAGAAGGAGGTGCGGACGTCGGATCCGCACAGATAGCTCTGGCGGGGGCGACGGGCGGTGAGGATGGACTGGACGCGGCGCGCGACCGCTTCGGGTGACTGACCTGCCTCGAGATATCCGGTGACACGGGCGAGGACGTCGGCGCGGGTGGTGTCGTAGGCATCGATCGGGGTGACGGTCCAGCCGGGCGCCAGGATCGAGACGTGCACACCGAACGGGGCGACCTCCCTCCGCACGGCTTCGCCGAGACGTTCGACCGCGCCCTTGGTGGCCGAGTACCAGCCGCCGTAGGGTTCGGCGACCGCGCCCGCGCCCGAGCTCACCACGATCACCCGACCGGCGCGTTGCGCGCGCATGATCGGCAGGACCGCGCGCAGGACCCGGTGCGTGCCGATGACATTGGTGTCGAGGATGGCTGCGGCTTCGTCGGGGTCGGTTTCCTCCACGGCGCCGACGAAGCCGAGTGCGGCGAAGGTGACGGCGGCGTCGATGCGTCCGTACCGAGAATGCGCCTGGCGCACCCAGTTCCACACGGCGGCGGTATCGCGCACGTCGAGGCGTGCCGATTCGGCGATGATGATCTCTCCGTCCAGTTCCAAGGGGGCGGCCCGGTCGGGACGCAGGTCCAGCGCGGAGGCGCGATGGCAGGCGGTGCCGGGCCGTCCGGTGAAACGTCCCTGGTAGAGCCCGGCGATCAGGGTGAGGACGCGGATCCGTCGGGTGCCGGTCCACAGGTTGATGTCGAACGACCCGTCGGTGCGGGTGACGGGGGTGTCGTAGCGCATGCCACCGGCGAAGTGCACGCTCTCGAGGACGCCGATCGTCGTGGCGGGCCCTCGGTAGTGCCACTCCCCTGCCCGCACGTCGAGGTGCAGCGGTCGGTGAGTGGCGATGGCGCCAGTGCGGTGGCGATGATGGCTCGCTGCTGATAGCCATTTGCGAGGCAGAGTGTCGCGCGCCTCGAATTCGGCGCGCACGAAGCGGTGCGCCCTGCCGTGACGACGGCAAAGTTTGTGAGATCGGGGAAATCAACCAAATATCGGGGCCTACGTGGCGTAGATCGCATGCGCTGGCACAACAAGTGGACGCGCGTTGTTCCGCAACCGTTCCGATTGCTGTCGAGTGTGATTTCTTTCATCCGAGGGGCCGGTGCGTTATCACGGCCGAGGGGCACGACAAAGCCCGTGTGGGTCGCCGGATTCGGCGAGCCACACGGGCTTCGAAAAACTAGCGCGACAACGCGACGCGGTGCGCCTCTCCCATCAGACTGGCCAGCTCGGCGCCCTGCGCCTCGGTGAGAACCGCGAAGAACGGGGAAACCAGTTCGTCGGTGAGCTTCTCGGCCGCCGCCCAGCGCAACCGAATGTCGTCGGTGATCGGTTCGAACGGTTCGGTCCAGCCGAGCCGCTGCGCGTGGGTTGGGCCGTCGGCGATCGGGGAACCGGCGATCAGGACGGCTTGCAGTGGGGTGAGTCCCTGGGCGAGGACGGCGACCAGGTGCAGGCCGCCCCGCAGCTCACGCAGGACGTGGGTGAGCTGCAGGACCGCCGCGCGACTGTCGTCGGGCAGCGGCATGGCCCGCCAGCCCGCGAACAGAGGAACCGCGGTGGGCTCTGCCGCCTCGACGACCTTGCCGAGCAGTTCGGCCAGGCGTTCGGCTCCGT
The DNA here is from genome assembly GCF_001612825.1 of Nocardia caishijiensis NBRC 108228. Lineage (GTDB taxonomy): Bacteria > Actinomycetota > Actinomycetes > Mycobacteriales > Mycobacteriaceae > Nocardia > Nocardia caishijiensis. The sequence continues at coordinate 347,650 of NZ_BDBE01000030.1, read as the reverse complement.
CGAAGCCGTCGAGTCTGCGACGGCCGAATTCGTGACAGGCGGCCAGGTAGCCGGTAGCCGCCTCGGCGGCGGGAAGTGGCACGGATTTCCAGGCGGCACGGATACATTCGGGCTCGAAGAAGCCGAACGCGCCGACCACGACATCGGCGTCGACCTCCCCGAGCACTCCGCCACGTCCGCGCGTGTACGGGCCGTGGAAACCCGGCACGCCGACGTCGACCCCGAACTGGCGCGCCTCACGCGACATCATGAACGCGCCACCGAGTTCGAGTACCTGCTGCTTGACTGCCGACATGTTTGTGAACACCTTCCGCTGTTTACTGGATCGCAGCAGACTTTAGTTGACAATAGTCAGCGAGGGAAGGGCTTTCGCGCGGTGATCTTCACACCGCAGGCGGTCGAGTTCGCCGGAATCGCGGTGCGACGGCGTCGCGCGCTTCATGATCGACAGTGACCGTCGCCCGTGTGAGCAGGCCCTCATCAGTTGCTGATTGGTTTCTCACCGGCGGGGCATTCGGCCCTCAGGACTGTGTTGTCCCTGCGAAAGGATGCGCTCGATGAACCAGCCAGACCACGAGTTCCCGGATGAATCACGCACCATGCGGCCGCACGCGGGCGAGTCGATCGAGGACACGAGGAACTGGCCGGGCCTGATCTTGATCGGGCTCGGGTTGGCGCTGCTCGGCATCACCCTCACCGCCGCCGGATACGGTTTCGGCGGGTGGGCCGTCATCGGTGGTCTGGCCTGCGCGGTGTGCCTGCTCACGGGGACCGCTCTGGTAGTGGCCGAGCACCGCAGGGTGAAGGCCCAGCGATGATGATTCTGCGGGCGCCGGGTGTGTACCGACCCCAGGCCGATACCTGGATGCTTGCCGAGGCACTGCGGGCGGTGCCCCGCCTGCGCGGCGGTCGGGTCCTCGAGCTGTGTGCGGGGACCGGGGCGGTCACGGTGGCGGCGGCGAAGGCCGGAGCCGCCAGTGTAACGGCCGTCGACCTGTCGCGACGCGCGCTGGCCTCGACGTGGCTCAACTGCCGGTTGCGTGGCGTGGCCGTGCAGTTGCTGCACGGTGACTTCTCGGCAGCGGCCCGGCTGCCCCGTTTCGACGTAGTGCTCGCCAATCCGCCGTATGTGCCCGCCGAGCGCGCGGTGGGTCGCGGCCGGGCGCTGGCCTGGGACGCGGGTCCGACCGGGCGCAGCGTGCTGGACCGGTTGTGCGCGACGCTGCCCGACCTGCTCACCGACAACGGTGTCGGCCTGATCGTGCACTCGGCGATCAGCGATCCCGACCGCAGCCTGGACCAGCTGCGGTCGGGCGGTGCCGAGGCCCAGGTGGTGGCGGTGGACACGGTGCCGTTCGGTCCCGTATTGCGGTCGCGGGCACGACGGTTGGCCGCGCGCGGGCTGATCGCGAAGGACCAGCATAATGAGAAATTGGTGGTGATCCGTGTCGAACGAAACTGCTGCCCGGCCATCGGGGAGCCCGCCTGAACGCAGGCGGGTCGTGCTCACCGACGACGGCCCCGCGCTGATCGACGGACCCGTCGACCTGGTGACCCGCGAGGGCACGGTGCTGCACTGCGACCGTTTCCAGGTCGCGCTGTGCCTGTGCAAACGCTCGGCCACCTACCCGCTGTGCGATACCAGCCACCGGCGGCGACGCCGACGCAACCACGAAAGCGGCACCTGATGACCAGCACTGTCACCCTCGGCCGTACCCTCCCCGCGCCCAGGGGTGAACTGTCGGCCGCCCTTGTCGAAGCCCTGTCGCGTGCACCGGGTTCGGCCCTCCCGCCGGACCCGGGCACCGACCCCTACGGTGAGGACGCCGCGCTGGCCTTGCACACCTGCTATGAGCTGCACTATCAGGGTTTCGCGTGCGTCGACGAGGACTGGGAGTGGGACCCGGGGCTGCTCGGTCTGCGGCGAGGCCTCGAACAGCGGTTCCTCGCCGCCCTGCGCGCCGATGTACCCGGCGGTGACGACGTGGACGCCGAACTCGACCGACTGCTCGAGCCGTCGGCTCCCGGCGGTATCGCCGCCCACCTCGCCGAGCAGGGCACCGCGGATCAGCTGCGCGAGTACTTCGTGCACCGCTCGATCTATCACCACATCGAGGCGGACCCGTACGCGTGGGTGATCCCGCGTCTGCGCGGGCAGGCCAAAGCCGCGCTCGTCGCCGTCGAATTCGACGAATACGGCGGCGGGCACGGCGACCGCGTGCACGCGCGCCTCTACGCGGATCTGCTGGCGGGCGCCGGACTGGAACCCGGCTACCTGCATTACCTCGACGAGGTGCCAGCTCCCATGCTGGTGCTGGTGAACATGATGTCGCTGTTCGGTCTGCACCGGGGTCTGCGTGCGGCGTCGGTTGGTCATTTCGCGGCCAACGAGATCACGTCCTCGCCCGCCTCGGCGCGCCTGGCGGATCTGGCGCGCGCCCTGCTCCCCCACCCCGCCTGCGTCGGCTTCTACACCGAGCATGTCGAAGCCGACGCCGTGCACGAGCAGGTGATGCGCCGCGACGTCATCGCCGAATTGCTGCGCACCGAACCCGCGTCGGCGGCGAACATCGTGTTCGGGATCCAGGCCACCGACCTGCTCGAGGACCGCTTCGCCGAGCACGTGCTCGACTGTTGGCGCGCCGGGCGCACCTCACTGCGCGCTCAGTGAACGGCGGGCACTCGGCGGACCCTGGTGAAGGTGATCGTCACCGGGAACCCGTCGAGCTCACCGCGATCGAGTTCCGAGCCGGTGCTCAGGTGGTCGGTGATGCTGTGCAGCACGTTCCAGCCGAAAGCGTTCTCGTCGACGGCGTCGGGCTCCACACACAGGGCCTGCACGGCGATGCGCAGACGAAAACCGTCGGCGTTGACGTCGCAGTGCAGGCGGGTGTCCGGCACGGCGGCGAGGATCAGGCTGGTCGCCGCCTCGTCCACCGCGACCCGGATGTCGGCGATCTCGTCGGGCGTGAAACCGGCCAGCTGGGCCGCGGTCTCGGCGACCGCCCGCACCATGACCAACTGCCCGAGATCGGCGTCGATCCGCAGGTGGGTCGAGGTCGCGTGGGTCGAATCCGCGACGATCCGCTCGCTCGAAGCCACGACGGAGCCTCCTCACCGATGCCGTGTTCCGGGTGGGTCGATCCCTCTGCGCCTACCCGCCGGTCGGCCGGTCAAACATCGACGGGGTGGTCGCAGGCGTCCTCGACACAGCTGTAGTGGCGAAACAGCGGGCGCACTCCGGCCAATTCGAGTGCGCGTTCCACCTCCAGGCTGCCGATGAGCAGGCGTAACTCCACCCCGTGTTGCCAGGCCGTGGCTTTGGCCGGTCCGAGCAGGGCGGCCAAGCGGATGCTGAGGAAGTCGGTGCCGCGCAGGTCGAGCACCACCACTCGAGCGCCCGACCGCATCGCACGGTCGAGCAGGGCGCAGAATTGCGGCTGCCGAGCCGCGTCCAGTTCACATCCCGCACGCAGCACCCAGCAGCCCTGTCTGCCGGGATCGACGCGGAGCAGGGCTTCGTCGTGCGCCGCGGAGCCGCGGTACCAACGCAACCTGCTCGAGCGTCGCGGATCCGTGACGACAGACATAGAACCTCCTGGGCGACAGGGGGATTCCGGACTTCACGCCATCACGCAACCGACGTTCCGGGTGCGGAATGCACGAAGACCGGGGTCGGCTGGAAGTCTCAACCTAGGACAATTCTGGCATGCTCGGCCGCCGCTGTCACTGCACGGGGGTCTCCTCGGTGAGCGCCTGCTCACGCAGCGAGCTCAAGGTGCGCGAGAGGATGCGCGAGACCTGCATCTGGGAGACACCGAGGTGCTCGGCGATCTGGTTCTGGGTCTTGCCCTCGAAGAAGCGCATGATCAGCACATCGCGTTCTTCCTCGGGCAGGGCCGCGATCAGCGGGCGCACCGCCATCGCGTCCTCGGTGAGCTCGTAGCAGTGTTCCTCGGCGCCGAGGGTCTCGGTGATCGGCTGCGAGGAGTTGTCCCGGTCGTCCTGGGTGACCCCGTCGATGGAGTTGGTCTGGTAGCCGTTGCCCGCGACCAACGCGCGAGTGACCTCGACCAGGTCGACCTCGAGTTCGTCGGCGAGCTCGCGGGCATTGGGTACGCGGCCGAGCCGCTGCGACAGTTCCTCGGTGGCCGGGCCGATCCGCAGCTGGATCTCCTTGAGCCTGCGCGGCACGCGCACCGCCCAGGTGTGATCGCGGAAGTGCCTGCGCACTTCGCCCATGATGGTTGGGATCGCGAAGGACAGGAACGAGGAGCCTCGGCTCACGTCGTACCGGTCGACGGCGAGCACCAACCCGACGCGAGCGGTCTGTTCGAGATCGTCGAAGAGTTCTCCGCGCCCGGCGAACTTGCGGGCGATGTGGTCTGCCAGCGGAAGGCACAGCCTGATCACCTCCTCGCGGAGGGGTTCACGCTGGGGGTCGTTCGGGGAAAGCGCTTGCAGCTTCTCGAACCATGGCTCGATGTTGTCGTAGCTGTCGCCCTTCGAGTGGGAGCGCCGGACGGTCGAGTCGTTGGCTTTTGTCGCTTCAGCAGTCGTCATCACATGTGCCTCCGATTCCGTGGGGTCGGATGCTTCAGGACTACCCGATCTGTGTGCGAAATAAGCCTACGCTTTCGATCCCGGTGCCCGCATCACCCCCCGACCGGCCCGTGCGAGCGGCGGATCCAACCGAATTCGACGGTGGTCGGATAGCCGTCACGGGCCGGGTCGAACGGGCCGTATTCGGTGCGCAGCGCGTCGGTGAGGGTGGCGACGACGTGCCAGCCGAAGGCGTCCTCGTCGATGGCTTCCTCGGTGCGCGCCACGGTCGAGATTCGCGCGCCGAGTGCCCCGCCGCCGCCGGTGAACGCGCAATCGATCAGTGCTTCCGGTGCCGCGGCGAGAACGAGCGCGGTCACCACCTCGTCGAGCGCCAGCAGTAGGTCGGTGACCTCGTCGAGCGCGAAACCTCCTACCAGCAGGACTGTTTCGGCCAGCGCGTGAACCATGGTGAGCTGCTCGAGCTCCGCCGGGACTTGAAACCCGACCGTTGTCGACCGGGGCGCGGTCTCGCGATCCTCCGCTCGCATGCCGCCTCCCTGTGTTGCTGTCGTGGTCGCAGGTTACCCGACCGTGACGTTTCTCAGTCCGCGCCCTGATCGTGCTGCCCGGCGCGCTCGTGCACGGTCAGCAGCAGATGATCGAAGCGGGTGCGCAGCACACCGGACACATCGGTGAGCGAACCGAGTTCGGTGATCAGGCGCTGCGCCAGTACGCGCAGCTTGGTGTTGGTTTCCTGTGAGCGCCAGGTGAGCACGTCGAATGCCTGCTCGGCGTTGACTCCGTAGACGAGCATCACCGCGCCCTTGGCCTGTTCGATCACGGCGCGGGCAGCGTAGAGGCTCGGGAGTTCATCGTCGAGGGTTTGCTTGCGACGCCGCTCGAGGGTGTCGGTGACATCGATGTAGTAGCCGGTGGTACCGACCAGGACACCGGTGTCGTCGAGCATCTGGTCGGCTACGACGATCACGTCGTGGACCGCACCCCCGGTGTCGAGAATGCGGTGGGTGCTGCAGAACGGTTCGCCCTCGGTGACCGACTTCTCGATCATGGTGGCGACGTGGTCGCGGTCGTCGGGATGCTTGTGCGACAACAGCAGTGCGGTGGTCGGGGACACGGTGCCCGGCTCGTAACCGTGGATGCGGGCGACCTCGTCGGACCATTCCCAGCGCTGATCGGCGAACCAGAACTTGAATCCGCCCGCGTCCTGCGCCCTGCCTTCGCCGAGCACGCGCCGCAACGACCGCGCGCCACTCGTCGGAAGACCCTCACTGTGCTTCATTCCAGAAGTATCTCGTGACCGACGCGCCCGCACACACGCGGCGCCCGATCCGGTCCCCACCCCCCGCGCGGCGCTCAACACGCCCTCGCACCCGGCTCGGGCAGTGGCTCGCCCGGAGTGGGGATCGGGGGGAACGGGTCGGGGACATCCGGGGGTGGCGGTTGTCCCGGTCCGGGTCCGGGCGGCGGGTCGCCCGGCAGTGGATGACCCGGCTCCGGCGGCGGTGGTGGACGTCCCGGGTCCGGCGGGGGCGCGGGGTCCGGGGTGGGCGGAATCGGGTCTCGCGGTTCGGGAATCGGTGGGCTGGTCGCCATCGGGGTGGTCATCGCAGCCTCCTCACGGGTCGGAGTACGTCGTTCGTCGGGCAGGTACCCCGACCGCGAGCAGCTACACACCGTCGTTTCGGCCGCAACCGATCGGCTATTACCCGGGCATGGACCACAGCACAGCCCCGCTCGTCGCCGCGGTCGCCGATTACCGCAACAAACATCGGTACGGGTTCACCCCGCCCGGGCACCGGCAGGGTCGCGGTGTGGACGACCGGGTTCTCGCCGCGCTCGGTGCCGATGCCTTCGCCGCCGACCTGCTGGCCAACGGTGGGCTCGACGACCGGCTCGCCCGCAACGGCTACCTGACCGAAGCCGAGGACCTGATGGCCGACGCCGTCGGCGCCGACACCGCGTTCTTCTCCACCTGCGGCAGCTCGCTGTCGGTCAAGGCGGCGATGCTGGCGGTGGCCGGTGGTGACGACGGCGGCCTGCTGGTGGCGCGCGACAGCCACAAGTCGATCGTCGCGGGGCTGATCTTCTCCGGGGTGCAACCGCACTGGATCAGCCCGCGCTGGGACCCCGATCGCCACTTCTCCCACCCGCCCTCGCCGGAGCAGGTGGAGCAGGCGTGGCAGGAGCACCCGGACGCGGCGGGCGCGGTGATCGTGTGCCCGAGCCCGTACGGCACCTGCGCGGATCTGCGCGGCATCACCGAGGTGTGTCATGCGCGTGGCAAACCCGTCATCGTCGACGAGGCGTGGGGTGCGCACCTGCCGTTCCACCCCGAATTGCCCACGTGGGCAATGGATGTGGGGGCCGATGTGTGCGTGGTGAGCGTGCACAAGATGGGCATGGGTTTCGAACAGGGTTCGGTGTTCCATCACCAAGGCGATCTCGTGGATCCGGGTCGGTTGCGCCGGTGCGCGGATCTGCTGATGACCACCAGCCCGAACGTCCTGATCTACGCCGCGCTCGACGGGTGGCGACGCCAGATGGTCGAATTCGGCCACGACCTGCTCGGGCGAACACTCGGACTGGCCAAACGCACCCGCGCCGAGATCGACCGGATCAACGGTCTGACGGTGATGCACGACGAACTGCTCGGAGTGGAGGCCTCCCACGACCTGGACCTGATGCAGGTGCTCGTCGATGTGTCCGCGACCGGCGCCACCGGGTACGAGGTGGCGGACTGGTTGCGCGAGCACCACCATCTCGATGTGGGCCTCAGCGATCACCGGCGGATCCTGGCGACGATGTCGACGGCCGACGACGACGCCTCCACGGAGGCCCTCATCGACGCGCTCGCGCTGTGGCGGCGGGCCGGTCTCGACCCGGCACCGCACCACATCACCCTGCCGTCCCCGCAGGACCTGCAGCTCGACACCGTGATGCTGCCTCGCGATGCGTTCTTCGCCCCCACCGAGATGGTGCCCATCGAACAGGCACCTGGCCGGATCGCCGCCGAACAGCTCACGCCCTACCCGCCCGGTATTCCCGCGATCGTGCCCGGCGAGCGGATCGGTGACACGGTCGTGGAATACCTGCGTACCGGTGTCGAGGCGGGGATGAACGTGCCCGATGCCAGCGATCCGCGGTTGCACCACATCCGGGTCGTCCGCCAGTCCTGATCGACTACCGAGAGGAAGTGTTGTCGTGGCCGCCGAACAGTTGCGCGCAGTGGCGCTGGTCTGCACGTTGAAGCCCTCGCCCGCCGAATCCAGCAGTCAGCTCATGGCCGATCAGGTGCTGGCCGAACTGGCCGCCAACGATGTGTCCGGGTCGACGGTGCGCATCGCCGATTTCGAGGTGCGGCCGGGGGTGAGTGCCGACGAGGGTGAGGGTGACGAGTGGCCGCAGATCCGTCGGCGGATCATCGAGGCCGACATCGTCGTGCTCGCGACGCCGACCTGGTTGGGTCATCTGTCCTCGGTGGCTCAGCGCACGCTGGAACGGCTGGATGCCGAACTGTCCGAGACCGACGACGCGGGCAGGCCCGTCATGCTCGGCAAGGTCGGGATCGCGGCGGTGGTCGGCAACGAGGACGGCGCGCACAAGATCGTGGCCGACACCTTCCAGGCGCTCGACGACATCGGGTTCACCATCCCGGCTCAGGGCTGCACCTACTGGAACGGGGAGGCGATGGGCGGCACCGATTTCAAGGATCTGCCCGACACTCCCGAGGCGGTGCGCAAGACCACGGCCGCGATGGCACGCAATGCCGCGCATCTGGCCCGGCTGTTGCGAACGAACCAGTACCCGGCCTACCAGTGACCCGGTAGGCCGGGGTGGGGTCAGAGAATCGGGCGACCGCCGGTGACGGCGATGCGGGCACCGGAGATGTAGCTGCCGTCGTCGGCGGCGAGCAGCACATAGGCCGGGGCGAGTTCGGCGGGCTGCCCGGCCCGGCCGAGCGGGGTGTCGTCGCCGAACTTGCTCACCTTCTCCGTCGGGAAGGTCGACGGGATCAGCGGTGTCCAGATCGGGCCCGGCGCCACACTGTTGACCCGGATGCCCTTCTCCCCCAGCATCTGCGCCAGGCTGGCCGAGAAATTCGCGATCGCGGCCTTGGTCGCCGCATACGGCGCCAGGGTCGGCGAGGGCATGTCGGAGTTCACCGAGGAACTGCCGATGATCGACGAACCGGGCCGCATATGCGGCAGCGCCGCCTTCACGAGGTGGAAATAGGCGCCGACATTGAGGGCGAAGGTGTAGGCGAATTCCTCGTCGCTGATCTCGGTGATGTCGTCGTGCGACATCTGGAACGCGGCATTGCTGACCAGAACGTCGACGGTGCCGAATTCCTCGACGGCTTTGTCGATCACCGCTCGGCAGTGGGCGGGGTCGGAGAGGTCACCGGACACCAGTACCGCCCGCTGCCCCGCCGCGGTCACCAGGTCGGCCACTTCTTTCGCGTCGTCGTGTTCGTCGAGGTAGGAAATGAGCACATCGGCGCCTTCACGGGCGTACGCGATGGCGACCGCGCGTCCGATTCCGCTGTCGGCACCGGTGACGACAGCGGCTTTGCCCGTCAGTTTGCCCGATCCCCGGTAGCTGTTCTCGCCGCAGTCGGGCACGGGGTCCATTTTCGATTGGATGCCGGGAACCTGCTGCTGCTGTTCGGGAAATCCCATGATCGAAGTCCTCCTCGCCGGGAACGGGTCTTCGATCGGACTACCTCACCGCGACACGGGCAAACAGGTCAGTGCCCGCACGGGTCGCGTAATCGCAGCCCTTCACGGGCTTTGATCCGGCGGTGTTCGGCGAGCACGATCGCGACGCCGCCGAGTAGGCAGAGCACGCACAGGATCGCGGCGATCACCGCCCACCCTTCGAATCCGTATCCGGCGGCGGTGAGGGTGAGCGCCAGCAACACGACACCGACACCGATCAAGATCAGGCCGGGCCAGTTCCACGCGTCTTCGATGGATTCACCGACATGCGAACGGGTAGTGCGCTCGGTGTCGGGAAATTTGTGATGATGAGGGAGAGCGGCATCGTTCATGGCCGGGCCGTCCTTTCGAGGGGATCCGCTGGTCTGCGCGTACCCCTGATCCGACAGCCCAATCGTCGTTTGCCGACTCCGCGAGGCGGTAACCGCACCACGGTGTTTTCCCGAATGCGAGCACGTCGATCCAGGACAGAAGGGTTGCGCATATATGACCGAGCAGCAGCACATTCCCCCGGAGTTCACGCGCCCACCGGTTCCGCCGGACGAGGACGGCAGCCAGTGCGAGCCGCCCGGCCCGAAACCGGATCAGCAGGGTCCTGAGCTGCGTGGTCCCACCGGCGCACCCATTCCGGGTGAGGCGAACGTCCGAGCCCAGCAGGGTGATGCGCTCACCACCCCACAGGGCCTGCGCCAGGCCGATACCGACCATCAGCTCAAGGCAGGGCCGCGCGGACCGGTGCTGTTGCAGGACTTCCACCTGCGCGAGAAGATCACCCATTTCGATCACGAACGAATTCCGGAGCGGGCCGTGCACGCGCGTGGTGTCGGCGCGCACGGTGTTTTCGTGTCCAACGGTGCCGCCGCCTCACTGACGCGCGCCAAATTCCTCGCCGCCGACGCGCGTACACCGGTGTTCGTACGGTTCTCCACGGTGCTCGGTTCGCGTGGTTCGGCGGACACCGTGCGCGATACGCGCGGTTTCGCGACGAAGTTCTACACCGAGGAAGGTGTGTACGACCTCGTCGGTAACAACATTCCGGTGTTCTTCATCCAGGAGGCGATCAAGTTTCCCGATGTGGTGCACGCGGCCAAACCGCATCCGGACCGGGAGATCCCGCAGGCGCAGTCGGCGCACGACACGTTCTGGGATTTCGTCTCCCTGCACACCGAGGCCACCGCGCACACCTTCTGGAACATGTCCGACCGTGGGCTGCCGCGATCGTTGCGGATGATGGAGGGCTTCGGTGTCCACACATTCCGGTTGGTCGCCGCCGACGGCGCGACGAGCCTGGTGAAATTCCATTGGAAGCCGCGCCTTGGTGTGCATTCGATGCTGTGGGAGGAAACGCAGCTCACCGCCGGATTCGATCCCGATTTCCATCGCCGAGATCTGGCGGACGCGATCGAGGCCGGATATTTCCCGGAATGGGATCTGGGTGTTCAGGTCTTTCCCGATACCCCGGAGCAGGTGTTCGACGACATCGATCTGCTCGATCCGACGAAGCTCGTACCGGAGGAATTGGTGCCGGTGCAGGTGATCGGCACGTTGCGGCTCACCGCGAATCCGGTGAATTTCTTCGCCGAGACCGAACAGGTGGCGTTCTGCCCGAGTCATCTGGTGCCCGGTATCGAGATCACCGACGACCCGCTGTTGCAGGGCCGGTTGTTCTCATACCTCGACACCCAGCTCAGCCGCCTGGGCGGACCTAATTTCGCGCAGCTGCCGATCAATACGCCCCACACGGATGTCAACGACATGTTCCGCGACGGCATGCATCAGAGCGCGGTGCACACCGGGGTGGCACCGTACAAACCGAATTCGCTCGACGGTGGCTGCCCGTACGCGGCGAGTTTCGCCGGTGAGGCGTACGTCGAGTCGCCTGCCCCGATTCCGCCGCCGCAGGCCAAGCTGCGCACCTCGGCGAACACCGACAAGGCGCAGGTGTCGTTCGCCGATCATTTCTCCCAGCCGCGCATGTTCTACCGCAGCCTCACCCACGGTGAGCAGCGGCGCTTGGCCGACGCGTTCTCGTTCGAATTGGGCAAATGCACCTCGGTGACGATTCGGGGGCGTGCGGTGCAGATGCTGGTGAATGTCGACGAGCAGCTGGCCGGTTATGTGGCGAACCAGCTCGGTGTCGATGTGCCCGCGCCCACCGCGACCGCTGTCGAGCTGTCGACGAGTCCGGCGTTGTCGCAGAAGCGGGGCGCGTTCCCGGTCGACGGGCGGGTCGTGGCGGTCCTGGTTGACGAGACCAGTGCCGGTGGTGCGGTGCAGCAGGTGTGTGCCGATCTCGAGCAGGCCAAGGTGCGGCCGTTGCTCGTCGCCGCGCACGGCGGGGAGGTCGAGGGCCGGAAGGTGGATCGCACGTTCGCCACCATGCGCTCGATCGAGTTCGACGGGTTGGTCGCGCTCGGCGCGCCGACCGATCCGCGCGTGGATGTGCTGGTCAACGAGATATGGCGGCACGGGAAGGCGATCGCGGCGGTCGGTGCGGCGGCGAGTCTGCTGCAGCGCAACGGTGTCGACGCCGACGCACCGGGGGTGACGGTGGCCGAGGCGCCGCAGGCGACCACCCAGGTGGTGACCGACTTGGGCGAGCATCGCGCCTGGGACCGGATCGAACCGCGCGGCTGAGCCGTGTCGTGCCCGGTCCGTCGATGCGGGCCGGGCGCGGCGGTGTCAGTCCCCCGGCACCGGGCTCTGCCGCTCGGGCGGAACCAGGTAGGCGCGCAGGTCGTCGGTCTTGGATTCGATGCGCTCGGCGTTCTCGGCGTCGACCCGGAATATCCAATGTTTGGCCCCGAGCAGCAGCACCGCTTGGAAGACCAGCTGGAACCATTCGCTCTGCCAGTTCTCGAAGGTGCTGGACAGGAACTCCGGCCAATAACCCGACCACTGGAATGGTTGTCCCTGCTGTTGCTGAGTATTGCGGTATTCGATGAGCTGGAACACGAACTGCGCGCCCCACGAGCCGATGAACAGCAACATCAGCAGGTAGACAGCTCCCCAGCGACGAAAATGTGCCATAGCCCGCAGATACCCGGCAAACCGGTGGCGACACACTCCGACCGGACCGCGGGCCGCTGGTACGGCGTCCGATAGCCGATCGGCACCGCCGCGAACGGGCGGGCTGTTAGGTTCGGATGATGGTGCCGATCCCCCATCTGATCGCTTTCGTGGGCGCGGCCTTGCTCATCATCGTGATCCCCGGACCGAATGTGTTGTTCGCGATCGGGCGGGCGCTGACGCTGGGACGCAGGCAGGCATTGCTGTCGGTCCTCGGTTCGGTCGTTGGTTCGATCGTCCCGCTGACCGTGGTGGCACTTGGCCTCGGCACCGTGCTGATGACCTCGGCGCTGCTGTTCACGGCGGTCAAGGTCGTCGGCGCGCTGTATCTGATCTATCTGGGTGTCACCGCGATTCGGGACCGCAAGAAGCTCTCGCTCACCGCGAACACCGGTGCCGGGGGCCGGTCTGTGCGGCAGGGGTTCGTCGTCGGCGCGACGAACCCGAAGACCGCGGTGTTCTTCGGTGCGGTTCTGCCGCAGTTCACCGCCGTCGACGCGGGGCCGCTGCCGGTGCAGATGCTGGTCCTCGGCGTGATCTTCCTCGTCGTCCAACTGCTGTGCGACAGTGTGTGGGCCGTGGTCGCGGCGACCGCGCGGGGGTGGTTCGCGCGGTCGCCGCGTCGGCTCGAGGCGGTGGGCGGTGTGGGTGGGGCGATGGTCGTCGGGGTGGGGACCGGCGTCGCCTGCACCGGCTGAGCTCAGTCGCGGGTGAGGATGAAGAAGTAGGGGTCGGGCAGGCGGCGGTAGTCCATGATGCCCAGGACCGTGGTCGGGCTGACCCGGCGGAACGTGTCGATGATCGCGAGATGGTCGTAGATCATCGCGGTGGTGACGGTGCCCCGGTGGTTGATCTCGCGGAGCCGGGCACGGTGGTGGGTGGTGCGCAGGGTGGGTGCGAGCAGGTCGAGGCGTTTACGGGTCTGCGCGATGAGCGAGGTGGGGACTCTGTCGGCCAGCGACAGCGGGATGCGTTTCGGATCCACCGGGAAGATGTCGCCCTTGGGGGTCGCGAACAGCAGCGGGTGCACGTCGTCGGGGCCGTCGAATTGTTTGCCGTACCAGCCCGAGGCCGCGAGCAGGCCGTCGAGCCCGTGGCCGGTGGCCAGCTCGCGACCGTGCCAGCGGCCGGTGAGGTCGGTGGGCGCGACGGGCGGCAGGCTGTCGAACAGGGCGAGCGCGTCGTCTCGGTGGCAGGCCGGTTCGAGGGCGGCCAGACGGTCGGCGGCGGACATGGGTTTCCTCTCAGACGGGCAGGCGAAGGGCGCCGGGGGCGTGCTCGGGCACGGCGGGTCGACGGGGCGCGACGGGACGGATGCGCTCGTAGGCGGCGCCGAGCTCGGGACGCGGGTCGGGCTCGCCTTTGTTGGGCCAGAACGCCATGGCGCGTTCGGCCTGGGCGGTGATGGTCAGCGACGGGTTCACGCCGAGGTTGGCGGTGATGGCGCTGCCGTCGGCGACGTGCAGTCCCGGATGACCGTAGACACGCTGATACGGGTCGATGACACCGGTGTCGCGGGAGTCGCCGATGGTGCAGCCGCCGATGTAGTGGGCGGTGGCGGGGATGTTGAAGATGTCGGTGGCGATATTGCCGGTGATGGCGTCGGATTTACCGGCGTAACGGCGGGCGATGTCGTGGGCGAGCGGAATCCACTCCGGATTGGGTTCTCCGGCGCCCTGTTTGGTGACGAGCCTGCGTCCCTTCAGATACGAGGTGAGCGAGTTGTCCAGCGATTGCATCACCAGCAGGATCACCGACCGCTCCGAGGCGCCGCGCGCGTTCTGCGACCGCAGGAACTGCACCGGGTGCAGCAGCATGGTCAGCAGCAACCGCAGGAATCGGAACGCCCCACCGTCGACCATCGGCACCGTCTGCACGAACAGCGCGTTCTGCCCCTTGCCGTAGGTGCAGACCTCCACGTGGGTCTGTGGTTCCGGGTGGATCGAGGAGGTGATGGCCACACCCTGGGCGAAGTCGCGCCGCGTCTTGCTGGTGACGCCGATGATCGCCTCGGAATTGCTGCGTGTCAGTTCCCCGAGCCGCGACGACAGTTCGGGCAGGGCACCGTTGCCGCGCAGGTTGTGCAGCAGCTTCTGGGTGCCGAGCGCGGCGGCCGCGAACACCACCTGTTCGGCGGTGAAGGTGCGCCGGTCCTTGCGCAGCAGACCGTTGGACCGCACGGTCTCCACCCGGTAGCCGCCGGTGCCGTCGGGCGCCACCGAGGTGACCGTTGTCAGTGGATGCACCTGTGCGCCGAGACTTTCGGCCAGGTGCAGGTAGTTCAGGGTGGTGGTGTTCTTGGCGTTGTGTTTGCAGCCGGTGAAGCATTCCGAGCAGTGGACGCAGCCCGCGCGGCGCGGTCCGGCGCCACCGAAGTACGGGTCCTCGACCTCCACCCCTTCGGCGCCCTCGTTGAAGAACACGCCGACGTGGGTGCGGTGGAAGGTGTCGGCCACCCCGAGATCGGTGGCGACCTGCAGCAGCACGTCGTCCTTGGGTCCCAGCTTCGGGTTCTCGACCACGCCGAGCATACGTTTGGCCTGGTCGTAGTACGGGGCGAGTTCGGATTTCCAGTCGGTGATGTGGGCCCACGCGCGGTCGCGGTAGAACTCGGGCAGCGGCTCGTAGAGGGTGTTGCCGTAGATGAGCGACCCACCGCCGACCCCGGACCCGCTGAACACCAGGCACTTGCCGAGCGCACTGATCCGCTGCGGACCGGTCAGCCCGAGGCGGGGCGCCCAGATCGCCTTGGGCACGTTCCAGTTCGTCTTCGGGTAGTCCTCGGCGTTCCAGCGCCGACCGGATTCGAGCACACCGACCCGGTAGCCTTTCTCGGTCAGTCGCAGGGCGCTCACGCTGCCGCCGAATCCGGAACCGACGACGATCACGTCGTAGTCGTAGCTGGTCATGGAACCATCACCTCGTAGTCGGCGGGGTCGAACCGCGCCTGTTTGCGGTATTGAATTCCCAGCAGGGGCCAGTTGGTGGTGATGCGGCCGTCGGCCTGGCGGTACCAGGACGAGCACCGGCTCCACACACTGTCCGCCAGGAGTTCCTGGATGCGGGCGTCGTAGGCCTTCTCCACTTCGGGGCGCACGGCCAGGGGCCGACCGGTCGCGGCGAGATGGGCGACGTAGCGCCCGAGGTATTTCGCCTGTGCCTCGAGGAAGTAGATGATCGAGCCGCCACCGGTGTTGGTGTTGGGCCCGTACATGAGGAACAGATTCGGGAACCGGGGCACGGTGACGCCGAAGTAGGCGCGCGCGCCTGCCCGCCACTCCTGGCTCAGTGCCCGGCCACCGGCACCGGTGATCGTCATCGGTGCCAGGAATTCGGTGGTCTTGAACCCGGTCCCCCAGATGATGACGTCCACCTCGTGCTCGCGCCCGTCCTCGGTGCGGACCCCGGTGGGCGTGATCTCGCTGATCGTGTCGGTGCACACCTGCACGTTCGGCTGGGCGAGCGCGGGGAGGTAGTTGTCGGAGAACAGGATTCGTTTGCACCCGACGTCGTAGTCGGGCCACACCTTCTCGAACAGTCCCGGCACCGCCTTGGTCTGGCGGCGCATGTGCCATCTCGACCAGGCCCGGATGGCACGGGCCAGGGGCTTGGCGTAGACCCAGGCCAGGCTGAGCCCTTCGACGACGCCATACCAGGTGCCACGTTCGGCCAGTTCGGTGGCGGGCACCTTCTCGAACAGCCGGTGGTGCAGGCGCCCGAATTCGCGATCCGGTCGCGGAATGATGTAGGGCGCGGTGCGCTGGAACACCGTCAGGGCGCCTACGCGCGGCTGGATCTCGGGCACGAACTGGATGGCACTGGCACCGGTGCCGATCACCGCGACCCGTTTCCCGGTCAGGTCCACGTCGTGATTCCACTGCGCGGAGTGGAAACTGTCGCCGGTGAACGTCTCGCGTCCCGCGATGTTGGGCAGCGCCGGGCGCGAGAGCTGCCCGACCGCGGAGACGAGAACGTCGACGACCACGGTCTCACCACCGGCCAGGGCGACGGTCCACTTGCCGCTCGCGTCGTCGTAGGTTGCGCCGAACACCTCGGTGCCCAGGCGCAGGTGGCGGCGCACATCGAAGGTGTCGACGATGCCGCGGATGTAGTCCAGGATCGCCGGTTGCCGCGAGAACCGGTGCGGCCAGCGCGGATTGGGCGCGAAGGAGTACGAGTAGAATGGTGACGGCACGTCGCAGGCGGCGCCGGGATAGGTGTTGTCGCGCCATACTCCGCCGACCTCGTCGGCCTTCTCGAAGACGACGATGTCGTCGAAGCCCCGTTTCTTCAGTTCGATGACGGCGGCCAGGCCGCCGAAACCGCTGCCGATGACCGCGATGGACGGTGTCATGCGTTCCTCTCGAGGATCAGACGCGCGCACTGGTGCGGCGCGTCGCTGAACGGCAGATGGCCGCAGCCGGGTAGGTCGTGGTGCCGGGCGAAGGGCAGTGCGGTGCGGGCACGCGCACTCTGGGTGCGGTGCACGAGGACGACATCGCGGGTGCCCCAGGCGATCGTCACCGGGATCTCGGTGAGCGCGCCGAGGTCGTGCGCTGGTGTCAGGACGTAGTTGTCGAAGTCGTCACGGGCGGCGGTGAACGCGCTGGCCCCGGCCAGCCCGGCCAGGTCGAGTCGCGCGGCGGGCGGGGAGACGAGTGCGGGGCGGCCGAACATGGCCGAGAGCAGCAGTATCCGCCCCGCCCGGTGATCCACCGTGCGGCCCAGGGCCGCGCCGAATCCCCGGGCGGCACCGCGCATGCCGGTGAGCAGACCCTTGGTCCAGCGCAGTTCGGCCGGTCCGTAGAAACCGACCGGGGAGAACGCGGTGACCGCCGACGCGACCCCGGTGCGCCCCAGTTCGAGCGCGATCCCGCCGCCCATCGAACTGCCGACCACGTGGGGGCGGTGTATCGCGTTGTCGGCCAGCCACCGCGTGAGCCACGCCGCGTATCCGCGCGGTCCTGGTCGCACCCCGGGAACGAGCGGTGAGTCGCCGAAGCCGGGCAGGTCGACAGCGATCACCTCGTGTGTTTCGGCGAGCTCGTCGATGATCGGGGCGAATACCTGCCAGCGGCTGCCGAGCCCGTGGACCAGCACGATCGGCGCGCCGGTTCCACGGCGGTGGTGGGAGATCTGCGTCATCGCAGCCCTTCATGCAGGAAACAGTTACTCCGTACGGTTTCTTGATTTCACCAGTCCCGCACTTCCACGTCAATAGCCAGTTGCCGCCGGGTGTGTCGGAGACGGGCCTCACAGAATCGCGTAACTATTCGGCAGGGCGTACGATTTCTTTCGTGACCGAGCAACGTCCCCGTCGCACTCAGGCGCAGCGCCGTGCCGCGACCCGTGCCCGCATTCTGGCCTGCACCGCCGAGTGCCTGCTCGAAAGTGGTTACGCGGCAACCACGGTGAGCGCCGTACAGGAACGCGCCGGGCTGGCGCGTGGCACCGTGCAGCACCACTTCCCTACCCGTGCCGAACTACTCGTGGCCGCGACCACCCAGGTGGTCGATCAGCGGCTCGAGAAGTTCCGGCGGGAGGCCGAAATGCTGCCGCCGGGCCGCGACCGGCTGCAGTCGGTGGTCGATCTGGCCTGGCGCGACCTCAACAGTCCTGCCTTCTTCACCGCACTGGATCTGTGGGTGGCCGCGCGCACCGACGCCGAACTGCGTGACCGGCTCGTGCACGAGGAACAGCGGGTGTTCACCGAGATGCGCAGGCTCTACCTGCAGGTACTCGGCGAACCCTATGCCGCCGACCCGCGCGCGGAACTGCTGGTCGAGTTCACCATCGACCTGCTCACCGGCCTGTCGATGACGGCCATGCTCACCGGCACGCTCGGCGAACGCGAGGCGGTGGTGCGGCGCTGGAAGCGCGCGCTGGCCGTGCTGGTGGGGCAGTTGCCCGGTGACGAGCTGCTCGACGGCAGCCCGTTGCCGCTCACCGCGTCAGCGGGCTGAGCCCTTGGTGTCGCGGTTGACCACACCCACCGACGAGAGCCCGTGCCAGCACAGGGTCACGGTCATCTCGACCGCTTCGTGCTTGGGGATCGGGCGGCCCGCGTCGAGCCAGTGCCGTGCCGTGGAATGACTGGCGCCGACGAGGCTGAACGCGCAGGCGAAGGCGCGCACGTCGTCCATGCCCGCGGCCCGCAGCTCGGCACTGACCAGGACCGCGCAGGTGTTCATGGCATCGCGCACCCGCCACTGCACGCACGGTTCGCTCGGCACCGGTGATTCGAAGACCAGGGTGTGCCCACCGGCGTCCTCGTCGACGAAATCGAAGTAGGCGCCGACCGCGCGGCGCACCTTCTGCTCGCCCTTGGTGCCCGCCAGCGCCTTGCGCACACCGCCGACCATGCGGTCGAGGTAGCGCTGCAGGACCGCCAGGTAGAGGTCGAGTTTGCTCGCGTAGTGGGTGTAGAGCACCGGTTTGCTCATGCCCGCGCGGCTGCTGATGTCCTCCATGCTCGTGCCGTGGTAGCCGTAGGCGACGAACACGTCACGGGCGGCGTCGAGCACCACCTGGCGCCGTTGGGCGCGGGCGGCGTCCACGCTCGCTGCCGGTCCGGTCGCGAGGTCTTCGCTGTGGAGAATCGTCATGCGTTGTCCTCGGTCTCGCGGGTCGGGCCGTTCACCATGTCAGCACCGGCTTGATGACTTTACCGGTGCGCTGATCGTGTAGAGCGGCGGCGATGTCGTGGGCGTGGTAGCGGCTCACGAGTCGCTCGATGGGGAAGCGGCCCTGTGCGTGCAGGTCGAGCAGGTGGGGGATGAAGGTGGCGGCGATGCTGTCGCCTTCGAGGCAGCCGCGAATCGTCTTGCCCTGCAAGACGATATCGCCGACATCGAGGGGTGGGGTGCCCCGGCCGAGGCCGAGGGCGACCACGGTGGCACCGATGCCGAGTGCGGCGACGGCGTCGCCGAGCACGGCCGGGATTCCGGTGGTGTCGACGGCGTGTGTCGCGCCGCCGCCGGTGAGTTCCCGTACCCGCGCCGCCGTCGTCTCCTCGGCCGGGTCGAGCGCGGCGCAGGCGCCGAGCTCGAGGGCGAGTTCCCGGCGCGCCGAGGAGGTTTCGATGACGATGACGTCGACGTCGTCCACGGTGCGCGCGGCGAGCAGGGCGGCCATGCCGACCGCGCCCGCACCGTAGACCGCGAGGCGGGCACCGGGTCGGGGGCGGAGGACGTTGAGAACAGCGCCCGCCCCGGTCTGGAAGCCGCACCCCAACGGGGCGGCCAGCGCCGGATCGACGGTGGGGTCGACGACGACGGTGTTGTCCTCGGTGCTCAGCGCGTAACCGGCCAGGCTCGACTGCCCGAAGAAGCCGGACAGCACCGGCGACCCGTCGACCAGGACCCGTGGGGTGTCGTGGGCGCGGCGGCCGAAGTTGTTCAGCGTGGTCGCGTGCAGGCAGTAGGCGGGTCGGCCCGCGCCGCAGTTGGCGCAGTCGCCGCAGTGCCGGAAGGTGAGTACCACGTAATCGCCGGGCCGGACCGTGCGCACGCCGGGGCCGACCGCCTCGACCACGCCCGCGCCTTCGTGGCCGAGCAGGATCGGCCGGTCCGCCGCACCGGCACGTCGGGTGGCCAGGTCGGTGTGGCAGATGCCGGTGGCGGCCGTGCGGACCAGGATCTCCCCGGCGCGTGGCTCGTCGATGTCGACCGCCTCGACGGAGAACTCCGCCGAGGGATCACGCGAGAGCACGGCGGTGGTGCGCATCAGCTGTCCCGTTCCAGCAGGAAGTAGAAGTACTGACCGCCCTTGAGCACCAGCTCGGAGCGGCCGTTCATGATGCCCATCAGGGTGTTGTCATCGAGCCATTTGAAGTGGTCGAACACCGGGCGACCGTCGTAGACCATCGTCGCGGTGACCTCACCGCGGAACTCGATGTTCCACAGCGTCGCCTCGCCCTGCCCCATCTCGACGTTGGAGAACAGGGTGCCGTCCTCGGCGCGACAGATCAGCGGTTTGGCGTCGTCGAGGGCCAGGAAGTTCTTGCCGTACCAGCGGCTGGCGGGCAGGGCCCGGCACAGTGGGTGACCGGTTTGGAACGCCCCGCCCCGCCACTGGCCGAGGATGTCCTCGGCGCGGGCCGGGCGTAGCCGCGTCCATATCTCGTCGAGTTCGGCGGCGGAGACTGCCTCGGTCTGTGCCCGGAGTTGTTGCCAGCGCGGCTGTTCGGCCATGGGTGTCCTCGTCTCGCCGTTACCCGAACCAGGTGGTTCGGGATTGACCATAGTTCCGAACCAGATGGTTCGGCAAGAGGTAACATCCAGCGCATGCGAGCGGCAGGTGAGGCAACCAGGGAGCGAATTCTCGCCGCGGCCAAGGCGGAATTCGCCGAGTTCGGGATCGCCGGTGCGCGGATCAACCGGATCGCCGAGGCCGCGCACGCCAGCAAGGACCGCCTCTACGCCTATTTCCCCGGCAAGAAGGAGCTCTACGCCGCCGTCACCGAACGCTGGGCCAGCGAGGCTTCTTCGCGAACGGCCATGCGCGCCGAGGATCTGCCCGGTTACGTCGGGCGGCTCTTCGATCATTTCCTCGCCAATCCCGACGACGCGCGCCTGCAGGCCTGGGCCGATCTCGAGCCCGCCGAGGAAGAGGTGGCACGCGCGTTGCGCACGATGGTCGCAGGCAAGTTGGCCGAGTTGCGGCGCGGGCAACACGCGGGGCTCGTGACCCCCGATATCCCGGCGGCGCTGCTGCTGCGCATGCTCACCGACCTGGCCCGCACGACTGCCGTACATGCCGCCCAGGCCGGTGGCGCGCATGTGGCGACACAGCGTGCGGCGACCGTCCTCGCGGCGGCGCGCATGGTCGCCCCCTGAGCTCAGGCACCGGGGACGGTGTCGACGTGCAGCAATTGGCGGGCGATCAGGTCGGTGAGATGGTCTCGGGTGGTGTCGAATTCGCCGCGCAACCAGGCCGCGACGAGTTCGAGGGTGCCGCTGACCACGGTATAGGCGGCCATGTCGGTGTCCAGGGGCAGTGCCACCGGTGACGGGCGCAGTTCGCGGCTGACGGTGGCCATGGCGCGGGCGATGGCGTGCTGGGTGGCGAGCCGGGCCCGCTGCAGGGCTTCGGTGCTGTGGGCGTTGAGCAGCAGGGCGTGTCTGCGTGGGTCGTCGAGCAGGAAGCCGAGCGCGGCGTCGGCGGCGGCGTGGACCTGGCTGTGGATGTCGGGTCCGGCCGCGTGTGTGGCGGCGACGACGGCGACGATGCCCTCGGCGGTGTGGTCCTCGACCAGGGCGGTGAGCAGGGCGTCGCGATCGGTGAACTGTTCGTAGAAGTAGCGGTCGTTGAGCTTGGCCCGGGCGCAGACCGCGCGTTTGGTGACAGCGGCCGCGCCGTCGGCGGCGAGCAGGTCGAGGGCGGCGTCGAGCAGGGCCGCGCGTCGGCGGGCGCGGCGCTCGTCGGCGGCCACTCCCCCGTAGGTGCGGGGGGATGTCGCGGTGTCCTCGCTCTTGACCATGCCCCTATTGTGGTGCACCCTGACACCACACGAGTTTCTGGTGTCGCACGGCACCAGAATTGCGGAGGTGTGCCGTCCGGGCCCGTGCGGTCCGGGCGCTGGAACAAAGGAGTTCACCCATGACGTGTCCCGTGCCTCATGAACCGACGTCGTCGGCCGCCGGTCTCCCGCACGATGTCTCGGCCGCGGTCGAGAGATTCGAGCGAGTGGGCGGTTCGGTGCTGTTCGGACTGTTCGGCGTCGGGCTGTTCGACCAGCCGATGCTGCCACCGGTGTCGGCCGCACTCGAGGCGACGGGACGGTCGCGGTACCAGCCGTGGGCGCGGGCGGTGCGCACCGCGGCCGCCGACCAGCTCATCTACCACGGCACCGACGCCGACGCGGCCGCCGAGGCCGAGCGTCTGATGCTGCTGCACCGCGAGGTCAAGGGCGTCGGCCCCGACGGGCAACGCTATTCGGCGCTGGAGCCGCAGGCCTGGAACTGGATTCTGTACTCCACCTTCTTCGTCCAGCGCGGCGCCTACATCGCGTTGACCGGCACCGAACCGACGCTCGCGCAGAATCAGGCCATCTGGGACCACTACCGCTACAAGACTCGCGGCCTGCACCTGCGCGGCCACAACACCCCGATCGAGGACTACACCGACCTGGTCGCCCACTACGAACGCATGGCCACCGAGGAACTGCGCATCACCGATGCGCTGGTCGCCGCCACCGTTTCGGTGCGCGAGGGGCCCCGGCCGGATTTCGTTCCCGCCCTCGCCGGACCGCTGTGGCGCGCCGGTGCCCCGATGTTCAGTCACGTGGTGATGTTGCTCGGCTGCGGCATCATGCATCCTCGGGTGCGCGACCGCATGCCGATCACCTGGACAGCGCGTCACGACCTCGAGTTCCGGCTGCTCACCGCGGTGCTACGCACCGTCTTCGACCGGTTGCCCGCCACCGTCACCGATTCCCCGATGGCGCGTAACCGTCGCCGCTACGAACGGTTGGCCGCGAAGTACCGCCGGGTCGGGCTCACGTCGTTCGCGCCCGACCCGGCGCTGCGCCCGGTCCGCTACGCCGAGCCCGAGCCGGTGGCCAGCATCCGCAGCTGAACCAGGTCGCGCACGTACTTGGCGATCAGTTCGCGGCCCAGCCTCGGGATGTCCGGGGCGCCGACGATGTCGGCGTCCTGGACGGCGGCGCGGAATCCGTCGGCGGGCAACGCCGAACCGGCCAGGGGACGGACCGGGTGACGGTAGGCGTGCAGCAACGGCAACAGGGTGTGTCGGCGTTGCGCTGCGGGCAGCGCACCCAGGGCGGTGGCGAAGCGGTCGTGCCAGTCGTCGTAGTCCTCGACGCGGGTGATGTGATGTCCGGCTTCGATCAGCCAGTCGACGAAGTCGTCGAGGCCGATCCCGTCGTCGTGCGGGTTCACCACATCGTAGGTGCGGAATCCGGTGGTCGGGGCGAGCGCGGCGACGGCGGCGGCGACGAAATCGGCGGGCAGCCCGTCGTAGTGGGCGCGCTGCCGTCGGCCTTCGGAGTCGGTGCGGTAGAACGACTTCGGCGCCAGCCCGGTGATGAGGACGCTGAGCAGCAGTCGGGTGAACACGTCGGGCACGTTGAGCTGTCCACGGTAGCGGCTGTGGGCCAGGATCATGTCCGACCGGAACACCGTGACCGCCAGCCCGAACCGGTCGGCCGCTTCCCGTAGCAGCACCTCACCGGCCCATTTGCTGTTGCCGTAGCCATTGGCGTAGCCGGTGTCGAGGCGGCGCACGGGGCTCATGGTCCGCACGTCACCGTCTTCGGTGAAGTCCGTGGCCTGGGCGGCGACGGCCACCGTGGACAGGTACCCGACCGGCTTGCGGGTGGTGGTGGCGGCCAACCGGATGATCTCGGCGGTGCCGACCACATTGGGTCCGAACAACTGGTGGTACGGCAACACGTGGTTGACCAGAGCCGCCGAGTGCACGATCAGGTCGACGTCGCGCGCCAGCCGCTGCCACTGCTGTCGGGGCAGACCGAGTTCGGGTGCGCCGATGTCACCGGGCAGTACCTCGAGGGCCCGGTCGGCGAGGTCACGGAAGTGTTCGGCAAGGTCGGGGTCGCTGTCGTAGGCCGCGTCGAGGCGGGCGCGGGCCGACGCGGGATCGGCGCCGCGCACCACGCAGATCACGGTGCCACCGAGCGGGACGACACGGTCGAGCAACTCGAGCAGCAGGAACCGGCCGAGGTAGCCGTTGGCGCCGGTGAGCAGCACGGTCCGTGCGGGTGTCGCGGCTCTCGGCAGGCCGGGGGCCGTGCCGAGGGTGCCGGTGTCGAGGAACTTGTCCAGGGTCAGCTCCGCCGCCCGGATCTCGGTGGCGCCGCGACCGTGGACCGCGTCGGCGTCGAGGGTCGCCGCACCCGTGCTGATGTGGTCGATGAGGGCGGCCAGGGTGTTGTCGGGGCCGAGCAGGACGTTGACGGGAACATCGACATCGAGCAGTTCCCGCAGCAGCGTCGAATACGACAGCGCCGCCAGCGAATCCCCACCGAGATCGGAGAATCGGGTGTCGGTACGCACGGTGGCGGGATCGCGGCCGAGCACCGCACCCGCGGCCCTGACGACGATGTCGGAGATGGCCAGACCGGACGCCTCGAGCCGCAATCGTCGCAGTTCGTCGTCCTGGCGGTCGGCGAGCTCGTTGTAGAGCTCTTCCAAGCGTGGCCCGTACCGTTGTTTGAGCTTGGGGCGCAACAACTTCCCCACCCCGGAGAGCAGCCCGTCGGCGACGGTGAACGGTTCGGGCTCGATGAGGAACGCGCGTGGGATCTCGTACGGTTCCAGCCGCGCTCGCGCCGCCGCCCGGTGCAGGGCGTCGCGGATCGTGGCCTCGGCCCGCTCGGCGGGCACGGTGCTGGCCGGGACGACGACGGCGAGCAGGAACGCGCGATCACTGCTGCCGTACACGTAGATCTGCTGGATCGCCTCCGTCTCGGCGAACACCGCTTCCAGGCGCGAGACCGTCACGAATTCACCCTGGGACAGCTTGATGACATTGTTGCGTCGGTCGACATAGGTCAGCCGGTCGGGCCGAGTTCGGCGACGATGTCGCCGGTGCGGCAGAAACCGTCGGCGTCGAAGACCGCCGCGGTGGCCTCGGGGCGCCGGTAGTAACCGGCGATCATGGTGGTTGTCTTGAGGAGCAGTTCGCCTCGAGGATACGGCTTGTCGGTACCGAAATAGCCGAGTTCGGGCACGTCGACGAGCTTGTAGTCCAGCACCGGTGGGCGCATCACGCGAGTGTCGAAGATGACTCCACCGCCGGTCTCGGTCGAGCCGTACCCGTCGTGCAGGCGCAGCTCGAGCACGGATTCGACGAACGCGCACAGGTCCGCGGCGATGGGGGCGCTGCCACAGGAGACGGTCAGCAGGCGCCCGCCGAGGAGTTCTTCGCGCAGCGAGGTCCGCACCTGGTCGTCGGTGAGTTCGGGATGGCGTTCGCGGACGTCGCGGTAGTGCTGCTGGATCAGCTCGCACACGCGCGGGACGAGGAAGATCTCGGTGGGCCGCACCAGCGCGATGTCCTCGAACAGGGTCGAAATATCCGGTGCGGCCGTGAAGTAGGCGGTGCCGCCGCGAGCGAGGGCGGCGTCGAGGGTGAGCCTGGCCGCGATGTGACTCATCGGCAGGAAGTTCACGTTGATCACGGCGTACGGTCGCGTCGGCTGCCACCCGGCCGCGACGAGACGCCGCGTGTACATCGCGCCCTTGGGTGTGCCGGTGCTGCCGGAGGTGTAGATCAGCAGGGCCAGCGCGTCGTCGTCGGGTTCCACGTGCGGGGCGGGAGTGACGCGGGACCCGTGCGCGAGCACCTCGGCAAGAGTGCGGATGTCGGGCACGGTGTCGCGGGCGGCGCCGAGTGCCTCGCGGTGGCTGTCGTCGTCGGCGAAGTAGTCGAAGACCACCAGCATCGGCGGCGCGGTTGCGGCGGCGAGCACCTCGACGGCCGTTCCCAGATGCCCGATGTCGACGGCGACGACCTTCGGCGTGGTCTCGTCCAGAATCGCGCGGGTCTGGGCGGCACCGGCCCCCGACTGCAGCGGCACCGCCACGGCACCGAGGTGGATGACGGCCAGGTCGAGCACCGTGTAGTCGACACCGGTGAACCCGAGCATCGCCACGAAGTCCCCCGCCCGTACCCCGTCGGCGTACCACGCCGCGGCGACGGCCCGGGCCCGCTCCCACAGCGTGCGGTAGGTGATCACCTCGAACTCGGCGACCGTCCGCCGGACCGTCGCACCGTGTGGGTCGGGCACGAGTTCGGTGCGCCGGAACCCGAGGGCGGGCCGGTCGGCGTACCCGGTCATCGCCGCCTCGACGATCGCGCCGAGCGGCGATCCGGGAGCGGTCACGCGGGCGTGCACGTCGCCGAGGGGACGTGCGGCTCGAACCTGCGGGTCCTCGGTGAGCAGCGCGGTGAGCCGCCGCGCACCGGTGTCCTGATCGAGGCTCACCCCGCGTTCTCCGTCCTGGACTGCCCGTCGGTCGGGGTCGCGACGCGCACCCCGCGCCAGGCGCGGCGGATGGCCGGTTCGGGATCGATCAGCACACGCGAGGGGTGGTCGAAGATCTGGGTGGCTCGGTGGTCGGCGGTGTAGGCGGGCCAGGTGGGCAGGGGGCTGCCGGTGCGGGCGAAACTGAGCCAGTTGTCCTGCATGGCGCGCTGGACGGCGAGGAAGGCCCGGTATCCGCCCGCCGCGGTCAGCATGCGCCCGGCCGGGGTGTTCACCCAGCCGAAGACGGGGATCAGATCCAGGGCGTGGGTGGCGCCGAAACCGGCCAACCGCAGTGCGCGCGGGGCGAAGTCGAAACGGTAGGCGTAGGTGGGCGCGTGCGGGCTGTGTCCGTCGAGGACCTCGAGGGTTGGACGCAGGAACATGAAGTCACCGCCGATGCGGACAGCGGTCGCCGGGCTCGGGTAGCCGGGATAACAGGCGGCGACCCGTTCGAGGGCACCGGCTTCGCAGCGGGCGAAGGTGGTGGTGAGCTGGTCCTCGGTGTGCGGTACCGACTTCACGAAACGCTGGAACAGGGTCGCCTCGTCGCGGTTGGTTCCGATGATCAGCGGCACCGGGTGCGCGCGACCGGCGACGATCGCGTCCAGCGGCGCCTCGGGCAGGAACTCGCCGTCGGCGACGGGTGCGTAGGCGAAGCTGCCCGGTTCCTCGCGCAGGGCCCGGCCCAGGGCGCGGTCGGTGGCGCGGCACAGGGCACCGGCCGAGGTCGTGGTGAGGGCGGTGACGGCGTCGGCCGGGTCGGCGCCGAGGCGCTGCAGGCAGCGGCGGGCGAAGCGCTGCGCGTCCTCGGGGCGCAACGTCCAGTCGGCGGGGGCGCTCTGGGCGATGGCGCGATGGAACAGGCCACGCGCGGCGGGGGTGGCCATCAGGCTGATCACCGCGTGCGCGCCCGCCGATTCGCCGAAGATCGTCACATTGTCCGGGTCGCCGCCGAAGGCGCCGATGTTGTCCCGCACCCACCGCAGCGCGGCCACCTGGTCACGCAATCCGAGGTTCGCGTCGAAAGGGCGCTCCGGCGTGGAGAATTCGCTGAAGTCGACGTAACCGAGCCCACCGAGCCGGTAGTTCACCGACACCACGATCACGTCGCCGCGAACGGCCAGGCGGGCGCCGGAGTACATGCTGGAGGTGCCGATGACGTAGCCGCCGCCGTGGATGAACACCATCACCGGGCGCGGGCTCCGCGCGGGCGCGACCGGTGCGGTGACGTTGAGGGTGAGGCAGTCCTCGGCCACCGGTTGCCACGTGCGCGGCCCGACGCGGGCACCACTGGGGTGCTGGATCGCCGCGAACCGGAACCGGTCGGCGTCGCGCACACCGGTCCAGGGGCGCACCGGCTGAGGTGCGCGCAGGCGCAGGTCACCGACAGGAGGGGCCGCGTACGGGAGGGCGCGCCAGCGCACGACACTGCGGCCCGCTCGACCGCGCACGACTCCGTCGGCGGTCACGATCTCGAGGGGCGTCATTCCTTCACAGTACGTGGTACCGCTGGTACCGCGTGGGTCGTTCGGTGCGACCGGCACCGGATTCCCACCACTTAGGATGGGGTGATGGCCGCCGAATCGAGGCGTGATCCGCCCCAGGTCGATCCCGAGCAGGCGCCCCTCGCGGCGGGTACCGTGCGCACTGTCGCCGCACTCGACGCCCTGGTGTCCTCGTGCCGGGCCTGCCCACGTCTTGTCGCCTGGCGCGAGGAGGTGGCGCGGGTGAAGCGGGCCGCCTTCCGCGACGAGGACTACTGGGGCAGACCGGTGCCCGGTTTCGGCCCCGACGACGCCCGCATCCTCGTGGTCGGGTTGGCACCGGCCGCCCACGGCGGCAACCGGACCGGACGCATGTTCACCGGTGACGAGAGCGGCAACGTACTGTTCGCCGCCCTGCACGCGGTCGGCCTGTCGACCGGTGCGCATCCGGTGCGGGCCGACGACGGAATCGAACTGATCGACCTGCGCGTCACCGCCCCCGTACACTGCGCACCGCCGCAGAACAAACCGACCCGTGACGAAACACTGCGCTGCGCGCCGTATCTGAGCCGGGAGCTGGAACTGCTCGCCGACACCGTGAAGGTGATCGTCGTGCTCGGGGCGTTCGGGTGGCAGGCCTTGTTCACCGCGCTCGCCGAGGGCGGGTGGACGATCCCCCGCCCGCGTCCCCGTTTCGGCCACGGCGCGCAGGTGCTCCTCACCCACCCCGACGGACGAACGGTGACGGTGCTCGGCTGCTACCACGTCAGCCAGCGCAACACCTTCACCGGCATGCTCACCCCCGCCATGGTGCAAGAGGTGCTGCGGCGGGCCAAGTCCATCGCCGACAGCTGACCCCGGACCCGCCGAGTCCCTGGTCGGCGACGCGCTGCTGGTACGAGGTGTCGACGTCCGCGACATCATGACCCCGACCCGGGCCCCCGAGCACCACCTGACCTCCTTCGCCCGCGTCGACGGAACGACGGTCACCTATCCGCCCGAACACCCCTGACCTGCCAGATCAGGCGATTCCGTCGTGGTGGTTCGGGTGGGCGAGGCCGGGTAAGCGCGCGGTGAACAGGATCCGACACCGCTGATCGGCAGGGAGGCACGATGACCGTCGAACGGGACCATTCGCAGCCGGAAACCGGTGCGCTGTGACCTGGGTCGAGGACCGGCTCGGGCAGTTGCCGCATCGGGTCGCGCCGACGGCGGGGGCCAGTGTGCACGCGGTGACGATCGCGTGTCCGCGGGCGACGGTCGAGCAGTTCTGGCTCGATCCGGCGAACCTGTCCGCCGCGCTGGCCGGTATCGCCCACGTGGAATCGACCGCCCCGGACCGCTTGACGTGGTCGTTCGTGGAAAACACCGCCGCCGCCGCGCGGTGGGTGAGTCGCACGGTGCGCGCTCCCGGCGAGATCCGCTTCGTCGGCGGTCGCGACGCGGCTGGCCGGTCCCAGATCCGGCTGACCTTCGCCGACGCCCCCGGCGACCTCGGTACCGAGGTGACCATCCGCGTCACCAGCCCGCTGCCGAAACAGCTCACCGGCCATGCCGCGTTCACCGCCCTCTATCGGGCGCGCGCGATTCTGCAGACCGGGGAGGCGCCGACACTGACCCACAATCCGAGCGGACGCGAGCAGGAGACTGATGCGCGCACTGTGCTGGAACGGCGTGAACGACCTGGCCGTGGAGACGGTGCCCGACCCCCGCCTGGTGAATCCGCACGATGTGATCGTCGCGGTTCGGTTGAGCACCACCTGCGGTTCGGATCTGCATTTCATCGACGGCTACCTGCCCGGCATGCGCGAAGGCGATGTGATCGGGCACGAGTTCATGGGCGAGGTGCTCGAGATCGGCAGCGAGGTGGCGCGGATCGCCGTCGGTGACCGGGTGGTCGTTCCGTCGTTCATCGGCTGCGGCGCGTGCTGGTACTGCGGGACACGACACTTTTCCGCCTGCGACACCACCAACCCGAACGCCGCACTGCAACAACCGATCCTGGGTTTCCCGTCGGGCGGGATCTACGGCTACACCCATCCCTTCGGCGGCTATCAGGGCTCGCACGCCGAATACATCCGGGTGCCTTTCGGCGAGGTGAACTGTTTCCCGATTCCCGAGTCGATCACCGACGAGCAGGCCCTGTTCTGTTCCGACGCGCTGCCGACCGGGCTGATGGGCGCCGACTTCTGCGACATCTCCCCCGGCGACACCGTCGCGGTCTGGGGCAGCGGTGGCGTCGGGTTGATGGCCGCCCACACCAGCCGCCTGCTCGGCGCGGGCCGGGTGATCGTGATCGACCGTGTCCCCGAACGTCTCGACCTGGCCCGCCGCCACGCGGGCGCCGAGACCGTCGACTACACCGCTGTCGACAGCGTGCCCGCGACGCTGCGCGAGATGACCGGCGGTCGAGGCCCCGACGCGTGCATCGACGCGGTCGGGATGGAAGCCAACGGCACCGGCGTCCAGCACCTCTACGATCGGGCCAAGCAACTGTTGCGCCTGGAAACCGACCGGGCCACCGCGTTGCGTGAGGCGATCATGGCGTGCCGCAAGACGGGGGTGGTGTCGGTGCTCGGTGTGTACGGCGTCACCGACAAATTCCCGATGGGTGTGCTCACCAACAAGGGCTCACCTTGCGCACGGCCCAACAGTCCGGGCAGCGCGACGTGGCCCGCATGTTCGATTTCATCACCAGCGGACAGCTGGACCCTCGTACCTGATCACCCACGACCTGCCCTTGGCGGAGGCGGTCACCGGCTACGACATCTTCAAGAACGACAAGAGCGATTGCGTGCGCGCGGTCTTTCGGCCGTGAACGTCAGCGGTGCGCGTGGCGGGTGAGCTGGTCGACCGGGTCGTGTCCGCCGACGCCGGAGGCGAACTCGCGGTAGCGCAGGGTGCCGCCCGCGTCGGCGGCCAGCGGTGGGGTGTCACCGCCCGCCCCGTCGCCGAATCCGTGCAGCACCTCGGTGAGGGCGTCGGCGGCGCTGATCCTCGGTGCCCATCCGAGTTCGGTGCGGGCCCGGGTGGTGTCGAGCAGCGGGAGGTGCATCATCGCGTCGAACAGTTCCGGGGTGGCCGGGACCAAGCGAAACCACCAGCCGAGGGTGAGCACGGCTTTCACAACGCGGGGTGGGACGGGGAACGTTCTGGTGCGCAGGATGCGGGTGAGCGCGGCACGGTCGATGACATCGTCGGCGGCCAGATTGAACGCGCCCCGCACCTGCTCGGTCACCGCCAGGGCGTAGGCGCGCCCCACATCGCTGCTGTGCAGCGCCTGGAACCGCAGCCCCCACGGGTACGGCAGCACGGGCAGCACACCGGGTCGCAGCAACGGGTTGGGCAGCAGCGGCCCGGCGAACAGACGACGCTGTGAGCTGGCCGAGGCGTATTGGAAGGTGAACGCCGGACGCATCCGCACCACTCGGACGTCGGGGTTGTCGCGTTCGAAGATGTCGAGCAACCGCTCGACATACGACTTCTCGGCCATGTACGCGGCGGCGGGCCAGCCTTCGGTCGCCCAGTTCTCGGTGACGGGTTCGTCGTCGTCGCGCGGTGCGTACGCACCGACCGAGGAGGCGCAGATCACGGCGGGGACCTCGGCCTCGGCGACGGCGGCGAGCACCCGCTCGGTGCCGTCGACATTGGTGTGCCAGGTATCGAGCGGTCGGTGCGTCGGCTGGAACACCCAGGCCAGGTGCACCACGGCGTCGGCACCGAGGAACAGCGAGACCAGGTCGGCATCGCGGACATCGGCGCCGACCCAGTCGACGCCGCCGAGCCCACGCTCGGGTCTGCGTCGCGCCATTCCCAGCACCGACGTCACCGCCGGTGTGGCGGTCAGTGCCTCGACCACCGCGGTGCCGACATTGCCCGTCGCGCCAACCACGACCACCCGCATCGCACCCTCCTCGGCTCGGTTCGCACCCTGGCCATTACCCGCGCCCGCGCCGCCGACACCGCTCCGACCCGATCTGTTTGACGCGCCGCGCACGTGGAATCGCCTCGTCGACGACCACCGTCCGAGGGAGGACGCTCATGCCGTTCGACCAGATCGATCCGAGCTTCCGTGGGCCCGGCCCCGAATCCGTCGATCACGTCGCCGCGCGCCGCCCCCGCGTCGTCGTGCTCGGTGACGCGGTGCTCGACGTGTGGAAGTGGGGTCGCTGTCACCGGTTGTGCCGGGAAGGCCCGGTGCCGGTGGTCGATGTCGCCGACACCGCGAAAGTGCCTGGTGCGGCGGCGAATACGGTGGTCAACCTCGCCGCCCTCGGCGCCCGAGTGCGGCTGGTCGCCGCGGTCGGCGACGACGAAGCGGGTGCCACGCTGCGCGATTCGCTACGTCACGCGGGCGTGGACACCGACACCCTGCTCGCCGACCCCGCCCGGCACACCGAGCTGAAGGTGCGGGTGCTGGCCGACGAGCAGATCCTGCTGCGCTACGACGAGGACCGCGCCACGGCACCCACCGACACCACCGCCCTGCTCGCCGCGCTCGACACCGCCCTCGCCGACGCCGACGCCCTGCTGATCTGCGATTACGGCGCCACCCTCGACGACACCGTCCGTGCCGCGCTGTGCGCCCGCCGCGACAGCCTCCCCTGCTGGTGCTCGACGCACACGCACCGGCCCGCTGGCAGTCACTGCGCCCCGATCTGGTGACTCCCAACGCCGAGGAGGCGGCGGCGCTGCTCGACACGAGTGTCGGCACCGACCGTGCGGGGTCGTTCGTCGACCACCGTGCCGAGCTCATGGCCCGCACCGGGGCGGGCGCGGTGGTGGTGACCCTCGACAAGGACGGCACCGTGCTGCTCGTGGACGGCAAGCCCGCGCACCGCACCTGGGCGGTCGCGGTGCCGGAGAACCGCTGCGCCGGTGCCGGTGACACCTTCGTCGCCGCCCTCACCGCCGCCGTCCTCGACGCGATGCCGCTGACCGGCGCGGTCGAGTTCGCCCAGGCGGCCGCCGATGTGGTGCTGCGCAGTCCCGGCACCTCGGTGTGCCGCTGTCCCGAGCTGCGCGCCCGCCTCGGCGGCGAGGGCTCCGGGGTGCTCTCGCGCGATCAGTTCGTCGCGACGGTGCGCCGCGAGCGGGCCTCGGGTGCGCGGGTGGTGTTCACCAACGGTTGCTTCGACGTGCTGCACGCCGGTCACATCGCCTGCCTCAACGAGGCCAAGAACCTCGGCGACATCCTGGTGGTCGCGGTGAACTCCGACAGCAGCGTGCGCAGCCTCAAGGGCCCCGAACGACCGGTGAACACCGCGGGCGACCGGTGTGCGGTGCTGGCTGCCCTGAGCTGTGTGGACCACGTGACCGTCTTCGACGAGGACACCCCCGCCGAACTGTTGCGCGCCACCGAGCCCCAGCTCTATGTCAAGGGCGGCGACTACAGCCCCGAGATGCTGCCCGAGACCGCGGTGGTCACGGAATACGGCGGGCAGGTCCGGGTTCTGGACTACCTGGCCGACCATTCGACGACCACGATGATCGACCGAATCCGCGGCCGCGTCGGGGAACGGTGAGTCGGTCGGCTCGGCATCATCGCCGACGGTCGCCGACCGTGGCGTCCAGGCTGATCGCCGCACGCCAGCGACGTTCCGGCCGCAGCGAAGTGACCACGGTGGCGGCGGTGAGGAGTTCGTCCACCTCACGGCACACATCCTCGACGGTGACCGAGGCGACGATCGAGTTGTCGTGCTCGCAGCGCGGGGCGCCCTCGTCGGTGAGGGTGGCCCCACAGAGCTGGCAGCGGGTGGTCCAGGCGGTCAGCACCCGATCGTTGGCCCGATTGAGCGGACCGGCGTTGACGAGATTGCCGATCCAGAAGATCCCGACCGTCGGGATGCAGAGCGCTTTGGCCAGGTGCCGTGGCCCACTGTCGTTGCCGACGAAAACCGTGGTGCGCGTGAGCAACCCGCACAGTTCGGTCATGTCGGCATCGACGAGGCAGTGCACGCGGCGGGTGTCGCAACCGCCCACCCGGTCGAGGATTTCGCGCAACAGCGGACGGTCGTCGTTGGCACCGATCACCTCGACATCGGCCCCTGCCCGTACACAATGCTCGATGACTTCGGCGAATTTGCTTGCGGGCCAGCGCCTTCGAGGGTCGGTCGCCGACGGGTGCACGGTCACCACCGGACCCGACGCCGACCCGACGAGACGTTCGCCCGCGGCCTCGTCGTCGGCGGTGACGGTGATCCTCGGTTCGAGCGTGACCGGCGCGGCCCCGGCCAACCCGACCACTTCGAGCGCACGGATCATCTCGTGCTGGTAGTACCGGAACGGGGTGGTCCTGGTCAGCCCGATCGCCCCGTCGGCCCGGGAACCGACCGTCCACCGAGCTCCCGTGCGACGAAGGAACCGGTTCGACCAGGCCCCACCGCCGTGCAGCTGAACCCCGAGATCGACACGCTCCCTCGCGGTTTCGTCGAGCAGCGCGTCCTCGGCGGGTGAGTTCGGTGGTGGCAGCACCCGGACGTCGTGCACCGGCCCCGGCCGTGATCGCAGCAGCGCGGCATGCAGCGCCGAACCGAACAGGGTGATCCGTGCCGACGGGTAGGCCGCGCCCAACGCCTGGATCGCGGGCAGGGCGAGCAACAGGTCGCCAAGACCGCCGCCACGGAGTACCACGATGCGTTCGACCTCCGGGAACGGCGGTGCGATCGGCCCGAAAACGCTCTCGCCGGACACGGTCGTCATCTCGGCACTCCTTACCCGACGTTCCTCGGTGGCGGTGATCGCTTCGGCCGCAGTACCCCGCCGCCCCGCCCTGAAACAGCGGCGGCGAATCCGGCATGCCGCTGTTTGGGCTGGTCTTCGCAGGGCATAGCGCACAGCGAGAAACCGGTCAGCCCCGCAAGGCGGTGCACTTCCCGGCCGCCGCTCGCCCGACGAACGGAGTCCGCGTTGAAGATCGCCATGATTTCCGAACACGCGAGTCCGCTGGCGCCGCTGGGTGGCACCGATGCCGGGGGCCAGAACGTCCACGTCGCCGCCCTCTCGGCCACTCTCGCCCGGGGCGGGCACGACGTGATCGTCTACACCAGGCACGACGGCACCTACGATGAGCGCACCGTCCACACCGACGACGGCTACCGCGTCGTCCACGTCCCCGCGGGCCCTCCACGTCCGATCCCCAAGGACGAAATCCTGCCGCACCTGGGCGAATTCGCGGCGTTTCTGCGCGACGACTGGGCCCGCGAACACCCCGACGTGGTGCACGCCCACTTCTGGATGTCGGGGATGGCCGCCGAACTCGCCGCCCACGGCACCGGCATCCCCGTCCTGGTCACCTTCCACGCGCTCGGCACCGTCAAACACCGGTACCAGGGCCGCGCCGACACCAGCCCACCCGCCCGCATCCGCATCGAACGCCTGGTCGCGTCGCGGTCGGCGCGGGTCATCGCCACCTGCTCCGACGAGGTCGGCGAACTGAGCAAGATGGGTGTGCCACCGCATCACGTGTCGGTGGTTCCGTGCGGTGTCGACCTGGATCTGTTCACCCCGACGGCCCGGTCGCCGAACGCGGCGCACCGCACCGCATCCTGTCGGTCGGGCGGATGGTGCCGCGCAAAGGCTACGACCTGGCCATCGCCGCCCTACGCGAGTTACCCGACACCGAACTGGTCGTCGTCGGCGGCGCCGACGACAAGGGCAGACCCCATGCCGAGGCGCGGCGGCTGCGCGGCTGCGCGCAACGCGTCGGCGTCGGCGACCGTGTGCACCTGCGCGGTTCGGTCGAGCACACCGCCATGCCCGAATTGATCCGTTCCGCCGACGTCGTGGCCTGCACACCCTGGTACGAACCGTTCGGCATCATGCCGCTCGAGGCGATGGGCTGCGCGCGACCCGTGGTCGCCACCGCTGTCGGCGGCATGCTCGACACCGTCGTCGACGATGCCACCGGCGCCCTGGTGCCACCCAACTCCCCCGAGGTCCTGGCCGCCGCGATCCGCCCACTGCTCGACAACCCGCGACTGGCCGCCACCCGAGGCACGGCCGGCCGCCGCCGAGCCGAGAACACCTACTCCTGGGAGCGGGTCGCCACCCGAACCCTCACCGCCTACCGCAAGGTATCCGCGCGCCGCGTCGACCGGGCCGCGATGTCGGCATGACCCCGCGTTGAAAGGAGTTCCATCCCCGTGAATCCGACAACACGCCCGCTCGGCACCGTCCTCGTCACCGGCGGATCCTCAGGTCTCGGCGCCGCGACCGTCGCCGCGATCCGCGCCGCGGGCGGCACCCCCGTCGTACTCGACCGCAACGCCCCCGCCGACGGAATCGACTGGGAGCAAACAGATCTCGCCGACACCGACGCGGCGACGGTCGCCGTCGAACGCGTACTCCGCCGCACCGGTGGCCGCCTCGACGCGGTGTTCACCGCCGCGGGGACCGACGCCTGCGGTCCGCTCGACGGTGTATCGGCCGACAAGTGGGAGAATGTGGTCAAGGTGAATCTGTTCGGCACCGCCGCGGTCGTCCGCGCGGCACTGCCCGCCCTGCGTGCGAGCCGGGGCACCGTCGTCACCTGCGCTTCCACCCTCGGCATGCGGGCGTTGCCCGACGCCACCGCCTATTGCGCGTCGAAATTCGGGGTCGTCGGCTTCACCCGCGCCCTGGCCGCCGAAACCGCGGGCGAGGTCGGTGTCACGCTGCTGGTGCCCGGCGGCATGGACACCGCGTTCTTCGACGACCGGACCCCGCAGTACCAGCCACCGGCCGACGCGAAACTCAACCGCCCCGAAGACGTCGCCGCCGCGGTCGTCTTCGCGCTCTCCCAACCACCGGGCTGCCAGGTACGCGAACTCATGGTGTGCCCGTCGACGGAGCCGTCGTGGCCATGACGACGATCCTGGCCTGGCACGTGCACGGGTCCTGGATGAGCTCGTTCGTCCAGGGACCCACCGCTACCTGATTCCGCACGACCCACGCTGGGGCGGGTGGGCCCTCGGCCGCTGCGGACGACCGTGGCCGGTCGCCGCCGAAGAGATACCCCCGAGGCGCTCGCCGACGAACACGTGGATGTCGTGGTGATCCAACGCCCCCGCGAACTGGAACTGGCCCAGCGCTGGCTCGGCCGCACCCCCGGTGTCGACGTCCCGATGATCTACGTCGAGCACAACACCCCGTCCGGGCACGCCGCGACGACCCGGCATCCGATGGCCGACCGCGACGATCTGACGCTCGTCCATGTCACCGAGTTCAACCGGTTGATGTGGGACAACGGGCACACCAGGGTGCGCGTCGTCCCGCACGGCGTCCTCGATCCCGGCCCCCTCTACACCGGCGAACTCGAACGGGCCGCGACGATCGTCAACGAACCGGTGCGCCGCTGGCGGGTCACCGGCACCGACCTGCTCGCCGAACTCTCCGACACCACCCCGATAGACGTGTTCGGCATGGAAACCGACCACGTCCACACCGCCCTCGATCGACCTCACGACCGCGTCTGCGGGCACGGCGACCTGCGACAGGACCGACTCCACGTCGAAGTCGCCCGCCGCCGCGTATTCGTCCACACCCCACGCTGGACCTCGCTCGGCCTGTCGGTACTCGAGGCCATGCATCTGGGGATGCCGGTCGTCGCCGTGGCCACCACCGAGGCGGCCGCCGCGATCCCGCCCGAGGCCGGGGTGGTGTCCACCGATGTGTCGGCCCTGGCCACCGCACTGCACCGTTTCGTGGCCGAACCGGATCTGGCCCAGCTCACCGGCAAGGCCGCCCGGCAGTGGGCGCAAACCCATTTCGGTATCGATCAGTTCGTCGAACGCTGGAACGAACTGCTCACCGACACCGTGGCGGGCGCGCGCCGATGAGGCATGTCCTGGTGGCCAGACTCGACAGCGCGGGCGACGTTCTGCTCACCGGGCCCGCCGTCCGCGCGATCGCGGCGGGCGCCGACCGGGTCACCTTCCTCGCCGGACCACGCGGTGCCGCCGCGGCCGACCTGCTGCCCGGCGTGGACGAGGTCGTCGAATTCCACGCCGGATGGGTCGATTTCGACGCGCCCCCGGTCACCGGAGACGTCATCGACGCACTGCTCGACACCATCCGCGCCGTCGCACCGACCGGAGCCGTCGTCTTCACCTCGTTCCACCAGTCGCCGCTGCCGTTGGCACTGGTGCTGCGCATGGCCGGGGTCGGTCGCATCGCGGGCATCAGCATCGACTACCCCGGCGCACTGCTCGATGTGCGCGACACCCGCGACGAGGACCGGCCCGAACAGGTCCGCAATCTGGCCCTGGCCGAGGCCGCCGGGTTCACCGGCGACGGCGACCGGCTCCGGATCCGCGAAGACCTGCTACCCGATGTCACCGCCCGCACCGGCGGACCCGGCTACATCGTCGTCCATCCCGGCGCCGCCGTACCTGCCCGCCGCCCCGCCCCCGAGCGCATGAGAAGACATGTGGCAGCGCTGGTCCGGGCCGGATACCGGGTACTGGTCACCGGTGGGCCCGACGAGCACACCGCCGTCGTCGCCGACGGGCTCGCCACCGACCTCGGCGGCCGCACGGACCTGGCCACGCTGGCGGCGATCCTGCGCGACGCCGAGGTCGTCGTCGCGCCGAACACCGGGCCCGCGCATCGTGCCGTCGCGGTCGGCACACCCGTGGTCTCCCTGTTCGCGCCGGTCGTCCCCGCCGCCCGGTGGGCGCCCTACGGTGTTCCCGCCGTCGTGCTCGGCCGCTCCGCCGCATGCGAAGGCACCAGAGCCCGCACCTGCCCGGTTCCGGGACACCCGTGCCTCGACACCATCACCTCCGAGGAGATCGTCGACGCGGTCGACGCCTTGTGCGTCCCACCAGCCGACACGAGGCGGCCCGCATGAACACCTGGTCACTGACGCGGACGAACGGATCCGCTCGAAACGGCCGGTCGCGGTCCTCCCCACCGGCGGCGGTGCTCTTCGATCGCGATGCGACGCTGATCGACGACGTCCCCTATCTCGGCGACCCGACGCTGGTGCGTCCCGTGCCCGGTGCCGTCGACGCACTGACCCGACTACGCGCCGAGAACATCCCACTCGGGGTGGTGAGCAACCAGTCCGGCATCGCCCGCGGCCTCATCACCTACAACCAGGTCCGCGCGGTCAACACCGCCGTCGAACAACTACTCGGCTCCTTCGACACCTGGCAGATCTGCCCGCACGGACCCGACGACAGCTGCGCTTGCCGGAAACCGGCTCCCGGCATGATCCTTCGCGCCACGGCCGAACTCGGTGTCGCGGCCGCCGACTGTGTCCTGATCGGCGACATCGGTGCCGACATCGCCGCCGCCCAGGCCGCCGGATGCGCCGCGATCCTGGTGCCGACCCCGGTGACGCGCCGCGCGGAGATCGACCACGCCCACGCCACCGCCCTGGTCGCCCCCGATCTGCCGACCGCCGTCGCCCTGGCCATGGCGGGCGCCACCCGAAAGGAGCTCGCGCCATGAACGACTCGCCCGGCACCCAGCACCTGGTCCCCGAGACCGGGTCGGATCTGGAACAGCATTTCGGTGCGCTCGGTGTCGCCCTGGAACGCAACCGCACCGCCGCGATCCGACGCATCTGGTCGTGGGGCGAACAACTCACCGACATCTACCAACGCAACAGTCGGCTGTTCGCCTGTGGAAACGGTGGCAGCGCCGCCGAAGCCCAGCATCTGAGCGCCGAACTCACCGGCCGTTTCCGCGCCGAACGCCGCCCGCTGGCCGCGATCGCCCTGCACTGCGACACCTCCGCGACCACCGCCATCGCCAACGACTACGGCATCGAGGAGATGTTCGCCCGCCAACTGCGCGCCCACGGCCGACCGGGCGACGCCCTGGTGGTGCTCTCCACCAGCGGCACCAGCCCGAACGTCGTCGCCACCGCCAAGACCGCGCACGAAATGGGCATCACCACCTGGGCGCTGACCGGACCACCACCCAACACCCTCGCCTCGGTCTGCGACGACGCCATCGCGGTCGAAGCCGACACCGTCGCCACCGTCCAGGAAATACATCTCGTGCTCGCCCACGCCCTGTGCACCGCCCTCGACGCCGCCTTGGAGGCACTGTGACCGCCCACCCCGGACCGATCGTCGTGCTCGGTGACGTCTTCCTCGACATCGACGTCGACGGTCACTGCGAACGCTACAGCCAGGACGACGCCCCGATCGTCGACGTCACCACCACCCGCTACCGGCCCGGCGGGGCAGGCCTGGCCGCTCGCCTCGCCGCGGGTGACGCCGACGAGGTGGTCCTGGTCGGCGGCTTCGCCAACGACCACGCCGGACACCAGTTGCGT
Organism: Nocardia caishijiensis NBRC 108228; assembly: GCF_001612825.1. Classification (GTDB taxonomy): domain Bacteria; phylum Actinomycetota; class Actinomycetes; order Mycobacteriales; family Mycobacteriaceae; genus Nocardia; species Nocardia caishijiensis. The sequence goes on along the minus strand of NZ_BDBE01000030.1, from coordinate 307,531 downwards.
GCCCTGCTCGAGCCGTACGTGCAGGTCATCGCCGTGCCGTTGCACGGGTCGACGGTGTGCAAGCAGCGCGTGCGCGCCGACGGCCGCTGCACCGACAGCGACGAGCCCGTAGTGATCGCCCGCTGCGATTCGGGCACCGGGAAAGTGGCGCCCGGGCCGATCCCCACTGATATCGACAGCGTCCTGGCCCGCGCCTCCGGGGTGCTGGTGTCCGACTACGGCCGCGGCATGACCGCACACCCGCAGATCCGTGGCCTGCTGCGCACGCTCGCGCCGCGTATCCCGGTGGTGTGGGATCCGCATCCGCTGGGTTCGCTGCCGATCCCCGACACCGCCATCGTCACCCCGAACCGCAGCGAGGCATTGCGGCTCCTCGATTCGGCCTCGACGATCCGCGACACCAGCACCCTGGCCCGCCTGTGGTCGGCCCACGCTGTCGCGGTGACGCTCGGACCCGACGGCGCCTACCTGTGCGGCGCGGAATTTCCCGCCGGGCTGCGCATCCAGGTACCGCCGGGCTGCCGTGCACCCGAGGGCGTCGACATCTGCGGTGCCGGTGACCGGTTCGCCGCGGCGGTCACCGTGGTGCTGGCCGAAGGCGAGTCGACCGAGCCCGCGGTGCGCCACGCGGTGAGCGCGGCCGCCGACTTCGTCGGCAACGGTGCCGCCTCCTCGCTCGCCGAACCCGAACCGCCCCTGGGGAACACCATGGTCGAGGTGGTCGGGTGGCGGTGATCCTGGCGCTGCGGGCCCTCGGCATCGGCGACCTGCTCACCGGGTTGCCCGCGCTGCGGGCCCTGCGCGCCGCCCACCCCGACGACCGGCTCGTGGTCGCCGCCCCCGCGTCGTTGCAGCCACTGCTGAAACGCGCCGACTGCGCCGACGCCCTCCACCCCACCTCCGACCTCGCCGCCTTCGAATGGCCAGGCCCACCGCCCGAGCTGGCCGTCAACCTGCACGGCAGCGGTCCCCAGAGCATCACCGCGCTGGCCGCCACCCGCCCGGGCACCCTGCTCACCCACGCGCATCCCGAGTTTCCCCACCTGGCCGGGCCCGCGTGGGATCCGTCGCCGCACGAAGTCGACCGCTGGTGCCGACTGCTCGAATGGGCAGCCGTTCCCACCGACCGCAACCGACTGGAGCTGGCCGTCGACGCACCCCGACTCGGCCACGTCATCGTCCACCCCGGTGCGTCGGCGCCCGCCCGACGCTGGCCCCTCGACCACTTCGGTGCCGTCGCCGCCCATCTGCGCGAACGCGGATTCACCGTGGTGCTCACCGGCAGCGCGGACGAACGCCCCCTCACCGACACCGTCGCCATGCTGGCCGGGCTGCCCGCATCGGCCTCGCGCGCGGGCGACCACAGCATCGACGAACTCGTCCACCTCGTGGCAGGAGCCCGTCTGCTGGTCAGCGCCGACACGGGCGTCGGACACCTGGCCACCGCCGTGTCCACCCCCTTGGTCCTGCTGTTCGGTCCCGTCTCCCCGGCCCAGTGGGGACCCCCTCCATACCTGCGGCGACACCACGCGCTGTGGGCAGGGCTACCCGGCGACCCGTTCGCCGACACCCCCGACCCCGGTCTACTCGCCCTGACCGCCACCCAGGTCATCGCGGCCGTGGAAACACAGCTGCGCGAAACCTGACCCCGCGTTTACCGCCCACACCAGCGGGCATGCGCCCGTCATCCAGGAAGAAGGGCCGGGTGAGCCCGGCCACCGAAAGGAGCTCGCCGTGTCCACCGCAACCACCTTGGACCGCCGATGATCGACACCCTCACCGGAATCCCGAACACTCTGGTGCGCAACGCTTTCCAAGCCGGTGCGAAAGTCAGGCACGCGCGGGTGTTCCATCCGCGCGGCCTGCGCCTGGCCGGACGTTTCCACGCCGCCGCCGACTTCGTGCCCTGGTTCGGGCCGGGCGAACGCGCCGTCATCGGCAGACTGTCCAAAGGCATCGGCACCCCCACCGGCATCCCCGACGTACTCGGGCTGGCCTTCCGCGTCCTCGACCGCGACGACCACCCCTGGGACTTCGCCCTGGCCACCACCGGACGCGGCACGCTCGGTCGATTCGTCGTCACCGCCGCACGCGGCTGGGACCGCGCCTGCTTCGGTTCGCTCATGCCCTACCGCTTCGGTGACGACGCGCCGGTGTGGCTGTTCGCCGAACCCCTCGACGACCTCCCCGGCACCGCCTCCTTGCAAGCCCTGCGCGACCACCTCGACAACGACCGCCTCCTACGGTTCGCCCTCACCGCCGAAGCCCTCGGCGGCACGGCGATCCCCGTCGGCGAACTCGACCTGCGCCGCGCCGAACCCGGCGAACACCGCACCGACTTCTTCGACCCGATCCTCAACCGCCCGGCCGGTGTCGCCCTCGTCCCGCACGCACTCGACCGGCTCCGCGAAAGCGCCTACACCGGCAGCAGGCGCGGCCGCGCCGACCAAAACGACACTCCCCCAACATGATTCCTGTTACCCCGCCCCCTACCGGGTATGCCGAGCACATGACCACAACCACCGCACCCGCACCAACCCCCACCGAGGACATCGCCGACGCGGTGCGCTCGGCACGCGCCGCCCAGCCCGGTTGGGCCGGGGTCCCACCCGCCGATCGCGCCACCATGCTGCGTGCCGCCGCGGCGGCCGTCCGCGCGCACGCCGACGAACTCGCCGACACCCTCGCGACCGAAACCGGGCGGCCCTCCTCCTCCGGCCGCGAGGGAGTCCTCGCGGGAGCGGCCACCCTCGACCAATACGCCGAACTCGGCCCCTTGCACCGGGGCAGGTCCCTCCAGGGCTCCCCCGAGGCCACCGACTTCATGATCCCCGAACCGCGCGGGCTCGTCGTCGCCCTCACCCCATGGAACGACCCGGTCGCCATCGCCTGCGGGCTGCTCGGCGCCGCCGTCGTCACCGGAAACACCGTGCTGCACAAGCCGAGCGAACGCTGTCCCCGCACCGGCGAACTCCTCGGACAGATCATGGCACCGCACTTTCCCGACGCGGTCCTGGCCACCGTCACCGGCGGCGCCGACATCGGCGCCCTGCTCACGACCTCCCCCGAGGTCGACGTGATCGCCCATGTCGGCAGCAGCGACACCGGACAACGCATCGCCGCCGCGGCCGCCCGCACCGGCGCCAAGGTCCTGCTCGAGAACGGTGGCAACGACCCGCTGCTCGTCGACGCCGACGTCGACCCCGAATGGGCCGCCGAGCAAGCCGCGCTCGGCGCCTTCGCCAACGCGGGCCAGATCTGCGTGTCGGTCGAACGCATCTACGTCCACAGCGCCGTCGCCCCGCGATTCCTCGAGGCACTGTGCGCCCGCGCCACCGCGTGGAACGAACACCCGCAACCACTCGTCGACGCCCGCCAACGCGCCCACGTGCACGACCACGTCGCCGACGCCGTCGACCACGGCGCCCAGGTCCTCGTCGGCGGCCACATCCCCGACGGCCCGGACGCGACCTATCCGGCCACCGTCCTCACCGACTGCCTGCCCCAGATGCGGGTGCTGCGCGAGGAGACCTTCGGTCCTATCGCCGCCGTGCGCGTGGTCCCCGACTTCGACACCGGCCTCGACGAAGCCGCCACCGGCGAATACGGCCTCGCCGCCACCGTCCTCACCAACTCCATGGACCACGCCCAACGAGCCTGGCGCACGCTGCCCGTCGCGACCGTGAAGATCAACGCCGTATTCGGCGGCGCGCCGGGCGGAGCCGCCCAACCACGAGGCCGATCCGGCAACGGCTTCGGCTACGGCCCCGAACTGCTCGACGAAATGACCACCGTGAAAGTCGTCCACGTGAGGAGTGCACCATGCCCCAGCAAGCACTGACCGGTAAGCGCGTCGCCATCCTGGCCACCGACGGTGTCGAACAGGTCGAACTCGTCCAACCCCGCACCGCCGTCGAAGACGCGGGCGCGACCACGACCCTGATCTCCCTGGAACCGGGCAGCATCCAGGCCATGAACCACGACGTGGAGAAGGGCGACACCTTCACCGTCGACCAGGTCGTCAGCCAGGCCAGCCCCGACGACTACGACGCTCTCATCCTGCCCGGCGGCACGACCAATCCCGACAAACTCCGCCAGGACAGCTCCGCGGTCGGCTTCGTCAAGCAATTCGCCGCCACCGGCAAACCGATCGGCGTCATCTGCCACGGCCCCTGGACTCTCGTCGAAGCCGACGCGGTCCGCGGCCGCACCCTCACCGCATACCCCAGCGTGCGCACCGACATCCGCAACGCGGGCGGTACCGTCGTCGACGAGGAGGTCGTCACCGACAACGGCCTCGTCTCCAGCCGCAATCCCGACGACCTACCCGCGTTCTGCGCCAAGATCGTCGAGGAGTTCGCCGAAGGCCGTCACTGACCGACGCACGGTGCGCCGCGAGTCACAACTGTGTCGCGAATTTCGGCATCGAGTCAGTCACAGTCCATGACAGCGGCGTACCGGCGTGCTCAAATGGGTAGTACCAGCCGATCTTGAGGATCCAGGACCGGTCGGCGCAGCGTGAGGCCTGCCGGTGCCGAGGAAATCGAGTACTCGTGAACACCAATCCCAGCCACGTACGACGATACGAACTACCCGCCTTCGACGGCGAACCACCCGATGTGTCCGCCCGGGTCGGCGCCGACCTCGAAACACGGTCGACCACGACCGTCCTGTACGTGCGCGGCGACATCGACGCCTACACCATCACCCGCTGGCGTCGCGTCCTCGACGACGCCTTCCGACGCGCCTCGGAGAGCGGGCAGTTGGTCGTCGAACTCAACGGCGTCACCTTCATGTCCTGCCGATCGATCCTCGATCTGGCCTGCCGTGCCCAACAGCACCACGACACCCTCCGGGTCAGCGTGGTCAAAGCGGCCCCCTCGGTCGTCGACCGCGTCATCACCGCCGCCGGGCTCACCCCGTGGCTGACCGTGCACACAGACCTGGCCGACGTCATCCCGACGACGACCGATCCGCCCCGACCGAATCCGCGGGTGTGGACACACCACGAAATCGACCGGGGCACCCCAACACATCAGTGAAGAAGCAGTTCAGTTCTCTCGAGGAAGTTGTGCGATGCGCTATTCCGATCATCCTGTCTTCGACACCTCCGAACCGGCGGCCGAGCCGGACACCACCGTGGTCAGCTGGCCCGAACCGAGCCCACTGCAGTCGTGGTGGAACGACATCATGCACGGCGTGAAGCCGCCACGTGCCCGCACCGGCGGGCAGACGTCCTCCCCCCTGCCGCAGAACTAGTCCGATCGGTGCCGCAGGGCCAACCCCCGCCCTGCGGTGCCGTCCGAACTGGTCAACCGGTCGACATGGTTCCAGCCGAGATCATCAGATACGCGGTCATCAGGATGAACAGAAACCATCCGGCCCCCTGCCACACCCGCCACGACCGCCCGTCGCGATAGCGCTGATAAGTGTGGACGAACGCACCGATCCCACCGCCCAACAGCACCAGCGACGGACCGATCATCACAGCGGCCTGGGCGGGCGTGTCACACAGATGTGTCCGCGCGCCCGCGCAATTCGTACGCGTCGCGGCCCAGAAGTTCACCGCCGCGAAGACGAGCGCCGCGGCACCGATCACGCACCCGCCATACACCACGGCACGGCCGTACGCCTGGTCGTCATCGCCGTCGGCGGTCATGTCAGGATCGCGCCCGCCGTCCGTGCCCGCCCCGATCTGGTGGTCTTCGGCATCTCGACAGCCCTTCTCTCGCGGTCACTGGGGCGCTACCCACGCCGGAGCTGCCGAAACGCGTCGACCGCGCCAGAAATAACGGTTTAGTAACCCCGGTTTCTGGCAACTGTGAAGATATGACCCACTCACGTAATCGGACGCCGAATACGACGAGTACGGATCTGACCAGCACCGCCATCATGTTGGCCACCTGCGTGTTCTTCTTGTTCGGTCTCACGACCCTCACCGGATCCCTAGCCATCGCCGCCCTCGGTGCGCTCGGCCTGGCTGCCGCCATGGCCACCGCGACCAAAATGGTCGGCCTCAACAACCACCTCTGACCAGCGCCTACTCGATCAGATTCGCGCTCTTCAACCACTCGTAGGCGACGTCGGCCGGGTCCTCCCCGTCGATATCGACCCGACCGTTGAGCTCACGCATCAGATCATCGGTGAGCCGCTCGGAGATCGCACCGAGCAGCGGCCGAAGCTGCGGATGCGCCTCGAGCACCGCACCACGAACCACAGCGGTCCCGCTGTAGGGCAGAAAGAACTTCTTGTCGTCGTCCAGCACAACCAGATTCAGGTTCTTCACCCGGCCGTCAGTGGTGTAGACCATGCCGAACCGGCACGGCTCACCCTTGGCGGTCGCGGTGTAGACGACCCCCGCGTCCATCCTGGTGACGTTGCCCGAGGGCACCCCGTTCGGATCGTTGTAGGGAATGCCGTACTTCGCCAGCATCGGAATGAACCCGTCCGAGCGACTGAAGAACTCGTCGTCGACACAGAACGTCCGCTCTGCCACCGGAAGCTGCGCGACCGCCGACAGCGACCGCACCCCCAACCGCTCGGCCGTCGGCGTCGACGCCGCGAAAGCATAGGTGTCGTTGAAATTGGCGGGCGCCAACCACTCCAGATCGTGGTCACGCTTCTCCACATCGTGCACCCGCTGCCACAATTCCTGCGGGTCGACGATGGTCTCGGTCTCGTTGTGGTAGTTCACCCAGCCGGTACCCGTGTACTCCCACAGGATGTCCGCGTCACCGTTGAGCTGGGCCTGCCGCGACGACGCCGACCCCGGCGCACCCGTCAGATCCGACACGGTCGCGCCCGCCGCCGCCAGATACGTGGCGGTGATCTTGCCGAGCAACACGCCCTCGGTGAAGCTCTTCGACGTCACCGTCAGCTTCGCCCCGTCGAGCGGCCGCGCCCCATCCGGCAGGCTCGCGTCGTGGAATGTTCCCGACGAACTCACCAACCCACACCCCGCGAGCAGCGAAACACTCGCCACGAGCGCGCACACCAGCCGTTTCATGAGATACCCCGCGGCGTCGCGGCCAGCTCCACGAGCCGACCGAGCCAATCGATGACCAACGCCAGCAACCCCACCAGCACCGCGCCGGAGATGAGCAGCTTCGGCAGGAACAAGGTGACACCAGTCGTGATGAGCGTCCCGAGGCTGGTCGCGCCGATGAACGTGCTCAGGGTCGCGGTGCCGACCAGAATCACCAGCGCCGTGCGCACACCGTTGAGGATCACCGGCACCGCGAGCGGCAACTCCACCTGCACCAGCGTCCGCAATCCGGAGTACCCGATCCCCCGCGACGCCTCGATCGTGCGCTGATCCACCTGACGCAACCCGACGATCGTGTTCTGCAGGATCGGCAGGATCGCATAGACCACCAGGCCGACCACCGCGGTACGGAACCCGGTCCCCAACCAGAAGGTGAACAGCACGAGCAGACCGACCGCCGGGGCGGCCTGCCCGATATTGGCGATGTTCACCGCCACCGGCTCGAACCGGCGCAACGCGGGCCGCGTCAACGCGATTCCCAGCGGAATCGCGACGACCACCACGATCAATGTCGCCACCACCGTGAGCCGCACATGCTCGACGATCGTGGTCCGCAGATTCGCCCACCCCAGCGACGCCTGCTCGGTCGCGGTGAACGTCGAGGCCCGATACCACAGCACATACCCGATACCGATCACCGCGATGATCAACGGTTCGAACCACACATCGATCGGCAACGCCCGCAGCCGCTTCACGCGGGATCACCCGGCCCCGGCTCGGCCGCGACCACCGGCGTCGGTGTCGGGTCCGAACCGTCGACATAGGTCTCGTACGAGGTCTCGTCCTCGGCATTGTGCGCTTCGGCGAGCTTGGTCTGGATCACATCGGTCACCGCGCCGATACTGAGCGAACCGACCACCCTGCCCCGCCCGTCGGTGACCAGCGTGGCGCCCTGACTGGCGGCGAGCATGGCGTCGAGCGCGTCGTTCAGCGTGGACGACTGCGAAACCACCGGTAGCCGCCGATCCAGATAGTCCGACACCTCCGGCTTGCTCGCCACCTCCCGCAGCGACGGCCACGACCGCGGCCGGTCCGCCGAATCGACCACGACCACCCAGGTGTGTCCGGCGCGCGTCGCCCGACCGATCACCTCTTTCGCCGGTTCACCGATCCGCGCGGTCGTCACCGGATCGACCGCCACGTCACCCACCCGCGACACCGTCAGATACGCCAACTTCGCGCCCGACCCGACGAATTCCTCCACGAAGGGTGTCGCCGGATCGGTCAGAATCTCCTCCGGCCGTGCGTACTGTTCGACATGCCCGCCCTCGGACAGGATCAGCACCCGGTCGCCGAGCTTGGTCGCCTCCTCGAAATCGTGGGTGACCACGACGATGGTCTTACCGAGCTCGTGCTGGATCGCGATCAGACTGTCCTGTAGGCGAACTCGCGTGATCGGGTCGACGGCGCCGAACGGCTCGTCCATCAGCAACACGGGCGGATCAGCGGCCAGCGCCCGCGCCACCCCCACCCGCTGCTGCTGTCCACCCGACATGTCCTTGGGCAACCGGTCGGCGAAGGTGGCCGAGTCGAGACCCACCAGATCGAGCAGGTATTCGGTCCGCTCGGCGATGCGTTTCTTGTCCCACCCGAGCACCCGGGGAATCGCCCCGATGTTCTTGGCCACCGACCAGTGCGGGAACAACCCACCGGACTGGATGACGTAACCGATCGACTGACGCAGCTTGTCCGGGTCCTCCCTGGTGACATCGCGTCCGCCGATGAAGATCCGCCCCTCCGTCGGCTCGATCAACCGGTTGATCATCTTCAGGGTCGTCGTCTTCCCGCACCCCGACGGCCCGACGAACGCGACGATCTCACCTGCCTCGATCTCGAGGTCGAGCCGCTCCACGGCGGGCTTGTCCTGACCTTTGTACCGCTTCACGACCGAGTCGAGGACGATGGACGCACCGGTCACGTCACGTTCGGTCTGGTTGGTCACCGTGGTCATGCGAGCCCCTTGGCAATGGTGAGTCGTCCGAGCAGGACGAGCAGCGCGTCGAACACCAACGCGACGACGACGATGAGAATGGTTCCGGTGAGCGCCATTTCGAGCGCGTTCGCCCCGCCGAGTCGAGACAGCCCGTTGAAGATCAACGAACCGAGCCCGGGACCGAGCACATACGCGACGATGGCGGCGACCCCGACGATCATCTGCGTGGACACCCTGATCCCGGTGAGGATCACCGGCCAGGCGATCGGCAGCTCGACGGTCAGCAGGATCCGCCACCGCGACAACCCGATCCCCCGCGCCGACTCCACCACCGTGGCGGGCACCGACCGCAGACCGACGATCGCGTTACCGATCACCGGTAGCGCCGCGAAGAACGCCAGCATCAGAAACGACGGAACGACACCGAGTCCGAACGGCACGAGCAACAGGGCGAGCAGCGCCAGCGACGGAATGGTCAAGGCCACCCGGCTCGACGTGAGAGTCAAGGCCGACGCCAACGGCAGCCGGTACACCGCCACCGCGATCAACACCGCGACAACTGTTCCCACCAGCACGGTCTGAAAAGCCAGCGACGCGTGCTGATAGGTGAGAAAGGTCAGCACCTCGCCCCGACCCTGGACATAGCTCCACAAATTCACGGCATTCCCATCGTCGGGCTGGACCGATTCGCGCGCGATCGCCGGATACACCTGCGGTCGCAGACTAACCGATTCCGCTCACTCGACGGTGGATTCGCGTCAGGCCGCACTGGCGTAGTCGCGTGCGTCGCCCGCGATCACCGTGCTCGTGCGCCCGTCGACACCGACCGGGACCGGTCCACCGAGCGTGATCCGGGTGAGCCTCCGATGTGCGCCGTCGTAGTCGTCGACCGCGTAGTGCTGAGTGGCCCGGTTGTCCCAGATCGCCACATCGCCGAGCGACCAATCCCAGCGCGTCGTGTGTTCGAGGCGCGTCACCCGGTCCTGGAACAGCCGGAACAACGCACGCGATTCGCTACTGGAGACACCGACGATCTCCTTCACGAAGCAACCGAGCAACAACGCCCGCTCACCGGTTTCGGGGTGCACCTCCACGACCGGATGCTCGGTCTCGAAATACCTCGATTCGAATTCACGTCGATATGCCCGGCCGAAATCATCCGTCCGGTCAACGACATCGGCCGCATAGTCGTAGCGATTCGTGTGACGCGCGCGCAAGTTCTCCGCGAGCGACTTCAGCGGTGCCGGGAGCGAGTCGTACGCGGCGACAGTGGACGCCCAGGTGGTCGTGCCGCCGTATTCGGGCAGCGTCACCGCACGCAGGATCGATGCCTTCGGCACCCGATCCACGAACGTGACATCGGTGTGCCACACGTTCGATCGGGTCTGATGCGAGTCGATCGCCAGACTCTTCGCCCCGGCGGAGGTCACGGTGGGATGCGGCGTGGTCGGCACACCGAGCAACCGCGCGAATTCGTACTGCCCGTCCTCGGTCAGATGTTCCTGCCCGCGAAAGAAGATCACCTTGTGTTCGGCGAGTGCCGCGCGAATGGTGTCGACCGAATGCGCGTCGAGGTCGCCACCGAGGCGTACACCGTCGACGCGGGCACCGATGTGGGCACCGAGCTTCACCACACGCACGGTGTCGGCTGGAACGGACATTCGAGGGCCTTTCGATCGAACCTGCGCGAACAGGACACACGAAACCAGTCGCCGCGGGCGGCGAACAGCCTTTTGTTCACGATGAGCCGAAGGGGCCCCCCTCCTTCCTGTGCAGACCGGCGCAGCCGGTCATGTGGGGTCGATTAGTCGATATATGGTTAGATGCGCATATCTACCTAACAGCATGTTCTTTGTTTGCTATCGGTGTTCACGGATGCACTGCGGTCGCGGTGCCTTACATCGCGCCACCTGGCCCCACGGAACCTTCCTCGGCCCCAGCAGAATTCGGGCTCTTCTGATCACGACTCCCCTACCCTGGCCGAGGGCTGGCAGGATCGGACCGTGACTACCGCGAACCTCACCCGCTCCGAGACCGCCGCGCGATCCGCCACGGTCACCGTGCGCGACTACCGTGTCGAACTCGATCTGTCCGGCGCCGCCGATCACTCACGTGCGGGGTTCGCCACGACTACGACCGTCACCTTCGACGCGACAGTGGTGGAGACCTGGCTCGATTTCCTCGGTCTCGCAGTCGAATCGGTGACAGTGAACGGGCAAGAGGTAGCGGCCGACTACGACGGCGCACGTATCGTCCTGACCGGGCTGTCGGCAACGAACGTCGTCACGGTGCGCGCGGTCGGCGAGTACAGCCGTTCCGGTGAGGGTCTGCACCGGTTCCACGATCCGACCGACGACAGCACCTACCTCTACACCCAGTACGAGCCTGCGGACGCGCGGCGGGTGTTCGCGTGCTTCGAACAACCGGACATGAAGGCGCCGTTCACTTTCGTCGTCACCGCACCCGACGGCTGGGAAGTGGTCTCGAACCAGTCGGCCGACGCCGTGACCGTCGAGGGTGCCGACCAGACGGTGGAGTTCGCACCGACGCTGCCGATCTCCACCTATATCACCGCGGTCGCGGCCGGTCCGTATCACCGAGTCGAATCCTCTTGGAGCCGAGGGGAACTCACGATCCCGCTCGGTGTGCTCTGCCGTGCTTCGCTGGCCCGGTATCTCGACGCGGACACGATTCTCCAGGTGACCCGACAGGGCCTCGACTTCTTCACCGAGCATTTCGCCTACCCCTATCCGTGGGGCAAATACGACCAGGTGTTCGTTCCCGAATACAACCTCGGCGCCATGGAGAACCCGGGCCTGGTCACCTTCACCGAGGCTTACGTGTTCCGCGGTGCCGCGACGGCCGCGCAGTACGAGTGCCGGGCGAACACGATCCTGCACGAGATGGCACACATGTGGTTCGGCGATCTGGTGACCATGGTGTGGTGGGACGACCTGTGGCTCAAGGAATCCTTCGCCGACTACATGGGTGCGCTGGCCAGCGCGGAAGCCACGGAGTGGACCGATGCGTGGGTGGCGTTCGCGAATCGCCGGAAGGCATGGGCGTACCTGCAGGACCAGCTGCCAACCACGCACCCGATCGTCGCCGACATCACCGATCTCGAGGCGGCCAAGCTCAACTTCGACGGCATCACCTACGCCAAGGGCGCGAGCGTGCTGAAGCAGCTCGTGGCCTACGTCGGCCGAGAGGCGTTCTTCGCCGGGGCGCGACGCTATTTCCGGGCGCACGCCTTCGGCAACACGACGCTGACCGACCTGCTGACCGAGTTGTCCGCCGAGTCCTGCCGGGACCTGAGCGGGTGGGCGCGGGCCTGGTTGCAGACGACCGGAGTCTCCACCGTGTCGCTCGACGGCAATCACATCGTGCAGACAGATCCACGCCCGCACCGGCTCGCGGTCGGCCTCTACGACTTCGACCCCGACGGCAACCTCGTGCGCCGCGACCGGGTGGAGGTCGACATCGCCGAGGAGCGCACCCCGGTCACCCTGTCCCCCGCTCCCCTGCGGTTGCTCAACGACGGCGATCTCACCTATGCGAAGGTGCGCCTCGACGGTGATTCCCTCGCCACCGTGGAGCGTTCGCTCGATCGCGTACTCGACCCCCTGGCCCGCGGGCTGATCTGGTCGGCGCTGTGGAACGCCACCCGCGACGGCGAACTCGCCGTCGGCCGCTATCTGACAATGGCCCGTGATTTCGCTCCCGCCGAATCCAACATGGCCCTGCTCACCGCCGTCCTCGGCAACGCCTCCTTCGCCATCGCCCACTACCTACCCACCGCCGAACGCGACAGATGGCGGCACGAATGGCTCGAATCCTGCTGGACAGCGGTGCATTCGGCTGCTCCAGGTTCCGGCGAGCAGCTCGCGTGGGCGCGGGCCACCGCGAGTGCCGCCACCGTCGACGCGAGTCGTGCCACCGTTCTGCGCGCCATCCTGCTCGGCGACGCCGCCGCCCCGAAGGGCCTTGCCCTCGACCCCGATCTGCGCTGGGCCTTCTGGACGGCGCTGGCCGCGACGGGCGCCGCGTCCATCGAGGACCTGGACACCGAACTCGAACGCGACGACACCGCCTCGGGTCGCACCGCCCACCTGCGTGCCATGGCCGCCCGCCCGGACCAGGAGGTCAAAGCCGCCGCATGGTCACAGATCTTCGACGACACAACACTCACCAACGACCACCTCGACGCCGCGATCGACGGCTTCCGCGCGGGCGCTCGCCGAGACCTGATCGCCACCTATGACACGGAGTACTTCGCCCGTCTTCGCCCGACCTGGGAGCAGCGCAGCATCGAACTCGCCCGACGCATCGTCATCGGCCTCTTCCCTGCCGCCGACTCCCTTGCGCCCGTGGACAACTGGCTCACCGCGAACACCGAGGCACCGGCCGCCTTGCGACGGCTGGTGGTCGAACAGCGCGATCACCTCGCGCGCGAACTCCGCGTCCGCGGCCTCGGTTGCCCCTAAGTCGTCGGCGGTGTCGGCTTACCGCCGATGAACTGCTCGGCATTGGCTTTCGCCCATTCGCGGAAGGTGATGGCGCGGCGGCCGACGATGTCTTCGACGCTGGTGATCGGGAGGGTGTCGGTCGGCGGGGAGTAGCCGAGCAGGACGTTGTCGACGAACCACTCGGTGTTCTCGCCCATGCTCGGTGCCAGGGCGGCAATGGTCGCCGCCCGATCGGACTCGATGAAGGTGATCTCGCGACCGATGGCGTCGGCGATGTGGGCGACCTGTTCGACGCGGGTGATGACTTCGGGGCCTGCCAACGGGTAGGCGCGACCGAAGTGGGTGTCATCGAGTAGGGCGGTGGCGGCGACGGCGGCGATGTCGTCCATCGCGACGGGCGCGGTGGCCATGTCGGGCCGCGGTTCGCGGACCGCGCCGGTCTCGCGGATCTGTCGCGCCCACACCGTGCTGTTCTCCATGAAGTCGGCGGGCCACAGGTGTGTCCACGCCAACCCACTGTCCTCGACAGCGTTGTTCACACTCCCCCACCAACTGTCGGGTTCGCCGGACAGGTCGACGACATGCCGGACGCCGGACGCGGCAGCCAGCGCGAGCACCTCCCCGGCGACCTCTGGCGCGGGGGCGAGATAGATCCGTTCCACCCCGTCGAAGGCTCCGCCCAGGGTCTCCGGTCGTCGCAGATTGCCCCGCACCGGCACCACCCCGGCGGGCAGCGCCGCCTTCGCCGGGTTCACCGTCAACGCCCGGATATCGGACACCCCTCGCGCGACCAGTTGATCCACGACCTTGCGCCCCACACTGCCTGTTGCTCCTGTCACCAGGATCGTCATGACGTTCCTCTCGGTCGAACACTCGAAATCTCATCCTGCCGAGAAAATTCGGATCCCGCATATGGCAATTTCCGGTGCACAACGAAATCTATGGTGTGGCAATCTCATTCGGCCGATGCGTCCATTCGGTGATGTTTTTCCGGTATGACCGCTGGTGGGTTCACATTCGATGCAGACAGTGTGAAGATGATCTCGGGCCGAGATCCGGTCCGGCAGAGGATGTTCCGCCGGACGTAGGCGGGCAGACTGGAGGGGCAAGATGAAGAGATTCTGCGCGGTCGCTGTCCTCGCGGTCGGGGCTGTCGGCCTCACCGCCACCACCAACGCCCACGCCGCACCGACGGCCGCCCCGGTTGTCCACGGCACCGAGAGCGGAGTGGCGTTCACCGCGAGCCCCTCCACCGACGGGGCGGGACTCACCACCTCGGTGGTCGACGGCACCTTCACCCTCGCGGGCGGGACCGTCACGCTCGCCGATCGCGAGGGCCGCGTGGTCGCGTCGATTCCGACCCGGATCGCCTCGACCGCAGGCACATTCGATCTGGCGGCGTCGATCGCCGCCGACGGTCGTTCGCTCACGCTGACGCCGGTGGCCGCGCCCGCCGCCGTCACCGCCAACATGGCCGAGTTCGTCGACGAGGCGGCCGACACTCAGGCCCGTAAGCAGCACAACGCGGGGATCGGCGCGCTCATCGGTGCCGGAATCGGCGCTGTGCTCGGCTTCTTCCTCGGTGGTGTCGGGGCGCTGGTGACCATTCCGATCGGCGCGGGCATCGGCGCTCTGATCGGTTACTCCACGCCGTAGCGAGGCCGTGGTGGCCGACCCGTGGTCGGCCACCACCCTCAGCGACGCAGTTCCTGAGCCTTGGTCTTCACACCCTGCACCAGCAGCCGCCACGCGCCCGGATCACCTTGCAGCACAGCACGTCCGAGATCCTTGACCTGGTCGGCGGTGGCGTGCGGCGGCAGCGGCGGCACCTCGGGATCGCACCGGATGTCCAGGAGCACCGGCCGATCCGCGGCCAGAGCGCGGTCCCAGGCCGTGCCGATGTCCTCGGATCTGTCCACGTTGATCCCGACCATGCCCGCGCAGCGCGCGATGTCGGCGTAGGAAACGTCCGGAAGTGTCTGCGATTCCTCGAATTTCGGGGCGCCGCCCATGGCGCGTAGTTCCCAGGTGACCATGTTGAGGTCGTTGTTGTGGAACACGCACACGATGAGCCGTTGATCGGACCACCGGTCCTGGTAGCGCTGGATGGTCAGCAGTTCGTTCAGCCCGTTCATCTGCATGGCACCGTCACCGACCAGGGCGATCACGGGACGCTCCGGGTGGGCGAACTTGGCGCCGATCGCGTACGGCACACCCGCGCCCATGCTCGCCAACGTGCCCGACAGGGATCCCCGCATGGTGCCGCGCATCCGCAGGCAGCGGGCGTACCAGGTGGTGGACGAACCCGAGTCGGCGGTGACGATCGCGTCGTCGGGGATGCGCTGCGACAGTTCCCACACGACGCGCATGGGATTGGCCGGTTCGGCGTCGAGCATCGACTGGTTCTCCAGCGTCTGCCACCAGCGGGCCACATTCTCCTCGACCGTGTCACGCCAGGACCGGTCCTGCTTGTACCGGATCATCGGAATCAGCTGGCGCAGGGTGGCTTTCGCGTCGCCGACGAGGTTCACCTCGGTCGGGTAGCGCATCCCGACGAGGGCGCCGTCGAGGTCGATCTGCACCGCGCGGGCCTGATCGTATTCGGGCAGGAACTGGCTGTAGGGGAAGTTGGAGCCGACGATGAGCAGGGTGTCGCAGTCGCGCATCAGCTCGTAGCTGGGGCGGGTGCCGAGCAGACCGATCGAGCCGGTGACGAACGGCAATTCGTCGCTGAGTACGTCCTTGCCGAGCAGTGCCTTGGCGATGCCCGCACCGGTCAGCTCGGCGATCTCGAGCACCTCGTCCGCCGCGCCCCGTGCGCCCTGCCCGATCAGGACGGCCACTTTGGTGCCCGCTTCGAGTACGGCCGCCGCGCGTTCCAGCTCGGAGCGCACCGGTACCGACGTCGTCAGGGGTGCGCTCGGCGGGCTCGACGGCACCTCCTTGAAGGCGTGCGCAGGTGGTTCGTAGGGTTCCTCCTGGAGATCGGCCGGGATGATGACGGCCGTCGGCGCACGTCGCGCCAGGGCGGTGCGAAACGCCCGATCGAGTGCGTTGGGGAGCTGGTCGGCGACATTGACCTCGACGAGGTACTCGGACGCCACGTCCTTGAACAGCGCCTGCAGATCCACTTCCTGCTGGTAGTTGCCGCCCATCGCGCTGCGCGCGGTCTGCCCCACGATCGCCACCACCGGCACGTGATCGAGTTTGGCGTCGTAGAGGCCGTTGAGCAGGTGGATGGCACCGGGGCCCGAGGTCGCCGCGCACACGCCGACACGCCCACTGAACTTGGCGTACCCCACCGCCTGGAACGCCGACATCTCCTCGTGCCTGCTCTGCACGAAACGCGGTGTGTCGTCGGCCCGTCCGAAGGCGGCGATCAGGCCGTTGATGCCGTCGCCGGGGTATCCGAAGACCTGTTCGACGCCCCACTCCCGTAGCCGGGCCAGCACATGATCGCCTACCTGTTCGGACATGGTTCTCCTGTCGTCAGTCGGGCCACGTTCCGGTGAGCGACTGGTAGCCGGTGGCTCCCGCCCGGTCGACCGCGGCTTTCACCAGGCCGAAGATGGCCCCCTGCAGGGCCGCCGCCAGCAGCACTTCCCGCCAGGTCGCGTTGCGGGTGGTCGAGGTCGGCGGATCGCCGCCGTCGGCTACCGCACCCCACACCCGGTTGAACACCGCGCTCGCGGCGATCCCGCCGAGGACGCCGACGGCCATGCCGAGCGGTTTGTACAGCGTCTTCATGCGCGCCGCCGACGGGTGAGGAACCAGACCAGCAGAGCGGCGAACACCGCGGCCGCCGCAGCCGGAACCTGAGGTTTGCGGGCGGCGAGGTCGGCGGCCTGTCTGCCTCGGTCGACCACGGGGTCAGGGACCGACGACTCCACCTTGTCGACCACCTGTCCGGCCTTGTCGCGGGCCTTGTCGGCGGTGTGGAGCGCCTGGTATTTGGCGTCGGTGACGCGATGTCGCGCGGCCTCGGTGGTCTCGTGGACCTTGTCCTTGGTGCGGGCGGGGACGTCGAATTTGTCGGTGAGCTCGGCGACGGTCTCGCCGAGCTCTCGGCGGGCCTGATCACGGTCCCGGCGCAAAGCCTCCGGGTCGTCTGTCATCGTCTGCTCCCGTTCTTGATGGTGTCGATGTCGTCTTTGATGCCGTGCACGGCTTCTTGCGGCACGGGTGGCGCGGCCGAACTGACGTTCCTCTTCCCGACCAGCGCCAGGACCGCGCCGAGGCCGAGCAGGGCGACGCCGACGATCAGCGCGGCGGCCCATTCCGGCAAGACCAGGGCCAGGGCGAAGATCGCGGCAACGGTCAGGGCGATGCCGCCGTAGAACGCGATGAGTCCGCCCGCTCCCGCGATACCGGCGCCGCGGGCGATGCCCTTTGTGCGGTCCTGCATCTCGACGCGAGCCAGCTGGAGTTCGTCGCGTACCAGCCGGGTGATCTGCCGGGTGGCGTCGTCGACGAGTTCGGTGACCGACCGGGTGTGCTGCGTGGGCGGGCCGGTCTGCGTGTGCGCCATCGCGTTACCTCCTGTCCGGGTTCTCCCGATCGTGGGCCGCTTACCCGGCGCCGGAGCCGGTAAACAGTGGTTGTCGGACCCTGCTGACAGACTCTGCGCATGCGGTGGGCGGTGGCGGAGACGGGTGACGGTGGCGCTCGCCTGTGCCCGCTCGACCGTGCCGGTCGCCCGGCGGGTCCGGTGGTCACCGAGTCGTCGCTGGTCGAGGCGATCCGTACGCGCCCGCAGGTGCATCGGTGGGTGTGGCGATGCACGGCCGAGATCTATCGCGCGCTGCTCGCGGCGGGCGTGCGCGTGGATCGCTGCTACGACGTGCAGGCGGCGGAGGCCCTGTTGATCGGGTACGAGCAGGGGCAATCCGGCCAGCCTCGTTCGCTGGCGGCGGCCTGGGCACGGTCGCGCGACCTGCCCGTCCCACCGGACGCGCCCGCACGCAGCGCCGAGACGCAACCCTCCCTGTTCGATTCGGGTCCGGTTCCGCTGCCGCCGGGTACCGATGAGCTGACCGCGCTCGTCGAGGTGTACGCGGGTCAGCTCACGCGGGCCGCGCTGACCGAACACCCGGATCGGATGCGGTTGCTGATCGCGGCGGAATCGGCGGGCATGCTGGTGGCCACCGAGATGTCGCGCGCCGGGATTCCCTGGCGCGCCGATGTGCATCGCGAACTGCTCGACACCATGCTCGGTGACCGTTTTCCCGGCGGTGCGGAGCCCCGGCGAATGGCCGAACTCGCCGAGGAGGTGTCGCGGGCCTTCGGCACCCGGGTGCGCCCTGATCTCCCGCAGGACATCATCCGGGCCTTCGCGCGGGCGGGCGTCGCGCTGTCGTCGACGCGCAAGTGGGAGTTGCAGCGCGTCGATCATCCGGCCGTCGCGCCCCTACTGGCGTACAAGACGCTCTACCGGCTACACACGGCGCACGGGTGGGCGTGGCTCGAGCAGTGGGTGCACGGTGGCCGGTTCCGGCCCGAGTACCTGCCCGGCGGCACGGTGTCGGGGCGATGGACGACCAATGGTGGTGGCGCCCTCCAGATTCCGAAGGTGATCCGGCAGGCGATCCGGGCCGATCCGGGTTGGTGTCTCGTCGTCGCCGATGCCGATCAGATGGAGCCGCGGGTGCTGGCCGCCATCTCCCGCGACCCCGGTCTGATGGAGGTGGCCGGGCGGGGTGAGGATCTGTACGCGGATCTGGCAGCGCGTGGTTTCGGCGGCGACCGGGCCCAGGCCAAACTCGCGTTGCTCGGCGCCATCTATGGTCAGACCTCCGGCGACGCGCTCACCCACCTCGCGGGGCTACGACGTCGATACCCCGCCGCGGTGGCCTACGTGGACGAGGCCGCCTACGCCGGGGAGGAGGGTCGGCTGGTGCGCACCTGGCTGGGCCGGACCTGCCCGCCGGTATCGGCCACGCCGGAAGAAGTCGATGTGCCACCGGCCGAACGCAGCGGTTCGGCGGCCCGGGCCAGGGGCCGATTCACCCGCAATTTCGTGGTGCAGGGCAGTGCGGCCGACTGGGCCCTACTCGTGTTGGCCGCGTTACGGCAGGCGATCGCGCCGATGCGCGCCGAACTGGTGTTCTTCCAGCACGACGAGGTGATCGTGCACTGCCCGGCCGAGGAAGCCCCGGCGGTGGCCGAGGCGATCGCGGCGGCCGCCGACCTCGCGGGCAGGCTCACGTTCGGGCAGACCCCGGTCCGATTCCCCTTCACCACGGCGGTGGTGGACTGTTACGGGGACGCCAAGTAGTCGGGTCATTGGCTCGGTTCGGGGAGTTGGCATTCGCCGACCTTCGGGTTCATGCCGAGATAGTTCAGCGGGCCCGCGGCCACCGTGAGCGCGATGGTCCCCCAGTCACCGCAGTTGGTCGGGGTGTCGGTGAAGTAGTCCCGCTGGAACGCCGCGACCAGCCCGGCGAGCAGCCAGGCCATGACGAGCAGCGACAGGAGGGACTTGGCGGTCTGATGAGGTGGTCGGGCCTGGATTTCTCGTACTTCGCGCACTTCTCGATCACGGCGGTTGCGTCGTCCGCGCATCGTCATCGCATCCTTCCCACTCAGGGGTACCACGCGGATACCCCGTGTGATCAGCGCCAACCCTGCCCGTCACACCCGATCGCAGGCGTGGCGGAAGAACTCGATCTGATCGGCGACGACGCGGGTGCGCAGCGCCGGGTCGGTGTAGAAGGTGAAACGAGTACCAGGGTAGACGCGCAACCGGCCGTCGGGTGCTCGTTGCGCCAGCGGGTTTCGCGGCCGCGGGCGAGGGTGGCGCTGGGCGTCGGCGGAGGTGGTGACGGCGTGGGCGCCGCCCAGCGAGTTGCCCTACAGCAGGACGCACTCGGGGTCGATGCGATGTTCTGCGACCGGGTTATGGAACTGCGAGAATTCGTCGGCCCGCTCGCTAGGCTGACGACACCCCGCGCGAAACGAGTGCGCGATCCACCACGAGGAGCATCATGTGGCCGTCCGCATGGCCGTCGGCAGCTCGCGCCATCGCGACCACCCTGGCGGCATCGGTCACCGCCGCACGCATCCGCGACGAATCAGCCTTTCACGAACACACCGCTGAGCTGGCCGATCTGCCGACCGAGCAGGTGACCATCGTCGCGTCGGCCGTCATCCGCGAGCTCCTCGAGGCAGCCCACCCCGACGGCCTCGCCGCCGACGACATCCGCGCCGTCCTCACCGACGTCCTGCGCGGAGCGATCCCCTGGCTCCCCACCCTCGACCCGACCACCGTGGCCACCGCCCTCACCGGCGCCCTCGGCATCGATGAACACCCCGACCAGCCACGAACCGATCCCCACCCCGCAGCTGTCCTCTTGATCGGCCATCTCGCCGACACGACCCGGATCCCCATCGAAGACAGCATCGTCCGCGCCATCAGCGAAGTCGCCCGCGCCGAGACCGTCGAAATGCCCTGAGCTTCACTCGCATTCGGCACCCCCGCAGGGCGCAGCGCCCGACTCGCTGCGAAACCGTGCGCTCGCCCATCGCGGCGGTCGACTCACCGACTGGGGGTTCCGGTAGTAACCGCCGAAAAACCAACGGATATGCGTAGCCGGTAGCCGGTCGCTGGTGAGGCCCCAGTTCGGCCTGCGGTGATGACGGATTGCTGGTTGGCTTGGCTCCCAACGCTATTGGTTGGTGTGGGAGGTCGGGTTCGTGGCGACGCGGGTGTTCGCGGATGAGGAATTGGCGCGTCTGCGCGAGTTCCCGGAGATCGGTCGCGAGGAGATGTTCCGGTTCTTCACGCTCTCACCGGCGGATCTGGCGTTCGTCGATCCCGGTCGGGGTCGTGGTCCGGCCGATCGGCTCGGCATCGCGATCGCGTTGTGCACGTTGCCATGGCTGGGGTTCGTACCCGATCGGGTGGTAACCGCCCCGCCGGTCGCGGTAGCGCGGTTGGCCGAGCAGCTGCGCGTCGACGGTACAGAGATCCGTTCCTACGGACGCCGCGCCCAGACCCGCACCGACCACCTCCGGCTGGTCGCCCAGTACCTCGGGTGGCGGGCGGCCGGTGCGCTCGAACTCAAGGAACTCGACGAGTTCCTGCTCGCGCGGGCGATGGAACACGACTCCCCGACCCTGCTGTTCCGGTTGGGGTGTGAGTACCTGATCTCGGCGCGGGTGATCCGGCCCGGTCCGGTGAGCATGGTCGAACGCATCGCCCACGCCCGCGAGCAGGCCCAACGCGAAACCTACGACCGGCTGGCCCACGAGTTCACCCCGGCGCGCTGCGCGGAGCTGGACGCCCTGCTGACCACCGATGCCTCGCTGGGGGTTTCGCGGTTGCGGTGGCTGTCGACCGGGCCGGTGGAGGCATCGGCGGCCGCAGTGCGCGCCGAGGTCGACAAGCTGGCGTTCCTGCGCGGCCTGGGCGCGGATCGCCTGGATATGTCGGTACTGCCCGCCGAGCGGCGCCGGTTCCTGGCCACGATGGGGCGCCGGTTGACCCCGCAGGCTCTGGAGCGCCGGGATCCGCAGCGCCGGTATCCGATCCTGCTCACCGTGCTGGCCCAGTCCGGCACCGACGTGCTCGACGAGGTCGTGGCGTTGTTCGATCAGGCGATCTCGGCGAAATTCGGTGCCGCCGAACGCCGGATGCAGCAGGAACTGGCCGAACGTGGTAAGTCTGGCGAGGACCGCCAGGCGCTGCTCGACGACCTCCTCGCGATCGTCACCGATCCGGCGGTGGCCGATGAGGAGATCGGCGCGCTGATTCGTGGGGAGAGGATCGGGTGGGAACGCCTGCGTGCGGCGGTCGCGCAGGCCAAACCCCGGTTGCCGCGTGATCACGGGCATCTGGCCGCCCTGGATTCCTCCTACAACTACCTGCGCCAGTTCACGCCCGCGGTGCTCGCGTCGGTCGGGTTCGCCGGCGGCACCGCGGCGACCGAGCTGCTGCTCGCGGTCGACATGCTGCGCGAGCTCAACGCCACCGGGCGCCGCAAGGTCTTCGACGAAGCCCCGACCGGATTCGTGCCGACCAAGTGGCGCGGCTACCTCGACCAGGCGCGCAAGTCCGGCAGCGCGACCGCGTATCGGCACTACTGGGAGCTGTGCGTGCTGCTCGGGTTGCGCGACGGCCTGCGCAGCGGGGACGTGTTCGTGCCCGGCTCACGTCGCTACGCCGACCCGGCCGCCTACCTGCTCACACCTGAGCAGTGGGAACCACAACGTGGCGAGTTCTGCCGCCTGGTCGGGCGCTCGGCTGATCCCGGCGTCGCCCTGGCGGCCGTGGTAGACGAACTGCACACCGCGGTCGGTGAACTCGAGGCGGTGCTCGCTGAGGGCGAGGGTCCGGTACGCCTGGACGGCGAGTCCGGGGATCTGATCATTTCGCCGTTGACCGCCGAGGACGTTCCGGCCGAGGCGATCTCGCTCAAGGCCGAGCTGACCGAGATGCTGCCGTTCGCGCCGATCGTGTCGTTGCTGATCGAGCTGGACAAACGCACCGGCTACCTGGACTGCTTCACTCACGCCGGCGGCCAGGCCACCCGCACGCCGGAGTTGAAACGCAACTTGATCGCGGTGCTGCTCGCGTACTCGACCAACCTGGGCTTGACGCGGATGGCCGAGGCCTGCGGCATTTCCTACGACATCCTGTCCTGGACCGACGAATGGTATGTGCGCGAGGAAACCCTGCGCGCGGCCAATCTGGTGCTCATCGACTACCACCAGCGACTTCCGCTCACACCCGTGTTCGGCGCGGGCACACTGTCGTCGAGCGACGGGCAGCGCTTCCCCACGCGCGGGAAATCGACCACTGCCCGGCCGATGAGCCGATACTTCGCGAACGAAGGGCTGTCGACCTACACCCATGTCACCGACCAGCACGCGACCTACGGCACGAAGGTGATCGTGGCGACCAAACGCGAGGCCCACTACGTGCTCGACGAGATCCTGGGCAACGCCACCGATCTGCCGATCACCGAACACGCCACCGACACCCATGGCGTCACCCTGGTCAACTTCGGGCTGTTCGACCTGCTCGGGATGCAGCTGTCCCCGCGCATCCGGGACCTGGGCCGCATTACCCTCTACCGGCCGGGCCCGCGCGCGGCCGCCGAGGATCGGTTCCCGCACGCTGGCCCGCTGATGACCCGCAAGGCCAACCTGGAGTTGATCGCCGAGCACTGGGACGACCTGCTCAGGTTGGCCGGGTCGTTGAAGTTCGGGCACGCCACCGCGTCCCTGCTGGTCGGCAAGCTCTCGGCGTCCGGGCGTCAGAACACCCTGGCCGCAGCCCTCAAGGAGTACGGGGCGCTGCGGCGCACCATCTACGCCGCGAAATACCTCTCCGACCCCGACTACCGGCGCAAGATCGCCCGCCAGCTCAACAAGGGCGAATCCCTGCACGCGCTACGCCGCGACCTGCTCTACGCCCACGAGGGCATGATCCGGGCCCGCCAGCTCGCCGACCAGACCGAGCAAGCCTGGTGTCTGACCCTGGCCACCAACGCCGTGATCGCCTGGACCACCGAGTACTACGGGCTCGCCGTGGAGCAGATGCGCCGGTCCGGGCAGCGCATCGACGACGAGGTCCTGGCCCACATCAGCCCCGCGCACAGCGCCAACATCAACTTCTTCGGCGCGATCGAAGTCGACATCGAGGGCGAACTCGCACAGCTCGGCCCCACCGGTTACCGGCCACTGCGGGTACGCGACACCCTGTTCTGACGGGACTCGTACACTCCGAATAATTCAGCACTATCTGAATACATGGAAATCTGTATTATTGGGATTGTGGAAGCCGTATTGCATCGTGAGGCGCTGGCCCGGTTCGGGCACGCGCTGTCGGACCCGACCCGCACCCAGGTCCTGCTGAGCCTGCGCACCGGTCCGGCCTATCCCTCGGACATGGCCGAACAGATCGGGGTGACGCGCCAGATCCTGTCCAACCACCTGGCCTGCCTGCGCGGATGCGGACTGGTCGTGGCCGTCCCGGAGGGCCGGCGCAGCCGCTACGAGCTGGCCGACCGGCGTATCGCCGCCGCATTGGAAGATCTGCTCGGGCTCGTGCTCGCCGTCGATCCGGCCTGCTGCCCGGACTCGGACACACAGGGGTGCTGCTGATGTCGGCGCCGTTGGGAATGCCGTCATTGTCCTCGGCCGTCCAGGTCCCCGGACCGTCCGCGACGCGGAAAGCGTTGCTGGCGCGGCGGATCCGCTGGTTCGTCGCCGCGACCATCACCTACAACGTCATCGAGGCCATCATCGCGCTGACCGAAGGTGCCCGGGTGTCGTCCACCGCGCTGATCGGATTCGGTCTGGACTCGGTGATCGAGGTGTCCTCCGCGGCCGCGGTCGCCTGGCAGTTCGCCGGCCGCGATCCTGAGAAACGGGAGAAGGTCGCGCTGCGGATCATCGCGTTCTCCTTCTTCGCCCTCGCCGCCTACGTCACCATCGACTCGGTCCGCGCCCTGTTCGGCGTCGGCGAAGCCCAGCACACACCGATCGGCATCGGGCTCGCCGCGGCCAGTCTGGTGATCATGCCGGTGCTGTCCTATGCCCAGCGTCGCGCCGGGCGCGAGCTCGGCTCCGCCTCCGCGGTCGCCGACTCCAAACAGACCCTGCTGTGCACCTACCTCTCAGCGGTACTGCTGGTCGGACTGCTGCTCAACAGCCTGTTCGGCTGGTCGTGGGCCGACCCGATCGCCGCCCTGATCATCGCCGTCATCGCCGTCAAGGAGGGCATCAACGCCTGGCGCGGGGACACCTGCTGCCCCATCCCCACCGCGCTCACCGCCACACAGCAGACCGGCCACGACTGCGACGACTGCTGCGACTGACCAACCTCCGATCCGCGAAAGGGGTTGCCCCATGCCACGAATCCCGGACGCCGCCCGCACGGCCTACCACGACGAGATGCGGGCATCATCGTCGGCGAAGACCTCGTCCGACTCCGAGCAGCGCTGGGTCCATCTGGAACGCGCCCACATCCTGTCCCAGCCCGACCCGTGGCTGCACACCGGCAACCACATCGCCATGTTCGCCCTCGCCGTCCGCCAGCGCGACCGCCGTGAAGCCCTCGGCCAGATCGTGCGCATCATCGTCGCCGCGCCCGGCTCCCTGGTCGGGCGCGCCCCCGAAGGCAACACCGGCCGCGCCGCCGTCGGCCTGCGCCAGACCATGCCGACACCACCCGACCTCGCAGCGCTGCTGCACCCGGCGGCGGCATAAC
Source organism: Nocardia caishijiensis NBRC 108228 (assembly GCF_001612825.1). Taxonomy (GTDB): domain Bacteria; phylum Actinomycetota; class Actinomycetes; order Mycobacteriales; family Mycobacteriaceae; genus Nocardia; species Nocardia caishijiensis. The sequence goes on along the minus strand of NZ_BDBE01000030.1, from coordinate 281,873 downwards.
CGCACGAACCGATACCCCGGATAATGGGCTGTTATCCGGGGTATCGTGAGACCCGACCTGCGGCGGACCCACCGCCGCGCCTACACGAAGCGACCCCGTTATCCGGGGCAAGCCGGAAACGAGGGAACCGATGGCTGCGAAGGTGACCCGGCTGCGCACCGCGCCGACCCGCACCTTGCGCACCGCCGCCGAGGCGTTCCTCGACACGATCGGCTCGGCGAACACCCGCCGCGCCTACGGCATCGCGATCGTCAAGACCGTCGACCAACTCGACGGCCGCGACCGCGACGGGCTGATCGGTCACAGCCGGGCCCTGGCCTCGGTCACCGACGACGAGATCGGCGCCGCGCTGGAAACCCTGTGGGGCAGCGCGGCGGTCAATACCTGGAACGCGCGCCGCGCCGCAGTCGGCAAGTGGTTGAGTTGGTGCGTCGAGCAGGGATGGACCGCACCGACGCTCCCGGCCTCGGCCGGGCGATCGACCCCGCCGGACTCCGACACCCCGGTCCGCTCCCGCACCGCGATCGACCGGCTCATCGCCCGCCGCGAGATCCACGTCCGGGAGAAGACGCTGTGGCGGATGCTCTACGAGCCCTGCGCCCGCGCCGAAGAACTGCTCCAGCTCAACATCGAAGACCTCGACCTGGCCGCCCGCAGCGCGCCGGTGAAGTCCAAGGGCGCCAAACCCCGCACCCGCCGGAGGGGCGCCGCTCACCACGATCACGTCCTCGAGACCGTGTACTGGGACGCGGGCACCGCCCGTTTGTTGCCCCGGCTGATCCGCGGCCGCACTCGCGGCCCGGTGTTCGTGGGCCACCGCCGGCCGGGGCCCGGCAAGTACCTCGGCGAGCGTGATATCTGCCCCGACACTGGCCTGGCCCGGCTGTCCTACGACCAAGCCCGCGACCTGCTCGACACAGCCACCGCCGTCGACGGGCCCGGAACCGGCTGGGATCTACACGAACTGCGCCACTCCGGCCTGACTCACCTCGGCGAATCCGGGGCCAGCCTGCTGGAACTGATGGCCAAGTCCCGCCACTGCAAAGCCGAGAACCTGCGCCGCTACTTCAAACCGTCGCCGCAGGCGATGCGCGAGCTCACCGCGCTACTCGGTCCGGACGCCAACCGACGCTGACCAGCAGCTACGCATATCCGTTGGTTTTTCGGCGGTTACTACCGGAACCCCGACTGCGGATCAAGCGGGCGAGCTGGTCCCGGTCGGCGACGTCGAGTTTGATGCAGGCGCGGTAGATGTGGCCTTCGACCGTACGGATGGAGACACACAGGCGTTCGGCGATGGCCCGATTGGACAGGCCTCGGCCGATCAGGGCGGCGATTTCGCGTTCGCGCTCGGTGATGGGGAGCGGGCGGGCGGCGGCGGTGACGGCGGGTGTTCCCGCGTCGTCGCAGCGGGCGGCCAGCGCCGAGGCGCGGGCGGCGGCCTCGGCGCTCGGATGGCGCCGTCCGGCGTGGTCGTGGATGGGCACGGCTTGGGCGGCGGCGTCGGCGGCCGACAACAACAAACCCGCGGCCTCGAATTCCTCGCTCGCGGCGATGAGGGCGACGGGGTCGGCCTTGGCGACGGCGTTCGCGTGCCGGGCGTAGATTCCGGCGACCGGGCCCTGGACGCGGGAAGCGAGAGCGCTCAGCCGGGTGGCGACGGTCCGGTCGCCGAAGCGCGCGGCGTGGTGCAGCGCTTCGGCCTCCATCGCGAATTGACCTGCGCCACGGGCGATATCGGCGGCTTTGCGAGCCAGCTCGACCGCCGCGTGCGGGCGGTGTTCGGCCGCCGCCAGCCAGGCGCGGGCGATGACACGTTGCGGTTCATGCAGGGCCATGTGCGGCCCGCGGTGCTCCTCGGCGTCGCCGAGGACGCGCTCGGCGTGTTCCACCTCCCCCAGCGCCGCGTAGGCGCGGGCCAGCAGCAGGCGCGCGGGGAGTTTCCACGGGAGCGAGGCTTCGGCGTTGAGCGCGGCCAGCGCCTGTTCGAAGGCGGTGATCGCGTCGCGGAACCGGCCGCGATAGGTGGCCACGACCCCGGCGGCGATCCGGGCGACCGCCCAACCGGCGAATTGTCCGGCCGAAGAGAACTCACGGTATTCGGCGGCCCGCTGTTCGGCGAGGTCGAGGTCACCGATGGTGGTCAGCGCGAGTACGTCGCCGTAGCGGACCATCACCCGGATGAGCCCGTCGGTAGCCTTCTGCTGGGCACGGCTGCGCGCCGCGACGGGCGCGAATTCGGCACCTCGACCGGCCACCGGCAGGGCCAGCCCGAGCGCAAAGGCGGCGAAATCGACGGCCTGGCGCGGTGATTCGGGATCGGCGAGCACCTGCTTGGCGGCGTCGATGCCCTCGGTGATGTGGTTCTCGTGGACGGCCATCGCCGCCGCGGCGGCGTCGACGGTCAAGCGCAGGGCGCGGTATTCGACCCGGGCGCGCAACAGGTCGACGAGCTCGCGGGCGTGTTCGACATCGCCGAGCGACCAGAAGCGCAGGCTCGCCCGCACCACTCCCCACTGCACCAACTGCAAGGGGTCGAGCTTATCGGGGTCGAAGCGCGCGAGGATCCGGTCGGCCTCGCGCGGCCTGCCCTCCCACAGCAGTGCGCGCGAGTGCAGTTCGGCCGCGCGCAGCCCGCCGCCGCGTTGGCACGCGGCCCGTGCGAGCTGCTCACCGAGTGGCAAGTTAGCCAGTGCCACAGCGTCTTTCGCCGCGTCGATGAGCAGGTCGACGCCGACGGGTCGGTCGCTGTCGACACACAACCTGGCCAGCCGGATGCGATGGGCGGGTGTGCTCAGGTCCCGGTCGCGCAGGGTATCGACGAGGCGTCCCCGCCGGGCGCGCGCGGCAGCGGTCCCCACCCGGCGCCGCACCACCTCGCCGAGCAACGGATGGCTGAACCGCACATCGACGGCGCCGTTGTGCCTGCTCACCCGGATCATCCCGGTCGATTCGGCGGCGTCGACCGCCTCCACCCCGACGAGTTCGCTGAGGACGTCGATGTCGAGCGGCTCGTACACGGCCAGCATCTCCAGCACGTCGAGCACCGGTTTTCCGGCCCGGGTCAGTCGTTCGTCGAGCAGGGCGACGAGCCCGGAGGGCACCGCGGTCGGCCCGCGTAGTTGCCAGACCCCGTTGACATCGGTGAGGGTGCTCGCTTCGACCGCGCCTTCGACCATGTTCCGCAGGAACAGCGGGTTGCCGCCGGAGGACTCCCACATCACGTCGGCGCTGAGCCCCTCGAGAGTTCCGCCGAGCACGTGCTGCACCAGGTCGGTGCACTGCTGTTTGGTGAACGGCGCCAACTCGATTCGCTCGAGATACCCGTCCTTCCACAGCGAGGTGACCGCATCGGGTACCGGTTCGCCGCAGCGGACCGTGGCGACCACGCGCGCACCCTGGTCGACGGCGATCTGGTGCACCAGGGTGGCCGACAGAGTGTCGAGCAGATGGGCGTCGTCCACGCCGAGCACCGTGCCTGGCCGGGCGAGCAGGTTCTCGCGCGCGGAATGCAGCAGCGCGAGCGGGTCGCGCGACGCCGAGGCGGCGATCCAGGGCGCGAAGGCGCCGAGCGGAATGGCCTGGGAGGAGGCGGTGCACGCCGCCCAGCGCACGGGGTCGGGCAGGGCTGTGGTGACGAGCCGCGCGAGCGTGGTCTTGCCGACGCCCGCCGCGCCGACGAGAACCACGCCACCGGTGTCGCCGCTCGTCAGCGCGCGGTGGACAGCCTCGTACTCGGTGGGGCGATCGAGCAGCTGCCACAGTCCGCCCATGGGCGAAAAGTGTAGATGTCCAGCGACGACGCCACAACGAAACGCGCCAGGAGCGGCGTGGGAACGGGTGGGCGCGACGCTGGTCACGGCGGCAGCTCGGTAGCGTCGCGCGGTTCGACGCGCGGTGCGTTGCCGACCTCGTGGCGGTAGTTGCTCGACGCCTCGTACACCCGCTTCTTGAGCCGGTTGATCGAGCCGAGTGGCCGGTGCGCGTCGAGACCGCGCCAGGAGTTGAACGAGAGCACCTCGTCGCCGTAGGCGCGGCGTTGCGGGGTGTACGGGTCCTGCCGGTCGAAGCGCAGGGTCGCCACTGTTTCGTGCGCCGATTCGGACTCGGGCCACTCGACGGTGGCGTCCTCGATCGGCATCCGCGTGCTGTCCGTACACAGTTGGGCGCGCAGTTCGTAGGTGGCGCCGTGCGCGGCGAAGAAGTCGATCACCGAGTTCTGGTGCGCGTTCACACCGGCCGACTCCGGGATCGGTTGCCCGTGCAGGGCCACGACTTCCGGCGACACCGGGGCGTAGAGCAGTTTGGCGACATAGTCGCCGTGGCGCAGCGGCGCCGAGGTGAAGAAGGTCTCGCCGAGGATGTGGGTGTTCGGCGCGACGAAGACACCGAGATTGGGTGGCACCCCGGTGCCGAGGCGGCGCAGCACGTGGGTGTCCAGCGCGGCCACCAGATCGCTGCCGACCCGCAACGCGGTATCGGGCAGGCGGGCGAGCACCCAGGCGGTCGGCATCCCCTTGGTGAGGTAGGCGTGCGCGTCGGCGAAGAGGAACTCCCGATGGGTGACCATGATGAAGTCCTGGGTGGTCGCATCGTCGTCGGGCAGCGCGCGCGGACCGTGCACCCCGAGCACCTTGATGCCGAGACCACGGACGCCGCGCAGCTGATCGCTGCGGATCACCCCCGAGGTGCTCGACAACCGGGCGATCACCGGATACGTCGCCGGTTCGGCGAACATGCCCTGGGCCAGTTCGGCGCGCAGTCCCGCGTGGACGGTGAGTTCGCCGCGCAGGATGCCGTGGCTCTTGGCGTGCGCGTCGCGCAGACCGCGCTTGTACTTGCGGAAGGCGCGTTCGTTGTTGGTGCGCAGCACCGCGATGATCCGGTCGATGTCGCGTTCCTCGTCGGCACGTGGATGTTCCAGATCGTCGCGGTAGCGCAGGTACGTGGTCACCGGGACCTCCACGGGGCGAAGGGGTTCGCGACACCGGTCAGCGCGGGCGCGAGGGTGGGGAAATGGCGGAGCAGCACCGTGCGCATCGTGTTGTCACGCACCCAGGCCATCCCCGCCTCGGTGTAGATCTCGGGCCGGAAGTCGGTGGTGAAGAAGCGGTCGGCCGAGAGCCTGCGCGAGGCCATCAGCACGAAGATCCGGAAGGCGGTGTCGCCGAATCCGAAACCGGGTGGTTTGGGCTCGGCGTAGAGGCCGATCATCAGGTCGACGTCCTCGACGGTGTCGTACACCTGGGCGAGTTCACGCGCCCAGCGCGGATCGTCGGTGAGGTCGGCGAACGAGCGCGCGGGCGCGAGGCGCAGTTGCCGCCGGAACTCGTTGTAGCGCGGCACACCTCGTTCCCGCACGCGCAGGATGTCGATGGTCGCCAGATCCAGTGGTTGGTCCTCGCCACGGTCGAGGCGGCGCAGGTGCTGCGGGTAGTTGTGCAGGGTGAGCGCGCCCGGGTTGGCCCGGCCGAAGGAATACAGCAGCGTGTCCATCGGGATTTCCGTGAGCCGTTGCCGGATGTGGCGCACACCCAGCTCCGGGAAGGGCAGGCGCTCCAGGATCTTGTCGTCGGCCAGGCCGCGTACCGTCAGTTCGTCGGGAATCAGGGGATGCATCCGGTAGACCGCGACGAATTCCTCGGTCAGCGAATAGGGAACGCCGTGATCCTCACGGACGGAACCCGGTATGCCACACAGGACTTCGTTGTCGACGAGCCTGCCGAAGCGACGCGCCACCCGTTCGCCGAGCAGCCCGAACCAGTTGGCGCGCAGTGCGGCGACCGTGGTGGGATGGGCGATCACGGCCGGTGTCCAGTCGACGGTGTGGATCTTGGCGATCAGCGCGGCGTTGATCAGGCGGGCCGTGTCGTAGAGCCACTGATCGTCGCGGCGGTCCGGGTAGCGGGCGACCAGGCGCTCGCAGATGGCGTTGTGTTCGCTCAGGAATAGTGAATGCAGCAGCGCCAGCCCGACCCAGGCGTTGGCCGCTGCCGGTGATCTGGCCACCAGGCTCGCCGCGTCCACCGGTGGCAGGCCGAGTTCGTCGAGGATGACCTGACCGAGTTTGCCCGACCGCAGCGCCCCCGCGGCTTCGGCCGTGGTGCCGTAGATCTGGGAGGCATCCCACCAGTGGGATTCGCCGGTGACGAAGGTGGGCGGGTCGGCGGGATCGGGCGCGGGCACCGTGGCCGTGCGTGGGATGGTCATCGTCGGCCCCCACCACCCGCCGTCGGCGACGCCGACCGTGAACGGTTCGGCCTCGGACGGTCGGTGGCTGAACCAGTCGTGCACCTCGAACTGGATCCAGGCCGCGGCGAGCAGGTTCAAGGTGGTCGCGGGCCGGAACTCGTCGCGGGCGAGCAGTGTGGTGCTCACCGTGCGCGGGTTGGGGTCGAGGATGCGAGCGTCGTCCTCGGGCCGGGTGTTCGCGAGGGGGATGTTGCGACCGAATCGGCAGCCGATCGAGCCCGCGCGCGGGTCACCGGGGGTGTTGTAGGTGCCGTCGAGGGTGCGGGTGAGGTGCTCACCCGGTTCGTCGGGTGGCAGCGGACCGTCGGGGTGCGGGCCGGTGTCGACGAGGTTGTGTGCCCGCAGTCCGGCCCGTAACCCGATGAGCACGGCCAGGCCGAGTGGTTTCGGCAACCGGAACCAGCCGAACCGGCGGTCGATCGCTTGCGCGGCGTCGGCGAGGACATTCGCGATGCGTGACCGGCTCGGCGCGGGGTCGCACCCGCCGGTGTGGTGAGGGGCGTCGATCATCGGGAACCTCCACGAACTGAGGCGGGACCGGATCGACTCAGTCTCCGCCCCACACACTGGCCTGTCACGAGTAGTCGACTACCTCAGCCCCCACCCACTGCGGGAGTGATCGGGTAGCCGACTACGCGCGCGCCACCCGGCCCGAGTGGACGACCCTGACCGTGGACACCCGCTGCCCGTGCGCCGGGGTCCACCGCAGGCGACAGAAGGGAACCCGGGTGATCACGCCGATCGAAATCAAGGTCAATCTCGACACCGATGTCGCGGTGGCGCTGCGGCGCCTCGGCTGCGGTCCGGACACGGCCGATGTGCGCGACATCTGGTTCGCCGAACCCGACTCGGCCGGATCACCGGCGCTGCTGTCGGGCCGCATCGTCATCCGGTTGCGCAGTGGCGCCGAGGACGACCTCACCGTGAAGCTGCGACCGTGCACCCCCGCCCAGCTCAGCGGTCGATGGGCACGACCGTTCCTCGACGAGGGGGTGCGGTATCGGATCGAGCGCGATTGGTGCAGCCCGCTGCGGATGTTGTCGGCGTCGGCGATCAGTGGGTGGCCCGCCGGTTCCCTGCGGGACTGCGTGGAGCGCGGGGTCGATGTCACCGAGGCGCTCGCGACCGCGCAGCGGCAGTTCCTGGTGAGTTGCACGCCACCGGGTGTCGCGGTGGATCGGCTGCGCGCGCGGGGGCCGGTGCACGCGCTGCGGTGGACCGGCGTCGCCCTAGGTGGGTTGTGCGTCGATGTCGAGCGGTGGCGGATCGCCGACCTGGATCTGCTCGAACTGGCTGTGAAAATCACCGCCGCGCCCCATGATTCGCCCGTCGGCCCGCACCTGCGCGCCGCCGCCGCACAACAGCGCCTTCTCGACGCGGTACACGCGCTCGGCCTGACGCCCGCGACCGGCTCGACCAAAACCGAGCGGGCGCTCGCCGCGTCGGCACGGGCACGACCGGGTTCCTAGATCTGACAGGACGTCGTGGCCCGCCGGCGAGCGACGCCGTTGTCGTCGACCTGCGGTGCCGCGACTGTCGCAGAACCCCGAGACCCGCACCGACCACGCTGTCGGACCAGGCTCCGGGTGTACCGCGACACTGCCGGGCGTTCAATTCACGATGATGAAGTTGAACAGCACCCTGATATTGCTGCTCCACCCGACGTGATACCGCACCGAAATGGTGCCGTCGGCGTGCGGGACCACGTTCAATACCTGGGTGGTCGCCAATCCGAGAAACGGGGTGCCATTGTTGTCCCGCTCGGTCAGGCTCACCGAGACCTGACTGTCGGCGCGCACCGTGGCATTCGGGAAACCGAACACCCAGGCACCGGTGCCGTGGGTGAGCAGACCCTTCTGCGCCCAGAAGATCGAGGTGATGTTCGTTTCCCCGATGGCGCGGGTGCCCACCGCTTCGACGGCGGAGTATCCCGCTTTGGTCGACTCGAAATCCTCTTCCACGGTGTCCGCGCTCGCCGCGACGACCGCGTCACTGCTGTCTTCCTGCAACATTTCTCTGCCCTTTCTCGGCGGAAATCTCTGTATCTCGATGATCGCGCGCGGGTCCACCCCACCGAATGCGTAATCCACTACCCCACTGCGTATCCCCGGATTCGGGTAGTGGGCCACGCTATCTCCTGGCGCGCCGCGTGCCGAGTATGGGAATTGCCGAATTTCTTCGGCGACTTTCGATAATTCCGGCTCGGATGGAGGAACGGCAGTGAGCGGATATTCGTTGCACATCGGTTTGAATCGGGTCGATCCGGCCGCCTACGGCGGTTGGGACGGCGCACTCGCGGGTTGCGTGAACGACGCGAACTCCATGGCGGGGCTGGCCGCCGCCCAGGGTTTCGCCACCTCGGTGACCCTGCTCGACAGCGCGGCCACCTCGTTCGCGATCATCGGCGAGATCGGTCAGCTCGCCACCAACGCGCAACCAGGCGACCTGGTGCTCATCACCTATTCCGGTCACGGCGGTCAGGCGTGGGACGTCGACGGCGAGGAGGACGACAACCAGGACGAGACCTGGGTGGCCTACGACCGTCAGATCGTCGACGACGAACTGTTCCAGATGTGGCGGCAGTTCGCGGCGGGAGTGCGGGTGGTGGTGTGCTCGGACAGCTGTCACAGCGGCACCGTGGTGCGCGACGCCTTCACCCGCGACAGCCGCGCGGCCATCGCGACGGTGGCCGAGAGCGCCTACGCCGACGCGCCCGCCGCGCCGACGGTGGTGCAGGGCAGTCCGAAGGCGATGCCACGGGAGGTGCAGTCCGAGGACAACAAGCGGCGCAGGCAGCTGTATTCGTTCGTACAGCGGCTGAGCGGCCCGCAGTCGCGCTCGGACCTGCGCGCGAGTGTGGTGCTGCTGTCGGGTTGCCAGGATTCACAGCTGTCCTATGACGGGCCGGTCAACGGCCAGTTCACGGGTTCACTGCTCGAGGTGTGGGCCAACGGCGCCTTCACGGGTGGGTACACGCAGTTCCATCGGCAGATCATGAACATCATGCCGCCGGATCAGGTGCCGAATCTGTTTCCGCTCAACGCGGGTGCCGATTTCCTCGACCAGCGTCCGTTCACACCCTGAGAGGTGAGAAGGTGCGGGGCGCTCCCCCGCACCTTTTTCACGCGCGATACCACTCGACCGGCAACACGATCGTGGCGACGAAGACGGTACGCAGTCGCAGTTCGGCGGGCAGATCCGGAGCTTGCTGGCCGGTGAGCTTCTCGGTTTCGCACAGGCGCAGGCGCAGATGGTCCGCGGTCGGCGGCATCGTCAACGGCGCGACGGCACCGTCCTCGGCCCGTTCGACCACCGCGCCGACCGGCCGCCATACCGGCAGGCCCTGCTGCTCGGCCGGATCGTCGACGACGAGGTCGACGGACTCGGGTACCGAGCCCGCCGGGCAGGACTCCAGGCGCAGCTCCAACCGGTTGAGTGGGTTCGGTGACGTGCCCCCGACCGCGACGCGCAGCTGGTCGCCCGAACGTTCGACCACGACATTCCGGTGGGGCAGCAACGGCACCGCGTCGGTGATCACGATCGGCGACAGGTACATCCCGTCGAGGCTGTGCCGCTGGAAGCGGGCCACCGCCAGCCGGACGAACGGGTGATAGGACTGCTGTTCCCTCGGTACGGCGAGCTGGACGTCGGCGAACCACCGATCGGTTCCCGGCGACACCTCGTGCGGCGCGACCGCCACGAACTCGCCGAGTTCGGGGACGACGACGTCCACCGGCTCGACGGCCGAGGGGAACCATTCGGCCTGCGGGAACGACGGCAGATCCGGCGTGCCGAACAACGGGTCGCGCCCGGCCCGGCTCACCGTGGCTGCCACCGTCGGGGTCGGGTCGGCGTCCGGTGCGAGCACCACCCCCAGCTGCTCCCCCGCACCGGTTTCGTACCAGGGCCGTGCCACCTCGACCCGGATGCGTCCGCTGTCCCTGCTGAATTCGAGGCGATCGGCGCCGGTTCTGACGACCCGGGTCGCGAAGGCGGGGACGACCCCGAGCACCACCGGCGCGGCGGGTCGCGCGCTGGACACGATCACGACCGGTGTCTGGGGGCGGGTGAGGGCGAAGTCGGAGTCGGGATCGGTGGCCGCGAAGTACTGCCGGTAGCGGCTCGCCGCCTCGAGCGTGTAGGTGACGGTGCGGTGGCGGGTGTCCCCGAATTCGTGTCTGAACCGCATCGATGGCATGTGCCCGGGGTCGATCACCTGGCTGTGGACAGCGGCGAGTGTCCTCGGAGTCAGCGCGGTGGCGGCGCTGGTGCCGGTGTCGGTGACATCGGTCCAGGCGGCGGAGACACCGAGTCGGCCGGTACTGTGCGGGTCGAGACCGGCGTCGGTGAACATCGGTGTGAGCAATGCGGTCGGGTCGCCGGGTTGGCGATGGACGGCCTCGTCGGGCAGTTCCCAGACGGGTTCGCGCAGTGGGTGTTTCACCGCGTGCACCACCTCGATCCGGACGGGCGGGGTGACGGCGGGATTGCGGCCGAGCTTGGTGCTGTCGGGCGAGATCGTCGGCTCCCCCGCGCCACCGGCGAGCGCGTCGCTGATGGCCAGATGGTTCGACAGCTCGCCGTCGAGGGTGGAGCTGAGCTCGATCCTGGCCTGCTTGCCCTTGGCGAGCCCGATGCTCAGCACGTCACCGTTCCAGCGCACGGTGATCGGTTCGGCGCCCGGGCTGTCGTGCAGTTCCACGGTTTTGGCCCCGTAGTGCGGCCAGGCGGGCGACCAGGCGCTGTGGTCACCGATCGTCGCGACCAGCCCGGCCTCACCGAAGCGTGCCTGGGCCCGTACCCCGCTGGCGACCGGATCGGGCAGGCCCGCGCCGCTGCCGTCGGTGTCCATGGCCCGCTGGGCGAGCTGGAAGGACTCCTCGTCGGTGCGTTCGTCGAGCATCCGGTGCTGTTCGACCAGCGACAGGGCGGCGGTGGGTGCGCGCAGGACACGACTGTCGCGCACGGGATATTCCGGGTTCTCGGCGTGCAGGTCGGCGACACTGCGACCGGCGTCGCTGCGGATGACCAGGCGGGTCACCGTGGCACCGGTCGCGAGCGCGGCGGGCCCGTGCACCTGCGGCGGCGGAACCGGGTCGTGTCGCAGATAGCTCACTGCCGCGCTCGCCACGGTGGCGTCGTCGAGTTCGGCGGTGGTGAGCCCACCGCCCGCCATGTCGGCGATGCGTACCCGCACCTGATACAGGTCGGCGAAGCGCAGTGCGGGCATGCTGCGTGGCGGCACCGTGTAGTCCCAGGCGAAGTCGAACGGCAAGGGCTGCGCGGGGTTTCGCGCCGGACCGGTGGTGTCGCCGCGCAGGTTCGGTGACGGCAGCGCCAGACTCCACCCGTCCCAGCGCAGCACCGCTTCGTCGGCGCGCAACTGCCCGTCGGCGCCGCGCACGGCGGCGAAGGGTTTCACGTGACCCTCTTCGCGGCCCGCGACGATGTCGACGCCGTTCACGCGGTAGCCCGCGTCGCGGGCGCACACCGACAGCCACGGGGTGCCCTCACGGCGGATGTCGACGCGGTAGCCGAGCACGAGATCCTCGGCGGTGAACACGACGTCACCGAGGTCGCGCGCTCGCCGGGTGCTTGCGCCGCTGCGGGCCAGGTACTCGCGGCCGCGACCCGGCTGGAGCAGGGTGATACCGCTGGAACGCACCGGCGGCAGCACCGGATCGGCCGGGGTGTTGGCCGCGAAATCGTGGGCGGCCTGACGGAATCCGTCGGCACCGCCGTCGATGTCGAAGGTGGCGATGGCCCAGCGGCGCGACGCGGCGGGCGCCGAGGGGTCGGTGAGCGAGACCGAGTCCGACAGGTCGAGCATGCCCGCGCGGATGCCGGAGGACGCCGAGGGATCGGGCGCGGGCCGGAACCCGGTCGCGGTGAGTTCGTAGCGGGTCCACGGTGCGGTGACCAGGTTGCGCAGGAACGGCGGGTCGACACAGCGCACGCTCAGCAGCGCGGTGCCCTCGCCCAGATCGGTGGCGGCACAGCGCAGTTCGAAGACGAGCCCGAGTTCGAGCAGCACCGCCGGGTGTTCGCGCAGGTTGGCCACCGTGCGATGGAAATCGGCGACGACCGGTGGGGGTGGTTCGTTGTCGTCGGGCACCGGCGCGGTGGCGGTGCCGTGCCAGGTGGCGAGTTGTTCGCGCACCGCCGCCTCGGTTTCCTCCGGTGGGCGTTCGGCGCCGACGCGGGTGACGGTGCGCAGGGTCGCGGCGACCTTCGTCGCGGTGGCGGAGGTATCCGACACCTGCGGCGGTCCTACCGTGCGGTCCTCCCATTGCCGGACGAAACCCGCATCGCCCCCGAAGAATTCGTGCCACAGCTCCGAACGCGCCCGCGCCACCAGGCGCGGCGCCGAGGCCACCACCCGCTCCCCTGTGTCGGTGCGCACGCGCAGTTCGAAACCCGTCTGGTCGTTGAGCAGGGACGGCCAGTCCGCGAGCCCGAAGTCGACGAGGGTTCCTTCGTCCAGCCTCGGGACGACGAGCACCCGCACGCTCAGCTCGGCACCGTCACGGCCGGACGGCACCGCCACCCAGAGCATCTCACTCATCGTCCACCTCGTAGACCCGTGCGACATTGTCGGTGCAGCCGCCGACGATCACCCGACCGTCGGCACCGGCGGCCAGGTGACTCATCGGCATCGGCTGGAGGAACCGGTCGATCTCACGCCCGCTGACGGGGTCGATCACCGCGACGACCGAGTCGTCGGCGGACACGATCAGCTGGCCGTTGGCCGCGAATGCCAGGCCGTTCACGGTCGCTCGTGCCGTGAGCCGGTGCACTAGAACCTCCCGGTCGCCGTCGATCCGCAGCAGGTCGACGGTCGACCCGCCCGCCGTGGCGAGCAGACTGCCGTCGGGTGCGAGGGCGAGCACTGTCACCGGGCCGGGGTGCTCGATCCGCAGGCGTCGCACCCCGGTCGCGGCGTCGATCACCAGGGTGCTGCCGTCCTCGCTCGCGGTGACGAGCGTGTTCGCCCGGGCGCACAGTCCCCGGATCTTGGCGTCGTGTTCGAACGGTGGGTGAACCTCGGCGCCGGTCGTCCCGAGCAGGATGCGCACCTTGCGATCCAGGGCCGCTGTAGCAACCCAGGAGGCCGCCGGTCCGATCACGACGTGGGTGACAGCGAGCGGATGCTGATGCGACCACAGCTCGGTGACGTTCTCCGGATCGGCACCGGGTGCCCGGTCGAACAGGCGGGCGGTGCGATCGGCGGCGGCAGTGGCGACGCGGGTCCCGTCGTCGCTCACGGCGACCGCGTTGACCGCCCCGGTGTGCCGCGCGGTCCAGCGAGCACCGGTGAGAGTGTCGAAATGCCTGCAGCGACCGTCGCTGCTGCCGGTGACGACGCCGTGTCCGTCCGGGCTCACCGCCACGGTGCCGATCGGGCCGGGGTGCACCCGTTCGAGCATCAGCTCCCCCGTCGCGGCACGGAAGACGACGAGTTTCGCCTCGGCCGCGACGGCGACGATCCCGGCCGCGCTGTCACTGGCGGACACGGCACCGATGCGAGCACCACAGTCGCGCCGGGATCGTGCGGGGGTACCCAATTCATAGACACGAACAGCGTTTTCACCGCCGGTGACGAGGGTGGTTCCGTCGCCGGACACGGCGAGGTGCCACACCGTGTGTCCCGGATCCGACCACACCACCGAATCACCCGTGGTCTCGATCACGCTGACCCCGGCCGGTTCGGTCGCGGGCGGGATCGCGACATTCACCGCGAGCCGCTCGCCGCGCGGCAGGAAGACGCCCGCGAACGGCCCGTTGCCCGGGACCGGCAGCATCCTGCGCACGCCACCGTCGACCACCGACAGCAGTGCGACGCCCTGATTGCCCACGCGGACAAGGGTTTCGCGGGCGGGGCTGTAGAACAGGCTCTCGAACCAGGTGTTGATGTTCGCCAGTTCGGGTGCGGCGACGGCGCCGCGCGCGACCGCGGCACCGGTCGCGTCGGGGTCGAGGTCGTAGGTGGTGATGGTGCCCGTGGTGGCGCTCGCGAAGATCACGCCGTCACCGCGCGGGGTGAATTCGGCGGCCGACGGGATGTTCGTGTGGTCGCCCACCTGCCATCGCGGAGTGGCCGTCGCCAGGTCGACCAGCGACGGGCAGCCGGTGCACAGCAGCGCCGAGTCGGACCGGAATCGGGGGCGGGTCATGGAGTTTCCCTGCCGATACAGCACCGCGCCGCTCGGCACGTCGAGCACCATGTTCTGCGCGAACTCCCCACCCGCTCCGTCGTCGAGCACACCGATGAGCGCGAGCCGTTTGCCGTCCGGGGCGAGTTCGAGAAACCCGCCGCCGCGCTGCGTCCACAGCTGTTCACCGGTGTCGGTGCGCATCAGCGCGACCCACCGTTCGTCGGCGGTGTTCATCCCGGTGAACACGAAGAACTCCCGGTCGGGGGCGAAGAGCACGTCGAAACAGAGCACATCCGCAGTGCTCCAGAGGACCTGCCCGGTCCTCCCGTCCAGCATGCTGGCGCCCGGCGGGCCCTCGCCGTTCCCGAACAGCGACCACGCGGTGACCGCGAAGATCCGCTGCCCGTCGTGGCTCGCCGCGACCCGACCCACCGGGTGCTCGAGCGTCGCCTCCGTGACGATCCGGAAGTGTTCGGCTTCGTTCATTGTCCTACTCCTGCGAACGCGGCCCGGTATTCGAGCCATCGAGCCATGGCGGCATCGCGGTCACGCACGGCGGGCCTACGTGCGGCCCCGCCCGCGAGCACCCATTCGCCGCTGTCGATTTCGACACTGTCCGACCAGAGCGTGAGGTCGACCTCGATCACCAGGGTGGCCCGGCCGACGAGGGCGTTGCGCTCGGAGCGGTAGGTCAGCGACAGGCACAGTTCGATCGACACACTGATCAGCCCGAGGACCTCGACGCAGCCGCCGATGCGCAGATACCCGCACAGAGTGACCGCGCCGTCGGCTTCGAGGGTGAACCGCACACCGCCGAGTGCGTGCACCTCACCGGAGGCGACGACGAAGTCGACCGCGACGAAGGCCCCGAATTCCAGCGCCGCCTCGAAGCGGCGCAGACCGTCGCGGTCCAACTCCAGCTCGAGGTAGCCGCCGCCACCGAACATCATCACCGCGAGCTGGAAGGGGTTCGCGCGGCTGGCGAAGCCGAAGGTGAATCCGACCGGTCGGCCGTCGAACGGGATGTCGACGGCCGAGGTGAGGGCGATGTTGCGCATCACGAACGCTCCGGCGGTGACCGGTGGCAACGGCAGCGCGTAGCGCACGGTGATGCCGCGCGTGCTGATGTCGAGCATCTTGCCGGTGTCGCCGAGCCGCACGAGATCCTGGAGTTCCTTCAGCAGGTTCAGTGCGCCGACGAATTCGACCCGTAGTCCGTCGAGAGCGACCTCGGGTGCGTTGCTCCCGCGCTGGGTGAAGGTCAGTGCGGCGAAGCTCAGCCGCAGCACCCGCTTGGATCCCGGCGGTAGTTCGAGAGTGAATTCCTCGACCGTGCAGCGTGTTTCGTGGTGATCGGGTGCGGCGACGACGGTCAGGTCGAGTCGGGTGCCCGGTCCGGCGACGAACGTGCCGACCGACCGCAGGGCGACGTCGCGCCAGTTCATCCGCACTTCCGGTGGCGCGCCGGTCCGGGGTACCGCGGTGATCTCCGGTGGCAGCCGCAACTGGGTCACCAGGGTGCGCAGGGGAAAACCGAGCAGCGCGGCCTGATCGGACGGGAACAGGGCGGCCGGGTCGATCAGTCCGGTCGCCGGATCGGGCAGCGCCCGCAGGTTCACCGGACCGAGCGTGCGGGAGATGGCATCGGTGACGTACTTCGGGGTCAACAGACCACCCGAGCGTGCGGCGTCGCCACCGAAGTCGATCTCGCGGGCCTGGTCGGGCAACATTTCCAGCACGATGTCGGCGGTACCGTCACGCAGGAAGTTCTCGGCGAGACGGACCGGGGTGAGGCGATCGTCGCCGCGCAGGACCCGCAAGGCGGGAAGGGCGATGTCGAGTCGATCAAGTCCGGCGCGGTACCCGTCGGTCAGGCGCTGCTGCGCGAGACCGGCCAGCGTCAGGCCGTGGACCTCGTGGATGTCGCCGCGGCCACGCCCGCCCGCTCCCGTCAGGTCGAGGGGTGTCGGGGCGATCGACACCGTGACGGTGCCGTAGTCGTCGCGAAGTCGTTGCGCGAGACCGGGATCGGTGAGCGAGGTGCCCGCACCGAGGGCGATCTCGGTGACGAACAGCAGGGGCACGTCGAAGCTCACCACACCGGTGGCGGTGACGCACCGGACCGGGAACAGCACCGGCAGGCCCGCCGTGGTGGTCGGCTGGAAGTGGGTGGCCTGCTCGCCGACACCGGGCAGGCCCGTGAACTGCCAGCCCGTACCGGTATTGGGTGATTCCAGGTCGGTGAAGATCGTGCGCGCGATCTCCACGGTGCCGAGGGGGAACCGACGCCGAAGCTCGGGCTCCTCAGCGGGGCCACGCACGGGTTCGCGGACCGTGAGGACCCCGATCCGCCGCAGCACCGCAGCGCCACCGGTCGAGAGGTCGAACTCCCTCGTCACGACCTCGAGGTATTCCGCTCGATGGCCCAGGGGGTACAGCACACCCTCGAATCGCGCGCGCACCAGCATGTCGCGGCCGAGTACCACGCGTTGTTCCCATTCGAACGCCGCCCAGGTGCCCTTCGCATGCAGGGTGCCGCCGAGGGCGCTCAACTCCAGCCTGGACGCGCTCGCGGGGCTGGTCGCGGTCTCGGCGACGAGGCGGGTGCGGACCGCGCGCGGGGTGCCGAGGGTGTTGGCCCCGAAGTCGGGGTCGAGGGTGTCGGCGATGTCGTGGTCGACGACGCGGACCCCCAACCGCGCATCCGACAGTGTCACGACCTCGGTCGTTTCCGCGTCGACCAGTCGGGTGCGCCAGACACCGTGCACACCATCCGGCCCGGTGGCGCCCGTATGTCTGCACACCACGGTCCCGTTTCCGGATCGGCTCGCACCACGACCGTTCCGCCGATTGGCGGCGATTCGCGGCGCGTCCGATAGCCACGCGTCGTCGGCTCGGGCATCGACGCGACGTGGGCCTGGCCCGGCACCACCGGGAACCAGGATCGTGCGCCACGGCATCTCGATGGCGGTCTCCCCCGGGTCGACCACCAATGGCGCGGCATCCACCGCTTCGAGGATCCCGGTGACAGTCAGGGCGATCCGCCGACCGGGCGGCACCGCGACGACGATCCGGCTCGGCCCGGCGAGCACCCCACGCCAGCCGGGAACCAGCGCGCCGGTCGTGCCCGCCGCCAGGGTCACCGGTGCGGGCGAGAACGGCGGCGAGCATTCTTCCCCGACGTGTTGCGGCGGGAACATCACGGTGAGCCGGGCACCGTCCCCGGCGGTGAGCATGCCGGTGCCGTCGGGGATGCATCCGGTCCAGCGCACCCCGAGGATCAGGTGGTCCTCGGGGCGGATCAGCAGCAGGTAGCGCATCGGGGTGTCCCTCCAACGCCCGCGTGCTAACCGACCGGAACGGATTCGGCGGGCCCGGCCCGCAGGCCCTCCCCCGGCGCCGATCCGTCCTGCGAGAAGGTCACCGTCACCACCGCGCCGGGCGCGGCTGTTTCGAGCCCGAGGAAGGTCTGATAGAGATCGACGCCCACGTACTGGCCGCCGGGCGCACCGCCGATGATCTCCACCAGCGCGAGATGCAGATGCGGTGGGATGCCGCCGAATTCGAGCACCGTGCCGAGGAAGTCGCCACGTGACACCGTCGAACCCACACCGAGGCCCGAGGGTACATCGGTGAGGTGGGTGTAGAAGCCGCCCATCATGTCGTTGGGCGCGCGCAGGAAGATCTGTGCGCCGTAGACCTTTCCGCTGTCGGTGGCCGGGGTGTGCGGGGTGAAGCGGGTGATGTGACCGTCGAACGCGGCGAACACCGGAGTACCCGCCTGGCCGCCGAGGTCCATGCCGTACTCGATGTACCAGTGCGGTCCCTGATGCCCGCCCTGGTGTGGCCCGCCGTGTGCCCGGGTATACCCCGAGGGGTCGACGGGCGCGGAGATGTCCATGGTGAACGCGCCACGCGCCAGCGCGCGTGGACGCGGGATCCGCCGGAAGGCCGGTAGTTGCGCGGCGATCTCGGCCGGGACCTCTTCGGAATCCCAGGCCAGGCTGGCCCCGGGCACCGCGCCTTCGATCTCCTGGATCTTGTCCTGCACCACCCGCATCTGGTCGTCGTCGAGGTCACCGAGGCGCGTGCCGACGGAGATGCCGAGCGCGTTCGCGACCGCGTGGGCGTAGGTGGCGGGATCGTTGCCGTCGGAGGCGGGGGCGTACCGGGCGAAACCGTCGAGGATCGACAGGTCGCGATACGACGCCGACCGCAACAGCTGCGCGATGGCGAAATACCCGTCGCCCCAGGAGGGGAACACCAGGAAGTTGTGCCAATTGAACTTGCCCGGGTACTGGCCGTAGTCCGGGCCACCGGGCACCCCGGTGATATTGCCCGGATTGTTGTTCAGCCACGCGAAGCTGCCCTCGTGATTGCGCATATGTGGTCGGCCACGGGCGATTTCGTCGGCGTGGATCACGTAGTGGAAGATCTCCTTGCCGTGGCCGCCGTAGTCGGTGGGATCGTGCGGATTCGTACCGGGAAACCATTCGGCTCGGGGAATGTTCTTGTCGGTCGACATCCGGCCGTTCCAGTACCAGACGTGGTCGCCGAGTTCGAGTGTCATGGTGCACCTGCCTTCGTGAGAGTTATGCGGACAGCGCGCCACCGATGGCGGCGGCGACGGCGGCGTGGGCGAGATATTCGGCGATGTCGTGCGCGTGTTCCTTCGAGTTCTCGACCGCGACCTCCCGCAGCCCGGGCCCCCACGCCTGGCTCAGCGGGCAGCCGATCGCGATCGGGTCACCCGCGTACCAGGTGTTGAGCCAGTCACCCACCCGCTCGGGCCGATTCGCCCCACCGGTGAGCAGCTTGCGGTACACCCCGTCGAGTCCGAGGGGGCTGCCCGCGGTGACCAGCAGGCGCACCTTCACTTCCTGCGGGAGCTGGGTGAGCAGATCGAGGGCGACCACCGTGCCGAGGCTGTGACTCACCAGGATCAGCTCGCCGCTGCCGGGCACATCGGCCAGGACCGCGTCGAGGACGCCCTTGCGGACTCGTTCGTCGTCGAGATAGGCGGCGACGTCCTTGAAGATGGCGCCGATGAGCGCCGAATCGAGCCCGCTGCGGGCGGCGATCCAACTCAACTGGTCGTGCAACCGGTCGAGCAGCACCGCACCGAAGCCGCCGAACAGTTCGCGGCTCTGCGGGTCGGCGGGCAGGTCGGTCGGCATGCCCGCGCGGTGCGCCGCCTCGGCGACCAGGTCTTCGTACAGGGCGGGGCCGGCGTCGACGGCTTCCCGCGTGTCCATGCTCTCGACGAGCCGGTCGCCGTAGAAGGGGAAGTAGGCGTCGGCGGGGTCGACGGGTGCGAGCCCGGCCAGGGTGAGGCCCTTGTTCAATCCGGCGGTCCAGTTGCGGCGCAGTTCGGCCGGGTCGCGGCCCTGCTGACCGCGCCCGTGCAGGAACAGCACGCTGCGTCCGCCGGTGCCGACAGGTCGTCCGCGCAGACCGCGCACGGTGCTCTCGCGTACCGGAACAGGCTGTGGCACCGGCGCGGCCACGGCCTCGACCACAGGAAGCGCCGCCGTGGGACCGAGCTCGTCGAGCAGCGCGCGCTGGGCGGGCTCGAAGCACCGGGACGCCAGGTCGCGCAGCAGCACGCTCACCCGGGTGCCCTCGTTGGCGATCCACTCGATGGCGTCGTCACCGTCGCCGCGCTGCCACAGCTTGCCGTCCTTGCGCAGCACCCGGCCCTTGTCGTCCTTCTTCGGCACCCCGGCGTGATGCAGGGCGACGACCTCCCACTGATCGTTGAAGACCGGCGAACCGGAATTTCCCGGTTCGGTGTCGGAGTGGTAGTGCAGGAAATGCTCGAGCTGCAGGTCGAGGCGGTTGTCCCGGATCGAGATCTCCTTGAGCCTGCCCGAGGGATGGCCGACGACGTTCATCGCCTCACCGATCACGATCTTGCCCGGCTCGGCGATCAGCTTGTTCCAGCCGAACTCCGTGCCCGCGACCGAACCGTCGGTGTTCGGTGCGACCAGCACCAGCGTGTAGTCCAGATGCTCACTCGTGACGAACAGTTCCTCGGGCGCCAACCGGTAGTGCACGGTGGGGCCGGGCACGTTGTTCGCCGCGACCTCGGCACCGAACTCGACCACCACCGACGCGGCATCCGCCACGGTCGGCAGCACGTGGTTGTTGGTGAGCAGCAGCTGCGGCGACACCATCGAGCCGGTGCCGATCGGAATCTGACGGCCGTTGTCGTTCAACGAGATCCGGGCCACCGCGTGCGCCGCACGGGCACCTCGGGTCAGGAAGTTCACCGCCTGCAACTCGTTGGCGAAGCCGATCACCCGCTCGAGGGAGCCGATGCCGTCGACCGGGTCGTGTCTGCCCAGGTCGATCACCGCCTTGGCGGGCACCTCCCCGGCGACGAGCAACCGGTCGGCGCGGGCGACGATCTGCTCTTTCGTGTCGACGACCACCGACTCGGTGGCGGCTCGTCGGCGCTGCACTTCTTCGCGCTGCTCGGCGGTCGCGGCGAACCGTCGCGCCGCGGCGTCCATCTGTTCACGCCACGCGTCGGTGCGTACTTCGCTGTCGTTGTCCATGGGGTCACCTCGCCCGGGGAGTGTGTGCTGGTGGTGTCAGCGTGGGCGCGGGAGGTGGTGCCGGACACGAGTAGTGCACCACTCGAATTCCGCGCGACGGGGTACTCAGCCGGGATAGATGGCGTGCACAGCGGCCACGTCACCCGGTGAGAGTGCGCTGCGCTGGCCCATGCCGGTGCCCGGCGGCAGCGGCACGCGCGCGACGATGGTCGGGCTGCCGTCCACGCTGAAAGCCGTCGGCGGATAATGCATGATGGAGCTGAAGTCGTAGCCGCCGACATCGTCACCGTCGGTGATGTGCTGGGCGAAGTTGTGCCGGTGGGCGGGGTCGACGTGTGCGAGGCGGACCTCGACGAAGCTGTCGCGGTCCTCTCGGCTCTGTTCGTGCCAGAGTCCGAGCGCGTGGGCCATCTCGTGCACCACGGTGCCCACCGGCGCGCCGTCGGAGAGCTCGATCGTCTGCGGGCCGCCCCGCCTACCCACCGGGGACCGGCTCGCGGTGCTCGGCACGAAGCGCACGAAGTCGGGATGCTGCGCGGTGCGGGGGACGAAACGGATCCTGGTGCGCTCGTGCCAGTGCGCGACCGCGTCGTGCACACGGTGCGCGGCGGGCAACCCCGGATCGATCTCGAACGGAACGATCGCGCCCGGCCAGCGGAAGAATTCGCCGGTGACGACGATGCCTTCGAGCCGACGGCGGTCGTCGATCTCGGCGAGGGTGCCGAGCACGATGTCGCCCTCGAAGACGGCCAGGTCGTCGACCGCGGCGTAGCGGAGTTCGCGCACACCGTGTCCGACACTGCCGATCGGGGTGGCGCCTGCTTCTGGGCCCGAACGGAATTCGCCCGTGGCCTCCACGTGGGTGGAAGAGTTTTCGATGGTCATGCGCTTCAGCGTGCGGCGCCGACAGCGGCACACGCGCGAGTAGCGCACTACCCGTTCGACCGGCCGAGGCCGCCGCGCTGGGCGGCCCCGGTGCGGGAGAGATCAGAGATTGACGCCGAAATCGCGGGCGATGCCCTCGAGGCCCGAGGCGTAGCCCTGGCCGATGGCGCGGAACTTCCATTCGGCGCCGTTGCGGTACAGCTCACCGAACACCATGGCGGTTTCGGTCGAGGCGTCCTCGGACAGGTCGTAGCGGGCCAGCTCCTCGCCGTTGGCCTGGTCGACCACGCGGATGTAGGCGTTGCGGACCTGGCCGAAGGACTGATTGCGGGTGAGACCGTCGTAGATCGAGACGGGGAACACGATGGAGTCGATGGTCGGCGGGGTGTTGGCCAGGTCGACATTGACGACCTCGTCGTCACCGGCGCCCTCGCCGGTCCGGTTGTCACCGACGTGCTCGATGGAGCCTTCAGGCGACTTCAGGTTGTTGAAGAACACGAAGTGCTTGTCGGACACGACCTTCTTGTCGGCGCCGAGCGCGATGGCGCTGGCGTCGAGGTCGAAGTCCGTGCCGGTGGTGGTCCGCAGATCCCAGCCGAGACCGACCGCGACGGCGGTGAGGTTCGGCGCCGCCTTGGTCAGCGAGACATTGCCACCCTTGGACAAACTGACACCCATACCGATTACTCCCATCGATCAACGCGGCACAGAGGGCGCCGACGATTCGCACCCTAGCACTGCGCGGTGACGCGACGACGCCTCACCGGAAACCCGAAAAACTCTGGTATACAGCCGGATTCCGCCGCCGTGTCAGGCCTGATCGACGCGTTCGTGCGCGGTCAGCAGCAGGTGGTCGAAGCGGGTCCGGCAGCCGGGGATCTGGGGTTCGAGGCGTCGGGCGTCCTCGACGAGTTGAGCGGCGAGGTCACGCAGTTTGGTGTTCGTCTCCTGCGAGCGCCAGCGCAGTACCTTGAACGCCTGGTCGGGGCCGACCCCGTACATGAGGGCGATGACGCCCTTGGCCTGTTCGATGGCGGCGCGTGCCTCGATCAGTTCGGGCAGGGTCTCGTCGAGGATTTCCTTGCGTTCGTCCTCCAGGCGCTGGGTGACGTCGATGTAGTAGCCGGTGGTGCCGATGACCGTGCCCTCGTCGTCGATGAGGTGGTCACCGACGATGATGACCTCGTGCTCGTCGCCATGGGTGTCGATGATGCGGTGCCTGCCGCAGACCGGTTCACCCGCGTCGACGGCGCAGGTGATCGCGGTGCCGAGATCCTGCTGGTCGTCGGGGTGTTTGTGCGACAGCAGCAGTTCGGTCGTCGGCTCCACCTCACCGGGTCGGTAGCCGTAGATCTCGGCGAGCTCGTCGGACCATTCCCAGCGGCCGTCGGCGAACCAGAACTGGAAGGAGCCGATGCCCGCGCAGGCCTCGGCGCCGATCACCTGGCTGATCGCGGTGACCGCGTCCGGTACTGATTCGTCACTCAACATCACTTGATAAGTATTTACCATCTCACCGGGTCAGGAGGCTGTCGGGGCCGAAAACCGGATTTGATACCCATACCCCCTAGGGGTTTACAATCGCCGCCAGGAGTCGTACCTTCGACGCATGATCACCTCGCTGTTCGCCAACCGCGACTATCTCCGGCTCTTCACCGCCCAGATGACGGCGCTGTCCGGCACCGGGCTGACCACCGTCGCGCTCGGCCTGCTCGCCTACGACCTGGCCGGTGCCGAGGCGGGCGCCGTGCTCGGGACCGCTCTCACCATCAAGATGCTCGTCTACGTGACCGTCGCCCCGATCGTCGCCGCCTACGCCGACCGGTTCCCGCGCCGGATCTTTCTGGTCTCGCTCAACGCGGTCCGTGGCGCCGTGGTGCTCGCCTTGCCGTTCATCGATCAGATCTGGCACATCTACGTGCTCATCGCCGTGCTCCAGACCGCCTCGGCGGCCTTCACCCCGACGTATCAGGCGGTGATCCCCGACATCCTGCCCGACGAACGCGACTACACCCGGGCGCTGTCGGCGGCTCAGCTGGCCGCGACGATGGAGACGCTGCTGAGCCCGATGCTCGCGGCGGCCGCACTCACCCTCATCAGCTTCCACTGGTTGTTCGTCGGCACCGCCATCGGCTTCGTGATCTCGGCCGTGCTCGTGGTCGCCACCCGGATTCCCGACGCGGGCGCGACCACCGGTGGCAGTTTCCGGCAACGAATCGCGGTGGGGATGCGGATCTTCGCCGCGACGCCTCGGCTACGCGGGCTGCTCGGCCTCAACCTGGTGGTGGCCGCAGCCGGGTCGGTCGTCATGGTCAACACCGTCAACTATGTGCGCGACACGCTCGGTGGTTCGCAGACCGGTGTCGCGGTTCTGTTGGCGGCCAACGGATTCGGCACCATGGTCGTAGCGCTGTCGCTGCCCGGAGTGCTGGACCGGGTCGGTCCCCGATCGGTGATGCTCAGTGGCGCGGCGGTCCTGCTCACCGGTCTCGGCGCGGCCGTCGCGCTGTCGAACGCCACGGACGGACAATGGCGCTGGCTCGCGGCCGGGGCCGTGTGGGCGATGGTCGGGGCGGGCACCGCCGCGGTTCTCACCCCGACCGGGCAGATCCTGCGCAGGTCCTCGCAACCCGCCGACCGGGCCGCGCTGTTCGCCGCGCAGTTCTCACTGTCGCACCTGGCCTGGCTGCTCACCTACCCGATCGCCGGATGGCTCTCCACCGCGACCGGTTTCACCACTACCTGGCTGGTGCTCCTCGGCTCGGCCGCCCTCGGCGCCACGGTCGCGCTGCGCTCCTGGCCCCACAACGACCCGGCCGAGATCACCCACCTGCACGAGATCGGCACCATCGACCCGGCCCGCCTGACCGACGCGGTGCGCATCACCGACCGGCTCTACCAGCACACCCACCCCTACGTCATCGACGCCGCACACCAGCGGTGGCCACGCGACTCCCACGCCCTCGCCGCCTGAGCAGGTACCCGGCCGACCGCACCGGTGACCGTGTTCGCCCGAAGCAGGGTGTGGCGAA
Source organism: Nocardia caishijiensis NBRC 108228 (assembly GCF_001612825.1). Taxonomy (GTDB): domain Bacteria; phylum Actinomycetota; class Actinomycetes; order Mycobacteriales; family Mycobacteriaceae; genus Nocardia; species Nocardia caishijiensis. The sequence goes on along the minus strand of NZ_BDBE01000030.1, from coordinate 256,988 downwards.
AGCTGTTGCCGCATAAGGTGAGGATTCCGCGACGATCGGTGGTGTATGAACTCCTCATTCCTTTCCACGGCTCTGCCACCCGCGCTTGCCGTCATCATGTTCGGGCTCGGCCTGTCGTTGACCGGTGCCGATTTCACCCGGGTCGCGCGGGCGCCGAAGGCCGTCGCGGTGGCTCTGGTGTGTCAGGTGATCGTGCTGCCCGCGGTGGCGTTCGGACTGGTGATGCTGTTCGACCTCGAGCCGCTGCTCGCGGTGGGGATGATGCTGCTGGCCGCCTCGCCCGGCGGGGCGACCGCGAATCTGTTCAGCCACTTGTTCCGGGGTGATGTCGCGCTGAACGTGACGCTCACCGCGGTCAATTCGATGCTGTGCGTGGTGACCGTCCCGGTGGTCACCAATCTGGCCGTCCACCAGTTCGCCGCGAACGAGACGGGCCAACTGGGACTGCAGTTCGGCAAGACCCTGCAGGTGATAGCGATCGTGCTGATCCCGGTCCTGATCGGTATGCAGGTGCGGCGCCGGGCGCCCGGATTCGCCGACCGGATGGATCTGCCGGTGCGGATCGCGTCGATTCTGATTCTGGCGGTGATCGTGGTGGTCACGATGATCGCGGACCGGGCGGCGATCGGTGGGTACTTCCTCGATGTCGGGGCGATCACCATCGCGTTCTGCGTAATCAGCCTCACCACCGGTTACCTGGTGCCGCTCGCCTTCGGGGTGAGCGCCCCGCAGGCGATCGCGTCGTCGATGGAGGTGGGGGTGCACAACAGTGCGATCGCGATCACCCTCGCGATCACTGTGCTCGACAGTGCGCGCATCGCGGTGCCCGCCGCCGTGTACGCGGTCCTGATGACGCCGCTGGCCACACTGTTCGGCGTGATCATCAGCCGACGGAAGATCCACCGCGAGGTCGCCGCGGTCACGGCGTAGTCAGCGACCGTCGCGGGGCAGCACCACGGTGAAGGTGGCACCACGACCGGGTGTGCTCGCGACTCCGACGTGGCCGCCGTGCGCCGCCACCAGGGCCTGCACGATCGACAGCCCGAGGCCCGAGCCGCCGCTGGATCGGGCGCGCGAGTCGTCGGTGCGGTAGAACCGTTCGAACACCCGAGCCGCCGCCTGTTCCGACAGGCCGGGCCCCTCGTCGACGACGTCGACGGCGACCTCGTCGTCACCAGGACGCAGACGCACCATGATCGGGCTACCGGGCGGGGTGTGGGTGAGGGCGTTGCCGAGCAGGTTCGCCAGGACCTGCCGCAGCCGTGCCTCGTCGCCGAGGACGACCATCGCGCCGTCACCGACCACTTCCAGGTCGAGCGACCGGGGAACCGGCTGCCCGGCATCGCGCGCGTGGGCATCGCCCACCGCGTCGCGGGCCAGCGCGAGCAGATCCACCGGCGCCCGCTCGAGGGGGCGGTTGGCGTCGAGGTTGGCCAGCATCAGCAGGTCACCGACGAGCCCGCCCATCCGGATGGACTCGGCCTCGATGCGACCGAACAGGGTCTCGGGGTCGGCGCGGTGCCCGTGCCGGTACAGCTCGGCGAAGCCGCGGATGGTGGTGAGCGGGGTGCGCAGTTCATGGCTGGCGTCGGCGACGAACTCCCGCATCCGCGACTCGGACCGGCGCGCCGCCGCCTCCGAGGCCTCGGTCGCGGCGACACCGTCCTGGATACGGGTGAGCATCACGTTCAGTGAGCGGGCCAGATGGTCGACCTCGGTGTCGACACCCCGCACGGGGACACGACGGTGCAGGTCACCGTCCGCGATGGCGGCCGCGGTCTCCTCCACCGCGCGCAGCGGGCGCAGGCTCCACTGCACCACCAGGTAGCCGACGACACCGAGCAGCAGCAACGCGATGACGCCCGCGACGAGCTGCACCAGCAGCAGACCCGTGATCGTCTGCCGGGTTTCCGACAGCGACAGCCCGACGGTGACCGAGCCGTGCTCGTTCGTGGTGGTCAGCACCCGCCAGCTGGTGTCGGGGCCACTGCGGGAATCGACGGTGCGCGGTCCGGGATCGCCGCCGGTGGCATCCGGTAGCCCGGCGGAGCCGTCGGTCGCGCCGGGCGACTCGAGATAGACCTCGCCGTCGGGCCCGGTTCGGATCTCGGCGAAGCGGCGCGGCTGCTCGCCTTCCAGCGGTACGCCGTTCGGTGCGTCGGCGGGTACCCAGCGGGTGGTGCCCGCCGCGTCGGTGACCTGTTTCATCGCTCGCGGCTGCGCCCAGGTCCGCGCGGCGTCGATCAACTGTTCGTCGACTCGGTCGGTGAGGGAATTCGACATCACCGTGGTGACGACCGCACCGACCGAGGTGAGCACCACCGCCGCGAGCGCGAGCAGCACGAGCACCAGTCCGACCCGCAGCGGCACCGCGGCGAATCGCCGTGCCGCCGCGGCGAATACGGTCATCGCGGTTCCCGCAGCACGTAGCCGACGCTGCGCAAGGTGTGCAGCAGCTTGGGTTCGGTGGTGTCGACCTTGCGTCGCAGGTACGACACGTAGGACTCGACGATGTTCGCGTCACCACCGAAGTCGTAGTGCCACACGTGATCCAGGATCATCGGCTTGCTCAGCACCTTGCCCGCGTTCACCATGAAGTAGCGCAGCAGCGTGAATTCGGTCGGTGACAAACTCACCGGCTCCCCTGCCTTGAACACTTCATGGCTCTCGTCGTCGAGCTCGATGTCGGCGACGCGCAATCTCGGGCTCCGTTCCGAAGCCGCCGCGCCCGCCCGGCGCAGGATCACCCGGATGCGGGCGATCACCTCCTCGAGGCTGAACGGTTTGGTCACGTAGTCGTCGGCGCCGAGACCGAGACCGGTCAGTTTGGACTCGGTCTGATCGCGAGCGGTCAGGAACAGTACCGGGGCCATCACACCGTCGGCACGCAACCGGCGCAGCAGGGTGAAACCGTCCATGCCGGGCATCATCACGTCCACGACCAGGGCGTCGGGACGGAACTTACGTGTCGCGTCGAGCGCGGCCGCGCCGTCGGCCGCGGTCGCCACCTCGAAACCCTGGAATCGCAGGCTGGTGCTCAGCAACTCGACGATCATCGGTTCGTCGTCCACGACGAGGATGCGGGCTTCGGGCTTGTCGGCGCTCATGGTTTCAGCATGGCTGGCCCACCGCACACGGACCTGGAAGGAAACTGGGCGTTTCCTGTGAACGGGTACGCGACGACCTCGACGGTCGTCGCGTACCCGAGGTTCAGCTGGTCAGGTCGTAGACGGTGACGCCGTCGACCTGCTGGGCGGTGAAGTTCTGCGTCACCCAGGCGGTGATCGCGTCGTCGCCGCGCGCACCCGGTCCACCGGCGCCGCCGCCGATGAAATAGTGGATCCGGCCGTCGGCCACGTACTGCTGGAATTGCGCGAGGGTGGGGTACGGGTCGCTGCCGTTGAATCCGCCCAGCGACATCACCGGCAGTTCGGTGGCCAGCTGGTAGGTCGCGGCGGAGTTCGAGCCGGTGGCCGCCGCGGCCCAGGTGTAGGCGTCCGCGTTGTCGGTGAGCAGGGCGATCACCGCCTCGCTCACCTGACTCGCGCCACCGAGGAAACCGCCGTCACCACGACCGTTCGGAGCACCACCCCCGCCCGGCATCAGAGCCTCATCCGCCGCGCCGGGCTGAGCGGCGCCGTCGCCAGGGATGGCGCCGAAAGGACTACCCGTGGCGACACCTGGCGCTCCCCGGTCGCCCCGACCCTCCGGCATGCCGCCGCCGGGCATGCCCCACCCACCTCGGACGTCCGGCCCGGCGCTGGGGATGGACCCGGTATTGACCGACGCGATGGTCTCGACGGTGTAAGCGGCAGGCCCGGCGAGTGCGACAGCACCGGCCAGCAGGGCCGCCACCCCCGAACGTTTGGGCGCGGGTGGCAGCGACAAGGCGAGCGTCGCGCCGATTCCGCCGACCAGGACGACCCACCGCAGCCACGGCACGAAATCGCTGGTGCGCGAGAGCAGTACCCAGGCCGTCGCGGTGGTCACCGCCATCGTCGCGGCCGCGCATCCGCGCGCCCACAGCCGCTCGCGACGGTGCCGGAGCAGCACCGCGCCGATGGCGGTGAGCGCGGCGATCGCGGGCGCGAGGGCGACGGTGTAGTACTGGTGGAAGATCCCCTGCATGAAGCTGAACACCGCGGCGGTGACCAACAGCCAACCGCCCCACAGCAGAACCGACGCCCGCCGCAGGTCGGTGCGCGGCGCCCGGCCGTAGACGACCAGCGCCACGACCGTCAGGATCAGCGCGGCGGGCAGCAACCACGCGATCTGCCCACCCTGCGCCGAGTCGAACAATCGAGTGAGGCCGGTCTGCCCCCACATGCCGTTGCCGCCCGGGGGCAGCTCACCGCCCGGACCGACACTGCCGGTTTCGTTGCCGCTCAGTCGGCCGAGACCGTTGTAGCCGAGGGTCAGTTCGATGATCGAATTGTTCTGCGAGCCACCGAAGTAGGGTCGGGAATCGACCGGCCACAGCTGCGCGATCAGTACCCACCAACCCGCGCCGACCACCATGGCGGCACCGGCGGCGAACAGGTGCAGCACGCGGGTCCCCAGTTTCGGCGGCCCGGCGAACAGGTACACCAGCACCAGGGCCGGGAGGACCAACAGCACCTGCAGTTGCTTGGCCAGGAAGCCGAACCCCATGAACAGCCCGCACAACACCAACCAGCGCACGCGCCCGGATTCGGTGGCGCGCAACAGGGCCCAGGCCGCGGCGATCATCAGGAACACCAGCAGCGCGTCGGGGTTGTTGAACCGGAACATCAACGCCGCCACCGGAGTCAGGGCCAGCCCGAGACCGGCGAGCAGACCGGCCGCCGCACCGTGATACCGGCGAACCGTCGCCCACAGCAGCCCCACCGACGCGACGCCGAGCAGCACCTGCGGCCCGAGCATGCTCCAACTGCTGAATCCGAACAACCGCGCCGACAACTCCATCGGCCACAGCGCGGCCGGGGTCTTGTCGACCGTGATCGCGTTCGCCGCGTCCGACGACCCGAAGAAGAACGCCTTCCACGACACCGAACCGGCCTGCACGGCGGCCGCGTAGAACGAATTGGCCCAGCCGTTGGCGGTGAGGTTGCACAAGTAGGCCACCGCCGTGCCGATCAGCAGGACAGCAAGCGCCGGAAACTCCCATTTCGGCCGGGTCGCCGAATTATTCACTGCCGGTTCGGCTTCCGGCCTCGCGATCAGCGTGGTCATCGGCGATCACCCGCAGCACGGAACACCCACCGCAGCCCGACGAAACGAACAAGCGTGGCGACACAATTCGCGACGACCAGCACCGCCAGCTCGCTGTGCACCGACGCGCCGGGGGCCCAGCGGTGCAACGCGAACAACGACCCGCTGGTGATGAGGAGACCGCATACGAAGATCACCAGCCCCTGGACATGCTGGGCCGCACGGCCCCGGGGGCCGCGGATACCGAAGGTGAAGGCTCGATTGGTCGCGGTGTTCGCCACCGCGGTCACCAGCAGGGCGAGCAGGTTCGCCGCCTGCGCCCCCGTCACCGGTTGCAGCAGCAGATACAACGCGACATACGCCAGCGTCGACAACACACCGACGAGGGCGAAGCGCACCAGCTGCCCCACCATCCCCGACGGCACGCCGGGAACGAGCGGTTCCCGGCCACTCGCGGCGCGCAGCTCGGCCAGCGGCAGTCGTCCGCTGACCAGCTCCCGACCGAGGCGCCACATTCCCAACAGATCCTTGCGGACGGTGTCGACGATATCGACGCGGCTGTCGGGATCGTCGATCCAGTCGACGGGCACTTCATGGATGCGCAACCCGGCCCGCTCGGCCAAGACGAGCAGCTCGGTGTCGAAGAACCACTCTCGATCGCGCACCATCGGCAGCAGTGCGCGCGCCACGTCGGCACGCATCGCCTTGAAGCCGCACTGGGCGTCGGAGAACCGCACCCCCAGGCAGGTGCGCAGCAGCAGGTTGTAGCCGCGCGAGATCAGCTCCCGCTTGGGTCCACGCACCACCCGGGCCGAGGTGGCCAGCCGGGAACCGATCGCGATCTCGGAATGCCCCGACATCAGCGGCGCGACGAGGGGCAGCACGGCGTTGAGATCGGTCGACAGGTCGACGTCCATATAGGCGACCACCTGCGCGTCGGAGGCAGCCCACACGGTGTGCAGCGCCCGCCCCCGACCCTTGCGGTCCAGGTGCACCACGCGCACGCCGTCGAGTTCGGTGGCCAGATGCTGGGCGATCAGCAGGGTGTTGTCGGAGGAGGCGTTGTCGGCGATCGTGATGCGCGCGGTGAACGGGAACCCGTCACGCAGGAACGCGTGCAGCCTGCGCACACAGTCGGCCAGGTCGTTTTCCTCGTTGTAGACCGGAACGACCACGTCCACCCCGGGGGCGGTGGTCACCTCGGCCACGGTTGCCGCCCACGGGGCGGTGTCTGTGTCGGTCATGACACCGACAGTGATCGCCCAGCCTGGAGCGGACCTGCGCCTGACCTGGGAATTACCTGGACGCCCTACGACGTAGCTCGCCGGACTGCGACGAGTGCCCGGAATCGGAGGGTTCAACCGTCACGATTCGGGGTACAGAGAGCTGGATACCGCTCGCCGACCCGGCGGACGGGACGTCAGGCGGCGTTTTCACAGGCTGGAGAACACAGTGCTGAAGTTGATCGAGCTCATCAGAGGGACCGGCGCGGCCGAGGACATCGCGGGCGCGCCCCGCTCCGCTGGTCATCTGCGCGCGGGCGACATCGTGCTCACCGCCAAGCGCAGCTACCGGGTGGTGAGCACCAGCTTCGCCGACGACGCGCGCCGCGCGGGCCGCGTGGTGGCCGACACCGTCGACCTGGTCACCGGGCGGCTGCGCGTCCTCGACTACCCGAGCGCCGACACGATGGTCACGGTCAAGACCGCCTGACCGCTCACACCGGCCGGTGCCGGATACCGCCGAATCCCCGGGTGTGCGCGCCCTGGGTGGGAACGGCGTCGTCGGTCACCACGGGAGCCCGTTCGTCCCCGACCACGCGGGTACGTTCGGCGAAAGCGATGTCACGGGTGCTGCGGACCGACAGCCTGCCCAGCGAGCCGGCGGCGAAGAACAGGATCAGTGCGCCGAGCCCGTAGAAGAACGTCAGCTGCACCAGTGCGCGCTTGACGTCCGACCCGGCCACCGGTTCACCCATGTCCCCGAGCCGGAACAGTGCGGCGAGGAACGGTCCGATCACGAACCACGCGCCCGCGGCCACACCGAGCCAGGCGCCGAAACTGGCGACCACCCGGTTGCGGCTCATCAACATCAGCAGGCCACCCACGATCGCGACCACACCGGGTAGCACCTGCAACCAGCCGCGTGCCGTCGTCCAGACCCACGGCTCGTCGGGTGTGTAGGCGAAATCGAAGTACGGCCCGATGAACGGTATGAGCGCACCCCAGAGACCGAGGAGCAGCACCGCGAGGCCGCCGAGCGCGCCGCGGCTGCGTGGGATGTGCAGTCGTCCGCCTCGCCCGGTCGTGCCTTTCTCGTCGACGTTCACCATGACGCCTCCCATCATCGACAATTCAGGTGGGTGGCGTGTACCCCGCTACCGAGCGAATACGCAGGCCTTGGCCGATCAAGACCGGGACACGACAGTGGGCACCGACCCGTCGGATCGGTGCCCACCGGCGAAGATCACGCTAGGCGTTGATCGTCACCGCATCGTCGGCGATCGAGTAGCTGATCGTACCGTTCTCGAAGTGGCTGATCTTGCCGCCCTCGATGTCCTGCTCGTCGGAGGTCGGGTAGCCGAGACGGCCGCCCGCGCCGCCCTCGGCCTCCCACGCCTGACGGATCGCGCCGTAGACGGTCTTGGCCCCGGTGGGGAGCTTGAAGTAGATGACGCCGCCGGTGAACTCCTGGTACTTGCCGCCGTTGGGGGCATCCAGTTCCGCCGAGATCGGCTCGCCGAGGGGGCTCGACGCGCCACCGGCTTCGTTGTAGTGGTCGCCGATCGCTCCCGTGGCTTCGAATCCCATGAACCCAATTCCTTTCACACAGACAATCATTGGCAAAGCAGCCGCTAAGTTACCGCATCGTCGACAGTTTTGGGGATGACTCGCGAAAAGACATGGCTTCGACACGAGAAATGCTGCGAATGGCTACTTGTCAGCATCGTGTTCGTCACATCCTGGCTACCCCAACGACATCAACACGGCACCGCCGCGCAGCGGCACGAATACGCCTGTGTATCCGCACCGTCGAGCTCGGTGACGCTTGCTGTTTCTTCGACCCCGTGGCCTTCGAGCACCCGCACGATCTGCGGGCCGGTGGGACGTCTCGTCCCTTGCCACGGCACCACCGTAGCCGTTGTGGGCCGACAATGGTGAGACATCCTGCGGCCGAACATCTCTCGTGTCGCCTGTCGCGCGTTTCCGACGGTGGCGCGATGCCGTGTTCAGCCGATCGATGCGCGCGTCACCGGCACGGTTCACCGGTCGGCCATGCCGACGCCGGGCAGCGGCGATACGGTGCCTGGCCCGGGATGGTGTCCAGTGAGGGAGTCGAGTGGAGCGGCACGGCAACGGGATCAGCCGCCGCCGGGTGCTGTGGGGCGCGGGCGCGGCGGTGGCACTCACCGCACTGTCCCCGCCGACCAGGACCGGCGCGATCACGCGCGGTGGCGCGGCGGTGCCAGGGGAGAGCGGACGGCGCGCCGACCTGGCCGAGCGGGCGATCGTCACCCGGCACGTCCGATCACTGTGGGGGTTGCCGCAGCGGCAACTCGGCACTCTGGTCTGGCCCGCCTCGCTCACCGACCAGTCGTTCGGGCGGTGGTGCTATTGGTGGCAGGCCCACCTGGTCGATTGCGCGATCGACGCCGCCGAGCGCGCCCGCACACCCGAGCGCGTCGACCGGGTGGTGGCGCTGGCACGGGGGATCCGGACCCGCAACGTCACCGGGTGGACGAACCGGTACTACGACGACATGGCGTGGTTGCTGCTCGCGCTCGACCGCGCGCGACGGCTGCCGGGTGTGTGCTTCGAGGACGCGGTGAACGACCTGCGCGGGGCCGTGGTCGAGGGCTGGAATCCGAAGCTCGGTGCCGTACCGTGGCGTTCGGGCGACGACTTCTACAACACCCCCGCGATCGGACCGACAGGCATCGCCCTGGCCCGGCTCGGTGATCTCGCCCGCGCTGCCCGGCTGGCGGAGTTCCTGCACACCCGGCTGCGCGATCCCGCCAGCGGGCTGGTTCTCGACGGTGTGCACGAGCCCGGCGGCGCGGTCGACCGCACGGTGCACACCTACTGTCAGGGCGTCGCGATCGGGCTCGACACCGAATTGTTCTCGCGCACAGGAGACCCCGTGTACCGCGAGCGCGCGGCCGTGCTGGTCGCCGTGGTCGACGATCTGCTCACCGACAACGGTGTGATCATCGGCGCCACCGATGACGACTCCGGATTGTTCATGGGCATCCTCGCGCGCTATCTGTCCGAAACCGCACTCGCCCTCGGCGATCCGACGGCCGCGAGAATCGTGCGGACTTCCGCACGGGCGGCCTGGGCGCATCGCGGCGAGGTCGACGGGCTACCGCTGTTCGGATCCGACTGGTCTCGGCCGGTCTCGGTGGCGGCCACGCTGAGCCAGCTCGGTGACACCGGGACCGAGCCGCCCCGTGATCTCTCGGTTCAGCTGAGCGGATGGATGCTGCTGGAGGCGGACTGCCGACTGAGCGCCGCCGGATACTGAGCATCGAATCCCGGTTGCCCTCGTCTCGCTTCTCGCTCAGGATGATGGCGATGACAATCGAATTGAACGACGCTCGTGGTTTGCTCGCCCAGGGGGATCTCGGTGGGTCGGTGCGGTCGCTGCGTCCGATCGCCGAGCAGCTCCCGCTCCCCGAACTCGTGACCTTCCTGATCGAGCTCGCCGACGCCGCCGAACTGGAGCGACTGGCGACCAGTGCGCGAGCGGCTCTCCCGGACGCCACCGATCCGCGCGCACTCACGATGCTCGGCTACGACTGTGTCGAATATGGTCTGTCCTTCGCCGCCGTTCCGGTTCTGCGCGAATCGTTGCGCGTGGATTCCACTGTGCGACAAGCACTCGCGGAGCTGGTGGCCGCCTTGGAGGACGAACATCGTCACGCCGAGGCCGTCGAGGTGCTGCTGCGGTATTCGTCGAGTCCGCGCGAGTGGGCCGAACACTATCTGCTGGTGTACAACTCGATCCTGTCCGGCGATCCGGCGACCGCTCGCGCCGAGTTCGCCGCGCTGGCCGAACCCGATGACGACTGGGTTTTCGCCCGTGATCGGGTCGGCCGCATGCTGATTCGCGCCGAGCGGGCCGCGGCCGTGAGCACGCTGGACGATCGAGACCTGCGCGGGTGGCAGTTCACCCTGACCGGCGGCTACCTCGCCACGATGTCGCCCTACGGATTCGACGCCGGAATGACCGGACGTTGGGCCTACCTGGGCGACAGCGCCACCCTGTGCCGCCGTGGCATCGACCGCCTCGGCCTCGCGCTTTCGGCGGCCGGGCGCACACCACGCACGGTGTCGCTGCTGCCCGACCGGCCCGACCGCATCCTCGGTCTCGCCACGGGCCAGGTGCTCGGCCTGCCCACCCAGGAGTACGAACCCGGCGCCGCCGACACCCTCGTCGTGGCCTACGACCTGCGCACCGTCGACCCGGACCTCGTCGTCACCCTGCACGAGCGCACCCCCGGTCAGATCCTGTTCGAACACGCCACCTGCTGGACGCAGCCCGCCCCTGTCACGGCCGACATCAGCGGCCTGCTCCACCAGACCGTCATCGCACCGTGGGCCGCCACTCAGCGGGTGGGCGACAACGGCCTCGAGCCGGTCCCCGCCGACACCCGCCCCGAGTCCGAGATCGCCGCCGACATCGCCGCCGCCGACCCCACCCCCGACCCCGGAGACGGCGAGACCCCACCCGACCCCGACACCACCTTCACCACCTTCGTCGCGGCCACCGCCGAAACCTGGCTCCACGGCCCCCGCACCCCCGTCCGCTCCCCCGGCCCCGTCCGCAGCTCGTACTTCGCCTGAGCCCGTCCGCCCGTCACCGGGTCGAGATGACACGAGACGTGTCGAGCAGTCAGTTCTCGAGGGCTTGGATGCGCAGGACCGGGCGGGTGCGGGTGGTGCCTCGGCTGGGGCGGTCGGTCAGGTCGGCTGTCCAGGGGGTGGGGAGGGCTCGGCGCATCTGGGCGACGCTGCGCTGGCCGGGGGTGCTCGGGGTGCGGTTGGCGGTCATGGCCTCTTCCTTTCAGAGTGGGAATGAAGCGGGGCGACCGGGTCTGAGATGACTGTATGGGCGCGGTGTGCGCAGGTCATCGGTTGATGCGGGGATTGGGGGTGTTCTGGTGGGGAGTTAGGGGGACTAGGGGTTGAGGCCCGTCCAGGTCGAGGCGACCTGTGTCAGACGGCCCCGGCCCGCTGTTGTCCGCGCGGTCGTTCGTCGACGGCGGTGAAGGCCGCGGCGGCGAGGATCAGGACCGCCGAGGCGATCAGGGCCGCGTCGAGACCGTGGTGGAAGGCCACCTTGCCCGCGTCCATGACATCGCGGATGTAGGGCAGGTACTTGAACGGGTTGGCCCCCTCGGGCAGACGCCCGCGTTCCACGGCCTGCACGGCGTCGGGTTGCAGCGTGGTCGGCACCCCGAGCTCGCTCATCTTGGCTTTCAGGTCCGCGGACAGGAACGAGCTCACCACGGCACCGAGAATCGCCACCCCGAACGCGGAACCGACCTGCCGCATCGTATTCGTCACGGCCGCGGCCATTCCCGAGTGCTGCGGGGGCACGCCCGTCATCACCGCCGACGTCAACGGGACGACCGCGATTCCGAAGCCGATGCCCGCCACCGCCATGGCCGCCGCGATCGTCGGATCGTGCAGTGTTCCGCTCATCGCCTGCCGGGTGAGCAGAATGCCAGCGGCACCGACCACACAGCCCAGGATCATCGGCACCCGGGCGCCACGGCGCGACACCCAGTACCCGGCCGCCAGCGACCCGATCACGATGGTCCCGGCCATCGGTGCGAAGACCGCGGCCGTGCGCGCGGCCGAATACGACTGTGTCACTTGCAGATACATAGCGGTGAAGAAGAAGATCGAGAATATCCCGAAGTAGACGGCGAACGCGACGACCAGCGCGCTGCGCACCACGGGCATCCGCAGGTACTTCAGATCGAGCATCGGTGCGCGAGCACGGGTTTCGACGAAGACGAAGGCGACGAGCGCCACCACACCGAGCGCGAAGAAGCCGAGGACGAGCGGCGAGGTGTAGCCACGATCCTGGCCGACGGTCGCGGCGTAGATCACCGCGCCGAAGGCGGTGGCACCGAGCACGGCACCCGCCCAGTCGATGGGTTCGGGACTGGGGTCGGCACTCTCTGGCACCGACCACAGCGCCGCGACCAGCGCCACCGCGCCGATCACCAGGTTGAACCAGAAGATCGACCGCCAGCCGTACGCGTGCACGAGTACCCCACCGAGCACCGGCCCCGCGGCCAACGCCAGACCCGACACCGCCGCCCACACCCCGATCGCCTTCGCGCGGGCCCGGTCGTCGGGGAAGATGTGGCGCAGCACCGACAGCGTCCCCGGCTCCGACGCCGCCGCACCGAGACCCATGATGGCGCGCCCGGCGATGAGCATCCCGACGGTGCTCGCCATGGCCGACACCACCGACCCCGCACAGAAGATCACCAGACCGATGATCATCACCCGTTTGCGCCCGAACCGGTCACCGAGCGATCCACCGGCCAGCATCAGCCCGGCGAAGACGACCGTGTAGGAGTTGACCACCCACTGCAACAGCGTCACATCGGTACCGAGTTCGGTGCGGATCGCGCCGAGCGCGACACTCACCACCGTCGTATCGAGGAAGGTTACGAACACCACCGCGACGACCGCGGCCAACGCCGTCTTCGGCCGCGCGGCGCCTTTGCCCAACGTGATCACGGGCAAAGGTTACTGGCGATCGGGCGGGCGTGCCGACCCGCGCGCGACGCTCAGCGCACGCCGATGGGCGCCAGCGCACTCAACACAGGGTCGTAGGCCCAGTTCAGGATTCGGGTGGCGTCGTCGCGGGCGACCGCGCTGCTGGTGTCGGAACTGTGCAGCACCACTCCGATCAGGGGGATGCCCGCGCGCACCGTCTCGAACAGCAGGCAGTGCCCGGCGGCGTTGGTGTTGCCGGTCTTGAGGCCGATGGCACCGGGGTACTCGTGCAGCAGCTTGTTGGTTGTCTCCCAATGGTGTTCACGGTTGTCGTGGTCGGCGGGGACGTGGTGGTCACGGGCGGCGACGATCTCACGGAACGCGGGCAGCGCCATCGCGCGCACGCCGAGCGCGACGAGCGCGGCCGGGGTGGAGTGGGTGGAGTCGTCGGTGGGGTTGGGCAGGCCGCTCGGATCGGTGAACTGGGTGGCGCCGAGGCCCATGACGCGGGCGGTGTCGTTCATCCGGCCGAGGAAACCGGCCTGACCGGGACCGAACGACTCGGCGATGGCGTAGGCGGCGTCGCAGCCCGAGGGCAGCAGCAATGCGTAGAGGAGCTGGCGGGCGGTGAGCACCTCGCCCGCGGTGAGTCCGGCGGTGCTGCCGTTGTGCTGGGCGCAGTAGGCACCCGCCTCGGCGGGAACGGTGACAGGACGTTCCAGATCGCCGGTAGCGATCGCGACCACGGCGGTCATCACCTTCGCGATGCTGGCGATGGGGACGGGGGTGTGTGCCTCGCGCCCCCACACCACCGTGCCGGTGAATCCGTCGGCCAGCGCCGCGCCCGCGGCCTGCACGCCCTCGGGGCCGCCCGCCCACGGCCCCTCGGCACTGCCGGACGGTGCGGCGCCCGCGACGCCGTGACCAGCCGCGACGACCAGCGCCCCGGCCACAACTGTGTGCAACACCCTGGCAAATGTCGGCATCCGCACAGTCTGGCGCACAAATCCCGCGACCTGCGGGATTTCCGGCGTGGCGGTGTCTCTAGATCGCGGCGATCAGCCCGATCGCCACGGCGACGAAGACGGCGACGAGCACCAGCACCACGACCACCGCACCGACACCGGTGACCGGGAAATGGTGGCGAGTGCTCGGCTCCGGCGCCGAGAGACCGGAGGTCTGCGGTGCCTCCGGCGGGGTGGAACCGGGTGGAACACCACCGCCGGGTTCCAGGTCGGGGGTATTGCGCGGGTCGGGATCCATCGAGGTCATGGGGTCACCTGCCTTCCTGACACAGCGCACTTACCCGAGGTCGCCGTCCTCAATCGCGGCACCGAAGGCGGCGTTCAGAGTGGACGCGGCTCCGGATACGGCCAGCTGATGTCGCCGCCGGGAATCGTCAGCAGGAAGTCGGCACCCAGCGCGTTCGCCGGGGTGTGCGCGCCGTGCGGCGTGGGACGGGAATGCAGGGTGAGCGCCGCGTGCACCATCGATCGAGCGGTGAAGGCGTAGGTGTTGGAGACATCGACCGCCAGCGACAGCCCGGTGCCGTCGGCACGGCGGACACTGGCCCACCCGGTGCTACGAGTGGTGTCGCGGGTCGCCTGGTCGGGCACCGGGATGCGGTCGATCACCAGGTCGGCCACGACACGTCCGGGACCGGTCGCCGTGACGAACCGCAGCGGCGTGCTCAGCACCCGCACCACCGACGACAGCGGCACGGCGGTGAACGTGGCCACCTCGGTGAGCCCGTAGCCGTGCCCCGCGCTGCACACGTCCCCCAGCGGGGTGCTGGCGACCCGGACCGGCCGATCCCGACCCACATCGATCGTCCTGGTGCGGTGCGCGTGGGGCACGCTCACCAGCGCACCGCCGGAGCGCACGAGGTTGCCCCGGCCGATGCCGTCGACCGCGGTGCGCAGGGTGCCCCGGCTGAAACCGCCACGGCTGATCATCGCCACGTCGGCGCCGACCGCGTCGGGTACTTCGCCGACCAGGCGAGCGACCAGATGGTCGGTCGGCACGATGTCGAACCCGACGCCGGGGATCACGGTGACACCGGCCCGCACCGCGTCGTCGTGGCGGGCGTAGATCGCGGCGAAGACCTCGGTCTCGCCGGTCACGTCCAGGTAGTTGGTCCCGCTGGCCAGGCAGGCCGCCAGCATCGGCTCGTAGGTGCGGGCGAAAGGCCCGGCACAGTGCAGCACGGTGTCGACATCGGCGAGTTGCGCGGCGGCGTTCGCGGTGTCGGCGAGATCGAACGGACGGGCCGTCAGGCCGTGCCGTGCGGCGAGTTCACCGACCCGCTCGGCCGAACGGCCCGAGATCAGCGGCCGGAGTCCACGCGAGAGTGCTTCGGTGACAACGAGTTCACCGGTGTAGCCGTAGGCGCCGTAGATGAGCACGGTCGGCTCGCCGTTCAGGTGTGACATAGGGGAACACTAAGCGCTTGGTCAGGGTGTGGTCCAGTTCACCTCCGCGCGCTGTCAGGAAACCGGGAGCTGTCTCGTTCAGGGTGTACGCGAACCAGACAGGAGCGAATCATGAAGCACCGCATCGTTGTTCTCGGAGCCGGGTACGCCGGGGCCTTCTCCGCCGGTTTCCTCGCCCGTCAACTGCATACCGACGACGTCGAGATCACCGTCGTCAACGCCGAACCGGACTTCGTGGAGCGGTTGCGGCTGCACCAGCTCGCCGCCGGGCACGAGCTGCCGCATCGCCCGCTGACCGAAATCTTCGCTGGCACCGGTATCCGGCTGCGGGTGGCCAGGGTCGTCGAGCTCGACGTCGATCGTCGTCGGGTCACCCTCGACGACGGCGGTCGTCTCGGCTACGACACCCTGCTCTACGCGCTCGGCAGCACCGTCGCCGACCACGGTGTCCCCGGTGTCGCCGACCACACCTACAACGTGGCCGGACGTCCTTCGGCGCTGCGGCTGCGCGCCCGCCTCCGCGCACTTGGGTCGGACGGCGACGTGCTGGTGGTCGGCGGAAACCTCACCGCCATCGAGGCCGCGACCGAGATCGCCGAGGCCCACCCCGACCTGCGGGTCACCCTGGCGACCAGCGGGGAGGTCGGCGGTTGGCTCGGGCCGAAGGCGCGCAAGCACCTGCTGCGGGCCTTCGACCGGCTCGGCATCACCGTGCACGAGAACACGACGATCGAACGAGTCGAACCGAGCGCGGCGTGCGCGGCCGACGACACCGTCTTCGGCTCCGACGCGACCGTCTGGGCAGCGGGTTTCGCGGTGCACCCGATCGCGGCAGCCAGTGGCCTGGCGGTGCGACCGAACGGGCAGATCACCGCGGATCGCGAGCTGCGGTCGGTGTCGCACCCGAATGTTTTCGTCGCGGGCGACAGCGCGTTCGTCATCGGCGGCAACGGTCAGCCGCTACCGATGTCGTGCGCGTCGGCCGGGTTCACCGGGCAGCAGGCCACGGCCACGATCATCGGCGAACTCACCGGACGCCCGGTCAAGCGCACATCGCTGAGCTACGTCGGCAACCACGTGAGCCTCGGGCGCGCGGACGCGATCTTCCAGTTCGTCGACGGCGATGCCCGCGCCAAGCCGGGCGCACTGTGCGGCAGGCCCGCGGTATGGGTGAAGTCGGCCATCGTGGGGACCAGCGGCTGGGCGATCAGCCGCCCCACCTTCGGCCGACTCGACCACCACTACCGGACCCGCGCCGACGCGGGATCGCCCGGGGTCGTCGCCGCCTAGAGTCGTGCTCATGGACACCGCGACCGTCGCGCGTTTCGAGGCCAACCGCCACCGGTTGGCCTCGCTCGCGTACCGCCTGCTCGGGTCGGCCGCCGATGCCGAGGACACCGTGCAGGACGCCTTTCTGCGGTGGCAGGCGGTCGAGCGCGACCACGTCGAGGTGCCGGAGGCCTGGCTCACCAAGATCGTCACGAATCTGGCCATCGACCGTCTGCGTTCGGCGAAGGTGCGCCGGGAACGGGCGATCGGTGCCTGGATGCCCGAGCCGCTGCTCGACGGCGACCCCATGCTCGGGCCCGCCGACACCGCCGAGCAGCGTGAATCGGTGACGCTGGCGGTGCTCCTGCTGCTCGAACAGCTGACGCCGGTGGAACGCGCGGTATATGTACTGCGCGAAGCGTTTTCGTACGGTCATGCCGAGATCGCCGACATCCTCGGCATCAGCGAGTCGGCCAGCCAGCAGCACGCGCATCGTGCCCGCCGTCGGATCACCGCCGCCCGCAACGGGACCGGCACCGATCGCGCGGCGGCACGGCGCATCGTCGAGGCGTTCATCGCGGCCGCCTCGACGGGTCGAACCGAACAGCTCATCGCCCTGCTCACCGCCGACGCCACCGGCACCTCCGACGGTTTCGGTGGGACGGCCCGCAAGCTCGTGCGCTTCGCCGGTCCGTCGCGGCTGGCGATCGCGATGCGGGCGGGTTTCCGGCGGGACACGGTCAGTCGTCACCTCGACGGTCGCCTGCCCGATTTCCACGCCGCCCTGGTCAACGGCTGCCCGGCCATCGTCTTCACCCTCGACGAACGAGTCCTGAGCGTGGCGATCATGGAGATGCGCGACGACCGGATCGCGGGCGTGCGTGCCGTAGCCAACCCGGCGCGGTTGGCGCGTTTGGCCGAACAGTGGCAGCGCGGCGACCACGACAGCGTGCCCATCGAGGTGTGGTAGCGAGATAGTGATCCGCGTCACATCATGTCAGGATTCTCGCCCGTGCGGTGTCTTGTGCTCGAACCCGCTCGGAGCGAAGGAGACACCATGAACACCAACCACGTGGTCGTGATCGGCGGCGGATACGCCGGGTGATGGCGGCCAACCGACTCAGCTCACGTCGAGACGTGCGCGTCACCGTGGTCAACCCGCGCCCGGTCTTCGTGCCGAGGCTGCGCCTGCATCAGCTGGTCGGCGGCACCCACGACGCGATCGTCGATTACCGCGACGTACTGGCCGACGGTGTCTCGCTCCTGGTCGACAGCGTCACCGCGATCGACCCGTACTCCCGGCGCGTTACGCGGGCCGATGGCCCCGACCTCGACTACGACCACCTCGTCTACGCGGCCGGTAGCGGCGCCCCCGAACCGCAGGTGCGCGGTGCCGCCGAATTCGCCTATCCCGTGGCCACTTTGGAATCGGCGCAGCGGTTGCGCTCGGTCCTGTTCGACCGGGCGATGTCTGCTCCGGTGACCGTGGTCGGCGGCGGACCCACCGGCATCGAAACCGCGACCGAACTCGCCGAACAGGGACGTTCGGTCACCCTGGTCTGCGGCGGTGTCCTCGGCCCCTACCTGCACCCCCGGGCCCGCCGCACCGCGCGCAAGTACCTGACGAAGCTGGGCGTCGGCCTTCTCGAGGGCCCCGAGTCCAAGGTCGCCGAGGTGACGAAGACGTCGGTGCGCCTGGCGGTCGGCGCCGGCTTGCCCAGCGAGATCACCATCTGGGCAGCGGGTTTCGGAGTTCCGGACCTGGCGGCGCGCAGCGGACTGCGCACCGATGCCGCCGGGCGCCTGCTCACCGACGAGACACTGACCAGCGTGGACGACGATCGCATCGTCGCTGCGGGCGACTCCTGCGCGCCCTCGGACCTGCCGTTGCGCATGAGCGCCTACGTCGCGGGTTGCCTCGGCGCCCACGCCGCCGACACCATCGCGCATCGCCTCGACGGTACCGACCCCACGCCCATCGACCTGGCCTTCCAGGCCATGTGCATCAGCTTCGGCCGCCGCGCCGGGATCTTCCAGCTCGGCCACAAGGACGACACCGCGATGCGCCTGTACTTCCCCGGCCCGGCCGGTCGCGCGCTCGAGGAGTTCTCGTGCGAAGCCAGTGTGAAGCACCTGGTCACCGAGGCACACAAGCCCGGTTCGCACTCGTGGCCGAAAGACGGCAAGCACCGGCCACAGGTGCTGCGCGAGCGCCGTGCCGCCGCGACCACCGCCTGAGTCACGACCGGAGAACCATACGATGAGCACTCCCGTCGACGCGACCGAAACCTTTGTGCGGCACCGCAATCTGCTGTTCACCGTGGCCTACGAGATGCTCGGCTCGGCCGCCGACGCAGAGGACGTGCTGCAGGAGACGTGGTTGCGGTGGGTGAGGGCCGACCTGGACCAGGTGGACGACCGGCGCGCGTATCTGGTGCGGATCACCACCCGCCAGGCACTGAACCGGTTGCGCTCGCTCGAGCGCCGACGGGAATCCTATGTCGGCTCGTGGCTGCCCGAACCGCTGCTCACCGCACCGGATGTGGCCGCCGACGTCGAACTCGCCGACAGCGTGTCGATGGGCTTGATGCTGGTACTCGAGACGCTGAGCCCGACCGAACGCGCGGTCTTCGTGCTGAGGGAGGCCTTCGGCATCAGCTACGCCGAGATCGCGGCGGCGGTCGACAAGTCACCCGCCGCCGTGCATCAGATCGCCAGTCGCGCCCGCAGACACGTCCAGGAACGCAGACCGAGGCGCACCGTGAGCGCCCAGCAGGCCGAGGCGACGATCGACGCGTTCCGGCGGGCCCTGGAAACCCGTGACCTGCGGGGATTGCTCGCCGTCCTCGCGCCCGATGTCGTCGCCGTCAGCGACGGTGGCGGGATCGAACAGGCCAACCCACGCCCGGTGCTCGGCGCCGACAAGGTGTCGCGCTTCATCGTCGGCGGGCTCACCAGACACGCCGCCACCATGACCGTCGAACCGGCGTTGGTCAACGGTGGACCCGGCCTCGCGGTGTTCATCGACGGGAAGCGCGACGGCGTGCTCACCCTTCGCGTCGAGGACGACCGGATCACCGGCATCTACTACCTGCGCAACCCGCAGAAGCTCACCCACATCGACACGACGATCCCACTCACCCTCCGATGAGGCGCCGGAGGGGCCCGCACCCATCCACGTCTGCCCCGCCCACGAATAGTGTGCAGGCGGGCCGGCACCGAACTACCCGCACCACCCACTCCCTGGAGCCGGTCCGCCTGTTTTCCGGCACCCGCACGTGCGCTACGGCAGGATCGAATCGACGTAGCCGCCGTCGACGCGCAGGGCTCCGCCGGTCGTGGCCGATGCCAGCGGCGAACTCAGATAGACGACCATGTTCGCGATCTCCGACGGTTCGATCAGCCGCTGGATCAGCGACTGCGGGCGATGCACGCGCATGAACTCACGCTGCGCCTGCTCCCACGGCAACGACCGGTCGACCAGCTGGTACACGAACTCCTCCACGCCGCCGGTGTGCGTCGGCCCGGCGATCACCGAGTTCACCGTGACCCCGGTTCCCGCGGCGTCCTTGGCGAAGCCACGGGTCACGGCGAGCAGTGCGGTCTTCGACACGCCGTAATGGATCATCTCGGCGGGCGTGACCACCGCGGAATCGCTGGCGATCTGCAGGGCGCGCCCCCACCCGCGCTCGATCATCCCCGGCAGAAAGGCCCGGATCAGCCGCACCGCGGACAACACGTTCACCTCGAAGAACGACCGCCACTGGGCGTCGGTGATCTCGCGTGCGGGCACCGCTTCGAAGATGCCGAGGTTGTTGACGAGAACGTCCACATCGGGCACGTCACGCAACAAGCGGGCGACCCCGTCGTCGGTGGTGACATCGGCCGCCACACCGACCGCGTCCGCACCGGTGCCGCGAATCTCGGCGACCGCCGCGTCCACCCGGTCGGCGGAGCGCCCGTTGACCACCACCCGCGCGCCCGCGTCGGCCAGCCCCTGGGCGATGGCGGCCCCGATGCCCTGGGTGGAGCCGGTGACCAACGCCGTCTTCCCGGTCAGATCGATCCGCACTCGCACCACTCCCTCACACGGTCCGGCGCCAGCCGGACTCCGACAAGACAGAACGCCCGGCCCACCCTATCCCCGATCTCGGCGGGCGGCGGGGAAGGTCGTTTCGTGGTCAGTCGACCGGAGCAGCGATTCCCGGTCGCGGGCAAGCTACGTCGCGACGGTGTTCACGGTCGCAGGGTGCTCGCCCAGGACGCCAGCGCGGTGAAGTCCTCCTCGACCAGACCGGCCGCCGGGTGCACGAATCGCAGCAGGGTCGGCGTGGCGTGCCAGGCTGCGACGAAGCGGCGGTCCGGTGTCGTGATGTCGTCGTCGACCCAGGCGAACGGTCGGCCCGCCGCGTGTTCGACCAGTTCGGCGGTTTTCCAGAAGGTCCCCTCGGGCCCGGTGCATCCGGGCGATCTCCACTCGACCACCGGCAACTCGGGCAGACCGAGCACCGGGGCGATGTGGGTGTTCGCGTCGTGTTCCCACGTTGTCGCCCACCACAATTCGAAGTGGGCGGACAGCTCCACGAGCATGCGGCCGTGCGACGGGTTCAACCACACACGTAACGGTTTCACCCGCCGCACGGGGATGTCGCGGTGGCGTGCGATCCACGACGGCGGCAGCATGCGGTGCGTCTCGTATCCGCGCGGACGACGTTCCGGTTTCGCGTGGTACGGGTTGAGTGGCCCGTCCACATCGAGGTAGAGCAGCGGACGATCGGCCATCTCCCCCGTCCTCACCCCGTTGTCGAGCGTGAATGCTCTTGCCCGACAGTCTATCTGCTGTGCTCGGTGGACGGCGGTCCGTCCACGCCGTCGGCGCGGGATCTCAGACGGGCAGGTCGACGAGTTCGGCGAGGCGGGCGCGGTGGGTGCCCGCCGTGCCGAAAGCGATCTGATCGGCCTTGGCCCGTTTGAGGTACAGGTGGGCGGGGTGTTCCCAGGTCATGCCCATACCGCCGTGGAGCTGCACCGCTTCCTCCGCCGCGAGGACGGCCAGGTCGCCGCAGTAGGCCTGCGCGACGCCTGCCGCGACAGCGGTGTCGGGGTCGGCCGCGGCCAGGGTCGCCGCGGCGTAGCGTGCGGTGGCCGTCGCCGACTCGACGCCGGTGTAGAGGTCGGCGAGGCGGTGCTTGATCGCCTGGAAGCCGCCGACCACCCGACCGAACTGGCGACGTTCCTTCAGATAGGCCACGGTTTCCTCGAGGCACCAGCGCGCCAGCCCACACTGTTCCGACGCCAGCAACGCGGTGCCCGCGAGCAGGGCGGCGCGCACGGCGCTCACACCGTCGGTGACGACGGGTGGCCCCGTGAAGTCATCGAAGGTGATGTCCGCCAGCTGACGGGTCATGTCCAGCGACACCACCGGGGTGATCCGCGCGTCGGCGGCCGCAACAGCGTGCAACGCGAGGCCTTCCGGCCCGGAGACGGGTACCAGCAGGAGATCTGCCTCGAGCGCACCCGCGACGCTGGTGACGGTGCCACCGTCGGCGACGGCCGCGACCGGCGCGTGCGCGGCCGTCGAGAACGGAACGGCCAGCGCCGCGGTCCGCTCCCCCGCGGCGAGCTCACCGAGCAGCGACGCGTCCGCACCGAGCAACGCGGTGGTGGCCACCACCGAGCTGGTGAGGAACGGCACCGGCGCGACGAAACGACCGAGCTCCTCTAGCACCACCGCCGCCTCGCGCGCCGACGCCCCCGCACCGCCGTGCTCCTCGGGAACGAGCAGACCCGCGAGACCGAGGTCTACGGCGATGTTCTTCCACAGCCCCGCGACCAGCGACCGGTCCCCGTCGTAGAGCGCGGTCACCGACGTCGGGTCACCGTGTGCGCTCAGCAGCGCACGCACGGTGGCGCGCAGGTCGTCCTCGACCTCGGTGTAGACCAGATTCAGCTCGGTCATCGGGCGACGTCCTTCCAGGGGCGGTCTTTGTCGGTCCGCGCCTCGGCGGGCAGTCCGAGAATGCGTTCGGCGACGATGTTGCGCAGGATCTCCGAGGTACCGCCCTCGATGGAATTGCCCTTCGCCCGCAGGTAGCGGTACCCGGCGTCGCGCCCGGTGAAGTCCACGTGATCGGGGCGGACCATGGTCCAGTCCGCATAGCGGAGTCCCCGCTCACCGAGCATCTCCACCTCCAGACCGGACAGCTGCTGAGCCACCCGCGCGAAGATCAGCTTCATCGCCGACCCTTCGGGGCCGGGCATGCCCTTGGCCAGCTTCTGCCGCAAGCGCATACCGGTCTGTCTGGCGACCTCGGCCTCGACCCACAGCCGCAGCAACCGATCGTGCAACTCGGGGGTGCGCAGCTCGGGTTCGTCGCGCCAGGTCCGGCTCACCACTCCGATCATCCCGGCTTCCCTGGCGGTGTCCTTGCCGCCGATGGCGACGCGCTCGGTGTTGAGTGTGGTGTTGGCGACCCGCCATCCGTCGCCCTCGCCGCTGACTCGCTGGGTGTCGGGCACCCGTGCCTCGGTGAGGAACACCTCGTTGAACTCGGCCTCACCGGTGATCTGGCGCAGCGGGCGCACCTCGACGCCGGGCTGGGTGACATCGATGAGGAAGAACGTCAGCCCGCGATGCTTGGGTATACCGGGATCGGTGCGCGCCAGCAGGATCGCGAAGTGCGCCAGGTGTGCGCTCGAGGTCCAGACCTTCTGCCCGTCGACCACCCACTCGTCACCGTCGCGGACCGCGCGGGTGCCCACGTTCGCCAGATCGGATCCCGCGCCGGGCTCGCTGAACAGCTGGCACCAGATCTCCTCGCCCGTCCACAGCGGACGCAGGAACCGGCGCTGCTGTTCCTCGGTGCCGCACGCGAGGATCGTCGGCGCGGCCATCCCGAGACCGATGGTGTTGGCACCCGGGTTGTTGTCGGGCGCACCGGCTTCGGCGAACAGCCGATCGACCTCACCCTGCCATTCCCTCGGCAGCCCGAGGCCACCGAGGCCCACCGGGTAGTACACCCAGGCCAGACCGGCGTCGAAGCGGGCACGCAGGAATTCCCGGCGGTCGGTTGTCGCCGGATCGGTGACGGCGAGAAACTCCGCGACGGCCCGGTGCAGTTCCTCGCGCGTCATCGGGCCTCCCGCTGCCTGCGCAGCTCGCTCTTGGCCAGAGCGTTCTTGTGCACCTCGTCGGGTCCGTCGGCGAAGCGCAGTGTGCGGATGCCCGCGTACGCGGCGGCGAGGGGAAAGTCCTGCGACAGGCCGCCCGCGCCGTGTACCTGGATCGCCTTGTCCAGAATCCACTGGACCGCGGCCGGGGTGGCGATCTTGATGGCTTGGATCTCGGTGTGCGCGCCCTTGTTTCCGACGGTGTCCATCAGCCACGCGGTCTTGAGGACGAGCAACCGCAACTGCTCGATCCGCACGCGCGACTCGGCGATCCAGTCCCGGATCACCCCCTGGTCGGCGAGTGGCCTGCCGAACGCCACCCGGTCGTCCGCTCGCGCGCACATCAGTTCCACGGCACGTTCGGCCAGACCGATGGAGCGCATGCAGTGGTGGATGCGGCCCGGCCCGAGCCGCGCCTGGGCGATGGCGAAACCGGCGCCCTCGATGCCGATCAGGTTCGAGGCGGGCACCCGGGCATCGGTGAACGTCATCTCCGCGTGGCCGCCGTGGTCGTGGTCGTCGTAGCCGAAAACCTCCATGCCGCGATGGATCTCGACCCCGGCAGTGTCGCGGGGGACCAGGATCATCGATTGCTGACGGTGCCTGTCGGCCGACGGATCGGTCTTGCCCATCACGATGAAGATCTCGGCATTGGGGTTCATCGCCCCGGTGATCCACCATTTGCGCCCGTTGAGAACGTAGTCGTCACCGTCGCGTTCGATACGGGTGGCGATATTGGTGGCATCCGAGGACGCCACCTCCGGTTCGGTCATGGCGAAGGCCGAACGGATGGTGCCGTCGAGCAGCGGTTCGAGCCACTGCTTGCGCTGCTGCTCGGTGCCGAACTGGACGAGCACCTCCATGTTGCCGGTGTCGGGTGCGGCACAGTTGAGCACGGCGGGGGCCAGTGCCGCACTGCGCCCGGTGATCTCGGCCAGCGGCGCGTACTGCAGGTTGGTGAGTCCGGCACCGTGTTCGCCAGGAAGGAAAAGATTCCACAGCCCACGCTCGCGTGCTTCGGCGCGCAGTTCGGCCAGCACGGGAACCGAGTCCCACGCCCAGCGATCGTCCAGTCGCTCGACCTGGGTGCGGAACACCGATTCGGCGGGATAGATGTGGCTGTCCATGAAGTCGAGCAACGTGGCGCGCAGTTCTTCGGTGCGCGCGTCGTAGGCGAAGTCCATCAGGGATGCTCCTTCAGTGCGGTGAGGCCGGTTTCCAGCAGCGGCTCGATGGCCGAACCGATGACATCGAAGCCCGCACCGACAGTCTGGCCCCGCAGGTAGCGGTAGTGGATGCCTTCCAGGATCGCGGCGAGTTTGTAGGCGGCCAGCCCGAGATAGAAGCCGAAACGCGACATGTCGCGCTCACTGCGGGCGGTGTAGCGGGCGATGATCTCGCCTTCGGTGAGGAAACCGGGTGCCTGTGTCGCGTCGGCCACGGCGACCTGGCCGTTCGGCAGGTCGGCGAGGCGGCTGTAGACGATCATCAGGGCCAGATCGGTGAGCGGGTCACCGAGGGTGGCCATCTCCCAGTCGATGACGGCCGCGAGCCGGTCACCGCCGTCGACGAGGACATTGTCGAGCCGGTAGTCGCCGTGCACGATGCCCGCCGCCGATTCCGCGGGGACGTCGGCGGCCAGTCGCGCGTGCAGTTCGGTGGCCAGCGGCAGGTCACGGGTGTGGGAGGCGTCGAGTTGCTGCTTCCATCGGCGAACCTGGCGTTCGAGGAACCCCGTGGGCCTGCCGAAGTCGGCGAGCCCGACGGCGGCCGGGTCGACGGCGTGCAGGTCGGCAAGAGTTTCGACCAGCGCGGACGAAATGCGCTGTGTCCGTTCGGGTCCCAGCTCGGCGAGCTCCGCCGCTGCCCGATAGGGGGTGCCGTCGACACGCTCCATGACGTAGAAGGGAGCGCCGAGGACCTCGGTGTCCGCACACAGGCCGTACATGGTCGGCACAGGTACGGCGGTCGGCGCGAGGGCGGCCATCACCCGGTACTCGCGGGCCATGTCGTGTGCGGTGGCCAGCACGTGCCCGAGCGGTGGGCGCCGCACGATCCACGACGACGCGCCGTCGGTCACCGTGTAGGTGAGGTTGGATTTGCCACCGGCGATGAAGGTGGCGTCGAGGTCGGTGCCGACGCCGGGCACGGCGGCCCGCAACCAGGGCCCGAACCGGTCGAGATCCAGACCGGGCAGGGTCATCGCGCGACCGCCAGGGTCACCGTCTCGACCACACACACCGGCTTCTCGCCGCCCTCACGCTCGATGACGACGGTGTTGGTGATCAGGTGTCCGCCGCCACCCGGTGCGACCGACCGCACCTCGACACCCGCGCGCAGCCTCGACCCGACGGGCACCGGCGCCGGGAACCGCACCTTGTTGGCGCCGTAGTTCACCGCCATCGCCAGGCCCTCGATCCGGTACACCTGGGCGACGAGCGCGGGGACGAGCGACAACGTCAGGTAGCCGTGGGCGATCGTCGTTCCGAACGGGCCGTCGGCGGCGCGGTCGGGGTCGACGTGGATCCACTGGTGGTCACCGGTCGCGTCGGCGAAGGTATCGATCTGCTCCTGGGTCACCGTGTGCCACCCCGAATAGCCGAGGTGGGTTCCGACGGCCGCTTCCAGTTCGGCGATTCCCTCGAATGTCCTCATGCCTTCGGCCCACCCGCCACGTACAGCACCTGACCGGACACGAAGCCCGCCGCCTCACTGGCGAAGAACGACACCGCGTGCGCGATGTCGTCCGGCACACCGGTCCGTGCGACCGGAATCTGTGCCGCCACACCGGCTTTGAAATCCTCGAACGACACCCCGAGCCGTTCGGCGGTGGCCGCGGTCATCTCGGTCTCGATGAAGCCGGGGGCGATGGCGTTCGCGGTGACCCCGAACTTGCCCAGCTCCAACGCGAGAGTCTTGGTGAAACCCTGCACGCCCGCCTTCGCGGCCGAGTAGTTGGCCTGGCCGCGGTTGCCGAGCGCCGAGGTGCTCGACAGGTTGACGACGCGGCCGAACTTCGCCTCGGTCATATGCTTCTGGACGGCGCGGGTCATCAGGAACGCCCCACGCAGGTGCACGTTCATGACCGTGTCCCAGTCGTCGGTGCTCATCCGGAAGAGCATGTTGTCGCGGATCACACCGGCGTTGTTGACCAGCACGGTCGGCGCGCCGAGCGCGGCGACGATCCGCTCGACGGCCACCGTCACGGCGTCCTCGTCGGCCACGTTCGCCCCGACCGCCACCGCCCGCCCTCCGGCCGCTTCGATGTCGGCGACGACCGGCTTACAGGCGTCCTCGTCGAGATCGAGGACGGCCACCGCCATCCCGTCGGCGGCGAGCCTCTTCGCCACGGCGGCACCGATCCCTCTGGCGGCACCGGTGACGACGGCAGTTCTCGTGGTGTTCATGGTTACAGACCTCCTGTCAAGGTCACGCCGCCGTCGATGACGAGCAGCTGACCGGTGACCCATGCGGCGTCGGGTGAGAGCAGAAACGTCACGGCACCGGCGATGTCCTCGGGGACACCGAGCCGCTTCATCGGGTAGGCATCGGCGACCTGCTGTTCGCGGCCTTCGTAGAGCGCGGTGGCGAATTTCGTCTTCACCACGGCGGGCGCGACCGCGTTCACTCGGATGTCGGGTCCGAGTTCGACCGCGAGTTCCTGGGTGATGTGGATGAGCATCGCTTTGCTCGCACCGTAGAACCCGATGCCGGGCGCGCTGCGGATGCCCGCGATGGAGGCGACATTCACCACGGCGCCACCGTGTTCGGACATCCAGCCCCGGTGTGCCTGCTGCGTCCACGAGAGTGCACCGAGGCAGTTGACCTCGACGATCTTGCGGGCGGCGTCGAGGTCGAGGTCGATCATCGGGCCGAAGACCGGATTGATGCCGGTGTTGTTGACCAGCAGGTCGGCGCCACCGAAGGTGGCCACGGCGCGTGCGACGGTATCGGCCTGATGCTCGGTGTCGTCGGCGCGACCAGTCACGCCGAGAGCGTGCTCAGGTCCGCCGAGCTGGTCGACCGCCGCGTCGAGCGCGTCCTGTTTGCGCGCGGTGACAACGACTTTCGCGCCCTCGTCGACCAGCCGCTGCGCGATGCCGAGGCCGATGCCCCGGCTGGCACCGGTGACGATCGCGGTCTTGCCCGCGAATCGCCCGCTCACGACAGCCGCTCCAGCACCATCGCCATACCCTGGCCGCCGCCGACGCACATGGTCTCCAACCCGAACTGTTTGTCGTGGAAACGCAAGGAGTTGATGAGCGTACTCGTGATGCGTGCACCGGTCATGCCGAACGGGTGGCCCACGGCGATCGCGCCGCCGTTGACGTTGAGCTTGTCCGCATCGATGCCGAGTTCGCGGGCCGAGCCGATCACCTGCACGGCGAAGGCCTCGTTGATCTCCACCAGGTCGATGTCGTCGATCGTGAGACCGGCGCGGCGCAACGCCTGCCGGGAAGCCTCGATCGGGCCGAGGCCCATGATCTCCGGCGACAGACCCGACACTCCCGTGCTCACGATCCGCGCCAGCGGAGTGAGCCCGAGCTCGCGTGCCTTGGTGTCGGACATGACGACCAGGGCGGCGGCGCCGTCGTTGAGCGGACAGCAGTTGCCCGCGGTGATGGTGCCGTCGGGGCGGAACACCGGCTTCAACTGACTCACCGCGTCGAGGGTGACCCCGGCGCGTGGGCCGTCGTCGGCTGTGACGATCGTTCCGTCGGGCAGTGTCACCGGGGTGATGTCGGTGGCCCAGAAGCCGTTGGCGATGGCCTTCTCGGCGAGATTCTGCGAGCGGACACCGAATTCGTCCTGCTCGGCGCGGGTGATCCCGGTGTGCTGGGCGACGTTCTCGGCGGTCTGACCCATCGCGATGTACACATCGGGCAGGTCACCGCTCAGGCGCGGATCGGTCCACGTGGGTGCGCCCGCCTCGGCGCGCGCGGTGGTGCGGGCCAGCGCCTCGGCGAACACGGGATTCTTGGTGTCGGGCATGCCGTCGGCGCTGCCCTTGCCGAAGCGGCTCACCGTCTCGACACCGGCGGAGATGAACACGTGGCCCTCGCCCGCCTTGATGGCGTGCAACGCCATCCGGGTGCTCTGCAGGCTCGAGGAACAGTAGCGGTTCACCGTGGTGCCGGGCACCGCGTCCAGCCCGGCGAGGACGGCGACCACCCGGGCCATGTTGAACCCGGACTCCCCCGCCGGCTGTCCGCAGCCCAGGACCAGATCCTCGATCTGGGCCGGGTCGAGCGCGGGCACCTGTGCCAGCGCCGCGCGCACCATCTGGACGGTCAAATCGTCGGGGCGGAGGTCTTTGAGCGACCCCTTGCCCGCGCGCCCGATCGGGGAACGGGCGGCGGCGACGATCACGGCTTCCGGCATCGGAGCTCCTTTGCTGAATAAGCGCTTGCTTAGACGCATAGTGCTGCAGGTCGCACACCACCGTCAAGGGAACGCTGGTACCGCTCCCCTGTTAGCCACGTCACATCGACCCGCCACCGGGCGGCGACCGGCGAGGCGAGATAATGACGCGGAAATGACCGAAACCACCGAGCCCCGCGGCGACGCCACCCGCGCGCGCCTGCTCGAGGCCGCCATCGACGCCTTCGCCGACAAGGGCTTCAACGGCACGACCACACGCGACATCGCCTCGGCCGCCGGTATGAGCCCGGCGGCGGTGTATGTGCATCACAAGTCGAAAGAGGAGCTGCTCTACGTGATCTCACGCGCGGGCCACGAGCAGTCGCTCGCCCTGGTCCGCGCCGCCATCCGGTCGACCGATGATCCGGTACTCGCCCTGCACACCGTCATCCATGACTTCGCCGCGCACCACGTGCGCGGTCACACCCGGGCGCGGATCGTGAACTACGAACTGTCGGCACTCACTCCCGAGCACTACGCCGTGATCCGGGACCTGCGCCGCCAGATCGATCAGGAGATCCGCGATCTGGTCGAGCGAGGGGTGGCGACCGGTGCGTTCGACGTGCCCGATCCCCGGATGGCCGCGGTCGCACTGCTCTCGCTCGGCATCGATATCGCTCGCTGGTACCGCGACCGGGGCGACTGGAGTCCCGAGGACATCGCCGACGGCTACGCCGACATGGCCCTGCGCATCGTCGGCGCGCGGCGGCCGACTCCCTGACAGCTGTCAGTCCTCGCGGCGGGGCCAGTTGTGCGGGCCACCGGTGGGCACCGGGTCGTCGTGCTCGATGTCGGACAGACTCACACTGATCAGCACGAACATCGTGACCATGCTGACGATGCCGATCAGCGGACCGAGCAACTCGAAGGCATGCGCGCCCGCGGGCGGGGCGTGGCCGTGATGAGTCGCGTCGGCGTGCATGGCCGCCATGCCGGTGTAGTGCATGCCGCACACCGCGACGCCCATGATCATCGCGGCCCCCACCCGGGCGAGGAACCCCTTGACGCGCAAGGTGAACCACAGGGCGACGACCGAGGCGACCACCGCGATCACGATCGATACCGCGACGATGCGCGGCTCGTAGCCGATGTCGGCGTTGGTGTTCATCGCGTACATGCCGGTGTAGTGCATGGTCCCCACGCCCAGACCCGTCACGGTGCCACCGGCGACGAGCCGGGCGAAGGTGGTGTGCGGCCTGCTCACCATGAACAATCCGATTCCGACGACGACCATCGCCGTCACCGCGCTGAACAGGGTCAAAAGCACGTCGTAGCGGATCTCGGCGCCGCGGATCGAGAAGCCGAGCATCGCGATGAAATGCATGACCCAGATGCCGGTACCGCCGATCGCGACCGCCGCACCGATGAGCCACCCGGCGCGCCCCTCCTCCGAATTGCGTGCCCGGGCAGCGCATTGCAGGCCGAGCAGACACCCGACGAAGGACATGAAGTAGGCCAGCACGGGTGTGATCCAGCCATAGGAGAAATGATGTACATCGAGCACGAAGCGAAACCCTCGGTCCGTACCGCAGCTCCACTCCGGTACAACGAAATCCGACCGAGGGTGAGCTTACGGCGTCTCGAGCAAATTTCTGGCACACTCGAAGTGAACGGTGGGCGTGCCTTTCATCACAGTCGACAGCCTGAGGGTTTACTCGCAGCTAACTCGCCCGTATCCATCGCCGTCATCCGGTGACGGCTCCGTGCGCTGCCGAACTGACCAACTTGCGGTACTTGGCGAGCACGCCGGAGGTGTACCGGGGCGGCGCGGGTTCCCAGCCGACCTTGCGGGCCGCCAGATCGGCCGGGTCGATCTCCACGTCCAGGCGCCGGTTCGCCACATCGAGGACGATCGGGTCGCCGTCGCGCACGAACGCGATCGGACCCGCGTCGACCGCCTCCGGCGCGACGTGCCCGACGCACAGACCCGTTGTGCCACCGGAGAATCGGCCGTCGGTGAGCAACAGGACGTCCTTGCCGAGACCCGCGCCCTTGATCGCGCCGGTGATGGCGAGCATCTCGCGCATACCCGGCCCACCCTTGGGGCCTTCGTTGCGGATGACGACCACGTCACCGGCCACGATGCTGCCGTTCTCCAGCGCGTCCATCGCGGCGCGTTCACCGTCGAACACCCTGGCCGTCCCCGCGAACACATCGGAATCGAAGCCTGCGCTCTTCACCACCGCACCCTCGGGAGCCAGCGTTCCGTGCAGGATGGTGAGCCCACCGGATCGGTGGATGGGCCGGTCGAGCGGCCGGATGACATCACCGTCGAGGCCGAGTTCGATGTCGGCGAGGTTGTCGGCCATGGTCTTTCCGGTGACGGTCATGACATCGCCGTGCAGCAGACCCGCGTCGAGCAGCGCCTTCATCACCACAGGAATGCCGCCGACCCGGTCCACATCGGTCATCACGTAGCGGCCGAACGGTTTGAGGTCGGCCAGGTGCGGCACCTTGTCCCCGACCCGGTTGAAGTCGGCGAGGGTCAGGTCGACCCCGGCCTCGCGGGCGATCGCCAGCAGGTGCAGTACCGCGTTGGTCGACCCGCCGAGTGCCATGACCACGGTGATGGCATTCTCGAACGCCTCCATCGTCAGGATGTCGCGCGCGGTGATCCCCTTGCGCAACAGCTCGACGACCGCTTCCCCGGACCGGTGCGCGAACTCGTCGCGGCGGCGGTCGGGGGCGGGCGGTGCCGCCGATCCGGGCAGGCTCATGCCGAGCGCCTCGGCGGCCGAGGCCATCGTGTTGGCGGTGTACATGCCGCCGCACGCGCCTTCGCCAGGACAGATCGCGCGTTCGATGCGGTCGACCTCCTCGCGGCTGATGAGTCCTTTGATGCAGGCGCCGACGGCCTCGAAGGCGTCGATGATGGTGACGTCCTTGCCGTCGAGGTTGCCCGGCAGCGTCGACCCCGCATAGAGGAACACGCTGGCCAGGTCGAGCCGCGCGGCCGCCATCAGCATGCCGGGCAGGCTCTTGTCGCACCCGGCCAGCAGCACCGAGCCGTCGAGACGTTCGGCCATCATCACGGTTTCGACGGAGTCCGCGATGATCTCACGGCTGACCAGTGAGAAGTGCATGCCCTCGTGGCCCATCGAGATGCCGTCGGACACCGAGATGGTCCCGAACTCGAGCGGGTACCCGCCCGCCGCGTGCACGCCTTCCTTCACCGCGTCGGCCAGCCGGTCCAGCGACAGGTTGCACGGGGTGATCTCGTTCCAGCTCGACGCCACCCCGATCTGCGGTTTGGCCCAGTCCTCGTCCCCCATGCCGACCGCACGGAGCATGCCGCGGGCGGCTGTCTTCTCCAGCCCGTCGGTGACATCGCGCGAGCGGGGCTTGATATCGAACGATTCGGTGTCGGATGCCATGGCCCCCAGCCTACGACCCACCAGCGAAAACGCCGATGGACCACGCGCGCCGCCGCCGAGGGCAGCTCAGCGCGGAGCGGGGCACTGCCCTTCGTAGCGGGTGAGACCGAGGCCGTTGGCGCCTTTGCTGCGGCCGACGGGGCCGTTCTTGGCGGACCGGACCCAGGTGCCCTCGGTGTCGAGTACCGGCATGCGCTCGCTGAAAGCCCGGCTGTACCTGATGGTTCCGTCGACGGTGAGGATGCCGTCGCGGACATCGATGTGGGCGACGGTCGCCCAGAAGGAGTTCTTGCCGTTGCCGATGAGCACGGTGATCTGATCGGCGTCGGGACCGGGCGCACCGTCGGGACCGGGGCGGCCGTAGCGCACGCGGACGCGGGGGCGGCCGAACGTGTCGATGGCGCCCGCGCCGTTGTCGACGGACTGGTAGACGTTGAGCAGCAGATCGCCGTTCTCGGTGGGACGAACGACCACCTGTTCGGTGGCAGGCAGGCCACCGGCGCCGGGTCCCCGGCTGTCACCCTGATGGTGGATGTAGGGCCAGGTGTTCAGGTCGCCTTGGTGACCCTTCTCGCCGCTCACCACGACATAGTCGCCGGTCAACTCGTTGCGGCAGAAGAAGTACACGTCCAGATCGCCGGTGCCGAACGTGGTCGCCGTGCCCGTGCCGTCGTACGTCGCGCCGCGTCCGTCCCATTCGAGGCCGACGGTGAGGACGTAGCCCGGGTCGCCCTTGCGGAGATCGATGGTTGCCCGTTTGTCCGGTGAGTCCTTGGTGAGCACCACATCGACTTTGCGCAGGTCGATGGCGGAGTTCTGCTGCGGCGCACCAGCTTGTGGTGCGACGACGGTCGCTGCGATCTCCGGCTCCTCCTCGTCGACGGTGATCCCGTGCTCGGTCGCGAAGGCAGCGAGCCCGGCGCTGTATCCCTGCCCGATCGCGTCGAGCCGCCATCCACTTCCCCGGCGGTACAGGGCGACCGCTTGCAGGACGGTCTCCGAATCGAGGTCCGTCGGTGCGAAACTCAGCGCCTGCCCGCTGCCGTTCACCGACACCCGCAGGCCCGCGACCTCGCCGAACCGGATCCCCTGCGCCTCCGTACTCCCGGCGATCACCACCCGGTGGATCTCCTCGGGCAGCGCGGAAAGGTCGACGGCCACCACGGCATCCGATTCGAGCCGGACACCGGCGGCCGCCGGGTTGTTGAAGAACACGAAGTCGGCGTCGGAGCGAACCGTGCCGTCGGCGGTCACCAGCACCGCCGACACATCCACCGCACCCGCGGGGCTGTCCAGGTCCAGCCGCACTGTGTACCGATCGTCGGTCAGGTCGGTTTTCGACCCCTTGGCCACCTCGACCACCGTCGCGCTCATGACGCCCGCTCCTTCGCTCGCCGGTCCTCGCCGTCGACGGCGAACAGTCCAACCGTACCGGCCCTCGGCGCCGCGCTGTCCGGTTCACCAGCATCGCCGGGCCCGCCCTTGGCCGCGATCACAAGATGTCGCCGGATCGCTGGCGAGCGTGTGCTCGCTGACGTTCACTGGTTCGCATGGACATCCGTGAGCTGATCGACCGCAAGTCGGGTCGCCGGGTCTCGGTGGTTGTCCCCGCCCTGGACGACGAGGACACCGTGGCCGGGGTCGTGGCCTCGGTGCGCCCGCTGCTCGGCGCTCTGGTCGACGAACTGATCGTGCTCGACGCCGGTTCGACCGATCGCACGCTCGCTCGGGCGCGAGCGGCAGGCGCGGCCGCGTACACCCTCGAAGAGGCGATGCCGGGAGTGCCACCGCGTCCCGGCAAGGGCGAGGTGGTGTGGCGGTCGTTGGCGGTGGCGACCGGTGACCTGCTGGTCTACCTCGACGCCGACCTCGTGGCACCCGATCCGCTGTTCGTTCCGACCCTGCTGGCGCCGCTGCTCACCGAACCCGGCACCGCCCTGGTGAAGGGCTTCTACCGGCGCCCGATCACGACCGGTTCCCGGGTCGACGCCGACGGCGGAGGCCGGGTCACGCAGCTGGTCGCGCGACCGCTGCTCACCGCCCTCGCGCCCGCGCTGGCCGAGATCGTGCAACCGCTCGGCGGCGAATACGCCGTCACCCGGGACTTTCTCGGCGATGTCCCCCTCGCGGGCGGCTACGGCGCCGAGATCGGGATCCTGCTCGACTGCTGGCAGCGCCACGGCCTGTCCGCCATCGCCCAGGTCGACCTCGGCATCCGCGTGCACCGCACCAGGACCACCCACGAACTGGCGGTGCTGAGCCGTCAGGTGGTCGCGACCCTGCTCGATCGGCTCGGCATCCGCGACTCCGGCATCGGCTTGGTCCAGTTCCTGCCGACCGAAACCGGTTGGCACCGAACCCCGTCGGAAGTCAGCCTGGTCGACCGGCCGCCGATGCGACGGGTCGTCACCGCGCACCGCGACATCGCCTGAACCCGCGCACAGCTGTGCCCCGATCGAGCAATCGACCGGGGCACAGGTGATTACGCGGCGACCAGCCCGAAGTCGAGCTTCACCAGCTGGTCGGCGCAATCGAAGTACCGGTCGTCGTGGGTGATCACGATGACGGTCTTCCCGCGCCGTTTCAGCTCGGTGAGGATTTCCCGGTAGAACACCTCACGGAACCTCGGCTCCTGATCGGCGGCCCACTCGTCGAACACATAGATCTGCCGGTCCTCGAGCAGCGCGGTGAGCAGAGCGAGACGTTTGCGCTGCCCCTGCGACAGGTCGACGGTCGACAGCCGCCCACCCTCGACACTCACCTTGTGCGCGATCTGCAGTTCCTCGAGATACCGCCGCACCTCGGCGTCGATCCCCGGCCGGTCGAAGCCCAGGTAGTCCTCGAACAGGTGGAAATCGGTGAACACCGCCGACGAGTTCTGCCGGAACCATTCGATGTTGTCGTGGTCGATCCGCTCCCCGTTGAGCGACAACGACCCTGTCCGTGGCACGTACAGCCCGGTGATGATCTTGGCGAGCGTCGACTTCCCGCTGCCGTTGCCGCCGACGATGAAGCTGATCTGCCCCGGCTCGAACGCCAGGTCGATCGGCCCGAGCCGGAACCCACCCGCACCCGACTCGTCGAGCCCGGGTGGCGGACCCAACGGCACCGGTCGCACATCGGTGGCGCCGTGGTCGACCCAGTTCTTGCCGTTCACGTCGGGACCGGCCGAGGGCCGTGCGCCCGGATGCGGCGGATGTGGTCCACCGGGGTGCCCGTTGCCTCCACGCGGCGGAACACCGGGACGGGGCGGGTGCGCGGGCATACCCTCGGGGTGCGCGCCGGGCGGCGGCGGTATCGGCGACGGCGCCTCCGAGCGGTAGACGTAGGTCACCTCCGACAACTCGAGTTTGGCCTGGCCCACCGGCGGACGCTCGGCGTAGGGCAAATCGTCCTCGTTGTGCATCGTCGTCATCGACAGGTTCATCGCCCGGATCTTGGCCAGCGCCACGTCACCGCGCAGCAGATCGGGAAGCCGATGCATGAAGTTCTGCATCGGCATCGCCAGGAACGTGGTGACCAGCACGTACCCGACCATCGTCTCGCGCGGCAGATCCAGGGCCGAGGCCAGGACGAACAGGATCAGCGCCATCGTCGCCAACTGCAACGTCTGACCGAACCCCTGCGCGTAGGAGAATTTCGATCCGGCGTCGGTGTTCTGGTCGCGCAGCGTGCCCGCCGAACCGAGCAGATGCCGGTCCATGAAGTCGCGGCGCCGACCACGATGCAGCTTGAGTTCCTTGATGCCGAGCGTCACGGCCTGGAACGAGCGCAACAGCGCGTCCTCGTTCTCCCTGGCCTCGCGGTAGATCGCCCGCACCCGCTTGAGAACCAGTTCGACACAGGCGATCCCGACCAGCGTGCCCGCGACGGTGACCGCGAAGATCGGCCCCGACACCACCGCGAGGAACACGAAGCAACCCACGATGGTCGCCACGTCGACGCAGATCGCCGGAATGGCGGTGACCGCCTGCGACAGCGAGCGCACGTCCTCGGTGAGCGTCGCCATCAGACGGTGCATGCCGAGCCGCTCGAGGTGTTCCAGCGGGGCGGCGACGATCCCGGAGCTCAGGTCGCTGCGCAACCGGTAGATGGCGTCCTGCGACAACCGGATGAGCAACACCTGCGAGAGCACACCGCTGACCAGGATGACCAGGCCGGTCAGGACGAAGCGGGTGACCAGGTCGTCCGGCGGCGGCTTCGGCGAGACCGCCGCGTTGATCAATG
Source organism: Nocardia caishijiensis NBRC 108228 (assembly GCF_001612825.1). Lineage (GTDB taxonomy): Bacteria > Actinomycetota > Actinomycetes > Mycobacteriales > Mycobacteriaceae > Nocardia > Nocardia caishijiensis. The sequence continues at coordinate 220,163 of NZ_BDBE01000030.1, read as the reverse complement.
TCACCAGGTAGGTGTTGGCGGCGCCGCAGATCAGGCCCGCGACCACCACGGCCGCGATCCTGGCGGGCGACAGCGCGGCGAGAAAACGGAGCAATTGCATGATGGACTCTCAGCTGCGGATGACATCGAAAACGATGCCCTCGAGGGTGACACCGGGCGCGAACGAGAACGCCACCCCGGTGGAAATCGGTGCCGTCGACTCGGATTCGCGGATCATCCGCTCGAGCACGAAGATCAGCGACACGCTCAGCATGTTGCCGTGCTCGGCGAGCACGGCCCAGCTCGGTGCGGCCGATTCGGGCGCGATCCCGAGCGAGCGGGCCGACTCCTCGATGATGCGCGGCCCACCCGGGTGGATCGCCCACAACTCGATGTCGGCCTTGTCGAGTCCGTTGCGTGCCAGCACCCGCGACACCACCGGATCGACGCCACGGTAGATGTAGTCGGGCAGGCTCGTCGCGAGCTCGCAGGTGATGCCCGCGCCCTTCACCCCGAGCACGATGCCGTCCTCGGCGTCGTCGAACAGGTGGCTGAAGCTGTCGCGGATCACGACGCTGCCGGGCGCCAGCGGCTGATGCACCTGGTTGGCACCGATCACCACCGCGCCGCACCCGTCGCCGAAGAGGCTGTGGGTGATCACGTCGTTGACGTCGTCGTCGAACACCGCGTTCACCGAACTCAGTTCGATGCACAGCACCATCGATTTCTTGTCCGGATGCGCGCGCACGAAGTCGACGGCGGTCCGGATGCCGTTCATCGCGGCGGCACACCCCATGAAGTTCACGATCATCCGGTTGACCGTCGGCGAGAGGCCGAGCGCCTTGACGACCGCGACATCCACGCCGGGGGCGATGAACCCGGTGCTGGTCACGAAGATCAGCTGACCGATGTCCTCGGCCGGGTTCGCCAGGCCCGCCACCGCGCGGCGGGCCACGTCGACCGCCAGCGGTGCCGCGTGCTCGAAGAACAGATTCATCCGCTCCCGGATGGTGCCGGGCCGCCTGCTGAACTCGAGGAAATCGGGAGCGAGTGGATCGATCGCCAGATGTCGGGTGTCGATCCGCGTCTTCTCGTAGATCCGTGGAATGCGCTGCCGCTGCACCGGATCGGAGAACAGCTCCGCCACCCGCCCGGCGTTGACGGCCTGCTCGATCACCCGCTGCGGCGAGCCGGTGGCCACGGCCTCGATCACCCCGACAGTGGTCGGCGGCGTGGGCGGTAGCAGGTCGTGCCCGCGTGATCGACGCACACCTTCATCAATGGAAACAGACACGGGCACAATTCCTTTCGAGACAGTGGTAACGGGCAGCGGCCGGGTCAGACGGTTCCGATGCCGGTGAAGCCCTGCACCGTGTAGGTGACGCAGGTCTTCAACGCTGAGGGCGCGCAGTGTTCACGCACCAGCCCCCACCGGTTCTGCTGCGCCTCGTCCGAGGGTGCGAGCAGATAGGTCCGGCACAGCTTGGGGAGACGATCACCGAAGAAGCTCTTCGCGGGCAGCCACTGGACCCCGAACTTCGCGGCCTCCTCGCGCACCACGTCCTCGGAGGCGATGTTGGCGAAACCGCTGCGCTGGAACGGAAGAACGTGGTGCACCCGGTGCGAGCTCAAGCCCGCCGACAGGAAGCAGTCGACGTACTTGTTGCCGACCACGGTCAGGTCGTAGGCCTGTTCGAGCTGGTTGACGCCCCAGTCCTCGGTCTCGGTGTGCAACTCCTCGGTCGGTACCTCGAAGTCGTGACTGGCGACGACCATGAAGGTGCTGATCCACAGGGTGATCACGAATTGCAGTGCCCAGGCGAGCAAATCGCCCGCGACGGCGAAGGCCACGAACTCCGCGACCAGCAGGAACCGCATCCCGAACGACCCGATGAAGTGCGGCAGCGCTCCCCGCCAGGTGCCGTACATGTCCTTGATGCCGACCTTGCGGGTGAGTCGGCAGACGTCGAGCAGGCGAATGATCATGCCCGTCAACAGATGTCCGAACTTGTGCACCGTGTGGATCGGCACCCGGTACAGGCGCGGGACCTGCGTCATCATGGTGAAGACGTTCTTCTTGATGTCGACTTCACTCTGGGTGTGCGGGTGGTGCAGCAGGGCGTGACCGTCGGCGGTGACGAAGGACAGTGCGACATAGTTCATGTCGAAGGCGTTCACCGCGTACTTGTTCCAGCCCTTCTGCGCGCGGTGGATCGCGTAGTGGCCGAAGCCTGCCAGCGAACTGCGCAGCAGCACCATCGCGATCACGAAGACCGGCAACGGCATCCAACTGGTGTCGTAGAGCCGCAGACCCTGCACCGCGAAGTAGGCGAAGATCAGGAACGCGACCACGATGTCGAACGCGCGGTCCATTCGCTTCAGCCGCGCGGCCAGCTCGGGTTCCTTGATCCGGGCCTTCACCGCGTGCAACAGGTCGTTCTTGTCGTCGAACTTGTACTTCGGGGTGTCGTCCCAGCTGTTGAAACCCTCTTTGAAGAGGAAATCCGGGGCATTGTTCTTCGGATGGATATCCTCGGGCGTGGCATTACGATTGAGGCTGTAACGCTCGATCATCCGCGCGATTTTTTCCGGATCACGATGGTAGGAACCGATGATCGACGTGATGTCGCGGTTTTTCGTTCGGCCGATGAAGAATTCACCGCCCGGATGCTTGGAGATCCACTCGCTCAGGTCGTAGGCTTTACCGTTATACACCCACACGTTGTTGACCGGCGGCCGCCCCCCGGGGCCGGGTGGTGGCGGGAGCTCGCGCTCCTGTTCATCAGGTCGATCGTCGATCGTCATCAGTGCTTCCTTCGTGTCCGAACGGCGGTCGATGCGTGTGCCTGCCGACCAGCGTCCCGACACGTATAGTCCTTGCGGCGCCTTGCATCTCGCTGAAACTTTTCTTATCGGCCGACCCAACGACACACCGGTCCGGGTCGGCGGAGCGGCACGGTGTGCCGGATTCCGCGATCCCGGACCGGTGTGGGCTGTCGGGTGTGCGGGTGCGGATCAGCCTGCGGGCTTGACGATGTTCACCGGCTTGGCCCAGTTCGACAGGCCGACGGTGACCTCGCCCTGGTCCTTCTTCACCACGGCGCGAACGAGGTTGGGGCCCTCACCGGTGGAGGCGGCCTCCGACGGCTTGGTCGAGTCCGAGGCGGGCGGGGCGACGTCCTGGATCCACACGGTGATCGGCATGGTCCCGGCGTTCTGACCGATGCGGGGCACGATCGGGTCGATCACCGCGGCGTCGATGGTTCCGCTGACCTTGACGGTGTTGATGCCGTCGATGACCTCGCGAGCCTCGGCCTTGGGATTCTGGATGTTGGCGATCACGTTCGCGATGCCCTTGTCCTTGTCCAGGATGACGCCCGGATCGTAGACCTTCTCGGCCGGACCGGCGGGCACATAGCGGCCGCTGACCTCGGTGTACAGAACCTTGTCCACCACCAGGAACTTCGCCTCGGTGAACGGGTCCTCGGGCTTGATCTTGACCTTCGCCTCACCCATGGCGGCGCCCGAGCCCTGGGTCTCGTTGGTGACGTCCGACGACACGGTTTCCACTGGCAGGTCGGGCAGGTTCTTCACGTCGATGTTCAGGTGAACGGTGCGCAGGGTCTGAGTGGTCTTGGCCGACTCCTTCACGATCTGCGCGCCGTCGGGCAGCGCGCCGGTCGGCGGAGCCGCGGTGGTCGTCGAGTCGTCCTTCGTGCAGCCGGTGACGAGGGCGGCGCACAGTGCGGCGGCCGCGACGACCGCGGTCACGGCGGACCGGCGACGCGGGGTGCGGTGCGGTGTGATGTCGATCAAGGTTCATCCCCTGGAGATGGTCGTAATTCGCTTGGTGAGGCAGCCGAAGCTGCCGTCGCCTGCGACATACTAAGCAGACCATCGGACATCTCGCGCTCCCCCGGGGTGATCGTACCCGAGGATTGCATTTCGCGAGTTATTAAGCAGTGCTAAGGAATACGGCGCTCAGCCGTTGTCGGATATCCGCCGAGCGGCGCGTTTGCGACGCGAAGCACCCAGGTCGATGACATTCCGGTCGTGCTCGGTACCACCGCTCGCCTGCTGGCCCACCGCGGGTACCGGCCACGTCGCCGATTCGGCCTGCAGTTCGGCTCGGGTCACCGGTCGGGTCGGGGCCGGGTCGAAGGCGGGGTCCGGCAACCGGCGTCGGGGATCGGCGGCCTCCGAACGATGCCGCCTGGGCCGCCTGGGCAGCCGAACGACCTTCGCCGCCTCGCGCTCCCCCGAACCAGAACTGTCCTCGCTGCCCTTCACACTTCCTACTTCCGACGCAGCCGCTCCCGCGGCACGTCACCCGTATCCCTCACCGGCGACACCCCGAGCCTACCGGCACGAACCCACCCCCGCGCCCGCGCCTCTAGCCAGGTACACGTTCGCGCATGTCCACGGGATCAAATCGGCACGGCCGAGGCCCTGCTCACCGATCGCTAGCGCTTGTGGCCGACGCCGCCGAGGATGCAGTGACGGACGTCGGAGAGGGGGGTGAGGTGGGGGCCGTCGGGCCACCAGTCGTCGCAGCGGACGAGGCCGGGCTCGATGAGGGTGGTGGTACCGAACATGGCCTGGATTTCGGCGTGGGTGCGGAAGCGGCCGCTACCCATCGGGCTGTGGATGAACTTCTCTTCCATTTTCCTGGCCAGGTCGCTGTGGTCCGGGGTTTCGGGGTCGTGGAAGTGGGCGATGGCGATGAAGGAACCGGCGGGGAGGGCGTCGATGTAGGTCTGCATCAGCGTCGGGGCGTCGTCGCCGAGGTAGTGGTGCAGGGTGCCGACCTGGAACAGGGCGATCGGGCGGGTGAAGTCGAGTTCGGTGCGCACGATCTCGTTGCCGAGGACATCGAGGGGCGCGAAGATGTCGGCCGCGGCGATGCGGGTGCGGCTGTTGCTCGCCAGCAGCGCCTGCGCGTGCGCAAGCACCGACGGATCGTTGTCGACGTACACCACGTGCGACGCGGGGTTCACCCGCTGCACGACCTGATGCGTGTTCTCGGCCGTGGGTAATCCCGAGCCGAGATCGAGGTACTGGTCGATTCCCATTCTGGCGAGGAAACGGCACGCCCGGATGAGGAAATCCCGGTTGGCCCAGGCCAGATCGTTGACCTGCGGCGCGACGGTGCGCACCTGGGCCAGGACCGCGCGGTCGACTTCGTAGTTGTCCTTGCCGTTGAGCGCGGCGTCGTAGACGCGGGCGATACTGGCCCGCGTCGTGTCGACTCCGACGGGCACGGAGCTGGGGTAAGCGGCAGAAGCGTGCGACATCGGATGCCTCCGTAGTTCGGACGGGTGCCTTTCCGAACTCAGCCTAGATGATCTATTCCCTTGGTAGGGAACGTATCTCGGGAGCGCTCTGCCGACTCCTCCAGCTCAGAGCTGCGCTTCGACGGCCCGCACGACCTGTGGGTCGTCCGGCGTGGTGCGCGGACGGAACCGCGCGGCCACCGTACCGTCGCGCGCGATGAGGAACTTCTCGAAGTTCCACTGCACGTCACCGGCCGCGCCCTCGGCGTCGGGGACCTCGGTGAGCGCCTGGTACAGCGGGTGCCGGTCCGCGCCGTTGACCTCGGCCTTGGCCAGCAGCGGGAAGTCGACACCGTAGGTGACCGAGCAGAACTCCTGGATCTCCTCGGCACTGCCCGGTTCCTGGCCCATGAACTGGTTGCACGGCATGCCGATCACGGTGAAACCGCGCTCGCCGTAACTCTTCTGCAGTTCGACCAGGCCGGTGTACTGCGGGGTCAACCCGCATTTGGAGGCGACGTTCACCAGCAGCACGGCCTTGTCGCCCGCCAGTTCGCCCAGTGTGGTCGGCTCGCCCGTGAGGGTCTCGACCGCGATGTCCCGGATGTTCGCGCTCATGTGTGCACCACCAGATTCTTCTCGACGTGGGTTCGACGGCCACGGTACCGGAGTCGCGCACACCGGCCCCGGCGTCCCGCTGGACGGGAATCTGTAACACGTTCTTGTTTTGTGAGCGCCCAGGCGGCACCATTTCGGTACACACCGACCACCGGAGGCAGCCGTGACCGACACCAGCCCGCGAACCGATACCGTCCGGCCACTGCGCGAGAACGCCGTGGACCAGTGGGATTTCGAGGTCGACGTGGTGGTCGCCGGTTTCGGCATCGCGGGGGTGTGCGCCGCCATCGAAGCCGCCCGCGCGGGTGCGCGGGTGCTGATCCTGGAACGCACCGGTGGCTGGGGTGGGGCCGCCGCGCTCGCGGGCGGCTTCGTGTACCTCGGCGGCGGAACCGCGCTGCAACGGGCGCTCGGCTTCGACGACACTGCCGAGAACATGGCCGCGTTCCTCACCGCGGCACTCGGTCCCGGCGTCGATGCCGCCAAGATCGCCGACTACTGCGCGGGCAGTGTCGAACACTACGACTGGCTCGTGGACTGCGGTGTGCCGTTCAAGGCGGAGTTCTGGGGTGAGCCGGGCTGGGAGCCGCCGCACGACGAGGGCCTGATGTATTCCGGCGGCGAGAACGCGGCACCGTTCCTCGACCTCGCCGCACCCGCACCGCGCGGTCACGTTCCGCAGCTGGCGAACAAGAAGATCGGCGAACGCAGCGGTGGATACATGCTGATGAAGCCGCTCGCCGACACTGTCGCCGCGCTCGGCGTCGCCGTCGAGTACGACACCCGAATCCGGCGACTGATCGTCGACGACGACGATCGGGTGGTCGGCCTGCTCGCCACGCACTTCGGCAAGCCGGTCACGATCCGGGCGACCCGCGGTGTGGTGCTGGCGACCGGCAGCTTCGCCTACGACACCGAGATGATCGATCGGTACACCCCGCAGTTGACCGGCCGCCCCGGCGCCGCCATCGAAGAACACGACGGTATCGGCATCCGGTTGGCGCAGGCGCTCGGCGCCGAGCTGGCCCACATGGACGCCAGCGAGGTCGCGATCTTCGGTGACCCCCAGATGATGGCGCGCGGCATCCTCGTCAACGGGCGCGGTCAGCGCTACATCGCCGAGGACACCTACCCCGGCCGGATCGGCCAGGCCACTCTGCTGCGGCAGGAGAACCAGGCCTTCCTGATCCTCGACGAACGTTCTCTCGAGGAAGCCCTCGCCACGGAGACATCGACCCCGTTCTTCCGGTTCCCACCGAAATGGGTCGCCGAGACCGTCGCCGAGCTCGAAACCGAGATGGGCCTGCCCGAACAGACACTGCAGACCACGGTGGCCACCTACAACCGGCACGCCGCGAACGGCGGCGACCCCCTGCTCGGCAAGAAGCCCGAGTGGGTGCGCCCGATCGAGGGCTCGCTGGCCGGGTTCGATCTGCGCGGTTTCACCGCCGGATTCACCCTCGGCGGGCTGCGCACCGACCTGGACTCACGGGTACTGCACGTGAGTGGTGAACCCATTCCGGGACTGTTCGCCGCCGGTCGCTGCACGTCAGGGCTGTGCGCGGGTGGTTATGTCAGCGGGGCCTCGCTCGGCGACGGCAGTTTCTACGGTCGGCGGGCCGGTCGCGCGGCAGCGGCGGGCACCTACTGAGTCCCGCCGGACGCCGACTGTCAGTACGCTGCATGCAGCACCCGGCTCGACGCCGAGTCCGGCTGTGCTCGCGGTCTTTTCACGCGGGCCCCGGGTGTGTCCGTGTTGGCTACGACAGATGCAGTGCAGGATCGGAGTTGGACAGTGCAAGCAGGTGGGACGTCCGCGGATTACGTGATCGTCGGCTCCGGGTCAGCGGGGGCGGTGCTCGCGAACCGGCTCAGCGCCGACGCGGGCACCACGGTCGTCCTGTTGGAGGCCGGGCCCGCGGACGACGACAAGTTCGCCCATATTCCCGCCGCGTTCTCGAAACTGTTCCGCACCGAGCGGGATTGGGACTACCTCACCGAACCGCAGTCCGCGCTCGGTGACCGGCAGATCTACTGGCCGCGCGGCAAGACCTTCGGCGGTTCGTCGTCGATGAACGCGATGATGTGGGTGCGCGGTTTCCGCGCCGACTACGAGGAATGGGGGCTGCTGGCGGGCGAGAAGTGGAATTTCGCCTCGGCGGTCGAGCAGTTCCGCAAGATCGAGCACGTGCAGGACGCGCAGTTCCCCGACGAGGGTGCGAAGGGGCCGTTGCACGTGCAGCGCCAGCGCAGCCCGCGCGCCTCCACCCACGCCTTCCTCGAGGCGGCGCGGCAGGCGGGCCACAAACTGGAGGCCGCGAATCGTCCCGCGCCCGAGGGCTTCACCCAGACCATGGTGACCCAGCGCGACGGCCGCCGCTGGAGCACCGCCGACGCCTACCTGCGACCCGCGATGAAGCGCACGAACCTCACCGTGCGGGCCGAGGCGCTGGCCACCCGGGTGCTGTTCGAGGGGACGAAGGCGACCGGGGTCGAGTTCCTGCACGCCGGGCAGACGCACGTCGTGACCGCCGCGAAGGAGGTCATCCTGTGTGGCGGAGCGGTGAACAGCCCTCAGCTGCTGCAGCTCTCGGGTATCGGTGACCGCGAACAGCTCACCGAACACGGGATCGACGTGGTCGCCCACTCCCCCGAGGTCGGCGCCAATCTGCAGGACCACCTGATCGCCGCGCTCGGCTACAGCGTGGAGTCGGATTCGCTGTACACCGCGGAGAAGCCGCTGGAACTGCTGAACTACGTGGTGCGCCATCGAGGCATGCTCACCTCCAATGTCGGTGAGGCATACGGCTTCGTGCGCAGCGAGCCCGAACTCGAGCACCCCGACCTGGAGCTGATCTACGCACCGGCGCCGTTCTACCACGAGGGCCTGGTCGAGGCGACCGAGCACGGTGTGGTGCTCGGATCCATCCTGTTGCGTCCGCGCAGCCGCGGCCGGATCGGGCTCGCCTCGGCCGACCCGACCGCCAAGCCGGTGATCGATCCGCGCTACCTGTCCGACCCCGACGGCGCCGACCTGGCCGCGCTGACCGCCGGGCTGCGGGTGTGCGCCGGACTCGCGGGTCAGCCTGCGCTCAAGAGCACCCTCGGACCGCTGATCTATCCGCCGCAGGCACCCGACGATCTCGAGGCGACCATCGCGCTGACCATCGAGAAGTTCTCGCACACCCTGTACCACCCGGTCGGCACCTGCCGGATGGGGACCGACACCGCCAGCGTGGTCGGACCGGACCTGAAGGTGCGCGGTGTCGAGGGTCTGCGCGTGGCCGATGCCTCGGTGATGCCGTTGATCATCCGTGGGCACACCAATGCCCCGGCGATCTTCATCGGTGAGCAGGCCGCCGACTTCATCCTGGCCCGCGCCTAGCAGACCGGTGGTGGCGTGCCCGAAGCCGCACGCCACCACCGGTGTCATGCCACAGCCAGCGTCAGCGAAGCCGCGGCGAGCAGCAGATACGGCAGCGGGTAGGCGATGTGGGAGTAGCAGCGGGTGGCCAGCACGGTGATCTCGGCGCCGATGAAGTACAGCACCAACCCGGCCGCCGCGGCCACGGCCAGCGGTCGGTAGGCCAACCCGGCGAGCAGACCGGCCCCACCCACGGCCTTGATCACGGCCAGCGGGGTCAACGACCAGGTGGGCAACCCGTAGTCGCGCATGTTCTCGCGCACCCAGTCGGCCCGGAACACGTCGATTCCCGCGGCGATCAGAGCGGCCAGCGCTGCGAGCACGGTGACGACGACGTAGGCGGTGTTCATGGATTCCTCCGTTTTCGGTGAACGCACGGTCTGACACAGTGGAGACGACCGAGCGACGACGGTGAGTGCCGTCTGCCCGAGTGACGACCGGCGAACCCGAAAGGTGACCGATGCGCGCGGATTCGCTCGCGCCGATGTTCGAGCAGCGCCGTGACCGGCTGCGCGGCCTCGCGCACCGGATGCTCGGTGCCACCGCCCAGGCCGAGGACGTGGTGCAGGACGCGTGGTTGCGGCTGGCCGACACCGACGCCGTGATCACCGACCTGGACGGCTGGCTCACCACCGTCGTGTCCCGGCTGTGCCTGGATCTGTTGCGCGCCCGCGCCCGCAGGCCCCAGACCCGGACCGACGAGCTCGAGATCCCGGCCGCCGACGCCGATCCGGAAGCCCAAGCGGTGCACGCGGACTCGGTAGAGCGGGCGCTGCTCGTGGTGCTGGACGCACTCGGCCCCGAGGAACGAGTGGCGTTCGTGCTGCACGACCTGTTCGCGGTGCCGTTCGCCGAGATCGGACCGATCCTGCGCCGCACTCCCGCGACGACCAAGAAACTCGCCAGCCGGGCCCGGCAGCGGGTGCACGCACCAGCCGCGATGAGCACCGCCGACCTCGCCGAGCAACGCGCCGCGGTGGCCGCGTTCCTGCGCGCCGCCCGCGGCGGTGACCTCGTCGCGCTGCTCGAGATCCTCGCGCCCGACGTGGTGCGCACCGCTGATCCGGCGACGCTGACACCGGGAATGGTCGCGGTGGTCCGTGGTGCACGGGCGGTGGCCGAGGGCGCGGTCGCGCTGCGGCGGCGCGCGCGCGAGGCGGTCGTGGTCCTCGTCGACGGCAGGCCCGGTCTGGTGCTGACACGGGCGGGGCGCCCGATCTTCGTGCTGACGTTCGGGGTGCACGCGGGCCGGATCACCGCCTACGACGTGTTCGCGACTCCGGAGCGGTTCACGCTGTCGCTGCTCACCTCATGATCCCGGCAGTCGATGCATCGTTGCCGTCGCTGCGTCGACCTGCAATCCCGCAGGTCAGAACGCTGGAACCCGCGCGAACCCGAGCGGCGGTGTCGGCATCGGGCCCGACCGCAGATCGTGCCGGAAATCGGGAAGCAGCGGTAGCATGTCGACATTGCGTGCCGCGTAGCAGCGCACCATCGGCAACGCCCGCGAAACCTCGGCCCGCTCCACCGGCTCGGCATCGATGAAGGCCATGCCCTCGAGGCCGAGCCCGAGGGTGCCCGCGATCCGCACGATCGCGGCCGACTTGCGTCCCCAGCCGATCTCGACCGCCGAGAACATGTCGTGGAGCCCGTGTCGGTAGAGCGTGCGCATGGTGCGCGCGCGGTCGCCCCTGGCCGCGACGGCGTGCAGCACGCCGCGGTCGCTCAGCGTCGTCAACGTGCGCGACGCCGGTGGGCGCGGCGCGGCGCTGGTCCCGTCGTGGACCACACCGTCCCACAGGGTTTCGTCCAGTTCCCAGACCAGACAACGGACGGCAGGTCGCATGGTGGTGCCCCTATCGGTTCGTTCCGGCGCGCTGAACTCTACAACCTGTGACGCCGCCGCGACCAGCCTTGTGATCGCCCACCAAGATCGGGTCACGGACACGCGAGCGTTACCCAGAACGCGGCGTTTCATTCCGGTTTTCGTTCACCTTGGCTAGGGTGAACAGGCTGGACAGCGGGGGGACAGCCGAAATCAGGCGAAGGGAACTTCAGATGTCCGTACACAATCCACCACGACAATCGCTCACGATCTCGGGGCGGCCGATGTCGTCTCCCCTCAAAGACGTCCGGGCGTTGTCACGGCAGATGGTAGGACATTTCGTCGAGAACGTCGCGCCGTGCGGCACTCTGCCGGGCGACGCGATCACCGGGGACGTCACCACCATCACCCGGATCTGTCTGGAATTCGCGGTCAGCATGCTCGACGGCCGCGACATCCCCAGCACCTTGCAGCGGTTGCAGGACGCCGCCAGCGGGTGGGCCCGCGAGGGCGTGCCCATCGACACCATCCACCACTCCATCGCCGAGGGCTTCAAGATGGGCCTTGACCTGGTGGTGGCGAACGCCTCGGTGAAGGACTACGACAACCTCGTCGACGGCGTGAAGATGGTGATGGAGATGCTCGACACCATCACCAGCCAGGTCTCGCTGGCCTACGTGCGCGAACTGCGCGGGGTGGTCAGCGAACACCACACCGCGGTGCACACCCTCACCTCGGCACTGCTCGGCGGGCACAGCACCTCGACCATGGCCCGCGAATGCGGCATCGCCATCGCCGAGCAGTACGCCGTGCTGGCCCTGTCGATTCCGCCGCACCGCGAGGAGGCGAACCCGGCCCTCGACCAGAAGGTGGTGGCCCGGCGCAAGCTGCGCCGCGTGCAGGCCGAGCTGGCCAAGCGCTGCGGTGACACGGCCCTGTCCTTGCTCAGCGTCGACGGCGGCACAGTCCTCATCCCCGCCGAGACCTTCGACCGCGAGGGCCTCACCGCCCTGGTCGCCCAGCTCTCCCAGGCCGCACAGGTCGGGATCACGGCAGCCCTGGTCGAGACGAGCACCACCGGCGTCCCGGATGCCGCGGATCAGGCCCACGAACTGCTCGACATGGTTCAGCGCCTCGAGGTCACCTCGGGGCTGTACCGCTTCGACGAGCTCGCGCTCGAATACCAGCTCACCCGGCCGGGTCCGGGCCGCGAATTCCTCGGCTCACTGCTCGATCCGCTCGACCAGTTCCCCGAACTGCTGGAAACGCTGCAGCGTCACATCGCCAACAACCTCAACCGGCAGCGCACCGCGCGGGTACTGCACGTGCACACCAACACCGTCGACTACCGGCTCAAGCGCATCGGTCAACTCACCGGTTTCGACCCGACCCAGCCGTCGGGCCTGTGGTATCTGCGCTCGGCGCTGGTCGCCCGCAGCTACCGCACCACCGTCTGATCGACGAAAAGGCGATGCCCGGGGAGAATTTCCCCGGGCATCGCCCGTTCATCCGGGCTCAGAGGCTGCCGCCCCCACCCACCAACCAGGGGTTGAAGGTGCACACGAGCTGATGGCTGCCGGGGTCGATGGCGTTGAGCGCGATCGACAGGGCACGCGGCGAGTACATCATCGTCAGGTGATCCGAGACGTCCTGCTCACAGCCTTCCTGCAGGGTGATGTTGCGGACCGTCGAGCCCGGGCCCTGCTTCAGGAAGGTCAGATCGTAGGGGTTGGTGACCTCGTCGTACCGGGTACCGACGATGGTGTAGTCGATGCCGGGAACGGTGTCACCGTTGGCGTTGAGCTGGTTGACGAAGTCCGAACCGATGGTCTGCTGGATACCGGCGTGCCCGACGAAGATCTCGATGAAGCCGAGAATGTCGATACCCAGGTTGTTGATCATGCGGCCGAGGGCACCGATGCCGTCGAGGCTGGTGCCGTGGTGGGTGGCACCGTAGGTGATGAGGTTCTTCACCTTGTCGGCGCCGCCGTCGAACTTGGTGTACCAGTTCGACATCGAGCCACCCTGCGAGTGGGCGACGATGTCGACTTCGTCGGCACCGGTGGCCGCGAGGACCCGGTCGACGAACAGGGCCAGCTGGTCGGCCGAGTCCTGGATGTAGCCGGTGCCCATCACGCCGGGCAGCACCGAGCCGAGACCGCCGCCCTCGATCAGGTTCGAGCGACCGTAGTTGAAGGTGAAGGTGCACAAACCGGCGTTCTTGAACTCCGGACCCATGAACGCGTACCCGTTGTAGGCGTTCATCCAGGTGCCGTGCACCATGACCAGCGGGCGGTCGCCGTCGGCGGGCTTGCAGTTCCAGTCGTTGGCGCCGGGGGGCGCCGCGTCGCCGTTGGCCAGGCCGTAGGCGAAGGCCGCGAGGAACGAGGTCTGGGCCGGGCCGACACCGACGGTGTCGCTGGAGTAGCCGCCCGAGGAGCCGGAGCTCGAGCCCGAGCCGCCATAGCAGTCGCCGGAGCCGTTGCCCGAGCCGGTGCCGCTACCGGAGTTGCACGCCGAGCCGCTGGGGCCTGCCACCGAACGGCCCGCGGCGATGATCTCGGCGAGAGCCTGTTCGGTTGGCGCGTCGTTGGGGGCCGCGCCTGCCCCTGGGCCGGTGAGCGCCACGGCGAGCGCGCTGACGCCGGTGAGCATCGCTGTCTGCAGCGTGCGTCGGCGACTGGGAGATTTCATCGTTGGCGTATCTTCCTGTGCGATTCGATAATTCGCGTCCCCTTTTGCGATCGGGAATACGAATGGCTTGTCGAAACCGCACCGAACATAAGCCCGGGAATTCACGGCATTTCGTTTCTCCGGGGGGTTCTGGGTAGGTCACCACCGGTTGCCGACGGGCCCCATGACGCCACACAGGAACTTTTCCCCACGGCGATCCCGCAGGTCGAGACGCCGAACGGGCGAGATAGTGATACTTCCCAGAACAATCGCCCGTTCACACTGACCCAGCACTGGAACACCGATATTTCGGCCGAAAAAAGGCCCTCAACATTCGTTGTTCGCGGGAATCCCTCGGAGCCGCTCGTCGAGCCACAGCATCGCCTCCGGATATCCCGTCACCGCACCGACGATGTGCTCGCCGAGCACCCCGCGATACACCGCCGTCGCGCCGAGTTCGCACTGTTCGCGATAAAGGTTGCGGGCACCCTCGGCCGGGATCCAGAACTCCTGGTCCCCGTTGTAGACGTAGAGCGGTGTGGCCGAACGCATTCCCTCCATCCGGGTGACCTCGTAGATCCTGGCGGCCAGGTCCGAGTGCAACGGGTCGGCGATATTGGCACCGACATCGATCGGCAGGTGCAGGATGCCCGGCAGCGCGAAGACGCTCACGCACTGGTCCTTCATCGCCGAGGTCGCCACCCAGCGACCCAGATTGTTCATGGCGGCAAGGATTTCGGGGCGTTCGCGGCCGACCGCGAGGGTCGCGGCCATGAAGATGCCCGAGGCCAGGTTGGCGTTCATGCTGCGCGCCAGGATCTCGTAGTCGGCAGGCACACCACCGAGGGCGGCCCCGACGATCACCTCGGCCAATTCCGGTGCGTAGGAAGCGATCAGCTTGGCCGCGCCGTGGGTGGCGATGGCACCGCCGGAGTAGCCGGTCATCGCGAACGGGCTGGCACCGTAGGTCTGTGGCTCGACCTTCCTGGTGGCCCGGATCGCGTCGAGCACCGCGTGCCCGGCGACATACGGTTCGGCGTAGGCCATCCGGGGACCCTGATGGTCGGGGATCAGCACCGCGTAGCCGCGCAGAACTGCCAGCTGGGTGGTCGGCGGCAGGAACTCCATGGCACTCGATTTCAGCGAGAACCCGTGCGTGAATGTGTAGCCGGGGGTGCACGACCGACCGAGCGCGTCGATGGGCAGGTTGTTCACCAGCACCGGCCGGTCGCCGGGACCGGTCCACTCGGTGGCGGGTCGGATCAGTGTCGCGGTCGCGAACGACGGGTCACCGTTGGCGTCGGAGGTGCGGAATTTGAGCAGGTGGGCGGAGCGGACGGGAACCAGGGTCAGCGGACCGGCGACCGAGGTGATGTCGCGCACCTCGACGAGGTCGCCCGGCGCCAGCGCGGCCAGCTCCTCGGGCCAGTGGTCGAACGTGGGATCGCCTACCGGAGAAGGCATCACGGCCTCGCGCAGCGCCGCGAGCTCGGCGTCCGGATCGATGCCCGCGCCGGACGGAATCGGTGACGGCAGCACCTCGTCGATCCAGCGTTGCAGGTCGGGCAGGATTCCCGGCGCGGCCGGGGGCAGTGGTTCGGCGGTCGCGGTGCCGACGGCGAGCGGACACAACAGCAGTAGCGAACAGAGCAGGACACGCACAGATCTCATGGCACTCACACGCCTTCGGGTGGCACATTCGGACTCGTGGCCTGACACCCGGCGATGCGGTACTCGAAGCCGCGGCGAAACCTCCCCTGCGCGCCGTCGTCAGTGTTCTCACGGTACGTCCCGGCGCGACCACGCACGGCCGTCGTGCCCGACTCGTGTACACCCCGCGTCCGGATCGCAACAACGGTGCGCACCGATACTTCGGAGAAACTACGGCCACCGGACCAGGCGGTTTGTGAATTGTCCAGCCACCTTCGGAACATGTTCTCCTTCATGGTCGCGCGCCCTACCGTCGAGTAGGAAGGCGCCTACCAGCGCCGGGGCAGAAGGAGCACGCCATGATTCCCATCGACGCGAACATCGCCGCCGCCGGTCACCCCCTCGATCACACCGACATACCGACGCGGCGGATCACCGTCTACTTCGACGGACCGACACCACAGGACGCGATGGTCCTCGAATACGCCGCGACCCAGTCCGAGGCATGGGAGTTCACCACCGCCGCCGTCCACGCGGGCCTGTTGGTGACTGTCGACGGACGGGTGGAACCCGGCCTGCGCCGGTTGCCGTGCCGTTCGCTGTGGCACTGAGCTCCGCACCGCAGCACTAGGCTGGTGCGGCGGTCGTGTCCCGATCGCGGGACACAGGAGGCACGCGTGAACCGGTGGCAGTATTCGGTCGCCGTGGCCGTGCTCACGGCACTGACCGTGACCGGCTGCGGTTCGGAGCAGGACGACCGGGCCGCGACGACCACCGCCGCACCGACGACTGCCGTACCGACCACGACCATCGAGCGCGACCCGGCAACCATCGCGCCGCCGACCACCACCGTCGACCCGTACGCCGGTCTTCCGCTGATCGACGAGGTGCACTGGACCAGCAACGTCGACGGCACCCGCCTGCTGGTGTTCCCCACCGTCGCGGGTCGCAAGACGGCCGCACCCGGCACCGACGAGACCGCGTGGCAGGAGGTTCTCGCCCTCGACCCCACCGCCGACTCGCCGGGCATGCGCGACCAGTTCGTGTGCCACTGGGTGTGGGCGAGGATGGTGGCGCCGGACAAGACGAGCTGGAACCTCGAACCGTGGCGACCGGCCGTCGGCTACTCGGCCACGGTCTCGGCGAACTGCAACCCCGGCGGACCGGAACGCTGAGTTCCGGGCCGCGCGCGGAAGGAGTACAGGTTATGCGCGTTGTCATCGTGGGCGGACACGGCAAGATCGCCCTGCTGCTGACCGGACTGCTCACCAGGAACGGCCATCAGGTGCACGCCCTCATCCGCGACCCCGCCCAGGCCGCCGACATCACCGCCACCGGCGGTGTCCCGGTGATCCACGACATGGAACGGGACGACCCGGCCGACCTCGTCGCCGCCGTCACAGGCTCGGACGCGGTCGTGTTCGCCGCGGGCGCGGGTCCGGGCAGCGGGGTCGACCGCAAGTACACCGTCGACCTGGGCGGTTCGGTGCGGCTGGCCGACGCGGCCGACCGGGCCGGGGTGCGCCGGTTCGTGCAGATCTCGACGATGGGCGCGGGTCAGCCGCCCGCACCGGGCACCGACGAGGTGTGGGCCGCCTATATCGATGCCAAGACCAAGGCCGAGGACGACCTACGTGAGCGCGCGCTGGACTGGACCGTCGTGCGGCCGGGCAGATTGACCGACGCCGAGGGCAACGGTCTGATCACGCTGGGGCCACCGCCGGTCGGGCGCGCCGAGGTGCCGCGCGCCGACGTCGCCGCGACGCTCGCGTCGATCTTGGTCGCCGACAACACCTTTCGACGCACCCTCGAGGTGGTGTCGGGGCGGGATCCGATCGAGGCGGCCGTCGCCGCGATTCGTTAGCCGAAAATTAACCGACCCAAGACTTTTCGGGTCGTCCGGCGTGCCGGTCGGGTGCCGGGTGACGACCGCCCTCGACCGGTACGCCGCCGAAGCGCCGGTCACGCCGCTGTTCGGTCCGAGCGAACCGCGAATCCGGTGGCGCCGAGCCGGATTCGCCGCCCAGAAGCCGGGGTGAGCACCGAATCGAGACCTAATCGATCGTGCAGATGTGCTTGCATCTGAAAGTGTCTCCGTCCTAAACTCAGGGCCGCAACACAATTCAGGGGATAGTCAGGGGAGGCCGCGAGCGGCACACCTGGGGCTATAGTTGCCTCGGGTTTGCCACTGCCTAGACACAGGGGCGTTCACATGAACCACACCACCGGCCGTTTCGGCCTCGCAGATCGCGCAGCGATCACCCACCCCTCGCGGGAAACCGCGGTCGCTTTCGTCATCGACGCCGTAGAATCGACCGGCGCAGCGACCCGCAACGACTTCGATATCGACCGCATCGTCACCACGGCCCACGAACTGGCCGACGACTGGGACCTGCAGGTACTCGCCCCGGACACGTTCTGGCGTATCGCCTCCGGGTGCATCCGCTACTGACGCGACCGCCGCCGCTCCGGTGAGCGGCGGCGGAATTCAGGCCCGCTCGGCGTAGTCCCGCAGGATTTCGCGCGAGCGATCCGGATGCGCGGCCTGCACGCTGAGCTGATCCATCACCGACAGGTACAGCGCGAGATCCTGCCTGCGCTCCAGATAGAGGGCGCTGGTGAGTTGCTCCAGGTAGACGATGTCGGGCAGTTCCGGCTCGGCGAAACGCAAGATGCTGAACGAACTGCCCGCCGCCGCGTGCCCGCCCGCCGAATACGGCAGCACCTGCACGGTGACATTCGGCAGCGTCGACAGTTCGATCAGATGACGCAGCTGATTGCGGTGCACCTCGCGTCCACCCACCGGCCGATGGAGCACGGCCTCATCGATCACCGCCCACACCACCGGCGGGTCGACCCGACGCAGGACGTCCTGTCGTAGCTGACGAACCTGCACCCGCCGCTCGGTCTCGGCATCGTCGAGACCGACCGTGACGATGGCCCGGGTGTACTCCGGGGTCTGCAGCAGACCGGGCACCAATTGGGTTTCGTAGGTACGGATCTGGCTCGCGGCCTGTTCGAGCCCGAGATAGGTGCTGAACCACGACGGCAGCAGGTCGCTGTAGCGATGCCACCAGCCGGGTTCGTTGGCCTGCCGCGCGAGATCGAAGAAGGCCTCACGGTCCACGGGGTCGACGACGCCGTAGAGGGTGAGCAGGTCGCGGATATCGCGTTCCTTGAAACCGGTGCGGCCCAGTTCGAGTCGGCTGATCTTGGCGTGTGAGCCGCGGATCGCCTCCCCCGCGGCCTCGCGGGTGATGTTCTTGCTCTCCCGCAACCTACGCAGTTGCCCACCGAGCGCGATGCGCAGCACGGTGGGACCACGGTCGACGATCGGTTGTACACGACCGATCTCGTGGGGTTCAGCCGTCATGACTGGCGATCTTACCGATCAGCAGGTCAAGTCGTCGAACTCTCCGGCCTTGGCGCCGCGGATGAATGCGTCGATCTCGGGCCGGGTGTAGTAGATGACCGCACCGCGCGGGTCGCGCGAGTTGCGTACAGCTACCGATCCGTCGGACACGGCGGCAACCTCTACGCAATTGCCGCTGGCGTTGCTGTAAGTGCTCTTGCGCCAGGCCTGGTCGGCGGGTCGTTCGCGCTGATCATGGTGCATTGCGGACATGCATTACTCCCTGTTCTCGTGTGATGTCCATCGGAGTGAAAGTTGCAGATGCACGCACAAACGTTCTTGCATCCGCTTTGCGCGATGCGGACATTAACACGCGCCCGATGGTTGCGCACCGGTCGGTATCTGTTCGGGCTCCGCGGGCGGGTGGCGTTCGCAAAGTGACGTCCAGTCCCCTGAATTCGCAAGGGCCGCAGAGCCATCGGCCGCCGAAACGCCCCGAATGAGAGCTCCGATGTGCTTGCATCTGCAATCACCGCACCCATAGACTCGGGGCAAGATCAACCCCCGGGGCCCGCTCGACACGAGCCGGGGCAGGCCCGGGCCCACCGGATGCGAGGGGCCTGCGATGAGCATTCCGTATCGACCACCCCGCCGAGTTTCGGCCGGCACCGCCGAACTCGCGCTGCCCCGCACGATCGGGACCGAGATGGCGAGCGGTTCCTCGTGTAGCGATGAGCCCAACGGGCTCACCTACCGACAGGCTCGCGAGATGCTGCGCCAACACGACATCCACGGCCCACAGTGTCGCCAATGGCTGGCCGCGGCGGCCTACCTGTCCGCGGGCCTGGACGACGAATAGCGCGGTCGTGACGTCTTCGTGCTGGTCACAGCCGCAGACCGGGGTCATGCTTGGAGGCGGACGGTCGGCGCGAGCACAGGTGGCGGCGAATGCGGATTGCGGAGATCCTGCGAAACAAGGGCACGGCGGTGGCCACGGTGCCGCCGGAGACCACCGTGCGCGCGCTGGTGACGGTACTCGCCGAACGCAATATCGGTGCGGTGGTCGTCTCCCCCGACGGTGTGACGATCGAGGGCATCGTGTCCGAACGCGACGTGGTCCGCTGCCTCGCCGTGCACGACGCCGAACTGCTCGATCGGCCGGTGGCCGAGATCATGACCGCTCGGGTACGCACCTGCCGTCCCGACGACGACGTGTCCTCGCTGCGTGACGTGATGACCGAGCACCGAATCCGGCACATGCCGGTGGTGAGCGAGGACCGGTTGATCGGCATCGTGAGCATCGGTGACGTGGTCAAGAGCGAGATCACCGAGCTGGCCACCGAACGCGAGCAGCTCGTCGACTATCTGCAGGGCGGTTACTGACCCTCGCGCTCGCGGCCGAAAAGCGTTGTCCGCGCGTATCGTTGACGAGGTGCACCCCGCGCAGCAGTACGACCGCCGTGTCGCTTCGCAGGTCCTCGCCCGGCTCGCCGCGCCCGGTATTTTCGCCGACGTCGAGACCGCGCCGGTCCGGATCACCGTCCGCGCGCGGGCGTTGCGGCCCGAGCCGGGCGCGACCCTGACCCAGTCGCAGCGGATGTATCTCGAGCGCTTCATGCGGCCGTGTCCGCCGGAGCAGGTGACCAGCGCGACGCACCGCATCACCTGGACCGACAGTGCGGGCATCCCCAACACCGCCTATTACCGCGAGGGCGGCGCCGGACCGGACCTGGCCGTCGTCGCCAGGGAAACCGTACTGGCGCTGTGGGATTCGCTGGCGCGATCGGGCCTGCCGGAACGGACCGCCCACCTCGGCACGCACGAGCGGGCGGTACTCGAAGCCACGACCACCGATCACGAACCGCACGAGATCTTCCGGGTCGGCATCGAAGCCACCGGGCGCGCCCTGGTTCAGCACGGTCTCGTCGCCGCCGACACTCCGTATCGTGGCCTCACCGAATTCGCCTGCGGGATGCGTGATTCGGGAATATTCGCGGCCGTGGCCACACGCTGGTTCTGGGAGTTGCAGGCCTCGACCTATCGCCGCGGCATGATCCCGGTCCGCTTCACGACCGCACCCGACGGCACCGTGCGGTACACGCCCGAGTCGATCTCGGTGCTCCGGGCCATGAAGGAGACGACCATCGCCGACGCGCACGCGGTGATGCGCAAGGCGACCACCGAGGAGGGCCTCGATGTCGAGCAGGCGCTGGCCAAGTACCACGACGACCTCGATCTGATCTCCCGTCAATACGCGCTGCTCCCACCCGGGACCGGGTCGACATGCCTCGCCGCGCCACCGGGCGCCGACGGGTCGTCGGTGCTGGCGATGGTCGCCGATCGGTTCGTGGAGACATTCGTCGCGCTCGCCGGGACCGTGCAGGTCGTCACGGACACCACCGAGGTAGTGCTCGACGGTGAACCCCTCGCCGACGACAGTGTGTTCTCCGTACCGGACATGAGTTGCCGACACTGCGTGCGCACCATCGGCGCCCTGCTGGAATCGATGGACGTCCCCGTCGTGGACATCGACCTGGCCACCAAACGCGTGGTCGCGCGGATCCGCAGCCCGCGTCATCGCTTACGCGTGTTCGAGGCGCTGCGTGACGGCGGGTACAACCCGACCGACGGCGTGCCCGCGTCCGGCACGCCGGTGGAATGAGCCCGCCTGCCGTTCCCGCCGCCCTGCACCCGGTCGTGGCGGCCTTCCTCGCGGATCGGGCGGCGGTGTGTGCGGCGCTGGAACGGTTCGGGTCACCGCTGCATCTGGTGTTCCCCCAGGTGTTCACCGACAATCTCACCGCGCTGACCGAGGTGCTCGACCGGGCCCGATGTGGCTCGCGAATCTGCTACGCGCACAAGGTGAACCGGTCCTCGGCGTTCGTGCGTACCGCCGCCCGGGCCGGGATCGGTGTCGATGTCGCCTCGGCGGCGGAGTTGCGGTCGGCGCTGGACGCGGGGTTCACCCCCGATCGGATCGAGATCACCGGACCCAAGGGGCTGCCGCTCGTGCGAGCGGCCATCGCGGCGCAGGTGACGATCAACGTCGACAATCTGTGGGAGCTCGCGCGTATCGCCGACCTCGCCGACACCGCAGTGCCCGTCCTGCTGCGTCTTTCCGGGTTTCCCGGGAGCGCGCCCAGCCGGTTCGGCATCGACCTCGCCGCGGTGGGAGAGGCGTTCGATCTGCTCGCCCGACATCCGGACCGGCTGACGCTGCTCGGGGTGGCCTTCCACCTCGACACCGCGTCGACCCAGGAGCGGGTACGGGCCGTCGGCGAGTGTCTGACGGTGATCGAGCGAGCGTACGCGCGCGGGTTCACACCGTCGGTGCTCGACATCGGTGGTGGACTGCGCCAGGTCTTCTCGGCCGACGCGGCCGCCTACGACGCCTACGACGAGGCGCTGCGGGCCGGGCTGCTCGGACAGGGACCGGCTCTGCACTGGGGCACGGGCACGTTCGGCTATCACGTCGCGGGCGGCGTGACCACCGGGACACCGGTCTTCCACAAGTACGCCAACACCGAATCGGCCGCCGACATTCTCGCCGAGCTCCTCGCGGCGCCGCTGCCAGGACACGGCGGGCGCGCGGTGGGTGCGGTGCTGGCGGACAATCTCCTCGACCTGTGGCTGGAACCCGGTAAGGCGGTGGCCGACCGCGCCGGGATCACCGTGTCCCAGGTCGAATTCGTGAAGCGGGCGGGCAACGGGGCCACCCTGGTACACCTGGATCTGAGTCGTGACACCGTCACCGCGGCCGACCAGGAGGTGCTCATCGATCCCCTCGTCCTGTCCGAACCGGGCGAATCCGCGCCTACCGGAGTGTTCTTCGCCGGTCGTCTCTGTCTGGAACGCGACCTGGTGACCCAACGGCAGGTGCGGGTGGCGAGGATGCCAGCGCCCGGCGACCCGGTGGTGTTCCCCAACACCGGGGCCTACCACATGGATCTGTCGGCCGCCAACGCGGCCATGCATCCCACCACACCCAAAGTGGTTGTCCACCAGAGTGACAGCGGATTCCTGCTGTGCGGCGACGAGGAGTGGCGATGATCTACTCCCACATCACCGAACTGATCGGCAACACTCCCCTGCTCCGCCTCGACCCACGGGTGCACGGGCTCGCCGGTGTCGAGCTGTACGCGAAGCTCGAGTCGCACAACCCGTTCGGCTCGGTGAAGGACCGTATCGCGTGGGCGATGATCCGCGACGACGTGGCCGCGGTCGCCGCCGACGGGCAGTCGTTCATCGAGGCGTCGAGCGGCAATACCGCCAAGGCGTTGCGGGTACTCGGTGCGCTGCACGGGATTCCGCTGCGCGCGGTCACCAACCGCATCCGGGTCACCGAAGTACGTCAGTTGCTGCAACTGCTCGGCACCGACATCGTGGAACTGCCAGGACTGTCCGAATGCCCGGATCCCCATGCGGCCGACGATGTCTCGGCGGTCATCGAGCACACCACCGGGCAGGCACCGCAGCGCTGGTACCACCCGTCCCAATACACCAACGAACGCAATGTCGAGGCGCACCGCGACGGGACGGGCACCGAGATCGCCGCCGATCTGGCTCGAGCCGGTATCGAGCACCTCGACTACCTCGTCGGTGGACTCGGCACCACCGGATCCACCCGTGGCACGGCGACCGCCCTGCTCGACACCCACCCGGCGCTGCGCACGATCGGTGTGGTGTCGGATCGGCTCGATTTCATCCCCGGCATCCGCTCCGAGCGGGAGATGTGGGACGTCGGCCTGTTCCGGCCGGACTTCTACGACGAGATCGTCACCGTCGACTCCGCCACCGCCATCGACGCCACGCTCGAGCTGGTGCGCGGATACGGCGTGCTGGCGGGGCCGACCAGCGGCGCGGGTTACGCCGCCGCCCTGCGCGCCCTCGCCCATACCCCACGCCCCGACGACCGGCCGCTGGTGGCCGTGCTGATAGTCTGTGACCGGCTCGAGCCCTACCTGTCCTACTTCGCCAAACGCCGACCCGACCTGTTCGGCGCCCCCGAGACGCCACCCGCACCGGCCGCCGACTCCGCACCGGTACTCACCCCCGAGGAATTGGCCGAACTCGACCGGACCGGTCGCCCCACGGTCGTCGACACCCGGGGCGCGATGGCCTACCGGGTCGGCCACATCCCCGGCGCACTGAATCTGCGCGACGACCAGCTCGACGACATGCTGAGCCAGGGCATGCCGTTCCCCCGCTCACGGCCGATCGTGTTCGTGTGCCCGGTCGGTGAGGCGTCGTCGCGTTTCGCGGCCCTGACCCGGCAGGCCGGATACGACGCCTTCAGCCTGGCGGGCGGGATCGTCGCCTGGCGCGATGCCGGTCTGCCGCTGGAACGCGGCTGATCACGCCAGTGCCCGCAGGGCGCGGCGCGGCGACGGTGCTCGTCGCCCGGTGGTCGCCAGCAGCGGCGGCAACGGGCCGCGATAGCCGTCGGCGAGCAGCGCGACCACGGCACGGAAGCGGTCGACGAACCGGGCGGCGGTCGCGGGATCGAAGCGCGCGAGGGGGTAGAGGAACGCCCCGTCGACACCGGCCGGAGCGCCGTGGTTCTCGTAGTGGGCGGTGAGGCCGAATTCGAGATCGTGCTTGGCTCGGATCACGCCGGTCGGTACCTCGGTGACCGAAAAGGCCTGCGCTCCGGTCGGTTCCGCTCTGGTCGACTTCTGCAGGACGAGCGTCGCCTGGAACAGTGGTAGCGCGGCGTCCTGCGGCAGACACCGCTTCAGCCGCGGGTTCGGGGTGTCGGGGTGGGCGTAGGCCGCCAGCGCCACCCGGCGCACCTGGTCGATGAGTTCGTCGACATCGGCCGCTCGGTCCAGGCGCACGCGCATCAGGACATCGTCGGAGAAGTTGCCGACGAGGTCGTCGAGCAGCCGGTGGTCGCGGCCCGAAACCGCCGTCGCCACCGTCACATCGGCGCACCGGGCGAACGCGCCGACGGTCACCGCGAACGCCGCCTGCAGCACCATGAACAGACTCGCCCGCCGATCCTGGGCCAGCCGCAGCAGTCCCGCGTGGGTGGCGGCGTCGAACGCGACGGGGATCAGCGCGCCCGCGGCGGGATCGCTCGCCGACATCGACCGCTGCCGTACCGGGAATTCGAGCAGTGCGGGCCTCCCGGCCAAAGCATTGGCCCAGTACCGCAGTTGGTGTGTCGCGCGGCTCCATTCGTCGGTGAACTCACCCAATTGGGCGTGCTTCCACAGCGTGTAGTCGGTGTAGGTGACCGGCAACGGCTCCCAGCGCGGTGGTGTGCCGGTGTGACAGGCCAGGTAGGCGGTGACGAGGTCGCGGGTGAGTGGGGTCATCGATCGTCCGTCGACCGAAATGTGGTGCACCACGAGGGCGAGAACCACGTCATCGGGACCGAGAACGAACACGCGGGCTCGCAGCGGCGGATCGCGGGTCAGGTCGAACGGCCTGGCCGCCAGGTCGGCGATCTCGGCATCCAGGGCGTCGCGGCCGACGGGGCGCACCGCGATGTCGAGCACGACCTCCGACACGTCGAGCACCTGTTGAACCGGTCCGTGTTCGGTCACGGGATATCGGGTCCGCAGCGGTTCGTGGCGTTCCACCACCAGTTCCAAGGCACCGCGCAGAGCGGTTACGTCGACGCCCGCGCCACGAATCCGTAGGGCGCGCGCCACATTCCAGTCCGCCGAGCAGCCGTGCGCGGCGGCCTGCCACATGCGCTCCTGCGCGGGGGCAAGCGGCACGTGCGCGGGTCTCGGACGTGGCTCGAGCGACACCGCGGGCGGCACCGGGAAACACACCGCCTCGGCCCGTGCCGTCGCCACCGCGAAACCACGACCGACAACCCCCGACCTGATCCCCACACCGGGATCCACCACCGACCGCCGACCTCCACCCATCTCGAAACAGATGGGGGACGCTAACGAGCCGATGTGAACAAACAGTTACCGCATCGTGACCGGGCCTGGGCCACCCCGCGCCGGGGTGTCGCCGACTATCCATTTCCGGAGAAAACACCCAAAAGCCACGTTAGAGTGAGCGTCGGGAAAGCGGAGCGAGGAGCTGGTCGGTGTCTGTCGGGAAATTGGTGTCCTTCGATGGTTCGCGGGGTTTCGGGTTCATCCGCCCCGAAGACGGTGGACCCGATGTGTTCGTCCACGTCAACGACATCGGTCTCGACGAGGACGAACTGCGCCAAGGCAGACTTTTCGAATTCGAGGTCACCGAGGGCGATCGCGGACCCAAGGCCGTCAACCTGACCGCCGCCGGGCACGGTGCCCCGTCGGGTCGCGGCCGCAAGGGCGGTGGCGAACGGCTCGGTTCGGAGGACATGCGCCAGCAGATCACCGAACTGCTACTCGAGGCGTCACCGGCCCTCACCGCCGCCGAGATCATCACCATCCGCGACCGCTTCACCACCTTCGCCGACGAACACGGCTGGCTCGACAGCTGATCCGAACGCGCTGATCACGATCCGCGTGTGTGTCGGTCCCCCGGCCTACGATCGCAGAGCACCGATCAATCGGGTGCGCTCGCGACGTCTACACGGGTGACTCGAACCCGCGAGGAGGATCGGATGGATCTACCGGTGATGCCGCCAGTGCGCCCGATGCTGGCCAAATCCACACCATCGCTGCCCCGTGAACCCGGGCTGAGTTACGAACCCAAGTGGGACGGCTTCCGCTGCATCGTCTTCCGCGACGGTGACGAACTCGAATTGGGTTCGCGCAACGATCGTCCGCTCACCCGCTATTTCCCCGAATTGGTCGATCTGCTCCGAGCGGCACTGCCGCAACGGTGCGTGATCGATGGCGAGATCGTCGTCGTCACCGAGAACGGCCTGGATTTCGACACGCTGCAGCAGCGCCTGCATCCGGCCGCATCCCGGGTGAACAAGCTCGCCGTCGAGACACCGGCCAGTTTCGTGGCCTTCGACCTGCTCGCCCACGGCGATCGCGACCTCACCCGCGATCCGTTCTCCGAACGCCGCCGTGAACTCGAGACCCTCCTCGACGCGGCACCCGGGCGTATCCATCTCACTCCCCTCACCCGCGACCCGGACACCGCCCAGGACTGGTTCACCCGGTTCGAGGGGGCCGGTTTCGACGGTGTGATGGCCAAGGCCGACGATCAGGCCTATCTGCAGGACAAACGGGTGATGCTCAAGATCAAGCACGAGCGCACCGCCGACTGTGTGGTCGCCGGGTACCGGATGCACAAGGACGGCGCAGGCGTCGGGTCCCTGCTGCTCGGCCTCTTCGACGACAACGGCAACCTCCACCATGTGGGGGTGGCGTCGAGTTTCACCGCCGCCCGGCGCCGCGAATTACTCGGCGAACTGGCACCGCTACGGGAGGACGCGCTCGTCGACCACCCGTGGCGCGGTTGGGCCGACGCGGCGGCTCAGGCCAATGCCGACGGCAAGATGCCCGGTGGGGTGAGCCGGTGGACCGGGGGCAAGGACCTGTCCTGGGAACCGTTGCGGCCCGAGCTCGTCGCCGAGGTGCGGTACGAGCACGTGCAGTCCGGCCGGTTCCGGCACGGCGGGCGACTGGTCCGGTTCCGTCCCGACCGCACGCCCGAGTCGTGCACATACGCCCAGCTCGACGAAGTCGCCCCGGCCGAACTCGACGCGATCTTCGGGGTGCGGTCGTGAGCGCGGGAGTCGAGCTCGAGGTCGACGGGCGCACGCTGACCATCAGCCATCCCGACAAGGTGTACTTCAGCAAGCGCGGGGAGACGAAACTCGATCTGGTCCGCTACTACCAGGCCGTCGCCGACCCCCTGCTCGGGGTCATCGGTGATCGTCCGCTGCTGCTCGAACGCTATCCCGACGGCGCCTCCGGGAAGTCGTGGTTCCAGAAGCGTGTCCCCAAGACGGCACCGGACTGGTTGCGCACCGTCGAGGTCAGCACCCCGAACGGCACGACGAGCGACGCACTGGTCGCCCACGATCTGGCCCACGTGCTGTGGGCGGTGAACCAGGGCTGCCTCGGCTTCCACGTCTGGCCCAACCACGTGCCCGATCTGCGGATCGCCGACGAACTGCGCATCGACCTCGACCCCTCGCCCGGCATCACCTTCGACGACCTGCGCGGCGCCGCCGTCCGCACCCGCGAACTGCTCGCCGAACTCGGCATCGACGCCCTCGTGAAGACCTCAGGTTCACGCGGACTGCACATCTACGCGATGCTCGAGCCGCGCTGGGACGGCTACCAGGTGCGCGCCGCCGCCGTGGCGCTGGCCCGTGAACTCGAACGCCGCTTCCCCGACGACATCACCGCCCAGTGGTGGAAAGAGGAACGCGGCAGCCGCGTCTTCATCGACTACAACCAGAACGCGCCACACAAGACCGTCTTCGGCGCCTGGTCCGTGCGCCCCAAGGTGGGCGGCCAGGTGTCCACCCCGATCACGTGGCAAGAGCTCGACACCGTGGTCCCCGACGAGCTCACCCTCGCCACCGTCCCCGCACGACTGTCCGAACGCGGTGACCCCTGGGCCGACCGCACCCCCCAGTCGATCGAAGAGCTGCTCACCATGTCGGACGAGGACATGGCCGCAGGCATGATGGATGCCCCGTGGCCGCCGCAGTACCCGAAGATGCCCAACGAACCGCCCCGCGTTCAACCCAGCCGGGCGAAGAAGGACTGAGCTACTCGGTCCAGAGCACCCAGCTGCCGTTGCCCGCCTTGCCTTCGCAGACCAGGGCGTGGTTGTCGGTGGTGCGGCCGGTCTTGTCCTGCGACGGATCGCAGCTCTCGCCCTCGGTGTAGTAGGAGCCCGCCACTCGGTGCGGGCCCGACCAGGTGTGCGCGTTGTCGGCGCGCAGGCACAGCAGGGTGGCGCCGTCGGCGGCGACGCCGAGCAAGCCGACCTGCTCGGGTTGGCACGGTGTGCCCTTCTGCACCACGCTCGCCGCGGGCTGGCTCAGCACCGGGGTGGACCCGGTCGCCGTCGGCGCGCCGACAGAGGGCGGCACCTCGGTCGTGGTCACCGCCACCGGCGAGGTGGCCGCTTTGGTCGCCAGCGCGGGCATCTCCAGCTCCAGACCCCCGAACAGCACCATGCCCGCCACCGCGATGGCGGCGACTTCGGCGATGCCGAGAAACAGGGCGAGCGTCGCGATGCCCCGCCCCCGGGGATGCCCGTACGACAACAGGGCGAAGACGATCGCGATCGGGAACAGTAGGACGAGTGCCGCCGCCAACGCCACCATCGCGTACGGATTCACCCGGGGCTGGTCGTCGCGCGTGGCGTCGTCCGGTGTCGCGTGCGGCCAGCGCTGACCGTTCCAGCGCCGATCCTCGAACTCCTCCTCGGGGTCGTCGTCCCATTGCTCGTATCGTGCCATCAACCCCGGGTCCCTCTCGATCTCCCCGGCCGCGGAAACGAAACTGCGTGCGGCGCGGGGTTACGCGAAGAGGATAGGGACTCGCGGCCCGCCGGGCAGCGCAACCGGGAAAGAGTGGGCGAACTCCTAATCGGCCGCCGATGATTTCACGTGCGGGATCGTCTCGTTCATGAGCGTCAGCAGGGCGTCGGTGAGCAGCCGGTGCACCTGGGGCCGGGTGAGCGTGCCGCGGGTGAGCCATTCGCGCCCGGCCACTTTCACCATGCCCGCGTAGGAAACGATCAGCGCGCGCAATTGTGCGTCGTCTGCCATATCGGAGCGGCCGATCATCAACAGCATGCGTTCGGCGGCGGCGTCGTCGGCCTGGTCGAGGAGTTGCTGCACCTCGGGGTCGTCGCCGACGCCTTCGTGGCTGGTGACCTTCACCCAGGTGCTGCCGTGCTCGGCGATGGTGTCGAGCAACCACGAGACGATGGCGTCGACCCGTTCGACCGAGGTCCCCTCCGGCAGGGTGACCTTCTCCAGCCGGGGCAGGGTCACCATCCGCCGGACCACGGCCAGGTACAGATCACGCTTGTTGCCGAAATAGTGGTTGATGAGGCCGCGCGCGACCCCCGCTCGCTGGGCCAGTTCCGCGGTCGACACCGCCGCGTACGGCCGTTCACCGAACATCTCGATGGCACATGCCAGGATCTGCGCCCGACGCTCGTCGGGTTCGAGTCGGCGCCTGCGCGGCGGGTCTGCGGTGTCGGTGTCGAACGGGGAAATCGGGGCGCTCCGTCGGGTTCTTCGGCCGCCGCAGGGTTGCGGAGGTGGTGCACCACGATACCCAGCGGGTCCGCCGCACGGCCAATGAGACAATATTTCCGACCACCGCTCCCGCACGAAGGAATGCCGCACTCCCCGATGACCGAGAAGACGATCGATCCGGACGAGTTGGCGACCTGCCTGCGGGTGCTCGAGCAAGCCGGGCAGTTGGAGAAGGAGCACCCCGATTCGATCGCGGTGCAGCGCGCGGTGGGCCACATGTTCAAGAAGCTCAAGCAACGCCGCCGGATCGAGGCCAGGCAGCAGGTCGCCGAGGCCGACCGCGCCGTGATCGCGGCCACCGCGACCGGGTCGCCGCAGCGCATCGACGACGAGACCGCGGGCATCCCGATCAAGTCCGCCGCCGACGGCGAGACCGCCGGAACACTGCTGCGTGCCCGTCCCTGCTACATCTGCAAACAGCGCTACACCGAGGTGGACGCGTTCTACCACCAGCTGTGCCCGGAGTGCGCGGCGTCGAGCCACGCCAAGCGCGACGCCCGCACCGACCTGTCCGGCAAGCGGGCCCTGCTCACCGGTGGACGCGCCAAGATCGGCATGTACATCGCGCTGCGGCTGCTGCGCGACGGCGCCCACACCACCATCACCACCCGGTTCCCCAACGACGCCATCCGCCGCTTCGCCGCGATGGAGGACAGCGCCGACTGGCTGCACCGGCTGCGCATCGTCGGGATCGACCTGCGCGATCCGGCCCAGGTGGTCGCCCTGGCCGACGATGTCGCCGCCCAGGGGCCGCTCGACATCCTGATCAACAACGCCGCCCAGACCGTGCGCCGCTCGACCGGCGCCTACAGCGCGCTCGTCGAGGCCGAGACCGCGCCGCTGCCCCACGGCGTGCTCCCGGAGATCGTCACCTTCGGCAAGACCATGCAGGCACATCCGACCGCGCTCACCGCCTCGCTCACGCCGTCGTTATCGGCCGTCGACGTGGCCGAACTGGCGCTGGTCGCCGGTTCGGCGACACCGGAGCGGATCGCGGCGGGCGTGGCCATCGACGCCGGTGGGCTGGTACCCGATCTGGCCCACACCAACAGCTGGGTGCAGACCGTCGGCGAGGTGGACGCCACCGAACTGCTCGAGGTGCAGCTGTGCAATTCGGTGGCGCCGTTCATCCTGGTGTCGCGGTTGCGCCCGGCGATGGCGGCCGCACCCGGCAGGCGCAAGTACGTGGTGAACGTGTCGGCGATGGAAGGCCAGTTCGGTCGTGGCTACAAGGGTCCCGGCCATCCGCACACGAACATGGCCAAGGCCGCGCTGAACATGCTCACCCGCACCAGTGCGCTCGAGATGTTCGAATCCGATTCGATCCTGATGACCGCTGTCGACACCGGGTGGATCACCGACGAACGCCCGCACTACACCAAGATCCGGCTGGCCGAGGAAGGCTTCCACGCCCCGCTCGACCTGGTCGACGGTGCCGCCCGCGTGTACGACCCGATCGTGCAGGGCGAGAACGGCGTCGATCTCTACGGCTGCTTCCTGAAGGACTACCAGCCCTCACCCTGGTGAGCACCCGGCCGATGCCGAACCGGAATGTTGATCATGATTCCGATCGGCCGGTGGCCACCTAATCTGGATATGTGCCGTTCCGGGTGTTGGCCGATCTGATCGCCGTCACCCACGTCGCGTTCGTCGCGTACGTGGTGGTCGGCGGTTTTCTGGCGTGGCGGTGGCCCCGGACCATCGGCGCCCACCTGCTCGCCGCCTCCTGGGGTTTCGGCACCATCCTCATCGGATTCGACTGCCCGCTGACCTACGCCGAGAACTGGGCCCGCGCCCGCGCCGGGATGTCCGGCCTGCCCGAAGCCGGTTTCATCGACCACTATCTCACCGGAGTGATCTACCCCGACAGCGCGCTCGGCCTGGTCCGTGCGGCCGCGGCGACCGCGGTCCTCGTCTCCTGGGTGGGCTATGTGCGCCTGCACCACCGTCCGTTCACGTCAGACACCGCGTGATCGCCTCGGCGACAACTCGGGGCTCGTCGTCGAAGTAGAAGTGTCCGCCGGGGAAGGTGCACAGGCTGAACGGCCCATCGGTGACCGTTTGCCACTGTTCGGCCTGAGCGAGGCTCGTGGTGGGGTCCTCGGTGCTCACGAAGGCCGTCACCGGGCAGTTCAACACCGACCCCGGCCGGTGTCGATAGGTTTCGACCGCCTGGTAGTCGGCGCGGAGGCCCGGGAGAACCAGTTCGGCCAGACCCGGCTCGGTGCGCAACAGTCGCACCGGCGCGGGGTCGGCCGCCAAGCGCTCCAGGTGGTCGATCAGCTCGGCGTCGGAGGCCTTGTGTAGCAGACCCGTCTCGACGAAATCCGGTGCGGGACGGCCGGAGACGATCAGTTCCCGCACCGGCCGTCCGTCGGCCGCGAGCCGCCGCGCGACCTCGTAGGCGACCGTGGCACCCATGCTGTGACCGAACAGGGCGCGGGGCGTGGGTGGCAGGTTCAACAGGTCGGCGGCGATCTCGCCGGCCAGCTCGGGCAAGTCGGTGATGAGCGGGTCGCCCAAGCGGTCCTGGCGGCCGGGGTATTGCGCCGCGACGACCTCGATGCCGGGGCCGATGTGCTGGGCCAGCCCTCGATAGAAGGCGGCGGAAGCACCGCCCGGGGCGAGGCACACCAGTTGCCTGCGCGGTGCGCTCTCCCGACGGAGTACCCGAAGCCATTGTGTCGCAGCAGTGTTCGCTCCCACTGTTCCTTCTTCTCGCTCATCGGCCCGCGAGGGCGCGCACGGCGGTCGACAGCCGGTCACCGTCGAGTATTGTTTCGCCAGGCTTCAGCAACCACAGCACACCGAGGCCCTGCGCGAGCACGAAGTACAGGCGGCCGATCGCCTCGGCCTCGGCTTCGCCCAGGTCGGGATGGGCGGCGCGCAGATCGGCCGCCAGGTCACGGTAGGCCTCGTCGAGCTGATCGCCGAGTTGGGCGCGCGCGTCCTCGGAGCGCACGATGCGGACGATGTTCTCGAGGCTGGCCAGCATCGCCTCGTTGTTGTCGGCGAAGACGGCGGGCATGCCGTTCCAGAGGTGCGCCAGACCTGCCAGCGGTGTGCCGCCCGCCCCTTCCTCGATGAGTTCCCGCATCCCGTCGCCCAGCGCGTCGCCGAGCGCTTCACTGAGCGCCTCGGTGACCAGGCGGTCCTTGGAGCCGAAGTGGTAGCCGATGGCGGCCAGACTCACCCCGGCCGCTGCGGCGATATCGCGTGCGGTCGCCTTGGCCACGCCGCGCTCCATGATCACCTTGCGCGCACCGGCCAGCAGATCTTCTCGGTTGCCCATGCCGCGAGACTACCCCACCGTCTTAGACGTTTGTACTAGACAAGCGTGCAATACTTTGTTAGACAATGGTCTAAGACATTCGTTCAAATATCGAGGCGGGACACACTCATGACCACCACTGCACTGCACGTTCTGGTCGCCGGCGGCGGCATCGCGGGCAACACGGTCGCACTTCAACTGCTGCGCAAGGGCATTCGCACCACCGTCGTCGAGCGCGCGGCGGCACCCCGGCCCGGCGGGCAGGCGGTGGATCTGCGCGGACCGAGCAAGGACGCGGTCGAGCGCATGGGCCTGATGGAGAGCATCCGCAAGTACCAGCTCGACGAACGCGGCATGGCCTACGTCGACGGCGAAGGCCGGGTCTACGCCCGCATGGCGATGGAGGACTTCGACGGTATGGGCGCCGTCGCCGACATCGAGATCACCCGGGGCGATCTGAACCAGGTGTTGCTCGACGCGGTGACCTCGGCCGACAACGGCGAGCTCGACTACCGCTACGGCGACTGGATCGAGCGCGTCGAGCAGGACGAAACCGGCGTCGACGTCACCTTCGCCTCAGGCGATACCGGTCGCTTCGATCTGGTCGTGGGCGCCGACGGCGTCCACTCGGCGACCCGGCGGCTGGTGTTCGGCCCGGAGGACCGATTCGTCACCAACCTCGGTGCCTACGGCGCGTTCTTCACCATGCCGACGCCCGCCGACGCCGAGCCGGGCTGGTTCGCGATGCGCCTGCTGCCCGGCACGATGGTCGGCATCCGACCCGACGGTGACCCGGCCACCGCGAAGGCCATCATCATGGTCCGCACCGACATCGATCCCACACTGCGTCGCGACCCCGAGGCTCAGCGCGCCCTCATCCGAGGGGCCCTGCGCGACGCGGGCTGGCGCGCACCGGAGATCGTGGCCGCCATGGAGACCACGCCCGACTTCTACTTCGACGACCTCGCCCGCGTCGACGTGCCCGAGCTGGCCGTCGGCCGGGTGACACTCGTCGGTGACGCCGGATACTGCGGTTCTCCCCTCACCGGCATGGGCACCGCGATGGCGATCGTCGGCGGGTACGTGCTGGCCGCCGAGATCGCCGCCACTCCCGACGACCTGCCTGCCGCGTTGCGCCGCTACCAGGACGCGATCAGCCCGTTCCTGGCCAAGGCCAAGGAGATTCCCGGTGGCGGCATCGACATGATGGTTCCGCGCAGTGCCTTCATGACCCGGATGATGCGGGTCAGTGTGCGGCTGCTGACATCGCGACCGATGCGCCCTGTCACCGCGAAACTGTTCTTCGCCGACAACGAGGACTTCGCCCTGCCGCGCTACTGACGGCGGACGTCTGGCTACTCTCGGTTGGTGCCGCAGCCGATCATCCTCGACGTCGATACCGGGATCGACGACTCCCTGGCCATGCTCTATCTGCTCGCCTCGCCCGAGGCCGAGATCCTCGGGATCGCGGCCACGGCGGGCAATGTGCCCGCCGTGCAGGTGGCGGCCAATACGCTCGCCGTGCTTGATCTGGGCCGGGCACCCGAGATCGAGGTGGCGCTTGGGGCGGCCGAGCCGCTGGCGATCCCGCTGCGCACCACCGAGGACACGCACGGCCCGCAGGGACTCGGGTACGCGGTGCTGCCGCTGTCGCCGCGCGCGGTGTCGGATCGGTCGGCGGCGCGGATGTGGGTGGAGCTGGCGCGCGCGAATCCCGGTGCGGCGATCGGGTTGTGCACCGGCCCGCTCACCAATCTCGCGCTGGCGTTACGGCTGGAACCGGAGCTTCCCCGGCTGTTGCGCAGGCTGGTCGTGATGGGTGGCGCGTTCAATCATCCCGGGAACACGACGCCGACCAACGAGTGGAACATCCATGTCGACCCGGAAGCTGCCAAAGAGGTGTTCGACGCGTTCTCCGCGGCACCACCGGATCGTCGGCCGCTGGTGTGCGCGCTCGACATCACCGAGACCATCGAGATGCGGCCCGAACATCTCGTACGCCTGGCCGAGGCGGCGGGCAGTCCCACACCGGATCTGGTGGCGGCCGACCATCCGGCCGAATGGCGTTCTGCCGCCACGAATCCGATCGTGCGGTATCTGACCGACGCGGTGCGGTTCTATTTCGACTTCCACCACCAGTACGACCTGGGGTATCTCGCGCACATGCACGACCCCTTCGCCGCCGCCGTCGCACTCGACCCCGACCTGGCGACCACCCGGCCCGCGACTGTCGACGTGGAGTTGGCGGGCACCATCACCCGGGCGACGACCGTGGCCGACTGGACGGGCATGTGGGGCCGAGAACCCAACGCCGACATCGTGATCGGCACCGACCCGGCCGTGTTCTTCGACCGCCTCGTCACCCGCGTCGGAGCGTTCGCGCGACGCCTGTACCCGGAGCAACCATGACCATCGATACCGTCACTTATCTCGCCGACTTCCGCCGCAGGCTGGAGCTGCCCGCGATCGTCGACGTGCACACCCATTTCATGCCCGACCAGGTGATGCGCAAGGTATGGGCCTACTTCGACACGGCGGGCCCCCTCACCGGCCGCCCCTGGCCGATCACCTATCGCGACGACGAACAGGTACGCCTGAAAACGTTGCGCGACTTCGGTGTTCGGGCATTCACCGCACTGGTGTACCCGCACAAACCGAATATGGGTGAGTGGCTCAACGAGTGGACC
The DNA here is from genome assembly GCF_001612825.1 of Nocardia caishijiensis NBRC 108228. Taxonomy (GTDB): domain Bacteria; phylum Actinomycetota; class Actinomycetes; order Mycobacteriales; family Mycobacteriaceae; genus Nocardia; species Nocardia caishijiensis. Next base: position 184,265 of record NZ_BDBE01000030.1, on the reverse strand, counting down.
GCCGAGTTCGCCGCCCGCACCCCGGACTGCCTGCACACCGCGACCTTCTACCCCGAACCCGACGCGCCACGGTATGTGGCCGACGCGATCGAGCGCGGTGCGCGAATCTTCAAGGTGCACATCCAGGTCGGCTCGTTCTCCCCGCTCGACCCACTGCTCGACCCGGTGTGGGCGATCCTGGCCGACACCGGCGTCCCCGTCCTCATCCACTGCGGTTCGGGCCCCGCCCCTGGCGAGTTCACAGGTCCCGCCCCCATCGCCGAACTCCTGCGCCGCTTCCCCACCCTGTGCCTGATCATCGCCCACATGGGCACCCCCGAATATCGCGAATTCCTCGACCTGGCCGAGCAATACCCCCAGCTCTACCTCGACACCACCATGGTCTGGACCGATTTCACCGAAACAGGTGCCCCCTTCCCCGCCGACCAACGGGACCGCCTACTCGCCTTCGGCCACCGCATCCTCTTCGGCAGCGACTTCCCCAACATTCCTTACCCCTACGCCGAGGCCATCGCCGCTCTCGAACGCCTCGACCTCGGCCCCGACTGGCTCCGAAAGGTCTGCCACGACAACGCCGTCCACCTGTTCGACCTCGACGCGTCCTAGCCCTTCCGCGTCGAGCGTCCGTCCAGACGATCGCTGCTATCCACCCGCCGCGACTGTGAATCGAGCGCGCCGGTGGGCGGGACGTTCAGCTTCATCGAGCAGTGCCACCGCGAAGTCCTCCATCGAGATCCAGGATCCGCCGTCGGCGTCGACCAGAAGCTCGTCGGCGCCGACCCGGTAGTTGCCCGTGCGCACGCCCGGATCCAGTTCGGCCGGTGGGCTCAGATAGGTCCAGTCGGCGGTCGTGTGCGCCCGGCAGGCCGCCAGTTGCTCCGCGCACGCCTGCGCGATGGCTGCCAATTCCACCGGGAATCCCGGTGTTTCGTGCAACATGGTGCCCACGCTTGGCACCAGTAGCGTTGCCGCGCCGCCGACGACCAGCAGCCGGACACCACTACGCGCGACGCCGTCGAGCATGGCCGCGGCGACGACCGACAGTTCCGGTTCACGCCCCGGAGCGGGACGAGTGGCGGCGACCACGACATCTTGCCCCGCGCTGAGCACTGCGACCTCGTCCGCGTTCGCGGCATCGCCGATACGCACCCGGACACCGTCGGGCAGACGCACGGCCCGGCGCACGACCGCGGTGACGTCGTGTCCGCGCGCGATCGCCTCGGACACCACCCGACCACCGACTGCCCCGCCCGCCCCGAACACCGTGATACGCATGATCAAACCTCCTGTGTGACAGCTCGTCTGCCGCACACAGAAATATATCTCAATGTTGATCTAATCAATGATGAGGTATCTCACCATCGAAACATCAAGGCAACTTGGAGCCGTAGACCGCGAGGCGGACGCGGTTGTCGGTGCCGGTTTTGTCGAGCAGGTTGACGATGTGGGTTTTGACGGTGCTCACGCCGAGGTGGAGGTGGTCGGCGATCTCCTGGTTGCCGTGACCTTCGGCTACCAGGCGCAGGACCTCGCGTTCGCGGGGGGTGAGATCAGCTGGGGGCGAGGGGGTTTCGGGTGGGGTAGTGAGCGCTCGGGTGACGAGTCTGCGGAGCAGGGTGGGTGAGAAGAGGAGGTCGCCTTCGACGGTGCGGCGGATGGCGTCGAGGAGGACGTCGGGGTCGGTGTCTTTCACGAAATAGCCTGTCGCGCCTGCGGACAGGGCGGGGAACAGGTGTTCGTCGTCGTCGAAAGTGGTCAGTACCAGGACCTTCGCCCGGGGCTCGGTGGTGAGAATCTGCCGCGTGGCACCTATACCGTCGAGTCCTGGCATGCGCAGATCCATGATCACCAGGTCGGGACGTAGTTCGGTGTGCAGGCGGACCGCTTCGACGCCGTCTGCGGCTTCACCGGCGACGGTGATGTCGTCGGTGTCCTCGATGAGCATGCGCAGTCCGGCCCGGATCAGGCGTTGGTCGTCGGCGAGTAGTACGCGGATCACTCTTGTCCTCCTCGAGGCCGGTCCGGCAGGTGGGCACGCACGACCCAGCGCTGGTCCTCGGCGGTGGTGGTCAGTGTGCCTCCGGCGAGTTCGGCGCGCTCACGCATACCGATGATGCCGTGGCCGGGCGTTGTCGCGGCATTGTCGGCACCGCTCACGACGGTCAGCGTGATGCCGTCGTCGTCCTGGTCGATCGAGAATCGCACCGGCACGACGTGATTCGCGTGCTTCATGACATTGGTGAGCGATTCCTGCACCAACCGCAGCAGAGTGAGCCTGCGGATGGCGTCGAGCCCACCCAGGTCACCGATTGTCGGCTCGACAGCGAATCCGGCGGCTCGTACGCGTGCGACGGCGGCGTCGACCTCCGCACCGACGGCGTCTGGCTCCACCAGCGCCACCTCCCCCAGCGCGGGATCGCGGAGCACCGCGAGCAGTCTCCGGATGTCGCCCAGCGCGTCGGTCGCTGTGGCCCGGACATCGTCGAGGACCGCCGTGATCCGCGGATCCGCCTGCCGTACAACGTGACCGGCGACCGAGATCCGCAAGATGATCGAGGCCATGTGGTGGGCCACCACATCGTGCAGTTCCCTGGCCATCGCCGCTCGCTCGTCGAGGCGGGTGCGCGCCTCGGCGTCGGCGGCGCGCAGGCGCAGATTGTCGGCCAGCTCGCGTTGCCCGCGCAGGTACAACCCCAACAGCAGCGGCAGTCCCACGTAGGCGACGCCCTCGACGAGGGTGGAAGCGCGACCGATGGAGGTGTCGTGCAGCCCGATCCACCCGAGGACAACCGCCGCCGCCCACCCACCGGTCGCGAGTGCGACAGTCAGGCGCCGGTGGGTCCGGGCGACGACATCGACCAGCGCCACCGCTCCGAGATACGGCACCAGACCGGCGACACCCCACGCCTCGGTACGGAACATCGGGACCGCCAGAGCTGAGAGCATGAGCGACACCGCCAACGGCCACCGCCGCCCCACAGCGAACACCACGGCGGCGCTCATCGCGAGCACCCAATAGTGCACAGGGACCCGGAACTGACCTGGGTACGTACTGGCCGACAGCAGCACCGGGACCACGGCCACCGGCAGCCACCGCAGCAGGCGGCGCAGGTCAGGGCGAGCACGGACATCGATCACGTTCCCACCGTATGCGTCGACCGTGGAAGGCCCGACCGCCCGCGACCCCGACACACCGGACCGTCCGCCGCCGCACGCCCGGGGCGCCGTAACGCGGCGTGTAGCCGATCGCGCAGTGTCGCTATGGACGGCCCGGAACGGCCGCCGCCGGGCATGGCCGGGTTCACGTCGGCCGCGCCGCCCCGGATACATCACGGGCGTGCGCCGCCCGACGTCACCGTCGGCTCGGTCCGAGCGCGCGCTTGTGTCCACCGCCAGGAATGTGCCGCGTCGCCGTCGTGGCGGGCAGCGGGGGCGGGAGCGACGCTCCAGCGGAGCTCGCGACTTTCTCGGCCGCCCGGGACTTCGCGCCGATGGGATTCGGCTGCGACCGGCGGCCCCTGGGCTCCCGGAGGCATCGTCTACTGGAGACCAGGATCATCCGCAATCCCTATAGCAGCTCGCAAAAGGGCGCGCAAGGGTCGGGCGGTCGGAATTTCGGGGTGGTGGTCGGGCCGGTGGGCTGAGTCGGGCGCGGAAGAACCGGGCGAAGCTGGTGGTTCCCACACAGAGATGGAGTTACCTGTGGTTTCGCGACGAGGTTTCCTCACCGGCTTGGCTCTAGCACCGGTGGTGTATGCGGCGGGGTGTTCGGTTCGGCCGTCCGTTTCGGCCGCGCACGGTACTCGTCCATTGCCGATCCCGCCGCTCGCGCCGTCGTCCGTCGGTGTCGACGGTGTCCGGCGGTTCACCCTGCGCGCCCAGGCGGGCTCGACCGAGATGTTGCGTGGGGTCTCGACACCCAGCTGGGGTTACAGCGGGTCGGTGCTCGGCCCGACGGTGCGGGCGCGGCGCGGTGAGCGGGTCGAGTTCGCGATCAGCAATGCCCTGCCCGAGGCGACGTCGGTGCATTGGCATGGCATGCACCTGCCCGCGAAGTTCGACGGCGGACCGCATCAGATGATCGCGCCGGGCGCGGTGTGGACGCCGAGCTGGACGGTGCGGCAGCAGGCCGCGACCCTCTGGTATCACCCGCATCCGCACGGTGCGACGGAAAAGCATGTGCACCGAGGTCTGTCCGGCTTCTTCCTCATCGATGACGATGCGGCTGAGGCACTTCCGCTACCGAAAGAGTATGGGGTGGATGACATTCCACTGGTGATCCAGGACCGCCGATTCACCACCGACGGCGCGGTGGACGAGTCCGACCCCACCGATGTGGGCCTGCTGGGCGACACCATCGTCACCAACGGCATCGCGGGCGCGCACCTGGAGGTCACCACCGAACGGGTGCGTTTGCGCATCCTCAACGGCTCCTCGGGCCGCCTCTACAACCTCGCCCTCGCCGACGGCCGGACCTTCCACCTGATCGGCACGGACGGCGGCCTGATAACGAAACCCGTTGCGCTGAAACAGATCCAGCTCAGCCCCGGCGAGCGCGCCGAGATCGTGATCGCGCTGCGTCCCGGTGAGAACACCACGTTGCGGTCGCTGCCGATCACCGACCGCGCGGGCATCGACCGTGCCGCCGAGTTCGGCTTCGACGACACCTTCGACATCCTCGCCCTCCAGGCCGCCGAAACGCTGCGCCCCAGCGCGCCCCTACCCACGTCCTTGATCCCGATGGCCGCACTCGCCGCCGCGACGACCCCGGCGACACGGTCCTTCGACCTGCAGTGGTTCATGATCAACAACCAGCGGATGGACATGAATCGCATCGACATGACCATCCCCGTGGACACCACCGAGGTCTGGTCGGTGCGCAACAAGGACAACTGGCCGCACAACTTCCACGTCCACGATGTGCAGTTCCAGATCCTCACCGTCGACGGAAAGGCCCCTCCCCCAGCACTGTCGGGCTGGAAGGACACCGTCTACACGAGTTCCGGTAGCACCTACACCCTGGCCATGCGCTTCGCCGACCACACCGACCCCACCTACCCCTACATGTTCCACTGCCACCTACTCCATCACGAGGATCAGGGGATGATGGGTCAGTTCCTGGTCCTCGCCCCGGGACAGCGCCCGGCGCCGATGCGCATGGACATGGGCGCCATGGGTCACGGCTGACCGATCACGCGGCGCTGAGGTAGCGCACCAGCGCGTCGACCAGTTCGCGGGTGCCCTCTTCACGCTGGGCACCGGTGTCGAATCCGTCCAGGTGGGCGCCGAATTCGACGAGGGTGAGTTTGGTGCCGGTGCTGGTCGGTTCGAATTCCCAGGTGGCGACCGAGGTGGAGATGTGGGCGCCGTTGATCCACATGTCGTAGGTGTAGACGAGGCGTTCGTCGTCGATGATGTCGGTGTAGGTCGCGACGAAGCGGGAGGTCATCTTCCCTTCGAAGGTGCCCTCGTTGACCTCCTGGCCGCCGACACGGAAGTCCAGCGAGACCTCACCCTGCTCCCAGCCTTCCTCGCCACCGAACCAGCGGCTCTTGATCTCCGGATCGGCGAAGGCCTGGAAGGCGACCGACGGCGCCACGGGCAGCTCGCGCTCGATGGTGAACTGGGCGTGCTTGACGGAACGGGTCACGGTGTTCATTGTTGTTCTCCTTCTGAGGATTTCGCTGTTTCGGTGAGCAATGCGGTCAGCCGGTCGAGCTGCCGTTCGGCGGGTGGGCGCTGGCGTCCCAGCCAGTCGATCGCGGGCCCGAAGGCACCGGGAACCAACTGGTAGGTGCGCACGCGCCCGACCTTGGCCGAGGCGACGATCCGCCCCGCTTCCAGGGCTTTGAGGTGCTGCACGATCGTCGGCATCGCGACGTCGAAAGGCGCCGCGAGTTCGGAGACCGATGCGGGTCCCCGCGACAGCCGTTCGACGATCGCCCGCCGAGTCGGATCCATGAGCGCCCGGAAGACATCGTCGAGTCTCCCGTCCGCTTCACCGCTCGAATACTTAGGCACATGCCTAAGTATTCACACAGATGACCTCTCGCGCAACCCCAGGACGAGAAAAACCCACCGCGTCCGCGCGGTGGGTCCCGGAAGACCCTCGTCGGTCCAGGTCAGGCGAGTCGGGCCAGGAAGAGCCCACAGAGTGCGATGGCGCTGTTCAGCCGCTTCCACAGGCGCACCATCGCGAGCTCTAGGATGATGCCGATGCGATCGGCGCAGGTGGTGGCCTCTGCCAGCGCCATCCGGTCGTAGACCAGGTCCGGGTCGCTGAGGATCTCGTCCAGGCGCAGTCCCGATACCGCCTGATCAGTCGTGAGGCCGAATTCCGGCAACCAGGTGAGCCGCCACCGGCCGTCTCCCCCGAGAACCGCCTGCTCGGGGGTCTTGTCGCTACCCATGATCCGATCGGTGCGGTAGATCGCCATCACTACCTCCTCGGCAGTCGCTTGCGGCGTCCACCTTCCAGCATCCACGGAAATCGTGGCAGACAACAGCTGGCGAATAGAGTGGTAACGGAATATCATCCACGAACTTCGAGGTGAAAGGTCATGAACCCCAGCGGACAACGCCTCGATAGGCAAGCCTTACCGTGGTCAGCTATCGCAGGGCGATCGTCAACTCCGGTCGAATGCCGTGAGAATTTCCTCGGCGGCGAGAGCGGGGGTGAGTTCCCCGGCGCGGACGGCCGATTCCACCTGCGCGCGGACCTCTTTCACGCGCGGATTCTCGGTCAGACGGCGCAGGATCTGGTCGTGCACCATGGTCCAGGTCCAGTCGACCTGCTGACGGCGACGCTTCTCGGCGAACTCCCCCGCCTCGGTGAGCACCCGTCGATGTTCGAGCACGGTGTCCCAGAACTTGTCCAGGCCGAGGCCTTCCAGCCCGCTCATGGTCAGCACCGGGGGTTTCCACAGTGCGTCGTGCGGGTGGATCAGCCGCAGCGCACCGGCCAGTTCGCGCGCGGCGCCCTTGGCCTCGATCTCGTGCTTGCCGTCGGCCTTGTTCACCGCGACGAGCTCGGCCAGTTCCAGCACGCCCTTCTTGATGCCCTGCAACTGATCGCCGGTCCGGGCCAGGGTCAGGAAGCAGAAGACGTCGACCATATTGGCGACGGTCACTTCGGACTGCCCGACGCCGACTGTCTCCACCAGGATCACGTCGTAACCGGCGGCCTCGAGCAGCACGATCGTTTCGCGGGTCGCCTTGGCGACGCCACCGAGGGTGCCCGCAGTGGGCGAGGGCCGGATGAACGCATCGGCTTCCAGCGACAACCGCGCCATCCGGGTCTTGTCGCCCAGGATGGACCCGCCGGTACGGGTGGAGGACGGATCGACGGCCAGCACCGCGACCCGGTGCCCCTTGCCGAGCAGGTACATGCCGAGCGCGTCGATGAACGTCGACTTTCCCACGCCCGGAACGCCGGTGATCCCGACCCGGTTCGACACCACCGCACCGGGTTCGGCGCTCACCCGCAGCAGCAGTTGCTGGGCGAGTTCGCGGTGATCGGACCTGGTCGATTCGACCAGGGTGATCGCCCGGGCCAGCGCGGCCCGCTGACCGGCGCGGATACCGTCCGCGAGCGCGTCGACGTCGATGGTGCGCGGTGTCCGCGCCACGGCTCGTTCGCCGTTGCGGGGCGCCCCGACACCCGCCGTGGTGCCAAGGCGGGGATGCCCACCCTGTGCGGCCTCGTTCATGTCCGTGTCCCTCCGACCGGCACCGGTCCGCGCTGCCGCCGACCCGGTGCCTCGACCGTTCGCCCGTCACCCGCCCGCACGGGCAGGCCCGAACCCGCCGCACCGCAGGCACATTCGCGCGCGGCGCAGCAGGTGGACCGCATCATGCGGGGGCGTCGTCCCCGAGCTCGTGCCCGAGCGAGGCGCCGAGCTTGCGCAGCAGGTCGATCGCCGCGTCGGCGATGACGGTGCCGGGCGGGAAGATCGCGGCGGCGCCCGCTTCGTAGAGCTCGTCGAAGTCACCGGGCGGGATGACGCCGCCGACGATGACCATGATGTCGGGGCGACCGACCGAGGCCAGCGCCTGCCGCAGGGCGGGCACCAGCGTGAGGTGACCCGCGGCCAGCGAGGAGACACCGACGATGTGCACGTCGTTGTCGGCCGCCTGGCGCGCCACCTCTTCGGGGGTCTGGAACAGCGGGCCCACGTCGACGTCCATGCCGAGGTCGGCGAAGGCGGTCGCGATCACCTTCTGGCCGCGGTCGTGCCCGTCCTGGCCCATCTTGGCGACCAGGATGCGGGGGCGACGACCCTCGGCCTCGGCGAACTCCTCGACCAGCGCGATGGCGGCACCGATGTTGGATGCCTTGCCTGCTTCGTCACGGTACACACCGGACAGGGTACGGATCTCGGCCTGATGGCGGCCGTACACCTTCTCCAGCGCGTCGGAGATCTCACCGACGGTGGCCTTGGCGCGGGCCGCGTCGATGGCCAGCGCGAGCAGATTGTTCTCCATGCCGCCCTCGGAAGAGGCTGCCGCACGGGTCAATTCGGCCAGCGCCTGCTCGACCGCGACCGGGTCACGTTCGGCGCGCAGACGTTCCAGCTTCTCGATCTGCTCGGCACGCACCCGCGAGTTCTCGACCTTGAGGACCTCGACCTCGTGGTCCTCTTCGACCTGGTACTTGTTGACGCCGATCACCGGCTGCTGCCCGGTGTCGATCCGCGCCTGGGTGCGGGCAGCGGCCTCTTCGATGCGCAGCTTCGGAATGCCTTCCGAAATCGCCTGCGCCATGCCGCCGTGCGCTTCCACCTCGGCGATGTGGGCGCGGGCCCGCTCGGCGAGCTGGTGGGTGAGCCACTCGACGTAGTACGAGCCGCCCCACGGGTCGATCGGGCGGGTGGTGTTGGACTCCTGCTGGATCAGCAGCTGGGTGTTGCGGGCGATGCGGGCGGAGAAGTCCGTCGGCAGCGCCAGGGCCTCGTCGAGGGCGTTGGTGTGCAGCGACTGGGTGTGCCCCTGGGTCGCGGCCATCGCCTCGATGCAGGTGCGCGCCACATTGTTGTAGGCGTCCTGGGCGGTCAGCGACCAGCCCGAGGTCTGCGAATGAGTGCGCAGCGACAGCGATTTCGCACTCTTGGGCTCGAACTTCGACACCAGTTCGCTCCACAGGAGGCGTCCGGCGCGCAGCTTGGCGACTTCCATGAAGAAGTTCATGCCGATGGCCCAGAAGAACGACAGGCGCGGCGCGAACTTGTCGACGTCCATACCCGCCGCGATGCCCGCGCGGATGTACTCCACACCGTCGGCCAGCGTGTAGGCCAGCTCGAGGTCGGCTGTCGCGCCTGCTTCTTGGATGTGGTAGCCGGAGATGGAGATCGAGTTGAACTTCGGCATCTTCGCGCTGGTGAAGGCGAAGATGTCGGAGATGATCCGCATCGAGGGCTTGGGTGGGTAGATGTAGGTGTTGCGGACCATGAACTCTTTCAGAATGTCGTTCTGAATGGTTCCGGCCAGCTGCTCGGGTGTCACGCCCTGTTCCTCGGCGGCGACGACGTAGAGCGCGAGGATCGGCAGCACCGCGCCGTTCATGGTCATCGACACCGACACCTGGTCGAGGGGGATCTGGTCGAAGAGCTGGCGCATGTCCAGGATCGAGTCGATCGCCACACCGGCCATGCCGACGTCACCTTGGACGCGCGGGTGGTCGGAGTCGTACCCACGGTGGGTGGCCAGGTCGAAGGCCACCGACAGACCCTTCTGACCCGCCTGCAGGTTGCGGCGGTAGAAGGCGTTGGAATCCGCGGCGGTGGAGAAGCCCGCGTACTGGCGGATCGTCCACGGCTGGTTCACATACATCGTCGGGTAGGGCCCACGAAGGAACGGCGCGACGCCGGGCACCGTGTCGAGCGGATAGCCCTCTGCGACAACGGCATCACGGTCGGCCTTGGTGAACACCGGCGGCACGTCGATGCCCTCCGGGGTGGACCAGGTGAGCTGGTCGGCGGTGGTGTGGTTGGCCGAGGCCGCCTCGGCCACGAACTCCCGCACCTGATCCGCCTCCACGGCGGCGGGCTCGGGGGCCCGCTCGGTGAGCGGCACCTCGGCGAAACTGCCGATGCGGTGCTCGATATCGGATGTGGTCATCAGGCTCCCACCTTCTCCAGCAGCTGCGACAGGACCGCGACCGCGTCGATGCGCAGACTCAGGAATCCGTCTGGACGCTGCGTCCCGCTGTAGTGCTCGACGGCCTTGTCGGGGCCCGCCAGCAGCACGGTATCGATCCCGGCGGCGCGCAACGCGTCGACCGCGGCGCCCGCTTCCTCACCGTAACGCTTGTCCGCACCACACAGCACGGCGATGTGCGCACCGGATTCGGCGGCGGCGGTGGCGATTCCGTCGACGGCGAGCGGACCCGGGTTGACCGACTCGATACCGCCCGAGGCCAGCACGTTCGCCGTGAAGATCGTGCGCGCGTTGTGTTCGGCCACCGGACCGAGGGCAACGATCAGCGCCTTGGGCCGCGCACCGTGTGCGGCAAGATACGCATCGGAGCGGTTGCGCAGTGCCTCGAACGCGGCACCGTAGCGCACCAGCGAGGCCTGTTCGCGTGCCTGCTCCGACAGCGGCGCCTCGGCCAGGTTCGGGAACTCGTTGACGCCGGTGACGGCGGTCTTGCGGTGCGCGATGTCGGCGGCGCGCGCGGCGGCGGTCTCGGCGATGCGCGCGGCGATCAGACCGGTGTCGAGCGCGGCCGGGTAACCCCCGGCGGCCTCGATCTCCTGCATGAATTCCCAGGCTTTGGCGGCGAGTTCATCGGTGAGCGATTCGACGTACCACGAACCGGCACCCGGGTCCCGCACGTGCCCCAGGTGGGATTCCTCGAGCAGCAGCAGCTGGATGTTGCGCGCCATCCGCTCCGAGAACGACTGCGACACACCGAGTTCGCCTGCGGGCAGCGCGGAGTCGAACGGCAGCACGGTCACCGAGTCGGCCCCGCCGACACCGGCGCCGAAGGCCGCGAGGGTGGTGCGCAGCAGGTTCACCCACGGATCGCGCTGGGTCATCATGGCCGCCGACGTGACGGCGTGCTGCGGGGCGGCCCCGAAGGCGGGGGCACCGCACACCTGGGCCACCCGCGCCCAGAGGCGCCGCGCGGCACGGAATTTCACGATGGTGGCGAACTGGTCGTCGGTGGCCGCGTAGCGGAACTCGAGTTGACCGAACGCGTCCGCGATGTCGACGCCCGCGTTCGTCAGCGCGCGCAGATAGGCCAGACCGGCGGCGATCGCGGCGCCGAGCTCCTGGGCGTCGGCCGCACCGGCGTTGTGGAACGCGGTGCCGTCGACGGTGATCGCTCGCACCGATTCGGGACGGGCGATCGCGCGACGGGCCAGTGCGACAGCCTGCTCGACATCGAGATCGGCGTGCCCGGTGAAGGCGTCGGTGAGCGGCGCGGCGCCGAGACCGACCCGGATCTGGGCGTGGTCCTCGAGCTGGTAGCCGTCGAGCACCTCGAACACCTGCTCGGCGGCCGCGCTCACCTCGGCACCCGCGACGAGCGACAGCGGCGCGAGTTCGAACAGCACTCCGGACAGGGCGGTCGCGATCTGGGTCACCGGCACGCCGTGTGCGCCGACCCCGAGCGAGATCGCGCTGACGCCGTTCTCCAGCCCGGCGAGGATGGCACGGTTGGTGCTCGCGGCATCGGGCGAACCGGCGAAGGCGCCGACGAACCAGCCGCGCTGCGGGTCACGGGTGGCGTCGCCGCCGCGCACGAACGGGAAGGTGCCGGGCAACGGCTGCTCGGGCAGCTCGTCGCGGCGGGTGTAGAGCGGGGCGATGGTGAGCCCGTCATAGGTGGTCTCGTCGAGCAGATGCTCGGGCTCGGTTGGCAGCTCGGCGAGATCGACCCGTCGCGCCTTGGCCAGCACGCCTGCCACACCCTTGCGCCAGGCGGCGTACTCGGGCACCGGATCCGGTGCGAGACCTGCCCCTGCCTCTGAACCAATCGGCATAGCTGCTGTTCTCTCCTCCGTCACGGCGAACCGGGATGTGTCCGGTTCGCTCCCGATGCTATCTGTGACATGGTGTCCACCCGCTGGGGCCATCCCCTACCGACCGGTACGCTGACGCGGTGCTCCAGCTGATCCGCTCCCCTCGACTGCTGCTGACCCTGGCCGGGTCGGCAGCCCTGTTCGTGGTGGCGATGCTGGTTCCGCTGCCGGGTCCGCAGCAGGTCAGGGACTGGGCAGGCGGTGCGGGCCCACTGCTGCCCCTGGTGTTCCTCCTCTTCTATTCCGTTGTCGCGGTGGCGCCGGTGCCGCGCACGGTGCTGACCGTCACCAGCGGAGTGCTGTTCGGCCCGCTGCTCGGTTCGGTCATCGCGCTCGGGGCGACCGGAGTGAGTGCCGGTCTCGCCCTGCTCGGGGTGCGGGCGATCGGTCGGGCGCGGGTCGCCGAGCACCTCACCCATCCGGCCGTGCGGGCGGTCGACCTGCGGCTGGCGCAGCGCGGCTGGCTCGCGGTCGCCGCATTGCGGCTCATCGCGTTCGCGCCGTTCTCGGTGGTCAACTACTGCTGCGGCCTGTCGTCGGTGCGGTTCGTTCCGTACCTGATCGCCACGGTGATCGGCTCGGCGCCCGGCACCATCGCGACCGTCGTTCTCGCCGACGCGCTGACAGGCGGCACGCACCCGGCCGCGATCGCGGTGTCGCTGATCTGTCTTGCCATCGGGTTGCTGGGCCTGGTCGTCGACGTGCGGATGCCGGTCGTCGCCCCGGAAAGCGATGCCCCTACTCCAGGGGCATGGTGTCGCGCCGGTGATCGATCACAATTGAGAAAGTGATCTTCTTCACATCTGGAAGTTGTGACTAAGCGATCTTTCAGAATTCTCACAGAGTTATAGACTCCAGATAGCCCAGGGTTCGCCAGCTACATCCGGTGCGGGATCCAGAGCAACACCCGGTGTCGCGTCCCGTCTTCACCGCTTCCGTTCATCGCCGTTCTCGGCACGTTCTTCCACCATGAGGTGACCCGGCATGGAATACACCCATCTCTCCGATTTCCGCATCCGATCCGGCGATCTGTCGATCTGGACCCCCGAGCTCGCCTCGCCCGACTCCTGGCACGACGACGAACGGCCCTTGGCCAGCGTGCATGCCCAGTACCTCGGCTTCCTCGACCCCGACGATCCGCAGCCCGGTCGCGGCCGCTGGATCGGCACCATCTTCGAGATGGACGCCCCGCTCGACGCGCACGCCTGGGCGCGCACGCTCGAGCTGTGGCACGACCGGCACGAGGGCTTCCGCACCACGGTCGCGCCGACCGGCGACGGCGACTACCACCGCATCACCACCGCGCCCGGAACCATCCGCGTCACCTCCGCCGCGGTCGCCGACCTCACCGACGGCGAGCAGATCAACGAGTTCCTCTGCGACGCACTGGAACTGCGTCTCTCGGCACTGGTGTGGCCACACCTGCTCGTCGCGACGGTCGCCCACGACACCGACGACTTCACCGTCCTGGTCGCCGCCGACCACTCGGTGCTCGACGCGTACTCCCAGGCCGTGCTGATCCTGGAACTGCGCACCCTCTACACCGCCGTCACCACCGGCGGCGAGATCCGCGACTCCTCGACCTTCGGCAGCCCCGCCGATTTCGCCGCCATCGAGCGCGCCGCCGCCGAGGAACTCACCCCCGACTCCCCCGCCGTGGCGGTGTGGCGGGATTTTCTCGGCACCCCCGGCTCCCCGATGCCCCGTTTCGGCGCGGGCATGGTCGCCGAACTCGACGGTGAGCACGCCCAGCCGAGCGTCTCGCGCACCCTGCTGACCATCGACGAACTCGAGGAAGTCGAGGCGCGACTGGACCAGCTCAAGCATCGGCTGTCAGTCACGGTCTTCGCCGCGTTGGCCGTGGCCTGGCGTGAGGTCTTCGGTCAGGACCGTTTCCGCACGGTGATGCCGATCGCGACCAGACCGGATCTGAGCTGGCTCGAGTCGATGGGCTGGTTCGTCAACGTCGTCCCCGTCGACATCACCCTGCCCCCGGGCGCCGACATGGTCGCCGCGCTCACCGCCACCAGGGCCGCCCTCAAACGCGGCCACATCTGCAACGACGCTTCCTGGGGGCGTTCACTGGCCATGGTCGGCGCGATGGAGGGACCGACCTTCGGCGCGTCGTTCCTCGACATCCGGATGCTGCCCGACTACGAACTCGTGGCCGACCTGCGCGGACGAACATTGCGCGCGGTGTCGTACTCCACCGAGGAGGTGTACTTCTGGGTGGTGCGCGGCCCCGAGGGCCTCTATGTCTCCACCCGGTATCCCGCGGGTCTGCCCGCCGAAGTCATGGACCGCTACCTGACCGAATTCGCCCGGGCCATGTACGCGGTGACAACGATCGCCGCGCCCGCCTCGGTCGCGCCTGCCGCCGACGTGTCGGCGGCATTGAGCGCGAGCTGACCATGCGTGCGCTGCTGGCCTTCACCGGGAGCAGGGGCGATGCCCAGCCCGGCGTCCTGCTCGCCCGCGAGCTCCGCGCTCGCGGGCACTCGGTGACGCTCGCGCTGTCGCCCAATCTCGTCGAGTTCGCCACCGACCACGGCATCGCCGCGGTCGGGTTCGGGCGCGACAGCGCCGAGCTGTTGCGCACCCAGCACGACGACCGGCGCTTCCGCAGCGCGAGTCCGCGTCAGCGGATGCGCGCGGTGCTCGACCTGCAGCGGCGCGGTGTCGGCGAGGCGGTGCGCGATCTGCTCGCGCTCGCCCCGGGACACGACGTGCTCGTCACCGGCATGGCGGGCGAGGAGGCAGCGGAGAAGGCGGCGCGCCATGTCGGAATGCCCTTGGCCGCAGTGCATTTCTTCCCGATCCACCCCAGCCGATCGGTGCCGGTGGTGCCCGCCGCCTGGGGGCGGTGGGTGCCCGGTGCGCTCAATCGCCGAATCTGGTCGGGGCTGCGGTGGGCGCGTGACGCCGCCTTGGCCGAGCCGTTGGCGGAGTCCGGGATCGTGGAGCATCCGCTGCCCGGCCGGGTGTCGATCCAGGCCTACGACATCGACCTGTTCCCCGGGCTGGCCGCCGAGCTGCCCGCACGGCACCCGGTCACCGGCTTCACCGTGGACAGCGACGGGTTCCTCGGCGCCCCCGCCGATCCCGCGCTGGCGGCGTGGCTGCTGGCCGGACCGGCCCCGATCTATGTCGGCTTCGGCTCGATGACCGTCGACGATCCCGCCGCCCTGGTCCGGATGCTGCGCACCGTGTGTGCCCGCCGAGGGCGGCGACTGCTGCTCGTGGCGGGCTGGGCGGGTATCGAGCCGGGACTCTCGCCCGAGGTGGCCGTCGTCGAGCAGGTCGACCACGCGGCGGTATTCCCGCGCTGCCTGGCGGCCGTGCATCACGGCGGTGCCGGGACGACCGCCGCCGCGTTGAGAGCGGGTGTCCCGCAGGTGATCTGCGCGATCCAGGCCGACCAGCCGTACTGGGGCCGGGCGCTGTCTCGTCTCGGCCTGGCCGCGACCACACGTGCCGGGTCCCTGAACGCCGCGCGCCTCGACGCCCTCCTCGACGAGGTCGCCGACCCCCGGGTCGTGGCCCGGTCCGCCGCCTACGCGGTCGACTTCCGCGACGACGGTCTGGCCCGCGCCGCCGACGAAGTGGAAGCCCTCGTCCCCCTGACCGTTCCGACAGCCCAGTTCGACCATGCCGGGAGGCCGCAGTGAGCACCGACATCGCCGTCCGCACCGACGGGCTCGGCAAGTCCTACGGCGACTTCGCCGCCGTCGACGCCATCGATCTCAGCATCGCGGCCGGGTCGGTGTTCGCCGTGCTCGGCCCCAACGGGGCGGGCAAGACCACCACGGTGCGCATGCTGGCCACCCTGCTGCGGCCCGATCGGGGCAGCGCGGAGGTGTTCGGGTACGACGTGGTGCGGGAGGCCACCGCCGTGCGGTCGATGATCGGACTGACCGGTCAGTACGCCTCGGTCGACGAAACCCTCACCGCCAGTGAGAATCTGCGCCTGTTCGGCCGCCTGCTCGGGTTGTCGCGCCGGGCCGCCGCCGTCCGGGCCGACGAGCTGCTCGAGGAATTCGAACTGTCGGCGGTGGCACGACGCAGCGTCAACACGTTCTCCGGCGGGATGCGCAGGCGCCTGGACCTGGCCGCCACGCTCATCACCGTGCCACCGCTGATCTTTCTCGACGAGCCGACCACCGGGCTCGACCCGCACACCCGTGACCGGATGTGGGGCATCGTGCGCGGCCTCGTCGAGCGCGGCGCGACCGTCCTGCTCACCACCCAGTACCTGGAGGAGGCCGACGCACTGGCCGATCGGATCGCGGTGATCGACCGAGGCAGCCTCGTCGCGGAAGGTACCGCGGCCGAACTGAAGTCCTCCATCGGCGAACAGGTGCTGCGCCTCGACATCCCCGACACCGCCCACCTGCGTCGGGCCGAGGCACTGATCCGGGAACTCACCGGAGAGGTGCCCGAAGGGTCGTCCACCGGGACGCTCACGGTCACGCTGTCGGAGGTCGGCACGGGCGCCGACATCGTCGCCGCCTGCCGAGCCGCCGGGATCGGCCTGCGCGGCTTCGCCGTCGATCGCCCCGACCTCAACGAGGTGTTCCTGTCGTTGACCGGCCACGCGACCTCAGCCGACGCGGCATGACCGCCCTTCGTGAAAGCACCACCATGACCCTCACCACCGAGAAGCCGACCGCCCGGGTCGTCCGAGCACCCCGTGTCACGCGGGTGAGTCCGGTTGCCGCGCTGCGGCATTCGCTGATGATGGCCTGGCGCGGACTGCTCACCTTCCGGCACAGCCCACAACTGCTCTATGACGCGCTGCTGTTGCCGATCGTCGGGCCGGTGCTGTTCGGCAACATCTTCGGCACCGCCATCGCGGGCAGTATGGCGGCGTATCTGCCGATCATGATCCCGGGCGTGTTGGTGCAGATCGTGCTCACCTCCTCGGTGGCCACGGGAGTGCAGTTGTCCGAGGACATCCATTCCGGCGTGTTCGACCGGTTCGTCGCCATGCCGATCGCCCGCTCGGCGCCGGTGGCGGGGGCCTTGCTGGCGGGCACGGTCCGCTATCTGCTGGCCGCGACAACGGTGGTGATCGTCGGCTTCGCCATGGGTTATCGACCCGACCACACCGCTGGTTTCCTCGCCGGGGCGGCTCTCGTCGTCTTCGCCACCACCGCCATCAGCTGGTTGTTCGCCTTCATCGGTGCGACCATCGCGCGCCCCGCCGCCGTGCAGGGCATGTGCATGCTCGTGCTCACCTTCCTCGGTTTCGCCTCGAACGCGCTGGTGCCCGAGGAGTCCATGCCCACCTGGATGCGCCACGTCTCGGACCTGAACCCGGTGTCCTACCTGGTGTCGGCGGTGCGGACCCTCGCCGCCGAGGGCACGATCGGCGCCGACGCCTGCTGGTCCCTGGTGGCCTCGGTGGCCGTGGTCGCCGTTTTCGCACCGCTCACCGTGCGCACCCTGCGTTCCCGTTGATCAGGAGATCCCGATGACCGTCACCTCGCCCGCCGTCCCGGTGGCCACCGCCGCAGGCCTGAACCGGATCACCGCCGACGACGACCTGTTCTTCAAGCTCCACAGCCTCTACCCCAATGCCCTGGTCAACCAGCTGGCCTACCGGTTCGACACCGCCGTCGGCCGAGAATCGTTGCAGCGCTGGCACGCCCACCTCGCCACGGGGTTCATCGCCCGCCGCGTGCGCACCACCCGCTTTCCGTTCGCGCGCGCCCACTGGGAGCCCGCCACCGAGTCGCTGCAGTTGCGGTGGTCCGACACCCCGATCCCGGACGACGCGGTGCTCGACTGGTTCCTCGAACAGGCCGCGGTGGAATTCGACCCGGCCCGTGGCCTGGTGTGGCAGCTGGCGGGGGCACCGACCGAATCCGGCGGCACGGTGGTCACGCTCGTCGCCTCCCATGTCGCCTGCGACGGCGGCGGCATGATGCACGCGATCGTCGACTCGCTCGACCGGCTCGGGCGCGGTGAGCAGCCCGATCGCGCGGCGAGTGCGGGCAGACTCGTCGGACCGGTCGCCGGACCCGGCCGCTTCGCCGCCGACCTCGCCGACGCGCGCGCCCAGCTGCGCGCGGTGGCCCGGGGGGCACGTGCGGCCCGGCGGGCGCGCGGGGTGAGCGAACCGGCTCGCAATCCGCGTCCGGCACAGCCTTGTCTGCCGCACGCGGACACCTGGCAGGCCGCCGACGCGATCGTCCAGCTCGACCTGGCCGAGTGGGACGCCGTCGCCGCCGCGCACGGCGGCACCACCAACGGTCTGTTGATCGGCGTCGCGGTCGGTCTGCTCGGTCGCAGTGGCCGCGTCGCCGACGGAGCGCACGTGCGCGTGGATATTCCGCACTCGATGCGCGAGGCCGACGACCCGCGCGCCAACGCGACCACCGGCCTGCCGATCAGCGTCGCCTATCGCGCCGGTGCTCGCACCGACCTGCCCGAGGTGCGCGCGTCGCTCAAGGCCGCCGCCCTCGCCTACCGCGATCCGGCGACGATTCCGCCGATCCAGCATCTGCAGCCGGTGCAGATGCTGCTGCCGAAGGTGGTGCTGCACAGATTCGCCCGCACCGCGAAGGCACCGGAATGCCTGTGCACCAACATGGGCCGCACCGCACAGAACATCGCGGTGCTCGACGGGCATCGGGCCCGCGATGTGATCATGCGCCCGGTGGTCAATCCCGGCCCGGTGGAGCTGTTCCGCCAGGTGGAAGTCGGAGTGAACCTGGCCTTCTCCTGCGACGACGACACCGTCACCCTGGTGGTCACCGGCGCCGACCCGGATCGTTTCCCGAACCGGGCCGCCTTGCGCGAGTTGCTGACCGCCGAATTCGCCGATTGGTCGTTGACGCCCCGCTTCTGGTGAGGCGGGGACGGTTCAGGAGGCCTCGTCGACCAGTTCCGCGGCGTCGGGGGTGCTGATGCGCAGGGTGAAGCGGAAACCGCAGTCGGATTCGAGTGAACCGGATTGTCGTCCGGTTCGCACCGCGCTGCGTACCTCGATGCCGACATCGAGGTCCTCGAATCCGGCGTAGAAGTCGCCTGCCATCCAGAACTCGGTGTGCGCGGCGGTGCGCCCGGCCAGGACATCGTCCGCACTGGGACAGAATTCGCCGCGGCGCACACAGATCGGACTTCGGCCGTCGGTGCCGGGGGCCAGATAGAGGACGACCGGGCCGTGCATCTCGGTGAGCAGCGCGAGCACGTCACTCGCCTCGCCGGTGGCCTCGATCGCACGGTGACGATGACTTCCCCACCGGGCGTGGAGATCTCGGTCGCGGTGTACGGACCCGGCCCGGTTACCCATGGTGCGCTCCTTGCATGTCTCGACGGTGTTCGGTGCACACTATCGGTGCGCAAGGTTGGTCCGACGTTGGTACGTACCGAATCCTGCGGAGCGAGGGCCCGCATCCCGGCTCGTCACCGCGTCTCCCACCACTGCGAAATGGCCGATTCCGGCGTCGCCGCGCGGCTCCGGCAACCATTCCGAAAACCTGAATTCTGTTGATGGTCGCGGGACCAAATCACGTCGGATGTTTTCGGCGCGAGAAACAACTTTCGACACGGACGGCAGCCATTCCGTCACGCGTGCCGACGTGAAGTCCCTCACCTCACACCTGTCAAGCCGAGTGCCCGAACAGGCACCTTCCAGCGCTCGCCGTCATTAGCCCGAATGTTGCCACGCGAACCCGATTTCGGGCGTCCTACACCGAAACATTGAGGAATGACGACGAACTCGACACAGTTGCTGTGTAACTTCACCATTGCCACCTGCAGATGTCGGGATGTGACCCAGGCCATTTCTCCGCACGGGCCAACCCTCCGCGACCGCTCGAGCGACCCCGCGAAGCCCGGTTACCTTCCGGTAGTGTCCGCTCGCATCGGCCCCGTCACGGTCACCGGCGACCTTTTTCGACTGTCAGGAGTTTTCGTGTCGCATTCGCGTTTCGAATCCATCGGTGCGTATCTTCCGTCGAATATCGTCTCGACCGAAGAATTACTTTCCCGGCTCGCCACGCCACCCGCTTTCGACCTCGAGAAAATCACGGGCATCAAGGAGCGGCGGTTCCGCGACACCCGACCGGAGAGCCTCGAGGACTCCTTCACCCTGGCCGTGCACGCCGCCCGGGACTGTCTCGAGCGTTCGCGCTACAGCGCGGGCGAACTCGAGGTGATCATCTCCTGCTCGATCACCCGCAGCAACGAGGGCACCCGCATCTACATGGAGCCCTCCTTCGCCTCGAGCATCGCCGAGGAGCTCGGCGCCGAGCGGGCCATCACCTTCGACGTGTCCAACGCCTGCGCGGGCATGCTCACCGGCACCTACCTGCTCGACCGGATGATCCGGGCGGGTGTGGTGCGCAACGGCATGGTGGTCAGCGGGGAGTCCATCACCCCGATCGCCGAGACCGCGGTGAACGAGATCTCCGAGAAGTACGACCTGCAGTTCGCCTCGCTCTCGGTCGGCGACTCGGGGTGCGCGGTCGTGCTCGATCAGGCCGTCGACGACGCGGACAAGATCCACTACATCGAATTGCTCACGGCCGCTGAGCATTCGCACCTGTGCCTCGGCATGCCGAGTGACAAGTCCGCAGGAGTGGCGCTCTACACCGACAACCGCAAGATGCACAACGAGGCGCGGTTCCTGCTGTGGCCCGACGCCCAGGGCGAGTTCCTCGCCGAGCAGGGCCGCACCTTCGCCGACGAGGAATTCGACTACGTCATCCACCACCAGTTCGGTGCCGCGGCCGTACCTTTCATCAACGCGGTCGCCGAGCGCGAGTTCGGTGCCCCCATCCCGCCGGACCTCAATGTGATCGAGAAGTACGGAAACACCTCGACCACTTCACATTTCATCGTGCTGCACGATCAGCTCGCGCAGGACGGCATCGAGGCGGGCGCGAAGGTTCTCATGGTGCCCGCCGCCTCCGGCGTCGTCGCGGGTTTCCTGTCCACCACCATCTCCTCCCTGAAGGTCTGAGGTTCGTCATGGGCGTGCGTATCCGAGCCACCGGTACCAGTCGGTCGACCGACACCCACAGCATCGTCGAGCACAGCGGGCGCGCGGCCCGTAACTGCCTGGAGCAGGCCGGAATCCGGCCCGACCAGGTCGGTGTGCTCATCAACACCGGTGTCTTCCGCGATTCCAACACCGTGGAACCCGCCGTCGCCGCGATGATCCAGAAGGCCGCGGGCATCGGCCTGGACTACGGCAAGAACGATCCGCGCACCTTCTCCTTCGACCTGATGAACGGCGCGACCGGGGTGGTCAACGCCGTGCAGGTCGCCACCGCGATCCTGGCCACCGGCACCGAACACGTGCTGATCGTCGCGGGCGACACCCACCCCTCGCTCACCCGATCCCACGCGGACACCGAATTTCCCTACGCCACAGCCGGTGCCGCCCTGCTGCTCGAGCACGTCGCGGGCCCGGAGGGTTTCGGCCCCGTCCACACCGTCACCGCGCCGGGCTCACCCGCCGGGCAGGCCTATGTCGACACCGCGACGATGGGCACCGTCGGCCGCGGCCTCATGACGATCGAACGCGACCCCGACTTCGAGGACCGGGTACTCACGGTGGCCGCCGAGGCCGGTCGCGCGGCGCTGGCCGGAACTTCCGACGCCCGGGTGGCGCTCATCGCCTCCACCCCGAGCGCGCATTTCCCCAAGCGCCTGGCCGATGCTCTCGGACTGGACCAGAACGCTGTGCGCACACCGGATCTCACCGACGGCGACCCGCACACCGCCGCGCTGCCGCTGGCCTACGCACGGGCGGTCGAGAACGCCGACCTCGACGGTTTCACCCACATCCTGTTCGTCGGCGCCGGTGCCGGACCGTCGGCGGCGGCCACCCTCTACCGGTTGCCCGGGGAGCACGCCGCGTGACCACCGCGACCTACTGGGCCACCATCGACCGCTTCCGGGAGATCGCCCGCACCGAACCCGATCGCCCGGCGGTGATCTACCCCGACGGCACCACCGTCGACGGGATGCCCGACTACCGGCGGGTCACCTACCGCGACCTCGACAGGTGGTCCGACACCATCGCCGAACACCTGACGAGCTCCGGGGTCGGCAGTGGCACGCGCACCATCGTGCTCGTGCTGCCGAGCCCGGAGCTGTACGCGATCCTGTTCGCACTGTTGAAGATCGGTGCGGTGCCGGTGGTGATCGACCCGGGCATGGGGGTGCGGCGCATGGTGCACTGTCTGCGGGCGGTGGAGGCCGAGGCGTTCATCGGGATCCCCCAGGCCCACGCGCTGCGGGTGCTGTTCCCACGCAGCTTCCGCCGGGTGCGTACCACGCTGACCGTCGGCCGCCGCTGGTTCTGGGGCGGACCGACACTGCGGTCGTGGGGCCGCGATCCGGCGGGCCTGCTCCCCGAGCGTGCGCCCGCCGCCGAGGACGACCTGCTCATCATCGGTTTCACCACCGGCAGTACGGGCCCGGCCAAGGCCGTGGAACTCACCCACGGCAACCTCGCCGCCATGGTCGAGCAGGTGCACGCCGCGCGCGGACACACCCCGCCGGAATCCTCGCTGGTCACGCTGCCGCTGGTCGGCGTACTCGACCTGCTGCTCGGTTCCCGGTGCGTGCTGCCACCGCTGATTCCCAGCAAGGTCGGGTCAACCGATCCGGCGCACGTCATCGACGCGATCACGAAGTTCGGCGTGCGGACGATGTTCGCGTCACCGGCCGTGCTGATTCCACTGCTCGCCCGGCTCCGGTCGCATCCCGTCGAACTCGACACCCTGGCCAGCATCTTCTCCGGGGGCGCGCCGGTACCCGCGTGGTGTATCGCCGGGCTGCGTGAGGTCCTGCGTCCCGATGTCGAGATCTTCGCTGGCTACGGTTCCACCGAGGCGCTGCCGATGACGACGATCGAATCGCGGGAACTGCTCGACGGCCTGGTCGAACGGGCGACACAGGGTGAGGGCACCTGCATCGGGCGTCCGACCGACCATGTCGAGGTGCGGCTGGTGGCCGTCACGGACGCGCCGATCGCCACCCTCGCCGACGCCGAACCCGTCGACCGGATCGGCGAGATCGTGGTCTGCGGACCCAACGTGAGCACCCGCTACTACTGGCCCGCCGAGGCCAACGCCCTCGGCAAGATCGCCGACGGCGACCGGGTCTGGCACCGCACCGGCGACCTGGGCTGGCTCGACGAGCAGGGCCGTGTCTGGTTCTGCGGGCGCAAGAGCCAACGGTTGCGCACCGCCGCGGGGCCGATGTTCACCGTCCAGGTCGAGCAGGTCTTCAACGCGGTTCGTGGTGTCGCGCGCACGGCGCTGGTCGGTGTCGGCGAACCCGGTGCGCACCGGCCGGTGCTGTGTGTAGAACTGGAGCCGGAGGCCGATGCCGTGGCCGTCGACCTGCGCCTGCGCGACCGCGCCGCCACCCTCGACACCGCGGCACCGATCACCGACTTCCTCATCCACCCCGGTTTCCCGGTCGACATCCGGCACAACGCCAAGATCGGCCGTGAAGAACTGGCCCGTTGGGCCGCGAAGAAGCTGAACTCATGAAGATTCTCGTCACCGGCGCGTCCGGATTCCTCGGCGGCGCCATCGTGCGGACCCTGGTGGCCGACGGTTCGCACGAGGTGTCGATCCTGGTGCGGCCGACCAGTGTGCTCGACGACCTCGGCAGCGCGCGCGAGGCCGTCACGATCGTCGAAGGCGATCTCGCCGACGCCGACTCCCTGCGCCGGGCCGCCGACGGTGTGGACGTGGTGGTCCACAGCGCGGCCCGCGTGGACGAGCGCGGCACCCGCGCCCAGTTCTGGGTGGAGAACGTGCGCGCCACCGAACTGCTGCTCGACGCCGCCCGCAGCGGCGGTGCGCGCCGATTCGTGTTCATCTCCAGCCCGAGCGCCCTGATGGACCGCGACGGCGGCGACCAGATCGAGGTCGACGAGTCGCTGCCCTATCCGCGCCGGTACCTGAATCACTATTCCGAGACGAAGGCGACGGCCGAGCAGGCCGTCCTGGCGGCGAACACCGCCGACTTCAGCACCGTCGCCTTACGTCCGCGCGCGATCTGGGGCGCCGGTGACCGGTCCGGCCCGATCGTGCGGCTGCTCGCCCGCACCGCCGACGGCGCCCTGCCCGACCTGTCCTACGGTCGGACCATCGAGGCATCGCTGTGCCACGTGGACAACATCGTCCACGCCTGCCTGCGCGCGATCAGTGCCGAGAACATCGGTGGCAAGGCCTATTTCATCGCCGATGCCGAAAAGACCGATGTGTGGCGGTTTCTCGGCGAGGTCGCCGAGGGGCTCGGCTTCCAGCGGCCGACACGCAGACCGAATCCTCGTGTCCTCGCCACCGTCGTCGCGGCCATCGAGACAGTCTGGCGTATTCCGGCCGTGGCGCGGCGCTGGTCGCCACCGCTGTCACGCTATGCCGTCGCCCTGATGACCCGCACCGCGACCTACGACACCACCGCTGCCCGCAGGGACCTGGGCTATCACCCGGTCGTGGACCGCGACACGGGCTTGGCCGCGTTCCTGACCTGGCTCGACGCCCAGGGCGGCATCGAGTCGCTCGCCGGGCACCTGCGGTAACACCCGAGAGGCAATCATGAACGGCGACACAGCCTTCCGTCGACCCGTGACGACCACCGAACGCATGTACTTCCCCATGCGCGAGCTCGCCCCACCCTTCCTCATGCAGCTCGTCGTGCCGGGCGAGGGCGCGATCGACCCGAGGCAGTTGCGCGCGGCGGTCGCCGCGGCGGCGGACGTGACGCCGGGCGCGCGACTGCGCAGGCAGGGCGACCTCTGGGTGGACAGCGGCGTCGCCCCCGCCGTCCGTGTGGTCGACGATCACGAATTCGATTGTCCCGCCCTGGAATCCGACCCGGTGCTCACCAGCGGGATCGGGCCGACTCCGGCAGCCACTGTCGAGGTCCTGTTGCTCACGGCGCCCACTCGGACCCTGGTGTTCCGCGTCTTCCACGGCGTCATGGACGGTATGGGCATGGTGCTGTGGGCCACCAACGTGCTGCGCGCACTGCGTGGTGTCGACCCGGTTCCGCAACCCGATCCGGTGGCCGATCAGCAGCTCGTCGACCGGGTCGGCGCACCGGGTACGCCGACCCCGATGATTCCGCGCTACCGCAGTGCCGTCGGACGCGGCAGGCAACGACGCGGCACCGCGCGGCACCTGCTGCGGCACCGGCGCGTGCACGCCGCGGGCCCCGGTGCGCTGGCCCGCGTCTGCGCCCAGCTCGCCGCCGAGACCCCGGGGACCTCGCGGATCATGATGCCGGTCGATCTGCGCCGTCACGATCCGGCGCTGCGTTCGACCGCCAACCTGGCACTGCCGCTGTTCCTCAATATCGCACCCGGAACGGACTGGACGCAGGTCAAAGACATCATCAAGGCGGGGCTCGCGCAGCGGCGAGAGCTGAACCAGTTGGCCAACACCCGCATCACCCTGGTGCCCGACCCGGTCAACCGGGGCGTGCTGCGGACGACGAACTGGCTCGGCGCGCGACTGGGCCGCAACCTGGCCTCGGCCACCGTCTCCCATATGGGCCGGTTCTCGTCCGACGACCTCGCGGTCCCGGGTTTCCGCCCCACCGGTCTGTTCGTCCTCCCCCAGCACAGCGTCGCCATGCCGTTGCTGTTCGGCCTCACCGAATTCGACGGACACACCGAGCTCACCGTCTCGGCGCGCAACGGCGCCGGAATCGAAGCGCGGCTCGAAGCCCTGCTCGACCGGATCGTCGCGATGCTGGAAGCCGAACTCCCGGTCGTGGATTCGGCGCGGTGACCGCTCTCGCCCGCTGCATCGCGGCACGGCCGCGCACCGTCCTCGCGGCGATCCTGGTGTTCATCGGGCTGTGCGCCGCCTACGGCGCGACGGTGACCGAACGTCTCAGCGCGGGTGGGTTCGTCGACGGCGGCAGCGAATCCGCCCTGGTCGACCGCTTCGTCACCGAACGGCTCGGTCCGCAGAGCCCCGATGTGGTCGCCCTCTACACCGCGCCCGAGGGGCGCACGATCGACGAGATCGGCCCTCAGGTGCGCGCCGCCCTCGACCGGATCGACCCCGCACTGCTGGCCCGGCCGGTGGAAAGTTACTGGTCGGCGGTGGTGCCGCGCAAGAACTTCCTGGTGTCCGAAGACCGCGAGCACGCGGTGGCGGTGGTGTACACCGCTGGCGACGACACCGCTCGTATCGCGGCCTTTCCCGCCATCGCCGAGGCGCTCCAGGTGCCCGGCGTCGACACCCGCTTGTCGGGTTACAGCGCCCTCAATGCCGAGATCATCGACAGGTCTCAACGTGATCTCGTTGTCGCGGAGTCCATTTCGCTACCGCTGACGCTGCTGGTTCTGGTGCTCGTGTTCGGCGGTGTCGCGGCGGGCGCGCTACCCGTGGTGGTCGGGCTCCTCGCCGTCGGCGGTGCGCTCGGCGCCATCCGCTTGTTGACCGAGGTCACCGAGGTGACCACCTTCGCGGTCAATATCGCGTCCCTGCTCGGACTCGGCATGGCCATCGACTACGGGTTGTTCCTGGTCAACCGGTTCCGGGAGGAATACGCCGCGCGTGGCGATGTCGACGCGGCAGTGGTCCGGACGATGACCAGTGCGGGTCGCACCGTCGCCGTGTCGGCGGCACTGCTGGTCTGCGCGTTCGCGGGCACCTTCGTGTTCCCGCAGGCCGTGCTGCGCTCCCTCGGCATCGGCGCTGTGGCGGCCGTAGCCCTCGCGGCGACGTTGTCGCTCACGGTGCTGCCCGCGTTGCTCGTGCTCTTCGGCGCCCGTATCGGCCGGGCGAAACCGACCACGCGCACCGAGCAATTCTGGGGTCGGGTGGTCGACACAGTGCTGCGCAGGCCCGGCACGGTGACGATCGCTGTCACCGCGATCCTGCTCGTCCTCGCCGCACCACTGGTGGGTATCCGCCTCGGCGAGATCGACCACCGGGCCTTGCCCGCCGACAGTCCCCTGCGCCACACGGTCGAGGAACTCACCGCACGGTTCCCTGCGGCATCGAGCGGGGCGACGGTTCTGCTGCGCGGCCTCGACGGGCCACCGCAATCGGCGGCGGTGTCGGGGTCGATTGCGGCCATCGAGGCCGTGCCAGGGGTCGAGGATGTCGTCCAGGTCGGGCGCGACGACGACTTCGTCGTCCTGCACGCCTTCCTCACCCGCGCCGATCGCAGCGAAGAGGCCACCGACGCCGTGCGTGCGATCCGTGCGCTACCCGCCCCCGGCCCCACGGTCGTCGAGGTGGGCGGGGACACCGCAGCCACCCTGGACAGCGTGGACGCGACCGTCGACCGACTGCCGCTGATGATCGCCGTGATGGTGCTGGTCACGATGGTGCTGCTCACTGTGGCGTTCCGCTCGGTGATCCTGCCACTCAAAGCCGTGGTCATGGCGTTTCTCAGTCTGGCCGCCACCTTCGGTGTGCTCACCTGGATCTTCGTGGGCGGTCAGGGCGCGAGCCTGCTCGGGGTGAGCCACGGACCGCTTCCCGCGGGCATGACGGTCCTCATCATCGCCGTGGTGTTCGGGTTGTCCACCGACTACGAGGTGTTCCTGCTGTCGCGGATGGCCGAGGCACACCGCGCGGGTGCGGACACGGCGACGGCGGTGCGCCTCGGCACCGTGCGCACCGCCCGGGTGATCACCGCCGCCGCCGTGCTGCTCGTGCTGGTCACCGGCGCGTTCGCGCTCTCACCCCTGACACCGATGCGGCTGCTCGGCGTCGGCATGATCGTCGCCCTGATCCTCGACGCCACCCTGGTGCGCATGCTGCTGGTTCCCGCCCTGGTCCAGCTGATGGGACCGGCGAATTGGTGGTACCCGGGGCTATCGTGGAGACGTGGGCATCATGGGTGAAATGTTTCCCGGCAAGAAGCTGCAGCACGAAGGCAGTGGCGACAGCGACGGCCAGGCACACGAACCCCGGCTCGATCTCGACCTCGAGGCCGGTGTCGTGCGGCTGTCCATGCCGGACACCGGGTCGAACGAGAACTAGCGCGACGAGCCGGTCAGCGTCAGACGTTCCAGCAACGGGTGCGGGTCGCGGAGCAACTCGGCCGACACCACTTCCGACCAGTCGTATCGGCCGTTCTCGCACTCCAACTCGACCAGCGACACCGACGACACCGTGTCGTCGAGCGTGAAGTCGGCGAAGCCGTCGGCGGCGAGCGCGTCCTCGATCCGCGCCACCGGCACCGGCTGGTTCGTGTAACCCAGTGCCAGGTACGGGCTCAGCGCCTCGCCGAACTCGGGCACCCGCTCCCGGATCCACACGTCGGTCAACGCCCGAGTGAGATCCTCCCGCACCCGCAGCAATTCCTCGGGTAGCGCGATGGGTAATCGCACACCGTCGACCGCGACCACTGGCGGACCGAAGGTAATGGGAAAAGGCGCGTGCTCGGCGAGCAAGGTGCGTGAGCCCTCGACCAACCGGGCCAGATCGACGCCCTTCACCCCGTCGACGAAACCCACCCCCTGCACTTCCACCCGCAGGCGCGGCGCGTCGACTTGTTCGAGGCCGGGCACCCGGGCCACAGTGGGGGCGAAGATCTCCACGAGCTTGTCGGCGACGGGCTGGGTTGGCATCACCTGCCAGTCGTAGAACGACCGGCCCGGGGTCCATCCCGGACGCCACCACCAGCGACTGGCCGTCGTCGTCGCGCTCATGTCCATGTGTCGCACCTCCGCCTGCGATGCCGGGCTACCTCTCGGTCAAGAACTACCCTGCCCAGATCACGGAGCAACCCGACGAGACCGATCCGTTGCCGGTTCGATTCCGGATCACACTCGCGAGCCCGGACCAACCCTTCGAAATGACTCGGTTTCGGGACGCCGATGTTCGGAGTCGTCCCCTTGGCGAGAGCCCACTTCCGCGATTCGAGAGAGCGCGGGTGTTCGAATCCACTCGCACTCGGACCCTCAACCGGATGTCACGATGTGAAATTCGCCCGTATCGGGTGAGGTCGGGATTGTCGTAGCCGTCGATCATGAATGCCACCAGCATCGGTGATCGCACCATAGGAGTTGATCCAGAATGGCGTTGGACTACGAGGATCGCACCGATTTCGAGAACGCTGACCGCGGCTTCATCGCGACGTCGAGTCCGATGACGGTGCGCAACGCCGACGGGAAGATCGTGTTCGACACTTCCGGCTATGCGTTCCTCGGTGGCCCCTGCCCGGACACAGTGAACCCGAGCCTGTTCCGCCAGGCCCAGCTCAACGTGAAGAACGGCCTCTATCAGGTAGTCGAGGGGATCTATCAGATCCGCGGATTCGATATCTCGAACATGACTCTCGTCGAGGGTGACACCGGAGTGATCGTCATCGACCCGCTCATCTCGACCGAATGCGCCGCGGCGGGTCTGGCGCTGTATCGCGAGCACCGCGGCGACCGCCCGGTCACCGGTGTCATCTACACCCATTCCCACGGTGACCACTTCGGCGGTGTTGCCGGTGTGCTGCCCGACGGTCCGGGTACGGTGCCGATCCTGGCTCCGGCCGGGTTCATGGCCGAGGCAGTCGCGGAGAACGTCTACGCCGGTACCGCGATGACCCGACGCGCCAGCTACATGTACGCCGTCGGGCTGTCCCCTGCCCCGGACGGCCAGATGAGTACGGGGCTGGGCATCCAAACCTCCTCCGGAACGCTGAGTCTGTACCCGCCGACCATCGACATCACCGATACCGGGCAACGCGAGACCGTCGACGGCGTACCAATCGTGTTCCAGCTGACCCCTGGCACCGAAGCACCCGCCGAGATGAACTTCCACTTCCCCCGCCATCGTGCGCTGTGCCTGGCCGAGAACGCTACCCACAATCTGCACAACCTGCTCACCCTGCGGGGCGCACTGGTGCGGGACCCACGGGTGTGGTCGCACTACATCGACGAGGCGATCGACATGTTCGCCACCGATTCCGACGTCGCGTTCGCCTCGCACCATTGGCCGACGTGGGGCCTCGACAATCTCATCCAGTTTCTCAGCGTCCAACGCGACCTGTATTGCTACCTGCACGATCAGACCCTGCGCCTACTCAACCAGGGCCTGACCGGTGCCGAGATCGCCGAGCAGATCGAGTTGCCTTCGGGTCTGGACGACGCGTGGTGCGCGCGCGGCTACTACGGATCGGTCAGCCATAACGTCAAGGCGATCTATCAGCGCTATCTCGGCTGGTTCGACGGCCACCCGAGCTCCCTGTGGCAGCATCCGCCCGAGGCCGCCGCGAAACGGTACGTGCGCGCTTTCGGCGGTATCGACACCATCGTCGAGAAAGCGGCCGAGTTCGCCCGCGACGGAGATCTGCGCTTCGCTGCGGAACTGCTGAAGCACGCGGTCTTCGCCGACCCGGACAACGCCACCGCCAAGAACGATCTCGCCGAGGTCTACACCAAGCTCGGCTACGGCGCCGAGAACGCCACCTGGCGCGGCTTCTACCTCATGGGTGCCAAGGAGCTCCGTGACGGTGTCTATCCCACCCCTATGAGCCTCGCCGACGGTATGGCAGCGGCACTGTCGATCGAGCAACTGTTCGACACCGTGGCCATCCGAGTCAACGGTCCGCGCGCGGCTACCGAATCACTCGTGATCGACTGGCATTTCACCGATCTCGACTCCACGATGCGGCTGACTCTGTCGAACGGGGCACTCATCCGCACCGTCGATCCACGCCGCGAAGCGGCAGTCGATCTCACACTCACCCTCACCAAAACCCAGCTCCTCTCCCTCCTCGCAGGCCGAGGGCCCGATGGAATCGACCACACCGGAGATATCAGCGTCCTCCAACGACTCCTCGGTCTACTCGACCGACCCGACCCGGACTTCGCCATCGTGACCCCCTGACCTCCAAAGCCGCACGACGTTCTGGCCCGGCACGACGGCACCGGACGGGTACGGCAATTCGTCTGTGCCGTACCCGGTGATTCAGTCCGGCTTGCCGAACCGGAGCAGGTTGTTGTCCGGATCCATCAGCGCGAATTCTCTGAAGCCCCAAGGCTTGTCCTCGGCCGGAGTCACCCGGGCAAGGTCCCCACCGGCCTTCCATCGCCGACGCAACTCATCGTCGGTGTACAACGGATCATCTGATTCCGTCGGCCGTACTCCGGCAGCGACGAACTCCTCGTGCACACGATCAACGTCGTCCACAGCGATGAAGGCAGCCCCAGCCGCCCGCCACGGGTCGTGGTCCGGCACGAGGGCGTAGTGCAATTCGATGGCATCCCGTCGCACAAAACCGTACTCCACGGAATACGTCTCGGTCTCGAACCCCAACCGATCGAAGAAAGCCAGCGTCGCAGCGACATTCCGCGAAGGCAGGATCGCCACAGCAGGACCTTCCCGCGGACCGATTCTCGACATGAATCGAAAGTAGGTGCGGGACGCAGCGCTGCGCCTCCCACCTACCCCGCCGGATCACACCCGACTTCGAGCTCCGCGATTCGCCGACGGACATCAGTCAGATCCGGCCCGCCGATCCCAGCTCTTCTCGCGCGAGACAACAATTTCCGTGCCAGATTCGGCTCAGCTTGACGCACTGCGACATCCGCCCGCAATACCAGCAGCTTGACCAACTGGACCGACGTCGGTTCCGCGTCGGTGCGACTCAGAGCGCGGTCGAGCACTTTCACCGCCAGCTCCAGATCTTGTTTGGAATCGGCGAACAGCGCACCCACATGGATAGCTCGATCGAAAACTTCCTGCGGCAAGGGCCGGTGCCGCTGATCCGCGCTGATCGGCTGCGCGATCTGAATCGTATTCCCGCCCGGGTCGGTAACCAAGAACTCGCGCACCCCATAGCTGCGGTCCGACAACGCACCCACCCGAGGCACCCCGTGAACGGGCACCGACCCGAATGCCTCCCGCAGTCCTTCGGTGAAAATCGCGTACAGGTAATCGACGTCGTCGGTGTCGACCAGACAACCGTGCGTCGATGATGTGGGATCGAACTTCTTGTCTCCGTAGAAGTTCAGCTCGATTCCCCCACGCCGCACGCTGAGAAACTGGTACGGCGCCGTCTGCCTGAACGTGATCTCGAACCCCATCGCGGTGTAGAAGTCGCTCACCGGGTCGATCGACTGGGCCATCAATCGGGGAACTGTTTTCTCTGTCATGCTCTCGACGCTAGGAAACCGCGCTGTCCGCTCGCACATAGAAGTGAGAACTACGACATTCGCTTGTCATCGACGATCCCGGTTTATCTCCAGGCCTCGGTCCGCCGCACAGCCGACCGAACGCGAACACCCTGGCGCGGGTGGACATCGGCTGGCAGGCTGAGTGGATGGAGAACTTGCGGGACGCCGAGCGGCGGTTGCAGGCCGCGCAACTCACTGGGGATGTGCAGGCGCTGGATCGTCTACTGGATGACCGGTTGATCTTCACCTTCGGCGCGGATGTCTACACCAAGGCCGATGATCTGGAGCTCCACCGCACCCGGACACAGGTGATGACGGCCGTGATCGAGGAAGAACTGAACGTGCTCACCGACGGACGTGCCGGGGTGACCTGGTTCCTCGGAACCATCGAGGGAACCGTCGACGGCGAGCCCTTCGGAGCCAAAATGCGTTACACGCGTTCATGGTTGCACGACGAGGAGCATGGCTGGCGGATCATCGCAGCACACGCCAGCACGGCGGACTGAGCAGATCCACCGAACGGTGGGGGCAGATCGACTCGGCCGCGCCCGTAAGGGCGATGTGGCGAGGAATGGTTCGTCTGTCGCCCGGCCGTGAGGACGGCCTGCGGACCCGCGCGCGATGACGATGCTCTATCTCACTGCGTAATTCGTTCCGCCTGCGGCAAACTGAAGATTCCGCTCGCCGGGGGTCTGGTTGCCACGCACGACGAAAGTGTGGAGCGTGAAGGAGTGAGCGTGTATCGAGATCCCGTGGACGGCAGCGAGTACCGCTTGAACGAGCCCCGATGGAGATCTGCGGCGGGACGTCCGTTGTGGATCGACCCGGGGCCGGGAATCGACCGGTCCGACATCGACGTCTCCGTACAGTCGCTGTGGCGGTATCGCGCGGCGCTTCCGGTTCCCATCTCGCACCCGATCTCCCTCGGCGAGGGCTCGACACCGCTGTTGGAGCGGGAATGGGCCCACGGCGGGCGACCGCTGTTCAAACTGGACTTCCTCAACCCGACCGGCAGCTTCAAAGACCGAGGCACGAGCGTGATGCTGTCCTACCTGCGCGATCGCGGAATCCGGTCGGTGCTGGAGGACAGCTCCGGCAATGGTGGCTCTTCGATCGCGGGATACGGGGCCGCGGGCGGTGTGCGGGTGAAGGTCTTCGCGCCCGCGTCCACATCGTCGGCCAAGATCGCGCAGGTTCGCGCGTACGGTGCGGAATTGCAGTTGGTGGAAGGCCCGCGGGAGGAGTCGCAGAACGAGGCGATCCGGCAGTCCGACGGCGACGCGTTCTACGCCAGTCACAACTGGCAGGCGTTCTTCCTGCAGGGCACCAAGACCCTCGCCTACGAGCTGTGGGAAGACCTCGGATTCCGCGTTCCCGACAATGTGATCGTCCCGGTCGGTGCGGGTAGCAGTCTGCTCGGATGCTGGCTCGGGTTCGGTGAATTGTTGCGGGCGAGGCAGATCGAACGGATGCCGCGCCTGTTCGCCGCGCAGCCGCTGAACTGCTCACCGGTCGATGCGAGCTTCACCGAGGGCACCGACCAGCTGGTCGAGCGTGCGGTGTCGCCGACGATCGCGCAAGGCACTTCGATCCCCCGACCGCTGCGACTGGCGCAGATGATCGGGGGCCCTGCGCGACACCGGTGGCGCGACGATCGCTGTCCCCGAGAAAGACATCGTGGACGCACTCGACGAGTTGTGCTCGACCGGGCTGTTCGTCGAACCGACCAGTGCGTGCGCCGCTGCCGCGTATTCGGCCCTGTTGCACTCAGGGCACATCGCAGAAGCGGAGGAAACCGTTGTCCTCCTTACGGGTTCGGGATTGAAGGCCGCGCCCACGGTCGCCGACCTGCTGGGCGAGATCCACGGGTGACCGGCAGCGTCCACGGCGCCTTGCTCGAGCTCTTGCCTTCGTAGTGACCTACTGACAGTATCGGGTCACTACGAAGGAGTGTGCACTCTGGTTCCCGACCGCCGGGGGCGCATCCTGGCCGCAGCACGGCAACTGATGCTGGACAAGGGGTGGCCCGCAACGACGGTGTCGGCGATCGCCGCTCGTGCTGGCATCGGCAAGGGAGCCGTCTACCTGGAGTTTCCAGACAAGCCCGCGATACTCGCCGCGGTGCTGCACGACCGGATGCGGCAGTTGAGCGCCCAAGTGCATCGTCGGGTCATCGATGCTCCGGACCTCATCGATCTGCCGACGGTCTACCGGTTCGGGGTGGAGACTCTCCTGGCGGATCCGTTGATGTGCGCGCTGTACACCGGCGATCAGAATGTGCTGGGCACCTACGTTCAGACCGTTACCGACGACCGTTATCTGCGGCGCCAGGGCTGGCTCGGCGACTACATCGCTCGCCTTCAGAACATGGGCGTCATCGACGCGACCATCCCCGCCGACACCATCACGCAGGTACTCAGCGTGTTCACCGTCGGTCTGATCCATGCGCCTGGCACGCTCGGGCCGACCGATGCGGAAATGCTATCGGCCACTGTGGGTCTGTTCGCCGACCTCGTCGGGCGCGGGCTCGCGACCGGCCTCCCCACCGATCCCGAAGCGGCCCGCGCGGCGCAGCTGGAATTGCTCGAACGGCTGGAAACACAACTCGATTCGCAGGAGCCGCCATGACCGACATCTTCGAGTCCTCCACCGACCTGACTGTTGCCGGTGGCCCGGTGCGGCTGTACCGTGCGGGCGATTCCGGCCCCGCGCTGCTCCTACTGCACGGCGGCATGCTGGACACCGCCCAGGGCGTGTGGCGCCGGACCGTGCCCGACCTCGCCACCGACCACCGTATCTACGCCATAGACCTGCCCCGCCACGGCAACAGCCGTCCCTGGCAGGGAATCCTCGACGACACCTTCTACCGGCGGTTCCTCCACGAACTGCTCGACACCCTCGACCTGCCCCGAGTCGCGATCATCGGTATCTCACTCGGCGCGGGCGTCGCGACCGGATACGCCCTGGATCACCCCGAACGAGTCACCGCCCTGATCGCCGTCGGCCCCGGCGGAATCGGCGCAAGACGCACAGCACAATTCCTCACCTGGTTGATCATCCGAACCCCCGGCGTCCTGCGGCTCACCAGTCGATACCTGGCGCGTCATCCCCGTTCGATCCGCAAGTCGATGATCAGCACCCTCACCGCGGGCGCGGACACCCCCGATTTCGACACCATCGTCGAACTGGCCACCGCCGAAGCCGTCGCGAAAGCCGATCACGACGAACCGGCCCTCGACGACTGGATGACCCACGCCTACGGCCCATTCGCCATGCGCCTCAACCATTTACCTACCCTCCCGCACCTGACCACACCCACTCTGTGGATCCGAGGTGGCAACGACTCACTCGTCGCAGCGGCGGAGATGTCGGCCGCGGCGGCGGCAACACCGAACGGTCGACTGGTCACCGTCCAGGACGCCGGGCACATCGTCACCTACGACCGGCCCGAAGAATTCAATCGGCTTGCGCGCGAGTTCTTGGCCGCGACACTCGATCACTGTTGACCGAGCCGCTTGGTGACAGTGCTCTTCCGAGTACCGCCCGGATGTGTCCGGGGTCGGCTTCGCGGTCATCGAGGAGGATGGCCGTACACAAACCGTCGGACAACGCGACGAAAGCCTCGATCGCATCAGGATCGTCGGTCCGCGTCCGCGCGAGTTCAGCGACCTTGTCGCGCCAGGCGCGCGCGGCCGAGCGCAGAGCCGGACGGCGCGCCGCGAGAGTCGACAGTTCCCGTTCGGCGAGGGCTCGCTCGCGTCCCGGGCCCGCGGATTCCGCGATGAGTTCGGACAGGCCGTCGAGGGGGTCGTCGTTCTCGGCGTCGATGAGATCCTGGATGCGGTCGGTGTACTCCTGCGTGACACTCGTCAACGCCGCCACCAGCAGATCATCCAGCGTGGCGAAGTAGTAGAGAGTCAGGCTCGTGGTGATCCCGGCTTCCTTGGCGACGGTGCGATGGGTGACACCCGTTGCCCCATCGCGTCGGACGATCTCCAGGGTCGCCTCGATGATCTGAGCTCGTCGGCGTCGCCCACGCAACTTGCGTCCGTCGACAACCTCCGGCTCTGCCGTTGTCGCCTTGTCCTCGCTCATCACCGACTCCCGGTCGGCGAGACAGCCGACTCCGTGTGCCGGTCGACGTCGCCGAGGGGCTGCAGGCGTCGCAGCGTCACGAAGCAGGCCAGGGACGCGATCGCGATCGCGGCGCCCGCGGCCACAGCCGCGGTATTGAGTCCGATGGTGAACACGGTTCGCGCATGCTCCAAAGCGTCGCCTGATATCCGGCTCGCCAGCGATGACGCTCCGGCGAGGCTGTCACTGTAGGTCGCGGCCGCCGATGCGGACAACTCGGAGGGAACCTCGATCCCGCCGCGGTAGATCGCGGTGGTGACGCTTCCCAGCAGCGCGACACCGGCGGCGATGCCGAGTTCCTGGACGGTCTCCGACAGCGCGGCCGCCGACCCCGCCCTGTCCTGTGGCGCCGCGCCGACGACGATGTCGGTGCCGAGCGCGGCGATGACCCCGAGTCCGAGATAGACAAGGGCGAATCCCCCGACGACGGCACCGTTGCTGTCGGTGTCCGCCGCTGCCAACGACGCGTATCCGAGCAGCGACAGCGCCAAAGTCGCCGCCATCACCACACCGGGTGAGATACGCCGTGCCAGCAACGGTGCCCCGATGGCGCCGACGAGCATGGCGAGCGCGGGCGGACCCATCCACAGCCCAGCCGTGGTCGGAGAAAACCCTGCGACGAGTTGCAGGTACTGAGTCACCAGAAACATCGCGCCACCGAATCCGACGAGGCCGATCAACAGCACCGACAAGGCGGCGGAGAAGGTCGAGCCCGTGAACAGCCGCACGTCGAGCAGCGGCTCCGACAGACGCAGCTGACGGCGGACGAACGCACCGGCGGCGACGGCACCGACGGCAGCGGCCGCCACCGACGTGAGTCCGAGGCCGTGAGAGGCGGCGTGCTTGATCGCGTAGATGACCGGCAGGATCGCCACCAATGACAGCCCGGCACTGAGCAAATCGAGCCGACCGGCAGGTGATCGGCGCTCCGGAAGCAGCGTCGGCGCTGCGGCCAGCACCAGCACGGCGACCGGGACCGCGATGAGGAAGACCGCGCCCCACCACAGAGCTGCGGTCAGCACGCCACCCACGATCGGGCCCGCCGCCATCCCCAGGCCGAATGCTGTCGCCCAAACCCCGATGGCCGATGCTCGCTGCCCTGGATCGGTGAACATGGTGCTGATCAACGAAAGGGTCGAAGGCATCAGCGTTGCCCCTGCCACACCGAGCAGCGCACGCGCGACGATCAACCACAGAGCCGTCGGAGCGAAGGCAACCGCGACCGAGGCCACAGCGAACACCGCCACTCCGATCAGCAGGAGCCGACGCCGACCGATCCGGTCACCCAGCGTTCCCATCGTGATCAGGAGCCCCGCGATCAAGAAGCCGTAGGCATCCATGATCCACAACGTCTCGGTGGCGGAGGGATTCAGTTCGACGGCCAAACTCGGGACAACCAAGTACAGCGCTGTCACGTCGAGCCCCAGCAGCATGGTCGGCAACGCCAACAGCGCGAGCCCACTCCATTCCCGCCACCCCGCGGCTCGACTCTCCCCTGCGACGACCATCCCACAACCACCCATCTAATTGAACCAACGTACTATTTGTACGATAGTTCAATTTACTTGCGGTGGCTCCGTCCGGCAACCGCTCCGAGCCGAATGTCAAGACGGCCGAATCCTCGAGTAGCATTGCGGGCGCAGCTGGTTCACGTTCACCGTGCGGAGTCGGAGCCCCGAACTCCGGTGATCGTGTCGAAACCGGAGGCCGGTATACCGGCATCCGGTGAGAGGGAACCCGGTGGAAATCCGGGACTGTCCCGCAGCGGTGAGTGGGAACGAACGCCGTCAACGAGCACTGGGCACCTGCCTGGGAAGCGACGGCCAGTAGGTCAGCCGCGAGGTTGGTGCCCACGAGTCCGAAGACCTGCCCGCTGTGCCGGACACGCCGTGTCCGGCGGCCTCCGCCTCGAGGATTGGGCGCACGGACCGACACAATGACCGACCCACCGGGACTTCCACGAGCCTGTCTCGTGCTCGGCGCGGTCGGCGGTCGGTGCTGCCCACACAGGCGAGGGCTATCCGCATCCGGACCGGAGACGATCACCGTGGCTTTTTCGCCCACCCCTTTCACCGCAACCGTTCTCGGACTACCCCGCGTAGGGCCGAACCGTGAACTCAAACGCGCTACCGAGGCCTACTGGGCAGGCACAGCCGACGCCGACCACCTGCACACGGTCGGCCGCGAGCTGCGCCACACCCACCTGAGCGTGCTCGCCGCCGCTGGCCTGGATTCGATCCCGGTCGGCACCTTCTCCTACTACGACCAGGTTCTCGACACCGCCGTGCTGCTGGGCGCGCTGCCCCCGCGCGTCGCCGACATCGCCGACCCTCTGGATCGCTACTTCGCCGCCGCGCGCGGCACCGACACCATCGCCCCGCTCGAGATGACCAAGTGGTTCGACACCAACTACCACTACATCGTTCCCGAGATCGACTCCGCGACACAGTTCTCCCTGAACCCGGCCAAGCTCTTCGCCGAGCTGACCGAAGCCGACAACCTGAACATCCCGGCCCGACCGGTGGTCATCGGACCGGTCACGTTCCTCAAGCTGGCCAAGCATGCCGACGGCGCCCCACTGGACCGCCTCGCCGAACTCGTCCCGCTCTACCGTGACCTGCTGGCACGCCTGGCTTCCTCGGGGGTGGAGTGGGTGCAGATCGACGAGCCCATCCTGGTCACCGACCTCAGCGACTCCGAACTGGCCTCGGTGCGTGCCACCTACACCGAACTGGCCGCGCGGACCGACCGACCCGCGATCCTGATCGCCACCTACTTCGGCCACACCGATGCCGCGCTCGCCGAGATCGCGGCAACTCCGGTCGAAGGGGTCGCCCTGGACTTCACCGCGGGCACAACGGTCGACGCGGTGGCCTCGGTGCCCGCCCTGTCGCACAAATTGCTGGTCGCCGGTGTCGTCGACGGCCGCAACATCTGGCGCACCGACCTCGACGCCGCACTGAGCACGCTCGGCTCGCTGCTCGGCAGTGCGGCCTCGGTCGCGGTGTCGAGCTCCTGCTCGCTGCTGCACGCCCCCTACTCGCTCGCACCCGAAACAGGCCTGGAAAAGCGGCTGCGCTCCTGGCTGGCGTTCGGCGCCGAGAAGGTCGACGAAGTGCGTGTCCTGGCAACGGCACTCACCCGAGGCACCGACGCCGTCGCCGCCGAGCTGCGTGCCGCACGCGAGGCCGCCGAGTCCCGCCGCACCGACCCGCGCCTGCACGATGACACCGTCCGCGCCAGGTTGGCCGCTCTCACCCCGGCCGACAGCGAACGCGGCCCCGCCGGGGACCGCCGCGACAAGCAGCGCACGGAGCTGAACCTTCCACCGCTGCCCACCACGACGATCGGCTCCTACCCGCAGACCTCGGCCATCCGCTCGGCGCGCGCCGCCCTGCGCAAAGGCGAGATCGACCAGGCCGAGTACGTCACCCGCATGCGAGCCGAGATCGATGAGGTGATCGCACTGCAGGAGCGACTCGGGTTGGACGTACTCGTGCACGGCGAACCCGAACGCAACGACATGGTCCAGTACTTCGCCGAACTGCTCGACGGTTTCGCCGCCACCGACAACGGCTGGGTGCAGTCCTACGGCACCCGCTGCGTGCGGCCACCGATCCTGTTCGGCGACGTCACCCGCCCAACCCCGATGACCACCGATTGGATCGGTTACGCCCGGTCCCGCACTGCCAAACCGGTCAAGGGCATGCTCACCGGTCCGGTCACCATCCTGGCGTGGTCGTTCGTCCGCGACGACCAACCGCACGAGGATTCGGCCCGGCAGATCGCCCTCGCCATCCGCGACGAGGTCCTCGATCTCGAGGCCGACGGCACGCGCATCATCCAGGTCGACGAACCCGCACTGCGCGAACTGCTCCCCCTGCGCTCGGCCGAACGGCCCGCCTACCTGGCGTGGTCGGT
This sequence comes from Nocardia caishijiensis NBRC 108228, assembly GCF_001612825.1. Classification (GTDB taxonomy): domain Bacteria; phylum Actinomycetota; class Actinomycetes; order Mycobacteriales; family Mycobacteriaceae; genus Nocardia; species Nocardia caishijiensis. The sequence goes on along the minus strand of NZ_BDBE01000030.1, from coordinate 144,062 downwards.
GGACTCGTTCCGCCTGGCCACCGCTGGCGTCGCCGACACCACCCAGATCCACACCCACCTGTGCTACTCCGAGTTCGGCGGGATCATCGACGCGATCGCGGGTCTCGACGCCGACGTCACCTCGATCGAGGCAGCCCGCTCCCACATGGAAGTCCTCGACGACCTCAACGCCGCGGGTTTCGATTTCGGCGTCGGCCCGGGTGTCTACGACATCCACTCCCCACGGGTACCCTCGGTCGAGGAGATCACTACCTCATTGCGGTCGGCGCTGAAAGCCGTTCCGGCCGAACGCCTCTGGGTCAACCCCGACTGCGGGCTGAAAACCCGAGGACCTGTCGAGGTGGAAGCATCACTGCGCAACCTCGTCGCCGCGGCGGCAGCCCTGCGCTGACCGGATAGTCGCGAGTCCGCGTCGGCAGCGCCAACCGACGCGGACCACCGCGCGACACTCCGCCGCTTTCCGCAAGCAGTTCCGGTGGTCGAACCTGAATCAAACCTCGGCCCCAGTCAGCCGAGCTCCTTGGGCGAACCCTCCGTCGACGCCGCAACAGCCGTGGTGGCACTCCCAGACGAAGCAACTGGAACGCGGTTTCTTGAACCCAACCGGACTCTGTGTGCGCGAGCGTAACGGCGAAAGTCATCCTGTCGAGCGCCATCGGATCCTCGCCGATCGCGACGAGAGCAGCCACAACCGCCCGGTGCACGTTGTCGAAGCCCCAAGGGATCGGACTGACTTCGTCTGTGAGAGAAACGATCACAGTGTCGAGCAGACGGTCGCGAATCGCTACACCGCGACTGCTACCGCCACCAGCCAGGCAGCGCTGCCTCCAGATCGGTAGCCGGTCCGGGGCCAGCATCCGCGCCCGGCGGGCGGCGCCGACCGCGAATCAGGGCATCGATTTCCGATTACACTCATCGCATGTCTGTTCGACGGCGGATCACGCTCCTCGCGTTCACCCTGCTGCTCCCCCTCGCCGCCACCGCCTGTACGGTCACCGGGCCCGGAACCACCTCCGAATGCACCGTCAGCGGATGCACCGTCACCTTCGACCGCGGCGTGAACGCCAAGGCCTCGGTGCTCGGCATCGACGCCGAACTCGTCGCCGTGAACGGCAATGTGGTCACCTTGCGGATCGGCGGTCAGGAAGTGACCGTACCCGCCGGGGAATCCCAGCCCGCCGAAGGGATGGATGTGCGCGTCAGCGAGGTCACCGACGAGAAGGTCGTCGTGGTGCTCTCCTCCGGCCTGACCCCGAACTGACACGCCGGAAACCGTTGGGCGCCACGCTCATCCGAGCACGTTCGGTTGATCGAGGATCCAGCGCCACGTGCCGTCGGGTTGTCGACGGGCCACCTCGACGGTCGCACCGGTACCGCCGGGCAGACGGGACGAGGTGAGCGCGAGGTCGCCCGCGCGTAACGCCGGTGCCTGCGGGCCCGGCTGGAACACGGGACGGTCGGCGACGAGGCGGGCGTAGGCCGCCCTGATCTCCTCGATGCCGGTCGCGACCACACCGTCGGGCAATGCGAGCACCGCTTCGGTCTCGTACAGTTCGACCAGGCCGTCCACATCGCCCGCGTTCAACCGTTCGACCACCAGCCTGCTCAGATCCTCCGGGCGCTCGGCCCGTTCCCTGGCGCCCTCGATACTGTCGGTCATCGTCACCCTCCTCGACTCGGGTCCGTGTGCCAACGGTAGCGCCGGGGTACGACACGAACCGGAACCCGGCACCGCCCCGGAAACGACGAAACCCCCGAAAACCCGTGGGCACTCGGAGGTTTCGCGCACAAACTCGGTGTCAGCCGGTCACAGCGGCGGGAACCCCGACGATCCGGTCGCCATCCAGTTCCAGAACTCCGCAGCGCGGTTCGTCACCAACGCGATGACGTCGAGGACAGTGCTTCCCATTGTCTTCCTTCATCCGAACGAACACTCTTGCGCGTTCACCATAGCAACCGGCTTCGAGTGAGCAACGTTGTGATAACGGACAGATGACGAGGCGCCGAACATCACCTCCGCCACGACATCCGGGCACGACAGCCCTCGGCCCGGACATCGCACGGCAGGGTCCGACTCAGCGCGGTGCCATCCGGATGGCACCGTCGAGGCGGATGGTCTCACCGTTGAGCATCGGGTTCTCCACGATGTGGCGGGCCAAGGCGGCGAACTCCGTGGGCTGACCGAGCCGGGAGGGGTGCGGCACCTGGGCACCGAGAGATTGCAGCGCCTCCTCGGGCAAGGTCTCGAACAGCGGCGTGCGGAACAGGCCGGGCGCGATCGTGACGACGCGGATCTTGAAGCTCGCCAGGTCGCGCGCGACGGGCAGGGTCAGGCCGACGATGCCACCCTTGGACGCCGAGTACGCGGCCTGCCCGATCTGACCGTCGTAGGCGGCGACCGAGGCGGTGTTGATGATGACGCCGCGTTCCTCGCCGACCGGTTCGGTCGCCGACATGCGTTCGGCGGCCAACCGGATCACGTTGAAGGTACCGACGAGGTTCACGTTGATCACCTTGGTGAAATCGGCGAGCGGGAACGCACCCTTCTTGCCGACCGTCTTGATGGCATTGCCGATACCAGCGCAGTTCACGGCGATCCGCAGCGGTGCCAACGATTCGGCGACATCGAGAGCCGCGACCACCGCCGACTCATCGGTCACATCCGCGGCCGCGAAAGCCGCGCCCTCGCCCAGTTCCTTGGCGACAGCGGCGCCGTTGGACGAGGGGAGGTCGACGATGACGACCTTGGCACCCTTGGCGTGCAGTTCCTGCACGGTCGCCAAGCCGAGGCCCGACGCGCCGCCGGTGACGATCGCGGACGAGTTGACGAAATCCATACTGTTTCTCCTGTTTCGGTGACGGCCCACCGATATTGACACACTTCGCCAAAACTGTTTGGCTTTCGGGGTGACCGAGCCGACTCCCCGCCGCCCGGGCCGACCCTCGGTGCTCGATACCCGCGCAGTGTCCGTCGGCGCGTTACAGCTGTGGACAGAGCGCGGTTTCGCCGCCACCGGCTGGAGCGAGCTGGCCGAGGCCACCGGGGTCAGCACCCGAACCCTGTTGCGGCACTTCTCCTCCCGCTCCGAGATCGCCTGGATCGGTGTCGCGCCCGCGACCGAACGGCTCCGCGACGCGCTGGCTCGCGCGGCCGCCGACGAGGCGCCCGCGGTGGTCGTGCGGACCGCGATCGTCGGGTCGGTGTCGCGCGACCGGCAGGTCCAGGAGCTCGCGCCCGCCTGGCTGCGGCTGATCTCGTCGGAACCCGAACTGGCCGCGACCGCGCCCCGCATCTACCAACCGTGGATCGATACGCTGGCCGCCTACCTCGCCGACCGGCTGCCCGACTCCCCCGATGCCATCTGCCAGGCCCTCGCGACCGCCTACCAGTCCGCCACCTTCGCCGCGCTGATCGAGTGGGCCGACGCGGGCGCGCGCGGCGATTGCGCGGATTCGGTCGATCGGATGTTGCGCTGGATGGATCCGCACCTGCCGGGCTCCGCGCGGGCCTGATTCCGTCAGGTTTCGCGGGCTGCGCGGTTTCAATGCGGCGCGGCGCGCGCAGGCCCTTCTTCGCGGCGACACGCACAATGCCGTCGAACACCGTGGAGCCACGATCAGTGGCCATCGACCGATCCGATGTCGGCACCGCGCGATCGTCGCCGGTGGCGAGCGCCACCCAGACCACCGAAGGCGCGTCCGGCCATCAGTGGTGAACGGAAGGCTCCCAATCCAGGGCGTCGACTGCGGCACGGTCCCCTTCGAGCCAGGCCCAGAGAATTGCGACGAGTTCCGCCTCGTCGCGCACGACGGTGGACCTGGTCTTCGATGGCGCGTCGGATATCTCGAGGTCGTAGTCGTCCGGCCCGTTGCGGTAGGCCTGGATGAACGTCGGCTGGTCCCGGCGCGACACCACGATGAAGGTGTTGCCGAACTGCAGCGGGATGCAGCCAACCCAGTACGCGAGGTGCTCACGGGTGAGCGTCGTCAGATCCCATCCTCCGACCCGCACCTGGAGATCTCGATGCACCACGGGCGCAGGATCGGGTAGCCGATCCGTCCACGAGCCGTCGACGCGTGGATCAGAACTCATCTTCGTACTCCCACCCGAAGCGCACCCGCGCGTGCGGCACCAGCCGCGTCGCGCGTGCCGTCACTCGCTGCTCGAAATCCTCCTGCCACCGGAAGAATCCCGCGAAGATCACCTTGTGGTCGCCGGAATCGGCGCGTACAGCGAGGTCGTCCCCCACACCGCGCATACTCACGAACACCTCGTCGTCCAACCGCTCCGCGCGCACGACCTCGGTCAACAGGGTGGTCATCCCTGCTTGTTCCCGATCGTCGCGCAACCCGGAGATCTCCACGAAGACACCGACATTCACAGACACGGCACCGACTCTAACCACATCCGGCCTCGATCGCCCGACCGGAAGACTGGACTCGGGGTCCAGCCACAGATCACCTGGTGGCGGGTCCACCGCTCAGTCGGAGTAGTCGGCCGCGTTCTCGAACCGGAACCAGTCGCCGTCGAACGGTTGGTACACGGCCGCGAAGCCCGCCGCTTCCGCCGTTGCAGCTCCCGTATCGTCACCACGTCCGAACCCGATCGGGCTGTGGATCAGCCTGTGCGTCAAACACTTCCGTAGCACGGTCGCCGGTGCGGCAACGCGATCACTCGCGGACCCGCGAATTCACGGAGTGCTCCGCCCCACTGTCCGCACCCAAGCCCGCCAGCAGGCGCAGCCCGTCCTCGGCAGGACTGCCCGGGGCGGCGGAGAGCACCACCAATTCCATACCTGATCCGTCCGGCAGTGCGAAGTTCTCCTGATGTAGTTCCAACAGTCCGACCATCGGGTGCTGGTATGCCTTGCGTCCGTGGGTGCGGGCGCAGACGTCCGCGCGGGCCCACAACCGACGGAAGCGCTCGCTGCCCATCGCCAGTTCGCCGATGAGCGAGGCCAGTCGGGGGTCGTCGGGATACTTACCGGCAGCCAGCCGCAGATGCCCCACCACGTCGAGGGTGCATTTCTCCCAGTCCGCGTACAGGCCACGCTCGGTTTCCTCGAGGAAGATGTGGCGGGCGGTGTTCAGGCCCGGTAGCGACCGCCCGTAGAGGAGTCCGGCCAGGCGGTTCCCGGCCAGCACGTCCAGGCGATGGTCCATGATCAGCGCGGGTGCGCCGACCACGAGATCGAGAACCCGCGCCAGCTCCGGCCGGATCCGCCCGTTCGGCGCCTTGGCGCGGCGGCGACGCTGCCGGGCCAGTCGGTAGAGGTGCCCGCGTTCGGTCTCGTCGAGCCCGAGCACACGAGCGAGCGCGTCGAGCACCTGCTCGGAAGGTTGCGTCGCCCGACCCTGCTCCAAACGCACGTAGTAATCGACGCTGACCCCGGACAAGTGCGCGACTTCCTCGCGGCGCAACCCTTCGACGCGACGGCGTGCGTCGGTGGGTATACCGGCGGCCGCCGGGTCGACCCTGGAACGCCGAGTCCGCAGAAATCCCGCCAGATCGTCCATGTTCCCAGTATGACCACGGCCCGGCCGGTGAAGGTGGCCCTGCCGATACCAGGAACTCCCGTCCGATGGATCGAGCGCCCCTGAATATCGGGCGCGTGGGCGGTCAGGCTCGAAGACATCCGAACCGAAGGAGTTCTCATGAAAACGCTGATCGTCCACGCTCATCCGGAGCCGAAGTCGCTGAACAGCTCACTGAAGGACCTGGCCGTGTCGACGCTCGAGCAAGCGGGGCACGAGGTGCGGGTGAGCGATCTGTACGCGATGAACTGGAAGGCGGTCGTCGACGCCGCGGACTACGGCCCCGATGCGTCGCGTCCGCTGAAGGTGGCCCTGGATTCGGGCCGAGCCTTCGACACCGGAACGCTCACCGCGGATGTCCGCGCCGAACAGGAGAAACTGCTCTGGGCCGACATGATCATCTTCCAGTTCCCGCTGTGGTGGTACACGATGCCCGCGATCCTCAAAGGCTGGGTGGACCGGGTGTTCACCTACCACTTCGCCTACGGAGTCGGCGAGCACAGCGACACCAGATACGGTGAGCGCTTCGGCGAAGGCACCCTCGCGGGCAGAAGAGCTCTGCTGTCAGTGACGATCGGCGGCCCCGAGTCGCATTACGCCGCTCGCGGAATCAACGGCCCCATCGACGATCTGCTGTTCCCGATCCACCACGGCATCCTCTACTACCCGGGAATCGAGCCGCTGCCGCCGTTCGTGCTGTACGGCGCCGACCGCATCACCGACGAGGACTACCCGGACATCGCTGAGGCATGGGAACAGCGCCTGCTCACCCTGACATCGACCGAACCGATCGCGTTCCGTCGGCAGAACTTCGGTGACTACGAAATCCCCTCGTTGCACCTGAAGCAAGGACTCGAACCCGCGGGCCGCACCGGTTTCGGGCTGCATGTTCGCGGCTGACCGGTGACGACCCTCCGATTGTGGCGGCGGTGCGCCTGAAGTTCCGCGCACCGAACGTCACTCTCGCGATCGGGCTCGGCATCGGCAGGCTCGTTTTCCGTCGCGGGCACCGCCCTACTGGCCGCCGCCTGACCCGGGTCGAGGTTCATCGGGTGGTCGCGGCGTACGGAGCCGATGCGATCATCCAGTTGCTGAACTCGCACGCCAGATGCCATTGGTGCTGATGGATGTTCCTGGCGGGCACCGCCGAGGGGAACTGCGCGGTCAACAGTGCTTCGAGCGCGCCGTCGCGGTCGCGGAACTGATGTCGAACCCCGCCGATGACCAAGCCGTCGTCGAGCAGAGCCGTACCGGCGATCTGGACTGGGTAGGTCGGGTCGACAGGGACGCTGACTGTGTCGGTGCGCTGGTAGTCGACGAGGAATCGGGTGGCAGCCGGGGAACCGCCCGTGGTTTCGACGACTTCTTGACGGCCGTCCGGCAACCCACGCAGCAGGTAGTGGTCCGGACAGGCCGAATTCATCTCGGCCTCGTCGTCGATCACGACCAGATTGTCGAACCAGTCGGCGAATCGCTGTGCCGACAGTCCCGGCACCCGCAGATGGGTGACCGAGTACTTGACCCGACCTCGGCTCGTGGCGACCGCGAGCCGCGCGATCCGCTCCGAGATCGCCAGTTCGCGCTTGAGCATCGCATACGTGCCCGCATGCCCCAGCTGGGTCTTGAGCGAGAGCAGGGCGGATCGGCGCGCCTCCAGCGGCGCACCTCGCAATTCGCGGATCGAGAGGTCGTGGAGGATCTCGCCTGCACCGAGCGCACCCAGGCGTGCGGCGAACTTCGCGAGCACGGTGTCGGCGCGTCGCGATTCCCACTGGAGAACGTGATCCCGCGTCAGGACACGCTGTCCGATGGTCGCGCGAATGTCGTTCGGATCGATCATGAACGGTCCTGCCTTCCTGGCGGCGACATACGAGGTGTTCAGCCCGAACGGGCAACGTTAACGCTATTAGAATTTGCGTTAAGAGTGCCCTAGTTGCCCGTGATGCGCAACCCGGTCGGCTGTCGCGCCGTACATCTCACCTGCGGCCGAACATTTCGGCGGCTATCCTCACACGTCCCTTCTCCGATCGAACTCCCACGGGAGGTGCCGTACGGGTGAGCCGGAACCACCATCGAGCGAACGTGGCGACCCGATGACGATCGTCGGGTACTTCGACAGCTTCGCCGAGGACGACACGATCCTGCGCGCCACGGCCACCCTGGCCGGGTGTGACGCAGGCGCCCAGTGACCGTCGGGCACGGGCATCCGCGACGACAGCGCGGGGCGGCCGCTCCCGTCCGACCCGCCACCGTCGACGACTTCACGGCTCCGATCCACCGGCGTGGTTGGAGCGGAACGGCTGGACCTCACCCTCTCGACGCCGCACTTCTCACCCCGGCTGCGGCGCTGCCCGCGAGTCACCTCACGACCCGGCCCAGTCGGCCCGACCGGGCACGAGGCCGCCCCCGACCTCGACGCACTCATGCACAAGTGCTGATTGCCGATTGCTGATTGTGGCATTCCTCTGCCTATTGGCTACGATCGCTCAGCGTGCCACCCAGACATCCCACCCCTCGCTCACCGCTCGGCCGAGGCGCAAAATGGGATACATATACGGCACAGCGATCCGTCCTTGCCGTCACACACAATGTCACTGCCGCGACCCGCCTGTTCGACACCCTGCCACTCATCGCTGAAGACCCCCGAGTCCGTGTCACCTTTACGCGCACCGAATCGTCCGCGTTCGACAACGGCACCACCGAATTCCTCGATTCACGCGGCGTCACTACGATTCCTTGGACCGAAGCCACCGCACACCGATTCGACCTCGCTATATCCGCGAGTTACGGCGGCAACCTACATGCATTGAAATCACCACTCATCGTAATCCCACATGGAATGGGATACAATAAATACCTGAGCAGGGAGCAGGGAGCAGGGAGCAGGGAGCAGGGAGCAGGGAGCAGGGAGCAGGGAGCAGGGAGCAGGGAGCAGGGAGCAGGGAGCAGGGAGCAGGGAGCAGGGAGCTTTTGGACTTTCTCCTGAATGGCTTCTACACAACGGCGCCGTGGTACCGACCGCAATCGTTCTCTCCCATACCGAACAAGCAGATCGCCTGCGTGCATCATGTCCCGCTGCCGAACCGCGAGCGGTTGTCGCCGGAGATATCTGCTTCGATCGAATGCGCGCAAGTCGAGCACTCCGCCCGTCCTATCGGCAGGCGTTCGGACTCTCCCCCGGCCAGAAGCTGGTGGTGGTCTCCTCGACCTGGGGCCCGGAATCCCTGCTGGGCGCGGCCCCCGGACTCCTTCTCCGGCTGGCAGAACAATTACCTTTCGACGAGTTCAGAATCCTACTCGCTCCACACCCCAACATCGTTGCCGGTCATTCATCGTGGCAATTCGGCGAGTACACTGCCGCAGCCCGACGCGCAGGTGTGACAATACCGAAGGATGTCGACGCCTGGCGCACGGCAATTATAGCCGCCGATATCGTGGTCGGCGATCACGGCTCGGTTCCCTTTTATTCGGCAGCGTTGGGAATTCCCTTGATTCTCGCCACCGCGCCCGTCGAATCGGTAGATCCTCGATCGCCCATTGCGAAATTACTCGATACAGCCCCGAGAATTGACATTCGCGGCGACCTCGCCACTCAGATTCGCGACGTGATCATCGATCACGATCCGGACCGCTATTCTCCCATCACCACCTTCACGACATCCGAGCCCGATGCCAGTCCAGCCAATCTGCGCTCGCTGATGTATCGCACGATGAAGTTCCCGGAGCCTGCGGAACCGGCCGAACTGTCCGCACTCCCGATGCCGAGTCAACCGCTACACGCCCCGCATTCCTACCTGGCTGTGGTGAGGTCCGGCAGAAACCGGACCGCGAGCATCATCAGGTACCCTGCGGAGCGGTTGCGCTCGGGGTACGAGACCCCTCGCGGAACTTACATAGTCGTCGGCACCACGGAGCCGCGCCGACGGTGGATGCAGCTGGCCGATGCTGTAGTCGGCGACCCCAGCAGCCAAACGACCGCGTGGATCGCCGAAACCTTGGCAGCTTTACCCGGTTCGATGCTCGCCGCGGCACCCGACGAGGCGGGCGTGTGGTATCTCGGGGACCGCACAGGCACGATCGTGACGGCGACCGGTGATGCGTGTCATCTTCCACTCGTTACGCCGCTGGCGTGCCACCACCTTGCTCAAAGTCGGCCGCTGAGCGAATTCGCCGGTGAATGGGAAATCGACTGCGCCGACCGCATCCTTGTCGTCACGGTGCGCACAGTCGGTCACGGTTCATTCGCGTCTGCTCAGCCAGATCTGTGAAACCCGAGTCCAGGTACAAGGTGATGGCCCGTTCGAACAACCTCGTTGCTTCCGCGGCATCACCCAGCGACCACGTCGATTCGGCGAGCGCCACGTAGATCTCGGCCTGATCGAAAACGCGGCGTCGATCCGACATGATCCCCAACGCCGCCCTGTAGTCGAGGACGGCCGCAGCGTGATCATCTCGTTCAGCGAACTTACGCCCCTGCCAGTACTGCACCTTCGCCACATTCTCGGCTTCGTCCGTCGGCTCGGCGAGGAACGCGGCGCGCGCCTCCGTCAGCAACAGCAATGCCACGTCTGCGGGCTCAGTTTTGGCAAGGTGGAACACCGCCAGCGCGATCCGCCGGGCAATTCCTGTCTCGCGGGCGATTTCGAGGTTGCGACGCAATGAGACCCGTGCGCCTGTGACATCACCTTGCCCGAACTCGGCCAAACCGAGCCCTTCGAGCGCGCTCCCCGTCACCTCACGATTGTCCGACAGCTCGAGCGACTTTGCGAATTCGACTACTGCGGACGCGAAGTGCCGTCGCCACAGATGCGCGTACCCGATTTGCATGTGCAACACGGCCAACGTGATCGGGTCGGTCGTGTCCCGGATCCCCAGCGTGTGGAGATCGAGCAGGTCGTCGAGCAGCTTCTCCTTCTCATAGAACGGCCACAGCAGCACGCACCACCGCACAACGATGTCGCCGTCGCCTCTTTCGACGGCGTACTCGGCTGCGGACATGATGCTTCGCCGCGACATGAGCAGCCATTTCCGAGCTTGCTGCGAATCGGTGAACCACGCCGCAGCTGTGAGTCCGGGAAACAGCAGCGGCCGCCACGGGCGTGCGGGGGCCAGCAAGGTGTCGGCAGCGGTGATCCGCACATCCCAGTAGTGGATCAGCCGAGCTTCCTCATCTCGACGTTGCGTCGCGGGCCTGTCGTCTATCTCACGGGTGTGGTCGACAACCAGCTCACGGACGCTGTAGCGGTCGTTCGCCGCCCGGATCAGGTGATTGTCGGCGAGCACGTTGAGCCAGTCTTCGGCCTCCCAGTCCTGGGCATCCAGTGCGGCGGCCATGCTCTCCGCGGTCATCGTCGCACCGTGGCATCGCAACCCGAGCGCCCGGTAGCACCGTTGAACTGGGCCGGGCAGGGCACTGTAGGCCGCACCGAACACGACATTCGGGGTGAATACGGTATGGCGACGGCGCTCATCGCGGAGCCGAGTGGCGATGTCGGCCAACGGTGTCGTGTGGCGCCGCGCGATCCGACATACGGTGGAACCGGCGACAACAAGCGCCAGTGGCAGGTGATCGCACAGCCGGACGATCTCTCGGGCCGCATCGTGCTCGGCGGCAACGCGGTCCGTTCCAGCTACTCCGGCGAAGATCTGCAGCGCTTCCTGCTCGGCCAGCTCGTCGACTACGAACAGCTTGCCACTGGTGACTCTCGTGACCGCACGAGTCTCGGTGACCAACAGCAGCGAGGTTCCCGGGCCGGGGCGAAGCGCATTCACCTGACTGTCGGAGAGAACCCCGTCCAGAACGATGACATAGGACCCGCCCGACGTTCGCGCCGCGTACATTGATCGCCGCATGCCCGGGTCGTCCGGGATCTCTTCACCCACGCCGAGCTCGAGCAATGCCCACTTCAGTAATTCGGCGACCGATTCGGGATGCTCACCGGCAGTGGCGAAGTCGAAGTACAGCACCCCGTCCCGAAACCGCGTGCCGACCTTGTGCGCCAGCTCGATCGCCGTCGCGGACTTTCCCGATCCCGGCGGTCCTGCGATCACGACCATCTGGTTCGCAGCCCGATCGAAGATGTGCGCGATCGCATCGCCGAGCACGCCCACCTGATTGACGAAACCCGTATTGCGTTCTGGTAGTAGCAGATTCGATCTCGACCGCGCCATCGCCCCAACCCGTCGCCCACGTACAGTCACCCCGAACACTGAGCACTCTACGACACCGGGACGGCCATGACGACACGACCGAAACTGCTGATTCTCGGGCTCGGTAGCATCGCAGCCACCGTGTGCCTGTTGTACCTGATCTATCAGCTGCCCGTGTGGCTGGCAGCCGATCAGCTCCAGCGACTCGACGACAAGGACAGCCTCGCCGCCGCTGCCGCGTTGCGCGGACAATTCGTGCCCGTCCTCGCCCTGTGTGTCGGTGCCGCGACCGTCGTCTACACCGCGATGAAAGTCCAACTGGACCGGAGCAGCAAGAATATCGATCGCTTCAACACTGCGGTGACACACCTCGACTCCGACAAATCTGTCACTCGTGCGGGCGGCGCCTGGGCGATTCAAGCGCTCATGGAAGACGCACCACGCGAACGCAATCGGGGACGCAAGCTTCTCGCCCACATGCTGCGCGAGCACGCCACGCATCAATCCGCTGACCACCTGCCGGGCGACATCGCGGTCGCACTCGGGGTGCTGCGCAGCCAGCCACATCCCGACAAGGGTTCACGCGCCCACGAGGAGCCGCTCGACCTCACGGGAATCCGGGTCCCCGGAGCCGATCTGCACGAATTCTACCTCCCGAAGGCGCGGCTCACCGGCGCCGACCTCAGTCGCACTGATCTCTCCCGTGCCGACCTCGCCTCCGCGATGCTCGATCATGTCGACCTGATCGAGGCGAACCTGACCGAGGCCACCTGCCATGGAGCGAACTTCCGTGAGACCCGGCTCAACGGCGCCGACTTCACAGGCGCCGATCTCTCCGCCGGAGACTTCAGGGGCGCAGCGCTGGCGGAGGCGAAGCTCACCGGAGCCAATCTGAAGGGCGCGGACCTTCGTGACGCGATCGGGATCACACCACGCCAACTCAGCGAGGCCATTACCGACTCGACGACGCAGTTCCCACCGTCCACGGGCTGAACCGCCGGATCTCTGCTGTCCCCTGAGCCGCTGGCTGCGTGAACACACCGTTGCCGCCTGTTCGGTGCCACCCAACGGAGCCAGTCCGGCTCCCACTGCTTCAAATACCGTCCGCTGACCCCACGGGCACCAAACGCAACGATTGTTGGTCGGTCACGACCGAACATCATGCACCACAACCGATCACGACCTACGAAGACTACGAGGGGGTGGCGACCACCGGGTGGTCGGCTGTCAGCCGATGCCTGCCAGGACCGCAGTGCTGACCGCCCGAGCTTGCTCGCACATGTCGAACGGCGCAGCAGGCCAACTGGCAGCCAGCGGGTTGTGCGGGGCAGCGTCCACCGACAGACTAACCACGTGCGCCGTGGCTGCCCCCGGCACCGCGGCCGGAACATAGGTCAGCGCGTAGCCACATTTGTTGGGTGCCAGCAGTGCAGCGTTTCCCGTCGAAGGGTATTCGACCCCACTCAGACCGTCGTGCGTGACGACCCGGTCTTCCGGTCGTACCGCGGCTTGCTCGTTGTTACGCATGAACGTCGCTGTGACGGTGATCTTGTAGGGGTCCCCCGGCTTGCTCGAGTCGATAGTGCACGAGTACGCGCTGCTCCACTCGGTCGGTCCACCGTTCCAGCCGGGAAACAAATCCCGCATCTTCGCATCAGCCGCGCAGGGATTCTTCTGCACCAGGGACCGTGAGCCAGGCGATGCGCCGATGTCACGCGGAGGCATCTCGATCAATGTATCCGCCAGAGCACCCAGGTACTCCTTGGTGGATTCGCAGCGCGCAGGCCATTCGCTGAGCTGGCCGGGGGAATGGACACGCCGACCGCGCACGCCGTGCGCGAACCCTGTCTTGCCGATCGGAAGGTAGTAGGTGCAGTCGTGGGTGCCGTAGCTGGTTCGTGACCGGAACACCTCATGACCACCGACCGCTTCGGCGATGTCCTGGTCGCGGTCGATGCTGAAATATGCATCGGCAAGCGACAACTCGAAGATATAGCCCGCGCCGGGCTCGACGTCGGAGTTGACCATCAACCCGCACTTGCTGAATCGCTCGATCAACCAGCCGTCGGCAGGGGTTCCGTGTCGCCGCGCAAACTCCCGATCATGCAGCAAGCACGCGTGCGAGGACCGGACACGCCCCATCAAATCCGCGGTGCCCGGTGCAACGCTGGCCTCAGCGAGGTCACCGGGAAAGGTGATCGACTGCCGCGGCGCCGTCGCAGCTGAATCTGAGCTCGCCGGGATCGGCGAGCTGAGCCAACGATGTCTGCCGAATCAGCTGGTGTGCGTAGTGGTCGAATCGCCCTCCGGACTCTGACCTGCACATATAGCCGTGAGCCACGGAGGTCAGCCGAGTCTGGTAAGTCGCAAAACCGCAGGTAGGAACCTGTGGGGGTTCAATACGGGTCGATCTGAGAGATCCTTGAGAAACCGACGACATCAGCGGATCATCGGACCTCGTCGCTCCCCACCGCTGCTCCGCTTCGGGCGTGGCCGGGACGCGGGTGATGTTGTTGCGGTGCAGGTAGTCGAGAAACTCGACGATCCATGCGCCCTGCGCCTCGGCCGCGGTCGGCCCGTTGCAGAATGCCGACGGGCTCTGTGGGCCGTACACGAACAGCAGATTCGGAAAGCTGGCTGTCGCCGACCCCAGCGCTGTAGGCGCGCCGTCGGCGAAGGAATCGGCGATCGAATCCCCTGCGGCATTGCGGATGTCGATGGCGGTTATGCCCCCGGTGACAGCGTCATCGAATCCCCTGCGGCATTGCGGATGTCGATGGCGGTTATGCCCCCGGTGACAGCGTCGAAGACGGTCGCGAGCACGAGCAGTTCCAGTTCGTGCTCGGTGCCGTCAGCGGTGCGCAACCCCTTCGGCGTCAACTCGACGATCGGGTTCGCCTGCAGGTCGACGACGTGCACGTTGTCCTGGTTGAAGATCTCGTAGTATCGCTGTTCCAGAGACGGACGTTTGACGCCGAAAAGGATACGGCGGCTCGGTCGGTGCGAGGATTTCCCACAGATCCGGATTCTCGATCCGCGCACGGGTCTTGTCGCGCCAGAAATTGTAGAACAGCCGGTTGCTGTCGAGGTCGAAGAACAAGTCGTTGAAGTTCCCGAGCCAGGGCCGGAATCCACCCATTTCCCAGAGCTTTTCGTAGGTGGATTCGCGCTCCTCGTCGGACACATCGGCAGTCGCTTTCTCGAGGAGGTCGTAGTCGACACCGGCGAAATGGTTATTGCGCGAAGCCATCGCCTCGGCCAATTGCGCGTCCTCGGGAGTCGAGGGTCGCTGGCGCATCGGCAGTGCCAGATTCGGGGTTTGCTGGAACAGCGTCACGTCGGTGGCGAACTGGGCGGCCTCCTGCATCACCTGGACGCCTGAAGCGCCGTTACCGATCACCCCGATGCGGCGGCCGGAGAGGGCGACTTCGCGGTCCTGCGGCCATCGGGCCGTGTGGTAGGCCTCGCCCTCGAAACTGTCGAGGCCCGGCAGTGCCGGAATGTAGGGCTTGGGGCCGAAACCTGTGCACACCACCATGTATCGAGCCGACACCGTCCGCCGCACATCCGCGCTCTTGTCCTGGACGCCAGCGACGACGACCTCACCGCGAAGGCCCGCATCCGCAACGCCGCGCTCGACCTGTACGCCGAACACGGCGAAGACCGTGTCTCGATGCGAGGCGTCGCCGCGGCGGCCGGGGTGACGGTGGGGTTGGTGCAGCATCACTTCAAAACCAAGGACGGCCTGCGCGTGGCGGTGGAGCAACTGGTTGTCGACTACTACGCTCTGGCGATCGCGGCAGTGCCCGACGTGGGCACACCCGCGGAGATCGCCTCGCGCCGCGACGAATCGGTGCGGCGAATGCTCGAGACACACCCGTCGGTGGTGAACTACATCCGGCGGACCGTGCTGGATCCGCGAGGCTCGGGTCGGCTGCTCGAGCGACTCACCGAACTGAGCCGCAGCGAGGTGGCCAAATTACGCGAGGCGGGTCTCGCGTCGACAAACCGCCCGGAATCGACACAGATCATCGGACTGATGGTGCGCCAGTTCGGAACACTGTTGCTACAACCGATGATCGACGAAATGTGGGGATACCTCACGCAGAAGGGTGGATCGTCGGATGGCAAGCCGACATTGTCGGTCACGGTCGGTTAGGGCTTGCCTTCTTGACGCGGCCACGATGCAACCGTGACCGGTTGAGCCCGGCGTCGACGAGACGCCGAACCGAACACGAAACGACCGCCCAGAACCCCGGCTCCCCGCGCTCGTAGGCAGCAGATGCCGCCCTGATCGGCGAGTCGAATGCCCCACCCTCGACCGCGCTGCGCTCGGGCCGACCGAGAAAGCAGACGCTCGAGGCGAATGGGAGCCGACCGTAACGGCATTCGGGCCCGGCCCGGTCATGTCGCGTTCGCCGCGGTTCAGGAGAGGACCAGGCGTCGTTGGCGGCGCTGGTAGGACGGCGGATCCGTGGTGATCAGATCGCAGCGGGTACGTACCCAGGTCGGGTTGTTCTGGATATGTCGATACGTGGGAGTGATGGCTACAGCGATCCCATGGGTGTCGATGTACTCGAGCAACGACTCCAAGTCTGTGCCGGGTTCGACGATGGTGTGCACGATCCGGAGACCGTGGGCGGTAGCGATGTCCAGAGCTCTCGCGTGGGCGGCACTCACGATGCCGGCGAGTTGCAGCCGGTCGACGACGAAGACAGCACTGTCGTTCATTCGATTCTCCTCGGAATTCCCGCCGAACAGGTTGATCAACACCGAAATCTCCAGATGGCGGGTAAATCCAGTAGACACCCCTTCGAGCCCTGAAAAACATTGCCTGGAAAGCCCACAGCTTCCGAGCCGAAGTATTGAGAAATTTCCAGCGCCTACAGGAGCGGGGCGAGAAAGTTTCATCCGGGCAGCGACCTGACGCGTCCCTACCCCGATTCGAGGACAAGTCGGAGGCTGACTCCTGCCCACTCACAATAGGCACCCGAATTCGCAACGCTGGGACCAGCGGATACTGCGACCGGCTGACGGTATCGAAAAGAACAAGACTGTTTCTGCGCCGGTTCTCGATGCACTCTGGCGTTCCGACGACGAAACAGGAGTACAGCGAGTGACGACGACACAGCGCGATGACGGCCCCCTGCACCTGATAGGCAACAACAGTCCGGTCACCGAGGAAGTGACTGTGGAGCCGACCGCAGTGACCGGCCAGATCCCCCGCGACCTCGACGGAGTGTTCGTGCGCAACGGACCGAATCCGCGCACGGGAACCTCGACGCACTACTTCGCTGGTGACGGCATGGTGCACGCGGTGTCCCTGGCCGACGGCCGCGCCACCTGGTATCGCAATCGATACGTGCGGACCCCGCTGTCGGAGAATCCCGGCAAGTCGCGATTTCAGCTCGCCTTCCACCCGGTCGACGGCACCATAGATTTCCGCGTGACCACGGCCAACACCCACGTGATCACCCATGCGGGCCGAGTCCTGGCGCTCGAGGAGGGAGGTTTCCCTTACGAGATCACCCCCGAGCTCGAGACAGTGGGGCCGTTCACCTTCTGCGACGCACTGCGCACCCCGATGACCGCGCACCCGAAGATCTGCCCGACTACCGGCGAACTGATGTTCTTCGGAGCCCGGCAACGTCCCCCGTTCCTGACCTACTACCGAGCCGCGGCGAACGGAGATCTGTTGCAGGCGAAAGAGATCACCGTTCCCCGGGCGACGATGATGCATGACTTCGCGATCACCGCAACGGCGGTGATCTTTTTGGACCTGCCGGTGGTGTTCGACCCGGTCGCCACGGCCGCCGGGTTGCCGTGGCGATGGGACGATACGCACGGCGCCCGCTTCGGAGTCATGCCCCGACACGGTGGGGCCGTGCGCTGGTTCGAGGTCGAGCCCTGCTACATGTGGCACACGATGAACGCCTTCGACGCCGGAAACACCATCGTGGTCGTCGGCGGCCGCATGCCGTCCCTGTGGCGCGATGGACCCGCCGATCGCACCGGCGGTCTGCCGCGGTTGCATCGCTGGACACTGCACCTCGATTCAGGCGCGGTCACCGAGGAGCCGCTCGATGATGCCGATATCGAGTACCCGCGGGTCGCCGACGCCGACGTCGGGCTGCCCTACCGGTTCGGTTACGTCACAAGCTTCTCCATGGACCCGCGACCGGCGCACTCCCAGATCTACAAATACGACTTCAGCCGTGGCAGTGCTCGCCAGGTGCTGCGACTGCCCACCGGGAACACCTGCGGAGAGGCGGTGTTCGTGCCGCGCGCCGAGACCGCCGGTGACGACGACGGATACCTGATGACCTTCGTCCACGACCGCGCCCGTGACACCAGCCATCTGGCGATCATCGATGCCGCAGACCTGAGCGGTGGGCCGATCGCCGAGGTGCGGCTTCCTGTTCGGGTACCGAACGGATTCCACGGCAATTGGATTCCGAGAAATCGAGGATGACCCTATGGCCGACGGCGGCAGGTTCGTGAGGAGAGCCCCACGAGGTCGCGTTCACGCCGGAATCCGTAGGTGGAGGCATCGGCCGAGTCTGGTGTGACCTGCCACACAGGTAAGGCTTTGCTTACTTCTGGCACACTTCGACTGTGCTCTTCTTCGATGGACCGAACGGGCTGGTCCACTACCGGCGGTGGCAGGCAACACAGCCACAGATGGCCGTGATCCTTCTCCACGGCCTCGGGCAGCAGAGTGCGGACTACCACCGGTTCGCCAGATTCCTCACTCGGCACCACATCGACGTCTGGGGCATCGACCACCCAGGACACGGACTCAGCGAAGGCACGTTCGATGATATCCCGCCGATCGAAGATCTCGCCGCTGCGGCATTGCACTTGACCGCCATCGCTCGATCCGCGGACTCTTCCGTCTCGCTTGCACTGGTCGGACACTCCCTCGGCGCGGGGACGGCGCTCATCGCGATGCAGGCGACATCTCATGGAGTGCGGGACATTTCGCGAGTCGTCCTCACCGGAACCCCGGAACTGGCGCACACCCTCGCCGTTCCGGGGCCCGGAGTTCCCACCCTCGCCTTGCACGGACGTGACGATCGGCGGGCCAGGATCGACACGATCAGAATGTGGTGCGCGGATCAGCCAACGGTCACCCTGCGGGAAGTTCCCGATGCCGGGCACGATCTGCTCCACGAACCCGCCCACCGCGCCGTAGCCGAAACGATCGTCGACTTCCTCACCGGGGAGATGTCGCCGGAACGGTTCACTGTCGGACACCGCCCGGGACCACGCCGCCCCGAGCGTCGGACACGGCGTTCCTGCCGTGCGGGCTGTTACGTCGGCGGCCGGTAGGTGACATTCAACGCGACGGCTTCATCGATCTGAGCCGGCGTCAGCAAAACGGACCGTGTGCGAGATCGCGGCACCGGTGGCCGCGGTACGAATCGCGAGCGCCGCAGCCGCCACGTCGTCAGGAACGTCACCGATGACGAACAGATCGTCTTCCCCGAAGGCGAAGTAACACGACTCCACCGAACCCACGACACTCTCCACCATCTCCGTGATCGTTCCACGGCGGGCGCTTCCGCCCTGCGCGAGCAGCCCTTGGGCACCTTCCTGGAAATAGCTGACGCGCGCCACTCTCGCCCCATTGCCGAGGGCGGCGCGGTTCGCCTCGACCGGGCAGTCGGTCGAGACGAACCTTCCCCGTGAACCCACACGGCGCCGCCACGTCGCGGGGCAATGGCGACCCTAGCCGATTCGGCAACTCCACCATCCGAGCCGCGCCGACCTCACCACCCCCGCGAGCTGATTTCGCCGATCGCTTGCGCGTCGGCGCGATAGGCGCCATATACTATTAAATATATTTTAAATCCCGATGGGTCACCCTGCGGCTCATCGACCTGCGTCCATGCCACGCATGGAGGGAAGTGAGAGACCATGTTGCGTTTCGACGGGAAGGTCGCCATCGTCACGGGCGGCGGCCGGGGGCTCGGCCGTTCGCACGCGCTGCTGCTGGCCTCACGGGGGGCATCGGTCGTTGTCAACGACTTCGGATCTTCTGCCGCCGGGCAGGGGTCCGACACCTCCCCCGCCGACACCGTGGTCTCCGAGATCATCGCGGCGGGCGGAAAGGCCGTGGCCAACTACGACAATGTGACCACCGGCGCCGAGTCGATCGTGCAGACCGCGATCGATGCCTTCGGGCGCCTCGACATCGTCGTGAACAATGCGGGCATCAACCACATGACGCCCTTCGGCCCGGACGCGATCGACGGCATTCGCCAGCACATCGAGGTCAATTTCCTCGGCACCGCTGCCGTGACGGCCGCTGCGTGGCCGCATCTCATCGCGTCGGGCGCGGGACGGGTGGTCAACACCGCTTCGCCAACCCTGGTCGGCTTCGAACAGCAGAGCGCGTACGTCGCTTCCAAGGGCGCCGTCTTCTCGTTCACCCGGACTCTTGCCATGGAGGCGCTGAAGGTCGGCATCCGCGTCAATGCGATCGCCCCTACCGCTTACACCCGCATGGCGGCGGAGGCGGAGATCCCCGACGAGCTCAAGCAGAAGCTCGAGCAGACGATGACCACCGAGATGGTCTCCCCGACGGTCGCCTACCTCGCGCACGAGGACTGTTCCATCACCGGCGAGACGCTCCTGAGCCAGGGCGGTTTGATGCAGCGCTTCGCGCTCACGATGAACGACGGCTACACGAATCCCGAGGCCACGCCGGAGGACATCCAGGCCAACCTCGACGCGATCGTCGATGATGCCAGCAGCAAGCCGGTCGGAATCATCGGCAGCGAGAACGAGGGTTCCTTGCTCGACCTGTTCAACTGAGCGGAACCGGGCCGGGGTGGGCACCGTTCTCATCCCGGCCCGAGCTCCGACGCACCGCGGACCCAGCCACCGGAGGAGCACGAATGACCGACACGATGCGCGCACTCGTTTCCGGAATCGGCCCCGACTGGGTGTTGCGGGAAGTCCCGCGCCCGCAGCCGAAACCGGGTCAGATCCTGATCCGCAACCTGGCCGCGGCCACCAACAATGCGGACCTGCCGATGCTCGCCGCAGCCGACCCGACCCACGGCGGACACGGCAACGAGTTCATCGCCGGCTTCGAATACGCCGGTGACGTTGTCGCGCTCGGCGACGGCGTGCACAGCTGGCGGATAGGCGATCAGGTGATGGGTTCGATTCCGTCGTCGTTCGCCGACTATGTCGTGGCCGATCAACGCTTCGTCCTCCCCCGTCCCGACGGTCTCGATCCCGCCGTGGCCTGCGCGCTGCCGACCGGGCTGCTCACCGAACACGGCGCGCTCGCCGTCGCCGGATTCACCGCTGGGCAGAGCATGCTCATCACCGGCGCGTCCACCGGGATCGGACTCATCGGTGTCCAACTGGCCAAGGCTCTCGGTGCGTCGCACGTCATCGGAACCACACGGACCGCCGCCAAACGCGAACTGCTGGCCGAGGCGGGGGTCGACACGGTGATCGTCACCGACGAACAGGACCTCACCGAAGCCACTCTCGACGCGACCGACCGGCAGGGCGTCGACGTGGTGCTCGACCACATCGCAGGCCCGACGTTCGCCCACTGTCTGCCCGCAACCAAGGTCGACGGTCACGTCGTCAATATCGGCCGCCTCGCCGGCCCTGCCGCCACCATCGACCTCGACGCCTTGTCCTACCGCCACCTCACCGTGCACGGAGTCTCGTTCGGCTTCACCCGCGACCAGGAGATGGCCGACGTCATCGCCGCACTCCTGCCCGAGGTGATCCCTGCCGTCGCCCGCGGGCAGATCCGACCGGTGATCGACCGCACCGTAGATCTGGCAGAGTTCCGGCAGGCCGCCGATCGCCTGCGATCGGGCGAAGCAGTCGGAAAGATCGTCATCCGCATGACCGACGGCTGAGGCACCCACCACGTCGCGTGATCGATGCGCTGGTGTGCGCGTGATCGCCGCGAGGGCGACCACTCGGTTCCCTTCAGCGCAGCTGTCGCAATGCCCGTTCGGCGGCATTGACACCACACATGCCGTGGGCGCCGGGACCCGGCGGGGTGGCCGCCGAGCACAGATAGTGGCCGGGCACACCGATATCGTAGGGCTGCAGCGTCTTTCGGGGCCCGAAGAGCAACTGGGACAGGTCCTTGGCGCCGGTCATGATGTTGCCGCCGACGTAGTTGGCGTTGTACTCGGCGAACTCTGTGGTGGTGCGGGTGGTCGTACCGACCACACGGTCCCGGAAACCCGGTGCGAAGCGCTCGATCTGGGTGACGATCGCGTCGGTGGCATCACCGGTGTACCCGTTGGGGACGTGCGCGTAGGTCCATACCGGGTGAATCGAACCCGCCGACCGCCCGGGATCCGCGAGGTACTGCTGGCCGACGAGGACGAAGGGGCGCTCGGGCATTCGTCCGGCATCGATGTCGCGTTCCCCCGCGGCGATCTCGGCGAAGGAGCCACCGAGATGCACTGTGCCCGCGCGCCGGGCGTCCTCGTTCCTCCACGGAACGCCACCCTCGACGGCGAAGTCGACCTTGAAAGCACCGGGGCCGTAACGGAAGCGCCGGTACGCGCGGGCAACCCGCGACGGCAGTCGCTCGCCGAGGATCTCCGCCACCGCTGTCGGCGCCAGATCCCAGATGGTGATGTCGGAGGGCGGTAGGTCGGCGATCGAGCGCACGCGGACGCCGGTTTCGATCTTGCCGCCGTGATCGGCCAAGACGTCGGCCATGCTGTCGGCGATTCGCTGGGAGCCGCCGACCGCCACCGCCCAGCCGTAACGATGTCCCGCGGTCAGGATGCCCAGCCCGATGCTGGCACTGAGTGGTCGCCCGAGCGGCTGGAAGGCGTGTGCCGCGACACCGCCGAAGAGCGCACGTCCCGCTTCGGTACGGAATGCGCGCGCGAGCAGCGTGGCCGGCACGGTCGCCGGAATACCGAAGCGGGCCAAGTGGATCGGGTGCCGGGGAATCCGGAGCAGCGGGCGCATGATGTCTCCACTGATCTGGTCGTAGTTGGCGGCCGGGCGTTCGAACAGGGTGCGCCAGAGCTTTTCGTCGGCGCCGAGGCCGTTGGCGGTCGCGGTGACCGACCGATGCAGGACGCCTGCGGTGCCGTCGTCGAGCGGGTGGACGCAGTCCAGTTCCGGCCACGCCCATCGCAGTCCGTATCTTTCCAGGTCGACGCGTCGTGAGAACGGCGACCCGACGGCCATCGGGTGGATGGCCGAACAGTGGTCGTGCAGGAGTCCTGGCAGGATCGCCTCCCCCGAGCGGGTGCCGCCACCGATGGTGTCGGCGGCTTCGAGCACCGTCACTTCCAGACCGGCCGAAGCCAGGGTGATCGCCGCGGCCAGACCGTTCGGGCCGCTGCCGACCACTGTCGCCGTTGTCATCGACGTGCCTTTCTGTTTTCCGGATGTGCTGCGGTGCTGGACTATTCGGCCGGAACCACCGCATCCGGCCGGGAGTCGGTGACGTCTTCACGCCGCCAGGTCACGGTGTGGGCGATCGGTCCGTCCGGCAGCCAGGGCAGTGCCGCGACCGCGTCGGCGACCTTCCATGTCCCGCGTTCGACGACACCGAGCGCCGCGTCGACGACCATGTACTCCTGGGTGCTCTTGTGCACCGGCTGGGACTCCACCCACACCACGATCCATTCTCCCGGGGCGAAGCCGACGCGCGCCTGCACCGCGTCGATGAGATCGAGGTTGTGCAGGTGGCCGTCACCGAAGTTGAAGCCGATCAACGAGTTGCAGGCGAACTCCGCTTCCCGCACCGTCCAGCGGTCGATCTCGGGAAGGTGCTTGTACAGCAGGGAGAACAAGCCGCGGCCCTGACTGTGCATGGATCGCCAGGCGATGGTCTGCTGCATGGTGATCTCCGCGACCTCGGGCGGATATCCCATGGCCAGCAGTTGGTCGATCTGGTTGTCGGCGGGGCGATGCGCGATGGTGTTGAGTTTGGCCTCCGCCCCCGGCGCGAATGCCCACAGGGCCGAGGCCCAGTTGCCCGCGTACTGACGCATGGACGGCAGGAACGACACCAGGTCCGGGCGCAAATTGCCCAGCACGGGGAAGAAAGCGAGCCCGGCCGCGATCGCGACCGTCAGCCACGGCGAGGACATGTCGAAGACGCCGTAGCCGTTCGAGTTCGGGAAGCCGAGGAACAGGAAGACGGTGAGGTAGGCGAACAGGATGTTCCACTCCAGTGGCACGGCCAGCGGGAACGTGGAGGTGATGAAGAGGTGGAAGATCACCATCATCGCGACACCGGCCAGCGTCAGCCAGTGGTTCGTGGAGAACAACAACACGATCGGGGTGATCACCTCTACCGCGGTGCCACCGACGTGGGCCAGGAACGAGGCGACGCGCGAAGGTCGGATATCGCGGGGGAAGTCGCGGTAGTGCGCGCGTTTGATCGACCGGAACGGCATGGACGGGCTGTTGGACACCATCGGCGGCACCACATTGGTGAAATGCTTGCCGAACTTGGAGACTCCCGCCCCCACCCAGACGATCACGATGAGCAGTTTGGCCGCGATGATCATGTCGGTGAAGGGCAGCACCGCGAAGAACACCAGTGCGGGCAGATACTGCTCGCCCCGAGCCGCGAGGAAAATCGTCTTGTCCCGCAACCCGCACAGAATGTAGAGCACGATCGGCGCGATCAGCAGGACGGGCCGAACGAGCCCGGAGGTGTTGTCCGGCAACGCTTCCAGCAGCGATGCGGTGCTCACACCCGGTGCGCCGAGCGCGATCATCAACGACACCAGGAAGCCGAGGTACAGCGCGACATCGACCGCGGTGCGCGAGTCACCGCGGGTGAACGGCACCCGATGCCACGGCCGCAATCGGATGGCGCCCGGCCGCGCGAAGTACAGGATGCCGCCGGTCATCGGCTTGAATTTGCCTGCGAGCGGGCCCCAGGAACCGGCGACACCGACTGCTTCGAGCAGCACGGTCCACAGGACCAGCTTCTGGTAGATGATCGGCTGGTTCCACCACTGGGCGATATCCCAGAACGGCCCGACACCCGAGGTCGCCGTCGCGACGGCGACGCCGCCGATCATGTAGAGCACGAGGACTTTCACGAGGTAGATCGTGTGGATCATCTTCGGCGTGCCGAACCCGTATTCCGCCCAGTGCAGTGCCAATGTCCGAAGACGTTCGCGCAGTGGTAGATCCAAGAACGTTTCGGTGTCGACCGGGGGAAAATCTCCCGTCTTGAAACCCATGACTCGATCCCTTTCACTCCTGTTTCCGGGCGCGAGTGATCACGGCCGAAACACTGATTTTCGTGCGAGAAGACTTGCGGCTCAGACTCTTGCGGCCAACGCGCGTAATTTCTTCTTGTCGATCTTGCCGACCGGATTGCGGGGCATCTCCTCGGTGAGCACGATCGCGGCGGGCACCTTGAAACCGGCGAGCTCGGCACGGCAGTGCGCGAGCAATTCCGACGAGGAGACCGTGGCGCCCGGTGCGGCGACCACATGGGCGACCGGCACCTCGCCCAGGACGTCGTCGGGTACCCCGACGACCGCGGCTTCGTGGACCGCGGCGTGCCGGTAGAGAGCGTTCTCGATTTCCTTGGGGTACAGGTTCTCCCCCGCCCGGATGATCATGTCCTTGATCCGGTCGACGAGAACGAGGTAGCCGTCGTCGTCGAAATAGCCGACGTCACCGGTGTGCAGCCAGCCGTCGACCACGGTGTCGGCCGTCTCCGTCGGCTTGCCGAGGTAGCCGCGCATCACGTTCGGCCCCCGGACGACGACCTCGCCCGGCTCGCCCGGCGGCGACAGCGCACCGTCGGCAGCCATGATCGCCACCGTCTGGCCGGGCAACGGCACCCCGACGGTGCCCGGCTTCCGTCGGCCGGTAACCGGATTGAGAGTCGAGGCACAGGTCCCCTCGGACAGCCCGTAACCCTCCACGATCGGCACGCCGAAACGCTGCTCGAACCGGGTGATGAGCTCGGCGGCCATGGGCGCGGCGCCGCAGATCGCCAAGCGCAACGAGGAACCGTCGGGGCGCGGGCCTGCGGGCTGAGCGAGGAGCATCGCGTAGATGGCGGGCACCGCCGAGAAATAGGTCGGCCGGACCCGCGCGACCGTGTCGAAGAACGCGGAGGCGGAGAACTTTCCGGCGATGGTGGTGCGTCCGCCCGCCAGCAGCGGCGACACCACGCTGACCACGATGCCGTTGACGTGGAACAGCGGCAGGATCAGCAGGCTGTGGTCGGCCTTGTTCAGGCCGAGCGAGTCGATGATCATCGCGCACATGGCGGCGAGGTTCTCGTGGCCGAGCAGCACACCCTTGGGTCTGCCCGTGGTGCCGCTGGTGTAGATGATCAGCGCCAGCCTGTCGACAGGCTCGACAGCCGGGACCGCGACCGTGTGCTCGGTCAGCGTCCCGACGTCGAGAGTTGTTGCGGGCCTGCCGTGTTCGCCGACGACCACCCGAGCGCCCGAGTCTTCGACCTGGTAGCGGACATCGTCGTCGGTGAGACCAGGATTGACGGGCGTGAGCGCGGCGCCGAGCCGCCAGGCCGCGAACAGGACGACCACGAGATCGATCCGGTTGGCCAGGACGACCGCGACTACGTCGTCGGGGCGCACTCCCGCCCGGTGCAATACCGACGCGGCGGTCGCGACCCGATCGCGGAACTGCGTGTTCGACAGTGTCTCGTGGTCGTCGGCGACGCAGGGTCCGTGGGGATCGGCGGCGGCTCTGGCCTCGGGCAGTTCGGCGATGTGTCGCATGATTCCTCACCGGTCGCGAATGTGATCTGAGTTACATCACTCACGGTAGGGCGGGGTTTCGACGCCGACTACGGGCCCACAGTCCAGCGTTGCGACGCCGCGTTGTGCCGACGGCACAAACACCGCAACGCATCCCGAGCACCGGGGTACTGTCTGCGGCCATGGCCGATGACAACGATCCACTCGTGCGCGCGGTCGCGGGCCGGATCAAAGCCGACCTCGACCGCCTGTCCCCCACGATGATCGCCATGTTCACCGAGGTCATCCCCGAATTCCGGCACGACGACGAAGTGCGGCAGCTGATGGTGGCCAGCACCGAGTCCAACCTCTCCGCGATCCTCGACATGCTCACCCTCGCCATCGGCCTCGACGACATCACCGTGCCACCCGCGGCCGCCGAGTACGCCAGACGCTTCGCCCAGCACGGCCTCTCACTCGAAGCGCTGCTGCGTGCGTACCGGCTCGGTGAGAACATGTTCGTCCAGTGGACGATGACGCTGCTGGCGGAGCTGAACCCGCCCACCGACGTCGCCCTCGCCACCGCGGCCCGCGTCGCCGACCTGGTCAACAGCTATATCGACCAGGTGATCGAGGGCTTGATCGACATCTACGAGAGTGAACGTCGACGCTGGGACGCGCGCACCGATGCCGCCCGCGCGGCGCAGGTGCGCGCTGTGATCGATGCCGAGGACCTGGATGTGGGCTCGGCCGAACAGATGCTCTCGACGTCGCTTCGGGGCTGGCACCAGTTCGCGATGCTGTGGACCCCACCGGGGACACGTGATCCGCGTGCGGCCCTGCGCGCGGGCACCGCCCTGTTGGCACTGGCCACCGGCAAGACGCCGATGACCATCGAGGTCGACGATCACAACCGGTGGGTGTGGATTTCCTCGGTGGCACGCCCGGTGCTCGACACCGCGCGCCTGGCCGACGACCTGCGCGCCCACCCGAATCTCTCCATCACCCTCGGCGAACCGGCCACCGGTCTCGAAGGGTTCCGTCAAACCTTCCGCGACGCCAAGCAGGCCCGCGGCGTCGCGCTGACCGGCCGCCACCACGGACTCGTCCTCCACTCCGACGTCGCGCTGGCCGCACTGTTCGCCGGCCGGGTGCCCGAGATGCAGGTGTGGG
Source organism: Nocardia caishijiensis NBRC 108228 (assembly GCF_001612825.1). Taxonomy (GTDB): domain Bacteria; phylum Actinomycetota; class Actinomycetes; order Mycobacteriales; family Mycobacteriaceae; genus Nocardia; species Nocardia caishijiensis. Next base: position 116,499 of record NZ_BDBE01000030.1, on the reverse strand, counting down.
CTCGGCGCGTTCTCGGCGCGCTGATGGGCTCCGACGACACGGCCGCGCGGCTGCGGGTGACCGTCGGCGCGTTCCTCGACGCCCGTGGCAGCTACACCGATGCCGCCGCCCGCCTGCATGTCCACAAGAACACCGTCCACTACCGGGTGCGCAAAGCCGAAGAGCTGCTCGGTCATCCGCTCGGTGAGCGCAGACTCGACGTCGAGGTCGCCCTGCTGGTCTGCGCCCAACTCGGGCTCCCCGACGCTACCCGCCGAGTCGGCGGAGCCAGGTGAGATACGCCGAGGTCTTGTCCCGCAGCGCGGCCACCGGCCAGCCCTCGGGTTGCAACACCCCGGGAAGCGCTGGGTCGGTGGTGAGCAGATCGAGCGCGGCGCTCACGGCGGCGAATCGTGCTGCCGGATCAGGGCTTTCGATGGCGTCGAGCAGTGCCTCGGCGCGGGCCGACCACTCCGCCAACGGCCAGAGCGCGGCGGCGAGATCGGCGGGTTCCTCGACGGGTCGCACCCGAAAATGGAGCGTGATGTCGGCGAGATCGGCGGGTATCTCCCGGACGAGATTGGCAGGCCGCAGCCACACCCCTTCGCGAAGTTCGGCCAGGCGCAACGACATCAACCGCGTGCGCAGGGCGCTGCGCTCGGCCGACGGTCGCCCGGCCGCGGTGATGACGACCTGCTCCCAATCACCGTCCCACGGATGATCAGGCGGCGCGGCGAGTTCGGTCCGGCGTGCGCGCAGCACGGGGTCGAGGGTGTAGCCGCGATCGTCGCGCGCGAGTTCACCCGAGGCAACCATCCGCGAGACCGCGACCCGCACGGTCGCCTCGGGATAGCCGACGGCGGTAGTGGCAGCGCAGATCTCGCTCGAGGTCATCGTCGGCGAGTCGGCCGCGATCAGAATCCGGATCACCGCCGAGCGCGCCGACACCGGACGCACGAGCACGTCGGCGGCGGCGCTGACAGCGGATTTCACGAAGCCGAGTGTACATATTTCACTATTGCCGCGACCGTCGCCGAATTGTAATGTCGCAGGGCATGACCTCCACCTCATCGTTCCCCTTGGCCGGGCGCACCATGATCATGTCCGGCGGCAGCCGCGGTATCGGACTCGCGATCGCCGTCGCCGCCGCCCGTGAGGGCGCCAACATCGTGCTGCTCGCCAAGACCGGTGCGCCCGATCCTCGGCTGCCCGGCACCATCCACACGGCCGCCGCCGAGATCGAGGCGGCCGGTGGGCAGGCGCTGGCCGTCGTCGGCGACGTGCGCGACGAAGCATCGGTGGCCGATGCGGTCGCCCGCGCGGTCGAGCGTTTCGGTGGCATCGACTACTGCGTGAACAACGCCTCCGCGATCGCCCTCGCCCCGACCGAGGAACTGCCGATCAAGCGGTTCGACCTGATGCAGCAGATCCAGTTGCGCGGCACGTATCTGCTTTCCAGCGCGTGCCTGCCGCATCTGCGCCGCAGCGACAACGCCCACATCCTCAGCCTGTCGCCGCCGTTGAACCTCGCACCGGCCTGGCTCGGCGCCCACCCCGCCTACATGCTCGCCAAATACGGGATGTCCCTGCTCACGCTCGGCTGGGCCGCCGAGTACGCCGAGCACGGCGTGGCGGGCAATTGCCTGTGGCCGGAGACCCTCGTCGCCACCGCGGCGGTCCAGAACCTCCTCGGTGGCGACGAGGCTGTCGCCAAAGCCCGCACCCCGCAGATCATGGCCGATGCTGCCGTCGCGCTGTTGCGCAAGGACGCGCGGACCGTCACCGGCAATACGTTCCTCGACGTCGATGTGCTGCGCGCGGAAGGGATCACCGACTTCTCGCCCTACGGCGGTACCGGCGACCTCGAATACGACATCTTCGTCGACCCGCCGCAGGGCGATGAGCGCGGTCGAGCGTAACCCGCTATCGCGAATCCGGCAGCCAGGTCACGACATCGGGCCACAGGATGAAGCCGATGGCGACGATCACCATGGCGAGCGCGTAGGGGGCGGCACCCCGGAACACTTCGACGGTGTCGCGGCCGGTCGCCCGTGCGACGACGAAGACGTTCAGTCCGAGTGGTGGGGAGATCAGGCCGATCTCGCCCATGAGGACGACGAACACGCCGAACCAGATCACGTCGTAGCCGATCGTCTCCACCAGCGGAAGGACGATGGGCACGGTGAGGGCGATGATGGCGACCTGGTCCATGAAGAAGCCGAGCACGATATACATGACCAGCAACGCGAGCATGATCGCGATCGGTGGAACCGGTAGGCCCTCGATCCAGGTGACCATCGAGGCCGCGACCTTGGTCTGCGCGAAGGCGTAACCGAACACGTGCGCCGCGATCACGATGGCGAAGATCATCGCGCTGGACTTGACCGAATCGACCACCGCGTCGACGAGACCGGTGATGGTCATACGGCCGCGTACCGCGACGAGCAGCGCGGCGACCAGGCAACCGATGGCAGCGGACTCGGTGGGCGTGACGATGCCGAAGTAGATCAGCCCGACCACCGCCAGGAACACGACCGCGATCGGCAGGGCCTCCAGGACCGCCTTGATCTTGGTCAGCCAGGAGGACCGTTCGCCGCGCGGCATCCTGGACGGGTCGCGCAGGGCGGGCAGCAGCATGGCCGCCAGCAGCGCCGCGGCGATGATCAGCCCCGGAACCAGTCCGGCGACGATCATGTCCCCCACACTGGTTTCCGCGGTGACGGCGTAGAACACGAGGATGACGCTGGGTGGGATCATTCCGCCGAGCGTGCCGACCGAGGCCACGATGCCGGTGGCGGTGGTCGGGCGGTAGCCCTCGTCGATCATGCGTTTGCTGGTCGTCTCGGCGAGTGTCGCCGCGGCGGCGGTCGACGAACCGGAGATGGCCGCGAAACCGACTCCCGCTGCGGTGGAAGCGATCCCGGTGCCGCCGGGGATGCGGCCGAACATCGTGCGGCCGGCGTTGAACAGCGAGTCCATCATTCCCGACATCAGCATCAGATGTGCCATCAGGATGAACAGCGGAATCGCCGACAGGGACAGCGACTGCACCGACCCCACCGGTATCGCCTCGAGGACACCGAGTCCGGCCCCGACCGACAGTTGCAGCGCCAAGCCCACCAAACCCGCACCGAGAATCGCGAACGACACCGGCACCCGGACTGCGATCAGGGCGATCAGCAGCACTGCCATGACAAGCGCGATCATCGCGCACCTCCCGCGATGTCGGTTCCGGAATGGCTTGTAGCCACTTCGGTTTCAGGTGTGTCGCCTGGGTCGTAGTCGGTGGCGAGGACTGTCCAGGGCGCGATCAGCTCGCGGATGAGATCGATGAGCACCACGATCATGCCGAGGACCATCGAGACGGGCAGGATCGCGCGCATGAACCACCCGGGTATGAGCAGTTCCGAAGAACCGCGGATCGGTCCTTCGTCGATGGCGATCGCGAACACCAGTCCTTCGATACCGGCGATGAGCAGTGCGCCCATGCCGATGAGCAGCACGAGGTAGGCCAGTATCAGCAGGACTTTCCGCATCCGCACGCCCAGGCGGTGGAAGAGGCTGGTGACGGCGACGTGGGCGCCGCTGCGGTAGGCGGTCACCAGCCCGAAGAAAGCGACGATGGTGAGCAGGTACATCTCGATGAAAGCGACCGCCCAGCCCAGAGTGACGGAGAAGAAGGTACGCAGGACCACGTCGACCAGCGTCAGCGCGACGATCGCGACGATCGCGATTCCCGCGATGACACCACAGACCGCCGAGATGCCGTTCTGGACGCGATCCAGTCCGGGGTGTTGCTCGGTGCGATAACCGAACATGGTGCGCTGGGCGGTGCCGTGGCGGAAGGGGTGAACGATACTCATTTCGCCGCTCCCCCGACCCGGGCTTCGATCGCGTCGAGAACCTCGCGGGCGTCCAGGCCCGCTGATTCCAGGTCGCGAACCCATTCGGCGCGCACGCTCGCGAGCGCGGCGTCCCACTGCGGGCGGGTCTGTGGGCTGACCTCGTCGAATTGGATTCCGGCCGCCCGCATCGCGTCGACGGCCTTCGCGTCGGCCGCGGCGATCGACGCGCAGGCTCCCGCGCGCGCCACTTCGGCGGCCTCCTGCACCACCCGTCGTTGCGCGTCGTCGAGCTCGGCCCAGGCATCGGCGTTCATGGTGAACCAGATGCTGCTCGAGCCCAGATTCGCCCGCAGCGTGCCGTACCGCAGTACCTCCTGGAAGCTGTAGGAGAGCACGGCGTAGCGCGGCAGCAGCGCACCATCGATCGTTCCGCGTGAGAGCGCCTCGTACATGTCGCCTACCGGCAACGAGACCGGGGCCACGCCAAGGCCTTTCGCGACCCGGTCGCCCACGCCACCGGGCGAACGCACCAGCAGGCCCGCGAGGTCCTCGGGTCGGGTGGCGCGACGGTCGGCGGTGAAGACCTCGATCCCGGAAACGGCAGCGCCCCACAGTGGCACGACGCCGCGTTGCTCGATCTCCTTGTCGTAGATGATCCCGCCGGGTTTCACCAGGGGATCGAGCACCTGAACCGTCGTGCACGGATCGTCTGTCAGCCCCGGAAGATCGCCCACGCCGGTCAGTGGCAACTCGTCGGCCAGGTAGGCAGGCAGGACGAATCCCATGTCGACGGCGCGGGTTCGGACGAGGGTGAGCATTTCCTGGGTCTTGCCCAGTTGTCCGGCACCGTAGTGGTCCAGGTGCAAGCCGACCTCGGGGCCGTGCTCACGCAGATAAGCAAAAAACGGGGCGGAGCCACCCTTGCTGACCGGATGCCCGCCGGAGAATCCGTCGGCCACCACCAGCGTGATGCCACCGTCGGAGCCGTGTTCCGCCGAGCCGCAGCCCACGGTGGCGACCAGAATCGCGGCCAGCGCTGCCAATGCCGCTTTCGGACGGCGCGTCATGGCTTGCCACCACCCGAGCAAGCTCCGGGCAGCCGTCGAAGCGAGGTAGTCGGCGCCACCGGATCCCTCTCGGGTGGGGTGGCTCGATGGTTGAAACCCACGCTGCTCTCCGTCTTCATCAGGGGTGGCCGACGCCACAGTTCCACATAATATATAAAGCATCGTATCAATAGGTGTGACGCGTCACTGGTGATTCGACCGAACTGGCGCCGAAGTCCGCATTCGGCCGAAGTTCTCGGAAAACCCGATCTGAAATCTTGCGCAGCGAATATATTATGCGTGCTGCTCCGATCCGCTTGCGGTCCGATGCAGATCTCGCGCTGTCCGGCGGCAGTTTCTGCCCACCAGCAAGCCTCCCGTTACCCGACATCGGTGGCCGGCGCGTCAGAACTCCAACCCCCCCTTTTTTCGAGGAGCACTATGAAACCCACTCGTCTGGCCGGCGTCTGTGCCGCCACGCTCAGCGCCCTGGTCCTGACCTCGACCGTCGCTGCCGCCGACCCCCTCAGCGTCGACATCGTCCCCGGCGTGAACTACACCGCGTACAAGGACGGAACCGCGGCCGTCATCGAGATCGAGCACGGCGCGCTCATCGTGGACAACGGTCAGTTCCAGATCCGGTCCGACCGCGGCGAGATCCTGGCCGGCGTGCCGCTCGAGTTCAACGTCGACGACATCGCGTTTCCGATCGACGTGGCCATCACCGGCGACACCGCGCGCCTGACACCGGTGCTCGATCCCGCCCGCGCCCACTACCGACCCGTCGCGCTCCCCCACCAGGAACAGGCACCGTGGAAATCTCCGTACGACCGTGAGCAGGCCGCCTGGTCGCGGATGACCTCGACCATCTCGATGGGTGCGGCCGTCGGCGCCATGGTCGGAGCGGTCGGCGCGGGCACGATCGGCTGCCTGCTCGGCGGCGTGACAGCCGGTGTCGCCACCGGGCCCCTGGCATTGCTCTTCGGTGCGGGCCCGCTGGCCGGTTGCCTCATCGGCGCCGCCGCCCTGGCCCCGATCGGTGTGCTGACCGGCGCGATCCTGGTCGGCGCTCCGGTGGCGATCGCGGCCGTCATCCAGTACCAGGACACGGTCAACGCCCCGTTCCCCAGCCAGAAATAGACGGCCGGTGGGCGGCTCCTCGGGGTCGCCCACCTCGTGCCGAGCGAAGCGACCCCGAGCCACCGAAGGACACGCACGTGACACAACTCGCGCAAGAGCAAACCTCGCCCGCCACGCCACCACCGACCCCGGGCCCCGGGATGACCGGGTGGGGTCTGACCGGAATGCTGGTGGTGCTCTACCTCCTCAACGCCTCCGACAAGGCGGTGTTCGGGCTCATCGCTCAGCCGCTGCGCGAGGATCTGGATCTGAGCGCCTCGCAGATCGGGTTCACGGGCAGTCTGTTCTTCCTCGCTTTCACCGTCGGCGGGTTCCTCGCGGGACCGATCAACAAGCTCCTGGCGCTGCGCTGGTCGATCGCGCTCATCGCGGTGCTGTGGGGTCTGGTCATGCTGCCGCTGGTGGTGTGGGCGACCTTCGCCGTGCTGCTGCTGAGCCGGATGCTGCTCGGCTTCACGGAAGGGCCGACCTCGGCTCTCCTGCACACCGCGGCGTATTCGTGGCATCCGCCGAACAAGCGCGGACTACCCAGTGGACTCATTCTCACGGGCAGCATGCTGGCCAAGATGGCCGTCGTGCCCCTGCTGGCGCTGGTCGTCGCGGAATACGGCTGGCGCGCGGCGATCACCGTGCTCGCGGCCGCGACCGCCCTGTGGTGCGTCCCGTGGCTACTGACGTGGCGACCGGGCCCCTATCAAGTGGGTGGCAAGCATGCCGTGCCCGACGATTCCACCACCGAACCCGCCGTGCCGTGGCGGCGGCTGCTGACGTCGAAGACCTTCGTGTCCGCGGTCGTCGTCGCGATCACCGCGTACGCGCTGATGTCGGTCGTATTGACTTGGCTGCCTTCGTATTTCGAACAGGGCCTCGGTTACTCGCGACTGGAGTCGGGCACGCTGTTCGCCGCGCCGAGTTTCGTCGGGATCGCCACGCTCGTCGGTGGCTCGTGGCTCAGCGACCGCGGCGTGAGTCGTGGCCTGTCGACCCGGCTGGTGCGGGTGGTCGTGCCGTGTGTCGGTGTCATGATCGCCGGCGTGCTGCTTCTCAGCCTGCCCGTGCTCGGGTCGCCGCTGCTGGCGGTGATCGCGGTGTCGCTGGCCTACGGCCTGGTGGTGGCGATCTTCCCGCTGCTCAATGCCGCGGTGATCGCGACCTGCCCGCCGCGTCAGACCGCCGGGGTGATCGGCGCGTTCTTCGCACTGCAGGCGATCGGCGGCATCATCGGTCCGTGGTCGATGGGGATCGTGGTCGATGCTTCGGCGAGCAAGGTCGACGGCTATACGGCCGCCTTCCAGTGCCTCGGCGTGGTGGGCGCGATCGCCGCCGTGGCGGCGTTGTTCCTCGCCGACCCGCTCCGCGATCGGGAACGGCTGCGCGTGGCACGCTGATCCTCCACGAACAGGCGAACGGCCGGGAGACGTCATCGTCTCCCGGCCGTTCTCGCTGGGCGGCTCAGCCCAGGTTCATGTAGACGGCCTTCGGGTAGAGGTAGCTCTCCACGTGTTCGCGGCCGCCCTTCCAGCCGTAGCCGCTCATCTTCGTTCCGCCGAAGCCGACCGACGGGTCGAGGATCCCGTAGCAGTTCACCCAGACGGTGCCCGCGTTGATGCCGCGCGACACCTTGTGCGCGGTGCTGAGATCCCTGGTCCAGACCCCTCCGGCCAGCCCGTACGGGGTGGCGTTGGCCAGGCGCAGCGCCTCGTCGATGTCGTCGAACGGGATCACCGTCGCCACCGGGCCGAAGATCTCCTCCTGCGCGATGGTCATCTCGTTGGTGGCCGAGGCGAACACCGTGGGTTCGACGAAGAAGCCCGACGCGCGGTCGCCGTCGAGCCGCTTACCGCCGCTGACCAGTTCGGCTTCGCCGGAACCGATGTCGATGTAGTTCAGCACCCGGTCGAGTTGGCGCTGTGAGATCAGCGGGCCCAGTTGGCTGTTCGGATCGAGGCCGTCACCCACCCGGATCGTCTGGGTGAATTCGGCCATGCGCGAGACGAATTCGTCGTGGATCGAGCGCTGGACGAAGATGCGGGTGCCGGCCACGCAGACCTGGCCGCTGTTGGTGTACACGCCCATCGCCGCGCCCGGCACCGCCAGATCCAGATCGGCATCGGCGAAGACGATGTCGGGCGACTTGCCACCGAGCTCGAGCTGCAGCCGCTTCATGTTCCCGGCCGAAGCGCGCACGATGGTCTGGGCGGTACCGACCGAACCGGTGAACGCGATGCGGTCCACACCGGGGTGCTCGGCCAACGCCGCGCCCGCGTCCTTGCCGTAACCGGTGACCACGTTGACGACACCGTCGGGAACGCCTGCCTCGGTGAGCAATTCGGCGACCCGCAGCACCGACAGCGACGCGTCCTCGGCAGGCTTGAGCACGGCGGTGCAGCCGGTCGCCAGGGCCGGGCCGAAGATCCACCAGAGGCCGATGAGCGGGCCGTTCCACGGGATGATCCCGCCGACGACGCCGACCGGTTCGCGGTAGCGCAGCGTCAGGAAGTCACCGGGCAGCGAGTTCGGCGGCGTGCTCGCGGTGCCCGCGTCGACCTGGGAGGCGAAGAACTGCAGTACCTGCGAGGTCCACTCACGCAGGCCGCGGGTGCGGGTCAGCGGGGCGCCCATGTCCAGGGTCTCGATGGTGGCGAGTTCCTCGAAGTTCTCGAGGACCAGGTCGTGGACACGCAGGATCAGCGAGCGACGCTGGTGCGGGGTCCACCGGCTCCATTCGCCTTCGAAGGCGGTGCGGGCGGCCGCGACGGCGGCCTCCACATCGGCGGCGCCGCTCGCGGCGATCGTGCCCATGGTGGCACCGGTGGCGGGGTTGACGACGTCGATGGTCTCGCCCGAGGCGGCGGGCACCCAGCGTCCGCCGATCAGGTTGTGCTTGGCCGTGCCGACGAACGCGGGCACCGGGTGGGTGGTGGTCATAGATCTCTCCGAATCAACGAAAGGACGTGGGGGTCAGTCGAAAAGGAAGACGCCCTTGCCCGCGTCCTGCTTGTCGAACCATCGGTAGGCCGCTTCGGCCTGCTCGAGGGTCCAAGTGTGCGAATACAGGTCGTCGACCGGAAGATCGTGCGCCACGACGTAATCGGCGCAGCGTGCCTGTTCGATCGTCGACATGGTCCAGGACGTCATCAGCGTCCACTGGTTCTTGTAGACGGACTGGGTCGTGAACTCGACGTGTCCGGGCAAGCCGATGAACACGGCTCGGCCGAAGGTGCCGAGCACGGCCAGGGCGTCCTCACCGGCCCGGCCGGAGGTCTCCAGCACGACGTCGGCCTTGCGGCCGCCGGTGTGTTCGGCGACGACCTCGGCCACGGACTGCTCGCGGGAGTTGACGACGATGTCGGCACCGAACCGTTCGCTCTCGGCGAGTCTGCGGTCGTCGACGTCGACAGCGATCACGCGGGCGCCCATCGACGCGGCGAACATCGTCGCCGAAAGGCCGACCGGCCCTTGCCCGAAGACCACCGTGGTCGTGTCTGCGACGCCACCGGCACGCTTGATCGCACCCCATGCCGTCCCGGTGCCGCACCCGATGGCCGCGCCTGCCTTGAACGACAGTCCTTCCGGCATCGGCAGCAGCGCCGCGGTCGGCACCAGGGCGAAGGGGGTGTGGCCGCCGTTGACGTGCACCGCCATGGTCTTGCCCGGCGCGGTCTCACACATCTGCGGCCAGCCCGCACGACAACGGCGACAGGTGTTGCAGCCGAAATAGTGGTGGATCATCACCCGGTCACCGACGGCGAAGCGCGCCGGGTCGACACCGTCGCCGACCGCGTACACCTCACCGCACGGTTCGTGACCCTGGATCACACCGTGGTCGAAATCGAAAGCGCCGTGGTAGAAGTGCAGGTCGGAGCCGCACATTCCCGAGGCGCGGATCTTCACCACGACTTCGCCGTAGCCCGGTTCGGGTTGGGGGAAGTCCGTCAGCACCGTGGTGCCGTCTCCCGGGAACAAGATCCCCTTCATCAGTTTTCTCCTGTCTCGTGCGAGCAAATCAGGCGCAGCGACGGGCGCGCAGCGCCGCTGTCGCCTCGTGATCGATGCGCAGGCCCTCGGGGTCGAGATGGGGGTCGCCCTCGACGACGACCCCGTAGTCGCGTGCGGCGCCCGCGACGCTCACGTACTCGTTGCGGACGTCGGCGAGCACCCGTTCGGGATCACGGTGCAGCGGGTCGCCCCATCCGCCACCACCGTTGGTGAGGCAGCGCAGGATCGTGTTCGGTCCCGTCGACCACACCTGCTCGGCGGCGAAGTAGTGGTAGCGGCCGTCCACCGGGTCCAGCGCCTTGGTTTCCGGGTCGAGGACTCCGGCGACCGGCACACTGTCGGCGTAGACCTGCGCGTCGGTGCCGAGCAGGCCGGGGGCCGCGCCGTCCGCACGCGGCGGGAACAGCCACATCGCTCCGGTGGGCCCGGCCTGTCCGCCGTTGGCGCCGACGCCCGAGGGCTGTTTCGTGCGGAACGGTGACAGGTGGTGCGCGCCGGCGGTGAGCCACAGCGCGTCCTTGAGATTGGCCGCGCCGCCGCGAAAGGTGCCCGCGCCGCCGGTGTCGATGGCGTGTTCCTTGCGCAACAGCACCACCGGCGACTCGCGTTCGATCGTCTCGGTCGCGGGGTCGAGGTTGTTGAGCGTGAACAGGACGGTGTAGCTGTCGCCGTCGCCGACATGGGTCGCGCCCCACGGTCCGTGTTCGCCGCCGCACTGGGTGGCCGAGGTCCACGGGGTGCCGTCGGCCCGCAGGCCGGAGGCGTTGTGGGTGTTGGTCGAGCCGTAGTCACCACCGACGCCGTGCTTGCCGAGGACGGGGTTGAGGGCGTCGAAGATCGCGGACCCGACGGCGCCGGAGGCCTCCCAGAACATCATGATGCCGCCGTCGGGTGGCAGCGAGGAGACGATGGTGCCCGGTGGGACCGCGAGGTCGACATTGCGCCAGGTGCCGGAGGTGAACGGCACCGTCGGGTCGAGCAGCATCGTGAGGGCGACGCCCACAGCGGTTTTGGCGTCGAGTACGCCGCAGTTGATGCAGGTCCTGGCCTGGGGCGAGGTGCCGGACAGGTCGATCTCCATGTCCTCGCCGCGCTTGCGCACGAGGACCCGCACGGTGTAGTCGACGGTGTCGTCGAGGCCGTCGGCGTCGATCAGCGCCGAGCCCGCGTAGTCGCCGTCGGGTACCAGCGCGATCGCGTCGCGCATGCGCTCGGCGGAGGTGTCGCAGGAGTAGTCGAGCGTGCCGAGATAGGCCTCGAGTCCGTACCTTTCGATGTTCTCCAGGATCAGGCGCTCCCCCAGCTTCAGCTGCTGGAAGATGCTCTTGAAGTCGGGCAGCAGCATGCCGCCCCAACGGGTGTTGTCGAAGATCAGGCTGAACGTGGAGCGCACCGGTTGGTCCTGCGACCACAGCAGCATCGGCGGAATGACGAGGCCGTTCTCGTAGACGTTGCTCTTGGTCGCGGAGAAGCCGCCGGGCACCGTGCCACCCATGTCGAGTTGGTGCGCGCACATGGTGACGAAGGAGACGATCTCCCCGTCGACGAACACCGGGCGGGTGAAGGCCACGTCGTTCACGTGCCTGCCCCCACGGTACGGGTCGTTGCAGATCAACACGTCGCCGGGACGCAGGTTCTCGGGCCCGTACTCCTCCACGGCGTTGCGGACCGCGTCACCCATGGTGCCGAGGAACACCACCAGACTGTTGCTGACCACGGCCATCGGATAGCCCTTGTTCGCGGGACCGCTGATGGTGCAGGCGAAGTCGTACCAGTCGCGGATTATCGGCGAGAACGCCTCGCGCATGAACCCGGTGGACATGTGCTCGACCGCGTAGCGCAGCCGGTTGGTGATCACGGTGGCGCTGAATCTGTCGGCACAGTAGCGCTCGCGGAACTGGGCGTCGGTGAGATCGCGCAGCCGGGAGGCGGTGGGGATGGTCGGACTGGACATGTCACTTCCTCCGGATCACGATTTCGCCGTACACGCCGACGGTGGCCTGCTGGCCGGCGCCGATATGAGTGGTTGACAGTTCTTCCTCGACCACGGCGGGGCCGTCGAGCACATCGCCCGCGCGCAGGCTCGTGCGGTCGTAGACGTGGGCCTGCTGGGCGCCGATACCGTCCGAGTCGAGGTCGCCCAGGTACCGCAGCGTGACGGTGCGGCGAGGGGTGAGTGGGCCGTCGCCCGCGGAACGGGCCGGGAGCTCGGCGTATTCGACCTTGGGGGTGTCGAGGATCGCGCGCACCCGGAAGGTCACGCCTTCGACGGGCATGATCTCGAAGCGGTTGCCCGAGCGGGCCTCGTAGGTGTCGTGGAAAGCCGACACCATGGTGGCGACGGCGGCCTCGTCGATGGTGCCGCTCGGCACGGGCACGAACGGGGTCTCCCAGCTCTGTCCGGCCAGGTGCGCGTCCATGCTGCGCAGGATTCGCACCGAGCCGCCACCGGTGCGCGCCCGCAGCTGATCCTCCATCTCGGTGAACAACGTGTCGATCGCGGGAGCGGCGCCGCCGGTGAGCATGAGGTAGGCGCTGCGGTCGACCGTGAAAACCTGGTCGGTGGAGAGCAACCCGACCGCGGAGAACAGGCCGGGATTCGGCGGCACGATCACCTGCTTGCACTGCACGGTGTCGAGCACCGCGGGCAACAGCATCGGGCCCGCGGCGCCGAAGGCAACCAGGCTGTAGTCGCGGGGATCGACACCGTTCTTGATGGCGACGTTGAACACGCCCTCGGCCATGTTGTCGACCGCCATCTCGTAGGCGTAGCGAACCCGGTGCGCCAGGTCCAGCTCGGTGTCGAGTGACTCGAACGCCCGTCGCGACGCCTCGGCGTCGAGCTGCAGTTCGCCGCCCGCGAAGTCGTCCGCGTCGAGGATCCCGATCAGCAGGCAGGTGTCGGTCGTGGTCGGCTGGGTGCCGCCACGGCCGTAACAAGCCGGTCCGGGCTGTGCCCGCGCGCTGTCGGGGCCGACCTGGATCTCGCCCGCGGAGCCGATCGACACGATGCTGCCGCCGCCCGCGCCGATACTGGAGATGTGGTTGGCCAGCGCATTGACCACGAGGTCGTGTTCGAGTTCGAAGGTGGTGTCGACGAACGGTTCGCCGCCGCTGACCACGCTGATGTCGCACGAGGTGCCGCCCACGTCGGCGCACAGCAGGTCGTTCTCCGCGATGAGGGCGCCGAAGTGCGCGCACGCGACGGTTCCGGCGGCAGGGCCGGAGAAGACGATGCGGAACGGCTGCTCCATCGCCTGCGCCGAGGGCACGAGGGTCGCCGCGCAGTCGGCGAAGTTGAGCTGGCCCGCGAATCCGAGCTCGCTCAGGCCCTTCTCCAGGCCCGCGGTGTAGTCGGAGTAGATGATCTTCATCAGCGTGTCGATGACGGTGGTGGAGGCGCGGGCGTATTCCTTGGCCAGCGGCGACACCTCGCTCGAGATCGAGCACGGCACGTCGCCGAGCACCTCACGCACCAGCTCACGCAGCCGCAGTTCGTGCACCGGATCGACGTAGGCGTTGATCAGGCAGATCGCGACGCCCGCGACGTCGCAGCGGCGCAGCACCTCGAGTTCGGTCCTGGCCTGGTCCTCGTCGAGGGCGAACAGCACGCCGCCGTCGGCGGTGATGCGCTCGTGGATGCCGCGCCGCAGGTAGCGCTGCACCAGTGGCCGCGAGGCGTCGCCGAAACTGCGCCGCCAGTGCGGGTCGAGGATGGCTTCGGCCGGGCGCCAGACCCGGCCCATGTCGAGGATGTCGCGGTGGCCCTCGGTGGTCAGGAAGCCGATCTTGGGCAGCCGGCGGGTGATCACGGCATTGAGCCCGTGCGTGCTGGCGTGGTTGAACACCGCGGCGTCGGCGACGCCGAGCACCTCCGCGCCGCGCAGAACGGGCCCGGCGACCTCGGCGTAGTCGGTGGAAATCTTGGCGGTGTGAATCCGCCCGTCGCGCCAGGCGACGACGTCGGTGAACGTGCCGCCCACATCGACTGCGATCATGGTGTCTCCTGGGGTGATTCGGTGCTCAGACGAGGTCTGCGAGCAGCTGGATGGGGCCGAGGCGGTGCCAGGGCTCCCGTGACACGGAGTGCAGGCAGTGCTGGCACTTGACCACCTGCACCCAGCCCTGTTCGGCGACGACGGGGTACGCGCGAAGTTCGGCGGCGCCACATCGTGGGCAGGTGCCGTCGCGGGGTTCGCGATCCACCTCGAGTGGTGTGGGTGCGTCAGCCATGGCTGGGGTCCTCCTACGGCGGTGAATGTGCGGCCGGGATGCCGTGAGGACGACGGTAGGATCGGGAGACCTGGGTCACAATCCGCTCGGCGAAGGTGCGCTGTCCGTCGAGCGAAGCATGACTGGAATTGCAGAAAGTATATTATATTGATTATGTGATACCCCTCACGCCTGAAAGGAGGGTCTGCCGTTGTCGTCAGCACCCGCGGCGTGCGTGAGCGCCTTTCGCACGGAGGATCCGGCCGCCGCGCACGATCACGTGGCCGCCGCCTTCGCCCACCACGAACTCGTTCTCGACGAGCGGCACGGGATCGACTTCGCCCTGGAAACGGTCCGGTCCGAGAGCCTGACGGTCGGCCGGATGGCCTACGGCACCGATGCCCGCATCGACGGACCCCCGATGCAGACGTGCTATCACCTGAATCTGTCCGTGGCCGGGCAGAGCACCGTGGCCCAACACGGCACCCGCCGATCGTTCGGCGCGGGCGAGGCCGGCGTGGCCTTCGTGCACGACGCCCCGGTGTCCATTCGCTGGAGCGCCGACGCCGAGCACTATCACATCAATCTGCGCCGCGTGCCGTTCGAACGCCACGCGGCTCGGCTGCTCGGTCGCCGGGACACCGAGCCGGTCCTGTTCGACCTCACCTTCCCCATCGACACCCCCGCGGGCCGCGCCCTGTTGGCCTCGACCCGGTTCGTCTACGCCGAATTGGCCCGCGAAGGCGGGGTGTCGACGATGCCGTTGGCCTGCCGTGAACTCGAGTCGACGCTGATGACGCAGATTCTGCTCACCGCACCGAGTCAGCTGACCCCGATCCTCACCGGTTCCGCGCCGAGCATCGGCCACACGCGGGTACGCGAGGCCGTGGCCTACATCCACGCGCACCCCGACGCCGACATCTCGACCGCCGAGCTCGCCGCCCGCGCCGGGGTCACCGCCCGGGCATTGCAATTGGCGTTCCGCGACGCGGTCGGCATGTCGCCGAGCGCCTACGTCCGCTCGGTGCGGCTGGACCGGGTGCGCGACGAATTGTCCTCCGGCCGAGCCGCTTCGGTGAGCGACGCGGCGATGCGGTGGGGCTTCTTCCATCTGGGCCGCTTCGCCCAGCAGTACCGCGAACGGTTCGGCGAGCTGCCGTCGGAAACCGCGAGCCGGACCGGCCGCGATTGAGTGCGGGCGGAGTACAGGAGCCGAACATGGGCCGCGCGTCGAATCAGTGCAGTGTCGCCGAGCTGAACGCCACCATCGCCGAGATCGCCGAGCACGCCGATGCCGTGCTCGATCGGGATCCGGTAGAGCACCAGCGCGACCCCGGTGGAGAGAGTCTCGGCGCGCTCTGGGACCTGGTCACCACCCACGCATTGCGCGCCACCGACGGCGCGGGCTCCTCGCCCACACGGCTGGCCGAACTGATCGGTCTGCTCGACCGGATCAGGGCGGCGGAATCGCTGCAGGCGCGGCTTCGGCTTGCGAATCGGACCCAGCGGCTGAGCAAGGTGCACGCCGCACTGTCGGAACTGAGCGCGGTGACCAACGTGGATTCGCTGCTCACCCGGATCCCGGAGGCGGCCTGCGGGCTGGGGTTCGACCGCGCGTTGGTCTCCACGGTGGACGGCGCGTGGCGGTTGCACACGATGCACGTCGTCCGTGATCCGCAGTGGGCGGCCGACATCGTCGCGGTCGGACGGGAGAATCCGCCGATCCTCGACCACGGGCTGGTCGAGAACGACACGGTCGTCGATGCACGCGCTGTACTCGTGCACCAGGTGCAAGACAATCCGCGAGTCAACCGGCCGCTGGCGGCGATCACCAAGTCCTCCTCGTACGGGATCGCGCCGTTGCTGGTCGACGGCGAGGTGGTCGGCCTCGTGCACGGGGACTGCTATCACCAGCAGCGTGTGCTCGATGACGTCGACCAGCTGTTGCTGTCCACCTTCGCCCAGGGGGTGAGCCAGCAGCTGGCGCGCGTGTCGATGCTGGAGGGCATGGCGGCGATCCGCGCCCAGTTCGAGGGGTTGGGGCGGTGGTCCACGCCAGGGCACACCGTCACCCGATCGATCGCGGTGAGCCGTGCCGACGACGAGGTTCTCACCCGACGGGAGGTCCAGATCGTCCGCTTGCTCGCCGAGGGTGACTCCAATGCCCGCATCGCCCGCAAACTGACGATCTCCGAGGGCACGGTCAAGACCCACATCACCCGGGTACTGCGCAAGCTCGGCGCCGCCAATCGGGCGGAAGCGGTGTCGATCTGGTTGCGGAACTCGGCCCCGTCCGGGTCGCTGCGCGCCTGATGTGTCGCGAACCGGCCGAAGGTCGTACGAAACTCCTACCCGCGCCAGATGTCGCCGTGCCCGCCGGGCGGAAAAGTGACGTGTGACATAGAGCGGCAGCACAGCCGCCGCACACGGCACGGAGGCGCGGTATGACACAGAGCGAACGGGAAGCCGACTGGATCGTCGGCATCGACGTCGGTGGCACGTTCACCGACATCATCGGGTTGAACCGAGCCACCGGTGAGGTCCGCGACGGCAAGGTGCTGTCCACCCCCGAACAGGAGGTCGGCGTCCTCGCGGCGCTGGCGGCGATCGAGGTCGCCGTGCCCGAGGTCGCCGAGATCGTGCACGGGCACACCGTCGGCATCAACGCGTTGTTGAGCCGCACGGGCGCGCCCACCGGCCTGATCGCCACCGGTGGCCACCGCGATCTGCTCGACATCGGGCGCATGCACCGTGAATTCGGTGATCGTTTCTACGATCCGACCTGGTTGCGCCCGCACCAGGAACGCCCGATCGTGCGCCGCGAATCCCGCTTCGGCGTCCCCGGTCGTCTGCGCTACGACGGCACCGAACTGCTCGCGATCGACGAGGACGCCGTACGCCGCGCCGCGCGTGAACTCGGCGCACAGGGCGCCCGCTCGGTGGCGGTGTGCCTGATGAACTCCTACATCAACACCGCTCACGAGCAGCGCACCGCCGAGATCGTCGCCGAGGAACTGCCCGACGCCTATATCCAGACTTCGGCGCTGTACCCGGTGACGCGTGAGCACGAACGCACCACCACGGTGGCGCTCGACGCCTACGTGGGCCCCGCTGTCGTCGGCTATCTCGAGCGCTTGATGGCCCGGCTGTCCGAGCAGGACTACCAGGGCACCTTGTGGATCATGATGATGAACGGCGGTGTGGCGACCTTCGCCGACGCGGGCCGCGCACCGGTGTTCCAGCTCGTCTCCGGGCCAGTCGGCGGGGTGAGCGGCAGTGTCAAGCTCGCCAACGAGAGCGGCGCGCCGAACCTGCTCACCATCGATGTCGGCGGCACCAGCACCGATGTGGCCGCGATCCGCGGCGGCAAGACCCCGCTCACCGACACCTGGACCCTCGAGACCGGCTTGACCCTGACCATGCCGCTGGTCGACGTCGAGAGCATCGGTTCCGGCGCGGGCAGCCTGATCCGGCCCAGTGCCCTCGGCGCTGTCGCCGTCGGCCCGGCCTCGGCCGGATCGAACCCCGGCCCGGTCTGCTACCAGCGCGGCGGCGTGGAACCCACGCTCACCGACGCGTGTGCCGCGCTCGGCATCCTGCAACCGGACCTGTTCGCCAACGGCGCGATCCAGCTCGATGTCGACGGTGCCGTCGAGGCCCTGCGCACGACCGGCAAGCAGTGGAACATGTCGGCGCTCGAACTCGCTTCCGCCGCTTACGAAATCGCCTGCCAGGACATCGCGGCGAAGGTGCGCAGCATCTCGGTGTACCGCGGCCTCAACGTCCGCGAGTTCGCCCTGCAACCGTCCGGGTCGGCGGGGCCGATGCTCGCCGACCGGGTCGGGCAGATTCTCGGGCTGGACAAGGTGATCGTGCCGCGTAGTCCCGGACAGTTCTCCGCGCTCGGTCTGCTGCGCAGCGATCTCATGGTCACCCGCGCGCAATCCATCATGACCCCGCTCGCGGCCGATAGGGCCGACGCGGTGGAGGACGCGTTCACGGCCTTGCAGGACAGCATCCGCACAGATCTACAGGACCAGGGCATCGACGTCTCGCGTCTGCGCTTCGAGCGTGCCGTGTTCGCGATGTACCGCGGCCAGACCTGGGACAACCGGCTGCCGATCGAGGCGGGCGCTGTCACCGCCGAGCGGGTCGGTGAGCTGATCCCCCGATTCCACGAGTTCTACCAGGAGTCCTACGGTTTCGCGGCGCCCGAGATCCCCGTGGTCGTCTCGACCGTCGAGGTGACCGCGGTGATTCCGCGCGAACTCGGCTCCGCCGACCACACCCCCGAGCAGGGCGAGTCCTTCCTGCGCACCACCCGGCTGACCGTGCCGGGAACCACCGAACCCGTCGAGGTACCGATCCACGTCCGCGAACGTCTCGCGCCGCACCACCCGGTGCCCGGCCCCGCCCTGATCGCCGAGAAATTCGCGACCACCCTCGTGCTGCCCGGCCGGGCCGCACACGTGGACGACGACCTCAACCTCATCATCGAGCCGCAGGCCTGAGGAGCAACCATGACCACCATCGAAACCCCCGGCCCCGCCGTCGACGTTGAGCTCGACATCCTGCGCTACGGCCTCGTCGAAGTCGCCCGCGAAATGCTGGATTCGCTGATGCGCAGCGCCTTCTCGCCGGTCTGCCGTGACATCCTCGACTGCACCAGCGCCATCCACATGCGCACCGACGACGGCTGGGAGACGGTCGCGCTGTGGGAGGGCTGCATGCAGCACGCCTTCACCGCACCGCACATCGCCAACTTCGTGATGGACGACTGGGACATCGACACGATGCAGCCGGGTGACGTCATCTTCGTCAACGATCCGTGGCGCGGCACCATCCACCAGTCGGATGTGAACCTGCTGCGTCCGGTCTTCGTGAACGGGCGCGTGGAATTCCTGCTGCACTCCACCTCGCACCTGGTCGACCTCGGCGGCGCGATCCCCGGCGGCTTCTCCAACGGCACCCAGACCCACTTCGAGGAGCAGCTCAAGCTGCCGCCGACGCTGTTGTACGCCAACGACGTTCCGGTGCGACCGACCTTCAACTTCATCCTCGAGAACAACCGCGTGCCCCAGCTGGTGCTCGGCGATCTGCGCGCGCTGCACGGGTGCCTGGTCGTCGGCGAACGCCAGCTGCAGGAGCTCGTCGCCCGCAGTGGCCTGGACAAGATCCGGGCGGCGGGACGCTATGCGATCGAGTCCACCGAGGCGAGCATGCGCCGCGGTATCGCGAGCATCCCCGACGGGGACTACACGGCCGAGGACTTCCTCGACGAGGACGGTGTGAGCGGCGAGGCGATCCCGGTGCACGTGACCGTGAAGGTCCGCGGGGATTCGATGGAGATCGACTTCTCCGGCTCGGGGCGTCAACCGCTGGGCAACTGCGGTACCGCCTGGTGTGAGGCCACCCGCTGCATCGAGGCGGTCAAGCTGATGGTCGACCCGTCCACTCCGGTCAACAGCGGCACCCTGCGACCGGTCGAAACCATCCTGCCGTCCGGCAGCGTCGTGCAGGTGCTGCCGCCGTCGAGCTGCTCCAACCACGCCGATATCGGCGCGCGCGGCATCAATGTGGTGACCCAGGCACTGAGCCAGGCCACCGACGAGGCCTTCGCTTGCGACACCGGCACCGCGGTGGTCGTCAGCCTCGGCGGCATCGACACCCGCGCCGGGCACGAGGGCACACCGTGGGGTGCGTTCGCGCTCGCCGGCGGCGGTTGGGGCGGTACCTGGAAGGAAGACGGCGTCTCGTTCTGCGTGATCCCGATCGGCAACTGCCGCACCTCTGTTCAGGAACACCTCGAGATCGAGAGCCCGCTGGTCGTCGTCCAGCACGAGATGGTCGTCGACACCGCCGGTGCGGGCCGGTACCGCGGCGGCGCCGGGTCGGTGTATTCGATCTACGCCGAGTCCGACACGATGGTCACCGTCACCGCCGACCGGATCCGTGTCGGTGCCCCCGGGTCCAACGGCGGCGGGGCGGGCGCTCCCGCCTTCGGTTGGTACATCGAGAATTTCGATCTCGCCCGGCACGGCGATCCGCTCGATCTGCGCGGGATCGAGCCGTTGTTCGGCATGTTCGACGCCGACGGCAGGCCCGACCCCAACCACGGTGAGTTCGGCCGGGGCGCGCGCTATCAGACGGGCAAGTTCTCCGGCCTGATCCTGAAAGCCGGTGACGCCCTGCGATTCGTCATCGGCGGTGGTGGCGGCTGGGGTGACCCGCTCGAACGCGATGCCGATCGCGTCGTGGCCGACGTACGAGCCGGGCTGGTCAGCCCCGAATTCGCCGCTGCCGGTTACGGAGTCGTGCTCGCCGACGGCGAAGTCGACGAAGCCGCGACCACCGCACAACGTGCGCGCCTGGCGGCCGAGCGTGCCGAGGGGCGCTGGCAGGTGCCGGTCGCCACTCCCCTCACCTGGACCCTCTGAAAGACAAGGACCACTGACATGTCAGTCGATCGACTCCTGTTCCCCCGCCCCGAGACCGACCGCGTGTATGTCGAACGGGTGCCCGTCGACGGCACGTGCCCGGCCTGCGGCGCGGCCGAGCTTGCCCGTTACCCCGTCGCCAATTTCCTCGGCCCGCGCATGGTCGTGAAGTGCCAGCGCTGCTTCCACCACGTGTCGGTGACCCGGCCCGAGCCCGAGGACCACTGGCCCGCGTGGCGCTCACCCGCCCACGACTGGCCCGCCTCCCGCGTCGGATAAGCCCTCCCCCACCCTCTTTCGCCCCGAAAGGACTCACATGTTGCTCGACGGAAAAGCCGTTCTCATCACCGGCGCCGCAGGCGGGATCGGTACGGCCACCGCGCTGCTCGCGGCCGAGGAAGGCGCGCGGCTCGCGCTCACCGATGTGTCGAAGGATCGCCTCGAAGCCACCGCCGAGCAGGTGCGCGCCGCGGGCGGAGAGGTTCTCACCGTGCCCGCCGACCTCACCGACGGTGCCGAGGTGAACGCGCTGATCGACGCGGTCGTCGCCGAATACGGCCGCCTCGACGGCGCGTTCAACAACGCCGGGGTCAGCGGCGGACAGATCGGCCAGGGCGGCCGCCGCGTCGGCGAGTGGGACGAAGACGCCTTCGATCGCGCGATCGCGGTGAACCTCAAGGGCGTATGGCTCTGTCTGCGTGCGGAATTGGCGCAGATGGAAGCCCAAGGTGGCGGCGCGATCGTGAACACCGCGTCGCTGGCGGGGCTGTCGGGCTTCAAGACCACCGCCGGGTATTCGGCGGCCAAGCACGGCGTCATCGGGCTCACCAAGACCGCCGCCATCGAGTACGCGCCGACCATCCGGATCAACGCGGTGTGCCCCGGCTACACCGACACCGACCTGATGAAGGACGCCAAACGCCGCAGCGGCGACACCATCATGGCGCGCATCCCCTCGGCCCGGCTGGCCGAGCCCCGCGAGATCGCGGAGATGGCGTGCTGGCTGCTGTCCGACCGTGCCGCCTACGCCACCGGTGGCGAGTTCGTCGTCGACGGCGGCTATATGGCGGGCTGACTGTCCCCCTTCGCGAATTGATCTCTACCCGAAAAGGATTCACACATGACAACCATGATCGGCGCGGCCGCCAGCTACATCGATGGTCGCTGGTGCGGTGGTGACGGCGACCCCATCGCCACGATCAACCCCGCGACCGGGCTCCAGGTGGCGCTCACCCCCGCCTCCGGCCCCGCCCAGGTGAGCGAGGCCGTCGCCGCCGCCCGCCGCGCCTTCGACGGGGGCGAGTGGAGCCGTCTCGGTCCGGCCGACCGCGGCGCCCTGCTGCACCGCCTTGCCGACCTGCTCCAGGAGAACCGGGAAACACTCGTCCAGGTCGCCGCCACCGAGATCGGCACCCCGATCGGCAGCGGACCGACCCTGCACGTCGACCTGCCCGCGAAGTTCTTCCGCTGGTTCGCCGACGCCGCCATCCGGGGACCCCGCGACGGTTACGAACAACCGATGCCGCTGGACCACGACCCGATCACCACCAGCAGTCTGCTGCTGCGCCAGCCCGCGGGTGTGGTCGCCGCGATCGTCGCCTACAACGTGCCGATCATGATGAGCGCCTACAAACTCGGCGCCGCCCTCGCCGCCGGATGTTCCACGGTGCTGGTCACCTCACCGAAATCCGTGCTGCTCACCGCCGCGTTCGTCAGGTTGGTCGAGGAAGCCGGATTCCCCGCGGGCGCGGTCAATCTGGTGTTCGGACCACCGGCGGTCACCGAGCAGGTCGTCACCGCCGCCGAAGTGGACATGGTCACCTTCACCGGCTCCCCCGCTGTCGGCAGCAAGATCCTCACCCTCGCCGCCCCGACACTGAAGAAGGTGGTTCTCGAACTCGGCGGCAAGTCACCCAACATCGTGTTGCCCGGCACCGACCTCGAACGCGCGGTCCCCGCCTCGGCGTTGCGGTTCACCCGCAACAGCGGTCAGGCCTGCGGAGCGACCACCCGAACCCTGGTGCCCCAGGCCGACTTCGACGAATACGTCGAGCGTTCCGGCGCTTTCCTGCGCACCCTCACCGTCGGTGACCCGCTCGCACCCGACACCGTTCTCGGCCCGCTCATCACCGGCGAGCACCGCGCCGACGTGGAGGGGTTCCTCGCCCGTGCGCGTGACACGGGCGCCGACATCCCCGTCGGTGGTGGCCGACCGGCAGGCCTCGACGACGGGTTCTTCCTCGAAGCGACCCTGGTCACCGGTGTCCCCAACGACGCCGAGATCGCCCAGGAGGAACTGTTCGCTCCCGTCGGTGTAGTCATGCCTTACACCGACCTCGACGACGCGGTCCGCATGGCCAACGACGTCAAATACGCCCTGAACGCCAATGTCTGGGGACCCACCCCGCAGGCCATCGAATTCGCCCGGCGTCTGCGCTCGGGCACCGTCACGATCAACGGCGGCGGCGGCATGCGCCCCGATGCCCCGTGGGGCGGCCCCGGTCACAGCGGCATCGGCAGGGAGGGCGGCGAAGAGGGCTTCCGCGAATTCTTCGAAGTCAAGCACCTGCAGTGGCCGCTGTGAGCCTGTTGGACGGCAAGGTCGCCGTCATCACCGGCGCGGCGAGCGGAATGGGTCTGGCCACCGCGGAAACGTTCGTCGACCACGGGGCGAAGGTGGTACTCGCCGACATCCAGGAGGAACGCGGAGCGGCTGCCGCCGCCCGCCTGGGTGATTCGGCGCTGTTCGTGCGCACGGATGTCACCGTCGCGGCGCAGGTGGAGTCCGTCATCGACGCCGCGGTGGACACCTTCGGCCGCCTCGATGTCGTGGTCAGCAATGCCGGCGCGGCCGTGGATCTTTCGCCGATCGATGACCTCACTCCGGAGGGACTCGACCGCACACTGGCGCTGAACCTGCAAGCCCATGTCGCCGCGCACAAGTACGCGGCCAGGCAGTTCCGCGCGCAGGGCGTTCCTGGCTCCATCATCACCACCGGCAGTGTCGCCGCGTTGCAGGCCGGATGGAACGGCGGCGCGTACTCGATGGCGAAGGCCGCGGTGCTGGCCCTGGTCCGGCAAACGGCCATGGAGAACCAGGGCACCGGTATCCGCTCCAACGCCATCCTCCCGGGCGCGGTCCTCACCTCGATCATCACCGACATGTTCGGGGTGAGCCGCGAGCGTGAGAGGGAGTTCCTCACCGGGATCGGTGACCGCATCGGCGGCGAGACGCTGATCGGGCGCGCGGGCCGCGCCCGCGATATCGCCGGCGCGGCATTGTTCCTCGCCAGCGATCTGTCGGCCTGGATCACCGGCGTCGCACTGCCGGTCGACGGCGGCGCGACCGCGATCACCAAGGACGCCACGGTCTCGATCGTCACCGAGTTCGCCACGGAGTTCAACGCAGGTCCGTGAGGCGAACTCATCCCCGCGTCAGCCGCGGTTGCCAGGTGGCAGCCGCGGCTGATCTCGTTGTCGGTCAAGATTGTCGTTCACGGCGCGTCATCAGGTGAGCGACCAGGAGAACTGTGAGCACCGCGGTGCAGCCGACGGCGCCGACGGCCAAGGCGATGCCGATCCCGGTGTCGCTCGGGTAGCCGTCGGGGGCGAGGTGGGCGGCGAGGACCGCGCCGGACATCGCACTACCGAACGAACCGCCGACAGTGCGCAGAACCTGGTTGAAGCTCACCGCGCTGCCGAGCTCACGGTCGGCCACACTGCGCGCGATCAGCGCGGGCATCGCCGCGTAGGTGGTGCCGATGCCCGCGCCGAAGCCGAACATGCCGAGCAGAATCTCCCAGAGCTCGTCGTGGGCCAGCCACAGCAGCATGCTCGACGCGGTGACCAGGGCCGCACCGGGAATCAGCAAGGCGCGCATCGGGATACGGGCAGAGACGACCCGGACGACGCGATTGGCCGCGAAACTGCCGACCGACAGCGGCAGCATGACGAAACCGGCCCAGAACAACGGCATCGCGATGCCGTAGCCGGTGGACGCGGGTGCCTGCGCGATCAGACTGGCGATCGACAGGCAGGCGTACATCGCGGCACCGAGACCGATCGCTGTCCCGTTCGCGACGAGCGCGTCTCCGGCACGCAGCACCCGCAGGTCTACCAGCGCGTGCTCGGTACGCAGTTCCACCAGCGCCCACATGGTCAAGATCGCCACCGCTACGAGAAGAAAACCGAGCGTCCACGGTGAACCCCAGCCCCACCGTGACCCCTCGCCGGCGACGAGCAGCAAGGCCGAGAGCCCCGCACCGAGCAACAGCGCACCGCGTAGGTCGAACGGGGTGCGCGGAGCCTGCTCGTCCGGACCGTCCGGCACCATCTTCCACACCACCAGCACCGTCGACAGCAGGAACAGCGCCGCCGCCCAGAAGGCGAAGCGATAGCTGAACACATCGGCGAAGATGCCGGTGAGCGGGTAGCCCAGCCCGAGACCTGTGGTCACTGTGACCGACAATGTCGAGATGCCGTTACGCACGTGGTCGGCGGGGAGATAGCGCCGCGCGAGGGCGATCGTCACGGGCACGATCCCGTAGCTGAGTCCTTGCAGAGCGCGCCCGATCAGGAACACCGCGAAATCGGTGGCTACCGCGGCCACGACCGACCCGAGCAAGATGATCGTCAGCGACCACAGCAGCAGCCGCTTCTTGTGTGGGCCGTCGCTGAGCCTGCCCATCACCGGAGTCGTGACCGCGCCGACCAGCAGGTTGACCGTGAGCATCCACTGCGCCGCGCTCACGTCGACCTGCATCTCGCGCGAGATCGCGGGCACCAACAACATGCCGAGAGAGCTCACAATCGCCGAAGTCAATGCGGTATAGACCAGGGCGGGAGTGAGACGGCGCGCGGCGATCATTCGGTCGGACCCGCCGCGGCCAGCTTCTGAAGCGCGGGCAGTGCTCGGCCGAGAGCGCCGCGTTCCTCATCGGTGAGTCGCTCGTCGATGGCGCGCGCCAGCCAGTTCAACCCCGCCGCCCGCTCCTCGACGAGGCGGACGAGGCCCGCGTCGGTGAGTTCGACCCAGACACGACGGCGGTCCTCGCTGTCAGGAGTTCGTACGACCAGCCCGAGTGCTTCGAGTTCGCGCACGGCAGTGGCGATGGCC
This sequence comes from Nocardia caishijiensis NBRC 108228, assembly GCF_001612825.1. Taxonomy (GTDB): domain Bacteria; phylum Actinomycetota; class Actinomycetes; order Mycobacteriales; family Mycobacteriaceae; genus Nocardia; species Nocardia caishijiensis. Next base: position 90,725 of record NZ_BDBE01000030.1, on the reverse strand, counting down.
TGCGGGCTGACAGTCTGGACAGTGGCCAGCGTGGTTGCCGTCGCGCGGCCGTGGGTGGACAAATAGCCGAGAACGCCGAGTTTTCCCGCCGAGATCGTCCGTCCGGCAAGCAGGCGACGGGCGATCGGATGCAGGACTTCACCCAGCTCTCGGGCAGTGGACGGTACGCGGGTCATCACCCAACCATACAACTAAATTAAACAACTTAATTGCGTAACTGGGGTGATGCCGACCATAGGTCCGGACACAGGAAAGGCCCCTCCGAGCGATGCCGGAGGGGCCTGTCCGCGTGATCAGCGACGGGGAACCAGCGACAACGTCCGCCCATCGGCAACATAGGTGCCGGTGTAGACCGCGACCGATTCATCCAGATCGAGCACTCCATCGGAGCCGATGGTGAACCGCCGCAGGATCTCCTCCCCGCCCCGCAACGGATCGGTGCCCAGCGCCCACAGGACTCCGCCGCTAGGCGACATAACCGAGGATTCGGCGAAAGTTCCGGGCCTGTCCGGCGCGAACGCGACATCGGGCAACGGAGTCAGCACACCGTTCGGCTCCACCGCGAAGGAACTGATGTGGCCCGACCCCATGTTCGGCACATACAAGTAGCGCCCGTCGGGCGTGATGCTCGTCACGTGGGGAAGCATGCCCGTCGGGAATGGCGACCCCGCGATTTCGGCGAGCGTGCCGTCTCCGGACCGCGCGAACCCGGATACCGACCCACTGATCTCGTTGACGACATAGACATGCTCACCGTCCGGGGTGACCCGAGGATAAATCGGGTTCAACCCGGTCGACACCCGCTGCTTGACCGGGGACACCGAACCGTCGGCGTTGATGTCGAACACCAGCAGCTGACGCGGCAGCAGGCTGGCCACGTACAACTGCTTGCCGTCCGGCGAGACGGTCCCCGAGGCGACGCCGTCGAGAGACTCTCCGAACGGCATGGGCGAACCGTTGAGGGTAGGAGTTCCGTCGGCGCCGATCCGCACCGGCACCACCTGCGCGTTCTGGACCCCGACGACGACGAAGGCATCGCGGCTGTTCGGCGCGAAGATGATGTCTACCGGGACATCCGGCAACGGTAGCGGCGTTCCTGTCGCGGCGAGTTCGCCGTCGGCGCCGATCGCGTAGGGGATCAGCTGTGGGTTCGTCCCGGGGGCGACGAACAAGAACCGGCCGTCCGGGCTGGGCGCCTGGGGCCAGTTCAGTGCGCCTGGCATGGGCTTGCCCTGGATCGAAGTCGGCCGGTCCGTGTCGGAAGCGTTGTAGCCGACGATGCCGTTGCTGAGGAATCCGTGGGCGTAGATGTGATACCCGGTCGGGTCGGCCGAGGCGGGTTGTGCCGCCACGGTGAGACCGGGCAGAGCCGTCGCCGCGAGGACGAGTACCCATCCCGCTCGCATGCGCCGGTTCCCCGAACCACCCTTCCACATTGAATCAGAGGTCATAGCTGGGAGGCTATGGGGCGAAACCCAGACGAAATGTCCAGCATTCTGCACACCGCCCCGGGCGCAGAAAGCGCAAGACCCCTCCGGCAGGAGCCGAAGGGGTCTTGCGCCGAACACTTGCTCAGTCCTGACCGGGCATCAAGCCGAGCTGAGTCAGGAAGCTGACGTTGTCCCAGTACACCCGATGTTCGGACACCTTGCCGTCACGCAGGGTGAAGGTATCGATGAGCGGGAACGTCACCGTGCGGCCCGAGGGCGGAACCTCACCGTCGGCAGTCGCCAGCGGGCCGGTCTGCACGCCGGTGAAGACGATCTCGGCGATCGCGGTGTCTCCGTCGACCCACGTGTTGCGACGTTCGATCTTCATCCCGGGAAACGCCGTGATGAAGGCAGCGATCGTCGCCCGCAGCGCTTCGATCCCGGTGAGCGGGCCGGACGGAAACTGCGCTGCCACGTCCTCGGTGAACGGGCTCGCGGCCAGGTCCAGATCGCCGCCTTCCAGGCCGGCGTAGTGCACGTTGACCAGATCGAGCAGATCGCTCATTTGGTTGACCTTTCGAAGAAGTTCGCATCCAGGAGTACGGATACCGACATAATATATTGTGCACCCTGCTTACGTGCCAGAGTTGTTGTGCCTCTTCACAAGTCAGATCACGCGCGAGCGCACTGCGGCGGAGCTGGCCATGATGTATTCGAACAGGCAAACCAGCACCTCCTTACACGATGCTCGGTCGCGCGCATCACAGAGCATGATCGGCACATGGGCCGGCACCCCCAAAGCGGCGGCGATCTCCTCGGACGCATATCGATCCGCTCCGTCGAAGCAGTTCACCGCGATCACGAACGGGATGCGCCGGGACTCGAAATAGTCCACTGCCGCGAAACTGTCGGCCAGTCGCCGGGTATCGACCAGGACCACCGCGCCGAGCGCACCACGGGACAGTTCGGGCCACAGGAACCAGAACCTATCCTGTCCCGGCGTACCGAACAGATAGAGGATCACCCGAGAATTGATGGTGATCCGGCCGAAATCCAGTGCGACGGTGGTTGTTCGCTTGGCCTCGATACCCCGCAGGTCGTCCACGGAACTACTCAGCTCGGTGAGCTGTTCCTCGGTGCGCAGCGGGGTGATCTCGCTGATCGCGCCGACCATCGTCGTCTTGCCCACCCCGAACCCGCCCGCCACCAGTATCTTCACCGCCAATTCGGTGGACATGACCGACGAATCGCGTCCGTCAGAGGTTGCGTATGCCATCCAGTACCGCCTGCAGTAGTTCGGGGTCGGGGCCGGCTTCGGCCCTCGGGGGAGATCGGAAGATCACATAGCCTGCGGAGATGAGGTCACTCACCAGCACCTTCACAGTGACCAGCAGCAATTTCAGGTGAGCGGCGATTTCGACGATCGACATCGGATGATGGCGGCACAGCTGAAAAATCTGGGCGTACTCGCGATCGAGTTTATTGACGTCGGAGTCGTAGCCGACCGAGATCACCAGGGTCAGGATGTCCAGATCCGGAAGATCCGTGCCCGCCCTCCCTCGGGTCAGCGCGAAGGGCCGGACCAGAGGCCCCGGGTCGTCGTCCTCATAGCCCCACACGTCATCGAGCCCCTCACTCACGGCACGCGCGTCGACATCGAGGTTCTCGGTGCCGCCGACAGATGCTCACGCACTTGGCCGACGATCACATTCATCTCGTACGCGATCAGACCGAGATCCACCTCGGCGTCGGTCAGCAACGCCAGGCACGCACCGTGTCCTGCCTCCGTGACCAGGAGATAACCGTGCTCGAGCTCGACCACGGTCTGATGCAGCGCACCTTTACCGAACCGCGTCCCCACACCACGCGCCAGGCTGTGCAGGGCCGACGACATCGCGGCCAAGTGCTCGACGTCCTCTCGCTCGATTCCGTCGGATCCGGCCAGCGCCAAGCCGTCGGCGGACAGAACCACCGCGCGTTCGGCGCCTGATGCCGTTGCCACCAGATTGGTGAGCAACCAGTCGAGCGTGCCTGCCGGTGCCTGACGAACCATCATGTCCTCATTCATGTTCTGACCGTTCTACGGATGGGAATGGGGTGGCCGGACGCGCGCCCGTCGCGTGCCGTTCTGTAGCGAACTCATCGCCGTTCGCACCGTCTCGGGCGCGCGGACACGTGCGGTCGCACCTGGCTCCGAGAAGTACGGATGCTCCTCTCCCACATCGGTACCGAGCTGCGGAGAAAGGTGTGTGAGGCGTTCGCGTCTCGGCAGCGCGGGCCTGCGGTCCACGTCGGCGACCGAGGCTCCATCGAGCCCGGCGAGAGGGGCCTGCCGCGCCACATGGCGTCCGTTGCGTGCTACCGGGTCGGCCCGCCGGATCGGCTGCGGTTCGACGGGAGCCGGAACGGGATCGGACCGGGAAGCACCCGGCAACGCGGGGACACCGAGCCCCCGGTGCACGGCGTCATGAGAGCGCACAGGTTCGACCGCCGCCGTCGGGTTGTCGTCGCCGGCTTCGAGCACAGCCCACGGCAATAGCACGATCGCGCGCACACCACCGTACGGTGACTCCTGTAAGGTCACCGAAATCCCGTGGCGCGCCGAGAGTCTGCTGACCACGAACAGCCCGAGATGGCGATGCCCCGCAAGCGCCATCTCGTGGAACTGCGGCGCTTGCGCCAACATCGCGTTCAGGCGTTCGCGCTCCTCGAAGGAGACTCCCAAGCCCTGGTCGTCGATCTCGACCACCACTCCCCTCCCCACCGAGTTGCCGTGCACCGCCACCGGTGCGTCCGGCGGCGAGAACGCGGTCGCGTTATCGATCAGCTCGGCCAGCAGATGAACGAGGTCGGCGACGGCGGTGCCGAGCACGCTCACCGCGGGCAGCCGGATGGCGCTCACCCGCGCGTAGCCCTCGGTCTCGGACACCGCGCTGCGCACGATCTCCTCGAGCGCTACCGGATTGCGCCAGCGACGCCCCGGGGTGCGACCACCGAGAATGAGCAGGTTTTCGGAATTGCGGCGGGCACGGGTGGCCAAGTGGTCGAGCTGGAACAGCAGCTCGAGGTCCTCCGGGTCGTCCTGGCGCGCCTCGGCGACATCGAGAACATCGAGCTGCCTGCGTACCAGGGCCTGGTTGCGGAAGGCGATATCGAGAAATACCTTGTTGAACCCGTTCCGGGTGCTCGCCTCGCCCACCGCGGTCTCGATCGCGGTTCGCTGCGCGATGGCGAATGCCTCGGCCACCTGACCGATCTCGTCGCGGCCCTCATCGACCGGGGCGGTTTCGCCCGGCACATCGATCTGTTCTCCGTGATGGATGCGGCCGATGAGCTCGGGCAGCCGGTCGTTGGCGAGCGAGAGGCTGGCCGAACGCAGGGTTCGCAAGCGGCGCAGCAGCCGATTGGCCAGCACCAGCGAACCGGACACAGCGAGGATCGTGACGACGAGCATGATGGCCGAGACGAGAAGCAACTGATCGATCAAGCGATCGGCCGCCGCGCTGGTCGCATCAACAGTCACCCGGAATTGATCACGGATCAGCGTGATCAGGCGGGTATCGACCGCGCGTTCGGCAGCCAACCATTCCTCGACCGGCATCGTCAGCTCGCCCCGCTCGACCATCGCGTCTTCGCCGGTACTGCCGACACGCCAGTCGGCTCCGCTGACCAGGGCGCGAACACTGGTGCGCACTCCCTCGGTCAATCGGGAATCGATGAGGTCGAACTGTTTGCGGTAGACGCCGACGTGCTGCGCGAGGACCCGGCGCTCGAGTGGTGACATGCTGTCGGCAGCGGCGCCCGCAGCGACGAGGCCGACTACACGCGAATGGCTTTCGGCCGCACGAAGCAATTCGATCGACGTCAGCTCGGCGTCCATCGTCGTGGTGTCGGAGGACTTCAGCCGCGCGGACTCCTGTCCCGCACCGAGCATGGCCGCGATGAGATCGCTGAAGTATTGATCGACGTCACCGGTTGTCGCCTTCCTGCTGTCGACCGACTCGCGAATCACCTGCATCCGCCCGATGAGATTCGACAACGCTTGAATGGACTCGGCGCCGGTATCGGAATCCATACCCTGTGCGGCCGAGGCGATCCGGGCGGTTTCCGCGATCGCCCGATCCGTGTCGTCACGACTGGTGCGCAGCTCCGCGTCCGCACCGGGCGAGTGATCCTGTGCGGTGACGCTGGCGAGCCGCTCCGTCTGGATCGATGTCACGAACCGGAGCAGTGGGTCGATCACCGTGCCCCGGTAGTCGGACCACTCCTTCACCGACTGCGCCCGTAGCCCGACCAGAGTGACCGCGACCGCGCCGGTTGCCAGCAGAACCAGACTCGGGATCAGCGCGATCGCCAGCACGCGGGTTCGCACGCTCGTGCCGAAACGCGGGCGCATCGGGCGATGTGAACTACCGGAACTGGCGTCCGGAACGCTCGGTTCTCCTTCGGCCGACGGCACAGGCATTCTCCTCGGGGTGAGCTCGGGTCGACAGTGGGGCGGGCCGGTCGGCCCACCCCACGCGTCATCGGATGGGGGTCAGGTGGGCAGAGGGACCGTCGTGGAAGATCACGCCGGTGTCGACGGCGGGCAGGCCCGACGGTGCGATGCTTCCTTCGGCTGCCACGGTGTAGGTATGCACTCTGGCCGTGCCGTTCACCGTGAGAGAGTCGATGACCCAGAGCTCGTCCTCGTCGGGGCTCAGTACCACCCGGCCGGGGATGGTGCCACCCGGTGTGGGGTAGGGCGAACCGGGCAACGGTGACAGCGCGCCGTCGGCGCCGATTCTGAAGCCGTCGACCTGGCCACCGCTCGAAGCGGGCACGTACATGTGCTTGCCGTCCGAGGTGATCGCCGAACCGTGCGGGGTGTCACCGGTGGGGTAGGGCGAACCGGGCGCGTCGGCGAGGCTGCCGTCCGGTGCTATCACGTAGCCGGACAAAGTAGCGCTGCCCTCGTTGCTGATGTAGAGGTGACGCCCGTTCGGGGTGATGGCGGGCAGCGCGGGGCGTTCGCCTGTTGCCAGAGTCGGTCCGACCTGAATGAGCGATGCGTCGGGGTTGATGGCATAGCTGGTGACCGTGGCGCCGATGAAGGTACTCACGATCAGGTTGCGCCCATCGGGGGTGACCTGAGGCAGGCTCAGCCCACTCATCCCGGGGACGGGGGTGGCGGGCGCGCCGGTGGGCACGAGAACGCCTGCGGCGGTGATATCGAAGGAGCGGACCTCGGTTGTCAGCGAGCCGACGGTCGCGAACAAGCGGGAACCGTCCGGGGTGATCGTCACCCCGATCACCGGCGCACCGAGATCGATCCGGCTACTCGCGATCTCGCGCAGGGAGCCGTCGGCTCCGAGGTCGTAACCGATGATCGAGCCGGAGACCACATGCCCCGCGTAGGCCCGGCGACCGTCCGGAGTGATCTCGAGAGTCAACGAGCCGGTGTCGCTGGCGAACGGCGAACCGGGCACCTGAGTGAGCGAACCGTTGTCCTCGACTCGCAGCACGCTGATGTTCGACGAGCCGGTACCGGTGACCAGCAGATAGCGAGGCGCGTCGGCCGCAGGGTCCGAATGCGCGAGCGCCGGGGACAACGACAGCGCCAAGGCGGCGGCGACGCCGGCGGCGACACGTCGCGGTGTGAGTGCGTTCCTGAGCATCAGGATGCGATACCTCCGTGTACCGGGCAGGCCACGTCGCCTGCTCCGAATTATGCACAATATAGTGTGCAATCTCACTGAGGATAGTCCGTTTGAAATAACGCAACGAGATACCCGGCCAGTTGTCACGGCACACAACGATAGTTGCCGGATTGTATATAAAATGTGATCGTTCCGGGTTGTCGCACGCTTCGCCCTCTGCGGAACGTGGACTTCGAGTCTCGTCGAGGAGATCACCGATGACTTCCCTCCCCCCTCCCTCCCGATACCGCCCTCGCGGGCGTATAATGCGCTGCGCCACAGCGGCTTTCATCGCCGCGTTGTTCAGCGTCGCCAGCTGGACCGCCGCGCCCGGTCCGGCATCGGCCGCCAATTCCCGCTTCATGATGGTCGCGGGTACCGCGTCGATGGGTATCAGCGTCTTGCGCGTCGCCGACGACGGGTCGTTGTCGAGTGTCCCGAACAGCCCGTTTCCCACCGGTTTCGGCGTACTCTCGCTGGTGCTCGCCCCGGACGGCCGCACGGTTTACGTTCCGCACGCCGGTGGCTTCGGCGTCTCCGGGTACCGCCTGGACGACAACGGCACCCTGCATCCGGTTCCAGGCGCTGACATCACCGTCGGCGGGCCGCCTACCGCCGCTGCACTCAGCCCCGACGGCAAACAGCTGTTCGTCGTGGTGGGCGGAGCCCCTGGCCACGTCGAGTCGTTCGCGGTGACCGCCTCGGGTGCACTCGTTCCCAGCGGAGCCCCGACTGTTCCGGTGGACGGGTTCAGCGCGGTCGGCATGGCGGCCGTCGATCCGAGCGGCCGGTTCCTCCGAGTCGTCACATACCTCGGCAACACCATGTCCAATTACGCGATCTCGCCGGACGGCACGATGACCCCGCTCGGCGCCATCGAGGTGAAGCTCGGTCCCGTCGCCCCCGGATTCAGCCGTGACGGGCGCTATCTCTACGTGAGCAACGAATTCGGCTTCGACTTGTCCGGGTTCGTCATCGGCGAGAACGGGCAGCTGTCGCCGACACCCGGGTCGCCCTATCCGACTCACGGCGTACCGCACGGCGCGGTGGTAACCGCCGACAACACCCGCCTGTACGTCCCCAACGCCATGGGCCAGTCGATCGCCGGCTTCGACCTGCACTCGGACGGGCGACTGGTCGAACTCCCCGGCTCGCCGTACGCGGCTCCTGCGGCCACCCTGCCCGGCCAAGTGGCCCTGCATCCCGACGGCAAGACGCTGTACCTCATCGATGTACTCACCGCCCAGGTGACCACACGGGTGCACACCTACACGATCCGAGAAGACGGCAGCCTCGCGCCGTCCGGACGTCCGTCGGTCGACACCGGCGTGGTCATGTCCGACGGGCCGGTGGTTGCCCTCACCCCCTAGCGACCAGAAAGGGCCGGTGCCGTGACATCTCGGTCACGACACCGGCCCCTCAACGCAAAGATCTCGCGCTCGGGATCAGGGCTGGACGCCCATTTCCGGGCCGATGTACTCACGGACCCGCGCGGCCTTGCCGTCGCGGACCTCGACGTTCTGCAGCAGGTGCAGCTTCATCTCCTGGCCACCGATCGAGACCTCGGTGGTGCACTCGTGAAAGAACCCGTGCTCGGTGTAGGTGACCCCGACAGAGACGAAGGTCGGGATGGCACCACCGGCGGAACGCTCGTACACAGCCGCGACAGCATCGGCTACGGTGACCCACTTGTCATCGGAGCTGTGCCATACGAGGCAATCCTCGTGGCTGATCTCCTTGAAGAGATCGATGTTCGTGAGGGCCTTGACCCAGTTGTCCGCGAGGTCTTTGGTGGCCTGATCTGGGGTGCTGCTCATCGTTGAACGGTGCCTTCCTGTCCGGTTCGGCGCAGTGCTGTCCTGCGCCACCCCATGCTGCGCGCGAACCGGTGGAGCGAGTGTCCAACTTTCTGGACACGACGATCTAGGCGGTGGATTTCTCCGGCGCGGACCACATGCCCTGCTTCTCCAGCATGGCGATGAGCTCGTCGGCACCGGACATGATGTGATCGCGCATCAGACTGCTCGCCGTCTTCGCGCGGCGCTTTCGCAACGCCTCGAGAATGGCAGGATGGAAATCGAGGGATTCGTTGGCATGACCCTCGATATTGCCGTAGAACCGGTTGGGCAGCTGCTTGACGATGGAACGCAACAACAGCGCGAGCCTGCGGGAATCCGCCGCCAGATTCACGCTGCGATGGAATTCGTGGCCGAGCGCGACGATGCGGTCGAGATCGGCCCCCTCGGCGACCGCCCGCTCGTGCTCGGCGACCACATCGGCCAAGTGAGCGAGTTGCCGCGGGGAGATCGATTTCGCCGCGCGCGAAGCCAATTCGCCGGCGAGCGTAGCCTGCGCCCAGAACAGGTCGCGCACATCCTGCCTACTGAACGCCGACACCATGAACCCGCGCCGAGGGACCAGTTCTACGAATCCCTCACCACTGAGCAGCAGAAGACCTTCACGAACGGGGGTGTTACTCACTCCGACCGCTTCCGCGATCGGTTCGGCGCGCAGGAACTCGCCGGATCGCACCCGACCCGAGATGATCAGTTCCCGCACGTAGCTCGCGACGTCTTCGGACAGCTGCTGACGCTGCGAATTCACGCGACGGGGTAGCTCCCGCGGCGAGGAATCGGCGCCCAAAGGGTCTTTGTCGTTCGGCACTTACGCATTATGCGGCCCCGAAGCTCGATCGCGCAGCACCACCCCATGGAAAGGGCGTCGGTCACCGCAGGGATGAGAGCGCATCGATATGTCGTGCGCGCGGTGACCGACGCCGCGCCCGAGGCCCCTGGGGGATCAGAAGGGCTTCGGGAGGTCTACTGTTCAGTTGCCGACTTTATCATATATTTAATATTATAGGCGAGTCTATTCGGAGGTAACCGGTGACCGAAGCATTCTTTCGTACACGGAACAGTCGGCACGGGATCGAGCTGATCCCCCAGGCCGAGGCCGCGAGCGGGTGGGGCGAGGAGCACATGCGTGGGCTCGCGGTGAGTTCGGCACTGGCACGTGCCGCCGAACAGCAGATGCGCACCATCAGACGTCCGGACCTGACGCCGGTGCGGTGGACCGTCGACCTTTTCCGACCCGCCCGGCTACGCCCGTGCAGCGCTTCGGCGACCGTCGTCCGGGAAGGAAAGCGGTTGTGCTTGGTCGACGCCGTGCTCGAGCAGGACGGCAGGCACGTCGCCCGAGCATCGGCACTGTGGCTGGCTCCTGGCCAGAGCCCACCGGGCGCGGCCTGGTCAGGCGGCGCGCGGCCGGAGCCGCCCCCGCTCGACACCGCGCTGATCGAGTCCCAGCATCGGCTCTACTTCACCGAGGAGACAGGGTGGGGCGACGCGGCGCGGTCGACCAACGACGCTCGCAATACGATCTGGCACGAGCAGATTCCGGTAGTCGAGGGCGAGCCGGTCACTTCGTTCCAACTGGCCGCGGGCGTTGCCGATGTGGTGAATGTGGCGGTCAACCTCGGCAGCAACGGGCTCGAATTCATCAACGCCGACATCTCGCTGGCCCTGGCCCGGCTGCCGGTAGGACCCGCTGTCGGGTTCGCCACCACCGAGCGGATCGAAGAGGCAGGCATCGCGGTCGGCACGGCTGTCGCCTTCGACCGAGTGGGCGTCTTCGGCACGGCGACCCTGTGTGCGCTCGCCGATGCGTATCGTGCCGTCGATGTGCGTAGCTTCAGGCCGATCACGTGACGAAGCTCGCAGAATATATTATGCTTAATCAACCACTGCGAAGGAGAGCACCGATGATCCGCTGGGCCGACATCGACGACAAGGCCACCTCGTGCTGACCCGGGGCGCGGTGCTTCGGCAGACTCCTGGTGCCTACGAGATCGTCGAACTCGACATCGAGGACCCCCGCCCCGGTGAGATCCGGGTCAAGATGGCCGCGGCGGGCTTGTGCCATTCCGACGACCATTTCGCTGTCGGTACGCAGACGCCGGGCATTTTGCCGCTCGCGGGCGGGCACGAGGGCGCCGGTGTCGTCGAGGCCGTCGGGCCGGGCACCAAGGGCTTCGCCGAAGGCGACCACGTGGTCTTCTCCTTCCTTCCGGTGTGCGGCCGCTGCCGGTGGTGCGCACACGGCCACCAGAACCTGTGTGACCTCGGCGCGTTCCTGGCCACGGGCGCGCGTTTCGACGACCCCACGTCGTATCGGCTCTCGCTCGACGGCGCACCCGTCGGTCAGCTCGCCGGGCTCGGCACCTTCTGCGAATACACCACCGTCTCCGCTGTCTCGGCGATCAAGATCGATCCATCGATCCCGCTCGATATCGCCTGCCTCACCGGCTGCGGTGTCGGCACCGGTTGGGGTGCGGCGGTGAACTCGGCCGAGGTCAAGCCGGGACACGTCGTGATCGTCATGGGCATCGGCGGTATCGGCATCAACGCCGTGCAGGGTGCCGCGCACGCGGGTGCCGCCGCGGTGATCGCCGTCGACCCCGTGCCGTTCAAGCGAAACTCCGCGCTGAAGCTGGGCGCCACCCATGCCGTCGCCGACATCGAGGAGGCCGCCGAACTCGCCCGCTCGATGACCAACGGCCAGGGCGCCGACTCCGCGATCGTGACGGTCGGTATCACCACCGGCCGCCATGTGGGGCAGGCGCTGAGCGCTGTTCGTAAGGCAGGCACCTGTGTCGCCGTCGGGCTCGGCGACGCCACCGTCGGCGCGGGCGACATCAACCTGCACGAGCTCACCCTGTACCAGAAGCGCCTGCAAGGCTCACTGTTCGGCGCGAGCTCGCCCACCGCCGACATCCCGGCACAGCTGGCGATGTATCAGCAGGGCTCGCTGAAACTCGATGAACTCGTCACCACCCGCTACTCCCTCGACGACATCACGCAGGGCTTCGCCGACATGAACGCCGGGCGGAACCTGCGGGGCGTCGTCGTCTACGACTGATCCCGGCAAGTCGAAGGACCGATCATGAACGTGCTGATCGAAATGACCACGTTGTGCCTGACCCGTCCCGCCCCCGGCGCGGATGCGCAAGCGCTGGCCGCCTGGTACGCGGCGAAGGCACGGTTGCACGACCACCTGGCCGGTCTCGGCGGACCCGACAGCGCGCGGGAACGTGAGCTCGCCGCGGCCGCTCACCGGCGCGCGCTGAGCGTCACCGTGGGTGAACCGGCATGAGGCCCGCGGGCGAGAAGTCTTTGCGCCTTCCTCCGCCCCGTGCGGAAGCGTGGGACTGGCAGATGTATGCCACCTGCCGCGCCTACGACGTGAACGACTTCTACGACACGGCCCAGGAATCGCGAAAGGTGCTTGCCGCCAAGAAGGTCTGCGCGGGATGCCCGGTGTTGACCCATTGCCGGGACCACGCGGTCACCACCAACGAGCCGCACGGCATCTGGGGCGGAATGACGCCGAGAGAGCGAGCGAAGTACCGCTGGGTGCACTACTGGTCGAAACGGGTGTGATGCCGGTCGAACACCGGCATCGACAGGGCTACTCTCGGTAGAGGCGAGCGCACCCCCGCACCGCGACCCGAGCAGTACCGAATCGAGCCGAGATGGCCGACATCGAGTCGACGCAGCGCAGCTCCGCTTCGGGAATTCCCGCGGAGCTGGCCGCGGCGGGCTTCGAAGACGCCGAGGAGATCGGGCGCGGCGGCTTCGGAGTCGTGTACCGGTGCGCCCAGCCGGATCTGGATCGGGTTGTCGCCGTGAAGGTACTGACCGCTGAGCTGGACCCGGAGGGATTGCAGCGTTTCGTGCGTGAGCAGCAGGCGATGGGCAGGCTCTCGGGCCATCCGAACATCGTCGCCGTCTTCCACGCGGGCACGACCCATCGCGGGCACCCCTATCTGGTGATGCCGTATCACGCGCGTGGGTCGCTCGAGCAACGCATCCACACCGGCGGTCCGCTCGACTGGGCGGCGACGCTGCGGCTCGGTGTGAAGATGGCTGGTGCGCTGGAGTCGGCGCACAGGGCGGGCATCCTGCATCGCGATGTGAAGCCGGCCAACATTCTGATCAGTGACTACAACGAGCCGGAGCTCACCGATTTCGGCATCGCCAGGGTCAAGGGCGGATTCCACACCACCACGGGTGTGGTGAGCGCCTCCCCCGCGTTCGCCGCACCCGAAGTGCTGCGCGGCGCTGCGGCCACCCCTGCCGCGGATGTGTACAGTCTCGGCGCCACACTCTTCTGCGCCCTCACCGGGCATGTCGCCTACGAACGTCGCGTAGGCGAGCAGGTCGTGTCCCAATTCCTGCGAATTTCCCGGCAACCGAGCCCCGATCTCACCGGCCGGGATGTGCCTGCGGCGGTCCGGTCGGTGATCGAGCACGCGATGGCTCCCGACCCAGCCGACCGGCCCGCCGATGCCGCCGGTTTCGGCGCGGAACTGTGTGCGGCGCAACGGGCTACGGGCGCACCCGTTGATGTACTTCGGGTTCCGAGCCCGCCACCACGGGTGGCGGGGCCGGCACCGCGATCGAAGGAACGAACCACTGCCCCACCGACTCCGGCCACCAAGTACCGCCCGCCGACACCGGCGCGTGCGACGCTGGCCCGTAAGCGGCTGCTCGAGCGGCTGCGTGCGTGTGAACGCACCAGGCTCACCACCATTCACGCACCCAGCGGTTTCGGGAAGACCACGCTCGCCGCACAATGGCACGACGAGCTCGTGGAACACGGCGCCGCCGTCGCCTGGCTCACCGTCGACGAGGACGACGACAACGTCGCCTGGTTTCTCGCCCACCTCGTCGAGGCTGTCCGTCCTGCGGTTCCCGACCTCGCCGACGATCTCGATCGCCTGCTCGAGGCCGACCCCGACGATCCGGCCCGTGCCGTCCTCACCGAGCTCGTCGACGGTCTGCATACCCGCGACCAGCGGGTCACCCTGGTCCTCGACGACTGGCAGCGGGTCACCGGCGCCGACTCGGTGGCGGCCGTCCGGTTCCTGCTCGAGCACGGTTGCCATCATCTTCCGCTCGTCGTCACCACCACCGCGCGCCCGAACCTGCCGGTCAGCCGGTTGCGCATGCACGCTGAGCTCACCGAGATCGACGCCGCCACTTTGCGTTTCGACGCAGATGAAGTCCGCACCTTCCTCGATGACGCCGACGATGTGCACCTGGACGCGGAAGAAGTTCTGGCGCTGACCCAGGCCACCGACGGGTGGATCGCCGCGTTGCAACTCGCGGTGCTGTCGTTGCGTTCGGGCGAGGACACGGGACGGCTACTCGGCAGCCTCGCCACCCATCCCGACATCGGTGCGTTCCTGGCCGAGAACGTGCTCGATGCCCTCGACCCGGAAACGCTCGACTTCCTCATGACGACCTCGATCTGCGAGCGGATCTGCGGCGGTCTGGCGGCCGCGTTGACCGGCCGCGCCGATGCCGCCGACGTCCTCGCCGACCTCGCCGAACGGGGACTGTTCCTCCTGCCGACCGCCCCCGGCAGCGAGTGGTACCGCTACCACCAACTCTTCGCCGGGTACCTGTGCCGCAGGCTGGCCCAGAACCGGCCGGGACAGGTCGCCGGGTTGCGGCGGCGGGCCGCGCAGTGGTTCGCCCATCATCATCTGCTCAACGATGCGGTCGAACACGCACTCGCCGCCGAAGACCCCGGCCGCGCGGCCGAGTTCGTCGAGGAGGGCGCGGGTTATCTGCTGGAACGGTCCAGAATGGTGACGCTGCAGGGGATTCTGGCCAAACTTCCCGCGAGCGTGTGCCGCCCGAGACCACGGATCCAGCTGTTCGGGGTGTGGGTGAACCTGGTTCTACGCAGGCCAGCGGCCGCCGAGGCCTGCCTGGACAGTTTCGAGGCGTCCCTGGCCGGGGTCGACGAAGCCGACCGTGCCGATCTACGGGCCGAGGCCGATGTCGCGATCGGTGTCCGCGAGATGTTCGCCGACCGGGTATCGGCACTGGACGGGCTGATCAGGCAGGCGCTGGCCCGTCCCGATGACTTCTCTCCCCGAATTCCGGGCGTGGCCGCCAATATCGCCACCTTCGCCGCGATCCATCGCTTCGACTTCGACGAGGCGCGGCGACGGCAACTCTGGGCGGTGCCGTACCACGAGGCGACCGGCCCCTTCCTGTCCGTCTACGGTCGCTGCTTCGCCGGTCTCGCCGCCCACGAACAGCTCGACATCGCCGGCGCCGAGGAGCTGTTCACCGTCGCACTCGATACCGCACGGACCACAATGGGCCCGGCGGCACACGCCACCCGTCTGGCCGGGGCACTACTCGGTGAACTGCGTTATGAGGCAGGCGATCTCGACGCTGCCGTGGATCTGCTCACGAAGAGCAGGGAACTGTCGACCGAAGGCGGCGGCGGTGTGGACTTCATGCTGGCCACCTATGGAACAGGAGCGCGGGCCCGGTCTCTGCGCGGCGATCGCGAGGGCGCGCGTGAACTCCTGACAGAAGGCCTGTCGGTCGCCGAGCGCCTCGAGCTGCCTCGGCTGACCGCTCGTCTCCACAACGAACAGGTCCGCGCGGGCTTCGAGCTGGACCCGCGAATCACCGACGCCCTGCTGGCACCACGCACGGTCCGGCACGACGACGGAATCGTCGCCGCCATCGACGAGTTCGACGAGGATTCCGCCATCCGATTGCTGTCGGAAGCCGGCGAACACGAACGCGCGCTGGCACGAGCCGAACTCCTCCTCGCGAGCATGCACGCGAACCGCCGCCCACTGGCGAGGTTGCGCGCCGGATTGTTGCTCGGTTCCACGCTGCGGCGGGCCGGGCGCCGGGACGAGGCCGAACACACTCTCACACCGTTGATACGGCAGTGCACCCGGCTCGGTTTGACCCGCCTGCCCGCCGACGCGATGACGATTTAGCTTTCCCGACACAGAACTCCGAAGCTAGCGGGCCGGCTCGACGACCCCGCCCGGGTCCGACTCAGGGGCCCGTACCTGTGCGACCTCGTCGTCGACCGTCGAAGCGGGCATCAGGATCACGATGACGGCGGCGATCAGCGCGGGGATCGCGAAGGCGTAGAAGTTCCAGTGGCTGCCCAGCGAGGAGCCGACGACCCAGCCACCGATGGACGGACCGAGGATGGAACCGACGCGGCCGAGGCCCATACTGGCGCCGACAGCCGAACCCCGGCACGAGGCGGGGTATTTGGCGGCGACGTAACCGTAGGCCAGCGAGCTGCTGCCGATGGACCCGAGCCCCGCACCCGCTACCGCGACCATCAACACCGCGGTGTCCAGTTTGCGGCTCAGCGCGAGCAGCGACACCGCGCCGATGACGAAGAACAGAACCAGGATCCGCCGTGACCCGTACCGGTCGGCGAGCATCGAACCGCCGATCATGCCGATGATGGCGCCGACCTGCAGGACCAGCAGAAATTGCAGCGAGGAGCCGAGCGGGTACCCCGCTTCGCGCATCAGCACCGGCAACCACGTGTTCAGACCGTAGGTGATCACCTGGGCGCAGACGCAGACCAGGACGAACAGCAGCAGCGAGGGCAGGTACCGGCGGGTGAGGAGCATGCGCAGCCCGCTCCTGCTGTCGGTGCTCGCGGCGGTGTCGACCTGGATTCGCTGTTCGGCGCGAATCGCGGCGATGTCGAGGCCGTAGGCCTCGGCCAGCTCGGCCGCCTCGGCGTCCTTCCCGCGGGCGACCAGCGAGTTCACCGATTCCGGCAACCAGAAGTACATGGCGGGCACCACGATCACGCACAACGCACCCACACCGTAGAGCACGCGCCAGCTGTTGTCGGGAAGCAAGGCGATCGCGACCAGGGCGGCGATGATGCCGCCGAAGGAGTAACCGGTCAGCATCATGCCGTTGTAGATCTGCCTGCGATTGCGCGGCGCGAATTCCATCGTCAGGGCGACCGCCGACGGGACGACGCCGCCGAGGCCGATGCCGGTGAAGAACCGTGCGGCGCCGAGAAATTCAGGCGACGTGGCGACCGCGCAGATCGCGCACCCGGTGGAGAACCAGACGACACCGGCCATCATCACCTTGCGGCGTCCGATGCGGTCGGCCAGCGGGCCGGCGAGCAGGAAGCCGACCATCAGACCGACCAGGGTCCAGCTGCCGATCAAGCCCGCGGTGCTCGCCGACATCCCCCACCCCGGCTCGTCCAGGAGGCTCGGCACGGTGGCGCCGTAGACGATGAGGTCGTAGCCGTCGGCCACGATCGTCAGAAAACAGAGCATGACCACGACAAGGCCACTTCGTTTGCGCGGGGCCCGACCATCCATTTCGTACTCCTTCGACGTTCTGCCACAGCGACACCGCCGTGCGACGTGGATCACAATATCGCATAATATATGATCCGGAATATTTTTTGCCGACCGGCCCATGCGTGAACACAACAAAGGCCTGGGCCCCGTCGGCGGTTCCCAGGCCTTTGGCCGGCGCTGTTCGGCCGTCAGCGTTTACCTGGCAGCATGACCGCCACCATGGTCACCGGCTTGTCGGTCCGATTGCTCCAGGCGTGCTTGATCCCGCGGTTGATCACGGTGTCGCCCGCGCGAAGCAGGGTCTCCCCCGTTTCGTAGATCGCGTAGATCTCGCCGTCGATGATGGTGGCGATGTCGACGGTCTCGGTGGCATGCAGGCCGACGATCGCGTCATCATCGGCCTTGGCGTCCTCGCCGTGCAGGTCACCGATCGATTCCGCGTAGACAGCCGGATCGATCTCACTGTCGGGCGGGAAGGTCGCCAGGCGCACCACCACGCCGGCGGCGGGCGGATCCAGTTCCACCTCGGAACCGAGCGTGTCACCGTCCGCCATGGCGGCGGGCAACGCGTCGACCCGCCAGACATCGTTCACCGTGAACGCGGGCAGGGCGATGCGGGTAGCAGTGTCCTCATCGACGGCGATGGTCGATCTACCGTCGGCGTCGATGCCCGCGATTACGCGTCGCGCGGTCCGGTCGAGATGTTCGCCTGCCATGAATGCCACCCTTCGGAAGTATTGAACGTGACGCCTGTCACAGCGATGGATAATATATTACATATCACGTCTTGAGAAGGGCGGCGTCAGTTCACAGCAACTCGGCTGTGAAGAAAGGAGACAGGGCGGCCATGGCCTGCTCGACGTACTCGGGCCGATCGTAGAGCCCCACGTGACCCGCTCCTTCGACCAGCACCAGGTCGGTGTTCTCCGGCAGGCGCTTGTGCAGGGCCTGCGCCTGCCACAGCGAACCGGCCGTCGACCCGGCGACCAGCAACATCGGTTGGGTCAGGAACTCGGCACCGGCGAAGGCGTCGTAGTCGAAGATCCGGGTGACACTGGCGGTGAACAGCATCCGGTTCTCGGAGTTCGGGTGCTGTGCGCGCGGGGTGCGGTAGTACTCGTGCGCTTCGACCATGTCGGCGTGGGTGGTGTCGTCGAGGATTTCGGGCACGTAGGTGATCTCGGCGATCTCGCCACCAGCGGCTTCGATCGCGCGCTGACCCGCGACGGCGTCCAGTGTGGCGATCTGCGCTTCGAGCGGCAAGGAGCCGTCCCAGCCGCGCCGGAAGGTGGCGCCGATGTCGACCGGGCTCACCGCGCCGACGGCCTTGATCCGGCGGTCGGATTTGGTGGCGTCGATCGCGTAACCGCCGCCGGCGCACACACCGAACGCACCGATGCGGGCCGCATCGACGAAGTCGAGGGTCGATACGTAGTCGACGGCGGCGCGAATGTCCTCGACCCGGGCGAAGGGGTCTTCCAGTCGGCGCGGAATGCCGCCGCTCTCGCCCTGATGGGAGGCGTCGAAGGCGAGGGTGACGAAGCCTTCGGCGGCGAGCTTGGCCGCATACAGCCCCGCGGTCTGTTCCTTCACTCCGCCACCAGGGTGAACACACACGATCGCCGGGTAGTACTGGTCGGCGGAGAAGTTCTCGGGCAGGTACAGATCGCCCGCCATGGTGACCGTGGCGTTCGGGAAGTCGATGTGCTGCACGATGATGTCCTCGGCTCGTCGGGAGTCTTTCCGGATGACATCAGTCTTCGTCATCCGGAAAGACCCTGGCAGGACGACTCTGTTCCTGGGAAGGATCCTTCCCCCTCAGTGCACCGCCGCGAACATCAGCTTCGCGTCGTCGGCCTCGGCCGGATCGAACTCGGCCACGATACTGCCCTGCTTGGCTACCAGGATCCGGTCCGAGAGCGCCCGGATCTCCGGCAGGTAGGACGAGATCACGATCACCGCCACACCGGCGTCGGCCAGGGCGCGGATCATCGCGTGGATCTCGGTGATGGTGCCGAGGTCGACACCACGGGTCGGCTCGTCGATGATCGCCACCAGTGGCTGACGGGTCAGGCCTTTGGCCAGCACGACCTTCTGCTGGTTGCCGCCACTGAGCTCCTCCAACTTGGCCCGGTCGGGTCGCAACGTGCGCACATGGAAGCGCTCGACGAAGCGCTGGGCCACGCTCTTACGCTCCCCCGGTCGCACCAACAATGGCAGGCGCGGCGCGCTGCACAGGTGCCCGAAGTAGATGTTGTCGGCGATCGAGAAGTGGCCGAGGAAGCCCGAGGCCTTACGGTCCTCGGTGATGTAGACCAGGCCGGCTCGACGGGCATGGCGCGGTGTCCGGAAACGCACCGTGCGCCCCGCGAGCCGCACGGTGCCGCCGCGCAGACGCCGCCGTTTGGTCAGCCCGGCGACGATCATCGCGGTTTCGCTGCGCCCGGCGCCGACGAGCCCGTAGATGCCGACGATCTCCCCCGCATGCGCGGAGAACGACATGTTGCGCACGATCGGAAGGAGGGTGATGTCCTCGACCTCCAGCACCGGTGCCGGGTCGGGTTCGCGATTCGGTGGCACCCGTTGGTATTCCACGCTGCGCCCCACCATCATCCGCACCACCTCGGCGCGGTCGAAGGCCGGTTTGTCCAGCGTGCCCTGCACCTCGCCGTCACGCAACACCGTGATGCGGTCGGCCTCTTCCAGTGCCTCGTCGAGCATATGGGTGATGAACACGACCCCGATGCCCTGTTTCTTGAGCCTGCGCATCGACAGGAACAGCTGCAGGCGTTCCTCCGGTGTCACCGAGGCGGTCGGTTCGTCGAGGATGACGACCTTGGCGTCGCGGTGCACCGCGCGGGCGATCTCCACCATCTGCTTCTGGGCGATACCGAGCGCGCCCGCGGGCACCTCCGGCCGGATGTGGAAATTGTGTGACTCCAACAGTTCTCGCGCGACCACATTGAGCTGGGAGAGATTGTTGAAGACCTTCTCGTCACCGAGGAACAGGTTCTGCGCCACGGTCATCGACTCGACGAGCGACCCTTCCTGGTACACCATCGCGACCCCGGCCTCGGCCGATTCCTTCGGGGTGCTGAAGTTGCGCATACGTCCGGTGACGAGCAGGGTGCCCGCGTCGTGTTCGATCGCGCCCGAGATCACCTTCACGAGGGTGGATTTGCCCGCGCCGTTCTCACCGAGCAGGGCGTGGATCTCGCCCGGAGCGACCTCGAAGTCGACGTCACGCAGCGCGTAGGTTCCGTTGTAATGCTTGCTGATCCGGCTGAGCCGGATCACGGGCTCGGCGACGGCGGTGTCGCGCATGGTGCTCACCTTTCGTTGTCTGTCTGCGGCTCGAGCAGGTTGCGGAAACCGCGCGCCGCCACCACGATCCGCCCGTCACGTGACACCACGCCGGTGACCCCGTGGCGGTCGCTGTCCGCGCGCGAATGCACACTTTCGGCGATGCGTCCCCGCTGATCGATGCGGAAAGCCAGACCGTAGGAGCGCGCGGGCGCCCACGGTTTGATCACGCCGTGTACGCGTAGCTGGCCCAGCTGCAGAGTGTCGGTGTAGGGATCCGGGCACCGCAGGCGTGGGACGAACCATTGGTCCTGACGAATCGTCGTGGTCATCTCGCGTAGCAATGCCGGTTCGTCGAGCAGCAATTCGGTGAAGCGATTGCGCGCGTACGGCGCGGCGACCCACCAGCCGTCCGTGGTGGCGGCCATCCGGCCCGGATACACCGGCAGATTCGACGCCACCGCGGTTCCGGGCTTGCTCGGTGCGGCCACGGTGCGGCGTTCGATGCGGTGGTCGAAGCCCAGCGATACCAGAACCTCACCCTCGCCGGTACTTTCGATGCCCCCCGGCCAGCCGAGACCCTCGGCGACCACCTCGGCGTGCGATCCGTCGACGCGCACGATGCGCCCACTCCGGTCGTCGGCGACCAGCGCGGCGGACCAATCCGGTATCTCGCGGGAGCCGATGGTCGCCAACACGACACCGTCCGGCAGCAACGTCAGATCGGTGACGCACGCGGCCAGCTCGGGATCGGTGCACAGGTCGGTGGCCACTCCGCTCCCGTCGACTGTCACGAGGCCGACGCCCTCGACGGCGGCGACTATACGATCATCGGCGACCAACAGACTGCCGACCTGCCCACCGAGCGTCACCAGTCGCGTGACGGTGCCGTCGGCGAGCGTGAAAATGCTGTCACCACTGGAGAAGACGACTTCTCCGTTGTCACGGATACGCACGTCGTCGGGTTCGAACTCGGCATCGGGCAGCAGAGTCACGCCCTCGTCGAGGCGGCGATTGGGCCGCAGACCCGCCTCGAACGGCGGCACCGTGCGATGCCGGGCCCAGTCGGGGTTCAGCCATTCCTTCATGGCGTTGATCGTCCGATTCACCGCCGCACCTCCACCATCGATCGGCCGGGCACGATCAGCCCGGGAACCGCGGCCGGATCGATCGTTCCGACCTCGCTCGGGTCGAGGGTGAGTCGACCGATGCGGTTGTTGCTGACACCGCACAGATACAACTGTCCTGCCCGCTCCTTGACCGCGGTCACCATCGGATAGTTCGCCAGCGACGAATCCCACAGCACCTGAAGGACCTCGCCGCTATCGTTGAACTTCATCACGCACGACACGTTGAGCTGCGGCACCACCCAGCTGTCGAGCGGGACCTCCTTGGTCATCCGCCTGCGGACGGCCGGGTAGCGGTTGAGCAGGTCCGACATCGGCGTACGCATCGACACGAACGGCAGCCAGTAGTTGCCGTCGGAGGAGCGATTGAGATTGTCGGGGTTGCCGGGCAGGTTCTCCAGCACCGGCTCCAGCTGCCCCTGCTTGGGTCCGGCGATCCAGAGCCGGTCCACCCGGCACAGCCCGGTGCTGGCGATGAGGATCGACTGGCCGTCGTGCGAGGTGCAGATGCCGTTGGGGAACACGCTGTTCGAGACGACGACCTCGGTTCCGCCGTCGGGATCGATCCGGACCACACGCCCGTTGGCCCGCGATTCCACCAGCTCCACCAGGTATTCGGCGGCGTTGGTTCGCGTCGAGAAGTCCGACACGTAGATCGAACCGTCCGGCGCCACGTCCAGGTCGTCGACCGCGCGTAAGGCGGAATCGTCGAGCAGGGAAAACCGACTGCGCTTGACCTTCGTCGCGATCGGTTCGGACTCACCGTCCGGGGAGATCCGGTAGATACCCATGCCGCCGACCGCGACGAGGAGTTGCCCGTCCCGATCCCACCCGTGGCCGAGTGGGAAACCGCCTGTGCGAGCGAAGATCTCGCCCTCGTCCGGGTTGTCGGCACGGAAACGCCACACCCAGCCGCGACGATCACCGCAGTAGACATGGCCCTCCGGGTCGACCGCGCAGTCCTCGGCGCCTTCGATCTTGCCGAGACCGATCGGGGGTGCGTCGGTGGTCCTGTTGTTGATCGTCCACACCGTGCCCGGCTCGGTGACATCGATGAGCGGGCCGAGGGTGATCCGGCCCGGATCGATCTTGAGCTTGTCGGCGGTGCGCTGCCGGTATTTGCCCCACTGCAGGTCGAGCACCGCGAAGACGAGCAGTGCGGTGGCGAGAATGACCGTGTAGTAGGACCCTTCGAGTCGCAAGGCCACGGTGGCCTGCTGGATCACCTGCACCACGATGATGCCGACGGTCGCCCGCAGCACCGATCCGCGACCGCCCTTGAGGCTGACGCCACCGAGCACCACGGCGGTCAGGGCGATGATCTCCCAGCCCTGGCCGACGTCCGGGTCGGTGCGCCCGACCCGAGCCGAGGTGAGCAGAGCGGCCAACCCGGCCAGCGCACCGGAGAGGACGTAGACGAAGAACGTCACCCGGTCCACGGGAATACCGTTGCGCCGCGCCGAACGCCGATCGCTGCCGACCGCGGCGACCCACCAACCCCACCGCGACCGGGTGAGGCCGACGTGCACGACGATCAGCACGCACCCGAAGAAGAGCCACCCGGTCGGGATCAGCGCGATGCTGCCCTCGCCGAGGAAGTCCCAGACGATATCGGGCTTGGGCATGCTCAAGTCGAAACTGAACGCCGACTGCAGCGCGGCGGCGGCACCGCCGAAGGCGACAAGCGTGACCAGCGTCGTGATGAACGGCCGCATCTTGCGGTAGGCGATGAAGTAACCGTTCACACTGCCCAGCAGCGCACCGAACACCACCGCGCCCGGCGCGACAAGGGCCATCGGCCAATCCCAGGCGCGGGAAGCGACCATCGCGCCGATCGCCGTCAACCCGACCATCGAACCGATCGACAGGTCGATACCGCCGCAGACAAGCACCACGGTGAGCCCGATGGCGAGCAGCCCCTTCTCCGACACCTCGTCCATGATGATCGGGGTGTCGGCCGGGCCGACCGGGGTGAAGAAGACGAACAACAAGCTGAGCAGCAGAGCGAGGGCCAGCGGGACCGCGCCCTCCATCCAGCGCTTTTCGAACAGGTCGGACAATGCTCTGGCCGGGGCGAGCCGATCACGCCACTTCCCGCCGGTCAGGGGGAAGGCATCGACTCCCCGCGAGCGTGATTGCAGTTTCATCGCCGCTCACTGCCCCTTGTAGCAGGCGATGGTGGTGTTGTCGACGTTCGCGCGATCCACGATGGTGTGCGGCACGAACGCGACGGTGTGGCTGCTGCCCGCCGGGGCTCCGGTCTGGATCAACTGCTGGGTCGTGACCACCGCGGCGGTGCCGACGCCCTGGACATCGTAGGAGGCCGAGGCCGTCACCTTGCCCGCGCGCAGCGCGTCACACCACACGGTGTCGGCGGCCATCGTGTACGTGCCGAGGGAATCGGCGGGGATCACCCCGCGCGAGACCGCGCTCTGCACGGCGTCACCGACGGCCACGGAGTTGAGGTCGTAGGTCACCAGGAATCCGCAGAAGTTGTTCTTCTGCTGCTGGATGATCGACTCGGCGGCCTGCTGCGCGAGCGAGTTCTGCCACTGGGTGTGCGCGGTGGTCACCACCTCGAAGCCTGCCGGGTCGAGCACGTTGCGCACGCCTTTGGACCACAGCAGCGAGGCCGCGTCGTTGCCAGGACCGTCGATGATCGCCAATCGCTTGGGGGCCCCGCGCTTTTCGCAGTCCTGCACGGCGCGCTGGGCGATGTCCTCGGCGGCGGCGAGGTTGTCGACACCGATGTAGGCGTCGCCGAGACGGCTCGAGATCATGTTGACCACCACCGTGTAGATACCCGCGCGCTGGGCGTCCTCGATCTGCTTGGACAGCACACCGACGTCGGGGTTGTGCAGGATCAGCACATCGACGGCCTTGCGGGCGATCAGGTCGCTGATGATCCTGGTCATCTTGTCGGTGTCGAAGTTGGGGTCGTGGATCTGGAAGTCGGCGCCGAGATTGCCGAAGGCACGCTCCATCGAGGCGCCCCAGTTCATCGTCAGGTTGTAGCCCTTGTACAGGATCGGGACGAAGGCGACCCGCTTGCCCTGCATCGACTCGTGCACCTTCTGCGTCGCGTCGAACAGTTGCACGTTCTCACCGAAGGTCTGACCCTCACCTCCCGCCGGTCCGGTGGACGAGGTTCGAGCGCCGGTGGAACAGCCTGCGAGTACGACGGCCGAGACCGAGGCGAGAGCGAGGGCGATCATCTTCTTCATCGTTGAAGACTCCTTGTGAGCGAAGGGGTTTCGAGGGTGGCTTTACAGTTCGCCGCTCTTGGCGGTTTCCTCGTCGCGCGGATGCAGCCACGAGTCGAGTGCGATGGCCGCGATGAGCACACCGCCGCGGATCAGGTCCTGCACAGCGGAGGTGAGGCCGTGCAGCACGAGCAGGTTGTTGAGCACACCGATGAACAGCGAGCCGGCGAGCACCCCGAGAATCGAGCCGCGACCACCGGCCAGCGAGATACCACCGATCACGGTCGCGGTGAGCGCGGTGAACAGCAGCGGGTCGAAGGAGGTGACGGTGGTCTGCACGCTGCCCTGGATCGACACCGTCAGGTATCCGGCGAGCAGGGCGAGCAGCGCGGAGATCACGTAGGTGAGCACCTGCAACGGGCGAACGGGGGCACCGGTGGCACGGGCGGTGGCGAAGTTGTCGCCCATCGCCCGGATCAACCGGCCCGCCGAGGTGTAGGTGACGAAGAGCCAGGCCAGCACGAAGACGGCCGCCGCGATGATGATCGGCCGTGGCACACCGAGGATCGAGCCGTTGCTCAGCTCCGCGATCCATGAACCGCCGGGCAGCGCGTAGTAGTTGCTGTCGAGCAGCAGCATGTCCACCCCGCCGATGACGAGCAGACCGGTGGCCAGCGTGACGAACAGTGACGGCACTTCGACATAGGCCACGAGCACGCCGTTGACGAGGCCGACGCTCAGCGCGACCGCCGCGGCGATCGCGATCGCCTGCCACTCGGGCATGCCGCTCGACATCAGCGCGAGCGTGGCCTGGGCGCAGCCGAGCGCGACACCGGCGATCGACAGGTCGATGCCTTTGCCCAGGATGACGATGGCGACGCCGACGGCCAGAATTCCGAAGGCCGCCGACAGCCGCAACAGACTGGCAAAGTTTCCGGTTGTCAGGAACCCCGGTGTCGTCGCGGCACCGACGACACACAGCACGACGGTGATACCGAGAACGAAATAGGCCTGTTCCGAGCGGCCGAGCTGCTCGCGCAGGCTGGGGCGGGGCGTGGTGGCCGCCGCAGTGGACGTCGTCATGATGCTCCCCGCATGGGTTTCTCCTCTGAGACTCAGATCACTCTCGCAGACTGTGCGAAATATTAAATATGCGGTGTCGTACCTCACAAGAAGATCGACCTGCGATCAACCGAAGGGTTGACAGGGCTGCGACCAGCGGCTGATGTGGAGCCGGAGTCTCGGACACGATTCGGACGCACACCGCGCTCTCGCGTTATATATTGCATATTCTGTGCAGTAGTGGTATGAGGACTGGAGTAGACACGTGGTGATCGACATGAGGGCACCCCACGGCGGCGTGACAGTCGAGGCCGAGCTCATCGCCGTCGCCACCGAAGCGTCGGAAATCCTCGGACGCCGGATCCAGCCGCCCGGCACCCACTCCCCCGACGCGGCCAAGCGGCTGCTCACCCAGTTGTGGGACGAGGCCGTGGCCGCACTTTCCGGCATCACCGATCACGCGGACATCCAGCGAACGACCGCGCTACTGGCTCGCATTCGCGCCGCCGAGATCGAACTCGCCGCGGTCGACGCCGCGAGTTCGGCCACGCACCTGCGGATGGCCGCACAGGCGATCACGCGATTACACGGCGCACGCGGCGTCGACGACTTGCTGAGCCGGGCCGCGGAGGCGATGGGCGCGATGGGTTTCGACCGCGCACTCGTGTCGAGGACCGAAGGCCAGCGTTGGCACCTGCACACCATGTTCGTCGTCGACGACAAGCCTTGGGCCGAGGCGATCCTGGCGGCCGGACGCGAGTCCTCACCGACCCTGGACGGCCACCTGGTCGAGAGCGACATCGTGCAGCGGGCCCGACCGGGACTGGTCTTCGACGTTCAGCACAATCCCCGTGTCGTCCGACCGCTGGTGGAGATGACGCACTGCAGTTCCTATGCTGTCGCGCCGCTGACCCTGCACGGTTCCGTCGTCGGGCTGGTGCACGGCGACTACTACTTCCAACGGCGCGAAGCCGACGCCACCGCGCGGGCGATGCTCGCGGTCTTCGCCGCCGGGCTGGGCCACGCACTGGCCGGTGCGAGCTTGCTCGACGGCGTGACCACCCTGCGCAGCGGACTGGATCGGCTGACCGGCCACGCGGCCGGTGGTTGCCCGCCTCAGGGTCAGGCGCTCTCGTCGCGCGAAGTCGAAGTGGTCGAATTGCTGGCGGCGGGGCGAGCGAATCGCCAGATCGCGCGCGACCTGGCGATTTCCGAGGCGACGGTCAAGACTCACATCACCCATATCCTGCGCAAACTCGGTGCGGCGAATCGCGCCGAAGCTGTCGCGTACTGGCTGCGCGGCAGTACCGTCCACTGAGTCGGCGTTGCCGGAAACCCATTCGCAATGCTTACATAATATATAGTGCAAGCAATGGTGCGGGCAGGTCTGCTGTCCTCGCACCCCCGTGAGAGGACAGTCCATGGCCGACACCATCGTCGAGCAACTGGCCCGGTTCACCACCGGCGCGAACTACGACACCCTTCCTCCCGAAGCCGTCGACGAAGCCAAGCGCTTGCTGCTCGACGCGATGGGCTGCGCGCTCGGCGCCGTCGAGGAACCCAAGGGCAAGATCGGCATCCAGTACGGCAAGCTCACCGGCGGCACCGACGGCGACGCCACCATCATCGGCACCGACGACCGGGTGTCGATCTTCGGCGCCTCCTTCGCCAACGGCGAACTGATCAATGCCCTGGACTTCGACGCGGTGCTGCCCCCGGGCCACGTCTCGCCCTACGTCCTGCCGACCACGATGGCCATGGCCGAGAGCCGTGGCCGATCCGGTCGAGAGGTGCTCGCCGCCGTCGCGCTCTCACACGAGATGTCCTACCGCTTCTACAAGTCGATGGATTACCTGCGTGACGTCCAGAACGATTCGATGGATCTGTCGCCCGTGATCGGCTACAGCGTCACCGTCTTCGGCGGTACCGCGGCCGCGGGCAAATTGGCGGGGCAATCCACCGAGACCCTGGCCAACGCGCTGGGCATCGCCGCCGCCACCGCCCCGGTGAACTCGATGCGGCCGTGGATCAAGCACGCTCCCAGTTCCACCCTCAAGTACCTGCTCGCGGGCACGCTGACCCAGGCCAGCCTGACCGCGGTCTTCATGGCCGAGCTCGGTCACACCGGTGACCTGGAGATCCTCGACGACGCCGAGGTCGGTTTCCGCAAGTACATCGGCACCCGCCGGTGGGAACCGCAGAACCTCACCGACGCGCTCGGCACCGAATGGCGGTTCCTGGCCGAACAGTCCTACAAGCCCTACCCGCACTGCCGGATCCTGCACGCGCCGCTGCACGCGCTGACCGAGATCCTCGAGACCAACGACATCCGGCCCGAGGAGATCGACGCCATCCGCTGCTGGGGCGAAGCCGCGGTCATGCACCCGTTGTGGCAGAGCCGGGTCATCGAGAAGACCCACGACGCGCAATTCGACATCGCGCACGGTCTGTCGGTCGGCGCGCACCGGGTCACCCCGAGCAGGGCTTGGCACGCACCGGAACTCGTCTTCAGCGACTCGGTGCTCGGCCTGATGGACAAGGTCACCTTCGCGCCGCACCCGGACTACTTCAAGGCACTGTCCGCCCACCCTTCGGCACGCCCGACCAAGGTCGAAGTCGACGCCAGGGGCACCACTTTCGTCGCGGAGCGGACCTACCCCAAGGGCAGCCCCTCGCCCGACCCGAGCACGAGGATGACCACCGAGGAACTGGTCTCGAAGTTCCGGATCAACGCCCGAGAGGTGCTGTCCGAGAACAGGATCGATCAGGTCGTCGAGACCGTACTCGGCGTGGACAAGGTCGACGATTTCGGTACTGTGATGCGTCTGCTCGCACCGAACAGCAAGTAGGTCTGAGAAATCACGCTACGAAAGCCCCGCCCGCCCCCTACGCGTGCGGGGCTTTCGCGTACCGGCCGCCGATTCATCGACCGGTGCTGTCGACAGTAGCCATGACAGTAGAAGGGGCATGTCCAGAATCCTGGACATGCCCCTCGTCTGTCGTTCACGCGATGCGTAGTGCTCTGATCCGGTTGTAGAGCGTCGATCGGCTCACGCCCAGTGCACGCGCGGCCTGCAACTTGTTGCCACCCGCGGCCTCGAGAGCAGCCATGATGACTTCCCGCTCGGCTTCACGAATCGGCGATCCGGGTACCTGGCCCCCGCGGTGCGAGGCGGGCAAGTCGGCGGGGATGATGTCGCCTGCCGATCGGGTACTCGCCACCAACTCCACGACGCGGCGCAGTTCGGCGAGATTGCCGCGCCACGGTTGCGAGGCCAGCACCCGCATCGTCTCGGCGGTGAACCGGGTCCTGGTGTGGCCGGTGACCTCGGTCAGCATCTGCTGGGCCAGGCCCGGCACCTCGTGCCTGCGTCGGCGCAACGGGATCAGTTCGCGGCGGTCATTACACAGGGCGGGCAGTGGAGCGTGCACCGCGTCGAGGTGCTCGCCCGGCGTCGAGGTGAGCACGACCTCGCGCGACGTCTCCCGAAGTCGCTGCGCGAGCAGCGCGGTGAGTTGCTCGGAAAGCAGCTGGATGTTCTCGATGACCACCGGCGGACCATCGTTGTCCAGCGTCTCCCCGAGCTGCGCGGCCCACGCGGTGTCACCGATGAGCACGATATCGGTCGCGTCGAGCGTGCGGGCCGCAGGGCCGACCAGGCCGAGAGCCTCGGTGGTTCGGCCGGTTCCCGCCTCGCCGACCACCAGCAGCGGCCACAGCGGCATCCGGTCCGAGACCACTCTGGCCCGTCGGACACCGGATTCCTGGGTGATGTCGACGAGCACGCCGTCAGCTCCCTCGATCGACTGGCAGACCAATCGCACCGCACGCCCGGAGGTGAGCACGAGTTCCTGGCTGTCCTGCCCGCCGGCGGGCACAGCTTCGGCGCACGCACGCAAAGCGGCGTGGTCGGCCGGTTCCAACAGGTCGACCGCGGCCGGGGTGGCCATGACCAGCCCGTCACCGATCACAACCACCGCCCGGCCCCGGCGCCCGGCGGCGGCCTGGAAGGCACTCATCAACCTGGAGTGCGCACGGGGTGAGTCGCGCTGGAGTCGCTCTTGGATGTCGCGGACCATGCGGCGGGCCAACAGCGCCGACAACCGGTGATCGGCACTGGTCTTCGCGCCGATTCCCAGCACGCCTTCCAGGCGGCGGGTGACCGGATGGAAGATCGGATGTCCGTAACACGTGAATCCGCGAAACAGCGCCAGGTAGTGCTCGTCGGCCCGCACCAGCAGGCTGCGCCTGGTCTCGAGCGGGGTACCGAGCGCGTTGGTACCGATGCGGTCTTCACCGAGCTCCACGCCCGGCACGATGCCGATGTCGGCGACGGCCCGCCGGATCGATCGAGCGGCGCCGTGGATGTCGACCACCCGGCCGGCTTGATCGGCGAGCACCAGTGCCACTGGCGTACCTTCGAGTTCGCTCGCGACCCGTCGCAGGACCGGACTCGCAGCGCGTGCGAGGAAGCTGTCGGCGTTTCTGGTCGCGAGGTCGAACGGTGGCATCGCGTCTTCACGGATGCCGTTGAGCCGCGATCGCGCCCACGCCGACTCGATGTCCGGTCGAGTCGAATCCCGGTAAACCTGCATCACAGTCATGGATACTCAACACCACCTTGTCCCGACCGCCTGCACATGCGGTCGACGCTCGGACCCCTGTGACCGAGCACACTTGTATTTTATACACAATATCTGCTTGGTTCCTCGGCTTTTGCCGTGATGCCGGGCATTTTCCGGTCGACCTGGGAAGGATTTCTCCCAGGCAGAGCGTCGCCGACGGGCATATCGTGGAGAAATGACCGAGAGAGCACCTCACCTTCGCGAGCTGGGCGGATTCCTGAAAGCGCGGCGTGCCGAGCTCAGCCCGGAGGAGGTGGGTCTGAGTGTCCACAGCGCCGCCGCGCGCCGGGTCGCAGGTTTGCGCCGCGAGGAGGTGGCGGACCTGGCCGCGATCAGCCACGACTATTACACCCGGATCGAGCAGGGCCGTCTCGCACCGTCGGAGCCGGTCCTCGACGCGTTGGTGCGCGTTCTGCGCCTCGACGACGCCCAGCGCGACTACGCGGAGAACTTGGTTCGCCGTTCCGATCGCCGACCGGCCAAACGAGGCCAGAAGACTGTGCGCCCTCAGCTGCAGCGACTGCTCGACCAGCTCACCGAAACCCCAGCCCTGGTGTTCGGGCGCTACCTCGACATCCTCGCCTGGAACCACCTGGCGGCGGCGTTGATCACCGACTTCGGCCAGATGACTCCGCGACAGCGCAACTATGTGCGGATGGTCTTCACCGATCCGGCGATGCGCACCCTCTACGACGACTGGGAGAGCGTCGCGCGCACGTGCGTCGCCATCCTCCGCATGGATGCCGCGGCCAATCCGACCGACCCCCAGCTCACCGCGCTGGTCGGTGAGCTGTCCATCGCCGACGAGCAGTTCCGGCAGTGGTGGGCGGCTCGCAATGTGGCTCGGCAGGAGTTCGGCTCGAAGACACTCAACCATCCGGATGTCGGCGAGATGACCCTGAACTGGGACACTTTCAGCTCGTCGGGTGATTCGGAACAGCAGCTCGTCCTCTGGTCGGCCGAGCCCGGCACGACCTCTCATGAGAAGCTGCGGATCCTCACCTCATGGTCGGCCCCGGCCCCGGAACGGGACCCGGCGGACCACCCCAACTAGCCCTTTCGAACGAACCGGACCCGCCCTCCGGTCACAACACTGTGACGGTTTTTAATATATTATGCGTAATTATCCCTCGGCCTCGGGCCGCGATCCCCAGCCCTTCGCTGAGCAAGAACCGCCGACGCCTGTCCGCATCACCGTCCACGAACTGCTCGACTACTTCGGCAGATGCGGCGCGTGCGGTTACCCGGCCTCGGCTTCGAGAGTGGTGAAGCACTTCGGCGACGGTTCCATCCAGCACGAGGTGATAGCCACCTGCGGTCTCCCCTGCGGCTGGCGCGCCCCCGTCTCGATGCGCCGGATGACGGGCTCCCCGTGAACCCTGTCCGAATTCCTGGACACTCCTCGCGCTCGGACGTTCCTACATTCGAACGACCCGGGAGGTAGCGCCCGGGGCACCGCGGAATCCCGCGGCCAGTCGGGAAAAGCGCTCACGCGCCGGAAGGAACGTCGATGACGACATCCAGCAAGGGGACCACAGGTTTCGCCGCACGGACCAAGAAGGCGGCAATCACAGTAGCGATCGCCCTGTTGAGCACGGGGGCGATGTCCCCGGCAGCGGCCGAGCCCGTCGACGACACCCAATTCCTCCTCGTGGGTGGCACAGTCAGCGGTGACGTGACCGTACTGCGCGTGGAATCGGGCGGCGGCCTGACGAAAGTCGGCCAGACACCCGTCGGTCTCGGCGTCATGTCCCTGGCCCTCGCACCGAACGGGCGCCACGTCTACGTCACCCAGGCGGGTGAACAGCGGGTCACCGGATTTCA
The DNA here is from genome assembly GCF_001612825.1 of Nocardia caishijiensis NBRC 108228. GTDB lineage: Bacteria > Actinomycetota > Actinomycetes > Mycobacteriales > Mycobacteriaceae > Nocardia > Nocardia caishijiensis. The sequence goes on along the minus strand of NZ_BDBE01000030.1, from coordinate 58,292 downwards.
GATCGACTATGCGGGCGCTCTTCGCCCGATCCCCGGGGCCGCGGTAGATATCGGTGGCGGCGTTCCGATCACCTCGACCCTGTCCACGGACGGCAGTCTGCTGTTCGTCGCCGTCGGCGGAGTGCCCGGGCACATCAGGACCTACTCGGTCGACCCGTCCGGCGCGCTGACGCAGATCGCTTCGATCTCCGTACCGGGGTTCAGCACCATCCCGATGATCCGGATCGACCCGGACGGCCGATTCCTGCGCTTCGTCAGCCCCTTCGACAGCCTGATCTCCAGTTTCTCGATCGGGCCCGACGGCACACTCACTCCGATCGGCGCTCCGGTGTCCGGCGGTGCGCTGCCGGTGAATCCCGGCTACACCCCGGACGGCCGTTTCGTCTATGTGAGCAACGAGTTGGGCGGCAACATCTCCGGCTACTCCATCGGCCCGGACGGCCAACTCACACCCACGCCCGGGTCGCCGTATGCCAGCGCATTGATGCCGCATGGAGCCGAGGTCACCGCCGACGGCGCGCGGGTCTACGTGCCCGTGGTCGCCGGCGGTGGGGTGGCCGGGTACTCGATCGGCGAGGACGGCGCCCTGGCCGCCCTCCCGGGTTCGCCCTATCCCGCGCCTCCCGGTTCCGGCCCCGGCACGCTTGTGCTCAGCGACGACGAGCGGCACGTCTACGCCGCCGACGTGCTGACCACCGGAATCACCACCCGGGTACATACCTACGACGTGCGCCCCGACGGAACGTTGACCCTTTCCACCTTGCCGTCGGTGGACACCGGCACCGTCCTGGGCGACGGACCGATCATGGTGCTCACGCCTTGACCCTTCGGATATATTATATTTCAAACAGTCCGCAGCGGTTGAAGGAGTAGCGCGATGCAGATGCCGGGTCATTTCGAGGGTTCCCTGGTGGTACACGGGTGAGCGGGCAGCCGCTGGCGGGTCTGCGCGTCGTCGAGTTCGCCAGTTTCGTGGCGGGACCGTCGGCGGGGATGACCCTCGCCCAGCTCGGCGCGCGGGTCATCCGGGTCGACCCGCTCGGCGGCGGGCCCGACTACCGCCGGTGGCCGGTCGCCAAGAGCAACGGCGAGAGCCTGTACTGGAATTCGCTCAATCGCGGAAAGCAGTCGATCGCCGTCGACGTGCGCAGCGAGCAGGGTCGGGAACTCGTCCTGGCGCTGGCGACCGCACCGGGCAAGGATGCGGGAATCGTCGTGGACAACGCGGTCGGGCGACCGTGGTTCTCCTACGAGGCCCTCGCCGATCGGCGAGCCGATGTGATCAAAGTGCACATCGGTGGTCAGGCCGGTGGCGGTCCCGCGGTGGACTACACGGTCAACACCGAGGTCGGCGTCACCGATCTCACCGGGCCCGCCGATTCTCGTACGCCAGTGAATCATGTGCTGCCCGCGTGGGATCTGGTCGCCGGGATGACCGCGACCACCGCACTGCTCGCCGCCCTGCACCGCCGGGAACGGTCCGGCGAGGGCGCGCACCTGCAGATCGCGCTGGCCGATGTCGCCCTGGCCGGCGTCGCCAACCTGGGGTGGCTCAGCGAGGTCCGGGAACGCGGTGACCGCCCGCGCCACGGCAACTACATGTACGGCTCGTTCGGCGCCGACTTCGTCACCGCCGACGAGGGACGAGTCATGGTGGTAGCGCTCACGCCGCGTCAGTGGCAGGCGTTGTGCACGGCGACGGATACGGCGAAGGTGATCGCCTCGCTCGAGCAGACGCTGGGTGTGGACTTCGCCGACGAGGCGCACAGGTATATCCACCGCGAGACGATCGCGGCGGTGATGCGACCGTGGTTCGCCCGGCTGCCTCTCGATGCCGTGGGCGCGGCGCTCACCGAAGCCGGCGTGCTGTGGAGCCGCTACCGCCAGATGAGCGACGTTGTGGCCGATTTCGAGGCGGGAATCGGCAGCCGAGTGCTGACCGAAGTCGACCAGCCCGGTATCGGGCAGGTCATCTCGGCACACAGCCCGATCCGCGAGAACAGCGAATACGGCCCGGTGCGCCCGGCCGCGGCCCTCGGCGCCGACACCGATCAGGTCTTCGCCGAAATCCTCGGCCTCAGCGACAGCGAACTCGGAAAGCTGCATTCCGCAGGTGTTCTCGGCGTCACCGAATAACATTGCGGCGTAACATCTTCGGCTACAGCAATTGGGCCGGTATCGAAGACGACATTGTCTTCGATACCGGCCCAATTGCTGGAATACGTGCCTCGTGCCCGGCGAGATCGGAAGGCTACTCGCTACACCAGGTCACGACCTCGTCCAACGGTGCGCGCCTGGTGCGATAACTGTTGGCGGGGTGATCGGCATCGGGGTAGCCGAACGATATGCCCGCCAAGATCTTTCGATCCGCAGGGATGTCGAAGTACTCCCGGACGAACGCCGACCGGCCCGCGAGGGCGGCCTGCGGAACAGTAGCGATGCCGAGGCTGGTCGCGGCCAGCAGGAAGGTGCCGAGGTAGAGGCCGCAGTCCACGGCGCCGTACACACCCTGGTCGGCGGCCGTGGTGACGATCGCGACATGCGGCGCCCCGAAGAGACGGAAGTTCTCGAACGCCTGCCGTGCCGACGCCGCCCGGTCACCGCGTTCTACGCCCACCGCCTCGTACAGTTGCCAGCCGGTCTCGCGCCGGCGCTCGCGGTACACGCCGCGATAGTCCGCCGGTGGCGGAAAATCGAACTCGTCACCCAGCTCACCACCCCGAGTCGCGGCATACTCGGCCAAAGCCGCACGGAACCGCTCGGTACCCTGGCCGCTGGTGACGATCACCTGCCAGGGCTGGGTATTGCACCACGACGCGCAGCGCTGCGAGAGACTGAGCAGACGCTCGATCACCGGCCGAGGCACCTCGCGTGATTCGAACGCCCGGCAGCTCCACCGGCTGGTGAGAAGTTCGGCCAACGCACCCGACTTGTCTTCTCCCACAGTGCGTTCCGTGGCGTACGGCGGCGTAATCATCAGCCGTCCGCGGAAAGTACGCCCGCAGCCACGAGTTCGTCGACTTTCTCCGCCGGGTACACCTCACCGGCGACCGCGCGCGTATCCGCACCCACCCGCGGCGCGACACCGGGGCGTTCGGGCCGTTCACCGGCGAAGCGCCACGGCGGACGCACCAATGCGAGCCCGTCGTCCTGCGGCTCGATCATGCGCAGCCACCCGACCTGCTCGTGCTCGACGTAACCGGTCATCGACAGCACCGGGGCGAACGGCACGTCTTCGGCGGTGAGCCGCTTCTCCCACTCCGCGAACGAGCGCTGCTCGAATTCGGCCTCGACGATCTGGGCGAGCTCGAAATAGTTCGCCTCGCGCGGGCGGTACTCGGCGAAGCGCGGGTCGACAGCCAGATCGGCGCGATCCATCGCCCGGCACAGCGCCTGCCAGAACTTCTGCGACGACGAAAGATGCACAGCGATGTACTCGCCCGTGGCGGTCGGCGCACAGAAATTCTGCGCCTGCGGGTGCCTGCTGCGCCGAGTCGGGTCGACGCCGAGTTCGAAAGCCTGGGTGATGCCGTCGGTGACAAGCACACTGACGGCCTCCATGATCGAAGTCTCCACGTGCTGCGGTTCCCCGGTGCGGTACCGGCCGACCAGCGCGGCGAGCACACCCGCGGCCGTGCTCAGCCCGGTGACCAGATCGGCGCTCAACCCGCCGGTGAGCTGGGGACGGCCCTCGTCGCCGAGCAGTGAATACAGGCCACCGAAGGCTTGCCCGATGGTGTCGTAGGCCGGCCGGGCGGCGAGCGGACCGCCCGCACCGAAACCGGTGACCGAGCCGTAGACGATGTCCGGGCGTAGCTCGCGACAGACCTCGGGGCCCAGGCCCATCGCGGCCACCTTGCCGGGGCGCATGTTCTCGAGCACCACGTCGAAGCGCGGAATCAGCGCCTTGACCAGAGCGACGCCCTCGGGCTGCTTCAGGTCGACGGCCAGGCTGCGCTTGCCGGTGTTGTACTGACGGAAGTACGGGCTGGCATCGTTCTGGTGACGGCGGAAGTCCTCGCCCACAACGGGCCGCTCCACCTTCACGACTTCGGCACCGAGGGCGCACAACATGGAGGTGGCGAACGGGAGCGAGATGTAGCCCCCGATCTCCAGAATCCGGATTCCGTCGAGCGGCCTGTGCTGCATAGCCTGTCTCCCTCTAGTCACGTGCTCATATTATATATTATCGCGGCATCGCGGTGTCGTGGGCCACACCCAGCGAAGGTCGATCGGTGCACGACGGCAACCGACAGAATAGACACAGTGGCGGCGAGCACAGCAGCCCTGGCCTGTGCGCTAAGTTATATCATATACTTTACATGAGCCGGGTCACATGGCACCGACGGGTCGCCGCGCGCTGAACCACCGCTGACCAGGGATTTCCCACCCGGACACAATCGCCGACGAGGACGACAGGTCTACCCATGAGTGTTCAGACAGAGTTGTGGCAGGGACAGTTCGACAAGCTGTTCATCGGCGGCGGGTGGGTGAATCCGGCAACCCAGCGCACGTTCGAGGTGGTCTCCCCCGCCACCGAGGAACCCCTCGCCCGCATCGCCGAGGGCAGCGAGGCCGACATCGACGCTGCTGTCGGTGCCGCCCGCGCCGCCTTCGATCGCGGCCCGTGGCCCCGGATGGAACTCGCCGAGCGGATAGCGGTGCTCACCCGGGTGAGCGAGATCCTCGCGGACCGCCAGGACGAGGTCGCTCGCCTGATCAGCGCCGAGATGGGGTGTCCGATCACGCTGTCGACACGGATGCAGTCGATGGGGACCCGGATGCTGCTCGATGCGTTCCTCGAGCTCGCTCCGCAGTACCAGTGGTCCGATATCCGCCGCTCGGTCACCGGCAACGCACTCGTCACGCGCGAACCCGTCGGGGTCGTGGCCGCGGTGGTGCCGTGGAACGCACCGCTGCAGATCGCGATCATCAAGCTGGCGCCCGCGCTGCTGGCAGGATGCACCGCTGTGCTGAAGCCGTCGCCGGAGACCGCGATGTCGGCGTATCTGCTCGCCGAGATCTTCGAACAGGCCGGTCTGCCCGACGGCGTGGTGAACATCGTCGTCGCCGGACGCGAGGTCAGTGAGCACCTGGTCCGCCATTGCGGCATCGACAAGGTCTCGTTCACCGGCTCGACGGCCGCGGGCCGCCGGATCGCCGCCATCTGCGGGCAGGATCTGCGCCGGGTCACCCTCGAGCTCGGTGGGAAGTCTGCCGCGGTGCTGCTCGACGACGCCGACCTCGATGCCGTGGTGCCGGTGATCCGGGCGCTGTCGCTGCGCAACACCGGCCAGGTGTGCAGCAACAAGACCCGCATCGTGGTGGCCCGTTCGCTGCGCGACGAGCTCTACGACCGATTGCGCGACATGGTCGGCTCGATGCCGATCGGTGACCCGCTCGATCCGGCGACCGAGCTCGGCCCGTTGGTGACCAGCGCTCAGCGCGAACGGGTGGAGGCCTATATCGCGCAGGCCAGGTCCGAGGGCACCCAGGTGCTCGTCGGCGGTGGCAGGCCCGAGGGTTTGGACCGAGGGTGGTACGTCGAACCGACGATCTTCGGCGACGTCGACCCCAACGCGCGGATCGCCCAGGAGGAGGTGTTCGGTCCGGTACTGACCGTGCACACCTTCGACACCGAAGCCGAGGCGATCGATATCGCCAACAACTCCGACTACGGCCTCAACGGCTCGGTCTTCGCCGCCGACCCCGCCCACGCGCTGGCGGTCGCACGCCACATCCGCACCGGCACTGTCGAAGTCAACGGGACCCCCGCCGGCTTCTTCGCCCCGCTCGGAGGCTTCAAGAACAGCGGCATCGGCCGTGAAGCCGGACTCGAAGGCTTCGACGCCTACATCGAATGCAAGTCCTACGGCCTGCCGCAGCCCCTGCTCGACACACTGGCCTGACGCCCTCCCTTCCTGAAAGGTTCTCCATGCCTTCCCCACCCCCGTTGGAAGCCGCCGTCGCCCGGCTGGTCACCGATCTGGAGTACGACTCGATCCCGGCCGACGCGCTGGCCGGGGCTCGTCGGCTCATGCAAGACCAGCTGGCGGTGCAGATCGGCTGCGCGTCGCTGTCGTGGAGCCGGGCGGTGCTCGAGCTGACCAAGACCTCACATGCCCCCGGCTCCGCCCACGTCACCGCGTCAGGTGACGAAATGAGTGCCGCCGATGCCGCTTTCGTCAACGCGACGTACGGTCACGGCTTCGAGTACGACGACGCACACCGATCCAGCTCCAGCCACCCCGGCAGTGCGGTGGTCTCCGCGGCTGTCGCTGTCGGTGAGGAGCTCGGCGCCTCGATGGCGGAGGTCATCACCGGCATCGTCGCCGGGTACGAGGTCTACACCCGGATCGGCATGCTGGCCGCGCCGCAACTGCTCGAGCGCGGGTTCCATCCGCACGGGGTGTTGTCGGCGTTCGGTGCCGCCGCCGTCGTCGCGAAGATGCGTGGATTCGATGCCGAGCGCACCATCCACGCGCTGTCGATCGCGATGAGCCACAGCTCGGGAACCACCGAGTACACCTCGACCGGCGGCTCGGTGAAGCGGCTGCATTCGGGGATCGGTACCCGCAACGGCATTCGCGCCGCGGAGATGGCGGCGGCGGGCATCACCGGCCCGACCACGTTCCTCAGCGGCGGCAAGGGCTTCTACCGCACCTTCGTCGGACGCCCGGTCGCCGAGGACGCCGCCACATTGTTCGACCCGGCAGCCTCTTTCGAGATCACACGGGTGTGGATCAAGCCCTACTGCTGCTGCGGCATCAACCACGCCTACATCGACGGCGCCCAGCAGCTCACCACGCGGGCAGCCGAGGTCGAGTCCGTTCGGCTCGGCATCCAGTCCGGCGGTGACGTGATCATCGGTAACCAGAACGCCAACGCCTATGCCCCACAGATCATCGAGCACCTGCAGTACAGCCTGCCGTTCCAGTTCGCCTTGGCGATCCTGGGCCGCGGCAACGGCTTCCGCGCTCATCACGACTACATGGCCGGGCGTCTCGATCTCAGCGAGGGCAGTGAGGTCGCCGAGATGGCACGCCGGGTGAAGATCGAGGTCGACCCCGAGCTCGACGCCGAATACGCGGGACGCTGGATCGCCGATATCACGGTCACCTACCGCGACGGCTCCACCGAGCACGTCTTCGTCGACAACCCACGCGGCACCGCCGAGAACCCGATGACGCAGACCGACCTGGACGCCAAGTTCCGCGACCTCACCGTCGCCGATCTGGGTGCCGAACGCAGCGAGGCCTTGCTGACAGCGATCAACTCCGGGGATCCGGCCACCCCGGTCGGTGAGTTCGCCGCGCTGTTGCGCGTCTGACGCACCGCAAAAGCCTGGCCCGACTCGGATTCGAGTCGGGCCAGGCTTTTCACCTATCAGGGCATCAAGTACAAGCGTTCGTTCGGCAGACGTGGCAGGTCTGCGTAGTGCGCGGCCGCTACCGTGATGTCACAGAGATGGCGGCCGGCCACATCCTGGACGAAGACCAGCGCGGCCGTCAGACATGCCACGAATTCCATACGAATGGTGGCGAACTGGACCATCAGTCGAACATCGGGTTCGTGTGGGCATGGTGATCGCTTGTCGGATTTCATCGGGTGTCGACCTGCTTGTACTCGTCGTTCCACAATGACTGTGCCCCGGCGGGCCTGTTCGGTTCGCCGGGGCACGGTCGGTGCCTGAACGGTGATCAGGCGGTCTCGAAAGTGGCGGCCATACCTTGGCCGCCACCGATGCACATGGTGGCAAGACCACGGCCACCACCACGTCGGCGCAGTTCGTGCAGCAGGGTGGTGACCATGCGCACGCCCGTGGCGCCGATGGGGTGGCCGAGCGAGATGCCCGAACCGTTGACATTGAGCCGGTCGTGATCGCGCCAGCCCCAGCCCTCCAGCACCGCGAGGACCTGCACGGCGAACGCCTCGTTGACCTCGACGAGATCCATCGAATCGAGCAGCGAGACGGTATCGGTGCCCTGGCGCGCGGCGAGTTTCGCGACGGCGGGCACCGGGCCGATACCCATGCGGGAGGGCTCGCAGCCCGCGGCGGCCCAGCCGGTCAGGTAGCCGATCGGCTCGAGGCCGAGCGCGTCGAGCTGTTCTTCGGCGACCACGAGGAGCCCGGCGGCGGCATCGTTCTGCTGGCTCGAGTTTCCCGCGGTGACGGTGCCGTCGGGCATGATCGTGCGCAGCTTCGACAGGGTCTGTGGCGTGGAATCCGGGCGGATCCCCTCGTCGGCGGCGAACACCACCGGCTCGCCCTTACGCTGCGGCACGGTCACCGGAACCACTTCGTCGGTGAATCGTCCTTCCGCCCAGGCAGCGGCCGCCTTCTGGTGACTACGTGCGGCGAAGGCGTCGGCCTCTTCACGCATCAGACCGTAGTCCTGCGCGAGGTTTTCGGCCGTCTCGATCATTCCGGAGATCTTGCCGAACCGGGCCACCGGCTGGGAGCGTTCGCGGCCGCGGTCGAGTCGGTCGAACAGCTGCACGGTGCCCGCGCGGGCACCCCAGCGCGTGCTGGTCGAGTAGTACTCGATGCGGCTCATCGACTCGACACCACCGGCGAGCACCACATCGGCGGCGCCGGTCTGCACCATCATCGCCGAGGTGGCCAGGGCCTGCAGGCCACCGCCGCAGCGGCGGTCGAGCTGCATGCCGGGCACGGTGATCGGCAGCCCGGCGTGCAGCGCCAGCCAGCGGCCGACGCACGGCACTTCGGAGTTGGCGTAGGACTGGGCGAACACGACATCGTCGATGCGTTCGGGGTCGATCCCGGAACGCTCGATCACCGCGTTCACCACGGTGGCGCCCAGGTCCTCGACCGGTACGTCACGCAGGGAACCGCCGAAAGTACCGACGGGGGTGCGGGTGGGCGCGACGATCGCGGCCCGGCGCAGGGTTGACATCCATCGACTCCGATCAGATCGCGTTGCGCGCGATGAGCTGTGCGGCAATGACATTGCGCTGGATCTCGTTGGTGCCCTCACCGACGATCATCAGCGGCGCGTCGCGGAAGTAACGCTCCACGTCGTATTCCTTGGAGTAGCCGTAGCCGCCGTGCACGCGGATCGCATCGAGCGCGATCTGCATCGCGGTCTCGGACGCGAACAGCTTGGCCATGCCCGCTTCCATATCGGCACGCACGCCGGCGTCCAGTTTCTGGGCGGCGTCGAGGGTCAGCAGGCGAGCGGCGCGTTGCTTGGTCGCCATGTCGGCCAGCAGATTGCCGACGGATTGGTGCTTCCAGATCGGCTTGCCGAAGGACTCACGTTCCTGCGCGTAGCGCACCGCGGCATCGAGTGCGGCCTGGCCGACACCGAGCGCGCGTGAGGCGACCTGGATGCGCCCGACCTCGAGGCCGCGCATCATGTGGCTCCAGCCCAGGTGCGGCACGCCGCCGAGGATGGCGTCGTCGCCGACCTTGCGGCCGTCGAACACCAGCTCGCAGGCTTCCACGCCGCGGTAGCCGAGCTTGGGCAGCTTCTTGGAGATGATCATTCCGTCGCCGGGTTCCACCAGGATCACGCTCATGCCCTTGTGGGCGGGCGTGGCGTCGCGATCGGTGATACACAGCAGACCGATCAGCCCCGAGTGCGCGGCGTTGGAGATCCAGGTCTTGGAGCCGGTGATTGACCACTGGTCGCCGTCGCGCACGGCGACGGTGCGCATGGCCTGCAGGTCGCTGCCGCCCGCGGGCTCGGTCAGCGCCATGGTGGCGCGGATCGCGCCCTCGGCCATCTTCGGCAGGTACTTCGACTTCTGCTCCGGCGTGCCGAAAGTCTTGATGAGGTAGGTGATCACCGAGTGGCCACCGATGGCGCCCGCCAGGCTCATCCAGCCGCGCGCCAATTGCTCGGTGACACCGGCGAAGCAGGCGGTACTCACGTCGACGCCACCGAATTCGGCGGGCGCGAGCAGGCCGAAGAAGCCGAGCTTCTTCATCTCCTCGATGAACTCCTCGGGGTAGACATCGTCTTCCTCGAACTCGCGCACGCGGTTCTTGACCCGCTGGTCGACGAAGTCGGCGACCAGATCGACCATCTGCTGCTCATCGGCTGTGAGGCTCATGCCTACCCTTTCCTAGTTCACGCATAAAATATTATATCATTTCCAGAAACCGCGAGTTTCGAGCATGTGCACCGCACGGTCGCCACCGTGCAGAAAGTGCTCCTCGGTGACCGCGCGAGCCGTATCGGCGTCGCGGGCCAGCAGTGCCGCGAGGATCTCGCGGTGATCGCGGTCGGCGATGTCGGACCAGTCGTCGTGCGTCTCGTAGAAGCCGTGCGGACCGGCGCTGCCGAGCACCTTGAGTTCGGTGAGCAGGCGCCGGGATCCGCTCGCGCGGTTGATCATCCGGTGGAATTCGAAGTTCAGCATTTCGCGGTCCCGGCTCGACGCGGTCGTCATCCGATCCAGGATCACGCCCAGCGCGTCGAGCGAGGACACGCCGATACGCTCGGCCGCGCGGGCGGCGGCCAGCCCGGACACCACGCCGAGCAACCAGTAGTGGTCGCGCACATCGTCGCGTGTCATCGGAGCGACGAAAGCGCCACGCCGGGGCGGCATGTCGACGATGCTCTCCAGTTCCAGGGCGATCAGCGCCTCGCGCACCGGTAGCTTGCTGATGCCGAGCGAATCCGCGATCTCGTCCTGGTCGATCTTGTCGCCCGGACGCAGTTCGCCCGCGAAGATCCGGCGCCGGATCTCCTGGACGGCGCTGGTTTTGAGGCTGGTCGGCGGCGTGACGCGCGGCAGGTCCATCAGGTCTCGCTCGGCTGAGGGACCCGGGGAGCGAACTCGGCCCGGATCGCGTCGGTGTGCGCACCGAGCGCGGGCACCGAACCGTTGGTCACCGGCCAGTCCCGTGCCGTGCCCGGCGGCAGCAAGGCCGGTACCGGGCCGGACGGGGTGCCGATCTCGCGCCACCGGCCGCGTTCCCGCAGCTGGGGATGCTCGGCGAGCTCGCGCACGCCGTTGAGCCGTGCGTTCCCGATACCCGCCTTGTCGGCGGCGTCCTGAACTTCGGCGAGCGTCCTTGTCGCGCACCACTGTTCGACGATGGCGTCGACTTCGCCGCGACGCGCGACCCGGTCGTCGTTGTGCAGATAGCGCGGATCTTCGGCGAGTTCGGGGCAGCCCATGAGTTCGGTCATCCGCCGCCACTCCCGATCACTGGTCGTGCCGAGAACCGCGGTCTGCCCGTCCGAGGTCGGATACGCGCCGTACGGGGCGATCATCGGCGAACCCATTCCGACCGGCACCGGCTCGGTGCCCGCGTGCAGCACCTGGTTGAGCGCGAAGCCCATCATCTCCGAGACCACGTCGAGCATCGCGACCGGCACGACCGCGCCGCGGCCTGTGCGCTCACGGTCGTAGAGCGCGGCCAGGACCGCCGAATACGAGTACAGGGCCGTGCCGATGTCGGCCACGGGGATACCGGGTTTGGCCGGATATCCGGGTGTGCCGGTGATCGCGCACGAACCCGCCTCGGCCTGGATCAGCAGGTCGTAGGCGCGCTTGTGGTCGAGTGGACCGCCGCGGCCGTAGCCGGAGATGTCGACGATGATCAATCGGGGGTAGCGGCGCGTCAGCTCCTCGACACCGAGACCGAGCCGGTCCAGCGCGCCGGGGCCCAGATTGCTGACCAGCACATCGGCCCCCGCGAGCATCGCTTCGAGGACCGCGAGGTCATCGGCGTCCCGCAGATCGAGCGCCGCGGATTCCTTACCGTGGTTGAGCCAGGTGAAATGCGCCGACAGGCCGCCGACAACCGTGTCGTAATGCCGGGTCGAGTCACCATATCCCGGCTGCTCGACCTTGATCACCCGGGCGCCGAGATCGGCGAGGTGCCGGGTGCACAGCGGGGCGGCGATGGCTTGTTCGAGCCCGATCACCGTCACCCCGGACAGCGGAGCACGCGTGGGTTCGGTGCTCATGAGAACTTGGGCTCCCGCTTCTCACGGTGTGAGCCCACGCCCTCGACGACATCAGGGCCGCCGAAGTGGTAGAACTCGAGGCCGAGCGAGGCGTCGAAGATCGGCATCGCCTGGCGGTACCAGCCGTTGAGCGCCATCTTGGTGCCCTGGATACCGGCCCGCGAACCAGCCGCCAGCTTCTGCGCGATCTCCATTGCGCGGTCCTGGACCTGGTCGTCGTCGACGCACAACGACACCATGCCGATGCGCTCGGCCTCCTCGCCGGTGAGCACCTCGTTGGTCAGCAGGTGGTACTTGGCCTTGGCCATCGAGGTCAGCAGCGGCCAGCAGATCGCCGCGTGATCGCCTGCGGCCACACCGAGGCGCACGTGTCCGTCGACGATCTTGGCGCGGCGACCCGCCACCGAGATGTCGGCGAGCAGCGCCGCAACCAGCCCGGCGCCCGCGGCGGGACCGTTGATGGCGGAGATGATCGGCTGGGGCACCTCGATGATGTTGCGCACCAGATCCCGCGCCTCCCGCATCACCCGTGTCCGCGACGCGTAGTCACCGATCATGGCCTCGACCAGATCGAAACTGCCACCGGCGGAGAAGGCCCGCTCCCCCGCACCTCGGATGACGACGGCGCGCACCGATTCGTCGAGCGCGATCACCGGCCAGATGTCGGCGAGATGCCGGTGTGCCTCGGCACCGACGGAATTCAGGTTCGGGCCGTCGAGCACGATCCGCAGCACGCCGTCGGCGGGCCGGTCGATCGTCAACGACGAGAACTCCTCGTAACCGGGCACTTGTTGTCCTTTCATTCGCTGATCGACACCGCGTCGGCGCCGGTGGTGACCGCGGCGGTCGTCCACCGGGCCAGGATGTCGTCGAGGTCGCCGAGTCCGGTGGGCGGACACGACGGGGTGCGGGCCGGGGTCCGATCGAAGCGCGGCGCGGGCGCGGGGTGCAGTACTCCCGAAACCCGCTGGAACACACCACGTTCCACGTTGTGGGGATCCTCGGCGGCCTCGTCGAAGGTGAGTACCGGCGACACGCAGGCATCGGTGCCCCGGTAAACCTGCCACCACTCGTCGCGCGTCCGCTTCGACACCGCCGCGGCGATGAGTTCGCGCAGTCTCGGCCACTGTTCGCGGTCGTCCTGGCCCGGCCAGCTGGTGGTGTCGACATCGAGGCGGTTCAGGAACTCACGGTAGAAGTCGGGCTCGAGCGCTCCGACCGCCAGATACCGCCCGTCCGCACACCGGTAGGTGTCGTAGAACGGGGCGCCGGAGTCGAGGAAGTTGGTTCCCGGCTCGTCGGAGTACAGCCCGGCGGCACGCAAGCCCTGCAACTTGGCCGTCAACACGGCGACTCCGTCGACCATCGCCGCATCGATGACCTGACCACGACCCGTACGCCCGGCTTCGACCAGCGCGCAGGCGATGCCGAACGCGCCGATCGCCCCACCACCGGCGTAGTCACCCAGAAGGTTTATCGGCGGTCGCGGCGCTCCGCCTTCGGAGGCGAGGGCGTGCAAGGCGCCGGACTGCGCGACATAGTTGATGTCGTGCCCGGCGTCCTTGGCCCGGGGACCGGTCTGGCCGTATCCGGTGAGCCGGACATAGACCAGGCGGGGGTTGCGCGCGGTGGCGACCTCGGGGCCGAGACCCAGCCGCTCGGCGACACCGGGGCGATAGCCCTCGATGAACACATCGGCCGAATCGGCAAGGCGCAGAACACCTTCACGCCCTTCGGGGTCCTTCAGATCCACCGCCACCGACCCGACACCTCGGTTGACCACATCGGTCTCCTCGGTCAGGCCGACGGTCTGGCTCAGCTCACGCGCCGAGCGGTGCGGCGGCCGCACCACCCGAACGACGTCGGCGCCCATGTCGGCCAGCAGCATCGACACATAGGGCACCGGCCCCATGCCTGCCAGCACGACGACACGCACACCCGCCAACGGTCCCGTCATCGGTATTTCCCCTCCTAGTAGGAACGCGGTAGGCCGAGCACCTGCTGGGAGATGTAGTTGCGCACCATCTCCTGGGAGAACGGCGCGTTACGCAGCAGACGCACCTCCCGCCACAGCCGCTCGATGTGGTACTCCTTCGCGTAGGCGTACCCGCCGAGCGTGGAGAACGCGCGATCACACGCCTCGAAACCGGCTTCGGCCCCGAGGTACTTGGCCGCCGCGGCCTCGGGACCACACGGCAGGCCCGCGTCGAACAGTTCCGCCGCGCGCATGATCATGCCCTCGGCGGCTTCCAGGCGGATCCAGGAATCGGCCAGCGGGTGTGCCACGGCCTGGTTCTGGCCGATCGGGCGGTCGAACACCACCCGGTTCTTGGCGTATTCGGCGCCGATCTCCAGGGCGGCGCGACCAAGGCCGACACCTTCCATACCCACCACGATGCGCTCAGGGTTCAGTCCGTCGAGCAGGTAGTAGAAGCCCTTGTCGACCTCGCCGACGAGCCGGTCTTCGGACACCTCGAGGTTGTCGATGAACAGTTCGTTGGTGTCGATGGCGGCGCGGCCGAGCTTGTCGATCTCGCGGACCGTGACCCTCGAGCGGTCCATATCGGCGAGGAACAGCGACATGCCCCACAGCGGCTTGTCCTCACGCCGCGGCGAGGTGCGGGCCAGCAGCAGGATCTTGTGCGCGTTCTGGGCGTTGGTGATGAACACCTTCTGCCCGTTGATCACCCAACCGCCGTCGACCTTGGTTGCCTTGGTCTTGATACGCGAAGTGTCAACGCCCGCAGTGGGTTCGGTGACGCCGAATGCCATCAGCAGCTCACCGGAGGCCAGCTTGGGCAGGTACTCGCGTTTCATCTCCTCCGAGCCGTACTTCACGATCGGCGCGGGTGGGAAGGCGTAGAAGTGAATCGCCGAACCGCCGCTCATCCCGGCGCCGGAGGCCGAGATCTCACCGAGCATCACGGCGGTCTCCTTCAGACCCAGGCCGATGCCGCCGTACTCCTCGGGGATCATCGCACCGAGCCAACCACCAGCGGCGAAGGCTTTCACGAATTCCCAGGGGTATTCGTGTTTGTTGTCCTTGTCGAGCCAGTAGCTGTTGTCGAACTTGCGCGCGAGCTCACGCGTGGCCTGTCGGACGACTTCGACGTTGTCGTCGGTCGCTGTAGCGGCAGTCATTGCTACTCCTGTTCGTCGCCCGTGGACACGGGGATCGCTTCGAGTGGGGTGGCGGGGTCGAGGGAGGACATGTCTCCGGTCGGTGCCCCGAGATACCGGGACCGAATGGCCCGGCGCATGATTTTTCCGTTCTTGGTCTTGGGCAAGCTCTCCACCACGACGACCGAGGGAGCGAACGAGCGTCCCGCGTTACCGATCGCGGTGTCCTGCAAATCTTCCGGAGCCTGACCGGTGGAACGCAGCACGGCGAACGCGACCGCGCGCTGGCCACGCAGCTCGTCGGGCACGCCGATCACGGCGACCTCGGCGATCCGGTTGTCGCGCAGCAGCGCCGCCTCGATCTCCGCGGGACCGACCCGGCGGCCCGACAGTTTGATGGTGTCGTCGGAGCGGCCGTGGATGCGCCACATGCCCTGGTCGTCGATGCTGGCCAGGTCGCCGTGCACCCACACGCCGTCCCACTGGTTCCAGTAGGTGTCGAGATACCGGTCGCGGTCCTGCCAGAAGGCATGGGTCATGCCGGGGAAGGTGTTGCGGACCACCAGTTCACCGATCTCACCGACGACCGGATTGCCGTCCTCACCGAACACCGACGCGTCCACGCCGGGCAGTGCACCGGTGAAGGCGGCCGGGGCGGCGGGCAGGAACGGGTACCCGATCAGGATGCCGCCGCCGACCTCGGTGCCACCGCTGTAGTTCACGATCGGCCGGGTGCCGCCGCCGACCTCGGAGAACAGCCACCACCAGGTGGGTTCGTCCCAGGCCTCGCCGGTGGACACGAAGGTGCGCAGGCTCGGCATCGCATGGGTCACCTCCTCCCCCGCCGCCTTCAGCGCACGCGCCGCGGTGGGCGCGATACCGGCGACGGTGACACCGTTGCGTTCGATGATCTCCCACATGCGGTGCGCGGTGGGGTGCGTCGGCAAGCCCTCGATCATCACGATCGTCGCGCCGAGTTGCAGCGGGCCGGTCATCAGCATGGGGCCGACCAGCCAGCCGAGGTCGGTGATCCACGAGACGACGTCGCCTTCGTGCACGTCGAAGCCGTAGCCGAAGTCGACCGCCGTCTTCACCGCGAAACCACCGTGGGAGTGCACGATGCCCTTGGGGCGACCGGTGGTACCCGAGGTGTAGACGATGGTCAGCGGATCGTTGGACTCGGTCTCGGCGGTCGGCACCGGGGCCGGGTCCGCGTCCAGTTCGTCGTAGTACACGTCGCGACCCGCGCGCATCGGCACCTCGGTGCCCAGATGCCGCACGACGACGACCTTGGCCACGGTCGGCGCCGATTCCAGCGCCGCGTCGGCGGTCGCCTTCAGTTCGACCCGCTTGCCGCGCCGCGTCGTCCCGTCCGCGGTCACCAGCAGCACCGCTTCGGAATCCTGCAGGCGGGTGGCGAGCGCATCAGGCGCGTAACCACTGAAGGTGGGTACCGAGACGGCCCCGATCATCGCGATCGCGAGGAAGGCCACCGCGGCTTCGGGCACCACCGGCATGAACAGCACCACCCGGTCACCGCGCCGGACACCCAGCTCGGTGAGGTTGGCGGCGAAACGCCGCACCTGGTCGTCGAGTTCGGCGAAGGTCAGCGTGCGCCGTTCGCCCTCGTCGCCCTCGTAAACCACCGCTAGGCGATCGGCGGCGGAACCTCGTGCATGCCGGTGCGCGGCCAGCTGCGCGATATTGACGCCGCCGCCGGTGAACCACCGGGGGAACGGTTTCCCGGCCGACTCGTCGACGACGCGGTCGAACGGGACCGAGAAGTCCACGCCCAGGTCGGTTGTCGCGGCCCGCCAGAACCATTCGGGCTCGGCGATGGCTCGCTCGTTGAGCGCGGCGACCGCTGCCGCGTCGTCACCGAATCCCCAGGCGCGCATCGCCGCGAGCAGACGGCTGCGCTCACGGATCTGTTCGTCGGGCACCCAGGCCGGCTGCTCGGCAGGCTGAACGTCCACCATGACGTGTCCTCCTCGTTGCTGGTTCGTCGTGTGGCGGATCAGGCCTGCTCGGCCGGACGCTTCATCATCAGGCCGACACGCAGGGCGTCGCACACCACCTCGTCGCGCTGGTTGATCCCGAGGTGACGGAAGGTCACGATGCCGGAGTCGTTGCGGCTCTTGGATTCCCGCTTGTTCTCGATCTTGGTCTGCACGTGGATGGTGTCACCGTGGAACACCGGCTTGGGGAACTTGATCTGCTCGAAGCCCAGGTTGCCGAGGGTGGTGCCCTGCGTGGTCTCCGGCACGGTGATACCCGAGACCAGGCCGAGGATGAACAAGCTGTTCACCAGGCGCTGGCCGTAGATCGAGTTCTTGCTGTACTCCGCGTCCAGGTGCAGCGGGGCCAGGTTCAGCGTCATCACACTGAAGAAGGTGTTGTCGGCCTCGGTCACCGTGCGGCGGGTGGGGTGGTCGATGACCATTCCCGGCTCGAACTCCTCGAAATACAGGCCAGCCATGTCGCGTCCTCTCGGAATATATTATGTACTAGACGGTGTCGAACGGATGCTACCTCACCGTTCGGCTCATCATATATTATATCATTGTATATTATATCTAGTATCAGCCTCAACCACAGAGGAGCCGTGAGTGTCCGAACTCAGTGCCGAGGACTTCGAGCCGATCCTGGCTCACGTCCGCACGTTCATCCGTACCAAGGTCGTCCCGCGCGAGCAGGAGATCCTGGAGACCAACGCGATTCCCGACGACATCCGGCAGGCCGCTGCCGAGATGGGCCTGTTCGGGTACGCCATCCCGCAGCAGTGGGGCGGCCTCGGCGTCGATCTCACCCAGGATGTCGAGCTGGCCATGGAGTTCGGCTACACCTCGCTGGCGCTGCGTTCGCTGTTCGGCACCAACAACGGCATCGCCGGTCAGGTGCTGGTCAACTACGGCACCGACGAACAGAAGAAGCAGTGGCTCGAGCGGATCGCCTCGGGCGAGGTGCTGGCCTCCTTCGCGCTCACCGAGCCCGGCGCGGGTTCCAATCCCGCCGGTCTGCGCACCCGTGCCCGCCGCGACGGTGACGACTGGGTGATCGACGGCCAGAAGCGGTTCATCACCAACGCGCCGCTGGCCGACCTGTTCGTCACCTTCGCCCGCACGGCCGAGCCGGGTCCCGACGGGCCCGGGATCGCGGTGTTCCTGGTACCCGCCGATACACCGGGTGTCATCGTCGGACCCAAGGACGCGAAGATGGGTCAGGAAGGTGCCTGGACCGCCGACGTCACGTTCACCGACGTCCGAGTGCCCGCCGACGCCCTGGTCGGTGGCTCGGAGGATGTCGGCTACAAGGCCGCGATGGCCTCGCTCTCGCGTGGTCGCGTGCACATCGCCGCACTGTCGGTCGGTACCGCGCAGCGCGCCCTCGACGAATCCGTCGCCTACGCCGCCACCGTCACCCAGGGTGGTACGCCCATCGGCGACTTCCAGCTGGTCCAGGCGATGATCGCCGACATGCAGACCGGCGTGATGGCAGGCCGCGCGCTCGTGCGCGACGCCGCCGCCAAGTACGTCTCCGGCGAGGACCGCCGCATCTCGCCCTCGGTGGCCAAGCTGTTCTGCACCGAGATGGTCGGCCGCGTCGCCGACAACGCGGTGCAGATCCACGGCGGCAGCGGGTACATGCGTGAGGTGACCGTCGAGCACATCTACCGCGACGTGCGCCTGCTGCGGCTGTACGAGGGCACCAGCGAGATCCAGCGCCTGATCATCGGCGGCGGGCTCGTGCGCGAAGCGAAGAAGCGCGCGTGAGCGCCGGAACCACAACGGATCTGGCGACCCGGATCCGCGACGCGTCGACCCTGCTGTTCGTTCCGGCCGACCGGCCCGAACGCTTCGCCAAGGCCGCTGCGGCGGGTCCGGGTCTGGTCGTCCTCGATCTCGAAGACGCCGTGGCACCCGATGCGAAGGACGCCGCCCGTGAACACGCCGTCGCCTGGATCGAAGCAGGCAATGCGTGCGCGGTCCGTATCAATGCTGTCGGAACCGCCTGGCACGTGCACGATCTCGCCGCGCTGGCACCGCTGTGCTGCGCGGTCGTGCTACCCAAGGCCGATATCGGCAACCTCGACGGTGTCATCGATGCCCTCACCGAGGCTCGGGCCAGCGCACCCTACCGCCCGAAAGTCGCCAGCAGCCGACCCCTGCTGATCGCCTTGATCGAGACGGCCGCAGGGGTGTCGCATTCCGCGGCCGTCGCGGCCACGCCGGGCGTGGACCGGCTCGCGGTCGGGACCTTCGATCTGGCCGCCGAACTCGGTGTCGATCCCACCGACCGCGAAGCACTCGCCGGGACCAGGCACGCGCTGGTCCTCGCTTCCGCGGCCGCAGGCCTGCCCGGCCCGATCGACGGCGTCACCGGCGTCGTCGACGATGCCGCCCTGGTCGAAGATGATGCTCGCTACGGCAAACGGCTCGGTTTCACCGGCAAACTGTGCATCCACCCGCGCCAGCTCCACCCGGTAGCGACCGCGTTTCGCCCGACCGATGCCGAACAGGCCTGGGCCCGCAAGATTGCCGCCGCGATCACCGACACCTCGGGTGTCGCCGTGGTCGACGGTGCCATGGTCGACAAGCCCGTACTCGACCGTGCCCGCCGCATCCTGGCGCAGCTCGACGCCACCACCGACAGTGAGGAAAAGCCATGACCGGACCACTTCTGGCCGACAAGACCGCCGTCGTCACCGGCGCCGCCCAGGGCATCGGCTACGCCATCGCCGAACGATTCGTCGCCGAGGGCGCGCGCGTGGTCATCGGTGACATCGATGGCGACGCCGCCCAGGCCGCCGCGGACAAGCTCGGCGGCGCGACCGTCGCCCGCGGTGTTCGCTGCGATGTCACCGTCGCCGACGACGTCCAGGCCCTGATCGACGCGGCCGCCGAATCCTTCTCCCCCGTCGACGTGATGGTCAACAACGCGGGTATCACCCGCGACGCGACCATGCGCAAGATGACCGAGGACCAGTTCGACCAGGTCATCGCCGTCCATCTCAAGGGAACCTGGAACGGCACCCGACTGGCCGGTGCGGTGATGCGCGAACGCGGCAGCGGCGCCATCGTCAACATGTCGTCGCTGTCGGGCAAGATCGGTCTGCCCGGTCAGACCAACTACTCCGCCGCCAAGGCGGGCATCGTCGGCCTCTCCAAGGCTGCCGCGAAAGAGCTCGCGCACCTGGGTGTGCGGGTCAACGCCATCCAGCCCGGCCTGATCCGCACCGCCATGACCGAGGCCATGCCGCAGAAGGTGTGGGATCAGAAGATGGCCGAGATCCCGCTCGGCCGGGCCGGTGAGATCGACGAGATCGCCACGGTGGCATTGTTTCTCGCCTCCGACATGTCCTCGTATATGACGGGCACGGTGCTCGAGGTGACCGGCGGGCGGTTCATGTGAGCACCACCCCCGCCTGGCAACCCCACCTCGAGACCTCCACCGAGCTCCTCGATCCCGCGCCGGTGGCAGCGCTGGCCGCACTGCTCGACGACGGTCTGCCCGTTCCGGGCCCCGGCGACACCTTGCCACCGCTGTGGCACTGGGTAGCCCTGCCCCGCTGGGCCGCCTCCGGCGTGCTCGGCCCCGACGGCCACCCGCGGCGCGGTTCGTTCCTGCCCCCGGTGGATCTGCCGCGCCGCATGTTCGCCGGTGGCGAGATCCGTTTCCACGCACCACTTCTCGTCGGCAGCACGGTTCGCCGTGAGGCCGAAGTGGTGTCGGTGACCGAGAAGAACGGGCGCTCCGGGGCACTGGTCGTTGTCGATGTGCAGATCCGGTTGTTCGACGACACAGGGCAACTCGCGATCGAGGAATCGCAGAACCTGATCTATCGGGAGGCAGCGCCCGAACCGGACCGCGCTGCGGAAATCCCGTCCGCCGAGGACACCCTGCCCGGTCCCCCACTGCACCGAATCGCGGATGACGCGTGGGAACTGCGCACCGATCCCTCGCTGCTGGCCCGGTTCTCCGCGGCGACCGCGAACGCACACCGCATCCATTACGACTGGCCCTACGCCACCGGCGTGGAGGGGTACCCGGGGCTGGTCGTCCACGGGCCCTTGCAGGCGATCGCGTTGGCCGAGATCCACCGGCTGATGCACGGGGCGCCGGTGCGGGGGTTGCGTCATCGCGGCCGGGCACCGCTGTTCTGCGGTCAGCGGGCCCGTCTGCTCGCCACCGAGGTCCCCGACGGTGTCGCACTCGAATTGTTCGGTCCCGGTGGGGAATCCGCCGGTCCGAATGCCACCGTCGACCTCACCACCGATTAGCCAGGAGACATCGTGACCCGCGTTTTCACCACTCTCGACGAGGTCCGCGCCGCAGTCGGTGAACCGATCGGCCCGAGCGAACCGTTCCTCGTCGACCAGACACGGATCTCCGCGTTCGCCGTTGTCACCGACGACGAACAGTGGATTCATGTCGACCCGGTGCGCGCCGCGACCGGCCCCTACGGGAGCACCATCGCGCACGGGTATCTCACGTTGTCGCTGATCTCGCACTTCCGGCCGGAACTGATCGACTTCAGCTTCGGTTCGGCACGGGTGAACTACGGCGTCAACAAGGTTCGTTTCCCCGCTCCGCTGCGCGCCGGGTCGAACCTGCGGGCCACGGTCACGATCACCGACGTTACCGAAACCGCCGCGGGAGCGGTGGTGACGGCGAAGTACGTACTCGACGGTGGCGAGGCCAAGCCGGCCTGTGTCGCGGAGACAGTCCTGCTGATCGTGAGCTGATCGGCCGCACGAAAAAGCGGGGGTGGCCACGGCCACCCCCGCTTTCGTCTGCCTGTCAGGCGTTGGCTGCCACGGCGTCGGCCAGGGCGATGACACCCTCGGCCGTCTTCACGTGGGCGAGATCGATGTGCTGGCCTTCGAAGTCGACCGCCGCGCTACCGGCTGCCTCGGCTTCGTTGAAGGCCGCGATCATGCGCCTGCAGTAGTCGACAGTCTCCGGCGACGGCGAGAACACTTCGTTGGCGATCGCCACGTGCGAGGGGTGGATCGCCACCAGACCGCGATAGCCGAGCTGCCGGTTGTCCAGGCAGAAGCGCCGCGCGCCCTCGAGGTCCTTGATGTCCTGCCACACCCCGGTCACCGGGTGGTGCAGTCCGTTCGCCTTGGCCGCCAGGATGATCCGGCTGCGCAGGTACAGCGTCTCCAGGCCGGCGGGGGTGAACTCGAAGCCGAGTTCACGACCCACGTCGGCGTTGGGTCCGGTGGCGCCGAGCAGCGAGGCCACGCGGGGGCTGGCGCCCGCGATGTCCTCGCAGTGCGCCATCGACACCGCGGTCTCGAACGACACGATCAGCTGGACCGTTCCGACCTCGATGCCCTCACGCTGCTCGATGTGGCTCAGCACCGCGTCCAGCCGGACGATCTCGTCGGCGGTGAACACCTTCGCCAGGAACAGCCCGGCCAGGCCAGGCCGCACGATGGCTTCCAGGTCGCCGCCGAGCAGACCGCTCACCTCCGGATTGGCCCGCACCCACAGGTCGGGACGCACACCCTCGGCGGTGAGACGGTCGATCGTGGCCGCGACCGTGCCGCGCGCCTCGACCTTGTCCGCGGCGGGCACCGAGTCCTCGAGGTCGAGGATCAGCGCGTCGGCCCCGGAGGCGACACCCTTGTCGGCCCAGGACCCCTTGTGACCGGGGACGAAGAGCATCGAGCGGTACGGTTTCATCGTGTGCCTCCCTTGGCAGCTGTGCGAGTCTCCTCAATATAATATATGTAATATCATTGCTGCACGGCCACCACCGCGTTCGCGCCGTCGGCGAAGATCAGCCCGGTGTCGACGGACTCCTCGCCCGTCCGGGTCAGCCGCCCGTCGGGCGCCATCGCGTACGGATGTACACGCGCGGTGATACCGACAGTGAGGGTGTCGATCAGGAAGAGCCGCTGCGATTCCGAGTCGACCACGACGCGGCCGGGCAGGGTGCCCGCCGGTGTCGGATACGGCGCCCCGGGCAGCGGGATCAACGCTCCGTTCTCCGCGATCTCGTAGCCGCCGATCTTTCCGGCCATCGCCTCGGCGATGTACATCCGGCGGCTGTCCGCGGTGAACTGGGCGGCGTGCGGCAACGACATCAGCCCGGTGCTGAAGGGTGACCCCGGCACGGGGTTCAGTTGCCCGTCGGTGCCGATCGCATAGCCCGAGATAGTGCCGCTCGCCTCATCGCTGACGTAGAGGAACCTGCCGTCCGGCGTCACACCGGGCAGGGTCGACATCAGCCCCGACCCGATGGAATCGACGAGGGTCAGCGCGCCGTCGGGGCCGACGGCGAAACTGAAAGTCGTCGCCTGCAGCCAGCCGACGGCGAAAACGAAACGGCCGTCCGGTGAGATCGCCATCTGACTGAGCCCGCTCACCCCGGGTACCTGAACCGTGCCGGTGAACACCAGCCCGCCGGTGGCGGTAATCGAATAGGTGCGGATCTCGTTCGTCACCGAACCGCTCGTCACATACAGCCGCTTCCCGTCGGGCGCGACCACGGCACCGACGCCGGGAGCGCCCAACTCGAGGTTCGCCTCGGGTATCGGGGTGAGAACGCCGTCGCCGCCGAGGCGGAATCCGTTCACAGTGCCCGACACCGTGTTCGTCGAGTAGACGTAGCGGCCGTCCGGCGTGACCGTCACCGCGAGCGAACCGGTCCCGGACGCGAACGGTGAGCCGGGCACCGTCGACAACCTGCCCGCGTCGTCGAGGCCGAGCACACTGATACTCGGTGACGCCGTCCCGCCGATCACCAGAAACCTGGTACCGGAATCCGCCAGGGCGACCGAGGAATTCAGCCAGCTTCCCGAGACGAGCGCGAGCGACACAGCGAGACCGGCGGCCGCACGCCGGGGACGAAAACGCTGAGTGGAGAACATGGGTACAACCTCCGACCGACCGATGAGCACCGCTGCTCCCCGATCGAATAGACATGCGCGATCTGCGCGGGAACGAATCGGGCGACAGTGTTTGTCTGTCGCCCTTTTCCCGATCGACGTTAAGCAGCTTTCTGTGCACGCGATGTCCAAGAATATGGACAGCGGATAGTTTTCGGAGAATACGAGTTCCGGATATCGCCGAGCAGCGTGAAAGGCCCCGCCGACCGAAGTCGACGAGGCCTTTCCGGTGAAGTTACGGTGCCGAACAGGAGAAATCAGTTGCCGAGCCCCGGGATATCGGCCGGTTCGTTCTCGAGCACCAGCGTTTTGGTTTCCAGGAAGGGCAGCAGACCTTCCGATCCGCCTTCTCGACCGACGCCCGACAGCTTGAAACCGCCGAAGGCGATCGAGAAATCGGTACGCGGACCGTTCTGACCGACGGTGCCGGTGCGCAATTTGCGCGCCACCCGATAGGCCCGGTCGGTGTCGTTGGTGAAGACCGCGGCGTTGAGACCGTACGGGTTGTCGTTGGCCAGCGCGACGGCGTCGTCCTCGTCCTTCGCCGCGATGACAGCCAGGACGGGCCCGAAGATCTCCTCGGTCGCGATCACCGATCGGTTGTCTACACCGGCGAAGACCGTCGGCTCGACGAAGAAGCCCCGATCGAGCCCGGCCGGGCGGCCACCGCCGGTCACCAGACGCGCCCCGTCGGCCTTGCCTGCGGCGATGAAGCTTTCGACGCGTTCGCGTTGGCGGGCGGACGCGAGCGGTCCCATCGTCACACCTTCCTCGAACGGGTCACCCACGCGAACGGCGCTCATCGCGGCACCGAGCGCGTCGACGAGTTCGTCGTGACGCTTCTCGGAAACGATGACGCGTGTCAGGCTGTGACAGACCTGGCCCGCCAAGTAGCTGATGCCACCGGCGAGCACCGTTGCCGCCGTCCCGATGTCGTAGTCGTCGAGCACCAGAGCGGGCGATTTGCCGCCGAGCTCGAGAGTGCAGCGCGCCATGCGGTCGGCACAAATCGCGCCGATCGTGCGGCCGGCCACCGTGGAGCCGGTGAATGTCACCTTGTCGACGCCGGGGTGGCGAACCAGCGTCTCCGATACCTGCCGGTCTGCCGTCACCACATTGATCACGCCCGGCGGCAGTCCGACCTGGTCGCAGATCTCGGCGAACAGGTAAGCCGAGGTCGGAGCCTCCTGCGGTGGCTTCAGCACGATCGAGCATCCGGCGAGCAGTGCGGGGGCGCACTTGTAGGCCATCAGGCCGGCGGGCCCGTTCCAGGGGACGATGGCCGCGACCACGCCGACCGGTTC
Organism: Nocardia caishijiensis NBRC 108228; assembly: GCF_001612825.1. Lineage (GTDB taxonomy): Bacteria > Actinomycetota > Actinomycetes > Mycobacteriales > Mycobacteriaceae > Nocardia > Nocardia caishijiensis. The sequence continues at coordinate 33,017 of NZ_BDBE01000030.1, read as the reverse complement.
ACGCACCAGCAGACCGGAGCCCCCGGCCGCAGGCGTGTGCGACTCCCGGAACGGGAACGTTTCGGCCAGGTCGGCATAGGCATTGAACGCACCCGACAGGAACAGCGGAAGCCTCGTCTTGGCCAGCGAATACACGATGCCCGACTCGATCGACCAGAGCCGGGCGAAATCGTCACCGCGCCTGGTCAATTCGGCCGCGATCGCGCGCAGGTAACCGGCGCGCTCGGCGGGCGACAGCAACGGCCACGGACCTGTGTCGAAGGCCTTGCGCGCCGCCCGCACCGCGGCATCCACGTCTTCGACGCTCGCCGCGCCGACGGCGGTGACGACCTCCTCGGTACTGCAGTTGACGACCTCGAAGGTCTCCGACGACGACACCGGCACCCAGTTGCCATCGATATAGGACGCCTCGGGGTGCGCGGGCAGCACACCCGCCGCAACCGACTTCGTCATTGAAAGTCCTCTCACCGCTGTGACGCATGTAACGTAGTTAAATATATACTATATTTAGCATCGGTACACCAGGCTGTTGACCAGGCACAACGTGAGTAGGCGAAGGATCCTTGCGCTGATTCCTTCGGGATCAGGCCGTGGACTTGCGGGCCTCTTCGGCCCAGAGACCCTGCTTCTCCAGCATGGCGACCAGTTCGTCGGCACTGGACATGATGTGGTCGCGCATCAGCGAATTGGCGGCCTTGGGGCGACGCTTCTGCAGCGCCTCGAGGATCAGCGGGTGATCGCGCAACACGTCCTCACCATGCCCCTCGATACTGATGTAGAAGCGATTCGGCAGTTGCCTGACGACTGTCGCCAACAGCATCGACAACCGGCGCGAGTCCGCCGCCAGGTTGATCGAGCGATGGAACTCGTGACCGTAGGTGACGAGCGCGTCGTCGGACCCGTTCTCGGCCGCCCGCGCATGCGCTTCGACCACCTCGGCGAGATGATCGAGTTCACGCTGGGAGATCGACTTGGCGGCCCGGCTCGCCAGTTCACCGGCCATCGTCGCCTGCGCCCAGAACAGGTCGCGCACATCCTGTTTGCTGAACTGCGACACCATGAATCCGCGTCGCGGCACCAGCTCGACGAAACCTTCGCCACTGAGCAGCAGCAGACCTTCGCGGACCGGGGTGTTGCTGACACCGACTGCCTCGGCGATCGGTTCGATCCGCAGGAACTCACCGGGCCGCACCCGGCCCGAGATGATCAGTTCACGAACGTAGGTCGCGACATCCTCCGACAGCTGATGGCGCTGCTTGTTCGCACTGCGGGGCAAACGCTGCAGGGTGGTTTCCATCGGGGTCCTTTCGGTCGCCTGTTCATGCATTATGCCTCATATGTGACATCAACCCCACGCGTGACACCAAAGTTCTGAGCATTTGTCCAGTTGAGGGTGTCCAAATTGCTGGACACCCGATGTCGCGAGCCCGGCTTAGGCTCGCCGAACGTCGCCCTATATCCAGGCGAACACCCGGCAAGCTCCAGCGGGCCGGGGTCGAAGAAACGCAGGATGGGAGTTCACGAGGTGAACCAGACAATCACCCGGATGGTCGACTCCGCAGTGACCACGCACAGCGCTTCCGGCGAGGTGCGTGAACAGCTACTCGTCCTGGCCTCCCGATCTTTCGCCTCGGCCAGCAAGCTCGGTGATGACGGCGAGGCGGTGGCAGGTCTGGAACGGGCGGTGGCCACGTGCGTCCGACTGGGCGTCGACCTCGATACAACGTTGTCGATCGTCATCGGAGCGATCGAGTTGGTCGTCGACGCCGCGCCCGCCGGATCCCCCTTCGCCGCCGGTTCCGGGCAGATACTGCGGACGGTCCGCGTGGCCACCGGGATCGTCGCTCGCGTCTACGGGCAGGAGGGCCACCCGACCGCCGACAGCGTCGAAGCAGCACAGGAAGTCGCCGCCGCACTGCTGCGCGGCGATTCGTCGAAAGTACTCGGACAGTGCAACCAGATAGCTGTCGCCGACACCTACGCGGTCATCGCCGTCCACTTGCCCGCACGGCGCGGCAGACCACACGACGCGCCGCGTAGCCTGGCCGAACCGATCGTGGCGCGGCTGTATTCGGAGCTGCGTCGCCGCTTCGGCCCGAGTGCGCTCGCGCTGCTCGGCGCCGCAGGCGCGACGGTTCTCGTTCCCGACACAGCGTTCGGCGAGTTCACGGCCCTCACCGGCTTCATCGAGGCACTCCGTACCGCGGAGGGCAATATCCCCACCGGGGTGATGATGTGTGCGCCGACCGCCGACGTGCCGACGGTGGCCGAACAGGTGCACGCCGCCCTTGACGTCGTCACCCGACTCGGGATGACAGAGCGTCTGCATCGCTTCAGTGACATCGCGGTGGAATACCAGCTCACCCGCCCCGGCCCCGGACGCGACGCCCTGTCGACCTTGCTCGACCCACTCGAGGACTACCCCGACCTGATCGAGACTCTGCGGACCTACGTGGAGACCGGACTCGACCGGCGTCGCACGGCCCGCCGACTGCACCTGCACCCCAACAGCGTCGACTACCGGCTCAAGCGGATCTTCCGGCTCACCGGCTTCGACACCACCGACCCCACCGGGCTCTGGAACCTGCGCTCGGCCTTGGTCATTCGCGATCATCACACCGAATACACCGCCATGCGCGCCTGATCGGGCGTCGGCGCCACATCGGGCGCCGACGCTGCGCCCACACTCAGAAGGTCGCGGTCTCGAAGACGACCCGGTCGTTCTTGATGTGGTACGTCTCGGTCGCGGTCTTGCCGTTGCCCAGATCGAAGGCGAGATACACGTACTCGCCCACCGCCTCCTTACGCGTGAACGTGGGGGCCGCCGCAGTGTCGAGCTCTTGGGCTCCCGCGGCCATCAGCGTCGCGAGGAACGCTTTCATAGCGGCCTTTCCGATCAACGGCTCCGGCGCCAGCGTGGTGATGATGACCGTGTCCTCGGAGTAGTCCGCGGCGATCGTGTCGATGTCGCGCGTGCTCATCGCGGCGATGTGCCGGTCGACGACCGCCATGGACGCCGCGGCGATCTCGTCTACATCAGAAGTCTTGCTCATGTGCTGCTGACCCATCTCTCATCGGCGGAACGGGGGGCCGTCATCGCCGGTCCATATCGCTCAAATCTCTTGACCCCAGAGCGATTCCAGGAGACTACGGTCACCCACCGCCGCAATCTGTCCAGAAATTGGACAGTCCGAATATCCTGCGGGATCTGATCGTGCAGAAGGGCCCCGCGATTGCTCTCGCAGGGGCCCCTCGGGGTTATGAGTAGCCCGTGCTATCCGAAGACCGGGCTGTCCGCGACAAAACTCGCGAATCGCAAGCTTCGGGTCTGCCACCGCTCGTCGCGTTTGACGAACTCGAACGCGTATGCCCCCGAGAGCAGTACCCGGGTGCCGTCGGCGGTGAGGCGGAAGTAGAAGACGTCGGTGGCCGCTGTCGCCACCTCGCCCTGCACGTCGATAACTGGATTGGTGATGTGGTGATGACACTGCGGCACTTCCCGCCACACTTTCCGCACCAATTCGCGAACCCCGTCGATGCCGTGCCCCTCACCGCGCGGAAGCAGATAGTCGGCATCGTCGGCCCAGATACTCATGAAGGTATGCTCGTCCTTCTTGTCGATTCCGTGGCAGTACTTCGCCATCAGAGTCTTTATCTGCTCGAGGTCGACGACCCACTGGATCTTCTGTGCCAGGTCGTCGTTGAGGTCTGCCATAGTTGATCGAACTTTCCAGAGTCGGGATCGAAGTGTTCTCGCGCCGTCAGCGGTCGAGCAAGGTGACGACCGATTTGGTCTCGAGGTATCCCTCGAGCGCGTCGGGACCGTTCTCTCTGCCCCACCCGGACTGCTTGAAGCCGCCGACCGGCATCTGAACACCACCGGCGCGGTGGATGTTCACGCCGATGCGGCCACCGCGCAGCCGACGGGCGACGCGATGAGCCAGCGAGACATCGCGCGTCCACACGCTGCCCGCCAGGCCGTATTCGGTGTCGTTGGCCGAGGCGATCGCGGCGTCGACATCGGTGAACGACATCGCCGCGATCACCGGACCGAAGATCTCCTCGCGGACGATCCGCATGTCCGCGGTCGCGTCGGCCATGACGGTCGGCGCGTAGTAGAAACCGCGCCCCGCCAAGCGCTTTCCGCCACTGACGACGCGTGCACCCGCTGCTCGGCCGTCCTCGACGTACCCGGCGACACGGTCGAGTTGACGCTGGGAGACCAGCGGGCCGAGCAGCGCGTCCGGATCGGTGCCGTAGCCGACTTTCATACTCCGGCCCTGCTCCGCGATGCCCTCGACCAGCTCGTCGTAGACGTCGGCGTGCGCGAACAACCGCGTGCCCGAGGTGCAGATCTGGCCCGAGTTCCAGAACACACCGATCGCGATACCAGCCGCTGCGGCGGCGATGTCGGCGTCGGGCAGCACGATCACCGGCGACTTGCCGCCCAATTCCAGCGACACCTTCTTCAGATTGCCCGTGGCCGCGGCGACGATCTTGCGGCCCACCTCGGTGGAGCCGGTGAAGCTGATCTTGTCGATGCCCAGATGCTCGGCGAGCGCCGCGCCCGTCGCCCTGAAACCGGTGACGACGTTGACGACACCCGCCGGAACGCCCGCCTCGAGCAGAATCCGACCGAGGGCCAGCGCTGAGAGGGGTGCTTCCTCCGAGGGCTTGAGCACACACGCGCACCCCGCCGCCAGCGCGGGCGCCAGCTTCATCGACATGGCGATCAAGGGCGCGTTCCACGGCACGATCATGGCCGCGACGCCGACAGGTTCGCGGTAGGTCGCGCCCTGCAGCCGACGTTCGGCGGTCCCGATCTCGACGGTGGTGCCCTGGATCTTGTCCGCCCAGCCCGCGTAGTAGCGGAACTGGTTGACCGCCTCGGCCACCATCAATTTCGCCTGGGAGACAGGCATTCCGACGTCGAGACTCTCCAGCCGAGCCATCTCCTCGGACTTCGCCTCGAGCAGGTCGGCCACCCGCCACAGCACCACACCGCGCTGGGCCGAGGACAGACGCAGCCAGCGTTCCTCGTCGAAGGCGCGCCGGGCCGCGGCGACCGCCGCGTCGACATCAGCGGCGCCTGCCTCGGCGACCCGGCCGACGACTTCTTCGGTGCCAGGGTCGATCACCTCGAATGTCGAACCCCCCGCGGCGGGCACCCACTCACCATCGATGAGCAGGTGCCCGACGTCGGAACCCAACACCGACCGCACCACTTCTTCCACTGCCACGCCCGAGCTCATGCGTGATCGTGGATGTAGGGAACCGGGTGCGGGATCTTGGTGCCCGGCGGCGGACTCTGCACCGCGTTCGGGTCACCCGAGACCAACTCGACCAGGTAGCCGTCCGGATCGGCGACCATGGCCAGCGTGACGGGGCCGAAATCAGTGAACTGACCTTTGATCATGAGATTCTCCGTTGGATCTTTCGACCACGAGCCCTGCAGTCGGGCGCGCGGGTTCCGGGGCAAGCGTGCTACTCGGCGGACGGTGGGGTGCCGAGCACCAAGCCGTAGGCGCGACGGCTGACGTCACCGGACAGGTCGAGGGTGATGCCCTTGTCCTGGGTGAACTCGTCGAGTGCGTCCGGACCGAGCTCACGGCCGGTGCCGGACTGTTTGAAGCCGCCGAACGGCAGGTACTGGGAGATGTTGTGGTAGTCGTTGATCCACACCGAACCGGCCTCGATCTGACGGGCGACCTCGAGCGCGCGCTGGTTGTCGCGGCTCCACACCGCGGCGGCCAAGCCGTACTCGGTGTCGTTGGCGATCTTGATCGCCTCGTCCTCCGACTCGTACTTCAGCACCGAGAGCACGGGGCCGAAGATCTCCTCGCGGGCGATGGTCATGTCATTGGTGACGCCGGTGAACACCGTCGGCTCCACCCAGAAGCCCTTCTCGAAGCCTGCGCCGGTCGGCACGCCGCCACCGGCGACGACGGTGGCGCCCTCGGCCTTGCCCTTCTCGATGTAGCCGAGGATCCGCTCGTGCTGGGTCTTGTTCATCACCGCGCCGATGTCGGTGGCCGGATCCAGCGGACTGCCGATCTTCAAGGTCTTCAGCCGTTCGACCAGACGGGCGACGAACTCGTCGTGGATCGACGCGGGCAGCAGCAGCCGGGTGCCGGACTCACACGCCTGACCCGCGTGCAGCAGGAAGGCATAGATCGAACCGTCCACCGCCGCAGTCAGATCGGCGTCGTCGAGCACGATGTTCGGGCCCTTGCCACCGAGTTCGAGCAGCACGCGCTTGACGGTGCCCGAGGCGTCGGCCATCACCTGACGACCGGTGGCGGTGGAGCCGGTGAACGACACCAGCCGCACGTCGGGGTGCTTCACCAGATGGGCACCGACCGTCGGGCCGTCACCGACGACGATGTTGAGCGCGCCGTCGGGCAATCCCGCGTCCTTCAGCAGCTGGGCCAGCTCGAGGGCGAAGATCGGGGTCTTCTCGTCGGTCTTGAGGACCACGGTGTTGCCCGCCGCCAGCGCCGGAACGGACTTCCACACGGCGATGACCGCCGGGAAGTTCCACGGCACGATGCCCGCGCACACACCGACCGACTCCTTGCGGATGAAGCTCGCCGAAAGCACTTGCCCGGCAACAGGTCCCGAGCGTTCCCACTCGTAGGTGCGGGTCAGCTCCGCGTAGTGACCAAGGTGCATCAGCGGGAAGCCGACACCGATCGCGCCCGCCAACCGCACCGGCATGCCGGTCTCCCTGGCGCTCAGCACCGCCAACTCGTCCATCTTGCCGCTCAGCGCGGCGACTACGCGGTCGATCACGGCTGCCCGCTCGGCGGGCGGGGTATTGCGCCAGACACCGGACTCGTGGGTCCGCTTGGCAGCGGCGACCGCCGCGTCGACGTGGCTGGTGTCGGCCTGCGCGACGGTGACCACGACCTCTTCGGTGGCCGGGTCGATCACCGGAATCGCGGTGTCGGTATCGACCCACGCACCATCGATGAACAGCCGGTAGTGCGGCACACCGTCACGGTCGACAGCGGCGGTTTCGGGGAGGGTGGCAGTCATTTCTCACCTTATGTATCGAGTTGCCGGAATATCCGGCCGGGCGGGAATGGGTGAATGGTTCGGTCGTCCGCCGAGCAAATGTTGCCGATGCGTAGCGGCACTGTTCCGACGCTAGGGAAATGCAGATCACATGAGTGTCCAGATTCTTGGACACTCACTTCGGGTGAACTGCTATGGACCGGCTACCAGCATCAATGCTGCGGAAAACAGGAGCCCGGTGCACGAGGAGCAGCGATCCAGTCAACGGACGCGGCTTGCCGGCTAGCCGATCGGCACATCGGCGACCAGACGGGGACGTTCACGCTGCACCTCTCCTGTTGAGTCGGCGGCGCTGATCAGCCGAATTGTCGCGCTGTCGATCGCGAAAGTCGCCGTCGCGTCGCGAGCAGACACCGGGAGGGAGATTTCCGAGGAGTGCGGCCTCGATCCTATCGATGTCCGCGATCGGAGCAATTGACTTTTTCCGAACCACCGCTTCGCCCACGCCGAAACCTTGGATGCGCGCGCTCTTCACCCAACTCGAATCACCGATTTCCGAAGCGTCAATTGGCATCGGATGTGATGCAGGTTACGGTCGTCTCGTTCGCCGCCGGAATTCCGCCGAACAATCCCATTACTTGACAGGAGTCCGCATTTCCATGGCTATTCAGGTGACAATCGACATGTCGGCTCGAGAGGGCCGATTCGATGATCTGCGCGAGTGGTTCGTCAAGAACCTGCCGGGCACCCGCAGCTTCCCCGGCAACATCAGCGTCGAGGTCGCGCGCAATCAGGATGACCCCGCCCACATCCTGTTCGTCGAGAAGTGGGACAAGCGTTCAGATTTCGAGGCCTACCTCGCGTGGCGCGACGAGTCCGGCGTGATCGCCGAACTCCTCGAGATGCTGGACGGCGAAATCACCTTCCGGTACCACGATTTCCTGGGCGTCTGACGACAACGATGACGATATTGGTAGGGTCCGGTTGAAGGCTTCTCGATCGGTTCCGACGGTGCCCTGACACCACTCCCCGGCTCACCGTTCAGGGCGCCCGCGGGATCCTTCCCGGGTTGGCGAAACTCAGAGACGACGAGCGCCACCTCTACGTCGCCGACTGCCTGCCCACTACGGTGACGACGAAAATCCATGTCTTCGACGTCAACGGCGACGGCACTCTGAGCCGCTCTGCGCTGGCCTCTGTCGATACCGGAACCATTTTCGGTGACGGACCGATCCTGGTGAAGACACCTGACCGATAGACGAAAGCCTCTGTCCCGCAAGGGATCACCCGTGCGGGATAGAGGCTTGTGTGTACGGTGACCGGGATCAGCCGGTCAGGCCCTTACCGAAGAACTCGTCGAGCTTGGCCACGGTGGGGGTGACGTACTGGTCGAGGTCGTAGAGGTCGACATGGCTGGCACCGTCGACCACGAACAGTTCCTTCGGCTCGGCGGCCTTGGCGACGGCCTCCTCGCTGAAGTAGGCGGTGTCGGCCTTGGAGCCGACGATCATCAGCAGCGGACGCGGGGAGATCATGGCGATCTTGGCGTAGGCATCGAACTGGGCGATGCGGTCGATGCTCTGCAACGGCCACTTGTTCTCCGAGCGCTCGTGCTGTCCGCGAGGGGTGCGGTAGTAGTCGTGGGCCTCGCGGAAGAGATCCGGAGCCTGCTCGAGGCCTTCCGCGCTCGGCGGCGCCCAGATCTGGTAGTTCGGTTCGGCACCTTCGGCCTCGGCGGTGCGCAGCGCACCGGCGGCGTCCAGCATCTCCTGCAGCACCGAGGGGTCCTGGGTGCGCCCGAGACCGTTGCTCAGGTAGTCGCCGATGTCGAGACCGCTCACGGTCGCGACGGCCTTGATGCGGTGGTCGGTCTGCGCGGCGAAGGGCACGTAGCCGCCGGAGGCGCAGATGCCGAGGGCACCGATGCGGGCGGGGTCGATGTCGTCGCGGGTGGTAAGGAAGGTGACCGCGGACTTGACATCCTCGCTGCGCTGGAAGGGGTCTTCCAGGAAGCGCGGCTCGCCTTCGCTCTCGCCCTGGTAGGCGGCGTCGAACACGAGCGCGGCGTATCCCTTGTCGGCCAGACGCTGGGCGTAGACGCTGGCGGTCTGCTCCTTGACACCACCGCCGGGGTGCGACACCACCACGGCGGGCAGACGCTCGCCGCCGCGGTTTTCGGGGGTGAACAGGATGCCCGCCAGGCGCAAGCCGTTGCTCGGGAAGGTGACGCTTGTGCGCATCAGGCACGATCCTTTCGATGAGATCTGTTCCGGCTCGAAGCCGATGCAACAACCTTCTCTCCGGCAGAGGCGACCGACAATGGGAAAGATTCTTCCCAGGAACCCTCGAACCTGGTAAGAACTCCTGTTCGCAGGCGATCCACAGCGATTCGACCATCGCGAATTCCCGCTTCGGAACATGTCACTGGGTTCGAGCAGTTCAGCGACCTACGATGAGGACAGCCGGTGACCGGGCCTCGGGTTCTCCCGGCACGATTCACGATCGCTGCCGGTGAGCTGCCCCGGCCGTGTTCCCCCATCACGAAAAGAGACGAACATGACCGGACCGCTCGACGGCGTGCGCATCCTCGATCTGACCTCGAACTTCATGGGCCCGTTCGCGACCTTGCTGCTGGCCGACATGGGCGCCGATGTCGTGAAGATCGAGTCGACGGTCGGCGACACCACCCGTGGTGTCGGTCCACGCCGCAATCCCGGCATGGGCGCGATCTTCTTGCACCTCAATCGCAACAAGCGCAGCGTGGTGCTCGATCTCAAGTCCGCCGACGGCAATGCCGCGCTCCAGCGCATGTCGGCCTCGGCGGATGTGCTGCTCTACAGTCTGCGGCCGAAGTCGATGGCACGCCTCGGCTTGGCCTACGAGCAGGTCCGTGAACGCAATCCACGCCTGATCTATTGCGGCGCTTTCGGTTTCGGACAGAACGGCCCCTACGCCGACCGGCCCGCCTACGACGACCTGATCCAGGCCGCCGTCGGCATGCCGGTCCTGCAGAGCCGCAAAACCGGTGAGCCGACCTATATCGCCACCGCGATCGCCGACCGCGTCGTCGGCATGGCCGCGGCCAACGCCATCACCACCGCCCTCTACCGCCGTGAGCGCTCGGGACGCGGCCAGGAGGTGCAGGTCCCGATGTTCGAGACATTTGCCCAGTTCGCCATGGGTGACCACCTCTACGGTCACACCTTCATCCCGTCGATCGGCACCTCCGGCTACGCCCGGATGATGAACGCCGACCGCCGCCCGTACCGCACCCGCGACGGCTACCTCGGCGTCAACGTCTACAACGACAAGCACTGGCACCGATTCTTCGTCCTGGCAGGCAGGCCCGAGATGGCCCAGGACCCCCGTTTCGCCGATATCGGCGGTCGCACCGAGAACATCGGGCTGCTCTACCGCTTCCTCGCCGAAGTTCTCGAAACCAAAACGACGGCGGAGTGGGTGCAGATCCTGGCCGAAGCGGACATCCCCGCCATCGAGATGAATACTCCTGAAACGCTTCTCGACGATCCACACATGAAGGATGTCGGATTCTTCATCCAGGAGGAACACCCGACCGAAGGTCTGCTGCGGTCGCTGGGTATCCCACAACAGTGGAGCGAAGACGCCCCTGCATTGCGGTACCCCGCACCAAGGCTCGGCGAACATTCGGTACAGGTCCTCAGCGAGTACGGGTTCGGGGAAGACGAGATCGAGCATTTGGTGTCGACCGGTGCGGCGTACACGCCGGAGACCCTCCGGATCTGACCGAATGAGCTGTCGACCTGATCGACGACAGCGTCGAGCGAGTTTCAGACGCCCGCGAAGGATCGACTGAACGACTGTCCCGCCGACACCCGGTTGCGCATTCCCACCAGCCGGGCGGATTCGTAGCGCGCCAGGCCTTCTTCGACCTCGACGCCGTCGAGCGCCTCGGCCAGCGCCGCCGCGTCCGCTACCGCCTCTTCGAATCCCGCACCGGTCATGGGTGTTTGGGCGTGCGCGGCGTCACCGAGCACACCGATGCGGCCGTTGACCACCCGCTGCGGCAAATACTCGGTGATCGGCGTGGCCACCACCTCCCTCGCCTGGAACGCTTCGACAACTCCCGTACGCCAGGGCTCCGACCACCGTTTTTCGGCGGTGCGCACCATGTCGTCGTACACCTCGGCGGGGATCGCGTCCACGCGCGGCGTGTGCTTGACCTCCGTGCCCTCGATCGCCCCGATCCGCTGGAACAGCGACGTGTGGTGCGGATCGAACCAGCCCCACCCGTAGCGAGTGACGCCCCCGTCGCGGTCGATCAGTGGGTACACGGCCAGCATGTCGTCCTCGCCGGAGAAGAAGTCGGGGCCGCCTGCCCGGTCGAGGTAGGACTCGGGCAGTTCGGATTGGCCGAGCCACACGACGTAGCCCGCGTAGTCGGCGACGGGGCGTGCCTGATCCACCCAGCGGCGCACCACGCTGCGATACCCGTCCGCCCCGAGAAGGACGTCGCCGGTCCACGTGGAGCCGTCCGCTTCCCTGGCCCAGGCGGTGCTGTCGTCCTGTCCGACCTCGACGATGTGCACGTTCTCGACCACCGTGACGAGCGGTTCCGCATCAGCGGCGGCACGTAGCGCCGAGTACACGTCCCACCAGGAATGCGGGTACACGGCCTGGCGCATCGAGGCGGGACCGAGCGCCGTGCCGACGATCTCGCGCGCATGCCGACCGAGCGCCCGGCGCAGACCGGCACCCGATACCAGAATCGCCACACCACGTTGGGTGCGTCCGGATGTCCGCTCGAGCACGGTCACCGCTGTACCGCGAGCCGCCAACGCGAGCGCCGTTGTCAACCCACCCAGTGAGCCACCGACGATCAATGCCGCCGCGTGCCGCGACGTCTGCCCGGAACTGTTCGTAGAAATGACGGTCTCCTCGATTCACGCCGCGCGACCCTTCCCCGAGATGCGGTAGGTGCGTTCGGCCCACAGCACTCGGCCGTGCTGCTGTCCGACTCGATGGTGACACCCGCCGATCACCCGTTGCAGGGGAGGAATTGCTCCTAGGAAGACCGCGAACCCGGTTCCTGACCGGCGTCACCGCGGTGACGTCCAAGTCGCGCAGCACGTGGGCTGGGCGGAAATCCGCCCAGCCCACGTCATTTCGGCACGCAGTAGTCAGCCGATCGCACCCTGTTCTCGAAGAGTGGTGAGTTCGTCCGGGCTGAAACCCCAGTCCCCCAGCACCTCGTCGGTGTGCTCACCGGGTTCGGCAGGCGGTCGCTGGATCGCACCGGGTGTGCGGCTGAAACGCGGTGCCGGAGCGGGCTGGACGACTCCCTCGACCTCGACGAAGGTGCCGCGGGCCCGCAGGTGTGGGTTGCTCGGTGCCTCGGTGAGCGAGAGTACCGGAGTCAGGCAGGCTTCCTGGCCGGCTGCGAGAGCACACCATTCGTCGCGGGTTCTGGTGCGGAACACGGCAGCGAATCTTTCCCGCATCGCGGGCCATTGCGCTCTGTCGTGCTGGCCGGGCAGCTCCGCTTCGTCGATCCCCATGATCCGCAGCATATTGCGCCAGAAGCGGGATTCGTTGGCGCCCACACTGATCCAGCCGCCATCAGCGGTTTCGTAGACGTTGTACCAGGGTGCGCCCGAGTCGAGCCGGTTCACGCCGCGCTCGTCGCTCCAGTAACCGGCGGCGAACAGGCCGTAGAACAGCGTCATGAGCGAGGCCGAGCCGTCGACCATGGCAGCGTCGACGACTTGCCCTCGGCCGGACGAACGACTCTCCAGCAGCGCGGAGACCACCCCTAGCGCCAGGTACAGCGATCCACCGCCGAAGTCACCCGCCAGATTGAGCGGGATGACGGGCGGTTCACCCGCGCGGCCGACCGCATGCAGCACGCCGGTCAGCGAGATGTAGTTGAGGTCGTGTCCGGGGTCACGCGCGAGCGGCCCGTGCTGGCCCCACCCGGTCATCCGGCCGTATACCAGAGCCGGATTCACGGCCATACATTCCTCGGGGCCGAGGCCGAGTTTCTCCGCGACCCCGGGCCGAAACCCCTCGAGCACCACATGAGCCGCGCCGACGAGCCGCAGCACGGCCTCGACCGCAGCGGGCTTCTTCAGGTCGAACACAGCGCTGCGCCTGCCCCGATTGAGCAGGTTGAACTTCGCATCTACCGATGCACCGCCGTCGTAGCCCGGCGGCCGGTCCAACCGGATGACATCGGCGCCCAGGTCCGACAGCAGCATCGCGGCGAAGGGGGTCGGTCCGACCCCGCCGAGTTCGACGATGCGAATGCCCGTCAGCGGGCCGCTGCGCTCAGCCATCGCTGTTGCCGTCGGTGCCGCGTCGCTGTCCGAGAACACCGTGCAACCGGTCGTCGGCGCCGCCGATATTCTGCGCGGCAGGCAAGGGGGGCGGTCGTTTGCCGTCGAACGACAGCGGCAGTCCGACGACCCCGATCTCGTCCCCGGTGGGCGCACCGATGATGCCGAGCGCCTTGGTCTGTTCGTGGGCCACCATCTCGGCAGTCGTCTGCACCGGCGCGACGGGAACACCGAAGTCCTGCAACCGTTTCTGCCAGTGCTCGCGTGGGTGCTGCGCCAGCCGGTCTGCGATCGAACGGTCGATCTCGGCGCGGTTGGCCAGCCGAGCGGTGTTCGTCGCGAACCGGTCGTCGCTCGCCCATTCGGGTCGGTCCAGCGCCTGGCTCAGGCGAGCGAACAGTCCGTCGTTGCCGCAGCTGATGATCAGATCACCGTCGGCGGCCGAGTAGGCGCGGTGCGGGACGATGAACGCGACTCCCGAGCCGTGGCGTTCACCGGGGGCGCCGTCGGCGTTGTAGCCCGCGACGCCGATCGACATCCATGCGATCGCTGTTTCCAGCAGCGAGGCGTTCACCGCGGCACCGTCCAGTTTGGTTCGGCGCCGATGGAGTGCGGCGAGGATGCCGATGGCCGCCCACATTCCGGTGCCGAAGTCGATGATCGACACTCCCGCGCGGACCGGTGGGCCGTCGTGTTCGCCGGTGATGCTCATGATGCCGGAGAACGCCTGCATCAGTGGGTCGTAGCCGGGCAGGCTGTTCATCGGCCCGGTGTGCCCGAACGCGCCGACCTCGCAATGCACGAGTTCGGGTTTGGTGACCCGGAGGCTTTCGGCGTCCAGACCGTACTTCGCCGCGGAGCCGGGTCGCAGATTGTGCAGGAACACGTCGGCGCGTTCGGCGATCAATTGGTGCAGCAGCGCGAGCTGCTCGCGGTCCTTGATGTCGATACTGATGGACTGTTTGCCTCGGTTGAGCGCGTGGAATGCCGCGCCGCTGCCTTTCCACATGCTCGGACCCCACCCGCGCGACGAATCACCGGTCGGTCGTTCGACTTTCCATACCTCGGCCCCGAGTTCGGCCAGGATCTTGCCGGTGAACGGCGCGGAGGCGCTGTCACCGAGTTCGACCACGACGATTCCGGACAGCGGAAGTTCGCTCTGCTGGTTCATGACGTACCTCTATCCGGGCTTCGCGGCGGTGAAGACGGGGATGGTCCGAGCACCGCGTTCGACGAACCGGACGGTGACGTCCTGATCGATCGCGATGGCCGCGGGGTCACCTTCGATCTGGGCGAAGAGCATGTAGCCCTCGGCCATCTGCACGAACCCGACAGTGTAGGGCGTGATCGATGCCCATACCGGCGTCGGGCCACGCATCACCGTGCTGAAGGAGTAGACCGTGCCGCGCCCGGTCGACTCCTCCCAGTTCAGTGCGGACGAAGCGCAGTAGGGGCAGTACGAATGTGCGGGCCAGACGGCTTCGACACAGTTGGCGCAGCGTTGAAAGGTCAGGCGCCGCTCGTCCAGCGCCGCCCAGTAGGGTGCGGCATCGAGCAACTGGTACGGCTGCGGCCAGTCGCTGTGTGTGGTCTCGCTCATGTTCTTCTCCGATTCCGCTCAGGCCGCCAGCACCAGGACGCTGCCCGCCGCCAGCATGCCGCCCGCTCCTTGGACCAGCGCGGTCTCCGGCTTGCGGGTGGGCGCCAGCCCCAGCGCCTGCCCGCGCAGCTGGCGCACGGTCTCGACGATGGTGTCCATGTTGCAGGAGATGCCGGGCTGGCCGAAGGACAGCCAGCCACCGTTGGTGTCGGTGGGTAGGTCGCCGTCGATGCCGGTGCGGCCCTCGCGATAGACGTCGATGCCGCGGCCCTTCTTCGCGAAGCCCAAGTCCTCCATGAGGATCGGGCCCATGTGCGCGAAGTTCACCGACATCTGCACCATGTCGATATCGGAGGGGCCGAGCCCGGCCATCGCATAGGCCTGCCGCGCTGCCTCGATCGTGGCGGTATGGGTCAGGTTGGGCAGGGTGCCGAAGTCGGCGAATTTGCATGTGCGCATGTTCATCCGGTCCGACAGGTACTCGTGCGTGGTGGCCGACCCGTACCCGTGCAGGTAGACCGGCTTCTGCTGGGGACGCACATTGTCGGCCGCGGTGACGACCAGCGCGCCGCCGGTACCACCACCCCAGGTCGAACACATCCACCGGCGCAGCGGCGTCGCCACATACGGCGAGGCGAGCACGGTGGCGACATCGATCTCGCCGTGCTTGGCCTTGGCCGCGTGCGGATGATGGGCACCCCAGCGCTGATCGGCGACGGCGACCTCGGCCAGATCGGCTTCGGTGATGTCGAATTCGTGGAAGTATCGGCGCGCGGCCTGGGCGTAGAGGGACGGGATCGTCGGTCCGTACATCACTTCGAACTGTGGATCCGCGTCTGCCTCCGCGCCCATGGCCACCGCGTCGACGAACAACTCCGTCGCATCGCTCTGCAGGCAGAGCACGTACTCGGCCTTGCCCGCGGCGATCATCTGCGATGCCTGCGCGAGCGTGGCGGTGAGTCCGGCGCCGTGCAAGGTGAGCTCGCTGGTGAACGTCAGCGGCATCTGCATGTGCGAGGCGAAGATGTTGTTCCACTGCGAGCGCTTGTCGGCCCACGGCGAGCGTCCGGTGAACAGGGCGTCCACCTGGTTCTTCGTGATCCCCGCGTCGGCGAGCGCTGCGACGGTGGCCTCGACGGCCAGTTGCAGCGGGTCCTTACGATCGGCGCGGGTGGCATAGGCGTCGCCCATGCCGACGATCGCTGCGACGGGTTGTGCGGTCATCGGATCAGCCCCGCACCTTTTCGGTCGGCAGCGAGGCGCCGACGAGGGCTTCGAGATCCTCGCGCTTGCGCAGCATGAGCAGGCTCCACTCGCTGCGCTGGACCACGTCGCCGTGCTGGTTGAGCGCCTTCATCAGGAAGGTGATGACGCCGAACTTCTCGTCCTTGTCCTTCTTGGCGATCACCTCTGCGGTGACGTAGATCGTGTCGTTGATGAGCACCGGCTTGAGGTAGCGCAGGTTGTCGATGCCGTAGTTCGCCTGGATCGACGGGCCGAACTGGATCAGGCCGGTCATCAGGGAGTAGGTCAGCGACCCCTGTACCAGGCGCTCACCGAAACGGGTCTGCGCGGCGTAGTGGACGTTGGAGTGGATCTCGATCCAGTTGCCCGTCAGCGCACAGTAATTCACCACGTCGGCCTCGGTGATGGTGCGTCCGCCGGAGCGGAAGACGGTGCCGACCTCGATCTCGTCGAGCGGCATGTCGATGCGGTTGTTGATGGTGGCCATCGAAGTTCTCCTCGAAAGTTCTTGCGGAAGGGTGGATTACAGGCGCATCGACTTGGCGATGATGGTGCGCTGGATCTGCGAGGTGCCGCCGCCGATGGTGGACTGCACGCTCTCGCGCAGGTAGCGCTCCATATCGGCCTCGGGCAGGTTGGCGTAGCCGCCGAGGATCTGCATGCCGTCGAGGGCGCACTGTTTGAGCGTCTCGGAGCCGTAGAGCTTGGCCATCGAGGTCTCGCGGGCGGCGGGCAGACCGGCGGCCTTCATCTTGGCGGCGCGGTAGCAGAGCAGGCGCGCGGCGTCGACGCGGGTCTGGTTCTCGGCGAGCATGTGCTTGAGCACCTGGAATTCGTAGATGGGCTTGCCGAACTGGATCCGCTCGTGGGCGTACTTGTTGGCCGCGCGCACCGCTTCCTGGGCGTTGCCCACGTAGGCGGCGGCGACGGCACAGCGCTCGAGTTCGAGGTGGTCGGTGATGATCTTCCAGCCCTGGCCGACCTGGCCGAGCAATGCATCGGCGGGGACGCGAACCTCGTCGAGGAAGATCTCGGTGGTGCCGGTGGCGTGGCGCGACAGCGTCGGCAGCTTGCGGATGTCCAGGCCGGGAGTGTCGTTGGGGATCAACAGGACCGACAGGCCGCCGTGCTTGTCGTCGGCGTCGGTGCGCACCAGCATCGCGATGACGGTGTCCTTGGCCGCCGCACCCGAGCACCACAGCTTCTGCCCGGTGACGATCCAGTCACCGTTCTCGTCGCGACGCGCGCGGGTCTTGGTGTTGGAGGCGTCCGAGCCGGCGTCGGGCTCGGAGATCGAGACCGAGAAGCGGATCTGCCCGTCGATGAACGGCTTGACGTAGCGCGCCTTCTGCTCGTCGGTGCCGTATTTGAGAATGTTCATCGCGGTGAAGGTGGGGACCAGCACCGAGCAGGCGAAGTCGAAACCGAACTTGCCGAGGCCTTCGGCCATCAGCGAGTAGTCGAAGATGTCGCCGCCGGAGCCGCCGTCTGCCTCGTCGATGAGGATGCCGAGCCAGCCCTGGGCGGCGATCTTCTCGTAGGCCTCGTACGGGTACTCCCGGCCGCTGTCGCACTTGCGCACATATTCGACGGTGATCTCGTTGTCCATGAATTTGTTCACGGTGTCGAGCCAGTCGGCCTGCGCATCGTCCAGGAAGTTCGAATTCATTCTTTGTGCTCCGTATGCGATGAGTTCGGATGAATTGTTCGCCGAGAAGTACGTTAATTCCGCTCGGCCGATGCGCCAAGTGATGATCTTCGAATCGCCTTTTCGACAGCTCCGAATCCCGGTCAGGACATCGTGCCAGTCAGAAAACCAGCAGGTCAGCGCGTCCAGCGCTAAACATCTCAAGGCTGAGCGTCGGACCGGAAGTTAGCAAGTGAAAAATACCGAATCGGTGATTCGAAGACGGCGAATTGAATAGCGGTAAAGGCCGAACTATGGTCGGGAAGAATCGTCACCGGACCATGACGGTAGCGCGACGACGTTGCAACGGCCATTCGGGAGTCATCATGAGAAGTGTTCCTTTCTCGGCGCGGTACTGGAGTGCTGTCGAGACCTTGTCGGCGCAGGAGGCGCGCCGAGTGCAGGACGAGCGGCTCCGCGAGCAGCTCACCTACCTGGCCGCGCACAGCGCCTTCTATCAGGCGAAGTTCGCCGAACACGGCGTCGACGTCGACAGCATCGAAACCGTCGACGACCTGGCCGGTCTGCCGTTCACCGAGAAGCAGGAACTGCGCGACAGCCTCGCCTCCGCCCCACCGCTTGGCACGCACGTCGCCGCGTCCGATGCCGACATCGTGCAGATTCAGGCGTCGTCGGGGACCACGGGCTCACCGTCGTATGTCGGTCTGACGGAAAGCGACATCCGCACCTGGAGTGAGCTGGGCGCACGTGCCCTCTACGCCAACGGATTCCGGCCCGGCGATCGCCTGCTGCACGGCTTCGGCATGAGCAAAGGCTTCGTCGGTGGTCTGCCGGTCGTGCAGATCCTGCAGTACATGGGCATCGTGGACATCCCGATCGGCGCGGAAGCGGGCGCCGAACGGCTGCTGCGCGTGCAGGCCGATCAGCGTCCCAACGCCCTGATCGGCACCCCCTACTTCCTCACCCACCTGGCCGAGCAGGCACCGCAGATCGTCGGTCGCGCCGCCGCCGAACTGGGCGTGCGCGCGATCAGTGTGGGTGGCGAACCCGGCGGTGGGCTGCCCGCGGTGCGCGAGAAGCTCGAATCGCTCTGGGGCGCCACGGCACGGGAAATGCTGGGCGGCACCGACATCGCGTGCACCTACTGGGGCGAGTGTGAGGTCGGCGACGGCATGCACTTCCTGTCACCGGATCTGATGATCGCCGAACTCATCGACCCCGAGACCGGCGACCAGGTGGCGCCCGTCGAGGGCGCCAGCGGTGAACTCGTTTACACGGCGTTGCGGCGCCAGGCCTCTCCCCTGCTGCGCTTCCGCACCCGTGACCATGTGGTTGTCACCGGCACCGATTGTGCTTGCGGCCGAACGGGTTACAAGGTGCGCTGCGTCGGGCGGACGGATGACATGTTGATCGTGCGTGGCATCAACCTGTTCCCGTCCGCGGTCAAGGAGCTGGTCATGGAACTGGCGCCCGCGACGACCGGGGAGATGCGCATCCGCGCCGACTTCGAGGGCCACTCCACCCAACGCCCACTACCCTTGGTGGTGGAGTACGCATTGCACCTGACAACCGAACAGCGCGACGACCTGCGCGCCACCATCGAAGGCCGGGTGCGCTCGGCGCTCAACGTGAAGACGACAGTCGAGCTCGTGCCCGACGGCACCCTGAAGCGGCCCGACCATGTCAAGGTCGCACTCATCGAGCGGGTGCCGACTGCCTGAATGCGTGATATCAAATATTCTCCGCATGGAATCGCACTATGATCGGAGTCACCGGTCCGGCCCGACAGCGGAGGTGAGATGGGCACGCTCAACCGGTTGCACCTGATCAGGCAGGTCGACCTGTTCACTTTGCGCCTGTTCCTCTCCGCGATCGAAGAACAGCAGATCGGCCTGGCCGCGATCCGCGAGAACATCGCCGCGTCCACCGCGACCAAACGCATTCAGGTGCTCGAGAACATCGCGGGCGTCAAACTGCTGGAGCGGACCCCGAAAGGGGTGGTGCCGAGCCCGGCCGGGGCGATCCTGGCCCGGCACGCCCGGATGATCTTCGACAGCCTCGACGACATGCGCACCGAATTCGCCTCGCTCACCGAGGGCGTGCAGGGCGAGTTGCGCATCGTTTCGGCCCGGTCGGTGATCGTGCCGTTCCTGGCTCGTGAGCTGGGCGAGTTCAGCCGCGAATACCCGCTGGTCGACCTGGTGGTGCACGAGGTGGAGAACGCCGATATCGTGCAGGAGGTGGCGCGCGGTGAGGCCGACCTCGGCGTCTTCGTCTCGGCGTATGGCCTGGATCTGGACGGCGTGGAGGTGACACCGTACCGGCGCGACCGCATCGTCGCTGTTGTTCCCCTGGAGCACCCGCTCAGCGGGCAATCGAGCGTGACGATCCGGGACCTGCTGCCCGAGAACCTGATCGCGCCGCGCGCACTGGTCGGTGCGCTGCGCGCCGCAGCGCACCGAATCGGTGAGGAATACACCCCGAAGCACGTGCTACGCAGCGGCGGTGCCGCCATCAGCCTGGTCCATGCCGGGCTCGGCGTCACCGTGCAACCGGAATGCCTGGTCGGCCACGAATGGACCGGCCGCGTCGCCGTGCTGGAACTCGCCGAACCCTGGGCGGAACGACGGATCCATCTCGCCACTGCCCGCGGTCGCGAATTCAGCCCGGCCGCAAAGGTTCTCATCGAACAGCTGCTGACCCGCCCGATCGATGGGGACGAACCGACGCCGGGCCGGTGAGTCGGGCCGGGAAGGCTCGCCGACCCGACTCACCGTGCGGACGGTCCGTCAGAGATGTTTGGTGAAGAAGGGCACGAGGCGGTCCAGCGCCTGCGATACCGCTTCGGGCTGGTCGTAGAGGTCGTAGTGCGTCACGCCCTCCAAGACGACGAGTTCCTTGTCCTTGGACGCGGCGCGCTGGTAGAGCTCGAACGCGTCGCGGTAGGCGCCGAACGCGCCGGGCTTGTCGCCGACGACGAGGCACAACGGCTGGGTGAGCAGGATCTCCGCGCGGGTGTAGGCATCCCATCCGACGAGGCGTGCCTGCCGGGAGAACAGAAAGCTGGTGCGGCCATTGGGTTTACGCCCGCGGTCGGTCTTGTAGTACTCGGTTGCCTCGACCAGGTCGACATCCGTCAGACCCGCCTGCTCGGCCGCTTCCGGGGACGGTGGCAACAGATCGTTGACCTGCTCGTCCTTGCCGCGAGCCTCGGCGGTGCGCTGCGCGGCCATCGCCTGGAGCGCGCCGAGCGGGTCGTACTCGGTGAAGCCCTCGAGCATTCGCCGCCCGACATTCGCGCCCGTCACCGTGCCGAGGGCTTTGATGCGTCGTTCGGTCATGGTGGCGCTGACGGCGTAGCCACCGCCACCGCAGATGGCCAGTACACCGATCCGGTTCTCGTCCACCCAGGGCTGGGTGACCAGATAGTCGATGACGTAGCTGAAGTCCTCCGCACGGAACCCGGGGTCCTCGATCAGGCGCGGTTCGCCCCCGCTGTCACCTTGGAAGCTCGCGTCGAAGGCGATCGCCACGAATCCCCGCTCGGCCAGCGCGGTGGCGTAGATATTGCCCGAGGTCTGTTCTTTACAGCTGCCGGTCGGGTGGGCACTGATGATCGTGGTGTATTTCCGTCCGGCGTCGAATCCCGGCGGATAGTAGATATCTGCCGCGAGGTCCCAAGCCAGGGCCTTGATACGAACGTGTTCGATGTTGTCGGTTGTCATGAGCTTCCTCTCTCGTCAGGTGGGATTCGTGGATCTGTCCGCGACTGGCGTCGGTTGTTAGGCAACGGACCGCGCGCGGGCGGCCCATCGTGTTCCCAGCCCGCCTACCGCGCCCGCCAAGAGCAGGCGGCGCGCGGTGGGATGGGTCGCCAGCCAGGTGTAGGGGCTGAACGGCAGCGCTTGTTTTCCGAAGTCCCCTTGGACGCGTGCGTCCCCGCTCGGCTCGTAGAGATTGCCGTCGGTGTCGGTCGCCGCGTCCTTGGTTTGTTCCATCGGAATCCCGAACTTGGCCAGCACGACATCGGCCACTCGCGGGGTGAGGTGCTGCGTCAGCTTCATGAGCTTGGCCGCGCCGCCCGCGTAGAGATCGCGGACCGGGTGGGTGGCGGCGAACAGGACGCACTCGGCGACCACCGCCGGGTCGTAGAACGGCGGGGCGCCCTTCGGCTTCACGTCCATCTTGTTGCGGCCGTTGTCGAAGAACGGCGTATTGATAGCGGCCGGTTTGATACTGGTGACCGAAATCGGTGTACCCGAGGCTTGCAGTTCCCGCCGCAGAGCGTCGAGCATTCCTTCGACGGCGTGCTTGGACGCGGCGTAGGCGCTGTTGAGCGGCATGGAGATCACCGTCTCACCCGACCCCACCGACACCAGCGCACCGCCGCCTGCCCGGCGCAGGTGCGGCAGCGCCACTTGGAAGCCGTGCACCTGTCCCATGAAGTTGACTTCCATCAACCGACGGAACTCCTCGGGTGTGGTGTGTTCGAAGTCCGCGTAGACCACCACGGCCGCGACAGCGACCCAGGTATCGATACGACCGAACTTCGCGACGGCCGCCTCGGCGACGGACTCGACCTGAGCCCGGTCGCTCACATCGCAGACGACATACACCGCCTCCCCACCGCCGTCCTCGATCTCACGCACCAGCGTCGACAGCCCCGCTTCGTTGCGCGCCGCCACCACCACCTTCGTCCCTGCGGCGGCAAGCCGAAGCGCGGTCTCTCGACCGATACCGCTCGATCCGCCGGCAACGACGGCAACCTGCTGCTCGAGTGGTCGAAGCTTGATCCTTGACATCCGTGATCCCTTCAGTTCGGCGTTCAGCGAGAATTACGCATTATGCTTAGCTGAGGCCACGGTGCGCCTACCCGATTCGGCGACGCCGAATCAGCGGGCCGAGAATTTCCGCAGCGGCCTCCCGAACGGTGCACAGGACGGCGTCGGCCTCTTCACACAGATACCGAGCCCGCCGTGCGAGCTCGCAGCGTCGCGGCGCTGGTGATCTCCGAACCTCCTGCTCGCAGCTCGGACCAGTCCGTGGGATCGTGGCTGATCCACACGGTGGTTCCGGGTTGGGTGGAGAGCAGTTTGATCTTCTGCAGCGAGTTGTTCTTGCTCGGCCGGTCGACGTCGAACGGCATGCCGATGGTCAGGTCGACGTTGTCCCATTTGTGCGCGGCGTCGCTGGTGAGGACGAGTGTGCTCTCGTCGGGCATGCGCAACTTCAGGCCGAGGGTGCCGGGGGTGTGCCCGTGCAAGGAGAGGAGGGTGACGCTGCCGTCGCCGAACAGGTCGTGATCGTATCCGGCGGGCACCTCGTTCCAGGCGATCTTCTGGGCGGCCGCGATGTCCTCCTCCCGGAAGAAGGCGGCGTCGAGGTTCGACGGGGTCTTGGCGTACCGCAGCTCGCCCGCGCCGATGAATCCCTGTGCGTGCGGGAAAAGGTCGAGCCCACCGGTGTGATCGAAGTGCATGTGCGACAACACGATCCGACGGACGTCGCGGGTGGTGTAGCCGATGGCCTCGATCTGCCGGTCGAGCCGGTAGTGTGCGGGGAAATCGATCTGGAACGCTGCGGCCATTTCGCCGTAGGCGGCAGCGGGATCGCCGGCGCCGGTGGTCGCCAGGCCCGCGTCGAACACCATCAGCCCCTCGTCGTGCTCGATGAGGAATGTGGGCGCGGGGATCGTCTCCTGCACGCCGCCCGAGCCGAGCATCAAGATGCCGCAGTCGACAGTGAGGCGAGGGGCGTCGAGCGCCCATACACGTCGGATCGTCTTTGTTGCTGCCATGGGGACTCCAATGTCTTGCAAGTGCGGCGCCGAGAATTCAGAAGACTTCTCAGCATTAAATATCGCGTGCGTTCACAGGTAGTGGATCGAAGGAGAGTCGAGTTGCCCCGACCGCCCGTGTGTGCCGTGGATCACAGGGTGGTGTGAATACTATCGTCAGATGCGTCGAGATTCAACAGATGACTAGATTTATGGCGTCACCTGCATCGATAGTTCACAATGCAGCCCCCGTGCAGGTTGCCCCGAGCGCGGCAGCATGGCGCGGTGGGCTAGCGATCCGGCGCACATCCGAGAGATCTCCTCGCAGGACCGTTCGACGAAAATGCATTATGTTTCATGCATCTTCTCGTATCCTGCTGCTGGGAAAAGCTCCTGCGGTCCCCTCCCCGATGGCCCCGGTGCCCCCATTCCGCACCGCCACTCCCCCCACACCCGTCGCCGGCCCCGACAGCCCGCGACGGCGCCC
This sequence comes from Nocardia caishijiensis NBRC 108228, assembly GCF_001612825.1. Classification (GTDB taxonomy): domain Bacteria; phylum Actinomycetota; class Actinomycetes; order Mycobacteriales; family Mycobacteriaceae; genus Nocardia; species Nocardia caishijiensis. The sequence goes on along the minus strand of NZ_BDBE01000030.1, from coordinate 8,930 downwards.
CGAGGAGCAGCGTTCCTTCGCGCAGAACAAGAGAGATCCGATGAATTCACAAAAGTCCTGGGTAGCCACGATCGGCATGCGCCCCAATCAAATAGCTGTCGTCCTGTTCTGCGCGTTCCTGAACATGCTCGACGGATACGACGTCCTGGTGATGGGCTTCGCGATGCCGTACCTCCCGGAGGGATTCGCGTCCAACGCCCAGAAGGGATACCTGGTCAGCGCCGCCCTGGCAGGCATGGCCGTCGGCGCGATCGGGCTCGCCCGCTTCGCCGACGTCTACGGGCGTCGCAAAGTTCTGTTGATCGGTTTGGCGGTCAACACGATCGGACTGGCGACCTCGGCCCTGTCGACCAACTTCGAGACGTTGTTGCTCACCCGGTTCGTCACCGGTATCGCCATCGGCACGATCAGCGTGGTGATCATCGTGCTCGGCCAGGAGAGCGCGCCGGCGAATCGGCGCAGTATCGCGCTGGGTGTGGTCATGATCGGTTATCCGCTCGGTACGATGCTGGCCGGTTTCGCCGGAGCCGGGCTGCTCACGTGGGTCGGTGGCGCGTGGCAGGGCATGTTCTGGATCGGCGCGGCCTTCGGTGCCGTCTCTCTGGTCGTCACGGCGGTCTTCCTCCGTGAATCCGACGAGTTCCTCCAGCGCAAGGCCACCGGCGAGCCGACGCGACACGGGGCCACCATCGCCGAAACCCGGCTGTTGGGCCAGACGCTGCGGACGCGGACGATCCTGCTGGCCGGTGGCTATTCGATGCTGACGGCCGCTTACTACTTCGTCGGCACCTGGACTCCGCAGTTGATCAAGAACGCCAGCGGGGATGCAGGCAGCGGTGCGATGGCAGGCATCATGATCGGCTTGGGCGCGGTCATCGGTGGCACCCTTTTCGGTGCGGTCGGCCTGAAATTCGCCGGCGCGCGGATCGCCGCCGTCACCTCGCTGGTGGCAGCGGTCGCGATCGCCGTGTTCGCGGTGACACTGCGCGGCCCCATCGCCTTGACCATGGCGGCCGTGCTCGGCGCGGCGGTCTTCGCGGCGCTCACCGGATACACCGCGACGTCCACCGCCGTCTATCCGGTGCTCGCTCGGGCCAAGGGTTACGGCGTGATGATGGGAGTCGGCCGGGCCGGTGCGATTCTGTCGCCGATCGTCGCCGGCTACGCGTCGAGCGTGCTGACGCCGCGCTCGATGTACCTCGCGGTCATCGTTCCCCTGACGATCGCCGCGCTCGTCGCGCTGGTCCTGATGCGGGTACGTCCGCCGAGTGAACCCGAGCCCGCGACGCAGACATCGCGAGCGGCTGTTGCGGACTAGCGCCAGACAGGCCGATGAAACCCGCTAGCCGCCATCGGCCACAAACATCCTGATCAGAGTCTGCGACACCTGGTCGGCGAATTCTTCGACCCCGAGATCACTGCCGGGCTTGAACCATTCGCCGATCAGGGCCAGCCCACCCAGGGCGAGATTCAATGTCACGTGCAGGCGATCGGCCGGGATAGCCTGTGGTGCGGTGACGAGCTCGTCGACCACTCGGCGGAAGATCGCGGTCTGCTCGCGCCGCAGCTCGTCGCGCCGCTGTTCGAGCGAGTCGACCGGAACCTGCACCTTGAGGAAGAGCGGAATGAACTCCGGGTATTCCACCAGCGTGATGACAGCTTCCTCGCGGAACATCGCGCGGAGCCGGTCCAACGGCGCCCCTACCGACTCGGCGATCACCCGCAGTCGGGGAAACACCTCGGCGGCCGCGTGCTCCATACAGCGCAGGAAGAGTTCTTCCTTCGAGGGGAAGTAGTAGTAGAGGCTGGAGCCGCGCATGTCCAGCGCCGCCCCGATGGCCTCGAAATTCGTTGCCTCGTAACCATATTCGGCGAACAAGCGTGCCGCGGTGTGTTCGATCAGCCGAACGCGATCGGCACGCTTTCGCATCGCCCGCGTCGTGGGTTCGGCACTGTGGACCGAATCGCTATCTGCGCTTGGCGCACCCATCGTCATCCTCCCTGTCGAACTCCGTGCGCCTGAGGCCATGGCCGTCCCGACACCGCGGCGATTCTAACGAACCCGAAGCCCCGTCCCGGGAAGCCGCTCACGCAGCCGGAACAGCAGTAGCCCCGCCCGTGCCCGCGCCGTCCGGTCCCGGGTCACCCGGGAGCCCGGCAACCCATTGCACTTCAACAACCTTATATATATTCTACAGCCGAATAGAATTTCTGCCAGGGCGCGAGAACAGCCCGGCCGCAGCCTGGGCAGAACACAGATCGTCGACTGAAGGTGGAATAGTGAAAATCTCCGGAGTGGAGGTCGCCCATGCCGATGATGTGCTGGTGGGCGGCGCACTCGGTCCCGCCATGGGCGACAGTTGGACCGTCATCGCGCCTGCCACCGGTGAGCCCGTCGCCGTTGTCCGACAGCCCTCCGTAGCCGACGCGATCGCGGCCGTCGACGCCGCCGACGCCGCGCGCGAGACCTGGGCCCGCACTCCCCTGCCCGAACGGATGGCCGCGACGGCTCGCTGGTTCGACCTCGTCGACGCGCGATCGAACGAACTGGACGTGGTGTGGGCCGTCGAAGCGGGGATGCCGCTGCGTCATGGGCGCGCACTGCACCGGTTCGGCACCACGGCGGCATGGCGGTCCGCGCTCGACAAAGCCGAGGAGATGTTGAGCGAACAGCATCGGCCGTCCGAGCTGGGGCAGGTGCTGTTGCGCCGGGAACCGGTGGGCGTGGTGGTGGCGATCCTGCCCTACAACGGGCCCGTCGTCACGATCGCGTCCAAAGTGGTGCCCGCCCTGCTGGCCGGCTGTCCCGTCGTCGTCAAGGGCGCGCCCGAATCGCATCTGACGATGGCGCTGGTCGCCGAGTGCGCGGTGAGCGCGGGCTTCCCGCCAGGCGTGGTCAACATCGTCTGCGGTCCGGTGGAGATCGGTAAGGCATTGACTCGTGATCCCAGGGTCGACCTGGTGTCACTGACCGGCGGGCATGTCGCCGCCCAGGACGTGCTGGCCGCGACCCACGACCGCTATGCCCGGACCCAGCTCGAACTCGGCGGCAAGTCGCCCGCGCTGATCCTCGACGACGCGCCGCTCGACCGGGCGCTGCGGGCCTTGGTTCCCGGCGCGACGAACGGCGCGGGCCAGGTGTGCGCGCTGCTGTCGCGGATCCTGGTGTCCGAGCGCAGACACGACGAACTGATCGACAAGCTCCGGACAGGCTGGGAGCGCTTGACCATCGGCGATCCGCTCGACCCGAGAACCCATCTCGGTCCGTTGATCAACGAGGCCGCGCGGCACCGCACCGAGGGCTTTGTCGCCGAAGCCACGGCCGACGGTGCGCAGCTGGTCACCGGCGGCAAACGGCCACCGCACCTCGATGCCGGGTGGTTCTACGAGCCGACCTTGTTCACCCACGTGTCCGAGGACTCCGCGCTGGTCCAGCGCGAAGTGTTCGGCCCGGTGACCGCGGTGCAGGTGTACCGCGATCTCGACGACGCCGTTCGCCTGGCCAATGCGACCGTCTTCGGATTGTCGGGTGCGGTGTTCACCGCCGACACCGACCTCGGCGTCGAGGTGGCGCGTCGGATCCGGGCCGGCGCGGTCGCCGTCAACACCTTCGGTCCCGTGATGAGCGCGCCGTTCGGCGGTGTCGGCGCGTCCGGATGGGGCCGGGAATCGGGCCCAGAGGGAATCCTCGGGTTCACCGAGCTCCAACAGATTCTCGTCGGGTCGTGAAGTCATGGATCGAGCGACTTCGACCGAAAGGCAACCCATGGGACCGTTGACCGGACTCAAGATCATCGAGCTGGCCGGGCTCGGGCCGGGGCCGTGGTGCGGGATGCTGCTCAGCGACCTCGGCGCCGAGGTCCTGCGCGTCGACCGACCGGATGCCGTCGGTGCCCTGCGCACCGACCTGGGCGCGAGCAACGGCCGTCAACCGGCCTTCGTCAACGATCGCGGACGACGATCGGTGGCCATCGATCTCAAACACCCCGACGGCGTGAAAACCGTTCTGCGCCTGGTCGAACAGGCCGACGCCCTCATCGAGGGCAACCGGCCGGGTGTCACCGAACGACTGGGCGTGGGGCCGCAGGCATGCTGGGCGCGCAATCCCCGCCTGGTCTACGGCCGGGCGACGGGGTGGGGTCAGGACGGACCGCTCAGTCAGACGGCCGGACACGATCTCAACTATCTGTCCCTGACCGGCCTGCTCGCCGCGATGGGCCCGCGCGGTGGCGCCCCTGCGATCCCGCTCAACCTGCTCGGCGACTACGCCGGCGGTGGCCTGATGCTGGCCATGGGGCTGCTGTCGGCGCTGTGGGAGGCTCGCGGCAGCGGACGCGGACAGGTGGTCGACGCCGCGATGGTCGACGGCATCGCACTGCTCGGCGGCGTCTTCTACGGCCAACGTCAGGCAGGGATGCTCGAGCTCGAGCGCGGTACGAACATGCTCGACGGCGGCGCACCGTTCTACCGCGTGTACGAAACCGCCGACGGTGGATGGATGGCGGTCGGCGCCATCGAGTCCAAGTTCTTCGCCGAACTCCTCGACGTCCTCGGACTGGAGCCCGAACTCGCCGATACCCAATGGGATCGCGCGGGCTGGACGTCGATGCGTGACCGGTTCGCGGAGGTGTTCTTCTCCCGCACCCGCGCGCAATGGGAAACCGCCTTCGCCGGGCGGGAAGCCTGCACCACACCGGTTCTCGACCTCGACGAAGCGCTGAAGCACGAGCATGCCCTGGCACGACACAGTTTCGTCCCGGTCGACGGTGTGCTGCAGCCCGCGCCTGCGCCGCGGTTCAGCCGTACTCCCGGCCGGGTCCAAGGTCCGTCGGTACCGGCGGGGACGAATACCACTGGCGCACTCCTCGACTGGGGTTTCGATCCACCCGAGCTCGACGCCCTCCGTGCCGCGGGCGCGGTCCACTGAGAGACAAGGAACAACGAATGAGTCACTGCCGCCTCACTCGCCGGAGCATCCGATGGGGATGAGCCTGAACTACATCACCGACGCCATCGCCGCGCAGATGCCCGCCGTCGATCCGAACCGGCCCGCGGTGGCCCTCGGTGACGAGCCCGCGTTGAGCTGGCTCGAACTGCGCGCCGCCGAGCTGCGCTACGCGCGCGCGCTGCAACAGGCAGGGGTGCGCAAAGGTGACCGGGTGGGTCTGCTGCTGCGCAACTGCACCGATTACATCGCCCTCTATCTGGCCATCGGTCGGGTCGGCGCGATCGCGGTACGCCTCAACTGGCGGCTCACCGCACCGGAATTGCTTTTCGCGCTCGATGATTCCGATCCCGGCGTGCTCGTGTTCGATCCCGAATTCGGCGCCACATTGGCCGGTATCCGCGACGACATCGCGGTGACAACCTATGTCGCGCGAAGCGATTCCGGTTCCCTCGATGGAGCTGTCGCACTTGCCGAATTCGCCGCCGAGGACTCCGATGCCAGTGGTTTCCCGGTCGTGAGCGCCGAAGACCCGGTGTCGCTGATGTATTCATCGGGCACCACCGGACGACCCAAGGGCGCGTTGTTCTCCCACGGCAACGCCCTGTGGATCGGATCGATCCAGGCGCAACGCTGGCGCATCGGCAGCGACACCGTGAGCCAGACCAGTGGGCCGCTGTTCCACGCGGGCGGCTTCGAGGTCCTGTTGCTGCCGGCGCTGACCTCCCACGGCACCGCCATCACCTTCCCGTCGGGCAACTTCACGCTCGAGAACTTCCTGGACGTCGCCGACCGGCACGGTGCCACCGATGTTTTGCTCTACCCCTTCATGCTGTTCGATCTGCTGCGTGGCGACGAGGACATCGTCGAACGCGTACCGCAGACGCTGCGGCGCATCGTCACCGGCGGTGACATCGTGATGCCGTGGGTCTATGACGAACTCGAAAACCGCCTTCCCGGTGTCGAACTGGTGCAGTCCTACAGTCTCACCGAAGGCGGCGCGGTCAGCACCAGCCTCGAGTTCGATCAGGCCAGAGGCCACGAGAGCAGTATCGGCACCCCACAGGCCATGACCGAGATCAAGGTCGTCCGACCGGACGGCTCACGCACCGCTGTCGGCGAGGTCGGTGAGATCTGTGTGCGCAGCGGCGGTGTGAGCATCGGCTACTGGAACCGGCCCGACGCCGACCGCGCCACCTTCATCGATGGCTGGTGCCACTCCGGTGACCTCGGCAGCGTCGATGCCGAGGGCTTTCTGACCATCGCCGGACGGGCCAAGGACATGTACCGCAGCGGCGGTGAGAACGTCTACCCCGCCGAGATCGAGATGGTGCTCACCGGACACCGCGATGTCGCCGACGCCGCCGTGATCGGCGTGCCGGATCAGCGTTACGTCGAAGTGGGTGCCGCACTCGTCGTCGCGACCGAAGGCAGCTGCATCGACACCGAGGAACTGCGCGGCTGGCTCGGTGAACGTCTCGCCAAATACAAAGTGCCCAAACACTTCTACGTCGTCGGCGAATTGCCACGTAACGCCAACGGCAAGGTCCTCAAGAACGTGCTGCGCGACACCTACGCACAGCCCATGACAACGGAGACGAACACATGACACGAGCAGCGCTGTTCGAACAGGCTGGTGCGCCACTGCGGCTGGCCGAGATCGAGGTCGCGTCACCCGGTCCCGGCGAGGTGGTCGTCGATGTCGCCGCCACCGGTGTCTGCCATTCCGACGTGGGGGTGTTCTCCGGGAAGCTCCCCGCACCCGTGCCATTGGTGCTCGGCCACGAGGGTGCCGGTGTCGTCGCCGAGGTCGGGGCGGGCGTGGACGATCTGGCCGTCGGCGATCATGTCGTGTTGTCGTGGCTCGCGAATTGCGGCACCTGCTACTACTGTCAGCGCGCCGAACAGCACCTGTGCGGCCGCCCGCGAACCATGCTCGGCGCCCACACGCTGCCCGACGGCAGCACCCGGATGAGTCTCGACGGCACACCGGTGCGCCAGTTCTGCGGGCTCGGCACATTCTCCCAACGCACCGTCGTGCCTGCTGGCGCGGCCATCCGGATCTCCGACCGGGTGCCGATCGCCTCCGCTGCCCTGCTCGGATGTGGCGTGCTCACCGGATTCGGCGCCGCAGTCAAGACGGGCGGCGTCCGGGTAGGCGACGCCGTCGCGGTCATCGGTTGCGGTGGGGTCGGCTTGAACGCAGTACAGGGTGCCCGGATCGCAGGCGCCACCACCATCATCGCCATCGATGTCCACACCGACCGGCTCGCACTCGCCACCCGACTCGGTGCGACCCACACCCTCACCGCAGGCCCGGACGTCGTCAAACAGGTGCAGCGGCTCACCGGCCGCCGCGGTGCCGACGTCGTGATCGAAGTCGCGGGACGCCAGGAGACCGTCGATCAGGCGGTGGCGATGGCCCGGCGCGGTGGCACCGCGGTTCTCGTCGGCGCGGGGCCCGGTGTGGGCGTGGTCGAAGTGTTCAACAATGTGGTCATGTCCGGCAAGACGGTCAAGGGCTGCCTCTACGGCTCTGCCTATGTCAAGCGCGACATCCCACAGTTGGTCGAGCTCTACGAACGCGGCGCGTTGCTGCTGGACGAATTGGTCACCGAGACATTCGGTTTCGACGACATCGCCAAGGCGGTGGACTACTGCGTCGGGGAGAACGGCGCCCGAGCGGTCGTCCTCTCTTGAAGGTCGCGGTCGGAGCGCGACCGGTTCCGCGATACGCGCGCCCACCGGCGTGCCGACAAGCGGCTCCGGACCGCACCGATCGGTATGCTGACACTTCGCTGGGCACCGCTGGAGAACAGCTACGGAGGAAGCCATGAGCGCACCGCGTCTTCCGCTCGCACGCGCGGTGTCGCCGCTCGAACTGTTCTTCGACCTGGTCTTCGTCCTGGCGTTGGGCCAGCTCACTCATCACCTGGTGTCGCATCTGAGCTGGCGGGGCGCGGCCGAGACGCTGGTCGCGTTGATCGCGGTGGTCGGTATCTGGACGTTCACCACGTTCGAGATCACCATGCTCGACGTCGAACGCAAGACCACCCAGATCATCACCGTGGTGGCGATGGCGTTCGGTCTGTTCGCCAACGCCGGAATCGCGCACGCGTTCGACGACAGTCCGTGGCTGTTCGTGGTGCCCATGTTGGCCGCGTTGATCGGGCCCTGCGTCTACGCCGCGGTGACCGCGCCCGGCGAAGCTCTGCGTGAGCACTTCCTGCGGGTGTTGGTGTGGTTCGCGGTCTCCACTCCCCTGTGGCTGATCGGCGCGGCGGTGGAACCCGAGAGCCGCCTGTGGTTCTGGGCAGCCGCGGCCGCGATCGACTTGATCGGCACGTGGGCGGCGCACCCGATCCCCGGGCGGCGGATCCATTCGCGCGAACTGGCCTTCGACGCCGAACACATCGTGGAGCGAATGCGGCTGTTCCTCATCATCATGCTCGGCGAGACCGTGTTGACGCTGGGCCGGGTCATCACCGAACACCATGCCGACGCCCTGGTGCTGACCATGGCTTTCGGCTGTTTCGTGGCGCTGGTGTGTCTGTGGCAGATGTACTTCGCGCGGGCCGAGCGTCAGGTGGTCCGGCACATCACGCGCACCGCCGACCCGATCGCCGCCGTGCATCTCGGGCTCAGCGCGATCTACGGGGTGGTGGCGGGGCTGGTGATGTTCGCCGCGGGCGCGGAAATGCTGCTCGGCCACGCCCACACGGCCCCCGCCGGTGTCGCGGGCGTGCTCGTCCTGACCGGCCCTGCTGTCTACCTGCTCTCGCAGGCCTTCTATTTCTACCGGGAGACGCGACGCGATTGGGCGCCGCGCGTGGTCGGCGCGGCTGTGCTGGTCGCGGCCTCGATCGTGGCCTACCACCTGCCGCCGTGGTCAGTGGTGGTGCTGCTCGTGCTCGGCCTCGGCGGCCTGGCCGTTCGACTGTCACGCTCGTCTGCGAGAACCACCTCCCCATGAATCACAGCCCCG
>NZ_BDBE01000029.1 GCF_001612825.1 Nocardia caishijiensis NBRC 108228 | reverse complement strand
GGCGGACTCGAGTAGTGCGGTGTGGTCGGGGAGCCCGGTAGGCAGCGCACCCGAATCTCGCCCCCTCGCCCCTCACAAAGTGCCGCGCAAAGCCTTCTTATCGATCTTCCCGACAGCGGTAACCGGCAGCGAATCCGCCTGTCGGATCAAATCGGGAAGCTTGTACGTAGCCAACCCCCGCTCAGTGAGGAACATCTTCAGCTCGGGAAGCGTCGGCAGCGCACCGGTCACCACCAGAACCACACACACCTTCTCCCCGAGCGACGGATCGGGAAGCCCGACGGCAGCCGCGTGCCGCACAGCGGGATGCGCCAGCAGGTGTTCCTCCAACTCATCGCAGGAGATGTTCTCACCCCCACGATTGATGACGTCCTTGATACGTCCGCTTACGACGAGGTGACCGGTGGGAAGCTGACGAACCAGGTCGCCACTGCGGTAGTACCCGTCGACCGTGAAGGCGCGCGCATTGTGTTCGGGCGCGCGGTAGTAGCCGCGCAGGGTGTAGGGACCACGGGTGAGCAGCTCGCCCTCCTCCCCGGGCGCCACGTCGTCGCCCTGACCGTCGACGACACGGATCTCGTCGCCGGGCGACAGCGGCCTGCCCTGGGTGGTGTAGACGAGTTCGTCGGGGTCGTCGAGTCGGGTGTAGTTCAGCAGACCTTCGGCCATTCCGAACACCTGCTGCAGCCGACACTGCAGCGCCGGTTCCACTTCACGGGCATTCACCTCGGCGAGTCGGGCGCCGCCCACCTGGAGCAGGCGCAGCGAGCTCAGGTCGGCGTCCTCCCAATCCACTGCGGCACTCCACAATTGGGCCAGCGGCGGCACGACGGCGCTCACGGTGACGCGGTGCTTCTCGATGGCGGCGAAGGCGGCTTCGGGGCTGGGGTCGAGGGTGAAGGCGACGGCGCCGCCGGTGGCGACGGTGCCGAGGATGCCGGGGCAGGCCAGCGGGAAGTTGTGTGCGGCGGGCAATGTCGCGAGGTACACGTCGTCGGCGGTGAGCTCGCACACCCGCGCGCTGGCGGTGGCGTTGTAGACGTAGTCGTCGTGGGTGCGCGCGATCAGCTTGGGCAGGCCGGTGGTTCCGCCGGAGACCAGCATGACGGCGATCTCGGCTGAGTCCACCTCGGGCAGCGAATCGCCCTGTGTCGGAACGGAATCGAGGGCACGGAATGCGCCCGGTTCGCCCGCTACCAGCACGTGTGCCAGGCTCGGCACGGCGGCGCGCACTGTGGCGGCCAGCTCGCGGTAGTCGAACTCGCCGAGGCGGTCGGGGATCAGGTAGGCGACGGCCTCCGAGAGTGCGGCCAGGTGCTCGATCTCGGCGCGGCGGTGCGCGGGCAAGGTGAGGACGGGGATGATGCCCGCTCGCAGGATGCCGAACAGCGCGGTCGCGAATTCGGGGATGTTCGGCAACTGCACGATCACCCGGTCGCCGGGGCGGATACCGAGGGCGAGCAGGCCGTGGGCCATGGCGTCGGCGTCGGCATCGAGTTCGGCGTAGGTCCGCACGGCGGCATCGCTGAGGATCGCGGGGCTCGACGGCTGGGTGCGGGCGGTGTCGCGCAGCAGGTCACCGAGCGTGCGCCCGGCCCAGTAGCCTGCCGCGCGGTACTCCTGCGCCTCGGCCTCGGGAAACGGAACATAGCCCTCGCGATGGCTAGCCGACGTGGTCACAGTCGCACCCTCCGGTCGATCCAGATCAAAGCGGCCGGGAACCGTGCGGTTCACGACCATAGGTTAGGCAACCCTATCTCAGTGGAGTAGGCTGCCGCCGAGCAGTATCGAATCCGTCCGGCACCGGGCGGCGAGCAAGGAGTGATCGGCAGATGGAGAAAGCACCCGCGAACGGCGCCGGAATCGACCGCGCCGAGATCCGTGCCGCGATCGCCCGCCACCTCGACATCACCCCCGAAGCCGTCGCCGACGCCGACGACCTGATCCAGCTCGGCCTCGACTCTATCCGCACCATGAAGCTCGCGGGCGCCTGGCGCAAACGCGGCATCAGGGTGAACTTCGCCCTCCTCGCCGCGCATCCGACCATCGACGCCTGGCACGCCTTACTCAACGGCGCCGACCCGGAAACCCTCGGCGGCGTCACGCCTTCGGCGCCGGACAACGACACCGGTGCCGAAGCACCCGGCGCCGCGCAGGCGCACGACGATGCCTCGGCCGCCGACGCGCAGGCGACAGACACCGTGATCACCGCCGCTCAGGCACCGGCCGAGGGCGAACCGGAACTCGTCGCCGACGACGGAACGCCGTTCCCCCTCGCCCCCATGCAGCACGCGTACTGGATCGGCCGCTCCGACGCGCAGGAGCTGGGTGGTGTCGCCGCGCATCTGTATGTCGAGTTCGACGGGCAGGGTGTGGACCCGCAGCGCCTCGAGCGTGCCGTGGAGCAATTGCTCGTGCGTCACCCGATGCTGCGGACGAGATTCCTGCCGGACGGCACCCAGCAGACCCTGGACCGCCCGGGGCGGGCCGTGTTCGGCGTCACCGATCTTCGCGCGGTCTCCGAGGACGAAGCGCAGCGCAGACTCGAGGAACTCCGAGATCAGCGCACCCATCAGCGGATGGCCGTGGAGGACGGCCAGGTGATCGACATCGCCCTCACCCGCCTGGCCGACGGTCGCACCCGCCTGCACCTCGATGTCGACATGCTCGCCGCCGACGCCATGAGCTACCGCATCCTCGTCACCGACCTCGCCGAGCTCTACCACGGCGAACAGTTGGCACCGCAGGACTACACATTCCGCCAGTACCTGGCCGAACAGCCGTCCACCGACGAGGAGCGCGAACGCGACCGCGACTGGTGGCGTGGCCGGCTCGCCGAACTGCCCGGCGCACCCGAACTGCCGCAGGCGCAGCATGTTTCGGAGCCGAACCGCACCATCCGTCTGCACCGGTGGCTGTCACCGGAGGCCAAGACGCAGGTGTTCGACGCCGCCCACGCCCGTGGCATCACCCCGGCGATGGCGCTGGCCTCGGTGTTCGCCGAAACCATCGGCGGTTGGTCGGCGCAGCGCCGCTTCCTGCTGAATCTGCCGTTGTTCCACCGGGAACCGGTGCACCCGCAGGTCGACGGCGTGGTCGGCGACTTCACCTCCTCGGTGCTGCTCGAGGTCGACGTCACCGGGCCCGCCACGGTCGCCGATCGCGCGCGCACGCTGCAGCAGCGCCTGCACGAGGCGGGCGCCCACTCGGCCTACTCCGGTCTCGAGGTCCTGCGCGACCTCGGCCGCCGGCGCGGCGAGCCGGTGCTGGCCCCCATCGTCTACACCAGTGCCCTCAACCTCGGCGAACTGTTCGCCGATACCGTCACCGACACCTTCGGTGACCCGGTCTGGATCATTTCCCAGGGCCCGCAGGTGCTGCTCGACGCCCAGATCACCGAGGTCCGCGGCGGCCTGCTGCTCAACTGGGACATCCGCGAGTCCGCCTTCCCGCCCGGCATGGTCGACGACATGTTCGCCCGCTACATCGAGGCGATCGAACGCCTCGGCGGTGCGGTAACGCAGTCCCGTGACGAGGCGTCCGGTGCGGACACCGCGATCGATGCCGAGCGCGTCGCAGACACGCTCGTGGACCGCGAAGAGCTCACGGTCCGCCCGAACTCGGCGGGCTGGCAGGCCGAGGCCGGTGTGCGAATCCCGGTGGAGCAGGCCGCGACTCGTGCCCGGGTGAACGCGACGGCCGCGCCGCTGAGCGGAAACCTCCTGCACACCGGCTTCTTCGCCAACGCCGCGACGAACCCGTCCGCACCGGCGGTGCTCTGGGAGCCCGCCGGGCAGTTGACCTACGGCGATCTGGCCGCCGACGCCCTCGCTGTGGCGGGCGCTCTGCGCGAAGCCGGTGTGACGCCGGGTGATTCGGTGGCGGTACAGCTGCCGAAGGGCCCGGATCAGGTGGTCGCCGTGCTCGGCGTGCTCGCCGCCGGTGCGGTGTACGTGCCGATCGGTTTCTACCAGCCCGCCGCCCGCCGCGCCGAGATCCTCGCCACCGCCGACGCCGTCGCGGTGCTCACCGTGGGTGGCGCGCAGATCCCCGAGGCCAAGGTCATCGACCTGGCCGAGGCCCGTAACCACCCGGAACCCTTGGCGCGCCCCGTCTTCGGCGATCCGGAGAACATCGCCTACGTGCTGTTCACCTCCGGCTCCACGGGCAAGCCCAAGGGTGTCGAGGTGCCCCACCGCGCCGCCATGAACACCATCGACGACCTCGACGACCGCTTCGGCATCGGTGCCGACGACCGCGCGCTCGCCCTCTCGGCCCTGGAATTCGACCTCTCGGTCTACGACATCTTCGGCCTGCTCGGGGTCGGCGGCGCCGTGGTCGCCGTCGACGACGCGCAACGCGGCGACCCGGCGCGCTGGGTCGACCTCATCCGTCGTCACGAGGTGTCGCTGGTCAACTGCGTGCCGAGCCTGCTCGACATGTTGCTCACCGCCGCCGGTGGCCAGCCGCTGCCGTCGCTGCGCACGGTGATCCTCGGTGGCGACTGGGTGGATGTGGCCCTGCCCGCGCGCCTGGCGGCCGTGTCGCCGGACTGCCGCTTCGCCGGTCTCGGTGGCGCCACCGAAACCGCCATCCACTCCACCATCTGCGAGGTCGTCGGCGCCGAGGTACCGGCCGAATGGACGGCGGTGCCCTACGGCACCCCGCTGCGCAATGTGCGGTGCCGCGTGGTCGGCCCGGCGGGCAACGACTGCCCCGACTGGGTCAGCGGTGAACTGTGGATCGGTGGGGACGGCGTGGCGGCCGGGTATCGCAAGGACCCCGAACGCACCGCCGATCGCTTCGTCACCCACGAGGGCGTGCGCTGGTACCGCACCGGCGACCTGGCCCGCTACCTGCCCGACGGCGGCCTGGAATTCCTCGGTCGCGCCGATCACCAGGTGAAGATCCGCGGCTACCGGGTGGAACTCGGCGAGGTGGAGAGCGCCCTGCGCGCCGTGGCGGGGGTGCGGCACGCGGTCGCCGCCGTGGTCGGCAAGGCCGCGCCGAAACTGGTCGCGCTGGTGGTGCCGACGCCGGACACCGACCTCGATGTCGACACCGTGTTGGCGGCCGCCGCCGAACTGGTCCCCACCTACATGGTGCCCACCCGGCTCGAGCTGCTGCCCGAACTCCCACTCACCCCGAATGCCAAACCGGATCGCAAGGCCATCCGCGCGGTGCTCGAAAAGGGTGAGGCCGCCGAGGAATTCGTCGCCCCGCGCACCGATCTGGAACGCGCGCTCGCGGCGGTGATCGGTGAGGTCCTCGCGGCCGAGCGGATCGGCGTCACGGACGACTTCTTCGCGCTCGGCGGCGATTCCGTGCTCGCCACCACCGCCGTTGCCCGCATCCGGGAATGGCTCGATGCTCCGGACACCGTGGTGGCCGACCTGTTCACGGCACGCAGTGTCGAAGGTTTGGCACGGCGAATGTCGCAGCGGGAGAACGAGTCCGGGTCGGCGGGCCGCTTGGAGGTCGTGGCGGCGATGTATCTCGAGGTGGCCGCGATGAGCGATGAGGAGATCCTGGCGCAGTCCTGACCGGGCCGGTCGCCCACCGGGCTTCCCGATTCGCGATACGCCCAGCTCGCACTAGAATTCGGCCGGTGAGCAAGTGGACTACCGCTGACCTATCCGACCAGACCGGGCGCACGTTCCTCGTGACCGGTGCCAACAGCGGTCTCGGTGCCGCCACCGTGCGGGCGTTGTCCGCGAAGGGCGCGCGGGTGATCCTGGCCTGCCGCGATACGGCCAAGGCCGAGCAGGTGGCGCGCGAGCTGCCGGGGGAGACCGAGGTACGCGAACTCGACCTGGCCGACCTCAACTCGGTGCGCGCCTTCGCCGAGTCGATCGAGCGGGTCGACGTGCTCGTCAACAACGCCGGGGTGATGGCGCTGCCACTGCGCCGCACCGCCGACGGTTTCGAAATGCAGTTCGGCACCAACCATCTCGGCCACTTCGCCCTCACCAACCTGCTGCTCGACCGGATCGCCGACCGCGTGGTCACGGTGTCGAGCAATGCGCACCGCATCGGCCGGATCGACCTGACCGACCCCAACTGGGAACAGCGCCGCTACGACCGGTGGCGCGCCTACGGGCAGTCCAAACTGGCCAACCTGATGTTCGCCACCGAACTGCAACGCCGCCTCGCCGGTGAGGGTTCCTCGGTGCTCTCGGTGGCCGCCCATCCCGGGTATGCCGCGACCGAACTCATGTCGCACACCGAATCGGTGCAGGAAGTCTTCATGTGGCTGGGCAACCGGATGTTCGCCCAGAGTGCCGCCCAGGGGGCGCTGCCGACGCTGTTCGCCGCGACCGCCGACGTGGAGCCCGGTGGCTTCTACGGTCCCGACGGCCTGTTCGGCCTGTGGGGATATCCGGCGCCCTGCGCGATGGCCGCGCCCGCGCACGATCGCGCGGTCGCCGCCGAACTCTGGGAGCTGTCGGAGAAGCTGTGCGGGCTGCTCTGAGGTGATCGCGATCACCCATGTCACACTCCGGCGTGCTGCGTCGTCGTATCGGTGAATCCCATCGACGAAGGAGTGATCATGGAAGCGCGTTTCGACCTCTACAACAACCCCGTCGCCACCAGTTTCGTGAAGCGGTTGCAGACCGCGGCCAAGGTGATCGACGGCTCGCCGCTGCCGAAGGCCACCCACGAACTGGTGAAGATCCGCGCGTCGCAGATCAACGGGTGCAGCTACTGCGTCGACATGCACACCAAGGACGCCGCGCACATGGGCGAGTCCTCGGTGCGGATCAACCTGGTCGCGGCCTGGCGCGAGGCCAACGTGTTCACCGAGGCGGAGCGGGCCGCGCTCGCGATCACCGAGGAGACGACCCGCGTCGCCGACGGCGGCCAGGTGAGCGAGGACACCTGGCAGCAGGTCCGCAAGCACTACGACGACGACCAGATCGCCGCGTTGATCGCCGCCATCGCGACGATCAACGCCTGGAACCGGCTCAATGCCATCGCCCACACCCCGGCGGGCGACTACGTCCCCGGTCAGTGGGGCTGAGCCCGGCGCCGAACCCTTGAACTCGGCCGCCGAGTCCCCGAAACGTGCGCGGCCCGTGCACGGTGACGAGTACAAGTACTCCGGGCCGTGCGCGGAACTCAGCGGAACCGGTGACCGTATTCGGCCGCCCACTGCGCGAACGTGCGCGCCGGGCGGCCGAGCACGTTTTCGACGGTCGGGTCGACGGTGTAGGACGCCGGGTTCGACTCGGCGTACCAGCCGATCACGTACTCGGCGTCGGCCCGCGACACCCCGGTCGCCGTCAGCCGTTCGATCGCCTGCTCGTGGCTGATGGTGACGAACGCGATCTCGCGTCCGGCCGCCTCGGCGAGCACGGCCAACCGCTCCTGCGGGGTGAGCGCCTGCGGACCGGTGAGGTTGTAGGCCCGCCCGGCGTGGCCGTCCTCGAGCAGCGCGACCGCCGCCACCGCGCCGATATCGGCCTCGTGCACCAACGCGCTCGGATGCGCGTACGGCTCACGGACCACGCCCTCGGCCCGGATCGAGTCGGCCCAGGTGAGCGTGTTCGACATGAATTCCTGCGGTTCCAGTCGCGTCCACTCCACCCCGGAACGCTCGATTGCCTCCTCGACGGGACCGACACCGCCGCCCCAGACGACGGTGATGCGCCGCACGCCCGCCGCCACCGCCCGGTCGACGAGTTCCTGACCCACCTCGGTCAGACCGGCCGTCACGGTCACGTGTAGCCGGTCGACGCCGTGCCAGTCGAGGGTGTCCGGCTCGGTGTGCGTTCCGGTGACGAGTTCCACGTCCGGGCCGAGGAGCGCGCGTGCCCGGTCGGCGTCACGGGTGAGTGCTTTGACCTTCTCGCCGCGCTCGACGAGTTCCCGAACCACCTGGCGCCCGGAATTGCCCGTCGCGCCCGTAACCAGTGTTGTCACAGTCGATTTCCTTTCCTCGCCACCGACGCTAAGAGCTCGAGTGAGGTTGAGGTCAACGGCCGCGACGCTGTGATGGTGCACACTCCGGGCAACCACGCGCGGGTCCGCGACGTTTCACCGGTGGTACAGTCCACGGCATGCAGCGCGCATATTTCTGGTTTAGCGAGCCGGCCCTGGGTGGGCCGGTCTGCGACCCTGCGCGCTGACTTCCTCCACCCCGAGCCGGATACCTGACCGGCTCGACGGGTAGCGAAATTTCCGTGGGTCGGCCTTCAACCGAAAAGGACCCACATTCCCATGACCACCGCAGTTGACGTAGACGCGCGGCACTCCGATCTCGACGATCAGCGCACCCTCAGCGTGAGCCCCCTGCGCTCGCCCGCCGAGGTCCGCCTCGTGCACCCCATCACCGACGAACTGGCCGACACCGTGCGGGCGGGCCGCAAAGCCACCATCGACGTGCTCAACGGCGACGACGACCGCCTGATGGTGATCGTCGGCCCGTGTTCGGTGCACGACCCCGTCGCCGCCCTCGACTACGCCCGCAAGCTGGCCGCCAAGGCCGAGGAGTTGGGCGACCGACTGCACATCGTGATGCGTGTGTACTTCGAGAAGCCGCGCACCACGCTCGGCTGGAAGGGCCTCATCAACGACCCGCACCTGGACGGTTCGTTCGACGTGAACACCGGCCTCGGCATCGGCCGCAAGGTGCTCGTCGACATCACCGCCCTCGGCCTGCCGGTGGCGTGTGAGTTCCTCGACCCGATCACCCCGCAGTACATCGCGGACCTGGTCTCCTACGGCGCGATCGGCGCCCGCACCGCCGCCAGCCAGGTGCACCGGCAGCTGTCCTCGGCGCTGTCGATGCCGGTTGGCATCAAGAACGGCACCGACGGTGACGTGCAGGTCGCGGTCGACGGTGTGCGCGCCGCCGCCGCCAGCCACGTCTTCCCCGGCACCGATCTCGACGGTCGCTCGGCCCTGATCCGCACCTCGGGCAACCCCGACTGCCACGTCATCCTGCGCGGTGGCAGCAATGGCACCAACTACGACGCCGCCTCCGTCGCCGAGACGAAGCTGCGCCTGGAGAAGTCCTCGCTGCCCCAGCGCGTGGTGGTCGACGCCAGCCACGGCAACAGCAACAAGGACCACAACCGCCAGGTCGACGTCGTCACCGACATCGCGACCCGCCTCGCCGCCGGTGAACAGGGCGTGGTCGGTGTGATGCTCGAGTCGTTCCTCGTCGCGGGCCGCCAGGACCTCACCCTCGGCAAGTCCGCCGACCTCACCTACGGCCAGTCCATCACCGATGCCTGCATCGACTGGGAGACCACCGCCACCCAGCTCGACCGCCTGGCGCAGGCCGTCGAAACCCGGCGCGGTTAGCCCCCACACCAGGGGCCCGGGAAACCGGCGCCCCTGGTCGTCGCCACGCCGGAAGGGTATGCTGGCATACCATGAAGCGTACGACCATCAAGCTCCCCGACGAGCTCGACAGCCGAGTCCGGCACGAGGCCGCGCGGCGTGGGATGACGGTGTCGGAGTGGACACGAGAAGCGCTCGCGGCACAGCTGCCCGGCCAGGGTGTTCGCCGCTTCGGCGCCGCGGGTGCCGGTCGCAGCGGCCGCTCCGACATCTCCGAACGGATCGAAGAGATCTTGCGGGGGGAGTGGGACCGATAGCGCGGCTGCTGGTCGACGCGGGGCCGCTGTACGCCTACGTCGACGCGGACGATGCCCATCATCGGACCTGCTTGGACCTACTCCAAAGCCACCGTGGCCCGCTCGTCGTTCCGACGCTCGTCATCACGGAGGCCGCCTATCTCATCGGCACGCGATTGGGTGCGGAAGCCGAGGTGCGCTTCCTCGGTGACTTCGCCGAGGGATTGTTCGAGGTGGAGCCGGTGCGTCCCGGGGACTGGTTGCGGATCGCCGAACTCGTGGCGCGCTACCGTGACTGGCCGCTGGGAACGGCGGACGCTTCGGTTGTCGCCACCGCCGAGAGGCTCGGCATCACCGAGATCGCGACCGTGGACCGTCGGCATTTCGGAGCGATCCGCCCCGCTCACACCGAGGCTTTCCACCTGCTGCCCTGAACTCGAGGTTGTCGGCGCGACAGGCCGCTGTGGGCTGTCGTCGTGCGGGCGCCACACTGGTGATCGATGAGACTTCCCGAACTTCCCGATCTTCCGGTGCGGCCCGCGCTGGGGGAGATCACGCGCACCCTGGCCGATCGCGGTGTCGCGGTGCTGGTCGCGCCGCCGGGCACCGGGAAGACGACGCTGGTCCCGCTGGCCTTGGCCGCGGGCGATGGGCGAGTTGTGGTGGCAGAACCGCGACGGTTGGCGGCGCGAGCGGCGGCCGCGCGGATGGCCGGGTTGCTCGGGGAACGGGTCGGGGAGACCGTGGGGTACGCGGTCCGTGGGGATCGCAAGGTGGGGCCGCGTACGCGGATCGAGGTGGTGACCTCCGGTCTGCTGGTCCGGCGGTTGCAGCAGGACCCGGAGCTCGCGGGGGTCGACACTGTGATCCTCGACGAATGCCATGAGCGGCACCTCGACGCCGATCTGTTGCTCGCCCTGCTGCTCGACGCGCGGTCGGGTCTGCGACCGGACCTGAAGGTGCTCGCCACCTCCGCGACAGTCGCCGCGGATCGCCTCGCCGAGCTGCTCGGCGGTGACGGTGCCGCCGCCCCCGTTCTCGCGGTGCGCGGGCGAACCCACCCCGTCGACATCGGGTACCTGCCCGCACTACCGCGTGAACGGGTCGAAGGCCACGTCGCCCGGGCCACACGCACCGCGCTCGCCGAAACCGACGGTGACATCCTGGTCTTCCTGCCCGGAGTCGGTGAGATCAACCGCACCGCCGGGTTGTTGCGCGACCTCGACGTCGATGTGCTTCCCCTGCACGGCAGGCTGTCCGGCGCGGCCCAGGACGGGGCCCTGCGACCAGGGCAGCGGCGGAGGGTCGTATTGTCCACTGCCGTAGCGGAATCCAGTCTCACCGTGCCCGGTGTGCGTGCGGTGGTGGACTCCGGGTTGTCGCGGGTGTCGCGGGTCGATCATCGTCGTGGGCTGTCCGGCCTTGCGACAGTGCGTGTTTCGGCCGCCGTCGCCGAACAGCGAGCCGGGCGTGCGGGTCGCGAGGCGCCCGGTCGCGCGTGGCGGTGCTGGCCCGAATACGAACACCACACCCTGCCCGCCTACCCCGACCCCGAGATCCGCACCGCCGAATTGACTCGCCTCGCCCTCGAATTGGCCTGCTGGGGCACTCCCGACGGCTCCGCCCTCGCCTGGTGGGACGCCCCACCCGAAGGTGCCCTCACCGCCGCCCGCACCACTCTGCACGCCCTCGGCGCCCTCGACGACAACGACCACATCACGCCCCGAGGCCGCGCCATGGCCACCCTCGGCCTGCACCCCCGCCTGGCCCGCGCCCTCCTCGACGGCGCCGCCCACCTCGGCCCGAAACTCGCCGCCGAAATGGTCGCCCTGCTGGACGACGACACCCTCGCCCCCGGGGTGGACGCCACCTCGGCCCTGCGCGCCCTGCGCACCGAACGCCCACCCCGCTGGACCCGGGAGGTCACCCGCCTCACCCGCCTCGTCGGCGAATCCGGTGGTACGGCCGTGCTCGGTGAGAGTGCCTATGGCGCAATCGCATCGGGTGCGGAGACCGACGACGCGGCGCTGGCCAGCGAGGAAAGCCGTGCTGCGGGGACGTCGTTCGAGCTTCGAGCCGAGGTGGGATCGCCAGGTGATGCTCGCGCCGAGAGCAGTTCGCCTGCGGGAAGCCATAGTGATCGGCAGGCGGATGCGAGGCGGGACAGTGGCGGCTCGGCTACGGGAAAGCGTGAGTCTGCCGGGTCGGGTGTGGGGAGTGGTGAGTCGGCTGGGTCGGGTGTGGGGAGGCGTGACTCGGCCGGGTCGGGTGCGGGGAAGGGTGAGTTGGCCGGGTCGGGTGTCGGGGTGCTCGAAGAAGGGGTGGCGTTGATGATCGCGTTGGCGCAGCCGGAGAGGTTGGCGCGGCGGCGGGGGAGTGGGTCGGGGACGTATCTGATGGCGGGTGGGACGGCGGTGTCGTTGCCCGCGGGGTCCGGGCTGGCGGCGGAGTGGCTCGCGGTGGCGGTGGCGGATCGGGATCCGGGGCGGGCGGAGGGCCGGGTTCGGCTGGCGGCCATCGCTTCTGAGGATCTGGCGCGGCAGGCGGCGCCGGGGCTGGTCAGCGTACGGGAGGAAGTGCGGTGGGACGGCGGGGATGTGATCGCGCGGCGGGTCGAACGGTTGGGTGCGATCGTGTTGTCCGAAAGGCCGCTGCGTGAAGCGGATTCGGCGTTGGTGGGCGCGGCGTTGCGGCAAGGTCTGCGGGCGGAGGGGGTCGGTCTGCTCCGCTGGTCCGACGACGCGCGCACCCTGCGTGATCGCCTTGCCTTCCTGCACCACACACTCGGCGCACCGTGGCCCGATGTCGACGACACCGCCCTCCTCGCCGACCTCGACTCCTGGCTCGGCCCCGAACTCGCCACCGCCCGCCGCCGCGCCGACCTCGCCCGCACCGACGCGGGTACCGCCCTGCGCCGCCTCCTACCCTGGCCCGAAGCCGCCCGCCTCGACGACCTCGCCCCTGAGCGTCTCGAGGTCCCCTCGGGCAGCCGCGTCCGCGTCGACTACAGCGCCGACCAGCCGGTCCTCGCGGTAAAGGTCCAGGAAATCTTCGGCTGGACGACTCCACCAACCCTCGCCGACGGCCGCGCCACCCTCCTCCTGCACCTGCTCTCCCCGGCCCAGCGCCCCGTAGCCGTCACCGCCGACCTGCCCTCCTTCTGGCGAACCGGCTGGCCCCAGGTCCGCGCCGACCTCCGCGGCCGCTACCCAAACACGCCTGGCCCGAAGACCCCACCCAGACCCCCGCCCACCGAGGCACCGCCCGCCGCCTCCGCCCCACCTGACCGCCCGTCCCTGCCCAATGTGCGAAGTAGGCACCACCGGAGCGTGGTGATCGCAGATCTCGGCGACCCCGTCGCGCGCCTCTCGCACGTGCGAGCCGTGCCGCGATGGCTCAGTCTTGCGGCGGAAAGGTTTCCGCAGGCCATCCATCCACCGGCCCGGGCGGATCGTCGGCCAACCGCGCCGCGTACCACTCGTCGACCCGAAACCCACGCTGCACGCCACCCAACCGGGCTTTCCCCTCGTAGTGGAATCCGTTTCGACGAACGGCGGCGGCCGAGGCGTGGTTGCCGACCATCGCGCGCCACGTGATGCGTTGCAGACCAAGCCCTTCGGGCGCGAAGGCGAAATCGCACACCAGGGTGACCGCGCGCGACATCAGACCACGACCACGGCATTCGGGCGCCAACCAGAATCCGATCTCGCAGGCGCCGGGACCGCGATCGTGCAGCCCGACCATGCCGTCGACACGGCCGTCGGGAGCGGTGCGGATGGCCCAGATCGGCTCGTTGTTCAGCCATCCCGCCGCCACGTTCCGGTCCAGGAACTCCTCGGCGTCGGTGCGGCCGTACGGCACGGGGATCGTGGTCCAGCGCGCTACGGCGGGGTCTTGCACGCAGTCGACGATGCGGTCGATATCGGCGGCCGTCGGGCGGATGAGCCACACGGTGCCGTCGGTGAGCGTGTGCTGGTACATCAGCTCATCCTGACAGCCGGGGCGGCCGATTCTCGCGGCATTTTCCGCATGGCACCGCGAAACCGGTACACCCGTGCAACCAGCGTGTACCCACTCCGTAGGATCAGCGGCGATGGTTTCCCCGTTTCTCGCCGACCTGTTCGAATCGCATCGAGCGCATCTCCTTTCGGTGGCCTACCGGCTCACCGGAAGCGTCGGCGATGCCGAGGACGCGGTGCAGGAGAGCTGGCTGCGGATGGCGGGCGCCCACCAATCCGAGATCGAGGACCTGCGTGCCTGGCTCACCACCGTGGTGAGCCGGATCTGCCTCGACCATCTGCGCAGCGCGGCCGTGCGCCGGGAAACCTACGTCGGCCAGTGGCTGCCGGAACCGATCGTCACCGGGCAGGCCCGCACCGACGACCCGCTCGAGGTGGTCGTCCGCAATCAGGACAACCGGATGGCGGCGATGGTGGTGCTCGACGCGCTCACCCCGCAGCAGCGGGTGGCGCTGGTGCTGCACGACAGCCTCGCCGTCCAGTTCGACGAGATCGCCGATATCCTCGGCGTATCACCCGATGCCGCACGGCAACTGGCGGTCCGTGCGCGCAAGGCCGTGGCGCGCACCCCACCCCCGGTGACCGACGACGCGCACGACGAGGCGGTGCGACGTTTCCTGGCCGCGTTGGCCACGGGTGACATTGCCGCGGTCGCCGCCACCCTGCATCCGGACGTGAGCTTCATCGCCGACGCGGGCGGCACCGCGCGCACCGCGCTCAATGTCGTCGACGGTGCGGAGAAGGTGGCGCGGCTGGCGGTCGGCCTGTGGCGCAAGCAACTGGAAGAGCCTGCGCTGGAGATCGGTTTCGCGGCGGTGAACGGGCAATCGGGTCTGGTACTCACCGATCCGAACTCGCCGTTCGGCCGGGCGGTTCGGGTGCTCGCGTTCTCGGTGCGCGATGGGTTGGTCTGTGCCGCTTACGACTTCGCCAATGTGGCGAAGCTGTCGGGCGCCCGGCTGCGCACCTAGCCGGACCGGACCCGCGCGATCCGATCCGGCGCTGCGGTGTCTACGGGTAGGTGGACCCCCACTGGTGATCACCGGTGGACGAGCCGAGGTTGTGGTCCCCGGTGGAGGAGCCCATGTTGTTGTCCGGCGTGGCCGACCCGGTGAAGAAATCGACGATCGGGCTGGCTTCGAGCTGTTCCTGAATGAAGCGAAGTGCCGAACCGGCGACCTCCGACGCGGCCGGTTGCAGGATGAAGTCGAGCAGAGGTGAGGCCATGCGAGCCCCTTTCGATATGCCACCACGCTGTGGTGTGTGAGGTAGAACACGGCGAGGCTAGCTGAGGTTGAGTGATCACACAATACCGCAGGTCAAAGGCTAAAAACGTTTGTGAAACATAGGTCTTCGCTATCGTGCGGCAACGGCTGGGAAAGGTGGGATACGCTGCGGAGATGTCGTCTGTGCCGCCCACCGTCGCCCGCTTGCGCCCCTTCGGCTCGACCATTTTCGCCGAGATGACCGAACTGGCCGTGCGCCACGACGCGGTGAATCTCGGACAGGGATTCCCTGACACCGACGGTCCCGCAGGCATGCTCGAGGTCGCCCGCGCCGCCATCGCCGACGGGTTCAACCAGTACCCGCCTGGCCGAGGGGTGCCCGCTCTGCGCCGCGCTGTCGCCGACGATCGCGCCCGCCGCTACGGCACCCGCTACGAGCCCGACACCGAGGTCCTGGTCACCGTCGGCGCCACGGAAGCGATCAGCGCGACGCTGCTCGGCCTGGTCGAACCCGGCGCGGAAGTGGTACTCATCGAGCCCTACTACGACTCCTATGCCGCCGCGGTCGCCCTGGCGGGTGCGCAGCGCCGGACCGCGCGACTGGTCCCCGACGGCGACCGCTTCGTCCTCGACCTCGACAGCCTGCGTGCCGCGATCACCCCGAAAACCCGCATGCTGGTGATCAATTCACCGCACAACCCCACCGGCTCGGTGCTCTCGCGCGACGAACTCACCGCGATCGCCGAGCTGGCACGCGAACACGATCTGCTGGTGCTGGCCGACGAGGTGTACGAGCACCTCGTGTACGACGGCGTGGAGCACATCAGCATCTCGACGCTGCCGGGGATGCGCGAGCGGACCATCGTGGTGTCCAGCGCGGCGAAGACTTTCAATGTCACCGGCTGGAAGATCGGCTGGACGTGCGCGCCCGCGCCACTGCTGAATGCCGTGCTCACGGCGAAACAGTTCATGACCTTCGTCGGTGGTGGCCCGTTCCAACCCGCTGTCGCCCACGCGATCGACACCGAGCTGGACTGGGTACACCGCATGCGTGACGGCCTCGCCGACAAGCGCCTGCGGCTCGCGGACGCGTTGCGCGACACCGGCTTCGCCGTGTCGTCCACCGCTGGCGGCTACTTCGTGTGCGCTGACGTGCGACCGCTCGGCATCGACGACGGGTTGACGTTGTGCCGGGAGATGCCTGCTCGGCTCGGCGTGGCCGCCGTACCGGTGAGCGCGTTCGTCGACCATCCCGACGAGTGGAAACACCTGGTGCGCTTCACCTTCAGCAAACGGGACGAAACCATCGACGAGGGTGCGCGCCGGTTGCGCGCGGGAGTCGCCGCACGCTGAGCGGAGCTGACCTCAGTCGCGGGCGTGGCGGGCAGTCGGGGCGTGCCAGCCGTAATGCCTTGCGAGCAAACGGAATCCGACAGCACCAGCGGCGGCGAGCAAGCCTGTCCAGGTCTGGTAGATGTCCAGGTGCAGCAGGACGGCGGTGGTCGCGGCGCCGAACAGGGCGGGGATCGCATAGAGATCCTGGTCGGGTCGCAGGACCAGGGGGACCTCGCCGCTGAGCACGTCGCGCAGCACACCGCCGCCGATGGCCGTCGTCATGCCGAGCAGGGCTGCGGTCGGCGCGCCGAGACCGACCGAGTCGGCGATCACGGTGCCGGTGACACAGAACAGCCCGAGTCCGATGGCGTCGGCCACCTCGAGCGGGCCCTTGGTGAGCCGGGGCGAGGGCGCGATGAAGTACAGAATCAGCGCGGTCACGATCGACGCGGTCAGGAAGGTCAGGTCGGTGAACGCGGCGGGCGGGGTGCGTCCGATGAGCAGGTCGCGCACGATGCCACCACCGAGCGCCGTCGCACAGCCGAGCACGACCATCCCGAACAGATCGAGCCGCTTGCGCACGGCGACCAGCGCCCCCGACGCGGCGAACGAGATCACCCCGAGCAGCTCGCCGCTGCGATGCACCACGGTGACCGCCTCGTCGAGCTGCGCCGCCAGCGCGCCCGCCATCACCACACCACTCACCACCGCTCCTCTCTCCGCAAGCAGCGTGGCACGCCCACCCCCCACTGTCCGCACACCTGCCCATGTGTCGCACCACACGACCAGGGCATCGCCGCCCCACCGTCCTGCCACGCCCGCAGCCGAGGGCTCCGGCCGCTACCGCCGCGCTGCGTCCGCGGCCGAGATGCCGGGCCGTCGTCGGGCCGAGTTGCGTCAGCGGTCGAGATTCAGGTGGGGAAAGGGGCTCAGGCCGGTGTGGGGCGGGTGCGGTCGGTCGCGAGCAGGAGGGCGATGCCGCCGAGGGCGGTCCCCATCAGGTAGCGCTGGGTACGCAACCACAGCGGGCGTGCGGCGAGGAAAGTGGCCAGGCACGCGGCGCCGAGCACGATCAGCGCGTTGACCGTGAGGGCGACGGTGATCTGGATCGCGCCGAGCGACAGGCTCTGCAACCACAGCGAGCCGAGCGCCGGGTCGACGAACTGCGGGATCAACGCCATGTACATGATCGCGATCTTGGGGTTGAGCAAGTTGGTGACGAACCCCATCGTGAACAGGCGCCGAGCCGGGTCGGCGGGCAGCGGGCTCGGCGCGAACACCGAGACGCCGCCGGGCCGGACCGCCTGCCAGGCCAACCACAGCAGGTACGCGGCGCCAGCCAGTTTGAGCGCGAGGTACAGCCCGGGAACCACCGCGAACAATGCCGTGATCCCGGCCGTCGCGGCCAGCAGGTACACCCCGAACCCGGCCGCCACCCCCGTGAGCGAGATCATGCCCGCCCTTCGCCCCTGCGCGACCGTCCGCGAGACCAGGTACATCATGTTCGGCCCCGGCGTGAGCACCATCCCGAGCGCCGCCGCCCCAACCCCGAAAACCGCCGCCGTCTGAAG
The DNA here is from genome assembly GCF_001612825.1 of Nocardia caishijiensis NBRC 108228. Taxonomy (GTDB): domain Bacteria; phylum Actinomycetota; class Actinomycetes; order Mycobacteriales; family Mycobacteriaceae; genus Nocardia; species Nocardia caishijiensis. Next base: position 424,238 of record NZ_BDBE01000029.1, on the reverse strand, counting down.
CATGAGTCGAGTCTGACCTGGTCAGCGAGGCATGTCGCGGTCCAGTCGACGATCGCTGGACCGCTGTCACCGGCTTCGATCCGAGATCCGCACCGCCTCGGTCACGAGCCACAGAGCGGTGGTTCGCGGCCCTGCGCTCAGCAGCCCGCCATCGCGACGCCGAACCCTGTCACCGCAGGTCCGTACAATCGATCGAGCTGCCGAACCCTCCCCGGAACGGCTCACCAGATCCCGACACACCCCGGCCGAACGCAACCCCGCACAGGCGAGTCTTACGAGCCGTTCGGGGCCGCCCCTTCGATTCAGCGCTCGAAGCGCATGCGCGCAGCGCGAGTCTCGAGCGCTGAATCGAAGGGTTACAGGCCCCGAACCCGCGGCCCCGGCCGCCGAAGATACGGAGCACAGTGACAGACGGTCCGTTGATCGTGCAGAGCGACAAGACCCTGCTGCTCGAGGTCGACCACGAGTTGGCAGGCACCGCGCGTCAGGCCATCGCGCCGTTCGCGGAACTCGAGCGTGCCCCCGAACACGTGCACACCTACCGCATCACCCCGCTGGCGTTGTGGAACGCCCGCGCCGCCGGTCACGACGCCGAGCAGGTGGTCGACGCCCTGGTGAACTACTCGCGCTACGCCGTGCCGCAGCCGTTGCTGGTCGACATCGTCGACACCATGGGCCGCTACGGCCGGTTGCAGCTGGTCAAGCATCCCGCGCACGGCCTGTGCCTGGTGAGCCTGGACCGCGCGGTGCTCGAGGAGGTGCTGCGGCACAAGAAGATCGCACCCATGCTCGGCGCCCGCATCGATGACGACACGGTGATCGTGCACCCGTCCGAGCGCGGTCACATCAAGCAGATGCTGCTGAAGATCGGCTGGCCTGCCGAGGACCTGGCCGGGTACGTCGACGGCGAGGCGCACGACATCGGCCTCGACTACACCGAGGGCAAGTGGCACCTGCGCGACTACCAGGAGATGGCCGCCGACTCGTTCTGGGCGGGCGGTTCCGGTGTGGTCGTGCTGCCGTGCGGCGCGGGCAAGACGATGGTCGGCGCCGCCGCGATGGCCAAGGCCAAGGCCACCACGCTGATCCTGGTCACCAATACCGTCGCGGGCAGGCAGTGGCGGCGTGAGCTGCTCGCGCGCACCACCCTCACCGAGGACGAGATCGGCGAGTACTCCGGTGAGCGCAAGGAGATCCGTCCGGTCACCATCGCGACGTACCAGGTCATCACCCGTAAATCGAAGGGCGAGTACAAGCATCTCGAGCTGTTCGACAGCCGCGACTGGGGTCTGGTGATCTACGACGAGGTGCACCTGCTCCCCGCCCCGGTGTTCCGGATGACCGCGGATCTGCAGTCGCGGCGCAGGCTCGGGCTCACCGCCACGCTGGTGCGCGAGGACGGCCGCGAAGGCGACGTGTTCTCGCTGATCGGTCCGAAACGCTACGACGCGCCGTGGAAGGACATCGAGGCCCAGGGCTGGATCGCCCCCGCCGACTGCGTGGAGGTGCGGGTCACCCTCACCGATGCCGAACGCATGGCCTACGCCACCGCCGAACCGGAGGAGCGCTACAAGCTGTGCTCCACCGCGCGCACCAAGATCCCGGTCGTCGAATCCATCCTGGCCCGGCATCAGGGGGCACCCACCCTGGTGATCGGTGCCTACCTGGACCAGTTGGAGGAACTGGGTGTCGACCTGAACGCCCCCGTCATCACCGGTGCCACCAAGAACCGCGAACGCGAGGCTCTCTTCGACGCCTTCCGCTCGGGTGAGATCCCCGTCCTGGTGGTGAGCAAGGTGGCGAATTTCTCCATCGATCTGCCGGAAGCCTCGGTGGCGGTGCAGGTTTCGGGCACCTTCGGTTCACGGCAGGAGGAGGCGCAGCGTCTCGGGAGACTCCTGCGGCCGAAACAGGATGGGGGACAGGCGCATTTCTATTCGGTGGTCGCCCGCGACACCCTCGACGCCGAATACGCCGCGCACCGTCAGCGTTTCCTCGCCGAACAGGGGTATGCCTACCGCATCACCGATGCCGACGACCTGCTCGGACCGGCCGTCGGGGACAGCGGCGTGTAGCGCCGTTGCCCCGCTCAGCTGCCGGTAGCGTGCGGGAACAGGCCCCGGCAGATAAGTGGAGGCAACGCCTCCGCAACTTGTGCTAGGAAGGAAACGTGCGCCGCTTCGAATTCGAGGTCGACCGTGAGCACGCTCACGCGGTCAACGAGACCTTCACCGGGTTACGCAGGATGCGGTGGCTCGCGCTGCTCGCCGCCGGGCTGGCCGTCGCGGCCACCGCCGCGCTGCTGTGGAGCGGGCAGGCCTGGGGGTATCTGCTGGCCTTCGTGTGTGCCCTCGCCGCGGCTATCGCCCTGTGGGTCGCGCTGTGGACACCGCATCGCTCCGATATCGAAAAGCTCTACCGCGACGGTGTTCTCGTACCCGCCGTGGTCTGCGCGGCCGAGCCGTCCGGGATCATCCTGCTCGCCCTCGTCGACACCGCCGAAGCCACCGCGCCCGCCCGCGGCTGGGCGCTGGTCACCCGCAAGGTGCGTGCGCTGCCCGGGCACGAACCGGAACTGGGCGAACGGGTGCCGTCGGTGGCGGTCCGCACCGACGGTGCGCCGCGTCAGGTCGGCGAACGCTGGCAGCTGGTGACGGCGATGCCGATCGCGTGGGGCACCCGCGACCGCACGGTGATCGAGCGGGCCCGCGAAACCATCTCCGACCTCGAATGGCGGCTGCTCGCCGAGAACCTGGCCCTGGCCGCACGGGTGCGTCGCACGGCGACCAAACGGCTGATGCTCGACCCGCGACATCTGCCGCCGGAACTGGCCTGAGCGCCACTGGCCTGCGACGATACTCGCATCCGAGTCGGCGAAACGGGGGGTCCGCGGCATGCGATGGTCGGCAGGATCGGTGGCGGTACTCGCGCTCCTGACGCTGGGAATCCGGCCGGTAGCTGCGGATTGGGGCCTGATCGGCGCACCGGGCCTTGGCGACCCGTACTACCCGCTCGACGGCAACGGCGGCTACGACGTGAGCCACTACGACATCACCGTCGACTACGACCCGCCGACCCACTATCTGCGCGGTACCGCGCGTATCGATGCGCGAGCGAATCAGCCACTGGCACAGTTCAACCTGGACTATCGCGGTCCCGAGGTGCTCATGGTGACCGTCAACGGGCAGCCCGCCGGTTTCGCGCGCGAGGGTGAACACGAACTGGTCGTCTCCCCGCTGCTGCCGCTGTTGCCGGGACTGCCGATGCGGATCGTCGTGGACTACGCGGGCGCCGCAATCGACACCGAGGGCGAAGGCTGGACATATGCGCCCAGCGGCGGCGCCTTCGCCATCGGCCAGCCGCACAGCGCGAGCACCTGGTACCCGCTCAACGACACCCCATCGGACAAGGCGACGTTCACCCTGCACGCCACCGTGCCCGCCGCATGGGAGGTGATGTCGACCGGTGCGCGCACCCGCCACGACATCCGCGACGACCGGCTGCACACCAGCTGGGAAACCCGCAGCCCCGTGCTCGGGTACCTCACCACCATCGCCGTCGACCATTTCACCTTCCTCGAACAGCGCCGTGCCGACGGCACCCCGGTGCTGAGCGCGTTCGCCCCCGAATCCGACGACAACCGGGCCGACGAACAGCGCCTCCCCGAGATCCTCGACTTTCTCGAAAACCTCTACGGCCCATATCCGTTCGAGGTGGCGGGTGGAATCTACGTGGACGCGGAAGTCCCGTTCTCGCTCGAGACGCAGACCCGGCCGACCTACGCGCCCTGGGCCGATCTCAACACCGTGGTCCATGAACTGGCCCACCAATGGTGGGGCGACACCATGTCGGTGCGGCAGTGGTCCGACATCTGCCTCAACGAGTGTTTCGCCAGTTACACCGCCGACTTCCTCTGGCCCGAACGCGTCGAGGGCGCCGATGTCGACACCATGTATCGCGAGCAGATCGCGCAAGCCCGCTATGAGCAGGACTTCTGGACCTACGCGTTGGCCGACCCCGGCGCGGGCACCGAGTTCACCTCGGTCTACTGGCGTGGCCCACTCTTCCTGCACGCCTTGCGCAAACTCATCGGTGAGGACGTCTTCTTCACGGCCGTGAAGGATTTCGTGAACGCCCACCGCGACGGCCACGCCTCGATGCCGGAATTCCGCCAGTTCATCCAGAGCCGAACCACGCTGCCGCTGCGTGAGTTCCTGGCCGAATGGTTGGACGGCACGAGCCCGCCCCGCGAAGCCTTCCTGTTCCCGGGAACTCTGGCACGCTGAACGCCCACCGCGATGGTCAATCCTCGTCCAAGCGGGCTCGCGCTCGCTCCACCCACCGCTGCATGCGATCGAATTGGGTTTTCGCGGCGGTCGATTCGCCACGCGCCCGATGCTCGGCGGTGCGCAGGAAATGGCGCTGCTGTTCGGCGTGCTCGAGGTCCGCGCGCAACTGCTCGATCCGCTGCTCCACCTCATCGAGCTCCGATTTCGCCTGCGCCGCAGCCTTTTCCGCCTCCTCCCGGGCCGACTTCGCTTCGGCCAGGCCGGACTCCGCGTCGTCGAGTTCCTGCTTCGCTTCGGCGCGGCGGGCCGCCTCGGCGTCCTCGGCCGACTTCTTCGGACGAGCGCTCGCCCGCTTCGTCGGAGCTTTCGCCTTGCCGCCGGTGATCGCGACCAAACCGGCCGGACCGAAGCCGTCATAGGTGACGGTCGCGGGCAGCACTCCGGCACGGACCTGGTCGGCGACATCCGGGTCGGCCAGCGCGGCCGTCAGCGTCTGACCCACCTCACGCAAGGCCTGCTCGCTCGCGGGCCGGTCGTGCTCGGCCGCCAACTCGCCCGCCCGCTTGGTCATGGCGTTCACCACCTGCTGCCGTTGCGCGCCGAGTGCGCGCAACTTGTCCCCGGAGAGCTGACGCTGCGCCGACCGCAGTGCGTCACCCAGATCGAGCAGCGCCGCGATCTCCTTCGGCGCGTGCCGGGCCAGCAGATTCACCGTCCACGCCGCGACCGTCGGTTTCCGCAGGGCACCGATGGCCGCGGCCAGCTCACGATCGCCGTCCTCGCGGGCCTGTGCGGCGCGTTCGGTGCGGGTCGCGACGAAGTCGGACGGGTCGAGACCGTACAGCTCGCCCGCGACATCGTCGATGGTCATCCTCCGATCGTATCCACGGGGGGAGCGCCGGAGGTGGGCGTTTGGGTATCGTCACCGGCGGTCATATCGGCTGAACCGTTCGGTGAGTGAGGTTTTGGAGTGTTTTTCCCAGGAAAGCGGCTGCTTGTCCGGCTCGTGTTCGCGCCAGTGGCGGCAGTCGCGCTGGTCGGGGCGGCAGCGGCGTGCTCGGGTGAGGGCGACGCGTCGTCGGCGCCTGCCGTCGGCTCGTGCGTCGAGGTCACCGACAACGCGGTCGACGCGATGAAGGCGACCGTCGGAGACTGCTCGTCGGCGACGTCGAACTACCGGATCGCGCAGGTCGGCGCGGCACCGCTGAACTGCACGGCCCAGAACGCCAGCTTCAACGGCACGGTCGGCGACACCAAGACCGGGCTGTGCCTGTCGCCGAACTTCGCCGAGGGCGCCTGCTACGCGGACGCGGGCACCCGCCCGGTCGAAACGGTGGACTGCACGGCACCCGAGGCCACCTTCAAGGTCGTCAAGCGCATCGACGGGGAAACCGACGAACTGCTGTGCGGCATGGACGCGACCCAGTTCCGCACGGTTCCGGATCCCAAGACCACGTTCTGCCTGGCCAAGCCGTAGCGGTCAGTCCAGCAGAGCCACCGACGCGATGCGGTGGAGAGTGAAGTGGCGGGTGGCGCCGGTGACCGGGTCGACGGCGTCCAACTGACCGTTACCGACCCGGACAGGTTCGACCACCCGCTGACTCGCCACCCCCTGGGCATCGACATAGCCGATGTTCACCGGACGCCCCACCCGGGCGGCCAGCTGCAGCAGCGCGAGAGTGGCCTGGGTGCCCGTGCGTGTTCCGTCGGAACGGACCGACTGGGACGTGCGGGCACCCGCGGCACGTTCACCCGCGCGCAGTTCGGTGACCAGTGCCGCGAGCTGGTCGTCGGAGGGCGGAGTTGGGCGGTACGGCTTGCGGGCCAAGGGGCGGACCGCGATGCGGGCGCCGCGCGGTCGCAGGTCGACGATGGCGCCGCCGGAATCCTCGCCTGCGGGGGTGAAGCCCGCCGCCCGCAATTGCTCGAGCAGCTCACCGAGCGGCGCCTGCGCGATCGCGACCGTGGGGGCGATCGCGCGCAGCGCCAACGTTTCGGCCACGGGGGCGGACAGCACCTGGGCGAGCAGGGCCGGATCGTCGCTGCGCAGGAACGATTGCGCCATGCCCGCGCGTAGTTGACCGTGTCGACGGGCCACATCGTCGATGAGGTAGGTCAGCGACTGGGGCACCGGGGTGCGGGAGTGGTTGGTGAACAGGGTGTGCAGTTCGGCGGCGGTGAGACCGGCATCGAGCGCCCGCCGCACCGATGCGTCACCGACGCGGTACACCGTCGCCGCACCCGCGGACTCCACGTCGGCGACGAGGGCGATGCGGCTCTGCAATTCGGGGACGAGGGGGCCGGGCGCGATCACCGTGAGGTCGGCCTGCACGAGCACGTGGTCGACGGGGTCCGGGAGGGCGGCGGTCATCTCGGCCTCGGCGTCGGCCACGCTGGTCGGGCTGCCGTGCAGGAGGGCGCGGGCGGCCGAATCGAGCGCGCCACGTCCGAGCAGCCCGACGGTCGCCGCTTCGGCGAGGGTCGCGGTCACCACGTCGAGCCGGAAGTGTCTGCGCCGACGCGGCATTCGCCAGGCGAGCAGCTTGCCGAGGTCGGCGGGCGAGACCTCGGTGCCGCTGGGGTATTCGGCGAGCAGGCCGAGGATCGCGTGCCGGTCGCGCACCGCGTGCGGGATACGCAACTCGGCCGACAGCGCCGCGATCGGCTTGTCGGCGGCGTCGCGCAGCCCGATCATCCACGGCATCCGGTCCAGCTCGAGCCACGCCTGGGCCAGGGTCACCCAGCGGGTCGCGGGTGGCGCGTCGCGCCAGGCGTCGGCGGCGGGGGTCGGTGCCCAGAAGTCGTCGGTGGAATCCAGGTCCGGCGGCGGTTCGGGCAGGCCCTTCTCGACGAGCTTCGCGGCCGCGAGCAGTTCGAGCAGCAAGCCGGTGCGCTGTTCGTCGACGCCGGTCTGCTTGGCCAGCCTGCGCAGCTCGCGCACCCCGAGTCCCCCGGCGCGCAAGGCGGGTGCGGGGAGTTTGCCGAGCGCCTCGAGCAGGTCGGCGCAGTCGCGCAGCAGCTCACCGACCTCACCCGCGCCGACCGCGTTCACCTCGACGGGCGCGTGCTTGACGAGCGTGGGTTTGGGTGGGGTGAGGGCGTGCGGATCGGTGACGGGCTCGCCGCGCAGCACCTGCCCGACGGTGACCGGCAACTCGACGGTCTCGTCGTCGATCCAGCGCAGCAGCCGGGCCGTGAGCAGCCGCCGCACCGGGCGGTCGGCGGGCGCGTCGGGTGCGGCGTCGCGGGTGCGTCCGCGTGGACCAGTGGTGGCCAGCTTCTCCAGCAGTGCCCGCTCCGCCGGACCGGCCGCGGTGAGCGCCGTGCGGACTTCCGGTTCGGTGAGCGCGTCCGGCAGCGCGGTGGTCGCCCCGAGGGGCCACGGCAAGGCCTCGACGGCACTCGGCGCCAGGTGCAGACCGTCACCGGTCTGCCAGACCAGCGCGCGGTCGAGCAATCTGGTGAGCGCGGCGGTGAACGCCGTCTTGGTGACCCGGTCCTTCAGCTGCGCGTGCAGCGTGGTCCGGGTGAGCGGGGTGTGCTCGGTGCCGATCGTGCGCGCGTCCTCGTTGGCCGCCAGCGCCTCGATGATCGCGAACTCGAGGGTGTCGAGGTCGTCGGCGGCGCGCAGCACCGAGGCCCGCTGCTGGGCACGTACCGCGAGCACCGACATCGACGCGGGCAGCGGCACCGCCAGATCGGGTCGCAACTGCAGCAGTTTCACCAGCTGGGCGTCGGTGCGCGCACCTAGCCAATCGGCGAGGGAGTCGGTCGCGATCATCGGATTCAGCGTACGTGTTCGATATGCCAGAATGACCCCGTGGTCAACAAATCGAAGAAACCCTACGTCGACAACGGCTGGCCCGAGGTGGCCGACGGCGAGCACGCCGTGACCGAGCTGTCGGCAACCCGCGCCGGTAATCTCTCGCCCTTCGGTGAGGACACCGAGTTTCCCCTTCCGGCCGCGAAGCTGCCGTATGTGCACCCGCAGACCGTCATCAACCGGGTGTAATTCGAACGGGAAAGACAAGAGCCCGCATCCTCGAAAAGGATGCGGGCTCTTGTTGTGAGGCGGATCAGGAGGGCAGCAGGCCCTTGTTCGCCTCGAAGAAGTCGATGACCGCCGGGTCCAGCTGGGTGCCCTTGGCGTTGTTGACGAAGTCGATGGCCGCCTGCGGCACGGCGACGCCCTGCTGCTGGGCGACGGTGAGGGCACGATCGACCGCGGAGAAGACCTCCTGGCTCGGATCCTGCACCTGCGGGACGCTGACCTCGGGGACCCAGCTCGGGGTCGAGGGCACGGCGCGCTCGGTCGGACCGCTGCTCAGGCCGAGCTTGGCCGAGCAAGAGGGCCAAGCGCCCCAACCCTGGGAAGCGAGAACCTTTTCGGCGACCGCGATCTGCTGTTCGCGAGTGGCCTGGTTTGCGGTGGCGGCGTACTCCCCACCGCCGTGTGCGGCCCAGGTGGAAGGCGAGAACTGCAGCCCACCCTGGTAGCCGTTGCCGGTGTTGATACCCCAGTTGCCGCCGGCTTCACACTGTGCGAGGCGATCCCAGTCGGAGTCGGGGGCCGCGCTGGCGTTTCCTGCGAGGGCAGCGGCTGCGGTGCCGAAGATGGCGCCGGTGACGGCGACCTTGGCAGCAGTGCGCCCGGTGGAAGTCGGCTTGCGGTGGCGTCCACTCATATCGGGTTTCTTCCTCTCGTTCGCACCTGCATGTGGTCCGGACTGAGAGGTCTCCCGGTCCGCCCTCACCCCTTGATTCCAATCGGGGTCCGGTACCCGCGGGGTGAGGTTCGGTGCGGCGGGCCGGTGGTTCCGGGGGCCTGCCCCGGCTGAGAGAAACGGTACGACGGTCAGCGGGGAAAGTCACTATTTGGTAACCGGCGTGTGCGGGTGGGTATCGGGGTGGTCTCAGGGTTGTCCCGGAGCCGTCCGTGCAGGTAGTCGCGGCGCGGGGTGTGCGAGACCGTTGCACGCACAGTTCGTTACCGGGTCGTTATGTGACGAGGATCACACAAGAGATTGGGTATCGAACCCTCGGGATAACCGGTTCACCGTGCGCGTCGACCCGACCACAGGGCGAACACGATCGCGAGCAGAAAGCCCACCGGCGCGAGCATCGCGAGCAGATACAGCCACAGACCCGGCTCCGCGTCGGAGACAATCGGCGTGACGAAGATGGCGACGACGGCGAGGATCCCGATACCGACCAGCGCCACCGCCACGTGCAGCAGCCGATCACTGGAACGCCGCGCGGGCGGTTGAGGTGAGTTGGTCACCGGTGCACCGTAAAACTGATGTGCTCGCGGTATAGCCACCGGGGTAGACTCTCACCACATCGCGTCCTGCCTTGTTGTGGGGCGCGTTCTTTTCGCGACAAGCAGCAGGTAGTAACCCGGGCCACAAGGGTTCGGGTATCGAATGATGAACGGGTGAGCGCAGTGCCGACCGGCCGGGTGAAGTGGTACGACGTCGAAAAGGGCTTCGGCTTCCTTTCCCAAGACGAGGGCGAGGACGTCTACGTCCGCTCGTCCGCGCTGCCCGAAGGAGTCGCGGGACTCAAGCCGGGTCAGCGGGTCGAATTCGGGATGGCCGCCGGTCGTCGCGGTCCGCAGGCACTGAGCCTCAAGCTGCTCGAGGCCCCGCCGACCGTCACCCGCGGCGAGCGTGGCGCGCAGCCCGCGCGCAAGGAGGCGGGCCCCCGCAAGTCGCCCGACGAACTGCACGGTCTGGTCGAGGACATGATCACCCTGCTGGAGACCAAGGTCCAGCCCGACCTGCGTCGCGGCAAGTACCCGGATCGCAAGATGTCCCAGCGCATCTCCGAAGTGGTCCGCGCGGTAGCCCGCGAACTGGATCAGTGACTTGGAGCGCTGGCGCGCTCGAGTTGGCGGGCCCTGAGGTCCCGTCGATCAGGCACCGTTGCTTGCTCCTTCGTCGCCTACGCAACGGCGCCTGATCGTCGGGACGGCCGCCAACCGCCGACTTCGTCGGCGATCCCTCCTCGGGGTCGGGATGTGCGGGGGTCAGGGTGCGGGAGTCGCCGCCCCTTGGTTGATCCTCAGGGCTGCGGTGTGCCGACTCGCCAGAGGCCGTGGACGTCGTACATCTCCTGGCCGGTGGCCGGGTCGGTGTAGACGATCGGCAGCCGCACCTCGAAACCGGCCAGCCGCAGCTCGGGTTCGGGCTGCGTGTCCAGGCTCAGGAAACGGGTTTCGGCCGGGTAGTCGATGAAGCTGAGGATGCGTTCGATCTGCTCGCCGTTGGGGCGTTCGTAGACCGTGACGACGATCCACGGCGCCTCCGAGATGCTCGTCGGCAGCGACACCTGCACCGGCTTACCCGAGGTGGCCGGGATGTAGTAGGTCGACTCGTCGTTGACGCACTCGCCGTTGGACAGCTCGCAGTACCCGTAGGGCTCGACGACGACGGACTCGCCGTTCGCGAACACCGTGAGCTCGGGATAGTGCTTGGGCGCCTTGGACACGGCGTAGGCAACCACGCCTGCGGTCACCGCGGCCAGGGCCAGCAGGCCCACCGCGACCAGCGCGACGATCGTGCGGACGTTGGGCTTGCTCACCAGTGCGGGTCTCCTGTTTCGCGGGGATGGGTGGGCACTTCCTGCTCGGCGTGCTGCGGGCGGTTACCGCCGAAGCCCGGCAGCAGGGTGTGCCCGGTGTAGCTGACGAAAGTCTGCGCGAGCCCGGCAACCAGGATCACGCTGATCACCGCGAAACCCTTCCAGAACTCGGTCGGCAACAGCACACCGGCCGCCCCGCCGACCACCCAGCTCAACTGCAGAACGGTCTCCGACCGGCCGAAACCCGAGGCGATCGACTCGGGCGGCAGGTCGTCCTGGATGGCCGCGTCGAGCGACACCTTGGCCAGTGCGCTGGCCGCCGACGCGACGAGCGCGGCGACCGCCGCGCCGAACAGATTGCCGGTGAACACCGCGAACAGCGCCACCGCGACACACGCGGCGGTGCAGCCGAGCACCACCAGCGCGGGCCTGCCGAGCTGCAACCGCGCGCCCGTGGCGTTGCCGCCGAAATTACCGAAACCGGCCGCCACGCCGACGAGGCCGAGCATGGCCGCCTGCTCGGTCGGACTACCGCCGGAACCCTTGGCGACGAAGGCGATGTAGAAGGTCAGGAACCCGGTGAGCACCCGGATGGAACTGTTGCCCCACAGCCCGGTGACCACAGCCCGGCCCAGCGGTTGCCTGCGTTTCCTGGCGGGCACGGCCGATTCCTTGCCCGGTTCGAGCACCTCGGTGCGCGCGTCGGCGCCGTGATAGGTCAGGGTGGCGGGCACCTCGCCCTCGGTGACCTCCACCCACGACGGGATCCGCAGACTCAGATAGGCGCCCGCGATGGCGATGCCCGTGGCGAACACCAGCGCGCCGGTGGAGTCGGCGATCAGGGCGGCGAGCGCGGCGAGCGCACCCGCCCCGATCGTGCCGCCGACCAGGCCGAACACCGTGAGCCGCGAATTCGTGCGGACCAGGTCGATATCCGGTGGCAGCACGCGCGGCGTCACCGCGCTCTTGAGCACCGCGAACGATTTCGAGCCGACCATCATGCACAGGGCCAGCGGATACAGCCCCCATGTGTCGATATTGAAGATCAGCAGCACCGCGAACAGGGCCCGCAATCCGAAGGTGGTGGCCAGCGCGAGTCGGCGGCCGCGCTGCAAGCGGTCGAGCAGCGGCCCGATCAGCGGTGCGATCACCGCGAACGGCGCGATGGTGATGAGCAGATACAGCGCGACCTTGGTTTTGGACTCGGCGGTGGCACTCGCGAAGAACAACGTGTTGGCCAGCGCGACGGCGATCGCGGCGTCGAGCGCGAAGTTGGCCATCGTGGCGTAGGTGAGAGCGGTGAGGCCCGACTGGTCGGCGCCGTCGGCCTTGGCCGCGCGCTGGAAGGTGGCGATACCGCGTTCGGTGAGTTCGCGACTGCGCATCGCGGCCACGCGCGTGACGGTCAGTTTGCGCGGCACTCGCTGCTTGGGAGGTTCGTCGGCCCGGGGCAGCGGGCGGGTTCCGGCCGGTCCGTCGAGTGGATCGGAATGTGGGTGGCCACCCGCCGGTCCGTCGTGGTCCTGGTGTGGGCGGGCGTCTGCCGGTGTGTCGGGGCGCGGGGGAACGGCGCCGTTGCGTTTCGGGCTGGCCAACGGCGTGGTGGCCCCGGGGTCGGGGTCACGTCCGAACCGACCACGCGAACGGAACGGTGCGGTCGGTGGCTCGATGTGCGGGAAGACCTTGCGCGGCGTGGACGGGGGCGGGTAGTGCCCGAAGCCGGGGTGCCGACCGGGTGGTCCACCCGCGGCACTGCCGTCCCGGCGACCACGGTCAGGACCGGATGGATCGCGGGGAGTAGTCACAGCCCAATTCTGTCGTACTCGGGCTTTCGGCGTTCACTCGCGGGCGAGCAGTGTCGGACACACTCGCTCAGCTCGGCACGAATCGCACCTCGAACAGGTGCGGCCAGTACTTGCCGGTGAGCAGGAACCGGTCGGTGCCCGGCAGGTGCGCGATGCCGTTGAGGACATCGGTGCGCGCGCGTTCGGCGGCGCTCAGCAGGCCGCTCGCATCGATGATCGCGGTGACGGCGCCGGTGTCGGGGTCGATGCGAAGGATGTCGTCGGTGGGGAAATTGTTGGCGTATACGGTGCCGTCGGGGGCGCAGTCGAGCTCGTTCGGTTTCGGGTCGTCGAAGCCGTGCAGGGTCACCGAACCGGTTTCGGCGAAGGTCAGCGGGTCGCGGAAGGTGAGTTTCGGGGTGCCGTCGCTCATCACGAGTCGCCCCGGTTGAGCGCACAGCCCCCAGCCCTCGCCCGCGTAGGTGGCACGGCCGGTTTCGGCGAGGGTGTCCGGGTCGCGTGCGAAGGCGACACCGTCTTTCCAGGTCAGTTGCCAGACGATGTCGCCCGCCCTGGTGAGCCCCTCGCCGAACATCCGGCCGGGCAACTCGACACGCGCCCGCTCCACGCCCGAGACCTGCTCGGTGACGCGGGCGTTCGACACGCCCCACATGCCGGTGCCTTCGTAACGCAATCCGTCGACCACCTCGAGCCCCTGGGTGAAGGCCGACGGATCGTGCGGTGACGAGCCGATCACCTCCACCCGCCAGCGTGGCGGACCCGACTGTTCCTGACCCCCGCAGGAGCTCACGCCGAGCACGCTGACCAGCACTGCGACGGCCAACGAACTCCGATTGCACTTCATACGGCAAAATGTAGGCCGTGAGCGCAGTATCTGTTTCGGAGTCCGGCGTGCGTCCCGTTCTGGCCCAGGCGGCCGAGGTCGCACTTCGTGCGCTCGTCGAGCTGGAACCCGACGGCGTCGGTGCCCATCTGGGGGTGAGCGCCGAGGACGACTCGGCGGCCACCCACCGGTTCGAGGCGACCCTGCCCGGTTACCGGGGTTGGCAGTGGGCCGTCGTGGTCGCCGCACCGCCCGGTGCCGACCACGCCACGGTCAGCGAGTCGGCCCTGCTGCCCGGCCCCGACGCCCTGATCGCCCCCGAGTTCGTCCCGTGGGAGCAGCGGGTGCGCCCCGGCGACCTCGGCCCCGGCGACCTGCTCGCCCCGCCCGCCGACGACCCGCGCCTCGTCCCCGGTTACGTCGCCACCGGCGACCCGGTGGTCGACGAGGTGGCCCGCGAGGTCGGCCTCGGCCGCACGCAGGTGCTCAGCCTCGAGGGCCGACTCGACGCCGCCCAGCGCTGGTACGGCGAATACGGCCCCGACACCGAGATGGCCAAGGCCGCCCCCTCCACCTGCGGCCTGTGCGGCTTCTACGTGCCGCTCGCCGGTGCCCTGCGCGAATCCTTCGGCGTATGCGCCAACGCGATGGGCGCCGACGGCCACGTGGTCCACGTCGAATACGGCTGCGGCGCCCACTCCGATGTCGTCGCCCCCTCCGGCAACGGCTCACCGCGTTACGAAGCCTTCGACGATCACGCCGTCGACTACATCGCGATCACCCCCCAGGAAACCGCAGAGGCCGAAGCGGTCGACGCCGCCGCGGCCACCCGCAAGGCCCGCGCCGAAGGTCAGCTCCCGAAATCCCCCGAAGAGGTCATCGCCGCCGAAGCCGCCACCGATCTCGCCGCTGTCGCGCCGACCGGCGTCGACGCGCCGGTGCTGTCGGGCACCGCAGAGGCTGAGACGCCGAGCGATCCCGAGTCCGGGGCGGACAACGCGGAAAGCGCTGAGGCGGCGGAGGTCACGACGGACGCGGTCGAGGTGCCGAGCGGCCCTGGGCCCATCGCGGACACCGCTCAGGCCCCTGCGGTAGCGGAGGTCACCACGGACGCGGTCGAGTCGGATTCGACCATGGCGGACAGTGACGTGGCCGGTGGTGACGTCGCCGACTCGGGTGCGTCGACTGCCGCTGATGTCATCGAGTCCGGTGTCGCGGCGGAAACGGCGCCGATTTCCGACGCAGTGGCACAGGAGGTGGCAGCGAACACTTCCGTCGCCGATTCCGCTGTGGTCGAAGAGGTTTCGTCCTCGGCGATCGCTGAAGTGCCCGAGGTGAGCGCCGAGTCCGATTCCACGGTAGACACCGCAGAGGCTGTCGTCGCGGCCGGAAGCGCGGGTGCTGTGGAGCGTGAATCGGGCGCGGAGTCGGGCGATTCCGGTGTGACCGATACCGCTACGGCGCCGGGTGATGCTGGTGTGGCCGATACCGCTGCTGCCGAGGGTGATTCCGCGGTGGGCGAGAGCGGCGTGACGCAGGGTGTGGGCGCTGGGGAGCGCGGATCGTCGGTGGGGCGCTGAGCGCAGGGGCGGACCCGTTCGGTACCGCGGGGCTGCGGGCCGGAGTTCTCGCCGCCTGGCGGGATTCGCCGACACGGTTGCGCGAGGACAGTGCGGGTGAGGCGGATCTGGTCGCGGCGGGTTACCGCGATCGGGTGCTCACCGAGCTGGCGCAGAACGCCGCCGACGCGGCGGTGCAGGTCGGTGTGCCCGGCGAGCTCACGGTGTGGATCGTCGATCGCCGGTTGCATGTGGCCAATACCGGTGCCCCGCTGAGTGTTTCCGGTGTGCACGCGCTGACGGCACTGCGTGCCTCCGGCAAGGACGACGCCGCGCAGGTCGGCCGATTCGGTGTCGGCTTCACCGCGGTGCGGGCGGTCGGCGACGAAGTGGAGATCCGCTCCACCACCGGCTCTCTCCGTTTCTCGCTGACGGCCACCCTGAATGCCTTGCACGACAACGGCACAACCCTCCCCGAGGGCCTCATCCCACCTGCCCTTCGCCTGGCTTGGCCCATCCCCACCACCCCGTCCCCGGGTGCCGACACCGAAATCGTCATCCACCTCCGCGACGACGTCGACTCCGCCGCTCTCCTCGCCGCGATGCGCGCCGAGGCCCCAGACCTCCTCCTCGAACTCCCCGCCCTCCACCGAATCCACATAGCCGACAGCGAATTCACCAGCACCACAAGCATCCTCGGCCACTCGGCCCCCGTCGCTACAGAACACCGCACCGCGAATGCCCCAGACGGCATCGTTCTCTCCTCCGAGACCACAAATGCCATCACGGCCTCTCGATCAAGTTCGCAGCCGCGTGCGGACTCTGCGCCGGGTACGCAGTCGAACGGGGCCTCTTCGCCGGGCTTCCGGTCGGACGAGGGTTCTTGGCCGGGCACCCAGGCGGACAAAGGTTCATTGCCGAGTACACAGTCGGGCACCGGGCCCTCGTCCGACGCCGCGGCTATCAGACCGGCCCAGGAACCACACGGAGCGAAGCCGGAACCAGGGCAGGACAAGGCCACCCACCTCGGTCCGCCGGTGGGATCCCTCACCCAGCTGACCATCACCTCACCCGACCGCACACAGCACTGGTGGCAGTTCCGCACGTCCCGAGCGCGCTGGCTGCTCCCGTTGGCCGACGGTCGCCCGGTCCCCGCCGCGCCGGATGTCCTGCGCGCCCCCACCCGCTCCGACGAGGAACTGTCCCTCCCGGCGATCCTCGTGGCCGACATCCCCATGCAACCCGATCGTCGCCGCCTGCTCCCCGGCGCCCACCTGCGCGAAATCGCCTCGGGTTACGCCGATTTCGCCCGTGCTCTGCCACCACGTGACCGTCTCGGTCTGGTCCCCACCCCGGCTTTCGCCAGGAGCGAGGCCGATGCCATCCTCCGCGAAGCGATCACCACCGAGCTCCGGACGAACCCGTGGCTCCCGGTCTGCCCGGCACGCGACGACAACTCTGATGCCGGTCCCGACGCGTCTCTCGACGCCGGGGAATTCTTCGGCGGTGAGGCCCGCGACAACACGCACTCGGCCGCCGACCGGCATCCCGACAGTTTCGCGCCCCTCCACGAGAACGCACACCTCGGAGCAGACCCGTATCTCGCCAGTGCGAACGAAATCCCCACCCGTGCGGCGGTATTCCCCGACCTCACGCCGGAGCTGGCCGCGATCCTCGCCGACCTGACCGGCCCCTTGGTGATCCCGGAACTCTCGACCCGCCCCGCGCAGGAAAAGCTGGCGGTCCTCGATGTCCACCGGCTGTCCCCGGCCGCCCTGGCCGATGTGTCGACGGGCCTGCGCCGAGACCCGCACTGGTGGCGAACCTTCTACGCCGCCCTCGAACCTTTCGTCACCGATACCCGCACGGCCGAGGAGTTCGGCGCCTTGGCCGTGCCGCTGGCCGACGGCCGACTCGTCACCGGCCCGCGCACCGTCGTGCTCGACGACCAGCTCACCGTCGCCGTCCCGGTCCACTGGGCCCGCCTGGTGCACCCGGACGCCACCCATCCGCTGCTTTCCCGTCTCGGCGCCCGCAGCGCCTCGGTCACCGATCTGCTCACCGATCCAGGCCTGCGCGACCTGCTCGAGCACGACCCGGCCGACCACGACACGGTCACCGCGGTCCTGCACCTGGCGCGGTTCGCGCGCGCCGACGAGCTGCCGACCTGGCTCGGGCTCCTCGAATTGCCCGACGACACAGGGGAATTGCGTCCGGCCGACGAACTCCTCCTCCCGGGCGCGCCGCTGGCCGAGGTGCTCGTCGAGGATTCACCGTTCGGCACGGTCGCCGAGGCGACGGTCGCCGAGTTCGGCGAACAGGCCCTGCGCGCGATCGGTGTCGGCTGGGACTTCGCCGTTCTCACCGATCCAGAGCCACTCGGACCCGATCACGACCTGGACGACGAATCCGCCTGGTGGAACAGCCTTCCCGAAGATCCGCGCGAACTCGTCGCGGTCCGTGATCTCGACCTGGTCGACGAGACCCGCTGGCCGCTGGCCCTGCGCACCCTGCTGGCCGAATCACGCACCCGTGCCCTGCTCGCCGACCGCGACGGGTACACCACCTGGTGGTTGCACCGCCACGCCCACATCGACGGCATCCCCCTCGGCCGATTCCGTCACCCCGACGACACCGAATTCGCCGACCTCCTACCGCCGTTCACCGCGGCCGACCCCGACGCCCTGCGGCAGCTCCTCGTCCGCCCCGACGTGATGACCCCCGAGCTGGCCGAGGAACTCCTCGACGCCCTCGCCGATCCGGCGAAAAACCCGACGCCCGAGACGGTTTCGCGTACCCATGCCCGGCTGTCCGAAGCCGTCGCGACCGGTGCGCTCGACCCACGGGAACTGGACCTGCCCGAGCAGGTCAGGACGCTGGCGGGAACGGTGGTCGACGCCGAGACCGCCATGGTCCTGGATCGGCCCTGTTTCGGTCTCGTCGTCCCGGCCGAGCGACTGGTCGTCGGTGACCCGACGCATGCCGAGGCCCTCGCCGCGCTGCTGGACCTTCCGTTGGTCTCCGACCAGGTGAGCGCCGAGGTGCTCGGCGCGGGCAGGCGGAGCAGCTGGGCCACCGAACCGCTGGGTGTGGTGCTGCGTCAGCTGTGGTCGCCGCCGCACACCACCGGCACGCTCGTGCTGCACGACGTACTCGAAGTGTTTCTGCGCGGCGAGTTCTCGGGCACGGTGCGGGTGCCGTGGTGGGACGACGACGGCACCGTGCACGTGCAGGTGCCGCGCGGCTAGCTCGCGTGCGCGGTGACCATCTCGGCGAGCAGGTCGAGCTGGGCCTGCACGGCGTCGCTGTCGTCGTCGACCAGCCAGCGCAACACGATGCCGTCGATGACGCTGAGGATGAAGCGGCTCAGCTGGGTGACCGGGATGTTCCAGTCGCAGCCGGTGGCCTCGCGGCAATGGTCCATCACGTCGGCGACGGTGCTGTCGTTGAACGCGTACTGCTCGCGGGCGATGGCGAGTTTGGCCGGGGTCGTCTCACCTTCGCGCAGGGCGTAGGTGGTGGTCTCGTAGGTGAGCAGCTGCCGTTCCGGGGTGGCCTCGATGTTGCGCCACATCAGTTCCAGCCCCTGCCGAACCAATTTGTGAAGCGCTTCTTTTCCTGTTCCGGGATCGACCCAGACAGTTTCATCCGCATCGACGGAATCACGCAATTCCATCGAGAGCGCTTTGACCAACTCGGTCATCAGCGCGTCCTTGTTTTCGAAACAGTAATGCACCACACCGAGCGAGACGCCCGCCGCTTGGGCGACATCGCGTGTGGTCACGCCCGCCACGCCCTTTTTCTCGGCGAGACCGATCGCTGCCTCTATCAGGTGGGCTCGTCGTTCTTCGACGCTCAATCGGGAGGACACCTGTGCGAGTTAAGCGCTCACGTCGCGAACAGTCAATTCGCCGAACCGCGCCGAATTACTGGACAGGCGACCAGTTCTATGGTTGTGTGCGTCACATCACCCCGCGAAGGAGCTGTTCGGATGCCTGTGAACCGTCGGGCCGTGCTGGCCGCCTCGACCCTTGGGGTTCCGCTCGTGGCGGCACTCGGTGCCATCGAAGCACCGAAGGCACGTGCCGAATCCGCGCGCGGCGGATTCGAATTCGGGCTCGGTATCGCCGATCTCACGGGGCCCGCCGCGGAATGCGGCATGATGGGCTACTCACAACTCGAACAAACCACGGCGGGAATTCATCTGCGGCCGCGAGCGCGCGCGTTCGTCATCGAATCGGGTGGAAATCGGGTGGCGTTCGTCGCGGTGGAGAACGGTGCGTTGTTCCAGTCCGTGCATCGGGGAGTACTGCTCGCGTTGGCGCACCGATTCGGTGATCGGTATACGGAACGAAATGTCGTTCTCACATCGACGCACACCCATTCCAGTTGTGGCGGTTCCGCCCACGATTACGCCTATACGCTCGCGACGCTCGGATTTCAGCAGCAGGTGTACGACACCGAGGTCGACGGCATCGTCGAGGCCATCGTCGCCGCCGACGCCGACCTCGGGCCGGGCACGGTGGCCCTCGGTCGCGCCGCATTGCGCGACGCGAGTGTGAACCGCTCGCGGGTGGCCTTCGACCGCAATCCGGCCGAGGACCGCGCCGTGTTCCCGGACGCGATCGATCCGGCGGTCACCACCGTCGTGTTCCGCCGGGGTGAGCGCGAAGTCGGCGCGCTCACCTGGTTCGCCACCCACAACACGTCGATGACCAACAAGAACCGGCTCATCAGCTCCGACAACAAGGGCTACGCCAGCTATGCCGCCGAGCACCTCGAGCACGGCGTGCGCCATCTCGACGGCGAGCTGTCGTATCTGGCCGCGTTCGTCCAGACCAATGCCGGTGACATGTCGCCGAACCTGGCGCTCGCCCCGGGTGTCGGCCCGACCGACGACGAGTTCGACAACACCCGCATCATCGGTGAACGCCAGTACGCCGCCTCGAAAGCCGCCGCCGGACAAGCGGTCCCGATGACCAGCGCGATCGACTCCATGCTCTGCTACATCGACCTCGCCGCCGTGACGGTCGACGGCCGCTTCACCCCCGACGGCGCACCACACCGCACCGCACCGGCGGCCGCGGGCCTGTCCCTGGCGGCGGGCAGCGTGGAGGACGGCCCAGGCCTGCCCGGTGGCCCCATTCCCGAGGGCGTGCGTAACCCGCTGGTGGACTTTCTCGGCGGAATCGACCATCCCCACCCGGCCTGGCTGGCCGACGCGCAGGCGCCCAAGGCGATCTTCGCCCCGCTCGGCCTGATGCCGCCCGCGCCCTGGGTGCCGAATGTGGTGCCGATCCAGCTGATCCGGCTCGGCGATCTCTACGTGGCCGCCGCGGGCGCCGAATTCACCATCGTCGCCGGTTTGCGTGTGCGCCGCGCGGTCGCGCAGACCCTCGGCGTCGACGTGGAACAGGTGTTGCTCCAAGGCTATTCGAATGCCTATCACCAATACGTGACCACACCGGAGGAGTACGACGCACAACAGTACGAAGGGGCGTCCACGCTGTTCGGCCGCTACACGCTGTGTGCGTACGTGCAGGAATTCACCCGGCTGGCGGAGGCCTTCGCGGCGGGCTCAGCCCCGGATCGCGGTCCCGCACCGCGTGACATCTCGGCGATACAGCCGAATTTCGTCGCCGCACCGGGCCCGGATTCGACGCCCGTCGGCCGGAATTTCGGTGATGTGGTGCGCCAACCCGGCAGCACCGTTCGCGGTGGCCGGGTGGAGGCCGAGTTCGTCTCGGCGCATCCGAAACACAATCCGCGACGCGGCGGCACCTTTCTCGAGGTGCAGCGCCGAACCGCGAACGGCTGGGTCCGGGTGGCCAACGAGGGGGAGTGGGACGTGCGGTTCCACTGGCGAAAACAGGATGCCGCGGTCTCGATCGCACATTTCATCTGGGACGTTCCTGGCGCCGCCGAACCGGGCACCCACCGGTTCGTCCACTTCGCCGACGCGCTCGGCGCGGACGGCGTGGCGCGTCCGATCACCGGGACGAGCGACGAGTTCGAGGTTCGCTAGTCCTCGGTGAGCCCGACCTGGGCGCCCTTGTCGCCCCGCAGGGCCGATCGGCGCTGAGCCAGCCAGATCGCCGAACCGAGCACGCCGACGAACAGCCCCATCAGGCAAACCGATCGGGCATCGGCCCAGGCCGGGACCACAAAAGCCAGCACCGTCGCCACCGCCCAGGCGGCGAAGCCGATCAGTACGACCGGGCGTGGGTCGACCAGGCTGCGCGGCAGGTGCGGCATCTCGCGACTGACAGGTCCGGCGTCCATACCCAAACAGTAGCGCCCTGAAACCCATCAGGGGTGACGGCCGTACCGTAGAGTTCTGCACTGTGACAGTGCCATCCGACGTCCGTGCCCTCGCCGGTGATCTCTCGCTGGCGGTTGTGCGGCTCACGCGACACCTGCGCGGCCGCCGTGCCGAGGCGCAGATCTCGCTCACCCAGCTGTCGGCTCTGGCCACGCTGGCCCGCGATGGTGCGATGACGCCCGGCAACCTCGCGGGCAAGGAGCGAGTGCAGCCGCCGTCGATGACCCGGGTGATCGCCTCGCTCGCCGACCTCGAGCTGGTCCAGCGTCGACCGCACCCCACCGACGGGCGCCAGATCATCGTGTCGCTGTCACCGGCGGGTCGCGCGCTCGTCGCCGACGAGACACACGCGCGTGAGGCCTGGATGACCGAACAGCTGTCCAACCTCGCTCCGGAACAGCTGATGGTGCTCGATCAGGCCGTGGCGATCATGAACCAGATCATCGCGGGCTCGGAGTAGTCAGCTCTGCTGGGGTACCACCTCGTGGCCGAGCGGGAACAACGACAGCGGCACCAGCTTCAGATTGGCCCAGGCGAACGGCAACCCGATGATCGTCACCGCCAGGGCCACACTGGTGAACACGTGACCGAGTGCCAGCCACCAGCCCGCGAACACGAACCAGATGATGTTGCCGAGCAGCGACCCCGCCCCGGCGCTCGGTTTGTCGACGACCGTGCGCCCGAACGGCCACAGCACGTAACCGGCCAGGCGCAGCGAGGCGATGCCGAACGGGATCGTGACGATCAGGACGAAGCAGATCAGCGCCGCGAACAGGTAGCCGACAGCCATCCAGAACCCACAGAGCACCACCCACAGCACGTTCAAGATCAACTGAACCAGCTTCATGCTTCCAGCATGCCAGGATGATCCGGTGGCCGAAGTAATTCCCATCGACGATCCCGCCGACCCCCGTGTCGACGACTTCCGTGATCTGTCCTCCGCCGACCGCAGGCCGGACCTGCCCGGGCGCAAGGGACTGGTCATCGCGGAGGGGGTCGTGGTGGTACAGCGGATGCTGGCCTCGCGGTTCACCCCGAGCGCGCTGCTCGGGGTCGCCAAGCGTCACGACGCCCTCGCCGCCGATCTCGCGGGGCTCGATGTGCCGTACTACCAGGCCACGGCCGAGGTGATGGCCCAGGTGGTCGGCTTCCACCTCAATCGCGGGGTGCTCGCGGTGGCGCCGCGCCCGGCCGAGCTGACGGTCGACGCGGTGCTCGACGGCGCCCGCACCGTGGCCGTGCTCGAGGGCGTCAACGACCACGAGAACCTCGGGTCCATGTTCCGCAACGCCGCCGGGCTCGGCGTCGACGCGGTGCTCTTCGGTGACCGCTGTTCCGACCCGCTCTACCGGCGTTCGGTGCGCGTCTCGATGGGGCATGTGCTGCGGGTGCCGTTCGCCTCGGTTCCGAGGTGGCCGGGTGGGTTGGAGTTGTTGCGGGAGCGCGGCTTTCAGATCATCGCGCTCACGCCGAACCCGGCCGCGGTCAACCTGGCCACGGCCATGACGGGGGAGCGGGTCGCGTTGCTGCTCGGTGCCGAGGGACCCGGCCTGACCGAAGAAGCCATGCGCGCCACCGATATTCGCGCCCGTATCCCGATGTCGGCCGGGACGGATTCGCTCAATGTCGCGACCGCCGCCGCGATGGCCTTCTACGAACGGGTCCGCACCTCATGAGTCCCAACCGGGCGGGTTCGGTGCCGCTGGCGGCGGGTGGCACGGTGATCGCCCTGGTCGCGGTGCTGAGCGCGGTGGCGGTGTACGCGTTCGGCGTCGCGCTGGCCGAGGTGCATCCGCTGCTCGCGATCGCGGTGAACGTGATCGCGGTGGTCGGGGTGGCGCCGACGGTGTGGCGGTGGCGGTGCACGCCGGTTCTGCGATGGGTGCTCGCCGGGGCGGTCCTCGGCGTGGAACTCGGCTGGGTCGCACTGCTGATCCACCTGGTCGGCTAGGCGACCCTGCGCAACCAGCGCGCCAGACCCCGACGGGCGGGTACGGCCGGTACCGGTCGCGGTGCTCGGCCTTTCGGATACAGCGTGAATCCGCACACCGGCAGGTCGATCAGTCCGGGTGGCTCCAGATAGCGGAAGCCGAGCCAGTGGGCGTTGGCGGCGTCGGCGAACTCGGGTGGGTCGAACGGCAGCGACTGCGGACCGGGACGATCCCCACGATCCCACGGCACCGGATGATCCCCGGCCCAGAACTCGCGCTCCCACACCATCGGCAGCCCCTCGTTCTCCAGAATGTCGACCCTGGTGGAACTGAACGAGCGGCGGAATTCCCCGCGTTCCCAATGGGCGAACGCGCCCCAGTGCACGGTGGTGTCGAACGAGACCAGATAGGTGTGTTCGGAGGCCTGCGGGCGGACGAGCAGTTCGGGCAGCACGGTCGGCTCGATCACGGCGGCTTCGGCGGTGCACACGACCGTCACGCCGGGATAGCAACCGATATAGACCTCGTCGCGATCCGGACCGGCGCAGCCGTCGAGCGTCCCGACCACGATCGGGCGCACATCGTGGTCGGCATACAGCTGACTCGCCAGGGCCTGCGCGGCAGCGGAATCGGATTCGGGTCGACTGTGCACGACGGCGACCGGGTCGACGGTATCGACGTACCAGAGGGTGGAAGCCGACTTCACGTGTCACCTCCGACGGCTAGCGGAACCTGCGGTCGCGCCGGGAAGGCACCCGAGCCGGATGACCAGCGCGGCCCCGAGCTCTCGGGAGAACTCGGGGCCGCCGGTGCATCGTCAGTTGCCGGAGCTGCGCACGCCAAGGAGCACGTCTTCCCAGGACGGCATGGGCGCCTTGCCGCGCTTGTTGCGTGCGGGCTTCGGCTTGTCCGGCTCGGGCTTCGGGGCGGGCGTCTCCTGTTGCGCGGCGGGCGGCGCCGGTGCTGCGGGCTCGCTCGGCGGTGCGGGAGCCGTCGCCGCCGGAACCGGTGCGGCGGGCTTGGGGGCCGCCGGGATCGGCGCGGTCGGCTTGGGCATCGCGGGCACGGCCGTCGGCGCGGGCTTGGGCGGAATCGCCGCCGTCCCACCACCTGCCGCCACCTGCCGCTGCTCGTAGTACTCGTCCAGGGCGGGCTGCGGACGACTCTGCGGGCGCGGGGTCGGCATCGGCTCGCGCGGCCGTGGCTCGACCGGAACCGGCGCCTCCACCACCGGCG
Organism: Nocardia caishijiensis NBRC 108228; assembly: GCF_001612825.1. GTDB lineage: Bacteria > Actinomycetota > Actinomycetes > Mycobacteriales > Mycobacteriaceae > Nocardia > Nocardia caishijiensis. The sequence goes on along the minus strand of NZ_BDBE01000029.1, from coordinate 399,691 downwards.
CCGCCGGGGCGGGCATGGTGGCCAGGCCACGCAGGGCACGACCGAAATCGGGATCGATCAGGTCGGCGGCCGGGTCGTCGAGCGGGGACACCGAACCACCGTGCGCGTCGGGCTGGTAGCGCCAGTGCGCGGCGATCTCGGAATGCCCGTGCCGCCACTGCAGTTGCGCGACCCAGAACCCCTTCTCGTCCTTCCAGGCATCCCATTCGGCGTGTTCGATGGTGTGCCCGCGCTCGGCGAAGGCCGCGGTGACGATCTCGTGCAGCGTTTCCACCGCGGGGCCGTCGGGCCGCACCGGATGGGCTTTCTGCGCCAGTTCGGCGGCGCGCGCACGCTCGAGCAACACCGGATAGGCGAAACGTTCCACTTTGCTCGCGGGCATGCCGGACTCCGCCGTGACCTGTTCGACGGACGCACCGGCGCGAATACGGGCCTGGATATCTCTAGGACGCATAGACGCTTCCATTTCGATCTCGATCTGGCCGAATCGTGCGAGGTCGCCGCGCGCCGCCGCGCGGAGCTTGTCGTCGGCGGGCAGCCGGAACTTGGTGCCGGACTCGAGGTCGCTGCACACGATGTGTGTGGAGTCGGGCGTCACCCCGATCACTCGAAGTTCACGCACCGTTACCTCCCTATCGCGTCGGCTCCGTCTGTTAGGACACCGCCCACTTTCCTAGACAGTAGTGCACATTACTTGGCCGCGGCAGCAGACACGCACGCCCAAATCGCGCACGGGGACGCCTCGGCCCGCTAATCTGATCGGCTCCCCGCGCGAATCCTGGTCGTGTACAGGCGTTTTGGTGATAGATCAACGGCTCTGCGCCGGACGGAACGTCGCGAAGAATGCGAACTTTGCGAAGCGTGTCAGCGCTGACGAATACCGGAATGGGTTTGCGCCGACCGGGAGTTGCGGGTCGATTTTTGACGAAGGAACAAAAATCGTGCCCGCAACTCCCGGTCATTCAGGGCGCAAACCTCACGGCGCCGCAAAAATTACAGCTGACCGACGACCCAGTCGATGGAGCGGGTCAGCTGCGAAACATCTTCCGGGTCGATCGCCGGGAACATGCCGACGCGCAGCTGGTTGCGGCCCAGCTTGCGGTACGGCTCGGTGTCGACGATGCCGTTGGCCCGCAGGATCTTCGCCACCTGGGCGGCGTCGACCGAGTCGTCGAAGTCGATCGTGCCGACGACCTGCGAACGGTGCGCCGGATCGGTGACGTACGGGGTGGCGAAGGAGCTCTGCTCGGCCCAGGTGTAGAGGCGCGAGGACGAGTCGAGGGTGCGCTTCACGGTCCAGTCCAGGCCGCCGTTGGTGTTCATCCACTCGATCTGGTCGGCGAACAGCAGCAGGGTGGCGATGGCCGGGGTGTTGTAGGTCTGGTCCTTGGTGCTGTTGTCGATGGCGACGGGCAGCGACAGGAACTCCGGCGTCCAGCGACCCGAGGACTTGATCTCCTCCACGCGGGCCAGCGCGGCCGGGCTCATGATCGCGATCCACAGACCACCGTCGGCGGCGAAGCACTTCTGCGGGGCGAAGTAGTACACGTCGGAGTCGGCGATGTTCACCGGCAGACCGCCCGCACCCGAGGTGGCGTCGATGGCGATCAGCGCGTTCTCCGAACCGGCCGGGCGCGACACCGGGATGGACACACCGGTCGAGGTCTCGTTGTGGGCCCAACCGATGAGGTCGACGCTCGGGTCCGACACGGGCTCGGGCGCGCTGCCCGGCTCCGACGACACGACGATCGGGTCACCGATGAACGGGTTGCCCTTGGCGACGGAGGCGAACTTCGAGGAGAACTCGCCGTTGGTCAGGTGCAGCGAACGCTCGCGGATCAGGCCGAAGGCGGCCGCGTCCCAGAACGCGGTGGTGCCGCCGTTGCCGAGCACCACTTCGTAGCCCTCGGGCAGCGAGAACAGCTCGCGCAGGCCGTTGCGCACCCGCGCCACCACGTCCTTGACCGGCTTCTGGCGATGCGAGGTGCCGAAGACCGAGGCGCCGACAGTCACCAGCGACTGCAGCTGCTCCGGGCGGACCTTGGACGGGCCACAGCCGAACCGTCCGTCGGCGGGCTTGAGGTCGGCGGGAATTGTCGGGAACGCACTGGTCATGCGGGGGAGTTTAGTGGTGCGCGGATGACGGTGGTCGCGGTGGGTGCGGGTCTGTGAGCCGCCCCACGTCGGACCGGTGATCCCGCGTGCGGTGACACGCCGTAGCTCCGTCTGCCATCGGATCAGGCCGGTACTCCACGGGGGCTCGGGGTGACTTTCGGCCGTGCGCGACAACCGTGACGAGAGGGTTCACAGACCGTAGCCGCCGGGGCGCCGCGCAGAAATGCCTCGGCGGCGACCTCTGATGGTTCGTGTCGTCGGCTTTCGAACGCTCGGTGTCCGGCGGGTCATCGTGCCGGGTGCGGGGAATTTGCCCTGGCGCCAACGTAGTTGGCAGTACTCTTCCGCTATGAGTCTGCTCGCGGTCGATTCGGGACCCAACCTGCTCGACCGGTGGCTGTGGGTCGTCGGGCGGCGGCCGGGCTTGCTGTCGGAGGGGGCGCGTCGGGAACTGCTGCTCAGGGGGTTGCCTGCCAGTGCGACCGTGCTGTCGGTGTGGTCGCGCCGAGGCGAGGGTGGCTATCGGTTCAGCGTGCGAGTGCAATTGCCCGACGAGCTGCCCTACGACGTGCGCGTACGGCAACGGATCCGTAGCCAGGACCTGGAATGGATGCGCCCCGGCGACACCATCGGCTGCCGCGTCGACCCCGGCGACCCCGACCGCATCGTCCTGTACCTCCCCGAACAACCGACCACCGGCCGCCGCTCCACCGCCAAGATCCTCGCCAACGGCCGCCGCGCCGAAGCCACCGTCCTAGCGGTAGCCCCCGTCGCCACCGACTACACCGCCCGCGAAGACCCCGTCCTTCGCCTCGACCTGGAACTCCGCGCCTGGGACGAACCAACCCCCTGGCGAGTCCGGCTGATCCAACCGGTCCCCCTCCCGGTCGTCGGCCTGATCGAGCTCGGCACGCATCTGCAGGCGGCCTTCTACACTGTCGACCGGGGCGCCTCGGTGGCCCTCGATTTCACTGCCCTGCACTGACGGTCATCGATCGGCGATCAGCCCAATCCCGGCGCGTGTAGAACTGGGAACGACTGACTATCACCGGTCGCGGGTCCCCAACCTCTTCATCTGCACATCAATATTCTCGGCCCCGCTGCCATACTGTACGGCTAGCCCTGACGTGGTCAGTCGTTACTCGAGCCAGGACTGCCGACGGAAGTACTCGTCGTCGGCATCGTCATCTTCTTGGGTGGGACCACGTCGAGATGAGGCCGCAGTCGGTGTTGTCGCCGTAGGCCAATCCGCCTGCTCGGGCGCGAAATGCTGAACTCGGGGCTGAGGCGGCGGCGTGTGGTGCTTGCGGAGTCTATAGTCCATCAATGAGTCCGACGCCGAGTGCAGAGACCTTTGATCTCGACCCGGATGCTGTGCGCGTCCTCGCGGCCGAGATGGGGACCGCCGGCCAGGCAATCCAGATCATTGCCAAGGGAGGTGCCCTTGCCGATGGCGTCTACGAGTGCATGCCCAACGGCGATACGCCACCGGCGTACCAGGTTGCGGCACGTCGCGTCGACAAGGCGATGTCAGCGGTGGGAACAGCATTGGCCGAGCTGAGCGGCAAAACAATCGCCGCCGTGATCACGTTCCAACAGCAGGATGAAGCATTCTCCGGCGCGTTGCAGGGGGCAGGGGAACGATGAGTCAGCACTTGACGGTCCCGCTGGTCGAGTCGTGGAAGCCGATAGAGTTCGCCGCGCAGGCGACCGAGTTCACGCGCCAAGCAAGTGAATTGCGAGCCGCGATCGACGCTCAATACATCGCGGTCGACGCCTCACATGAAACATTCCGGCGTGCGACGGGCGACGCGATGCGCACCCGGTACAACGAAGTCCACCAGAAGGCCGTTCACATAGTTGATGCGCTGGAGCGTGGTCGCGACGCTGCGACCTCGGCCCAGTGGACGATCAGTTCCGCGCAGGGGGTTCTTGCATCGAAGAAAGCTGATGCGATTGCCAAGGGTTTCGATGTCCGTGACGACGGCACATGCGTAATCAGTGAATCTGCGAAGCAACGCCTGTACTCGGCTGTCACGAGCGAATCGACGGATTCGGCGGTGGTCGCGGACAAGTACAACGTGGGAATCGCGGCGCTGGAGGTGTCCGCCAAGAACCACACCAAGTGGGTCAAAGACGCGTTGACCGGCGCCGTCAACGCAGACGCGGCGGCGAAGCAGGCAATCGAAGCAGCGTTCGACAACCTCCCGACACCGGATTCGTTCGGTAACGAGAGCACATCCAAGACCGGAACCCCTCAGCCGCCGAAAGGCGGTACAGCGCAGGAAAACCGGGCTTGGTGGGATTCGCTCACGAGCGAGCAGAAGAGGGAGATCGCAACGAACTCCCCGGGTTCGATCGGCAACCTCGATGGCTTGCCTGCTGAGGTGAGAGACGCTGCGAACCGGGCGATGCTCGAGCCCGAACGGGCACGGCTCGAAGCCGACCGAGCGAAATACGAGGCGGCTGTCGCCGCAGCTACAACACAGGCGGCGACGACCGGCGACATGTCGGAAATCGGCAACGCACGAACCGAGCTGGATCGGACAAATCAGAAACTCAAGGACCTCGCCGCTGTCAGCGCCGCAGTCGGAGACGGCCCGTCCTCGTCCAATCCGCCCCGCTACCTGATGGCTCTCGATATGCAGTCCGGCCGCCAGGGCCGTGCTGCCGTGTCGGTCGGCAACCCTGACACCGCGGACCACATTTCGGTGACCACACCCGGTCTCGGCTCGAATCTGGACTCCACACTTCTCGGTGGTGGGGAGCCGAAGAATCCGCACGGCGGCATGATGGGCGAGGCCGAGAAGATGATCGAAACGTCCCAGACCCAGTTGGAAGCTGCCGGCCGCGAGGGCGAGGAAATCGCCTCGGTCGCTTGGTTCGGCTACGACCCGCCGCAGGGCGGGATGGGTAGCCTGTCCGATGTCGAACCGGACATGATCAACGTGACCAACGAAGGTCGAGCGCAAGAAGCGGCGCAGCCGTTGTCGTCGACGATGTCGTGTTCTACGGATCACCCGGACTGGGCGCCGATGTTCCTGGCCTACCAGGCCTGAACGGAATCGGTTCACCGATCACCAGCCTTGGACTGAACGATGCGGTGGAGAACGCGGGCGACCTCGGGCTGCAGGATGGCCATGTGTACGAGATGACCGAGCACGGCGAGATCGTGGGCAATCTGGACTCGTTCGGCCGCAGCCCGGACGGAATGCCCTGGGTCACGCATCTCAGTACCGACCCGATCACCGTTGACGGTGAGTACTACTCGCGTGGCGCCGAGAACCCGCACTCCGAGTACGGACGTACGGATGGCAGCACCGGAAACCTCCACCGTTCCGGCTACAACCTAGCCGCAATCGTCGCGGGTCTGCCTGAAAATGCCACCAAACCGAAAACCAGCTGATGGTCCGAATGTCGAGAGCGGTCCGGCCTACGAGCCGAAGCCCCAGAATTCGCGGGCTGGCGACGGTCATGATGTGTTGTTCGGCGGCCTCGACGCTTGTTCTCGGCTGTGACGCGGCGCGTACTCATCCGACCGTGACCGGCCAGGAAGATACTGCCGCCGCCTTGGAGCGGCTGCGCCAGCGCCCGACCATGGAGCAGGAGTTCACCGCGATGCGATCGCTCACAACGGAAATCGCTGCGGTCGCGGCGGAGCTGCTTCCTGGGGTCGCCTTCGAATGGTCCAAGAGCGATCACCTCAGCACCGAGCAATGTTTCAAGCCGTACGACCGAACCGGTGCGGTGATGATCGGTCTCGAGAGCTACCGTTCTGTTCCGTCTGTGGATGTCCCCGACCACATATGGCGGCAGTTCACTCAGCGTGTTCGGGACATCGTTGTCCGCATCGGTGCGCTCGCCACCGAGACACCGGAGAATGGCGTCTTCTATAACGCAGCCGATGGAACAAAGGTCTCGGTGAGCAGGGACAGCGGCATCTCGATCGACACGCAGGTCGGCTGTCGGTTGTCCGCCGCGCAGCTCGACAGTCGGCCGAATCCGACCGGTCCCGAGGAAACCGTTTACGCTCAGCAGCGCCTGCTCGACCGTGGCAGCCTCGAGTCCGCAGCAACCGATATGCGGTCTGCGGTGGAGGAAATCGGTTCGGCTGCAAGCAGTTTCACTCCTCGTCCGGTCTTTGAGTGGGGATTCGCGGAGTCGTACCGACCGAACGCGTGCGGAACTCCCTACGATCGAACGGAGGGGACCATGCTGATTCTGGAGGACTACCAGATCGAATCCCGCACCGCGATCGCGGACGAAGGCTGGCAGCAGGTCGCCGATCGTGCCCGAGACGTCGCAGCTCGTTTCGGTGCGACTCCTCCCGTGGTCAGTGAGATGCCAGGGAACTACACCCAGACCTTCGTCAACTCGGAAGACGGTGCGCGGATCTCCGTGCGGAAAGATCAGCGCACGATCACTATCTCCGCACAGACCGGATGTCGGATGGCCGACGATCCGCGCCTGTACCGGTCGGCACTTCAGACCCCCACCGGCCGGGTTCCGTACTCGACGCTCGCACCTCCGCCGACCTCGTGACTTCTCCTGCTCACCGCAGGCGATCCTCGAGGGCCTCGAGGCAGGCGTCTTCGACGATGACGCCGGTGATGGCGGCGATGATCGCGGCCGTGATCGTTTTTCCTGCGGCGAGTCTGGACACGACCGCTTCCACCACGGGCCCCGCTACCTCGCACGCCTGATCGACAGCCGCGGGGCCGATGTCGTTTTCCTCGCAGGCGGGGACGGAGAAGCACACAGCCAAGGCAACGAACAGGCAGCCGACCACCTTGCGGATATGGGTCGTCATGGGTACCACCTCTCGGTTTCGCCGGTGCGTGATAAGCGCTCCGGCGGGGGTCACTTCGAGAGATGCGAGTGGAAGGTGTGCTGGTTCAAGACAAACCGGGCACCGAAAGAAGAAAAACCGGGCACCGAAAGTCGGTGCCCGGTCGGGGGAGTGGGGTCAGCCCGCGATGGCGGACCAGCCAGCGACTTCCTCCGGCGTGCGCGGACCCGGACCGGTGTAGATGGCGGCGGGACGGACGAGCTTGCCGAGCTGCTTCTGCTCGAGGATGTGGGCACACCAGCCAGCGGTGCGGCCGCAGGTGAACATGGCGGGCATCATGTGGGCGGGGACCTCGGCGAAGTCGAGGATGACCGCGGCCCAGAACTCGACGTTGGTTTCGATGGCGCGATCGGGGCGGCGCTCGCGCAGTTCGGCGAGGGCCGCCTGTTCGAGGGCGGCGGCGACTTCGTAGCGGGGGGCGGCCAGGCGCTTCGCGGTGGCGCGCAGCACGCGGGCGCGGGGGTCCTCGGCACGGTACACGCGGTGGCCGAAGCCCATCAGCTTCTCTTTGCGGTCGAGGATGCCCTTGACCAGAGCCCGTGCGTCGCCGGACTTTTCGACTTCCTCGATCATCGGGAGCACGCGGGCGGGCGCGCCACCGTGCAGCGGGCCCGACATGGCACCGATCGCGCCCGACAGGGACGCGGCCACGTCGGCGCCGGTGGAGGCGATCACGCGGGCGGTGAAGGTGGAGGCGTTCATGCCGTGCTCGGCGGCCGAGACCCAGTAGGCGTCGATCGCCTCGGTGTGGCGGGGGTCGGGGTCACCCTTCCAGCGGGTCATGAACCGCTCGGTGACGGTGGTGCACTCGTCGATCTTCTTCTGCGGCACCGCGGGCTGGTAGATACCGCGCGCCGACTGCGCCACGTACGACAGCGCCATCACCGAGGCGCGCGCGAGGTTCTCGCGGGCGGTCTCGTCGTCGATGTCGAGCAGCGGCTCGTAACCCCAGATCGGGGCGAGCATGGCCAGACCGGCCTGCACGTCGACGCGCACGTCACCGGTGTGCACGGGCAGCGGGAACGGTTCGGCGGGCGGCAGGCCGCGGCCGAACTGGCCGTCGACGAGCAGCGCCCACACATCACCGAAGGTCACCCGGTTGGCGACCAGGTCCTCGATGTCGACGCCGCGATATCGCAGGGCGCCACCGTCCTTGTCGGGCTCGGCGATGTCGGTGGTGAAGGCGACGACGCCCTCCAGTCCGCTGACGAAATCCTGGGGTACCGAGCTCGCGGTCATGGTGACTCTCCTTGCGGGGGCAGGCCGATCTTTCGCAACGATAGACCCGCAGGTACCGCGGAGTAACGTCGCCCCTATGCGTGAACTCGACCCGTCCTCGGCGGCCGCGACCGAGCCCGCCGCGCAGGCTTCCGTAACCCTGTCCGACGCCGCGATTTCCGGTGCGGTCGACCTGAGCGCGATGCGGGTGGACTACGGCGATCCGCGGGCGGTGCGCACCACCGAACCCGATCTGGACGAGTCGTGGGTGGCCGGAGGGTGGGAGCCGCTGCTGCGTCGCTGGATCGAGCAGGCGGGCACGCTCGGGGTGGCCGAACCGAACGCGATGGTGCTGGCCACCGTCTCGCTCACCGGCCCGGCGCCGCGGCCGGTCGCGCGCACGGTGCTGTGCAAGGGGCTCTCGCCCGAGGGGGTCGTCTTCTACACCAACTACGACTCGGCCAAGGGCAACCAGCTCGCCGCCGACCCGTACGCGGCCGCCACCTTCGTCTGGCCGTCGCTGGCCAGGCAGGTGCACGTGCGCGGGGTGACCGAACGGGTCGCGCCGGAGGTCACCGAGGCGTATTGGCAGGCCCGGCCGAGGGAGTCCAGGCTCGGCGCCTGGGCCTCGCAGCAGTCGCGCCCGGCCGCGACCCGCGCCGACCTCGACCGCGCCCTGGCCGAGACCACCGCCCGCTTCGCCGACGTCGACGACATCCCGGTCCCGCCGCACTGGGGTGGCTACCTGCTGCGACCCGACGAGGTGGAGTTCTGGCAGGGTCGCCACGGGCGGCTGCACAACCGGATCGTCGTCCGCCTCGACGGCGACGAGACGACGGTCGAGCGCCTGCAACCCTGACTTGTCCAGGTGGGATATCTCACCGCGCACAATCATGGGACGTTTGGTGATGACTGGCTAATCTGCGCCGAGTGAAGCTGCTCGCCGATACCCGGCCCTTGCGTAATCGCGACTATCGCAGGCTGTGGACGACCAATATCGTCACCGTCATCGGTGCGCAGTTGTCGGTGGTCGCGGTGCCGCAGCAGATCTTCCAGATCACCGGCAGTTCCGGGTACGTCGGTCTGGCCGGGCTGTTCGGGCTGGTTCCGCTGGTGGTCTTCGGGCTCTGGGGCGGCGCGCTGGCCGACGTGATGGACCGGCGCACGCTGCTCGTCATCACGACGGCGGGGACCGGAGCGACGGCGGTCGCGTTCTGGGTGCAGGCCGCGCTCGGCCTGAACAATGTGTGGCTCGTGCTCGGACTGTTCGCCACCCAGCAGGCGTTCTTCGCGGTCAACCAGCCGACGCGCGGCGCGCTGATCGCCCGGTTGTTGCCGCCGGAGCAGATCGCCGCCGCCAGTTCGCTGAGCATGACGGTGCAGAACGTCGGCATGATCGCGGGCCCGGTGCTGGCCGGTGTGCTGATCCCGGTGCTCGGCCTGCCGACGCTGTACCTGCTCGACGCGATCGCCCTGCTCGCCACCCTGTGGGCGGTGTGGCGGCTGCCTGCCTTCCCGCCGACCGGCACTCAGCGCCGGGCCGGTCTGCGCACGGTGATCGACGGTTTCCGCTACCTCACCGGCCAGCGGATCCTGCTCGCCTCCTTCGTCGTCGACATCATCGCCATGGTGTTCGGCATGCCGCGCGCCCTGTTCCCGCAGATCGCGCACGAGACGTTCCACGACCCGGCCGAGGGCGGCGTCGCGCTCGGCCTGCTGTTCGCGGCGATCTCGGCGGGCGCGGTGCTCGGTGGGGTGTTCTCCGGCTGGGTGCCCCGCGTGCGCAGGCAGGGGTTGGCGGTGATCGTGTGTATCGCCGTGTGGGGTGTGGCGATGGTCGGTTTCGGGCTCGCGGTCGCGCTGGCCGGGCACCTGTTCGGGCTCGGCGTGTGGTTGTGGATCGCGCTGGCGTTCCTGGCGCTCGGCGGCGCGGTCGACATGGTGTCGGCGGCGTTCCGCACGGCGATGCTGCTCAACGTGTCGACCGACGAGATGCGCGGTCGGCTGCAAGGGGTGTTCATCGTGGTTGTCGCCGGTGGGCCGAGGGTCGGTGATGTTGCCCACGGTTTTGCGGCCGCGAGCCTGGGTACTGCTGTTGCCGCCGCGGGTGGTGGTGTGCTCGTGGTGATCGGGGTGCTCCTCGCCGCGTTGGCCTTCCCCGCGTTCGTCCGTTACCGGGTGGCCCGCGCACATGCCGAGGCCGTCGCCGAATGACTTGAGCGACAACGCAATACGCGATCGACACCGGTGGTCGGTCGGATCGGGTCGTGACCACCGGTTCCGGCCCGGCGCCACCCCGCGCGAACCCGGATCCGCGCAGGTGGAGCACCTCACCACCGATTCGCCCCGGTGTGAGCACAGCCAAGGCCAACCCTGATTGCTCATCCACGGCCGACAAGAGTTAGCGTTACACCAAGCGCGCCGTCAGCCGAGGAGCAAACGGCGCACGGTTCGGCGCCGGGTTTCAGGGCTCGGCGAGAATCTCAACTAGCCTGAGAGGGATCCTTCCGTGCCCGCTGAGAACATCACCAACGTCACCGATGACGCCAAGGCGGTACTGCAGTACCCCGGTGGCGAGTTCCCGATCTCGGTCACCAAGGCCGCGGAGGGTAACGACGGGCTCGACTTGGGCAAGCTGCTGGCCAGCACCGGTTACGTCACCTACGACCCCGGTTTCATGAACACCGCGTCGACCAAGTCGGCCATCACCTACATCGACGGTGAAGCGGGCATCCTGCGCTACCGCGGCTACCCGATCGACCAGCTGGCGGGCCGCTCGACCTTCATCGAGGTCAGCTACCTGCTCATCTACGGCGAGCTGCCGACCCAGGCCCAGCTCGACGACTTCACCGATCGCATCCGCCGCCACACCCTGCTGCACGAGGACCTGAAGCGGTTCTTCGACGGCTTCCCGCGCAACGCGCACCCGATGCCGGTGCTGTCGTCCGCGGTGAACGCGCTGTCGGCGTACTACCAGGACTCGCTGGACCCGCGCGACCCCGAGCAGGTCGAGCTGTCCACCATCCGCCTGCTGGCCAAGCTGCCCACCATCGCGGCCTACTCGTACAAGAAGTCGGTCGGCCAGCCGTTCCTCTACCCGGACAACTCGCTGAGCCTGGTCGAGAACTTCCTGCGGATGACCTTCGGCTTCCCGGCCGAGCCCTACGAGGTCGACCCGGAGATCGCGGCCGCCCTCGACATGCTGCTGATCCTGCACGCCGACCACGAGCAGAACTGCTCCACCTCGACCGTGCGCCTCGTCGGCTCGTCCGACGCCAACCTGTTCACCTCGGTGTCCGGCGGCATCAACGCGCTGTGGGGCCCGCTGCACGGCGGCGCCAACCAGGCCGTGCTCGAGATGCTCGACGAGATCAAGGCCAACGGCGGCGACGTCAAGGAATTCATCCGCAAGGTCAAGAACAAGGAAGACGGCGTGAAGCTCATGGGCTTCGGGCACCGCGTCTACCGCAACTACGACCCGCGCGCCACCCTGGTCAAGCAGGCCGCCGACAAGATCCTGTCGAAGATCGGCGGCGACGACCAGCTGCTCGACATCGCCAAGCAGCTCGAAGAGGCCGCCCTCACCGACGACTACTTCGTCTCGCGTCGCCTGTACCCGAACGTCGACTTCTACACCGGCGTCATCTACCGGGCCATGGGCTTCCCGACCCGTATGTTCACCGTGCTGTTCGCCATGGGCCGCCTGCCCGGCTGGATCGCCCACTGGCGGGAGATGCACTCCGAGCCGCTCAAGATCGGGCGCCCGCGCCAGATCTACACCGGCTACGGTGAGCGTGACTACCGCGCGATCGACAACCGCTAGTCTCTGGACAACGCACACTATCGAAGGGGATAGCCCGCAATGACCAAGCCGGAAATCGAATTCCAGGAGGGCCCGCCGCCCTCCCAGCTCGTCATCAAGGACATCGTCGAAGGCGAGGGTGCCGAAGCGGTGCCCGGCGGGACCGTGGAGGTCCACTACGTCGGCGTCGAGTTCGAGACCGGCGAGCAGTTCGATTCCTCCTGGGACCGTGGTGAATCCATCACCTTCCCGCTGCGCGGCCTGATCCAGGGCTGGCAGGACGGTATCCCGGGGATGAAGGTCGGTGGCCGTCGTCAGCTGACCATCCCGCCGGAGCTGGCCTACGGTCCGGTCGGCTCGGGCCACCACCTGTCGGGCAAGACCCTGGTCTTCGTGATCGACCTGCTCGACGCCAACTGAGCTCAGCCCGCGCGGCCCGTGTCTCCCCAGGGAGACACGGGCCGTCGGCGTTTCACACCTTGTCGATCGCGGCGGCCAGCCAGCGGTCGTCGACCTTGCGCATGGTCAGTGCGAAGGTGGTTCGCTGCGATCGACCGTCGGGTGCGGTGCCGTTGGTCAGCCGCTGACCGACGATGGCGACGACGACGTACTCGGTGCCCGCGCCGGACCTGGACAGGCACTCCGGCTCGCCCTCGACCGTCGAGGACACCTGGGCTGTCTCCATCGCCGCCCGCAGCCCGCTCGAGCCCTCCACGAACTGGTCGTGGAATTCGCCGGTGGAACCGGCCCGCATCTGCTCGAAGTAGCCGTCCAGGTCGCTGTGGTGATAGGTCACCATCATCCGCGTGAACGCGCAGGCCGCGAGCCGGGCCGCCTCCTGGGGCAGGACTACGGGCTCGCCCGGGAGCGCCACGGGAGCGGCGGGTTCGCGCAACACGGCCACCGCGCCCGCCGAGCCGCCGATCAGGGCCGCGACGAGCACCAGGAGGCCGACGACGATCCAGCCGACACGCTGCGAGCCGCTCGGCGGGCGCACCGGTCCGGCGGGTGCGACATTGTGTGTACCAGAGCCGGTTTCGATCATCCTGCCCCCCTTTCAGCGCGTCAGCTTACGGGCTGCGGCGCCCCGTGGCGCGGCCCGGGCGGGCATCGGGGTAATGTGCGGCGGGTGTGACCGGAGCCATAGCTCCTCGTGTGTCTCGTTTCCACTGCGTTGTCCATGACAGTGACTTGAGGGAGATTCTCGATCATGTTCCACCACAAGGTTGTCCGTCACGCGCTGGCCGCCGCGCTGCCCGTCGCCGTCGCGGTGAGCGTGGTCGGTGCCGGGACGGCTTCGGCCGAAACCGATCAGGTGCGTTTCGCGCAGGGGCTGGCCAGTACCGGTGCGGGATTCAGCACCACCGTCGCCCCGGACCTGCGCACCGTCTCGGCCTCGCTCGCCGACGGACGTTTCGTGCTCGGTCCGCAGGGCGTGGTCGTCGAATCGGCCGAGGGCGAGGCGATCGGGCAGATCCCCACCTCGTTCACCACGGCGGGCGGCAACATCATCGCCCTCGCCACCGAGATCGCCGGTGACGGACGCGGTCTCACCGTCACCCCGCAGCCGACGCCCGCCGCGTCCACCGAGCTGCGGACCATCGCCACCAACCCGACCTCCCAGTTCCCCGACCCGGTCCAGAACGCCGCGGCGATCGGCGCGGGCATCGGCCTGATCGCCGCCGCCATCGTCTGCATCCCCGCCATCACCACGATGATCCTGTACCTGCCCTGCGTCGGCCTGGTCGGCCTGCCCAACGCCCTGGTCGGCGCCCTGATCGGCGCGATCGTCGGCGTAGCCGCCCCGGACGTCATCCCCCAGGTCCTGCCCTGACCCACACACCCTCGCGGCCCGGTCGATATCGACCGGGCCGCACGTCTCACCGCATCAGTTCGGCGAACGATATGTCCCCGACGGTCACATGCTCCCGCGAGATGTTCTCGGGAAGCTGACGGTACTGCTCTTCCATCATCTGATGGGGAAGCGAGTCCACGGCCTGGATCGTCATGGGCCGACCTTACCGACCGATCCCGTCGCGGCGGCTACTCGTGGACGACCTCGACAGGGTCGGTGAGGGCCAGGGCCAGGGCGGACTGCTGAGATTGGCCGCGCGGGGGGAGGGCTTCGAGGGCCTTGGCGGTCTGAGTGTTGAGGTTGCCGACGATGTTCTGGAGAGCGCCGACGCCGCCGGTGAGTTGTTCGATGGCCGAAACCAGTTGGGCACCGCCCTGTTCGGCGAGGGTTGGCAGGTCCTTGGCGAGGGCTGCACCCTGGGTGAGCTGGTCGCGGGCGCTGTTGAGACGGGCGACCACGGTGCGCAGGAGGGTGCCGAGGTCGGTGTTGGGATCGACTGCGGCACCGGTCAGTTCGCTCAGGCCCGCGAGTTGGGTGCCCGCTTGGTTCGAGACCGACTGGAGTGCTTCGAGTTTGGTGATGATGCCCGCGAGCTGGGGGTCGGTGGCGAAGGGGAGGGCTTTCAGTGGCGGCAGGATCTGGTCGAGGCCGGAGCCGATGGCGGCCGCGCTGTTCTGGACACCCGCGATGGTCACGCCGGTCGAACTGAGAGCGTCGGCGAGCTGGGTGGCCTGCATGGCCGCGCCGTCGACGGTCTGGTTCAACAACGCGATCGCCGAAGTGAGCTGTCCCGCACCTTGTTTGGCGAAGTCGAGGAAGCCGAGCAACTGCTCCGCGCCGCCGCTGAACTGGTCCGCGCCGTCGGCGGCCGCGTTCACCCCGGCGCTCAGGAGCTGGGCCGTGAACTGCACCGAGGTCATCTGATTGCGCGCCTGCGACACCGCCGCCAGCGCCGCGTCGACACCAGACGCTCCGATGCGATGGGTCACCACGTCGACCGCGCCGTTCACCGTGCCCTGGTCGGCGTTCTCGTGAGTGGTGACGGTGACCTTGGCGCGCTGCGGGGCAGGCGTGGCGAGCGTGGCCATGGCCGTGGTGAGATCGGCGGGCAGCGTGATCACCGCCGCGTAGTCGCCGGGTTCGACCTCGCCGGGTTTCGCGAGCGTCCACTCGTACCCGCCCGCCGCGGCGACCGCCTTGGCCACCCGCTCGCCGGTCGGGCCGGTGTCGGCGTTGACCAGCGCGATGCCGGTCGGCGCGGAATCCGTTGTGGCGCAAGCGGCGACGGTGGCGCCGGTGAGTACGGCGGCGGTGAGCAAGTAGAGCAGGCGGGCGCGTGTGTCGATCACGCCGTGACGGTAGCGGGCCAGTTCGGTGCGGGCCGTGGGGGTTGTCTGAGAGTTCGGTGAGGAACGCTCGTTCCCACTCATCGAGACTGTTAACCCCCGAACCGTATGTGCTGTGTCACAGTTTCGGTTTCGAAGCTGTTCTGTTCGGTACAACTCTCGAGTCAATCGACATCGAGATTTTTCGATTCGTCCGGGGGTTCGGGGGACACCGGAGGCATCGGGAGGGAGACACTTTTCATGTTCCGTCACACCATCACCCGTGCGGGTCGTCGCGCGTTCGTCGCCGCGCTGCCGCTGGCCGTCGCCACCTCGCTGGTGACCGCGGGCACCGCCGCCGCCGACGTGACCGAGCGTCAGTCGCAGATCGCGACCGGCCTGTCGAGCGTCGTCTCCGAAGGTGGTGTCGACTTCCGCAGCTCCGTCGCCCCCGACCTGCGCACCATCTCCGCGACCGTCGAGAACGGCCGCTTCGTGCTCACCCCCGACGCGCTGACCGTGGTGTCGGCCGAGGGTGTCACCGTGGGTGAGGTGCCGCTGAAGCTGAACACCGTCGACGGCAACGCCATCGCGGTCGCCTCGGTCGTCTCGGCCGACGGTAAGAGCGTGTCGATGGCCCCCGCGCTGTCGGCCGACACCAGCACCGAGCTGAAGAACATCGCCACCGACCCGGGCGCCGCCAACCACGACCCGGTCCAGAACGGTGCCGCCGCGGGCGCGACGGTCGGCGCGATCGCCGCCGCCATCCTGTGCGTCCCGGCGCTGGCCGCGTTCATCATCGGCTACGTCTTCTGCGCCATCCCCGGCGTGATCTCCACCGCCATCACCGGCGCGGTCATCGGCGCGGTCATCGGCCTGGTCATCCCGGAGGCCGTTCCGCAGGTCCTGCCCTGACGAACACCCTCGGGCGACACTGAGCCCTCGAAAGCCCCGCAGGCCACCTGGCTGCGGGGCTTTCATCTTGAAAAGGGTTGGTGCACAGCCACATTCGTGTTGCTTCTGCGTCTCCGCAGTTGTTACGCTGATCGGTTGCCGACGCGACAGAGCGGTTCGGCATCGAGTGAGATGAGAAGTAGTGAAACTTCAGTCAGTAGTGCTCAGCGGTGTCCTCCTGGGCGTGGCGGTGGCCGGTTCGATCGCCTCGGCCGGGGCTGCCCAGGCGGAGCCCGATCGGTGGACGGTCGTCGTGAATTCCGAACTCGCGCCGGGCAGGTTCTTCGAGATCCACGACCACACCGACAAGGAAGCCGCGAAGGCTGCCGCGCTGGCTGACTGCGAGCAGAGCTTCCCCGCCCCGATCAACCTGGGATCGGCCAGCCTCAACGAACCGCACTGCACGGTGCGACTGGTGTTCAACAGCGGCTACTGTGCGGTGCTGATGCGGGCCGAAGAGTCCTCGGCGGCCTCCGACATTCCGAACATCGTCTATTCGCCCGGTTTCGGCGACGACCTGCAGTGGGCGGAGCTGGACGCGCGCATCCACAATCTGGACGAGTACCCGCTGAGCTCGATGCCGCGCACGGTGTGGTCGGGCTGTCAGAGTTGAGCGGCCGGGCCTAACGCACGGGGCGAGCCGGGAGGTCGAGGACGAGGCGGGCGCCGCCGAGGGGGCTGTTCTCGAAAAAGACTCGGCCACCGTGCAGTTGGGCCTGCTGGGCGACCAGGGCCAGGCCGAGGCCCGAACCGGTCTTGCCCGCGTTGGTGCCACGGGCGAAGCGGGCGAAGATGCGTTCGCGTTCGGCTTCGGGGACTCCGGTGCCGTTGTCGTCGACCGCGATGACGACCCGACCGGTAGGGGTGCGGTGGGCGGAGACGACGGCGTGGGTGGCGCCGCCGTGGCGCACCGAGTTGGTGAGCGCGTTGTCGACGGCCAGACGCAGACCGGCAGGCAGCCCGCGGATGACCAGTTCGGCGTCGGTCTCGATGCGTACCGACAGGCCGGGGTTGTGGCGCATGGCGTCGTGCGCGGCCTGGTCACACAGGTCGGCCACGTCGGTGGCGACGTGGTCGGCCTCGGCGGTGAGGTCGCCACGAGCCAGCCGTTCGAGCGCCGAAAGGGTCGTCTCCACGCGGGTTTCGGTGCGGGCCAGGTCGTCGAGGATCTCCCGGCGCTGCTCCTCGGTGAGGTCGAGGGTGCGCAGGACCTCGAGGTCGGTGCGCATGGCGGTGAGCGGGGTGCGCAGCTCGTGCGCCGACACGGCGGCGAAATCGCGGGCCGTCTCGAGGGCGGCGGCGGTCTCGGCCTGGGCCTGATCCACGCGCGCGAGCATGGTGTTCACCGCCTCGGCCAGCTTCACCGCCTCGTCCACCCCTGAGCCGTCCACCGGTTGCGCGGGATTGTCCGGGTCGGGGAAGGCGCTGCGGGCCGAGACCTGTCGGGTGAGCTTCACGATCGGACCGACCGCGCGCCCGGCCAGCAACCAGCCGAGGGCGGCCGCCGCCGCGACGGCGATGGCGGCACCGGCGAGCACCCAGCGTTGCTGGTCGGCCGTGGCCTTGGCGGCCTCGGTGGTCGGGAT
This sequence comes from Nocardia caishijiensis NBRC 108228, assembly GCF_001612825.1. Lineage (GTDB taxonomy): Bacteria > Actinomycetota > Actinomycetes > Mycobacteriales > Mycobacteriaceae > Nocardia > Nocardia caishijiensis. The sequence goes on along the minus strand of NZ_BDBE01000029.1, from coordinate 381,987 downwards.
GGCCAGCGACACCGTCCGTCCCGCCGGCTGGTTCTCGGTGGTGGTGAGCACCCGGTAGGGCTGGTCGTTCACCTCGACGGTCTGCGAACCGGGCACGAGATCCGGCAGCTGGGTGGAGCTGGAGGCGGTCACCTGGCCGTTGTCGCGCACGGTGAGCGCCATCGTGTTCTGCAGCCCGGTGAGATTCACGAAACCGGTGGCGAGCACCGGTTCGATCAGCACAATGCGCGAAGCGATTTCGAGTTGCTGATCTGTCTGGGTCACATTGTTGCGTTCGATCGCCTGAAATCCCGCGAACGCGGCAATGCTCACGATGACGACCGCACCTGCCGCCGCGGCCGCCGCGACCCGGGTCCGCAACGAAAACGATTGCCTGCGACGGACTTTCGGCGACCGCACGGTCATTTGGGTTCCCGCAACACGAATCCGACGCCGCGAATGGTGTGCAGAATCCTTGGCGTGTCATCTATTTCGAGTTTACGGCGGAGGTATCCGACGAACACGTCGACCACATTCGTATCGGCTATGAAATCGTAACCCCACACCAATTCCAGCAGCCGTTCACGTGTGAGTACCACACCCGCATTGCGTGCCAGGGTGGACAACAATTCGAATTCCCTTTTGGTTAGCTCGATTTCACGCCCGTGCAGCAGAGCGCGATAACCCGCCACATCCACCTGGAGCGGACCGACGGTGATCGCGCCCGGTGCGCTCTGATCGGCGGTGTCGGTACGCCTGCGCAGCAGCGCGCGGATGCGGGCGACCAGTTCGGCGAGCTCGAACGGTTTCACCAGGTAGTCGTCGGCGCCCGATTCGAGACCGGCGATGCGGTCGTCCACCGAGGCGCGGGCGCTGAGCACGCAGATGGGCACGTCGTTGCCCATGGCCCGCAGCGCCGTCACCACCCCGGCACCGTCGAGGACCGGCATGTTCATGTCGAGCACCACCGCGTCGGGCGCGTGCTCGGACACCGCGCGCAACGCGGCCCCACCGTCGCGGGCGACGAGCACCTGGAAACCCGACAGGCGCAGACCGCGCTCCACCGAGGCGAGCACGTCTTCGTCATCGTCGACGACCAGCACAGTGGCAGCACGTTCGGTCACGGTTGTGACATTAGCGGCTGGCTCTGTGGAATAGCGGCTGGCGCCGCGGTTCTCGGCGCTCGACTCCGAGAACGGAGAGGTCGACGTCGCAGTACAGGTCTCTCAGGAGGTGGGTGCCACCTGGTCGCCGTCGTGGTCGGGGCTGGTCGGCCTGCCGAGTGGGGGATTGGCGAGGATGCGGTCGGCCAGGGCGGTGAGCACGGCCGGGTCCTCGATGGTGGCGGGCGGCTCCACGTGTTCACCGGCGGTGAGCTGGCGGATGGTCTTGCGCAGGATCTTGCCCGAGCGGGTCTTGGGCAGGCCGGTGACGACGATCGCGTCGTGCAGGCTGGCGATGGCACCGATCTGCTCGCGCACCCGTTCGACCAGTTCGTCGCGCAACTGATCCGGCGCGATCTCGGCACCCTGTTTGAGCACCACGTACGCCAGCGGCAGGCTGCCCTTGAGCTCGTCGGGCACGCCGATCACCGCGCATTCGGCGACGGCCTCGTGCCCGGAGATGGCGGCTTCGATACTGCCCGCCGACAGCCGGTGCCCGGCGATGTTGATGACGTCGTCGGAGCGGCCGAGGACGTAGAGGTAGCCGTCCTCGTCGAAGTAGCCGGAGTCGCCGGTGAGGTAGTGGCCTGGGAACGCCGAGAGGTAGGAGCGCACGAACCGCTCCCGGTCGCGCCACAGCCCGGCCAGGCAGCCGGGCGGCAGTGGCAGTCCGATGACGATGTTGCCCTCGGTGCCGTTGGGCACCGGATTGCCGCTGGCATCGAGCACACGCAGCCGGTAGCCGGGCACCGGCACCCCGGCCGAACCGGATTTCACCGGCAGTTCCTGCAGGCCGAGCGGGTCGGCGCAGATGGGCCAGCCGGTCTCGGTCTGCCACCAGTGATCGACCACGGGGGTGTCGGGGTGACCGGCGAGCAGGGTGTCGCTGGCCCACTCGAAGGTGGCCGGGTCGAGTCGCTCGCCCGCGCAGAACAGGGCGCGCAGCCGGGACAGGTCGTGGCGTCGGGCGGCGGCGGCCTCCGGGTCGGCGCGGCGGATGGCCCGCAGCGCGGTCGGGGCGGTGAACAGCACGCGCACGTCGTGTTCGTCGACGATGCGCCAGAAGGCGCCCGCGTCGGGGGTGCCGACCGGTTTGCCCTCGTAGAGCACCGTGGTCGCGCCGACGAACAGCGGCGCGTAGACGATGTAGGAGTGGCCGACCACCCAGCCCACATCCGAGGACGCGAAGAACACCTGACCGGGGCCAACGTCGTAGATGTTGCGCATCGACCAGGTCAGGGCCACCGCGTGGCCGCCGTTGTCGCGGACAACGCCCTTGGGCTTTCCGGTGGTTCCCGAGGTGTAGAGGATGTAGAGCGGGTCGCACGCGTTGACGGTCACCGGTTCGGCGGGCTCGGCGGCGGCGACGGTGGCGTCCCAGTCCAGCCAGCGCGCCGCGACGGTCTGATCCGAGGACGGCAGCACGTCGGTGGCGGGCTGGGCCTGGGCGAACTCGATGGTGGGGAACTGCGGGCGCTGCTTGACCAGCACGGTGCGCACCGAGGTGGACTCGGCCAGATCGAGAGCCTGCAGCACGATCGGCGGGTACTCGATCCGGCGGCCCGGCTCGATCCCGCCCGACGCGGTGACGACAAGGACCGGCTCGGCGTCGTCGATGCGGGCGGCCAGTTCGGGCGCGGCGAACCCGCCGAACACCACCGAGTGGACCGCGCCGATGCGGGCGCACGCCAGCATGGTGATCACGGCCTCGGGGATCATCGGGAGATAGATCACCACCCGGTTACCGGCCACCACGCCGAGGTCACGCATCGCCCCGGCGGCGCGTTCCACCTCGGTGAGCAATTCCGCATACGTATAAGTCGTCGTGGAATCGGTCATGGCCGAGACATAGATCAACGCCGCCTGATCCGAACGCCCACCTTCGGCGAGAGTTCCGGCGCGCACATGTCGGTCGAGCGCGTTCACACACGTATTGAGCTTGCCGTCGGGATACCAACGGGCCGAACGTTTGTCGGCGGCGTCGAGAGTGTGTTCGGGGGCCACGTCCCACTCGATGTCACGGGCGGCGGCTGACCAGAAGTCGGCTGGATCGACCAGGCTGGTCTGATAGACCGGCCGGTACTCGTGTTCGGTGTCCAAGCCTGTGACTCCTAGCCTCGCTTCGTGCCCGCTCGATAGATCCAGATGATTGTGGCAGACTTCACGCGACACCCGAGGGGGTGCCGCGACCTTTGGTTTTGCCTGTAACGGGCTGGTCATCGAGCGGACCTCTACCGGGAGTCGGCCAAGAAGTTATTGATCCGTTAGAATCTGTTGTCACTTATTCGGGCAGTCGTAGACGCAATTTCTCGGCCAGCCGCAGTTCTCGGCCAGCACCGTCTGGCGAGCCACCATTGCGCCTGTGGAGGTTCGTGATGGCGCACGGTACGAGGCCAGTTTGGAAAGTGAGTGGGAGATGCGTGACGCCGCTAGGTCCGGCAGCAAGCGCTGGGCGCTCGGCAACTGGGACCTGCGTTGGAAGGTTACGGCCGTCTTGGCCGTGCCTCTCGCGGTCGCGGTCGGGCTCGGCGTGTCGAGGATTACCTCCGAGTTCACCGAGGCCAACCGGCTTTCGAGCATCAACGAGCAGGTAGACGCGATCCCGTCGGTCACCTCGCTCAGTGCCGTGACGGCCCGGGTGACCGGTAGCCAGACGGTGCCCGCCGGTCCGGGGGTCACCCTGGTGACCGACCAGGACCTCGTCGACCTCGACGGTGCCATCGCCAACGGCGAGGCCGAGCTCGGTCGACTCGTCGACCTGCCGAAGGCCCACGCCGCGCTCGAGCGGATGATCGCCCAGGCCAAGAACGTGCGGGCACAGGGCAAGGGGCTCACCGCCTCGCCTGATACCGCGCTCGCCTCGGTCGAGCAGATGCGCAAGGACAGTGTCGCGATCGTCGAAACGACGATCGCCCAGGTGAGCAACCCGGTCATGGACACGGCCAAACTGCGCCTCGTCGACTCGCTCAACACCCGTTCGGTCCTCGTCGACCAGCTGGCCGCGATCTCGGAGATGCTGCGCGGATCACCCGCGGGTCCGCAGAACTACCTCACCGGTGTCGCCACCGAGCGTCACCTGCTCGACGTGCTCGCCAACCGCTTCCCCGACGGCGACCAGGTGCTCGCCGACCTGAAGACGCAGGCCGACATCCGCCAGAACCTGGTGAACGGGCCCGACGTGGCCGCGGGCAAGTTGCCCGTCGGTGAGATGCGTACCTCGCTGGTCACCAGCCTCGTGGCCTACGAAACCGTCGTCGACGAGTCGACCAAGGCCATCGAGACCTCGATGGACGAGCTCACCACCTCCGCCGCCACCGGCGCCTGGACCTACACCGCGGTCGTCATCGCGACCATCCTCGCCGCGCTGTTGCTCGCCGTGTTCGTCGCCCGCTCGATGATCGTGCCGCTGCACCGCCTGCGCCTGGCCGCGCTGCGCGTCGCCGAGTCCGACCTGCCCCACGAGGTCGCCCAGCTCCGTAACGGCGCGGCCCCCGAGGACGTCCCGCTCGAGCCGATGCCGGTGCGTTCCGACGAGGAGATCGGTCAGCTGGCTCGCGCCGTCGACGACATCCACGGTCAGGCGCTGCGCCTGGCCAGCGATCAGGCGCAGATGCGTTCGCAGGTCAACGACATGTTCGAGACGCTGGCGCGGCGGTCCAAGTCGCTCGTCGACCATCAGCTCACCCTCATCGAGGCGATGGAGTACGACGAGAAGGACCCGCGCCTGCTCGAGAACCTCTTCCGCCTCGACCACCTCGCCGCCCGTATGCGCCGTAACGGTGACAACCTGCTGATCCTCGCCGGTACCAAGCAGCGGCGCTCCAAGTCGGCCCCGGTCGAGATCGCCGACGTGCTGCGCGCCGCGATCTCCGAGGTCGAGGACTACGAGCGCGTCAAGCTGGGTGCCACCCCGCGTGGTTCGCTCGTCGAACCGGCGGCCTCCGACCTGGCCCACCTGTTCGCCGAGTTGCTCGACAACGCGCTGCGGGCCTCCCCGCCGGAGACCGACGTCAAGTTCACTTTCGCCCAGGCGCACGACCAGGGTCTGCTGATCGAGGTCGCCGACCGAGGCATCGGTATGCCGCCCGCGGAGATGACCGACATCAACCGCAGGCTCGAGCAGGCCGCCGAGCCCGGTCCCGACACCGCCCGCCACATGGGTTTGTTCGTGGTCGGCCGACTCGCCGAACGCCACGGTCTCACCGTTCGCCTCCGGCCGACGTTCGACACCGCCCGCGACCCGGGCGTCACCGTCACCGTGCACGTCCCGGTCGGCCTGATCGTCTCGGGTGCCGGTGGCGCGGTCGTGCCGCCGAACCAGCTGCAGAAGCAGCAGCAACCGCCGCAGCCGCAGAAGCCGCAGCCGCAGGCGCCGCAGCAGCCGAGCACCATGCAGACGCGCGCGATCACCCGTACTCCGGGTGGCAACATGATGGTCACCGTCGACCCGGGAGTGAGCGGCCCCGCGCCCGGCCCCGGTGGGTTGCCACAGCGTCAGCCGGGCAATGCCATGGCCCAGTCGCAGGACGGGAACGACCAGTCCACCTCGCTGCGACCGGCCACTCCCGGTCAGGGCAATGTGCCGCAACGCGGCAAGCTGGCCGCGGCCAATCTGCCCAAGCGCAACCTGGCGGCCGGTGGTCCCGGTGCGCCGCAGCGGCCGCAGCCGCCGCAACCCCCGCAGGCCAAGCCTGGTGAGGCCAAGCCCGCGCCGACCTCCGGTGGTCTGCCGCAGCGTCAGCCGGGCGCCAACGGCGCGCCCGCCCGGGAGCAGGGTCAGCCGCCGCGCGACGCGGCACCCACGCGCGAGGGCGGTCTGCCACAGCGTTCGCCCGGCGCCAACGGTGCCCCACCGGCCGGTCAGCCGCCGCGTGACCCGTCGAACCGCGCGCCCCAGCGCGATCAGACCGGCGGTCTCCCGCAGCGTGATCCGGCTGCCGGTGCCCCCTCGGGTGGTCTGCCACAGCGCGCCCCCTCTGGTGGTCTCCCGCCGCGCGAGCCGTCCAACGGTCTGCCACAGCGTGAGCCGACCGGCGGTCTCCCGCAGCGTGAGCCGACCGGCGGTCTGCCGCAGCGTGAGCCGAGCGGCGGTCTCCCGCAACGTGAGCCGAGCGGCGGTCTCCCGCAACGTGAGCCGACCGGTGGTCTGCCGCAGCGCGAGTCGACCGGTGGTCTGCCCCAGCGCGCGCAGAACAACCCGCCGACCGGTCTCCCGCAGCGCGGTGCCCCCGCCCCGCAGCGTGATTCCGAGCCACTGCGGCGCGACCAGGCGACAGGGCTGCCGCAGCGTGGCGGTCCGGGGCCACAGCGTGAGTCCGAGCCGGTGCAGCGTGATCCGTCGACCGGTCTGCCGCAGCGCGGTGGTGGCCTACCCCAGCGCGAGCCGACCCCGCGTCTGCCGCATCGGGAGCAATCCGGCGGTCTGCCGCGCCTGGACAACCCGTCCGGTGGTCTGCCGCAACGGGATCCGGCCAACGGGCTGCCGCAGCGCAACCCCGCCGGTGGCCTGCCGCAGCGCGCCCCGTCGGAAACGCCCGCCGCCCAGCGGGATCCGGCCGACGGTGGTCTGCCCCAGCGCGCACCCGGCCTCCCGCAGCGCGGTGACGCCGCGCCGGAGCGCCCGCTCGGACCGAATGGGCTGCCCCAGCGTGCTCCCGGCGCTACTGTGGTACCGCAGGCGAACGCCGGGCCGGGAGTGGCTCTGCCGCAACGGGATCGGGATCCTGCGGAGCCGGGGAACGCTGCGTCGGCAGGGCGTGATCCGGGACGGCACAGCTACCGGTCGAATCCGGCCAAGGCCGCGTCGTTCTTCCAGACCAGGTTGCAGCCGGCACCCGAGGGCGATTCCGTGATGGGCGGAACGCCGATCTTCGCGGAGATGATGTCGGCATGGCTGACGGACGAGAATTCCGACCGGTCCCAGCTGGCCGCCGCCTTCGAATCACCCGGTGACGAAGGTTGGCAAGCCGCGCAACGGGCCGCCGAGGCGCAGTCCGAAGCCCGCACGGCCGCCGGCTTGCCACAGCGCAATCCAGGCGGAAGGCTCGTGCCGGGTGGCGTCACCGGAAACGCCGACCGCACACCGAAGCGCGACCCCGAAACCATCAGGTCCAGCTTGAGTCGTCACCAGCAGGGCGTCCGGGATGGCCGCGCAATGAAGGCAATGAACCTAACCGGAGATAAAGGAGACCGATGAACCCCGATCTAGGTGGTACGAACCGTCAGCTGGATTGGCTGGTTTCGAACTTCGCCAACGAGGTTCCTGGCGTAGCCCATGCCGTCCTTGTCTCGGCCGACGGCCTGCTGATGGCCGCGAGTGCCCAGCTACCGGTCGACCGCGCGGAGCAGCTCTCGGCTGTCACCGCCGGTCTGGCCAGCCTGTCCGTCGGCGTGTCCAATCTGTTCGAAGGCGGTACGGTACTGCAGTCCGTCGTCGAGATGGAGCACGGTTACCTACTGCTCATGGCAGTGGGCGACGGCTCCTATCTCGCGGTCCTGACCAACACCTCGTGTGACATCGGTCAGGTCGGTTACGAGATGGCTCTGTTGGTCGAGCGCGTGGGCCAGACCGTCCAGGCCACGCCACGCGTCACGATGGGTTCCTGATGGTGGGATGGACATAGACGATCACCGCATGGGAAGCGCCGAGCCAAGCCTCGTTCGCCCGTACTCGTTGACTTCCGGCCGCACGCGGCCGGCGGTCGAGTTGGCGTTGGAGGCTCTCGTTGCCTCGCATCCGGTCGCCATGGAGCGGCAGTTCGAACTGAACAACCTCGAAACGTCCATCGTGGAGTTGTGCAGACAATCGCCGTCCGTCGCCGAGATAGCCGCCCAGTTGCGTATCCCCATCGGGGTTGCGAGGGTACTGGTGGCCGACCTCATCGAGGCAGGCCATGTCCGGGTCTCGGCGACTTTGAAAGACGATTCCAGCGACGATGAACGTCGCGAGCTGATCGAAAGGGTTCTCAGTGGACTCCGGCGTATTTGATTCGACGGCGCAGGTCGACACCCGCACGAGCAAGCCGACTTCGGCGAAGATCGTTGTTGCCGGTGGCTTCGGTGTCGGTAAGACCACGTTGGTCGGTGCGGTGTCGGAGATCGTTCCGCTGCGCACCGAGGCGTTGGTGACCAATGCCAGCGCCGGAATCGACAACCTCACCGGCATTCCGCAGAAGTCGACCACCACGGTGGCCATGGACTTCGGCCGGATCAGCCTCGCCGACGACCTGGTCCTGTACCTGTTCGGTACGCCGGGCCAGTACCGGTTCTGGTTCATGTGGGACGACCTCATCCGCGGCGCCATCGGTGCCGTGGTGCTGGTCGACACCCGCAGGCTGGAGGACAGCTTCGCGGCCGTCGACTACTTCGAGGCCCGTGGCCTGCCGTTCCTGGTGGCGCTCAACGAGTTCGACGACGCACCGAAGTACCCCCTCGAGGATATCCGCCAGGCTCTCGCGGTCCCCGCGGATGTGCCGATCATGTCGATCGACGCCCGCCGCCGCGAACCGGCCAAGCAGGCGCTGGTCTCGCTCACCGAGTACGCGCTGCGCAAGGTGATGCAGGGCTACTGATCGGCGGAGGTGGGGCTGCGTCGATGAAGGCCGCAGCCCCGTGTCACCCGTCAGGGTTCCGGTTCGGGGTCGGGACGGGTCCAGCCGATGATCATCGCGGGCGCGCAACCGCCCGCCATGACGGCTGCCAGCACCATCAGTCCGCCCGCGTAGGCGGTGCGGTACGCATCGGCTCCTGGGTCGATGGCGCTTGTCCAGATCAGGAAGAACAGGCCGGGCATGGTCAGTGACTGGGTGAGCGCGAGGCCGACCGAGCGGGCCTTGTTGCGCTCGGCGATCTCCCACTCGTCGAGCATCTGTTCCGGCGCGTGATCCTGTCCGCCGCTGGCGATCCGGAGCATGGTCCAGGTCGGCAGGAACAACAGCAGCGATACCATCGCGACGGCGATCGGCACGACCTGCAGGTCGAACGCGCACAGCACGCCCGCGACCGCCAGCCCGACGAGGGCGACCGTCACTCCGATCACCAGCAGTCGCCGACGTCGCTGCGGCCGCCAGCTTTTCAGCATGCCCGCGGTGCGCTGTTCCTGCACGAGCCAGCGCCGTACCCGGTAGTCCTGATAGCGGTCGATCAAACCGGTCGTGCTGGTCATGACGTGCCTTTCGTTCATGGATACACCTCGGCCGACAGCGGGCCGAATTCCGTGCGGGAGAAGACCGCCTCCACCGGCAGCGCGAACACATCGCAGATGCGCAGGGCCAGGTCGAGGCTCGGGTAGTGGTCGCCGCGCTCGAGCGCGCCGATCGTCTGGACGTTGACATTCACCGCGTCGGCCAGGGCCGCCCGGCTCATCCGCTGTTCGGCGCGCAGCACCGCGATGCGGTTGTAGATCGGGAGGGTTTCCCCTCGTCTGACTGGGCTCACACAACATAGTGTTGTGAAAACACAACAAAGTGTCAAGACAATCCGCGATACCGAGATCCGCCGGTTACGCTCTGCACGTGCAGATGTCGGCCGATGAGGTGATCACGCGACTGCTCGACAGGGACTCGTTCGTGAGCTGGGACCGGCCACCGCTGCGGCGCGCGGTGTCGCCGCGCTACCGGCAGGAGCTCGTCGACGCGGGCCGCCGCGCGGGCACCGACGAATCGGTACTCACCGGCGAGGGCCTGCTCCGCGGGCGGCGAGTGGCGGTGATCGCCTGCGAATTCGGGTTTCTCGCCGGGTCGATCGGCGTGGCCGCGGCCGAGCGGATCGTCGAGGCGGTGGAGCGCGCGACCGAACTCGGGCTGCCGCTGATCGCCTCGCCGACTTCCGGTGGCACCCGGATGCAGGAGGGCACAGTCGCTTTCGTGCAGATGGTGAAGATCGCCGGTGCGGTCGCCGTGCACAAGTCGGCGGGGCTTCCGTACCTGGTGTACCTGCGCAACCCGACGATGGGTGGGGTGTTCGCGTCGTGGGGTTCGCTGGGGCACATCACCTTCGCCCAGCCGGGCGCCCTCATCGGATTCCTCGGTCCGCGCGTGTACGAAGCGTTGTACGGCAGGCCCTTTCCGCCCGATGTGCAGACCGCCGAGAACCTCTACCGCAACGGCGTCATCGACGGGGTGGTGCCGGTCGAGGTGTTTCGCCGGATCGCCCATCGTGCGCTGAGTGTGTGTGCCGGACAGCTGCTTCCGTTGTCGGCCGAGCCGGGTTGGGCAGCGCCGGTTCGCAATCCGGGGATACCGGCGAATCCTGTGGCGACAGCGTGGGATTCGGTGCTCAGTACGCGGCGTCCCGGTCGGCCGGGCATTCGTGACCTGCTTCGCCATGTCACCCAACGGGTTCCGCTCTCGGGCACCGGGCAGGGCGAGACCGATCGCACCGTCCTGCTCGCGCTCGCCCGGTTCGGCGGCCGACCGTGCGTGGTGTTCGGTCACGACCGATCCGGGTGGCTGGAGGAGCAGACGATGAGCCCGGCCGCGCTGCGCGAGGCCCGCCGGGCGATGGCGCTGGCGGGGGAGTTGCGGCTGCCGCTGGTGTTGGTGATCGATACCGTCGGTGCCGCCCTGTCCAAGGAGGCCGAGGAGCGTGGCCTCGCGGGTGAGATCGCGCGCTGCCTGGCCGACCTGGTCACCCTCGACACCCCGACCGTCTCCGTGCTGCTCGGTCAGGGCACCGGCGGCGGCGCCCTCGCCCTGCTCCCGGCCGACCGGGTGCTCGCCGCCCGGCACGGCTGGCTGGCCCCGCTGCCGCCGGAAGGCGCGAGCGCCATTGTCTTCCGCGACACCGAGCACGCGCCGGAACTCGCTGCCGCCCAGCGCATCCGCTCCGCCGACCTGCTCGCGGACGGCGTGGTCGACCGGATCGTCGAGGAGTACCCCGACGCGGCGGACGAACCGGTGGGGTTCGCGCGGCGCGTCGTCCTGGCCATCGCCGAGGAACTGGCCGCGCTGCGCGACCGATCACCGGAGGACCTGCGCGCACTGCGCCTGGCGCGCTACCGCCGCATCGGCCGGTGACGAAACCGACCTCCGCCCCGGTTCGCACACCTGGGGAAACACGCGACGGCGTGTCGTTGACGCCACCGGCAACCACTTCTACCCTTCGGTAGGGTGACCTTCCGCAGCGAAAGCAGCCCTGTTCCCACCATCGTGCTCAACGACGGGAACGTCATACCACAGCTCGGTTTCGGTGTGTTCCAGGTGCCCGAGGAAGACGTCACCACCGTGGTCGCCGAGGCGCTGAAGGTCGGCTACCGCAGTATCGACACGGCCGCGATCTACGGAAACGAGGAAGGCGTAGGTCGCGCGATCCGTGCCTCGGGTATTCCCCGCGACGAGATCTATGTGACAACCAAGCTGTGGAACGCCGATCAGGGCTACGACAGCACGCTGCGGGCCTTCGACACCAGCATGCGGCGACTCGGCCTGGACTATCTCGACCTGTACCTGATCCACTGGCCGATGCCGAAGGCCGGTCGTTTCGTCGACACGTTCCGCGCGCTGCAGGCATTGAAGTCGCAGGGCCGGGTGAAATCCATCGGCGTCTCGAACTTCCGGATCCCCGATCTGGAGCAGGTGATCGCCGAGACCGGCGAGATCCCCACCGTGAACCAGATCGAGCTGCATCCCACCCTCGCCCAGCCCGAACTGCGCACCTTCCATGCGAACAACGCCATCGCCACCGAGGCGTGGAGCCCGCTCGGGCAGGGCACGCTGCTGGACAACCCCACCATCGTGAGCCTGGCCAAGGAGCTCGATCGCACGCCCGCGCAAGTCATCATCCGGTGGCACCTGCAACTGGGCAATATCGTCATCCCGAAGTCGGTGACGCCCTCGCGCATCGCCGAGAACTTCGACGTGTTCACCTTCGAACTCGACGCCGACGCGATGGCAGCGATCAACCGCCTCGATCAGGGCACCCGGGTCGGCCCCGATCCGGCGACCTTCAGCGCTGGTCTGGACTGATCCCCAGGTAGTCGCTCAACTCCCGGGCGGCCGCGCGGCCTGCCCGGTTGGCGCCGATCGTGCTGGCCGACGGCCCGTAGCCGATCAGGTGTACGCGGGGGTCGACCGCGACCTGGGTGGCCAGACGGCCGGTCATCGTGATGCCGCCGCCGGGTCCGCGCAGTCGCAGCGGGGCCAGATGGTCGAGGGAACTGCGGAAACCGGTCGCCCACAGGATCACGTCGGCGGGCTGGAAAGTGCCGTCGGACCAGCGCACACCGGTCGGCTCGATCCGTTCGAACATGGGCAGCCGGTCGAGTACGCCTCGGTCGCGGGCGCCGCGCAGCCGGTCGTCGAGCGGCAGCCCGGTCAGCGACACCACCGAGCCCGGCGGCAGACCGCGGCGCACGCGGTCCTCCACCGCGGCCACCGCCGCGCGCCCGTCCGCTTCGGTGAACGGTGTCTCGCGCCAGCGCGGCTCGGTCCTGGTCACCCAGGTCGTCGAGGTGACCCGGGAGATCTCGTCGAGCAACTGCACCGCCGAGATTCCGCCGCCGACGACGATCACGTGCTTGCCCGCGAATTCGTCGGGACTGCGGTAGTCGCGGGTGTGCAGCTGACGTCCGGCGAAGCCGTCGGCGCCCGGATAGCGCGGGATGAACGGGTGTTCCCACGTGCCGGTGCCGTTGATCAGCCCGCGCGTGCGCAGTGTTGCGGCGCTGTCGGTCTCGACCTGCAGCACTTCGCCGCGTCCGGCGCAGCTCTGTCCGTCGGCGGTCCGGTCGCAGACCACCCGCACCGAGACCTGACGGCGAACCCGCAGGTCGAATCGCTTCTCGTAGAGCTCGTAGTAGTGCGGAACGGCGGTCGCGGCCGGTGCCGAGGACGAACCGGGCGGCAGGGTCTCGGCGAACGACATGCCGGGCAGGTCGTGCACCCGGTTCACCGTGGTCAAGGTGAGCGAGGGCCAGCGGAACTGCCAGGCCCCGCCCGGACCCGGCGCGTGGTCGACGATGACGAAGTCGCGTTCGGGAACCAAACCCAGTCGTCGCAGGTGGTAGCCCGCCGACAGCCCGGCCTGGCCCGCGCCGATCACCACGATGTCGAAGGTTCCCACAGTCGCCGATGGTATGCCTTACCGGGCGCCGACCGCTGACTGTGGCAGAGTGAAGACAACCACGTGATCCGGTACTTCTGTGGAGGAATTCATGCTCGGCGTGACCCGCGATGGCGACGTGATCACCATCGAACTGCAGCGCGAACAGCGGCGCAACGCGCTCAACGAGGAGCTGGTCGCCCAGCTGCGCACGGCCGTGCTCGAGGCCGTCGACCAGGGGGCGCGGGCGATCGTGCTCACCGGGCGTGGCCCGATCTTCAGTGCGGGCGCCGACCTGTCGGGTGTGTACTCCGAGAACTTCCTGACCGGTCTGCTCGACATGCTGCACACCATCGAGAGCCTGCCGGTGCCGGTCATCTCGGCGATCAACGGTGGCGCGATCGGCGCCGGGGTGCAGCTGGCGCTCGCCTCGGATCTGCGGGTGATCGAGCCCGACGCCTACATCGCGGTGCCCGCCGCCAAGCTCGGCATCTCGGTGGACCGGTGGACCGTCGCGCGGCTGGCCGCCCTGATCGGCGGCGGCCCGGCCCGCACCATCCTGCTCGGTGCCGAAACCGTCAGCGCCGCAGACGCTTACGCGTTCGGTTTCGCCAACAAGATCGGCACCGTGGCCGATGCGAAGGCCTGGGCGAAGTCGATCGCCCAGCTCGCGCCGCTGTCGCTGCGGGCCATGAAGCTCATGCTCAACGACGACGGCACCCGCGTTCCCGCCAGCGAGCAGCTGGAGACAGCGCTGTCGGCGGCCTGGACCAGCGACGACGCGCAGGAAGGCCGACTGGCTCGGCAGGAGAAGCGTCCGGCGAAATTCCAGGGGCGCTGATGAATCCGGCCCGGTTCGCGGGATCGGTGGCGAGTGCGCTCGGGCTGGCCTGGGTGGGGCGTGCCGTGTGGGGCCTGCCGAGGGCGCTCGGTGCCGGACCCTCGGAGATCGCGCCGACGGCGCTCGGCAAGTCGTCCTACCGCGACGGCCGCTTCCACAACACCGAGGCCAGCGCGATGATCGCGACGGGTTCGGCGGTGTCGCTGGTGTGGTCGGGGCTCACCCAGGGGCGGGTCGGGCGGCCGAGACGACCGGTTCCGCTGGTGCCGCCCGCGCTGCCCGAGCAGGCCGCGGACCTGGCCGTCACCTGGTACGGGCACGCGAGCGCGCTGATCGAACTCGACGGGTACCGCGTGCTCGCCGATCCGGTGTGGAGCGAGCGGGTCTCGCCGTCGCCGGTGATCGGTCCCGCCCGATTGCATCCGGTGCCGGGTGCGCTGACCGCCCTGCCGAAGGTCGATGCCGTGGTGATCTCCCACGACCACTACGACCATCTCGACAAGGCCACCGTGGACGAACTGGTCCGCGCCCAGCTCGCACCGTTCGTGGTGCCGACCGGGATCGGCGCGCACCTGCGGCTGTGGGGCGTGCCGGATGACCGCATCATCGAATTGGACTGGGGCGGTTCGGTTTCCCTCGGTCGCACGGCGGGCGATCGTGGGCTCACCATCACCTGCGCCGAGGCACGCCACTTCTCCGGTCGCGGCCTGACCCGCAACACCACGCTGTGGGCGTCGTGGGCGCTGGCCGGGCCGACCAAGCGGGTGTATTTCGGCGGCGACACCGGATACACCAAGGCTTTCGCGCAGGCCGGGGCGGTGCTCGGACCGTTCGATCTCACCCTGCTCCCGATCGGTGCCTACGACGAGCGCTGGACCGATGTCCACATGAACCCCGAGGAAGCGGTGCGCGCCCACGCCGCACTGTGCCTCGGCGACCCCGGCCACGGGCTCTTCGTCCCGATTCACTGGGCGACCTTCAACCTCGCTTTCCACGGCTGGGCCGAACCGGTGCGCAGACTGGTGTCGGCGGCCGATGCGGCGGGTACCGCGATCGCGATACCCAAGCCGGGTGAGCGGGTGGTTCCGAATGACCTCCCACCACGGGTTTCGTGGTGGGAAGATGTGGAGTGAACCTTTCGGCTCAGACCAGCGATGGGCGATCGCGCGAAACCGGGAAAGGAACATCGGCAGATGAGTCTCGTGGACACCTTGAAGGGCTTGCTCGGTAAGGGCAAGGAGGCCGCCGCGCAGAACGCGGACAAGATCAACGATGCGGTCGACAAGGCAGGCACCTTCATCGACGACAAAACCAAGGGCAAGTACACCGACAAGATCGAGAAGGGCAAGGAAGCCGCCAAGAAGGCCGTGCCCCCGCAGCAGCCGGGCGCGGGACCTGCCACCGGTGGCACCACCCCGACCGATCCGGGACCGAAGGCCTGATCCGGTGCGCGGGGGCCGCGACGACGCGGCCTCCGCCGCCGGGCCACGTCGATGGCCCGCCGCGAGTTCCGTGGTGCGCCGGGTGAACCGGACGTCGAGGTAGAGCTCAGCAACCTCGACAAGGTGTTGTACCCCGCCACCGGAACCACCAAAGGTGAAGTGATCGCCTACTATTCGGCGATCACCGAGGCCATCGCGCCGCATATCGCCGGTCGTGCGGTCACCAGGAAGCGGTGGCCCAACGGGGTGGACCACCCCGATTTCTTCGAGAAGAACCTGCCCGAGCACGCGCCCGCGTGGTTGCACCGCGCCGCGCTCGAGCATTCCAGTCGCCGGGTGGTGTATCCGCTCATCGATTCCGAGGCGGCGATGGCCTGGCTCGGGCAGCAGGCGGCGCTGGAAATCCATGTGCCGCAGTGGCGTTTCGATGCGGGCGAGCGTGGACCGGCCACCCGTATCGTGTTCGACCTCGATCCAGGGCCCGGTGCGGGTCTGGTCGAGTGCGCCACGGTGGCGCTGGCCGTGCGTGACATGGTCGGCGCGATCGGGATGCGCGCGTTTCCGGTGACCAGTGGCAGCAAGGGGATTCACCTCTACGTGCCGCTGGATCGGCCGGTGAGTTCGCGCGGCGCGTCGACGGTCGCCAAACAGGTGGCGACCAATCTGGAGAAGCTGCACCCCGACCTCGTCACCGCGACGATGGCGAAGTCGGCGCGGGGCGGCAAGGTGTTCCTCGACTGGAGCCAGAACAACGCCGCCAAGACGACCATCGCGCCCTATTCGCTGCGCGGACGCACCGAACCCAATGCCGCGGCCCCGCGCGACTGGGCCGAGATCGAGGACGGGAAGTCGTTGCGGCAGTTGCGCTTCGACGAGGTACTCGCCCGCTGGAAAGCCGACGGCGACCTGCTGGCCGACCTCGACCCGCCACTGCCCGCCCGACCCGACTCGCTCACCAGGTACCGCAGCATGCGCGACCCGGGGCGCACACCGGAACCGGTCCCCGCCGCCGCCCCCGAACGTGGTTCCGACGACCGGTTCGTGATCCAGGAACATCACGCCCGCCGCCTGCACTGGGATGTGCGCCTCGAACGCGACGGCGTGCTGGCCTCCTGGGCGGTCCCCAAGGGTCCGCCGACCGAGCCCAAACACAACCGCCTCGCGGTGCGCACCGAGGACCACCCGCTGGAATACCTCGACTTCCACGGCACCATCCCCAAGGGCGAGTACGGCGCCGGGGAGATGACGATCTGGGATTCGGGCACCTACCGCACCGAGAAGTGGCGCGACGACGAGGTGATCGTCGAGTTCGACGGCAAGAAGGTGCGCGGCCGCTACGCCTTCATCCAGACCAGGGGTGACCAGTGGCTGATGCACTACATGCGCGACCAGGGCGCACGGGAAGTGCTGTCCGACAGCGGGTCCCGCTCGTTTCCCCGTGGGTTGTCGCCGATGCTCGCGACGGCCGGGGACGTGGAGTCGTTGCGGCCGCCGGAGTGGGAGTTCGAGACCAAGTGGGACGGGTTCCGGGTGATCGTCGAGATCGACGACGGCGCCGTCACCGTGCGCAGCCGCCGGGGCAACACCGTCACGGCGCGATATCCGCGCCTGGCCGCGCTGGCCGCCGAACTCGCCGGGCACCGGGTGGTGCTCGACGGGGAGGCGGTCGTCCTCGACGAGCACGGCATCTCGGATATCTCGGCGCTGCAAGCGGATTCGGCCCGGGCGATCTTCGTCGCCTTCGACGTCCTGTACCTCGACGGCACCTCGCTGCTGCGTAAGAAATACAGCGACCGCCGGGTGGTCCTCGAGGCCTTGGGGCGGCTGGCTCCGTCGATGAACGTGTCGGAACGGCTCGGCGGTTCCGGTGCCGAGGCGATGGAGCTCAGCCGTGCGCAGGGCCAGGAGGGTGTGGTCGCCAAGCGGGTCGATTCGGTGTATCAACCGGGCAAACGCGGCCAGACCTGGATCAAGCAGCGGAACTGGCGGTCCAGGGAGGTGGTGATCGGCGGGTGGCGGCCGAGCACCGCCCGGCCGTTCAAATCGCTGCTGCTCGGCATCCCGCACGACGACGACTTCGTCTACGTCGGCCGAGTGGGTACCGGATTCGACCACGAGCAGCAGCGCCGCCTCGCCGAACAGTTCCGTCGGCTGCGCCGCAAGACATCTCCGTTCACCAACGAGATGACGGCCGAGGAGATCAAGGACTCCGAGTGGGTCACCCCGAGCATCGCGGGAACCGTGCGGTTCCAGGCGTGGACCGACACGGGCCGCCTGTGGCATCCGGTCTGGGACGGTGTGACAAGTTCGCCACGATGATGCTCGCGCGCGAAAGCTGCGGCGTTGCTAGGGTGATCGCGTTGTACCCGGTTCGAATCAGCGAGGAGTACGCGGTGGATTTCAAGAACCTGGCGGACAAGGCGATGGGCCTTGCCTCCCAGCATGCCGACAAGGTCGACGACGTCATCGAGAAGGCCGGTGACGTGGTGGACAACAAGACCGGCGGCAAGTTCGCCGGTCAGGTCGACTCGGCTCAGGAAGCGGCGAAGAACGCGCTGCGCGACAAGGCCTGAGGCCGACGGCGGGCCGGCCGCCACCGGCCCGCCGGACCAACGCGCTGAGAGTTTGCTCCCAGCGCGTTGCCTTCGGGGATTACCCGGCCTGCGCCCACCGGGTGGTGCCCGGCGGCGCGGCCAAGGTGTTGATCAGGTCGATGCCCGCGACGATCAGGGTCGGCCCACCGGCGACGATGGTGCCGATGATCGCGCCGACCGACGCACCGGTGATGAAGCCCGGCAGTGCGCCGACGCCACCGGCGGCAGCGCCGACGACCAGGCCGATCACCGCGCCGATGGCCATCCCGACGAAGCTGCCGATGGCGGTGGCCAGGCCGAAGGTCGAGGCGAAATTGGCCTGTGCCGCATAGTTTTCCGAGGGCGAGGCCACCGGGGTGAGGTTGGGCCGCGCGAGGGCCGCGTCCTTCACGGCGATCAGTTCGAGCTTGCGGCCCTCGTCGGTCACCGCGTGCGGCAGCGGGTACTCGAGCGCGCCGTCGCGCACCGAGAGCGGCAGCGACAACAGGGTGGCGCCCGCTTCGTCGCGGACCTGGACGGCGCCGTCGGTGACGGAGAAGGTGCCGTGCGTGAGCGTGGTGACAACGGTGTTGCCGTGCAACTCGGTGCGGAACTCGACGCTCGGTGGCACCGGTTCGGCGTTCGCGACGCCGGTTCCGACCAGCGCTGCCGCGAGCACCGGAATGGCGACCGCGGCGATCTTACGGATGATCATGTGAACATTCCCATCTGGTTTTCATCAGGAGACGTGCCCAAACGAAGGCGCCGCGTTCGTTGCTTCCCCCGAGAAGCGAGCGTCGGCACGTGAAAGCGGTCCAGCTCGGTTGTGGGTTGAACGCTAGTCGTCTCGCTGGTGTCTCACAGGGGAATTCAGATTTTAAACATGAAATTCCTCATAGATAACCGCTATCGCGAGCCGTGATCGTTCACAGGGCGGCGTTGAGCCCGAGCGCACCCGCGCAAACCGCGAACACGATCGCGAGTGCCACGGCATCGCGCCTGGTCGGGCCGCTGGGGTGGGCGGTGAGCATACCGGTGCCACCGCGTGCGGTGATGGCCTCGGCCAGTTCGCCCGCCCGCCGCGACGACACCGCCATGCACGCGGTGAGAATGTCGATGAGCGGGTTCGCGTCGGACGCGCGGTGCAGCAGGCTCTCCTTCGGGCGCAGCTTGCGGGCCGCGCGCAGCACCCGGATCTCGTCGAGCAGCAGCGGCAGGCCGCGCAGGGTGAGCGCGACGACCACCGCCCACTCGTCGACCGGCAGCTTCAGCTTGCGCAGCGGCGCGCCGAGCTTGGCCAGCGCGGGCGCGACCTCACCCATCGGGGTGGTGAACGCGATCAGCAGCGAGGCACCGAGCAGCACCAGACCGAAGACGACCACCTGGGCGTAGACCAGCACCCCGCGTGTCCCGTTGGGGATGTTGACCAGCCCGCCGAGCACGACCAGACCCCAGAACCACAGCGGCAGGCGTGGCAGCGCGCCGAGCGGGATCCTGGCCACCACCGCGATCGCGATCAGGAAGACGATGATGACGCCGAGTACCGGCCACATCGGCCAGAACATCAGCAGCAGGCTGATGGTGAACGCGGCGATCATCTTGGTGCCAGCCCACAGCCGGTGCACCACGCTGTCCACCGGTACTTCCCGCAACAACACGGTGCTCATCGGGCCACTCCGTTCCCCGGTTCGTTGCGGGAGTTGTCCAGCCGCCACAGCGGCTCGGTGCGCCCGGCGACGGCGCCGACGGCCTGTCTCGCGGTCTCGACGACCACACCGGAGTCCAGGTGGACCGTGCGATCGCAGACCGCCGACACGTCGGCGACATCGTGCGAGATGACGATCAGGGTGAGCCCCGAATCACGCAGTCGGGCAAGCAGTTCCACCACTTCCGCGCGGCCCTGCGGGTCGAGTCCGGCCAGTGGTTCGTCGAGGACGACCACCTGGGGACGGCTGGCGACCATCGCCGCGAGCACCACCCGTCTGGCCTGACCGCCGCTGAGTTCGTCGACCGATCGGGCCGCGACGGCCCGGTCGAGGCCCACCGCGTCGAGCGCGCGGCCGACGGCGCCGGAACCGGTGGTCTTGCCGCCCCAGTCGGCGATCTCCTCGCCGACGGTCTGCTTCTGCAGTTGCAGCCGGGAATGCTGGAACGCCAGGGTGACGTGCCCGATCTGCTTGTCGACCGGGGTGCCGCGCAGTTCGCAGCGGCCCTCACTCGGGGCGATCAACCCGGCGATGATCCAGGCCAGCGTCGATTTGCCCGATCCGTTGCCGCCGACCACGAGCAGCGCCTCGCCGCGGCGCACCGACAGGTCGACGCCGTGCAGGGCCGGTGCCTCCCACGGGGTGCCGCGGTTGTAGGTGTGGCGCACGCCGCTGAGTTCGAGGATGGGTTCGCCCATCGGGGCGCGGCGCTGATCGCGGACCGGTTGTGGCCAGGCCGCGAGCCGGTCGACCATGCGGCCCTGCGCCAGGTGGAGCACCCGGTCGGCGGCGCTCGCGTCGGCTTCGTGGTGGGTCACCAGCACCACCGCGGTGCCGTGGCGCCGTGGCAGCCGCGCCAGCAGGGCGACCAGGTCGCGGCGGCCGTCCGGGTCGATCATCGAGGTGGCTTCGTCGGCGATCAGCAGGGCCGGGCGCCGGGCCAGAGCGGCGGCGACGGCGAGACGCTGCTGTTGTCCGCCGGACAGGGTGGCGGTTTCGCGACGGCCCATCCCGGCCAGTCCGACCTCGGCGAGCAGGGCGTCGACGTCGACCTCGGCGGCGAGTTCGGGCGGCAGGCCCCACACCACGTCGTCGGCGACGGAGACGCCGAGCGTCTGGCTTTCGGGTCGTTGCAGCACCAGCGCGGTACCGTCAAGCTGGCCGAGGCCCGCCGAGCCCGGCCGGTCGACGGCACCCGAGGTCGGCGGCCGTCCCGCGAGCACCCGGGTGAGTGTCGATTTGCCCGACCCGTTGTGGCCGACCACGGCGACGAACTCACCGGGCCGGATGGTGAGGTCGATGTCGGCGAGCGCGTCGGTATCGGCTCCGGGGTACCGGAAACCCACGCCGTGCAGGGAGACGGGCAGCGGGGCGATCTGCCGGTCGTCCGCCGGTGCGTCGAGCCGGTCGCTGCCCGGCAGCCATCGCAGCCGGTCGAGCACCGAGCCGAGCACGAACCAGGAGACGAGCGTGCTCACGAACACGCCGAGCGCCACCGAGCCGCCGATGTAGAGCCACCACCAGCGCAGGACGGCGTCGGTGGCCTCGGTGGCCATCCGGCCGAGCGGTTCGAGCTGTGCCTGTCGTTCGGCGAGATTGTTGATGCCCTCGGCGGTGCTGCGGATGGCATCGAAGAACAGCTGCCTGGTGCGGGCGAACAGCAGCAGGCTCGCCACCGAGAACAACCCCCAGCCGACCCCGGCGAGCACCCCGAGCGCCAGGACGGCGGGTAGGCCGCCACCGCGCCGTTTGACGATCCCGACGATCCCGGCGACAGTGGCCGCACCGAGCACCCCGAGCGCGGGCATGATGCCCGCGGCGACGAAGGTGACCAGCCCGGCGGCGACAGTGGCGGTGACCAGTGCCCGCAGCCGGTACCGATGGGCGAGCAGCCCGAGCGGAACGGCCGCGACCAGCTGCAACGCGGCTGCCATCGGCACCAGCGAGCCCACGGTGATGAGGCCGACGGTGAGCCCGGCCATCACCGCCCCGGTCGCCAACTCGATGGGACGCAGCGGTCCGCGGGGCAGATCCGCGGGCTTGTGATTCACGTGTCCAGTCTGCCAGGGGGTTGCCCCGCTCGGATATGCGCGCCGTGTGGATTGTGTGTGGATCCGGTGTGCTCGCGTGGTCGTAGGCTTGGTCCGTGCACGAAGAGGGCCGCCAGGAGCGCTTCCATTGCGCGGTGCTCGGGCCGCTGCGAGTTCACGCGCCCGACGGCGCGGAGGTGACGCCCGCCGGAGTTCTGCCGAAAAAATTGCTGGCGCTGCTCGTGCTCCGCCGTGGCGCGGTGGTCTCGGCGGACGCGGCGATCGAGCTGTTGTGGCCGGTCGACGGGCCGAACAATCCGGTGGCTGCCCTGCACAACCAGGTGTCCCGTCTACGTCGGGTTGTGCCGATCGCGTCGACGGGCGACGGGTACCGGGTGGACCCGGACCACCTCGTCGTCGATGCCGACGAACTCGCCGCGATCCTCGACGGTGGTGGCTCGGCCGAGGAGATCCTGCGTCGCTGGGTGGGGCCCGCCTACCCGGAACTCGAGATGGTCGATGACGCCCGCGCGGAATCGGCTCGGCTGGAGGAACTTCGGGTCCGCGCACACGAATCCGAGGCCGCCCGCCTGCTCGCCGAGGGGCGAACGGACGGAGTAGCCGCCCGGCTGCGCGCACTGGTCGATGAACATCCGCTGCGAGAACACTTGCGCGCCTTGCTGATCGACGCGCTGGTAGCCACAGGCAGGCACGCCGACGCACTGCGCGTCTACGACGAGTTCCGCAGACTACTGGCCGCCGAACTCGGTACCGAACCGTCGGAGCCGTTGCGGGCAAGGTATCGAAGGCTGCTGGCGGGTGAGGTGGAAACGGATGCGCCCCAACCACTTCCGATGCCGGTCACCGCGCTGATCGGTCGCGATGAGCTCTTGGCGCAAGCACGTGCCGTGTCGACCGACCATCGCCTCGTGACTCTCGTCGGACCCGGCGGCGTCGGCAAGACCCGCCTGATGCTGGAACTCGGGCGCGGCCACACCGGGTCGCCGGTGGTGTGGTGCGAGCTGGCCCCGGCCGATCTCGCCGGGGCGGTGACAGCCGTCGCCGCCGCCCTCGCCATCGACGTGCGCCCCGGTATCCCGCTCGACGAGCGCATCGCGGGGGTGATCCACGAGACGGAAATGCTTGTGCTCCTGGACAATTGCGAGCACGTGATCGAGCCGATCGCCGCGCTGGTCGACCTGCTGCTGCGCCGTTGCCCGAAGTTGCGGATCGTCGCGACGAGCCGGGAGCGGCTGCGAGTGGCCGGTGAACAGGTGCGTCGGGTGCCGCCGCTGGCGGTCGGCGACGGTTCGCCCGCTGTGGCGCTCTTCCTGGAGCGGGCCGCCTCGGTCACCGGCGACCTGCCGCTCGCTCCCGCGACGGTGGCCCAGGTCGGTGCCATCGTGTCCAGGCTCGACGGACTACCCCTGGCCATCGAACTGGCCGCCGCGCGGATGTACTCCCACGAGGTGGACGAGATCGCGGCGGGCCTTGATCGCCAATTCGACTTCCTCTCGGCCGGATACCGCACCGCGACCAGGCACGGTTCGCTCGCCGCCGCGGTCGCGTGGTCGGTGGATCTGCTCGATCGAGGTCTGCGGGAGACCTTCACGAGCCTGTCGGTGTTCGCCGGACCGTTCGACGTGGCGGCGGCCGCGGCCGTCTGCGGTATCGAGCTCGGCGTCGCCGCCGACGGGCTGACCGCCCTCACCGAACGCTCGCTCGTCCTGCGCGCTCCCGGTCGGCGCTACGCGCTGCTCGAAACCCTGCGCACCTTCGGCCGAACCGCCCGCGCCGCCGCCGACGACGGCGCGGGCGCCCGGCACGCAGCCTACTTCGTCGACTGGGCGGAACGGACCTGTCGGGAACTGGCCGACTCGGCCACCGCCATCACCCGCATCGACGACACGGTCACCGAACTCCACCGCGCCCTGCACTGGCTCCTCGACCACGGCGACACCCCGCGCGCCGCCCGACTCGTCGCCGCCCTGATGGACTACGGCCTGCTCCGGCTCCGCCCGGACGTGCTGGCCTGGTCGGAACTGGTGCTCGCGGCCGAGACCTCGAGCGGTCACGACGGCGCCGATCTGCCCGCGGGCGGGTTTTCCGGTCGTCTCGCCGCGGAGGTGCTCGCGGCCGCCGCCTACGCGCGGTGGATGGCCGGTGACCTGGTCGGTGCCTATGACCGGGCCGGTCGGGCTCTCGCCGCCTGCGCGGACCCGCCGTACAACGCCTACGGTGCGTACGGCGTGTGCGAGCTGTTCTCGGGACGGTTCGCGGAGTCGGCTCAGTGGTACCGCCGGGCCGCTGAGATTCCCGGCCGCGAAACTCCGAACATGGACACCGCGACCTGGACGATGCTGCTCGGCTACGCAGGTGACCCGAGCGTCGGGCAACGCTGCGCCGAGCTGGCCACCGTCACAGCGATCTCCCCGTACACGGCCTACCTGCTCTACTGCGCGGGCGAGGCCGTCCTCGACGTCGACCCGGACCGGGCGCGCGAGATGTTCGACCGCGCGCTGCGGATGGCCGAGGCGACCGGCACAACATTCGTGACCGGTGTCGCGGGCGCCTCGCGCGCCTCGCTCGACGTGCGCTCGGGCCGCACCGCCGAGGCCGCAGCCGCCTACCCGGCATTGCTGCGCGCCTGGCAGCGGGCGGGCATGTGGTCCACCCAGTGGGTGATGCTGCGGTCGATCGCGCTGCTGCTCGAACAGCTCGGCCGACCGCAACGCGCCGCCGTGCTCGACGGCGCCATCCGCGCGGCCACCACCGAACAGCCCCTCGGCACGGACCGCGAGGTTCTCGACCAGCTGTCGACACGACTGCGAAAAGAGCTGGGCGACAACGTCTTCGAGCACGCCCAACGCTTCGGCGCGAGCCTCGGCAACGACGCGCTGATCGGCTACACCCTCGCGGCGCTCGGCCCGCCGCCCTGACCGTGCCCGCCACCCTGACCGTGCCCGCCGCCCTGACCGTGCCCGTGGGGCTGACGTGCCCGTGGGGCTGACGTGCCCGCTGACCTGACCGTGCCTGGGGGGCCTGACCGTGCCTGGGGGGCCTGACCGTGCCTGCGGGGCCTGACCGCGCCCCCAGGGCACGCGGGGCTCACCAGCGCGGCTGCTCGCCGATGATGCCGAGTATCGCCTTACCGACCATCTCGTGCGTCAGCGCGTCGTTGCCGGGATGGAAACCGCCGCACCGCACGTCGCGGTAGAGCCGTTCGAGTTCGTTGCCCCGGAACATGGCCGCGCCACCCACCACGTCGAGCGCGGTGTCCACCACCCGTTTGGCCGCCTCGACCGACCGCCATTTCATCGCGTAGACCTTCGGCACCCAGTCGGCGCCGTGGTCGGTTCCGGCCACCCAGTCGGCCGTGAAGCCGGTGAGTACCGCGTCGGCGGCGTCGAGTTCCAGGTACATCGAGGCGATCTGGTGCTGCACGAACGGGTTGTAGGCGTAGGCGCCCCGCTCGATCGCCATCGACTTCTTGTTCCGCGCGTTCGCCACCGCCAGTTCCAGGGCGCGGTCGGCGATGCCGAGGTACACCGCACCCATGAGCGCCAACGGCCACATCGTCATCCCCACCAGGAACGGGTGTTCCCCGTCGCCCGCTGGCACCACGCAGCCGACCCGGATATCGGGCACGAACACCTCGTCGAGGTGGGTGTCGTAGCTCTGCGTCGCCCGCATGCCGAGCGTGTCCCAGTTCTCGACGACGGTGGCGCCGTCGGAACCGCGTTTCACGAAGGCGTGCACCACTTTCGGGCCGCCCTCGGCGTCGACGTCGAGGGCGTGCGCGCCGAGCCACGACCACGCCGGGCCGTTGGAACCGAACTGTTTGCGTCCGGTCAGCCGGTAGCCGCCGTCGACGCGCCGGGCCTGGCATGTCGACAGCAGCACCGGAATGTCGTTGCCCGCCTCGGCATGTCCGGCCGCGAACACCTCGCCAGCGAGGGCTTCGGTGTAGATCCAGTCGACGGAATGGTCTCCGGCCCTTGCCATTTCGTTGGCGATGCCGATCCAGTAGGAGTGCATGGTCATCGCCAGCGCGGTGGCGGGGGCGTAGCGGGCCAGCCGTCGTTGGCTCGCCGCGAGCTGGGCCAGGTCCAGACCCCACCCGCCGCGCTCGGCCGGAACCGCCGCGGCGAGATAGCCGATGCCGCGCAGTTCGGCGAGGTCGTCGGCGAAGTAGGTGTTGGTGCGGTCGTGCCCGGCGGCGCGGGCCCGGAACCGTTCCAGCATGTCGGTCGGGATGGTGCGGGTTTCGCTGATGGTCTGCGTCATGCGGCCACTGTCCGTGGCGGCACTGTCACGGCGCTGTCACGCGCTGTCACGGGTCGCGGCCGCCGCCCGGCGAACGAGTCGGCGGCCGCGCCGGTTCAGATGTGCGGTTCGGCCAGCCAGCCGCCCAGCGCGACCGTACGGAAATGGGTGGTGAGGGTGTGGTTCTCGTCGATGACGTGCAAGGCGATGGCCGGATCCGGCGCGTAGTCCATCACGCGATGCGGCGGGGTGATCTCCCATTCACCACCGAGGACCGAGGCGGTGCTCGGACAGGTGATCATCGGCTTGCCCGCGAAGGTGGTGGCGATGGGGGAGTGGGCGTGGCCGGTGAGCACGCCGACGATGCGCGAGTCGCCCGCGACGATCGCGGCCAGGCGACCCGGGTCGGCCAGCGCGATCACGTCGACGATCGGGCTGAACAGGTGCTTCGGCGGGTGATGCAGGGCGAGCAGGATCGGGCCGTCGGCGGGCGCTTCGGCGAGGGCGGCGCGCAACCAGGCGTAGGTGTCGTCGGACAGTTCACCGCTCGGTTCGCCGGGGATGCTGGAATCGAGCATGAGCACCGTCAGCGGGCCGACGCGGTTGGCGCTGTTGACCGGTGCTGTCGAGGCGGGCTCGCCGAGCAGGCCGGTGCGGAAGTTCGCGCGGTCGTCGTGGTTGCCGGGCAGCAGGTAGACCGGGATGTCGGCGGTCAGGGCAAGGCGCGCCTCGGCGTACTGCTCGGGCTTGCCGGAATCGGTGATGTCGCCGGTGACGAGGATGACGTCGGGCCTGCGCGGCAGGTCCGCCAGGTAGCCCATCACCGCCTCGACCCGTTCGGTATTGCGTGCGCTGAGATCGAAATGGGTGTCGCTGAGCTGAGCCGCCAGGATCATCGGCAGTCGCTTTCTTCTCTGGGATCGCTCCGTTGCGTCAGAGTGCGCCGGGATGACTCATCGGCACCCTTCAAGGCTAGCTGACCTGCGCTTATCCGTCTGCATGAGCCGTACCACGGACCGAAACCCATCGGCTGGTCTGTGTGCGTTTTCACCGCGCGAAAGCTTACGTTCCCCTGCGCCGATCGGCCGGTTGTAGTACAGGTGTCCGCTGAGTGGGACCGGATGTTTACTCGCCTGGGCGAGGGGCCTGCGGCTGTGTAGCGTCACCGGTGTGTCGATCTCTCGTGCAGCGCGTCGCCCCGGCCTCCGGGTTGTGTTGAGCGCCTTGGTTTTCCCGCTCGCGCTGGCCGGATGCAGTGGCTCCTTCTCGATCGGCGGCCCCGACTACGAGGCGTTGGAGAAGGACATCGCGACCGAACTCGACAAGGCCTACACGTCGATGTCGCGGAAGGTCGATTCCGTGAAGTGCCCACGGCTGGCCGACGAACCGGCCACGGGAGACACCTTCGTCTGTGTGGCCAAGGTCGACGACAAGGACATCCGCGTGGATGTGCGGGTCGAGGACGAGGAGGGCACGGTGAAGTTCGCCACCCGAGACGTCGCGTTCGACCTCGCCGCCACGGCGGCCGGGATCAGCACGGACGCCACCGACCAGCTCGGCTTCGCGGTGACCGTCGACTGTGGTCAGGGGCTGAAGATCGTCGAGGTCGGCAGCACCTTCACCTGCACGGCGATCGAGGCCGAGGGCGATTCGGCGACCGTCGTGGTCACCGCGCGCAACGACGGCGGCAGCAGCTGGGAGATCGCCGAGTAGTCAGGCGGTCGTCCGGCGGTCGGCTTCGGCGAGCAGGTGGGCCGCCTCGTCGGGATCGGTCGTGAACGGTGCCCAGAAGTCGGGGCCCGGCGCGGCTTGCAGGTCGAGGACCGGTGGGGTGAGCCAGTCGGCGTCCAGGCGCAGCTGCCAGGAGTGCAGATGCGTGCGGGGGAGGGCGGCGGTGCGGTCGAACAGCGGGTCGCCGAGGATCGGGTGGCCGGTCCAGGCGAGTTGCACGCGGATCTGATGTCGTCGGCCGGTGACCGGGTGCAGGACGAGCAGCGCGCGGTCGTCCTTGCGGGCGATGGTGCTGAACCGGGTCAGCGAGGGGTAGTTCTTGGCGGGCAGCAGGTCGGCGTCGTCGACGAACCACCGCTCGCCGTCGCGGCGGATCGCCTCGCGCGGCGCCGCGATCCGCACCCGGTTCTTGCGCCCGACGCTCAACGGCAGGTCGAGTTCGCCCTGATCGGGCAGGTCGTCCCCGGACACGACCGCCAGATACGCCTTGCGCGCGGTCTGCTTGTTGAACTGTCGGGTCAGCTGCCCGTGTGCCGCCAGATCGGTCGCCAGCAGCACCAGCCCGGAGGTCACCTTGTCGATCCGGTGCACGGGGTACACCTGTGTCCCCGCCGCCTGCGCCAACTCGACCAGATCGGTGTCGTGCCGCTCGCCGGTCACCGAGATCCCCGACGGCTTGTTCAGGGCCACTACCGCGTCGTCGGCGAACACCGTGCACGCCTCGCGCACGCTCAGCCAGTCCATTTCCACCTCAACACCCTAGAGAACGGTGTCGTTGTCCTCGTCGCGGTGGTCGGTGCGACGCGCCCGCTCGGCGATGTGCTCGCGACGGTCTTCGCGCATCTCGTCCGGTGCGCGTGCGCTGCCGCGGTGGAGGGTCGGCAACGGTTCCGGGTTCACGCGCGGCGCAGGCGGTGGGGGCGCAGGCGGTTGAAGCCGCGGACGCGGACGCTACGCAGGTGGCGGATGGTGAATTCGGGGTGGTCGTCGAGGGCTTCGGCGGCGGCGTCGTCGATGAGGATGTTGGCGGGCCGGGCGACACCGGTGAGCCGGGCGGCGATATTGACCACCGAGCCGTACAGATCGCCGAAGCGCTGCAGGACCTCGCCGTAGGCGAAGGCGACCCGCAGTTCGGGGGTGCCGCCGACGAGCATCGTCGACTCCTGGATGGCCAGCGCGATACGCGCCGCGTCGACCGCGTTCTCGGCGGCGAACATCACCTCGTCACCGACGTTCTTGATCACCCAGCCGCCGTTGTCGGTGATCGCCGCGGTGGTGGTCGACTCGAAAGCCTCCAGCAGCGTGGACAATTCGTCGGGATGCAGGTGCCGGGTGAGTCGGGTGAAACCGACCATGTCGGCGAACCCGACGGCCAGGGTGCGGGTCGAGCCGTCCCCGGCGTCGTCGATGGACCGGGCGACGGCGGCCACCAGGTGCCTGCGCCACACATACGCCTGCAACTGCTCCACCCCCGCGAGGGTCTCCTCGGCGGCCGTCCTGATCCGTTCGGCCATGGGCAGGGCCGGATCGGCCGCCTCCGCGCGGGTTCTGACCTCGGCGAGCACCAGGTCGGCCTGCCATTCGGCCAGTCGCGCCATGCCCTGACCGATGGTGCGCGCGGCCGCGGCCTGCTGCCGAAGATTCGACGCCGCGACGACTTTCATATCGCGGAACGTGCTGACCGAGTCGATGTCGATCTGGGCGTAGTCGACCGCTTCCTCGGAGTTGGCGGGGAAGCCCATGGCCGTCCACAGCCGTCGCGATTCGGTCTCCGGCACGCCGGAGAGCTCGGCCACCTGGCTCCGGTTGAACCGTCGCGGGCCGCCGAGCAGCGCCTCCTCGACGATGCGCTGTACCAATTCGGTCATCTCGGGCTCCGACATACCTGAAACTTTACGGCCACCGGACGTACGCCTGTGGAGTCTCACCGTCGGCCTTGGCCGGGTTCACAACGATGGCGCCCCACACAATTGTTCTTCTGCCGGGCCCCTGACCTGGACCATTACCTGCGGGTGCGCTAGGGACCGAAAAAGTGCGTACTTCTGCGCCGCCCGCATCGCGCCCACACTCGGAGGCATGAACAACGTGACCGTGCTCGGCACCGGCGCGATGGGCACCGCGATCGCCCAGGCCTTCCTCGCCGCCGACTACCGCACCCATGTCTGGAACCGCAGCCCCGAGCGCACCGCACCCCTGGTCGCGGCGGGTGCGACGGCGCACCCGGCCGTCGCCGATGCCGTCGCCGCGAGCCGGGTGATCGTGGCGACGATGACCACCTTCCCCGCCACCCGCGACAGCCTGGACGGCACCGGCGAACTCGCGGGCCGCGACCTCATCACCCTGAACAGCGGAACACCCGCCCAGGCAAGGGATTTCGCGCTCTTCGCGCATTGCGCCGGTGCGCGCTACCTCGGTGGTGCGATCAAGAATGTGCCGTCGGCCGTCGGAAACCCCGACACCCTGCTGTACTTCGGCGGCGACCGCGCCGTCTTCGACGCCCATCTCGACACCTTGCGCGTGCTCGGCGGCGACGTCGAGTTCCTCGGCACCGACACCGACCTGGCCGCGCTCTACGAATCCGCCGTCGGCGCGACCCTTCTGCCGACGCTGCTCGGCTTTCTCGAGGGCGCGGGCATCCTGGCCGCCCGTGGAATTCCGGCCGAGGCGATGGTCGGGTACTCGACGAAATGGTTGCGGATGATCGAGTCCCTGCTGCCGATCCTGGCCACCGAGATCGACACACGGGACTACACCCGCCTCGGCGCCACCGTCGACCTGTTCCACACGGCGGTCACCGACGACGCCCAGTTGGCGGCCGAAACCGGCATCGACATGAGCTGGCACGAACCCATCCACCACCTGCTCCGTTGCGCGGTCGCCGAGGGGCGTGGCGACCAGAGCATCACCGCCTTGTTCGAACTGATCGCCGCCGGTACTCAGCAGAGCGCACGAGCTCGCGGGGCCTGATCCCGCAGCACCTCGGTGAGGTCCGCCGCCGCCTCGACCAGGGCCATGGATCGGCGGGTGAGTGTCGCCTCCCTGGCGGCGAGCGCGTCGCGTAGTTCTCCCGGCCCGCTGCGGCGGAACTGGGTGAGCACCGCGCGCAACGTGGTGATGCCGTAACCCGCGCGCCGCAACTGGTGCACGATCCTGGCGTCACGTACCTGTGCGGGCGAGTACCGGCGGGCGCCCGCCGCGCGATCGGCGACGATCAATCCCATCGCCTCCCAGTGCCGCAGGGTGGAAGTCCGGACGCCGAGCGCGTCGGCGAGTTCCGTGATGTTGAGTGCGTCGGAGGCGCGGACATCGGCGATCGGCTCGGTCCCGATCTCGGTCGCCGCCCGCACCGCGAGCGCCAACTCGCCGCGTTCGGTGTGCAGGGCGGCGTGGGCGGCGTCGAGCCCGGCCAGTGCTCGCCCCGTCTCCCCGGCGACCAGGTCGCGCATGATCGTCCTGGCCGCCACCGGCCCGGTTCCTTCCGTCAGCGCGCGGTACGCCCGCGCCGCCGCGACATGCACCGGCCGGTAGTTCCGATGGCCGCCCGGCGACCGTCGCGCGGCAGGCAGCACACCCTCGCGCTCGAGGTCGCGAACCTGCTGCACCGAATACCTGGCCGCGCGCGCCACCTCGACGGTGCGCAGCGAGTCCGAATGGAGCTTTGTCACGACTTCTCCTGGGGATATCGCGTCCGAATCCACACAAGCACTTCAATGTCACGCTTGAAGCATGCAGATTACCGAGATCGACGACTTCGTGACGGGACTCGACGGCGTGCTCGCCCTGCGACCCGCCGAGGGCAGCGACTTCCCCGAGATCAGCTGGGGTGACATCTTCTACTACTACGCCCCCGACGGTGTGGTCCCGCGCACCCAGCCCTTCGCCACGATCATCACCAAGAACTACCCCGACGACACCGCTTCCGACCTGGACCGCCCCGGCGCCTTCCGCCTGAACGTCGCGGTCACCAAGAGCACCTTCACCGAACACGCCGCCAACCCGCTCGCCGACAACACCTTCGCGCCCCACCCGCAGTATCCGAACTGGCTCTCGATCACCGACCCCGGCCGGGAGAGCGCGGAGAGCCTGCGGAATCTGATTCGAGAAGCGCACGCCCGCACCAGAACTCGGATCGATCGGCGCGCAGGTGCGCCTGGTACCGATGTGGAGTAGTCCACCCGCTGTGGAAGCCGGCCGTCACCTACTGGGGCGGTGACGGAGATCCGGGGTGGAGTGGCGCACCGGCCCGGAATGCTCCTGCGCGGGCGGCGGTCACGGTGCTGGCCGCTGCTCGAGCTGGTAAGCCCGGGTCGGGCGGGGTGCGTAGCAGCATCAGGCAGTGGTAGATCGGGGCGGTCGCGGCGATCAGGAGGGCGCGGGGGTCGGTGTCGGCGGGGATCTCGCCGCGTCGCACGGCCCGTTCCACCACGATCTCGCACTGGGCGTAGCGGGCCGCCCACATCCGGGCGAGTCCGTCGGCCGCTTCGCTCGAGCGGAACGACACCGCGATCAGGGCCGCCGCGATCGACGGCTGGGCCAGCAACGATTCCTGGATCTCCTCGTTCAGTGCCGTCAGATCGTCGGTGAGCGAGCCGGTGTCGCGGGGCTGCCAGTCCAGATCACCCGCTGCCGCGATGACATCGGCGAGCAGGCCGCCCACATTGCGCCACCGCCGGTACACGGTGGTGCGGTGGACACCGGCGCGGGCGGCGACCGTGTCGATGGTCAGCGCGTCGTACCCGTTCTCGGCCAGTTCGGCGCTGACGGCGGCCAGCACCTGCTCCCGGTTGCGGGCAGTGCGCCCGCCCGGGCGTGGGGTGGGTTCGCGCATGGATCTTCTCTTGCTCGCGGGGACATCCTGTGTAACCATGTTAATGCAATTGTTGTCGCACTAGTGAGGTTGCCGATGCTCCTTCGAAGCGTTCATCACGTCCTGCGGTCCGCGTGGACCGTGACCTCGAATGCTTCGGAGTGCCTGTATGCCAACCCAACTCACCGCACGCGCGGTCAGCAAGTCCTTCCTCGGTCGCCCCGTCCTCGATGAGGTGACCTGTGCGTTCGCCACTGGCGAGCGCACCGGGATCATCGGCGAGAACGGATCGGGCAAGTCGACCCTGCTGCGCCTGCTCGCCGGTCGTGAACGTCCCGATTCCGGCGAGATCACCGTCCGCGCCGGGGGCGGCGTCGGCTACCTCGCCCAGGACGAGGAACTGCCGCCGCACTACACCGTGCGGCAGATCATCGACCGCGCCCTGGTCGACCTGCGCACCATCGAGCACCGCCTGCGCACGCTGGAAGCCGAGATGGCCGACGGTGCGGGCATGGCCGAATACGCCGAGCTGACAACACTGTTCGAAGCGCGCGGTGGCTACGACGCCGAAGCCGGGATGGAACGGGCCATGCACGGCCTCGGCCTCGGACTCGTCGCCCGTGACCGCACCGTCGGTAGCTTGTCCGGCGGTGAACAGGTGCGATTGCGGTTGGCATCGGTGCTGGCGGCCGGCACCGAGGTGCTGCTGCTCGACGAACCGACCAACCACCTCGACGACGACGCCATTACCTGGCTCGAAGACCACCTGCGCGCCCGGCGCGGCACCGTCGTCACGGTGTCGCACGACCGGCGGTTCCTCGAACGGGTCGCCACCGACCTGCTCGAGGTCGACGCCGACCGCAAACAGGTGCTCCGCTACGGCAACGGATACGCCGGGTACCTCGCCGAGAAGGCGGCGGCCAGGCAACGCTGGGCGCAGGCGCACCAGCAGTGGCAGACCGACATCGCCCGGCTACGCGAGACCGCCGCGACCACCGCCCGCGCGGTGGCACCGGGGCGGGCGATGAAGGACAACAACAAGATGGCCTACGACCGGGCGGGTGGACGAGTGCAGCAATCGCTGGCCAGTCGCGTCCGCAATGCCGAGGAACGGTTGCGACGGCTGCTCGCCGACCCGGTGCCCGCGCCGCCGCAGCCGCTGCGGTTCACGCCGGTGCTGCGGGCGGGGCGCGTGCGTGGCCCGGTGCTGGAGGCCGTCGAGGTGGCGGTCGCGGGTCGGTTGCACCGTATGAGCCTGTCGCTCGCGGCGGGGGAGCGAGTGCTGGTCACCGGACCCAACGGGGCCGGAAAGTCCACGCTGATCGGGGTTCTCACCGGCGAAGTCGCACCGGACAGTGGCACCGTGACCCGACGCGGACGCATCGGCCACCTGGCCCAGGAACCCTCGTTCCCCGATTCGTCGCAAACCCTGGCCGCCGCCTTCGCCGATGGCCGCCCGGGCGATCCCGACGAGCACGTCGAACGCCTACTGTCCCTCGGTCTGTTCGACCGCACGCAACTGGACACCCGCGTGGCCGACCTGTCCACCGGCCAGCGTCAACGCCTGGCCCTGGCCCGCCTCGTCACCGAACCCGTCGACGCCCTGCTCCTCGACGAACCGACCAACCACCTCTCCCCGGCCCTGATCGAGGACCTGGAAACCGCCCTGACCAGTTATCGAGGTGCGCTACTGGTCGTCAGCCACGACCGTCGCCTGCGATCCCGCTGGCAGGGTGCCCGCCTCGATCTCGGCGCAACGGCGCGACCGTCACGCGGGGTGTCCGAGTGGGTGACAGCGCCATCATCGGCACCGGGATCGTCGGCGGCAATCCGGCGCGGCTGATCCGAACTCGTTATTCCGCAGGCGAAGTGGATCGGTTGCTGGCTTGCGGCTGGTGGGACTGGCCGCTCGACCACCTCACCCGTCATCTTCGCACTATCATGGCGGGTAGCGTCGATGCCCTGGAATCGGCTGCCGCCGAGCTCGATTCGGATCGACGCACCGAACCGAAAGGCCCGCGATGCCCATCCGATTCCGCCAGCGCAAATCCCTCGGCCCGTTGAAGTTCAACTTCACCCAGTCGGGCCTGTCGTCGTGGGGTATCAAAATCGGGCCCTGGTCCTGGAATTCCCGCACCAGGAAGAACGCCATCGATTTGCCGGGACCGCTGACCTGGCGCCAGCGCTGAGATTCAGCTGAATCTCCGGGCGACGGAGTCGAACGCCCGGACGGTCTCGGTCTCGCGGTCACTGCGCCAGACGAACGTCCAGCGGCACACCGGGGCGTCCCGGGTCGGTACATAGGTGATGTCGGCGAGCCGCGTCACCTCGGTGCGGACCGTCGCGCCGACGGTGAGGTCGGGCTCGCACACCGGTAACCACGCCAGTTGGAGGTCCACCTCGCCCGCGCGCAACGGGCCGAACGGATCGGCGAAATGCGTTTCGCGCACCACCAACTCCACCTGCGGATACGCGTCGGTGAAACCGCGCAGAACCGGGGCGAGCGCAGGGCCCAGCGCGCCCATGATGCCGACCCTGAGCACGTCGTCGAAGCGACGCGCGTCGGCGCGGGCACGCTCGATGGCCGACGCGATGACTCGACTGCCGTGGCGCAGTTCGTCGCGCAGTCGCTCGCCGATCCCGGTCAGTGCTACGGTGCGGCTCGTGCGCACGAACAGCGGCGCACCGATCCGTCGTTCCTGTTGCCTGATCGCATGACTCACCCGCGACTGGGTGATGTGCAGCCGCTGCGCGGTGCGGCCGAAGTGCAGCTCCTCGGCCAGGGTCAGGAAGATCTCGATGTCCCGCATCTCCATTGCCGGAACCTCCACTCATGATCGCGGGGTCATGATGCGTTCCGAAAACCGGCGTTGATCAGGCAGGTTGGCCACGTGAGGCTGAATGTGCCGTATTCATCGTGCTTTTCAGGAGACATCAGTGACAGTCGTTTATCTGGCCGCCGCACTCGCTGTGGGTGGCCTGCTCGCAGTGCAGGCTTCGGTGAACCTGCAATTGGGTAAGGCGGTCGGCACGCCCTACGGGGCGGCCACCGTGCAACTGGTCGTGTCGGCCGTGTTGCTCGCCGTGGTCGCGGCGGTGGCGGGTGGGTTCGCCGCGATCGGCGACATCGGGGCGATCGATGATTGGAAGTTGCTGGGCGGCATCGCCTCTCCGATCTACATCACCAGCGCCATCGTGCTGTTCCCTCGGCTCGGCGCCCTCGCCTCGGTCGGTCTGTTCGTCACCGGGCAGATGTTCGCCTCGATCGCCCTCGATGTGGGCGGTCTGCTCGGCGTCGAGCGGCGCACCCCGGGACCGGGCATGCTGCTCGGCGCGGCCGCGGTTCTGGTGGGCATCGTGGTGGTGATCCGCAGCCAGCTCGCGGGCGGTTCCGCGCAGCTGTCCGGCGCGGCTCGCGTCGGCGCGGTGGTACTGGGACTTGTTGCGGGAGTGGTGCTTCCGATCCAAGGAGCCACCAACGCCGCCCTGCGTCGCGACCTCGACGACCCGTTCCTCACCGGGCTGTGGTCGTTCCTGGTCGCGACCGTGACGATCGCCGTTGTCCTGGTCGTCCTGGTAATCACAGGCCGCACCGCACGCCCACGACTCGCCGGGCTGCCTACGGTGCCGTGGTGGGGCTGGCTCGGTGGTGTGGCCGCCGCGACCTACGTCACCGTGACGTTCACCGTGATCCCACACATCGGCGCCGCGACCACCATCGCGCTCACGGTCACAGGGCAGCAACTACTTTCGGCTGCCATCGACCATCGGGGGTGGTTCCAACTGCCCGCCAAGCCGGTCACCACCCAGCGGCTGGCCGGGCTGGCGGCCCTGATCGCGGGCTGTGCTCTGGTGCAGCTGGCTTGACCCGAGGACTTTGCCGAAAGCCAGTGCCGTCACGAGTGCTCCGAGCGTCGAAGGAGGACTCACGGTGTGGCGGCTGGCAGCAGGTCTCGGGTGAGAGCATCGGCGGCCGTCGTGGCGACCAGCTCGATCAGGGCCGGGACACCAGCGGTGCCCTCGTCGAGCACGATCAGCCAGGCGAAGAGCGGGCCGAGGATCAGGGCGTGCACAACAGTGGGGTCCGGTCGGTTCGCCACCTCGCCGCGCTCGATCGCACGGTCGACCACCTCGGTGATGATGGCGCGTTCCACGGCCAGGAAGGTGGAGTCGAAACGGGCGTGCAGGTTCGGGTCGGCGCGCACATCGGCGAGCAGGCCCGACAGGGTGCCGGCGCCCGGGCTGACCAAGTGCGCGGTGATCTGCTCGATCAGCGCCACCAGGTCGCCACGCAGGGATCCGGTGTCGGCGGGGGACTGCTGGTCCACGTCGTGCAGCAGGACGGCGAAGGTCATCTCCTGCTTGGAGGAGAAGCGCCGGTAGATGGCCGCTTTGCTCACCCCGGCCCGGGCCGCGACCGCGTCGACGGTCAGCCCGCCGTAGCCGGACTCGCCGATCACCTCCCGGACCGCGGAGGCGATCGAGGTGTCCACTCGCTGCTCGCGGGGGCGTCCCCCGGCTTGTCTTGGCTTCACCACGATGGCAGTATACGGAACTATCAGTTTCGATAGCAACGGTTTCGTATGTTGCCCATGAAGATGCCCATGAAATGGAGTACGCCCATGATCACCTGGGCAGGGAGGGCGCTCGCCACCCTCGGCGCGGCGCACGCACTCGCCGCGACAATGCTCGGCCACCGCTATTTCGGGCAGTGGTTCTCCTTCGAGTTGTGGGCACCCGATGCCGACGTCACCGCATTGCCGCCCGAGATCGGCGCCTTCTGGATGGGCCCGGCCAGCTTCGGTGTCCCGCTGATGCTGCTCGGCTTCCTCATCACCTGGATGGACCGGCGTGGCGTCACCCCGCCCGTGCTGCTGGCCGTCGGTCTCATCGCCTGGACCCTGCTGTGTGCCGTCATCTTCGAACCGGCGCCGTGGCTCCTGGCCACGTCCGCCTCGGTGCAGCTGCTGATCGGCATCCGTCGGCCGATCCCGTCTCGTCGGGTCGAGGCCGGACACTGATTCGGTGTCGTCCGCGGGAGCGAGGGGTTCGCGCGGACGACACCCCGAACACACCCCCGACCAGCTCCGCAACGCCGCCGACGAGCTGGCCGAGGCGGTACGGGTCGCCGCAGCTTTGCCCGCTGTCACCGGCATCGGCTGACGGTTCGGCGATCTCACCCGGAACGGGTGAGGCATCGCGCCGGGGGCTGCGGCGACGATTGCCCGATGGCTACCGAACCGATGTCGAGGTCCGACCTGTCAGCTCTGGCCGCCGAGGCTTTCGTCTACGGGTATCCGATCCTGGCCGATCTGGACAAAGTCGCCGGTTCGGTGCGGGGGACCAGTGTCGGTGTGCCCACCGCGCCGTTCAACCAGTTCGGCCACGCGGCCGCCCTCGCCGGGCCGGACATGAAATTCGTCTCGATCAACAACGACACCATCTACTCGTGCGCGATGGTCGACACCAGCGGCGGCCCCGTGCGATTCGACGTGCCCGACGCCGACGGTCGCTACTACGTCATGCAATTCGTGGACGCCTGGACGAACAACTTCGCCTATGTGGGCCACCGGGCGACCGGAACCGAAGCCGGATCGTTCCTGCTGGTGCCGCCCGGATGGGCCGGTGACGCCCCCGAGAACGTCACTGTGATCCACTGCCCGACCACGGTCGTCTCGATCGTCGGCCGCTGGGCCGTCGACGGCGAATCCGACCTGCCCGCGGTGAAGGCGCTGCAATCCGAGCTGCGCCTCACCCCGACCGGCACCGGAAGGGGACTGCCGACCCCGGCCACCGGCGTGCCCGACGACCTGCTGTTCTTCGAACAGCTGCGCGTCGCGATGGCCGCCTTCCCACCGGCCGAACGCGACAGGCGATACCAGCGGCGGTTCGCCCCGATCGGGCTTCTCTCGGACGAATCCCCGTACATTTCAGCCGATCCCGACTTCGCGGGCGCCCTGCGTGACGGCCTGGCCGAGGGTAGGAAGAACCTGGAATCGGAGCTGAAACACGCCAGCGCTCCGATGCAGAACGGCTGGAACCTGACCTATCACATCTTCGACTACAACCTCGACTTCTTCGAAGTCGGCGCCCTCGACGACCCGGACTGGAAACTTCCCGATACCCCGGCCCGCTACACGCAGCGCACCGCCGCGGCGCGCGGTGGCCTCTGGGGCAATCACGGCTACGAGGCCGCCTACGCGATGGTCTACGTCGACGGCGACAGCGCCGCACTGGACGGCACCAAGCGTTACGAGCTGACCTTCACCACCCCACCACCCTGCGGCGCGTTCTGGTCGATCACGATGTACGACGCCGAGGACTTCTACCTCGTCGACAACCCGATCGACCGCTACTCCATCGGCGACCGCACTCCGGGCCTGGTCACCGCCCCCGACGGCTCCCTCACCATCACCCTCCAGCACGACCAGCCCACCGACCCGACCGTCCGCGCCAACTGGCTCCCCACCCCCGCCGGACCCTTCCGCCCACTGCTGCGCGTGTACGAACCCGACCCGAGCGTCCTCGACGGTTCCTACGAACTCCCCCCGATCACCCGCCAGTCCTGAGCGGAACACCATGCCCGAAACCCCACCCGTGATCGTCGGCTACACCCACCTGTTCCCCGGCCTCGAACTCGACCTCCCCGGCGACCACTTCGACCTCGTCTTCGCCGACGGCAGCGAAGCAACGGCCACCCTCACCGAAACCGCCGACACCCCAGCCATCCTGGTCACCGCCTACCGCACCCAGGCAGGCACCGAAATCCCCGAAACCCTCTGGCCCCTCCGCCGCCCGACCGACGGTGCGCCGCGCGTGAAACTCGGCAAGGCCATGCGCTGACCACGATGACGTCCGATCTGCTTGCGCGACAGAAGGTTTCCTCACGTAACGAACTCGCACAGGTGCTCGATGTGCTCAGCGAGGCCACATCCTCGGCCGGAACTCGAGCAGATCGGCTTCACATGATTCGCGTCCATCGCGCCCTTGTCGCCAGCGCACTGCTGGGTGGTGCGGTCCTGCTGTCCGTCGCCCCGGCGTCCGCGCAACCCCAGCCCACCGACCTCCGCCCGGTCGGCAACGCCCCGATCGCCACCGGCTCCGCCGACCTCGACAACTTCTTCTGCGGAACCCTCTGGCGCCCCGTCTGCTACCCCGACGGCCTGCCCTCCTGATCCAGGTCCCTGCATGCCTGCCGGACTGGCGTCACCGGTGTGCTCGGTGATCGTCCAGCCCGGCTGTCCTCGGTCAGAGGGTGGCAGTACGCAGCACGATCAGGGCGACGGAGGCCATGGTGAGGACTACCGCCGGAGACGCGCCCTTGTGGTCGCCGACGCGCAGGTGGAAGGCGACCGCCCCGGCGAAATAGAGCGTCAGGCCGGTCGCGGCGGCGATTCCGATGGGTCCCCACCAGAGTCCGGCGATCGCACCGGCCGCGCCCGCGATCTGAGCTCCGATCAGGAAGGCCATCATGCGCCGCGGCACTCCGAGGGTGGACATCTGCTCGGTGATGTGCCGCGTCCGCAGGGACTTGGCCCCGGCCGATACCAGGAGAAGCGCCGACATGAACACGGTGACGACGGCAAGAGAGACGAACAAGGCTGAAACCTCAATCATGCGAGATGCGAGTAGGGGGCGTGCGCACCTCGACAACGGTAGGCAGTCGATAGGTACCTCCAGGTAACCTTCGGGACGTGAGCCTGCGACCCGGAATCGCCTTCCTCGCCGACTGTCCCGCTCTCCTGGCCATGGAGATCATCGCCAGCAAGTGGTCCATGGTCACGCTCTTCGCGCTGACCGACGGCCCGTTGCGCCACGGCGAGCTGGTCGAGCTGAGCGGCGGCATTTCACGCAAGGTACTGACCCAGACGTTGCGCCGACTCCAAGCCAACGGGCTCGTCGAACGACACGCGTACGCCGAGGCGCCGCCGCGCGTGGAGTACTGCCTGACCGACCTCGGGCGGACCCTGGAGGAGCCCATCAGGATGCTCACCGCATGGGCGCGGGAGAACGGCGAGGCGGTCGTCACCTTTCGGGAAGCAGCCGAGGCGGATCAGTCACTCGCGGTGAGGCGAACCTTGCTGTAGTCCGGCGCTATCGGTGTTTGCCGACGACACCTAAAGGGATGGTCGCAAGTCGCGTACAGGAGGTGCCCGGCTGGGAGGCAGGGGGTTCCGGCACTGTGTTGCCATGGGTTCGTCGGTCGCTGACTCTTTCACTGTCGCCACGTTCAACGTCAACGGAATCCGCGCGTCGCGTCGACGTGGTTTCGACCAGTGGCTGCCGGCCCGGTCGGCGGATGTGATCGCGCTGCAGGAATTACGTTGTCCCGCAGCCGATGTGGGAACATTCCCGGGCTATTCGGCGGCGGTGGACGTCGGTTCCGTGGCCGGTCGCAACGGTGTGGCCGTACTGACGAGGGTGCCCGCCGCTGCCGTGCGGACGTGGGTGACCCACCCACCCAGGGCCCGCGGACTCGGTGAATTCGCCGCACAGGGACGCTATATCGAGGTGGATCTGGCCGACCGCCCGGTGACGGTGGCCTGTCTCTATATCCCCAAGGGCGGTCTACCCGCGCACCTCCAGCGCCCGGGATCGATGCGCGAACAGCCCGACGGCGGGGTCAGATACGAACGCAAGCAGCGCTTTCTCGCGGCATTCGCCCGTGAAGTACACCGCAACCGGCTCGCCGCACTGAGCGTGGGACGCGAGTTCATTCTCACCGGAGATCTGAACATCGCGCACACCCAGCACGATGTGACCAACTGGCGCGCCGCCCGCACGATGGACGGCTTCCTGCCCGCCGACCGCGAGTGGTTCAGTTCGCTTCTCGGCACGCGCAGGCTCGTCGACGTGGTGCGACAGGTGCACGGCGATCGCCCGGGTCCACTCACCTGGTGGAGTTGGGCGGGTCAATCGTTCACCAAGGGCGTGGGTTGGCGAGTGGACCACCAACTCGCGACACCCGGCCTCGCCCGCCACGCCAAGTCTGTCGTCGTCGACAAGGAACCGTCACCCGCCGAGCGCCTCTCCGATCACGCGCCCCTGGTTGTGACCTACTCGGCGATGCCCGACTGAGAAGTTCTGGTGCCCACGGCATCTCGCCACCTGGATCGGACCGTTTCGTTCGAGGTCCCGGCTAGTGCTAGCCGCGCGGTGCGCTCACTGGGGCGGTGCCGAGGGGGTATTGGAGGCGATCTGGAACTGTTTGGGGGTCAGTCCCTTCCAGCGTTTGAACGCGTGGATGAAGCTCGCGGATTCGGCATAGCCGAGCCGGATCGCCACGTCGTGTACCGAGAGCGCGCCGGTGCTGAGCATCTGTTCTGCGAGTGTTTCGCGGACCTCGTCGCGCAGGATCTGGTAGCTGGTACCTGCTTCGCCGAGTCGTCGTCGCATGGTTCGGGTGCTGATGTGCAGTGCGCGGGCGACCTCGTCGGGGCCTGCTGTGTCCAGGTCGAC
Source organism: Nocardia caishijiensis NBRC 108228 (assembly GCF_001612825.1). Classification (GTDB taxonomy): domain Bacteria; phylum Actinomycetota; class Actinomycetes; order Mycobacteriales; family Mycobacteriaceae; genus Nocardia; species Nocardia caishijiensis. Next base: position 339,951 of record NZ_BDBE01000029.1, on the reverse strand, counting down.
GTGGGTGAGCAGGTCTCTGACCTGTGCCGCGATGCCGTGGCGGTGTCGGCGTGCGGTGACCAGTTGTCGGCACTGTTCTTCGCACTGGGCGAGTGTGCGTGGATCGGCCCTCGGGAGCGGCTGGGCGAGCAGGTGCGGGTCGAACGCGACGATGTTCTCGGGTTGGTCGAAGATCGGCACCCGGTGGAAAACCTCCTCGAACGGCGCGGGCGAGGACGGCTGTGGGCGGCGGATCTCGACTCGCGTCGGTGAGAACTGGCCGGGGAAGAGGTCTTCGCTCACGGTGAGGATGGCCGCCGCGTCGCGTTCGAGGAGGAATTGTCGTGCGGGTGCCGCGAGGGCGCTGTCGTCGAGCCGCACGACCACCTCGGTCTCGGACACCTCGACGCGGGGAACACAGAAGGCGAAGGTCAGGTCGAAGTAGCGGAGAAAGAACGACAGGGCGTCACCCAGGGTAGGGCTGGCCAGGCAGGCGAATCCGAAGATGCCGAATGTGGTGGTGCGGTATCTGCGACCGAGGTCGAGCCCAGGATGGTTCTCCTCGGTGAGCGCGGTGGCCAGATTGGTGGCGACGGTGAGTTCCTGTGCCGCCGAGACGTGCGCGTGGGGGTCGGCGAGGTGGGCCGCGGTGAGCCCCGAGCCGTCGAGTGTCTGCTCGAGTGTGCGGCCGTGGTCGCGGGCGAACTGGGACATCAGTGCGACGCTGGCGATCGAGCGGGGGAAATCGTGGTGGGAAAGGGCTGCGGCCGGGATGAATCCCGTCATGACCAGCGAGTTTACAAACTAGGCGCGGGTTTGGCCAAAATTGTCAATTCTCTGGCCGCGCGGATCTACGCCGCGCGATGGTCCGTGGTTAGCGTCGAGGACCATGCGAGATGGGACGACAAGCGTGGCGGACACGGTATCGGTGGTCATCGTCGGTGCGGGTTTCGCCGGGCTGGCGATGGCCAATGAGCTACTGCGGGCCGGGATCAGCGATTTCGTGATCTTGGAGAAGGCGGATCGGGCGGGCGGGGTGTGGCGCGAGAACACCTATCCGGGTGCCGCCTGCGATGTGCCCTCGCCGTATTACTCGTTCTCCTATGCTCCGAAGCCGGACTGGACCAGGCGCTACGCCGGTCAGGCCCAGATCGAGAGCTACCTGATCGATATCGCGTCCGACCTGGGGGAACGGATTCGGTACGGCCTGGAAGTGACAGATGCCTGGTTCGAGGAGTCCGACGGGCTGTGGAACGTACGCACCGCCGACGGCGGTGCGATACGAGCTCGGATATTTGTTCCGGCGACAGGGCAGCTGTCGCGTCCGGCGATGCCCGACATCGAGGGACGCGAGCGGTTCGAGGGCGCGTCGTTTCATTCGGCGCAGTGGCGTCATGATTGCGACCTGCGAGGACGGCGGGTGGCGGTGATCGGCGCGGGCGCGAGCGCTATCCAGTTCGTCCCGCGAATTCAGCCGCAGGTCGCGCAGTTGACCCTGTTCCAGCGTTCGGCGCCCTACATTCTGCCCAAACCCGACGGTGAGTACCGGTCGATTCATCACCGCGCTTTCCGGCGGCTGCCCCTGCTGCAAAAGCTCGAACGCGGCCTGTGGTGGACTCTGGGCGAGGTGTGGACGCTGGGTATCACCGGCAACCGGCGGATCAGCGCTGCGGTCGAGGCCGCGGCGAGGTGGCAACTACGACGGCAAGTGGGCTCGGCGGCCTTGCGGCACAAGCTGACGCCCGACTATCCGATCGGCTGTAAGCGGGTGCTGTTCGCCAACGACTACTACCCGACCCTGACCCGACCCAACGTCGAGGTCGTCACCGAGCGCATCACCGAGATCACCACAGGTGGGGTACGCACCGCGGACGGCGTCGAGCACGCGGTCGATGTGATCATCTACGGCACCGGATTCGCGACCCAGGAATTCCTCGGCCCGATGACGGTGCGCGGGCGTGCGGGCCGTGAACTCCGTGCTGTGTGGGCCGATGGCGCCCACGCTCATCTCGGCATGACAGTTCCGGGGTTTCCGAACATGTTCCTCATGTACGGCCCCAACACCAACCTCGGCACCGGTTCGATCATCTACATGCTGGAACGGCAGGCACGCTACATCCGGCAAGCCGTCGAGGTGTCGGCGCGAAACCCGGGTGGGCTCATGGAGATTCGCGAGGAGGTCGAACAACGCTACGACGAGGAGATACAGCGACGCCTCGCCGGTTCGGCGTGGGCGGGTTGCGTGAGCTGGTACAGATCCGCCTCCGGTCGCATTTCCAGTAACTGGCCGGGATCGGTCTCGGAGTATTCCCGACGGACGGCGACGTTGTCGCTCGCTGACTTCCACACCACGGCGGTCCCGCTTCTTGACTGACGTTCAAGAAGCGCCTACCGTAGCCGCAACCCCGTTCTTGGGTGACGTTCAAGAACGGTGGTTTCGCTGAGCGGAAGGAATCAAGTCATGGCTACCGACGAGCCGATCGATCGAGGTGAGGCTGCCGCGGCGATCCAGCGGCGCGATGTGTGGTTCCTCTCCGGCGGCGTTCCGTGCGCGGCGTGGTTGTACACCGAACCCGGCGCGTCCGAGCCTCGGCCGATGGTGATCATGGGGCACGGGCTGGGAGCGGTGCGCGAGATGCGCCTGGAGGCGTTCGCCGAGCGGTTCGCCGCGAACGGCTGGGCGGTGCTGGTCTTCGACTACCGCCACCTCGGGGCCAGCGGCGGACAGCCGCGCCAGCTCCTCGACATCGATCGGCAACTCGCGGACTGGCGTGCCGCCGTGGACTTCGCGCGCACCCTGCCCGAGGTCGATGTCGAGCGGATCGCGTTGTGGGGCACCTCATTCGGTGGTGGACATGTCCTGCAGGTCGGGAGCGGAAACCCGCAGGTCGCGGCCATCGTCGCGCAATGTCCCTTCACCGACGGACCGGCCTCGCTGATCTCCCGGCTGCGCACCGGGCCGCTCAGCGCTGTCGCGCTGATGGCTGTGGGCATCCTCGACACCGCATGCTCGTGGCTCGGTATGAAGCCGATCCTCATGCCGATGGCCGGAACCTCGTGGATGCCCGCCTTCGTGGCCTCATCCGACGCCATCGCGGGCGCGTCGGCGCTGCTACCGCCCGGCACCCGGTTGTCCCGCCGCACCAGCGCCCTCCTGCGACGGCTGCCGTCGGTTCGTGCGCGGCTGTCACCCAACATCGAACCGCCGACCGCCGACGAACATGAGCCAGCCACCACGGTTGGTCGCGACACGATGTGGGGCGTGCTCCGAGGCCCGGACAACGAGTTCGACGCGGCCAACGCACTGGCCGCCCGCCTGGTGTTGCGGCTACCGCTGTACCGACCCGGCCGTGCCATGGCCCGCTCCGGCGTTCCGACCCTGCTGTGCGTCTGTGACAACGACGCCGCAGCCCCCGCCGAAACCACCAAGCTCCGCGCGCGGGGCCTGGCTCATGTCCACGTGGAGACCTACCCCTGCGACCACTTCGACATCTACCTCGGCACCTACTTCGAAGACGCCGTCCGCGACCAGATCGACTTCTTGACAAAGCAATTCGCCAACGCCGCGAGTTAGACCCGCACCACGGCGCGCAGTTTGCGTAGCCGCCCGCTGTCTTGGTCAGCGGGCGGCTGAAGCCATTCCGCGGGCGCTCTGTACCAGCGTTTCCATCACCGCGCGCTTGCGCTCGTCATCGACCGGGTGCATCAGAAGTCCTTCGACCACGAACACTCCGATCGAGGTCATCGCATCCAACTCGTTCTCGGGAACTCCGATCATGGCCAGATCTGCCCGGAACAAGCCCTCGGCCAACGCGTGGAACGCCTCATGCCATTCCCGAACAGCGTCCGATTCCTTCGCGCGAGCGTGCACGGTGGTCACCAACCGGCTCACGTGCTCCAATTCCGCGACGACCCACACCAATCGATCGACGATATCGGTGTCCAGAACCTCACCGTACCGGGCCATCGACTCGGCAAGGACCTCCTCCAGCACCGCCGTCAAGACCGCGTCCTTGTCCCGGAAATACCAGTACAGCGTGTTCGACACCACCCCGGCGTCCTGCGCGATCCGGCTCACCGGAACCGCGTCGTACCCCAGTTCGGTGAACAACCGCCGCGCGGCAGCGACGATCTCGGCACGCTTCTCCTCCCGATCACGGGGGCGTCTGTTTCTCGGCATCAACAGTCCTGACTCGTCGCGTCCTGCGATCACCCTATCTTGGACAGCCCTCAAGAAAGCAGTTGGCAGTCGGGGATCCGAATCTACGACACCCACCTCAGGGCGGCAGTGCTGATCAATACGCGAACCCGGTGAACGGGGTCGACACCGCGATCCTCCTGGCGCCAGGCGAATGCTTGTGCCCTCGGCAGGACACACAAAACATGAACAACTGGAAAACGCCTGGTCATCGTTGGTACCTTCCGACGACGCTGGTCCAGCCAGTGCGGGCCGGATCCGTTCCTTTGTTCGATGTGTCCCCGGCAGGGCACATCGAAGAAGCGCCCGGGACGACGTGCGGTCTTCGTGAAGCAGGCTGGTTGACCAGGCCGCTATATCCGCTGTGGGCGGGCGGCGGTAAGTCGCCGGCTGCTGCTGGTTCCCGCCTGATTGGGGGCGCGGTGTTGGGCCCTACGCCACAGATGCACGTGGCTGCCGCATGATGAGGCGACAGAGCGCCGAATCGTGCAGCAGCCCCGTGTCTGCCAGAGAGGCGAGGGCGCTTGCCCCCTTCCGAACCGGAATCGTCGGCACGTCGGCATTTACGCCTGATGGCGGGGCCTCGCGCAAGAAATTTGCTCCGAACTGTTATGGCAGGTCCTCGAGCGGACTCTTCTATCTGTGACCGACGAGGGGACGGCTTCCGACTGGAAGCAAGTGCTGGGCGAGCTGTTCGGTGAGGGCTTCCTCGTCGGCCTAATTGCGCAACTTCACAGCCACTATCCGACCGCGGCTTCCGCAGAGATCGAGGACGCGGTGTGCGAAGCAGCAGTGAAGCTTGTGGAGCAATTGAGTGCGGGCAAACCCATCAGGAACGTCCGGTCATATTTCGCGAAAGTCGCCTACCGCGCGCTGACGCGATTCAAAGGCGGCCTCGCGAAGCGAGAGGTACGACTGCCTGAGTTGCAGCTGCCAGAGGACTATCGCCCGGCAAGTACTGCCCCATCGGCGGAGGACGAAGCCGTTGCTCGCGAACAACACGTGCTACGCCGACGCGCCGTAAACGCCATGAAGCTAGAGATTCGATCCTGGACCAACGCCAACATACGCGAGGTGATGTTGGTTGTCATCGAAGCCGCAGAGGCGGGAGAACTGATCGAAGCGGACGAGATCACGAGGATTGTCAGCCAGAATCTTGGTGAAGAAGTCTCTGTCCCTACCGTGCGCGTTTGGAAGCAACGAGGCTTTGAGCGGATCCGGACATTCCTCAACAATCACATGAGGGAACTAGTGGGGCAAGTCGAGCTCGCTGGCAATCGCGAAATGACATCAAATAGAGAGAAATAGGATGACCATATCAGAGATGTATGACGAGCGGCTTCTGGCTGCGATCCGGGGACTTCTCGCCGAAATGGAAGTCATATCAGCCGACTTCGGGCCCGTAGTTCAGGAGGCGGTTGTGGCCGCCAGGTCGCAGGCGATCGACCCCGCAACTGCCGAGCGCCTGTATAGTCGTGTGCTGCGTATCCTGCGTCAAGAAGGCGGCTCGACTCCGGAAGTCAAGATTGCCGCCCAGGTCCGTGAACTTCTGGTAGAACTTGCGATCCCCGAACACCCGTGGGGAAATGTGAATCTCGTAGAGAAGAACAGCCTCAAACCCCATATGGTGGAGCCGGTCCCGCTGTTCAACGGTATTCCGATCGTTATGTACGAAGGGTATGTCGATGTGATGTCGCTTGACCTGTGGAAAGAGAACCACAGGGTCGAGCTGCAGGTCAAAGAGTTCACTGAGCGAAACAATCGCGAGCCGGATCCGGACGAGGTGTTGCAACTGGTCCAGGGCAAGTTGCGCCTGCCTAGCATGACCAAGAACGATCCCTTCAATGTTGCGCCGTTGGCGCATAGTATTGCCAGAAAAGGCGTCGAACGGCCGCCGATCCTGACTGCAGACGGTGAACCCAAAGACGGCAACCGGCGGATCGCCGCCGCCAAATGGGTAGTCAGCAGCGGCAACTTTGCACCCGACGAGGTTCAGCGGGCCCGGTGGGTGAAGGTTTGGGTGGCACCGCCGAACACGACCGACGACCGATTCGATGCCATCGTCGTAGCGTTGAACTTCGAAGACGACCTGAAGGAAAAGTGGCCCGAGTTCGTCAAGGCGCGTTTGGTCGTTGATGAGTACCGCAAGGATCGCTCTGGCGTCGTCGGTGGCATTACGCCGACCCGCGATCGAAAGCTGAAAAAGGATGTCGCAGACAAATTTGCGATCACCACAACTGCTGTAACGCGATACGTGCGGATGGTTCAGTGGGCGGAGGACTTTGAAGCCTATCATGTCGATGAGCGGGGTAAGGAGGCCGCCGAGGTTCGCTATAAGGCTGACGAAGTTTTCCAATGGTTCTACGAGATCCAAGCCGGGAAATCCGCAGACAAAATCACGGTACAGATGGAGGAAGACGCCGATCTGCGAAAGATCGTATACGATCTTATGTTCGATGTCATGGACTCCGGTACTCAGGTGCGCAGCCTCTGGAAGATTGTTGCCGACGAAGAAGCCCGCAAGCAACTGCACGACGCACATGAAAGTCTCGAACGCAATGAGAAGAAGGACGCGCTGGACCTAATCAAGGAGGCGGTCACCACAGCTGACCGAAACACCGCGACCCGCAAGAAGATCGGGTTCGAGGGCTGGCTGCGTCAGGCTGTCGAGAGGCTGGGTGGCGCGCCGCCGGACAACTGGCGGACCCTGGACAGCTCGCTGTTGAAAGAACTCGAACGCGTTTTCGTCGCCAGCAACGGTGTGATCGAGGCCGAGCTGGTCACTCGAGGCGAGCGGTTGATGACTGCCAATGGCTGAGCCGCGAGGGCTCCACCAGCTGACCGTCGATGTGGATGACACCGGCCGATACCTCCGGCTGACAGGCGCCGACACGGGCGCCATTCGTTTGGCGCTTTCGGCAGCTGGGGTGCACTTTCGGCAGCGTGCTCAACTCGGTGGTGTCGTCGCCGACGTGTGGGAGGGAGTCAAGTTGTTGGACTCCGATTTGCCACTGGAATGGACGCCTACGGCCCGGGGGCTGGTCGACAATCGCGTAGCGGTGAGCCGGGCGCTCAAGGACGTCAGGGCCGCTTACACGATGATTCCTGCAAGCGGTGCTCAAGAGTCTCGGGCGCTGATCATCGATGGTCGATTGACGAACCTGCTCGATGATCACCAAGCTATGAATGTCGCAATGCTTACTACCCCCGGGACCTGGGGTGGGTGCGTCTTCGATGAACAGGGCACTGGCAAGACTGTCACGTTGATCGCGGCATTTGACGTACTGGTCGAGCGTGGCCTCACGGATACCATGCTCGTCGTCGCTCCGAAAAGCATGGTTGGTGAGTGGCGCCGGGAGTTCGGTCGGTTCACTGGCGACCTCTATCGCGTCGTGATCGCTGAAGGAGACCGCCGTGCCAAGGCGGCAGCTCTATTCAGCGGAGCCGACGTGGTCGTCATCAACTTCGAAACATTGGTCGCTCTCGATGACGATATTGTGCGACTCGCACGCCGTACTCGGCTAACTCTGACAATTGACGAGTCGTTCAATGTCAAGAATCCAGAAGCCAGCCGGACCCGGGCCGCATCAAAACTTAGGGAATGGTGCACCCACGCATTTGTTCTCTGTGGTACTCCAGCGCCAAACGCGGCCTCCGATATCGTTGCCCAGTTCGATCTTGTGGACTTCGGCTACACATTTAGAGGGCTAATTCTCGACAAGGATAAGAAGGTAGCGGCACGCCAAGTGAGCGACCGTCTCGCTGAGCGCGGAATGTTCGTTCGCAACGTCAAGTCTGATGTGTTACCCGACCTCCCCGCGAGATCCTTCACTGAGATCGACGTCGATCTTGCCCCGCAACAGCGAGCGGCCTACGATGCTGCGCTGAACGATCTTGTCCTCGATCTGCAACGCATCGATGATCATAGTTTCGCGCGGGAAATACAATCGTATCTTGAGCGTAGAGCCGCGCTCCTGAGAATCTGTGCGGACCCGTCGCCGATCATTCCTGGATACACCGAAACGCCTGCAAAGATTGACGCGCTCGATGACTTACTGCACCACCTTATCGGCGACCTCGAAGAGAAGGTGGTTATCTGGTCGTTCTATCGAGCCAGCCTCGATAGAATCGCTGATCGATACGCTCACATGGGGCTGGTGCGGATCGACGGATCGGTCATCGATGCGACGGACCGTCGAGAAGCAGTGCGACGGTTTCAGGAGGACCAGAACGTATTTATCTTCTTGGGCAACCCTGCCGCCGCCGGGGCGGGTCTTACACTTCACAGTGCCCGCTACGCGGTCTACGAGTCCTTGTCGAACCAGGCTGCGCATTACCTGCAAAGTCTAGATCGGATACACCGCCGCGGCCAACAACGTGATGTTCGGTACGTGACCTTGGTGGCGCGCGGCACTGTGGAGGAAGTTGAGTATCAACGCCTTCGAGATAAAGCTACAGCGCAGGCCGATTTGCTCGGCGACCCGGCGCTCGATGTGCCGACACGACGGCTGATGTTGGCTGAACTTCTCGCTACCCGGCAAGTCGACCAGTGAGCGCGCCGTCATTGCTGCACGAGAGCCGCGTAGGGGTTCTAACGGGCCTTGCGGACTTGGCTGGATACACGATAGAGATTGACTTGTACGTTGGTCTGCGACCAGACGTGTGTCGGCTACACCACAATCGCCAATCCATCCTCATCGCGGATGCGAAGGCAACCGAGCGGGCGGAGGACGCGGCAACGCGGAACCGACTGTTCAATTACATAAGCGCCATACATGAATGGGACACGGCGGGCTTCGCAGCAGCGGTGGCCGTTTGTCACGGAGCCGATCCCGAACATCGATGGATGAGCTCGATCACGTCACTGGTCGGGATCGCCGGATGGACGGTCGCCCGGAGTGTACTTACCGTTCTGGATGACGACACAGCTGTTTCGGTCGTGTCGTTCCATCGGACCTCCAGTCGGGCAGCGCGTAGCGAGTCCATGGTGAATGCTTGGCCGCGCAGGCTTGCCGCCGACCGTGCGCCTGCCTAGTAGGACTGAACATGCACAAGGTCATTGAGGTGTGCCCCGGCCTGCGCATCTTCCGGTTGCTGATCGCATGCTTGAGTCGCCGCAACATTGCGGCCTGATGGCTCGACGAGTGCCGTTCGCTGACGTACGATGCGATCATGATCACCCCCCCCTCGCCTCCACTGCGTGCCATCGATCTGTTCTGCGGAGCAGGTGGACTGAGCGAGGGATTCCGAGCTGCGGGCTACGAGATCGGCTTTGCCCTTGACAAGGACAAAGACTCCTGCGAGACATACAAGAAGAATCATCCCGGCACGCACGTCGAGTGCGCATCGATCACCGACTTCTCTCCCGAGGAGATCAAAGAGCTCGCAGGTGGCCGGGTGGACGTCGTCCTTGGCGGACCTAGCTGCCAGTCGTTCAGTACGCATGGCCGACGAACCCGATGGGTTGGCGAAGGCGACGAACGTAACAACTTGTGGGAACACATGTTTAAAGTTGTGGAACACCTGGAGCCGAAGGCGTTCCTTCTGGAAAATGTCCCCGGGATGGTCTACTTCAAACAAGGGTCGTTCGGCAAAATGATTCTCGATCGCTTTGCTGAGAAGGGGTACGCGGTCCATGAGCCCGAGATTTTGCTCGCTGCGGACTGGGGCGTACCGCAGCGCCGTCGGCGATTGTTCATTGTCGGTCTGCTTGGCGACGTGGAATTCGAGTTTCCGAAACAGACGCACATGGGAGGTTGGCGGCGTGACAGCCTAGAGATGTGGGAGCAGAGGCGTCGTGAGGAGGGGCTTCTTGAGCACCTCACGGTCTGGGATGCAATCGGTGATCTACCGCCATTGGGAGATACGCAAGGGCCAGCGCGGCGCTACGCGATGCGACTGAAGGACGTGCCCTCGATCGCCCAAAGCCTCCGCCGAGGCTCATCCTTGCTTCGTGATCATGAGGTGCCGGTAATGGCACCGGATACCCGCGATCTAATCAAGCACGTACCCGAAGGGGGAACTTGGCGAGATATTCCCCCCTATCTGCTGCCTGACCGCTACCGTGGCATGCGCCGTACAGACAGCACGAACTTGCTAGGTCGCCTCGATAGGGATTTGCCCGCTTACACGATTACGACCCAGTTCAGTAATGTGACAACTGGCTGCTTCACCCACCCAGTCGAGAACCGTTCACTGACGGTTCGCGAGGGGGCGCGGATTCAAACCTTCCCCGACAGGTACAAGTTCGTCGGATCGCTGGGCTCTCGCTGCCGTCAGATCGGCAATGCCGTTCCACCGCTTCTTGCCCATGTTCTGGCGCACGCCATCGCAGCCCAAATCGGTGGGCCCGGTGCGGCCGAAGCACACCCAGCGCCCGAGCCGCCGATACGCGGCCAGTGGGGCAACCACCGGTCGACGGACGCCGAGATCGCCTACGCACGCCGACGTCGTGATACCCAGCAAGACACTCTCGCGACGCGACTCTTGCAAGCGGAACTGAGGAAGCATTGTATCCCATTCGATGTGACCACGGAGGCTCACGGTGCGCCCCGAACTGGCGATATCATGCTAAAGGCGGCGCAAGTTGTCGTGATGGTCAACAGCTGCTTCTGGAATGGCTGTCCAGAACATGCAGCCACAACGAAGTCTCGTACAAAATGGTGGGCAAAGAAGATTGCCGAGAACCAGGAGCGAAATCGCAGGACTGAGAAATACTGGAGAAGCGACGGCTGGGATGTTGTAGTCAACTGGGAACATGAGCACCCCGATGATGTGGTTCGGCACGTGAATGAACTGATCGATGCAAAAGTTCATGTTATTGCTGATCATGCTTTCAAGGAGCCAGTGCCAACGCTCTTCGAGTTGTAACCTATTAGAAATGGCTGCGGCGGCCGGTGTGAACCGCCGCGGTCACCGGTGCCGGTCGCACGACCGGCACCGCGTCCCGGCTGTTCTACGATGCCCTTGCCGTGGCGTTAGACCAGCTCGGTTTCGGCGTCGTCGGCGACTCGGTGTTGCGGGTCATGGTGATCGCCCCATCGTTGAACCCACCCGGTAAGGCGACTCCATTCGGGATCTTCGTTGTGTCCACTACCGGCTGTGAGGCCTTCACGGTAGGGATTCTCCTGCGTTAGGTCGAGATCGGTCAGTCATTCGTCGGTGTGAATGGTGAAGCCAGCAGCTCGCTCGCCGATGGTGCGGCCTCGCTCGCGGTATCGCGAGGGCCTCGGTGCCGGCGCTTCGGCGGATGCTCGGTCACGACAAGCTGAGCACCACGCTGGACTTCTACGCGGCCCTGCTCGACGACGACCTGGACGACGTGGCGATCAAGCTAGACTCTGCCCGGATCGGATTCGCTGCGGACTGGCTGCGGACTGGCCGGGGTGACGGGCTCGACGGTGAGGCCAAGAAAACGGCCTGACCTGGATGAACTGGAGTGCCCTCGGCAGGATTCGAACCTGCGACACCCGCTTTAGGAGAGCGGTGCTCTATCCCCTGAGCTACGAAGGCGGGGGGCTCGCTCGGCGGGCCGAGGTGAGTATAACGCGAGGGTGGGGGTGGGGGTGTTGGGCTCGGTCAGAAGGCGGGGTAGGTGCCGGTGTCGTAGCCGGGGTCGGGGAGGTCGGTGGGGGTCTCGGTGCGGCCGGTGCCGTTTTCGAAGGCTTCGGCGTCGTAGCCGATGCCGGGCATGCCGGTGAAGAGCGCCGCGAAGAGGAGGGTGGAGCCGGTGCCCCAGGCGCCAGCTAGGAGGGCGGGTTTCCACCAGGGTTCGGAGTACCAGCCTGCGGGGACGGGGCGGCCCGCTACCCGGCCGCCGGGGAAATAGTGGCGGGTGGCGGCGGAGGGTTCGGGGGAGGCGGCGATGGGGCGGCCGTTGTAGTCGATGGTGCGGGGTTGTTCGACGCGGCCCGCGATGTCCTGGCCGTCGAGGGCGGGGAGCTCGGGGCCGGGGTCCATCTTCATCGCCTGTCGGGCGGCGCGGGTGTAATGGAGGCCTTCGAGGGCGGTTCGGTTGGCGAGGGTGGCTTGGTGGGGTGTGCTCGCCCGGTCGAGTTGGGTGTTCGCCGCGTTGTAGCGGTCCGTGGCGTCGGCGAGGGCGTGGTCGGCGGGCCGGTTGGCCGGGGTGAGGGCGTGCAGTTGGCCGCCGAGGCGCTCGATGGCGAGTCTGGCCTCGGCTCGGGCCTCGTCGAATTCACGGGCGGTGCGTTTGTTCTGTTCGGCGCGCAGGTACAGCAGGGCGCCCACCGAGAGAACCAGGATCAAGATCAGCCACCACAGCATCGCACGCCTCATTCCGTCGAGGTGTCGAGATGCTGTTCAGTTTACTGACCGGTTGCGGCGAACGCGCTGACCGTCGGTGATCAGCGCGTTGCCGAATTGCTCACCCGGCGAGATGGCGGGCGATCACCAGCCGCTGGATCTGGTTGGTTCCCTCGAAGATCTGCATCACCTTCGCCTCGCGCATGTAGCGCTCGACGGGGAAGTCCTGGGTGTAGCCGTAGCCGCCGAACACCTGCACGGCGTCGGTGGTCACCTTCATCGCGGCATCGGTGGCGGCGAGCTTGGCGACGCTGGCCTGACGCGAATAGGGCAGCCCGGCGTCGCGGCGGCGGGCGGCGTCGAGGTAGGTGGCGCGGGCGGTGTCGACGGCGGCGGCCATGTCGGCGAGCACGAAGCCCAGGCCCTGGTGGTCGATGATCTTGCGCCCGAACGCTTCTCGCTCCTTGGCGTAGGCGACGGCCTCGTCGAGGGCACGCTGGGCGACACCGGTCGCGACGGCGGCGATGCCGAGTCGGCCCGCGTCGAGGGCGCTGAAGGCGATCGAAAGCCCTTGTCCCTCTTCGCCGATGCGACGCTCGGCGGGCAGGAACGCGTCGTCGTAGGCGGCGGTGGTGGTCGGGATGCCGCGCAGGCCCATCTTCTCCTCGGGCTTGCCGAAGCTGAGGCCCTCGGTGTCGGCGGGCACGAGGAAGCACGAGATGCCGCGCGAGCCTTCACCGGTGCGCGCGAACAGGGTGTAGAAGTCGGCGCGGCCACCGTTGGTGATCCAGGCCTTGGTTCCGGTGAGCCGGTAACCGCCGTCGACGGGGGTCGCGCGGCAGCGCAGGGCGGCCGCGTCGGAACCGGCGTGTGCCTCGGAAAGGCTGTAGGCGCCGATGGTTTCGCCCGAGAGCATGCTCGACAGCCACTGCTGCTTCTGCTCGTCGGTGCCGTAGGTGAACAGCGGATGGCACGACAGCCCGTGCACGCTCACCGCCACCGCGACCGCCGCCCACCGGCTGGCCAGTTCCTCGAGCACCTGCAGGTACACCTCGTAGGGCTGCGCACCGCCGCCGAATTCCTCGGGGTAGGGCAGGCTGAGCAGCCCGGCCGCGCCGAGCGCGGGGAAAACACCCTCGGGGAAGACTCCGGTCTTCTCGCTCTCGGCCACGCGCGGCTCGAGTACTTTGTCGGCGATCTCGCGGGTGAGCTCGATCAGGTCGCGCGCTTCTTCGGTGGGCAACATGCGGTCTACAGCCATGTCGGTCACAGTACGGCCGGGTCATCCGTCCGTGCCGACAAGGTGGAGACCGGAATCTTGGTTGAGGAACCCGTTGCTCAGCCCAAACCTTTCGGTAACATCCGGTGTGACGTGGATCATTCCGCGGCGAGGGATTCGAAGGAGCACCGATGCTGAGCACAATGCAGGACGACCAGCTGTCGCTGGCGAAACTGCTCAACTATGCCGCTACTTTCCAGGGCGATTCCACCGTGTCCACCTGGACCGGTGACGGTGTTCGCACCATGACCTACCGTGAGCTCGGCGCGGATTCCGCGCGGCTGGCCAACGCGCTGCGCGGGCTGGGCGTCGACGAGGGCGACCGGGTCGGCACCTTCATGTGGAACAACAACGAGCACATGACCGCCTACATCGCCGTCCCCGCGATGGGTGCGGTGCTGCACGCGCTCAACATCCGGCTGTTCCCCGAGCAGCTGGTGTTCGTCGCCAACCACGCCGAGGACCAGGTGGTGATCGTCGACGGCACGTTGGTCCCGCTGTTCGCGCAGTACCTGCCGAACCTGACGACGGTCAAGCACGTGATCGTGGCCAACGGTGACGCCGCAGCGCTCACCGCGCCCGAGGGCGTGCGGGTGCATTCCTACCGTGAGCTGCTCGACAGCCAGTCCGCCGAGTTCGACTTCCCCGTCGTCGACGAGCGTTCGGCCGCCGCGATGTGTTACACCTCGGGCACCACCGGTGACCCGAAGGGCGTCGTCTACTCGCACCGCTCCAACTGGCTGCACGCCATGCAGGTGAACTCGCCCAACGGCATGGGTTTCCACGGTGGCGACTACGTGCTCGCGATCGTGCCGCTGTTCCACGCCAACGCCTGGGGTCTGCCGTACGCGGCGCTCATGTCGGGCGCCAACATCTTGATGCCGGACCGTTTCCTGCAGCCCGCGCCGCTGCTGGAGATGATGGCCGCCGAGAAGCCGACCTTCGCCGCCGCCGTGCCGACCATCTGGGGCGGTGTGCTCGCCGCGCTGGCGGCCGCGCCGCAGGACATCTCGCACCTGCGCACCGCCGTCGTCGGTGGTTCGGCGGTGCCGCCGTCGATGATGCGTGCCTTCGAGGAGAAGTACGGCGTGCGCATTCTGCACGCCTGGGGCATGACCGAGACCTCGCCGCTCGGCAGCGTCGCGCACCCGCCTGCCGGGGTGGCGGGCGACGAGGCCTGGGAGTACCGCTACACCCAGGGCCGTTTCCCGGCCAACGTGGAGGCCCGCCTGGTCGGTGACGACGGCAAGGTCGTCCCCAACGACGGCGAGTCCCTCGGTGAGCTCGAGGTGCGCGGCGCCTGGATCACCGGCTCCTACTACTCGCCCTCCGGCGCCGAGGTCGACCCGGACAAGTTCGACGACGGCTGGCTGCGCACCGGCGACGTCGGCAAGATCAGCCCGAACGGCTACCTGACCCTGGTGGACCGCTCCAAGGATGTCATCAAGTCCGGCGGCGAGTGGATCTCCTCGGTCGACCTGGAGAACGCGGTGATGGGTCACCCGGCCGTCGCCGAGGCAGCCGTGATCGGCGTGCCGGACGAGAAGTGGGACGAGCGGCCGCTGGTCGCGATCGTGTTGGCCGAGGGCGCCGCCGCGGAGGCCGTCGAGCTGCGTGACTTCCTGGCCGACAAGTTCGCCAAGTGGCAGCTGCCGGAGCGCTGGACCTTCATCGCGGAGGTGCCCAAGACCAGCGTCGGCAAGTTCGACAAGAAGCGTCTGCGCGCGCAGTACGCCGAAGGCGAACTCGACGTCGTCACTGTGTAGTCGGAGCGCTGGCGCGCTCGGGTCGCGGCCCTTCGGGCCCCGATTCTTCCCTCCCTCCGGGTACTCCTTCGTCGCACCCTCCGGTCAGTCCAGAATCGGGCGGGCCGCGACGGTGTGTTGACCTGATCAAGGGCGGGCGTGGATATTGTTCCGCGCCCGCCTTTTTCAGTCCCGGATGGCGCGACGCAGGGCCGCGTTCGCCTCGGCCCACAGGGTGGTGACGAGTTCGCCCGCCGGTCGGCCGGTGGTCAGCGAATGTGTCTGGCCCGCCCACAGATTCACCTGATCGGCATTGCCCGCCGAGCGGCCCGCCGCGCGCAGCGGTGCGGTGGCGTAATGGATTTCGGGATAGGCGGCGGGGGCGTTCGCGGTGTGGTCGAGCAGGAAGCGGTTGCGGATGCCTCGGGCGCGGCGACCGGTGAAGGCGCGGGTGAGCATCGTCGGTTCGGTCGAGCCGAGCGCGCCGCGATGGACGGCGTTGGTTCCGGCCTCCGGGCAGCGCACCAGCGCCGTGCCGAGCTGCGCCGCCGCCGCGCCCGCCGCGAGCACAGCGGCCACACCGGCGCCGGTGACGATGCCGCCCGCGGCGACGAGCGGGCGATCGGTGGTGGCGGTGAGTAGTTGGAGCAGGCTCAGCAGACCGATCGGGTCGACCGGGTCGGCGGCGGGATCGTCGAGGAAGGTGGCGCGGTGCCCACCCGCCTCGGCGCCCTGGGCGATGAGCGCGTCGGCACCCGCGTCGATCGCGATGCGGGCCTCGTCGGGTGCGGTGACGGTGACCCACACCTCGGTGCCGACGGCGTGCAGCCGGTCGATCTCGACGGCGGTGGGGCAGCCGAAGGTCGTCGACACCACGGCCACCGGGTCGGCGACGAGCAGGTCGATCTTGTCGGCCCAGCCGTCGGTGTCGTGGGCCGGTGTGCCGAGCGGGAACTCCGCGCCGAGCTCGGCCAGGTATTCGGCGTAGGCCGCGGGCTCGGTCACCGGACCGGGTGCGAACAGATTCACCCCGAACGGGCGCGAGGTGAGCGATCTGGTCGCCGCGATCTGGGCGGCCACCGCCTCGGTGCTCAGGTATCCGGCGGCCAGCTGTGCGAAGCCGCCGACGGCCGACACGGCGGCGACCAGCTCCGGTGTGGACGGCCCACCCGCCATCGGCGCCGCGACGACGGGGACGCGCAAACTCTCGATCACCATGCTTCGAGTGTGGCCTGTCCGGCCCTGTCGAAAAGCCTCGATAACGACCCGCATGGCGGCCTCGTTACGGATCAACTCGCCGGTGACCTGCGATTTCACCCCGGAAGGTTGCGGAATGGTCACGACGGGGTACAGTTCCCATCACAACGGATGCCGAACCGTTACACACAGTGCGGCAACGGGAAGCCTCCCGGCCGGTCATGGACCGGAAATCCGTTCCCTTGTTGCCGGACGCTAGGACGAAACTTTGTCGCAGCACCGTATGGGCCCCGACTCGATCTCCGTCAAGGCCCTGCTGGCCGACGGTGGCGCCGGGCGCCCCAGTCGGCACCGCGCCGCGCCCTCGCGCACCGAGCGGGTGCGGGCCGCCGCGGGTGCCGCTGTCGCCGCGGGCGCCTTGGTCGGCACCGCCGCACAGGTCGTCCCCGCCATCGCCTACGCCGCCCCGCTGCTGCCCACCACCCAGGACGACGTCGAGGAATCCGTCGTCCCCGAGTCGGCCCGCGAAGACGTGAACCTGGTCGCCGCGCAGGAAGTCGCCTCGCACGCCGAGGCGCCCGCGCCGGTGCAGGCCGTCGCCGCCCCCATCGCCGCGCCGGTGGCCGCCCCGTTCGGCATCGGCAACTTGCCCCCCGAGATCTCCGGCCCGCTTGCCCAGGTCGAAGACATCCTGCAGGGCATCCAGCACCAGGTCGCGCCGCCGCAGGCCGCCCGCCCGGTCGCCGGTCCCATCAGCTCCGGCTTCGGCGCCCGCTGGGGTGCCATGCACAGCGGCATCGACTTCGCCGACAACCTCGGCGCCCCGATCCACTCGGTCATGAGCGGCACCGTCGTCGAGGCGGGCCCGGCCTCGGGCTTCGGCCTGTGGGTGCGCGTGCTGCAGGACGACGGAACCACCGCCGTCTACGGCCACGTCAACGACATGCTCGTCAGCGAGGGCCAGCGTGTGAACGCGGGCCAGGTCATCGCGACCGTCGGTAACCGCGGCCAGTCCACCGGCCCGCACCTGCACCTCGAGATCTGGGATCAGGGCGGTGCCAAGATCGACCCGCTGCCCTACCTGGCCGCCAAGGGTGTTCCCATGGAATGGGGTCCGTCGGCTCACTGAGCGGACTTCTCCCGCAAGCAGGCACGATCGAGTGACGGTGGTTCGTATGAACCCCGTCACTTTGCCGTTGAAGCGGCAACAGCGCCAGGGGCGGAGTCGATACTCCTCTGGGCCCGAGATTCTGGGGGCTACCGGCGCGATCTCGGTATGTGTGTGGACGGTCGATATGATGGCCCGATCTGCACGGTGCGGTTGTGGCCGCGCGTCAGGCTCGATGAGAGGTGAATGAACCCGCATGGAAACTGCCCGTCGTTCTGCCCGCGGTAACCGCCGTCGCCGGTCGAGCAGTCCGACTTTCGGGCAGTTGCTGACCGCCGCTGTCGAGTCGTCGGCCGACCGCGTGGCGGTCCGGTTCAATCCAACGGGTGAACCCGCCGATCAGCGCGAGCTCACCTATTCGGAGTTCGATCAGCGCTCCGCCCAGCTGGCCCGCGAACTGATCGGGCGCGGCATCGGCCCCGGCGACGTGGTCGCCATCGGCATCGCCCGCGGCATCGAGTCGGTGCTCGCGGTGTGGGCCATCGCGAAGACGGGTGCGGCGTACGTGCCGGTCGACCCGAACTACCCGGCCGACCGCATCGCCCACATCCTGTCCGACTCCGGGGCGGCCCTCGGCCTCACCACCACCGCGCACCGCGCGGTCCTCGGCACCACACTGCCGTGGCTCGAACTCGACGACGCCGCGACCGCCGAGCGGATCGCCGCGCAGCCGACGCACCCGGTGTCCTACGCCGATCGCGTCCGCACGCTCGACGAGCGGCACCCCGCCTACCTGATCTACACCTCCGGCTCCACCGGCAAGCCCAAGGGCGTCGTCGTCACCCACACCGGCCTGGCCCCGCTGGTCGCCGCCGAACGCGAGCACTACGGCGTCACCGCCGAGGCGCGGGTGCTGCACGTGTGCTCGCCGAACTTCGACGTGTCGGTGCTCGAGCTGCTGCTGGCCTTCTCGGCGGGCGCCACTCTGGTGATCGCGCCGCCGCAGGTGTTCGGTGGTTTCGAACTGGCCGACCTGCTGCGCCGCGAGCGCGTCTCGCACATGCTCATCACCCCGGGTGCCCTGGAATCGGTTGAGGCGACCGATCTCGACGATCTGCGGGTCGTCGTGGTCGCCGGTGACAAGTTCGGCCCGGAACTGGTCGGCCGCTGGGCCGTCGGCGACCGTCGCTTCTACAACGGCTACGGCCCCACCGAGGCGACCATTCTCGCCACCAGTACCCCGCCGATGGACCCCGCCGCCCCGGTGACGATCGGTTCCGCGATCGCCGGAATCGGTGCGTTCGTGCTCGATTCGCGGCTGCGCCCGGTGCCCGCCGGGGTGATCGGCGAGCTGTACCTGTCCGGTCCCGCCCTGGCCCAGGGCTACCTGAACCGGCCCGCGCTGACCGCCGAACGTTTCGTCGCGAGCCCGTTCGGCGCGCAGGCGGGCGACGCCAACGCCCGGCTGTACCGCACCGGTGACCTGGTGCGCCGCAGCGAATCCGGCGACGGCGTCATCGAGTACATGGGCCGCTCGGACTTCCAGGTGAAGATCCGCGGTTTCCGCATCGAACTCGGCGAGATCGACAACGCCCTCACCGCGCACCCCGACATCGACTTCGCGGCCACCCTCGGCAAGACGCTGCCCTCCGGGGTCACGGCGCTGGTGTCGTATGTGCTGCCGCGCGCGGGCACCACCCTCGACATCGCCGCCGTCGACACGTTCCTCGCGGAATCGTTGCCCGGCTACATGATTCCGGCCGCGATCATGGTGCTCGACCGGATCCCGCTCACCCCGGTCGGCAAGCTCGACCGCAACGCGCTGCCGGAGCCGGTGTTCGCCGCACGCGAGTTCCGCGCGCCGTCCACCCCGGTCGAGGAGATCGTCGCCGAGGTGTTCGCCGCCCTGCTCACCACCGGTGGCGAGGAGGAGATCCGCGTCGGCGCCGATGACGACTTCTTCGAACTGGGCGGCAACTCGCTGCTCGCCGCCCAGGCCGCCACCCGTATCGGTGCCGCGCTCGACACCAGGGTGCCGGTGCAGGTGCTGTTCGAGGCGAGCACCGTCTCGGCGCTGGCCGAACGGGTGGAACGCCACATCGGCACCGGTTCCGGCCAGGAACTCGTGCCCCAGGAGCGGCCCGAGATCATCCCGCTGTCGTTCGCGCAGCAGCGGATGTGGTTCCTGAACCGGTTCGACCCGGCCAGTGCCGTGAACAACATGCCGATCGCGGTGCGGTTGTCGGGCGCGCTCGACGTCGACGCCCTGCGCGCGGCGGTGCGCGACCTGGTGACCAGGCATGAGGTGCTGCGCACCATGTACCCGCAGGTGGACGGGGCCGGTCAGCAGTTGATCCTGCCGGTGTCCGATCCGCGCGCGGTGCCGGAGATGGCGTGCGAGCAGGTCACCGAGGAGCAGGTGCCCGGGCTCGTCGCCGAGACCGTCGGAGTCGGCTTCGATGTGTCGCTCGCGCCGCCGATCCGGTTGCGGTTGCTGCGGCTCACCGCGCAGGAGCACGTGCTGATCTGCGTGGTCCACCACATCGCCGGTGACGGCGTATCGATGGGCCCGCTCACCCGCGACCTGATGACCGCCTATGTGCGGCGCAGCGCGGGCGCCGAACCCCAATTGCCGCCGCTGCGTGTGCAATACGCCGACTTCACCCTGTGGCAGCGTGCCGTGCTCGGCACCGAGGACGACCCGGAATCGGTGCTGTCCCAGCAGATCGGGTACTGGCGCACCCAGCTCGCCGGTCTGCCCGACCAGCTCGCCCTTCCGGCCGATCGCCCGCGCCCCTCGGTGGCCACCTACCGTGGCGCGACCGTGGACTTCCGCATTCCCGCCGAGGTGCACGCCGGACTGGACAAGCTCGCGCACGCCCACAACTCGACCCTGTTCATGGTGGTCCACGCGGCACTGTCGGCGCTGCTCGCGCGGCTGTCCGGCAGCACCGACATCGCGATCGGCACGCCGGTCGCAGGCCGTGGTGACGCCGCGCTCGACGACCTCATCGGCATGTTCGTCAACACCCTCGTGCTGCGCACCGAGGTGGACCCGGCCGACACCTTCGAGGCGCTGCTCGCCCAGGCCCGCGCCACCGACGTGGCCGCGTTCGGCCACGCCGACGTGCCGTTCGAGCGGTTGGTCGAGCTGCTCGACCCGGCCCGCTCCACCGCGCGGCATCCGCTGTTCCAGGTGATGCTCGCCTTCCAGAACATGGCGCGCACCGCCCTCGAGCTCCCCGGGATGACGGTCAGCGGGGTGGACCTGAGCATCCCGTTCGCCAAGTTCGACCTGCAGTTCGAGATGGTCGAGGACACCGATCGCCACGGCGCGCCGCACGGCATCGCGGTCGGCCTGACCTACGCCACCGATCTGTTCGACGCCGCGACGGTGGCAGGCATCGCCGCCCGGTTCGTTCGCCTGCTCACCGCGATCGTCGCCGACCCGGCGGCCCCGCTCGGCGCGCACGAGCTGATGGAGTCCGCGGAGCTGGATCGAATCCTGCTCGGCTGGAACGACACCCGGCACGAACTGCCGCCCGCGCTGCTGCTCGACGGTTACCGTCGCGCCGTGGCCGAGCACCCGGACGCGGTCGCGCTCGCCTACGAGGGCACCGAGCTGACGTACCGCGAGTTCGACGAGCGGGTCAACCGGTTGGCCCGCAAACTCGTCGCCGACGGCGTCGGCCCGGAATCGTATGTCGCACTGGCCGTGCGTCGTTCGCTCGACCTGGTGGTCGGCATGTACGCCATCGTCACCGCCGGTGGCGCGTACGTGCCGCTCGACCCCGATCATCCGGCCGAGCGCATCGCCCACATCCTCGACACCGCGCGACCGGTGTGCGTGCTCACCACCACCGCCGACGTGATCGAGGTGCCCGCCGGGACGCCGGTGATCACCATCGACACCGTTGCGCTGCAGGAGTTCTCGGGCTCCCCGGTGGCGCCGTCGGAGCTGGCGCGCCCGGTGCTGCCGCAGCATCCCGCCTACGTCATCTTCACCTCCGGGTCCACCGGCAGGCCCAAGGGTGTCGCGGTGTCGCACGCGGCGATCGAGAACCAGATCGCCTGGATGCTCGCCGAATACCCGCTCGCCCCCGGTGATGTGTACCTGCAGAAGACCGCCACCACCTTCGATGTGTCGCTGTGGGGCTACTTCATGCCGTTGCGCACCGGTGCGAAGCTGGTCGTCGCCACCCACGACGGCCATCGCGACCCGGCCTACATCGCCGAAACCATCGCGGCACAACAGGTGACGATGACCGACTTCGTGCCGTCGATGCTCACCGTCTTCGCCGCGCACACCACCTCCGGCAGCATTCCCACCCTGCGCGACGTGTTCGCGATCGGTGAGGCGCTGCCGCCGGAGACCGTCGCCGCGATGCGCGCGGTGTCGCAGGCCCGGGTGCACAACCTGTACGGCCCGACCGAGGCCGCCGTCTCGGTGACCTACTGGCCCGCCGACGACCCGGGCCGCGGCTCGGTGCCGATCGGTGTACCGGAATGGAACACCCAGGTGTACGTGCTGGATTCGCGGTTGCGTCCGGTTCCCTCGGGCGTTGTCGGCGAGCTGTACCTGGCCGGTGATCAGCTGGCCCGCGGGTACGTCGCCAGGCCGGACCTCACCGCGGACCGGTTCGTCGCCAACCCCTTCGGCGCGAACGCGCGCATGTACCGCACCGGCGACCTGGTGGTCTGGCGCACCCAGCCCGACGGCCGTGGCGCGCTGGAATACCTGGGCCGCACCGACTTCCAGGTGAAGTTCCGTGGCCAGCGCATCGAGCTCGGCGAGATCGAGACCGCGCTGCTCGCCCAGCCCGGCGTGAGCCAGGCCGTGGCGATCGTCGCGGATTCGCCTGCGGGAGAACAGCTCGTGGCCTACGTGGTGCCCAAGCCGGGCGCCTCGATCGAACAGGTTCCGCTGCTGGCCGCGATCGGCGAGACCCTGCCGTCCTACATGGTTCCCGCCGCGCTGGTCGCGCTCGACGAACTGCCGCTCAATCCCAGCGGCAAACTCGACCGCAAGGCGCTGCCCGCCCCCACCTTCACCGCGGGCGAGTTCCGGGCACCGGCCACGCCGACCGAGGAGATCGTGGCGGGCGTCTACGCCGAACTGCTCGGCATGGCCCGGGTCGGCGCCGACGACGACTACTTCGCTCTCGGCGGCAACTCGCTGCTGGCCACCCGCGCGGTCGCCCGGATCAACGAGGCGCTCGACGCCGACATCAGCATCCGCGACCTGTTCGAGGCACCGACGGTGACCGCCCTGGCCGCCCGGATCAGCGCGAGTGGATCGGGCGCGCGCCCGGCGCTCGTCCCGGTGGACCGGCCGCACCGGATCCCGCTGTCGCTGGCCCAGCAGCGCATGTGGGTGCTCAACCAGCTCGACCCCGCCTCGGGCGCCTACAACCTGCCGTTCGCGCTTCGTCTCACCGGCGCGCTCGATGTGGCCGCACTCGACGCCGCCATCGCCGACGTGCTCGGCAGGCACGAGTCGCTGCGCACCCGGTTCCCCGCCGCCGAACAGACCGGCGCGTACCAGGAGATCGTCACGGTCGGCGAGGTGCTGCCCGACGGCCTGGTGGTGGAGACCACCGACGACGTGCTCGGCCGCGTCGCCGAACTCGCGGGCGCCGGTTTCGACGTCACCCGTGAGGTGCCCGTGCGGACCCGACTGCTCACCGACGGGTCGTCGGACTGGCTGCTGGTGTTCGTGGTGCACCACATCTCCGCCGACGGCGCGTCCCTGGCCCCGCTGGCGCGCGACCTGATCACCGCCTACGTCGCCCGCACCGGCGGACAGAGCCCGGCCTGGACGCCGCTGCCCGTGCAGTACGCGGACTTCGCGCTCTGGCAGCGCGAGGTGGTCGGTGCCGACGACGAGCCGGATTCGGCCGCCGCCGCGCAGCTCGACTACTGGCGTACCCAGCTGGCCGGGATGCCGCCGCTGCTCGAACTGCCCCAGGACCGCCCGCGGCCCTCGGTGCCGAGCCTGCGCGGCGCGACCACCGAGCTGCGGTTGCCCGCCGAGGTGCACGAGCAGCTGAACAAGCTCGCGCGCGAGCACAAGTCGTCGCTGTTCATGGTCGTGCACGCCGCGCTGGCCGTGCTGCTCGCCCGGCTGTCGGGCAGCACCGACATCGCGATCGGCACCGCGGTGGCCGGTCGTGGTGAGCGGGCGCTCGACGAGCTGGTCGGCATGTTCGTGAACACGCTGACGCTGCGCACCGCCCTCGACCCGGCCGGTTCGTTCGACGAGGCCGTCGACCTGGCCCGCGAAACCGACCTGGGTGCCTTCGCCCACGCCGACCTGCCGTTCGAGCGGGTCGTCGAGGTGGTGGCGCCGGGCAAGGGCAGCGCCCACAACCCGCTGTTCCAGGTGGCACTGACCTTCAGCAACAACGAGACCGCCGCGCTCGAACTGCCCGGCCTCACCGTGGCCGCGCTCGACACCGGGGTGTCGGCGAAGTTCGACCTGCAGGTCGACGTGGAGCCGCGCTACACCGACGAGGGCGCGCCCGACGAGCTGGTCGCCCTGTTCAACTACGCCACCGACCTGTTCGACGAGGCGACCGTGCGGTCCATCGGTACCCGCTTCGCCCGCATCCTCACGGCGGTGGCCGCCGACCCGCAAGTCCGCGTCGGCGATATCGACATCCTCGACGAGAGCGAACGCGCGCGGTTGCTCGCCGGTGCCGCGCAGGCGCCCGTGCCGACCACGGCGACCGGCGGAACCACGCTCACCCAGGCGTTCACGGCCGCCGCCGAGGACGATCCGGACGGTCCAGCGCTGGTCTGGGGTGAGGAGCAGTTCGGTTTCGAACAGCTCGACGCCCGTTCCTCCCGCCTGGCCCGCCTGCTGATCGGGCGCGGCTTCGGTCCGGGTTCGGGTGTGGCGCTGGATCTTCCGCGTGGTACCGACTGGGCCGTCGCGGTGTGGGCGGTGCTCAAGGCGGGCGCGGCGATCGTGCCGTTCGCACGGGAGCTGACCGCCGAGCCGACGGCCAAGATCGGCATCACCACCGGTACGGCGTCCTCGGGTGACCTCGACTGGCTGGTGCTCGACGACCCAGCCGTGCGCACGGAGCTGTCAACCCAGTCGGCCCGCCCGGTGACCTACGCCGACCGCACCCGCGCCCTGCGCGGCAGCGACCCGGCCTTCGTCGGTGCCGACGGGGTACGCAGCTACGACGACCTCGCCACGGCCGGTGCGCGGGTGCGCGCCGAGGCCGAGCTCACCTTCGAATCACGCACCTTCGCCACCGCGACCGACACCTTCGCCGCGGTCGTCGAACCGGTCGCGGCCGGTGTGGCCGGTGCGTCGATGGTGTTGGTCACCGACGATCCGTCGGCCGCGCTCGCCGAGGAGTGGGTGAGTCATCTGTTCGGCGACCGGGCCGGTCTCGACGCGGTCGATACGGGTGAGCTCGAGGATCTGCGTGCGGTGATCGCCGACGACGCCGCTCCGGGTGACGCGGGCCGGGCCGAGGTGGTCCTGGTACTCGCCGAGCTGAGCGCCGCCGCGGTCTGAAACCATGACCGAGGCAGCGCCACAACGAGTTTCGGTGACGGATGAGGTGGATTCGCGATGACACGACCGGTACGCACCCGCCCGGTGCGCACACGCCGCGCCCGGGTGACAGCGCTGCCCCAGCTGCTGGCCACCGCCGTGGAGACCGCTCCCGACGGTGTCGCGGTGGTGCTGGCCGACGCCACCCGCACGCTCGGTAGCCTCACCTACGCCGAACTCGACGAGCGGTCCAGCCGGATCGCGCGGCTGCTCATCGCGCGTGGGATCGGCGCGGGCGACCTGGTGGCCATCGGGATCCCTCGGTCGATCGAATCGGTGCTCGCGGTGTGGGCGGTGGCCAAGACCGGCGCCGGATTCGTGCCGGTCGACCCCAACTACCCGCCGGATCGAGTGGCGCACATGGTCACCGACTCCGGCGCGGTGTTCGGTCTGACCGTCGCCGATGCGGCCGGGCGACTGCCCACGCAGGTGCAGTGGCTGGCGATAGACGACGCGGCCACGGTGGCGCGGCTCGACGAGTTCTCCGGTGTGCCGGTCACCAATGCCGACCGAGTGCGCCAGATCCGCGCCGAGGACCTCGCCTACGTGATCTACACCTCGGGCTCGACGGGCCTGCCCAAGGGTGTCGCGGTGACCCAGGCCGGACTCGCCGGATTCAGCGCCGAACAGCGCGAGCACTACGGCGTCGAAGCGCGTTCGCGCACACTGCATTTCGCGTCGCCCTCGTTCGATGCCTCCCTTCTCGAACTGCTGCTCGCGGTGGGTGCGGGCGCGACCATGGTGATCGTCGATCCGAGTGTGTACGGCGGCGACGAACTGGCCGCGCTGCTGCGTCGCGAGCGGGTGAGCCACGCCTTCATCACCCCGGCCGCGCTCGCCTCGATCGACCCGGTCGGTCTCGACGATTTCCGGGTGGTCGCGGTGGGTGGCGAAGCGTGCCCGCCGGATCTGTTGCGCCGCTGGGCGATTCCGCTGGCCGACGGCAGTCTGCGGCAGTTCCACAATGTGTACGGGCCGACCGAGACCACGATCGTCACCAACATCAGCGTGCCGCTGAAGCCCGGTGACCCGCTCACCATCGGTGGGCCGCTGGCCGGGGTGGCCGAATACGTGCTCGACGACCGGCTCGGCCCCGTGCCGCCGGGTGTCACCGGCGAGCTGTACATCACCGGTGCTCAGCTCACCCGCGGCTATCACGCCCGGCCGGGCCTGACCGCGTCGCGATTCGTGCCGAACCCGTTCGAGCCCGCCGGTTCCCGGCTCTACCGCACCGGTGACCTGGTGCGCTGGACCGCCGACGGCGCGCTGGAGTACGTGGGGCGCAACGACTTCCAGGTGAAGATCCGTGGCTTCCGGATCGAACTCGGCGAGATCGACGCCGTGCTCTCGGCGCACGAGAGCCTCGACTTCGCCGCCACCGTCGGACACGAACTCGACACCGGCGCCACGATTCTGGTGTCCTACGTGCACGCCGCGCCGGGCGCCGCCGTCGACACCGCCGAGCTCACCGCGTTCGCCGAGCGCAGCCTGCCCGCGCACATGGTGCCGACGGTGCTGATGGAACTCGACACCATTCCGCTCACCCCGGTGGGCAAGCTCGACCGTCGGGCACTGCCCGCGCCGGTGCTCGAGCACGCCGAATTCCGGCCGCCCGTCACGCCGGTCGAGCAGATCGTGGCCGGCACCTTCGCCCAGGTGCTCGACGCCGACACCCAGCTCGGCCTCGACGACGACTTCTTCGCCCTCGGCGGCAACTCGCTGCTGGCCACCCAGGTGGCGGCACGGCTCGGTGCCGCCCTGGACACCGAGTTCCCGGTGCGGCTGCTGTTCGAGGCGCCGACGGTGGAGGCGCTGGCCCGTCGACTCGCCGAATCCGCCGGTGCCGGTGCGCGCCCGCCGCTGGTGGCCCGCGAGCGGCCCGACCGGATTCCGCTGTCGCTGGCGCAGCAGCGGATGTGGTTCCTCAACCAGTTCGATCCGCGATCGGTGGCCTACAACATCCCGATGGCGGTGCGGCTCACCGGCGCCATCGATGTGGCCGCGCTGGACGCGGCCGTCGCCGACCTCGTTGCCAGGCACGAGACTTTGCGGACGATCTACCCCGAGACCGACGAAGGCCCCGTTCAGCGCATCCTCGACCCGTCGGAGGCGACGCCCCGGCTCGAGGTGCGCAGCCTCACCGCCGACCACTTGCCGACGGCCATGCGCGAACTCGGCTCGTTCGGTTTCGACGTGCGCGGTCAGGTGCCGCTGCGGGTCGCGCTGTTCCAGCTCGGTCCGGAGGAATCGGTGCTCGCGGTGGTCGTGCACCACATCGCCGGTGACGGCAGTTCGCTCGCTCCGCTCAGCCGGGATCTGATGCTGGCCTACGGTGCCCGTTCGACGGGCACCGCGCCGGACTGGGCGCCGCTGCCCGTGCAGTACGCCGACTACGCGCTGTGGCAGCGGGAACTGCTCGGTAGCGAGGACGATCCGGATTCGCTGGCTTCCGCCCAGCTCGACTACTGGCGAACGGCCCTGGCCGGGCTGCCGGATCAGCTCGACCTGCCCGCCGACCGGCCGCGCCCGGCCGTGCAGTCGCTCGCGGGTGGGCGGGTGCCGATCGAGATCGACGCCGACACCCACCGGGCCCTGCTCGCCCTCGCCCGCGCGCAGGGCGCCACGCTGTTCATGGTCGTGCACGCCGCGCTCGCGGTGACCCTGGGCAGGCTGGCCGGAACCGACGATCTGGCCGTCGGCACCCCCATCGCCGGTCGTGGCGAGGCCGCGCTCGACGACCTCATCGGCATGTTCGTCAACACCCTCGTCTTCCGCACCACCCTGAAGCCGGGGGAGCCGTTCACCGATCTGCTCGCCCGGCAACGGGAAACGGACCTGCAGGTGTTCGCCCACGCCGACCTGCCGTTCGAACGACTGGTCGAAGCGATCAACCCGGCCCGCTCCACCGCGCGGCACCCGCTGTTCCAGGTGGGTCTGTCCTTCCAGAACCTCGCCCGCACCGGGCTGGAGCTGGGTGAGACCGACGTCGAAGGCGTGGATGTGGACCTGGCGGTCTCACAGTTCGACCTGCACGCCATCGTCGCCGACGCCTACGACAGCGAGGGCGCCGCGCAGGGCATCAACGGCGTACTCACCTACGCTACCGACCTCTTCGATCCGGCGACCGCGCGGACCTACGCCGACCGGTTCGCGCGGGTGCTCGCGGGGATCGCCGCCGCGCCCGAGTGGCCCGTCGACGAGATCGAGCTGCTGTCCGAGGGCGAGCGCATCCGAATCCTGCACGCCTGGAACGACACCCGGCACACGTGCCCGTCGACCACGCTGCCCGCGCTGTTCGACGCGACGGTCGCGGGGCATTCCGATCGGGTCGCGCTGGTCGCCCCCGACGGAACCGAGCTGACCTACCGGGCCTTCGCGGTGCGGGTGAATCAGTTGGCGCGACATCTGATTTCGCGGGGCGTGGGCGTGGAGGACCGGGTGGCCCTTGCCATCCGGCGGTCCGTCGACCTCGTCGTGGCCATGTACGCGGTGGCGCAGACGGGTGCGGCCTACGTTCCGCTCGATCCCGATCAACCTGCCGACCGGGTGCGTCACATCCTCGACACCGCCGCGCCGGTGTGCGTATTGACCACCGCGCGTGACGGTTTCGCTGATGCCCTCGTCATCGACACGCTCGACCTCGCCGGGTATCCGGCGTCGGCGATCCAGGCGCGGGAGCGGCACGGCGACCTGCGACCGGGCAACACCGCCTATGTCATCTTCACCTCCGGGTCCACCGGCAAGCCGAAGGGTGTGGCGGTGCCACACGGCGCCATCGTCAACCAACTGCTGTGGAAGACCGAGCATTTCGGGCTCACGGTCGACGATTCCGTGCTGCTGAAGACCGCCGCCACCTTCGACCTCTCGGTCTGGGAGTTCTGGACCACCGCGGTGACCGGTGGCCGACTTGTGATCGCCGCACCGGACGGGCACCGCGACCCGGCCGACCTGCTGCGGGTGCTCACCGAGCAGCGGGTGAGCACGCTGCACGTGGTTCCGTCCATGCTCGACGCCCTGCTCACCGAAAGCGCTGGCGCGCTTCCGGTTTCGTTGCGCCGCGTGCTCGCCATCGGTGAAGCTCTCCCCGCCGACACAGCCCAGCGGTTCCTCGTCGCCACCGATGCCGCGCTGCACAACCTGTACGGCCCGACCGAAGCGGCGGTCTCGATCACCGACCACCGGGTCACCCCCGCCGATCGCGCGTCGGTGCCGATCGGCGCACCCGAATGGAACAGCCGCGTCTACGTGCTCGACGCCCGACTGCGGCCGGTGCCCCCTGGTGTGGCAGGCGAGCTGTACCTGGCGGGCGAGCAGCTCGCGCGAGGCTACTTCGCTCGTCCCGATCTCACCGCCGACCGCTTCGTCGCCAACCCCTTCGAGCCGGGCGCCCGCATGTACCGCACGGGCGACCTGGTCGCCTGGACGGGTGACGGCGAGCTCGACTATCGGGGCCGCACCGACTTCCAGGTGAAGATCCGTGGCTTCCGCATCGAACTCGGGGAGATCGAGTCGGCTCTGCTCGCGGCGCCACAGGTGGTGCAGGCGGCGGTGCTCGCCACCACCGACCCACAGCTGGGTGACCGGCTGGTGGCCTACGTGGTGCCCGCCCCGGGCGCCGAACTCACCGCCACCGTCGCCAAGAACGCGGTGGCGCAGGTGCTTCCGTCCTATATGGTGCCGTCGGCGTTCGTCGTCCTCGATCGGCTGCCGCTCAACGCGAACGGCAAGCTCGATCGCGCCGCCCTGCCCGCACCGGTCATCGAACCGCGTCGGTACCGGGCACCGGAGCGCGCCGACGAGGTCGCGGTCGCCGAGGTCTTCACCGAGGTGCTCGGGGTCGAGCGGCCGGGCCTCGATGACGACTTCTTCGCTCTCGGCGGCAACTCCCTGCTCGCCACCCGCGTGGTCCACCGGCTGCACGAACGCACCGGGACCGCGCTCACCGTCGCCGCGTTCTTCGCCGACCCGACCGTCGGCGGTCTCGCCGAACGCCTCGGCGGTGCGGGGCAACAGGATCTGGCGGCCGCGCTGTCGGTGGTCCTGCCGTTGAACGACGCCGCT
Organism: Nocardia caishijiensis NBRC 108228; assembly: GCF_001612825.1. GTDB lineage: Bacteria > Actinomycetota > Actinomycetes > Mycobacteriales > Mycobacteriaceae > Nocardia > Nocardia caishijiensis. The sequence continues at coordinate 309,549 of NZ_BDBE01000029.1, read as the reverse complement.
CGCACCGGCACGCGGTCCGGCCGCCACGACGGGCGGGCCGACGCGGGCACCTCGAGCCAGGAACCCCTGTGGTGCCTGCACCCGGTGTCCGGTCTGGCCTGGGCGTATTCGTCGCTGGTTCCGTACCTGCCCGTCGACCGACCGGTGGTCGGCGTCCAGTCGCCTGCCCTGAGCGAGCCCGATTTCCAGCCCGGCACGGCCGACGAACTCCTCGACCGGTACGTGGCCGAGATCCGCGCCGTCCAGCCGCACGGCCCGTACCAGCTGCTCGGCTGGTCGCTCGGCGGTGTGCTCGCCCACGCCGTCGCGACCCGTCTGCAAGCAGCGGGGGAGACGGTGGCCTCGCTGACGATGCTCGACAGCGTGCCGGGCGCCGACCTGACCGACTTCCGTGCCGAACTGCGCCACGCCCTGCTCGACCTCGGGATCCCCGACGACAAGCTGCCCCCGGCCGACGACCTGGCCGACCTCGGTGACGACGCGGTGGCCGCCCTGCACACCACCTTGGCGGCCGATCTGCCGATCACCCGGGCCGACTTCGTGGCGATGTACCGGGGGGCGCTGCGTTCGGTCGCGCTGGTGACCGAACTCGTCCCGGACCGGTTCGACGGTTCGCTCACCTATTTCACCGCCATGAACACCGGCGGTATCGACCGAGGCGGCGCGTCGCGGTGGCGGCGGCACATCAGCGGAGTGATCGTCGATCACCCCGTGGAGACCACGCATCAGCTCATGCTCACCGACCCGGCGCCCGCCGTGATCGGACCGGTTCTGGACCAGGTGATCAGCGGTTCTCGGCATAGCACCACGTAACGGGCGGGCGGCAGATTACGATTCTGTTGCCAGAGAGTCGGTGTGTCATGGCGCACACCTCGGCGACGGTCGGCGGTGCAATGTAGCGGTCTATGCTGTGTGCGGTTCGGCCTCGTCGGACGCGAGAGGTGTATTGGTCTGTGGAAAGCCCCCGCCGCGCTGGCCGTGAACGACGTCGAACCGGCGGTCAAGCGCTGTTCGGTCAGTTGCTCACGGCTGCTGTCGAGTCCGCAGCCGATGCGGTCGCGCTGCACTACAACCCGACGGGCATGCCCGGCGCCGAACAGGTGCTCACCTACCGTGAGCTCGACGAACGCTCCTCGCGCCTGGCCAGGGAACTGATCGGTCGCGGGATCGGCGCGGGTGACGTGGTCGCCATCGGCATCTCGCGCTCCGTCGAATCGGTGCTCGCCGTGTGGGCGATCGCCAAGTCCGGCGCGGCCTACGTGCCCGTCGACCCGGCCTACCCGAGCGACCGGATCGCGCACATCGTCACCGATTCCGGCGCCGCCCTCGGCCTCACCACGGCCGCTCATCGGGCGAGCCTCGGCACCAGCCTGTACTGGATCGAGCTGGACGATCCGGTCGTGGCCGAGCGGATCGCGGCCCATCCCGCGCACGCGGTGAGCTACGCCGACCGGGTGCGTCAGATCGACGTGGCCCATCCGGCCTATGTCATCTACACCTCCGGTTCCACCGGCAGACCCAAGGGCGTGGTGGTGACCCACGCGGGTCTCGCCTCGCTGGTCGCCGCCGAACGCGAGAACTTCGGGGTGCGCCCGGATTCGCGGGTGCTGCACGTGTGCTCGCCGAACTTCGACGTATCGGTGCTCGAGCTGCTGCTCACCTTCGCCACCGGTGCCACGCTGGTGATCTCGCCGCCGCGCGTGTTCGGCGGTTTCGAACTGTCGGACCTGCTGCGTCGCGACCGCGTCACCCACCTGCTCATCACGCCGGGCGCCCTGGAATCGGTCGACCCGGCCGGACTGCCCGACCTGCGGACCGTGGTCGTGGCGGGCGACCGGTTCGGGCCGGAACTGCTCGGCCGCTGGGCGAGCGAGGGCCGCGACTTCCACAACGGATACGGGCCGACCGAGGCGACCATCCTCGCCACCAGCACCGCCGCGCTGCATCCGCACGAGCCGATCACCCTCGGCACCGCCGTGCCCGGCATGGGCCTGTTCGTCCTCGACGCACGGCTGCGACCGGTGCCCTCGGGCGTGGTCGGCGAGCTCTACCTCGCGGGACCGGCGCTGGCACAGGGATATCTTGGCAAGCCGGGGCTCACCGCGCAGCGGTTCATCGCCTCGCCGTTCGGGCCGGGCAGGCTCTACCGCACCGGCGACCTGGTGCGTCGCGTGGAACCCGGTGCCACCCTGGAATACCTGGGTCGCACCGACTTCCAGGTGAAGGTGCGCGGGTTCCGCATCGAACTCGGCGAGATCGACAACGCGCTCACCGCCCACCCGGACCTCGACTACGCGGTCACCCTCGGCAAGTCGATGCCGTCGGGCGCCACCGGTCTGGTGTCGTATGTGCTGCCGCGTGTCGGCCGCGCGGTCGACACCGGTGAGCTGGCCGAGTTCCTGGCCGAATCACTGCCCGCGTACATGATTCCGGCCGTCATCATGGTGCTGGACCAGCTGCCGCTGAACGCCGTCGGCAAACTCGACCGGGCCGCGCTGCCGACCCCGGTGTTCACCGCCCGCGGTTTCCGCGCGCCCGCCACCCCCGCCGAGCAGGCCGTCGCCGACGTGTTCGCGGCCCTGCTGTTGCGCGACGGCGCGGGCCGGGTCGGTGCCGACGACGACTTCTTCGACCTCGGCGGCGACTCGCTGCTGGCCGCGCAGGCCGTCGCCCGGATCGGCGCCGCACTGGATGTACGGGTGCCGGTGCAGGCGGTGTTCGAGGCGCCGACCGTCGCCGCGCTCGCCCAGCGCGCCGAACAGCAGCGAACCTCGGCGGGCGCGCTGGCGCTCGGCGCCCGGCCGCGACCCGAGCAGATCCCGCTGTCCTACGCCCAGCAGCGGATGTGGTTCCTCAACCGCTTCGACCCGGCCTCGGCCGTCGACAACATCCCGCTCGTCATCCGCCTCACCGGACGCCTCGACCTGCCCGCCCTGCAAGCCGCGATCAGCGACCTCGCCACCAGGCACGAGGTGCTGCGCACGGTGTACCCGGCCATCGAGGGCATCGACGGGCCGGTCCTGGAAGGCCACGGCCACCAGCTGATCCTGCCGCCCGGCGATCCAAGGGCCGCGGCGGATTTCGAGCTGGTCGCGATCGACGAGGCCGACCTGTCCGCCGCCGTCGCCGACACCGTGCTCACCGGGTTCGACGTCACCGCCGCCCCGCCCGTGCGGATCCGCGTGTTCGAACTCGCCGAGTCCGAACACGTGGTGGCGTGCGTGATCCACCACATCGCCGCCGACGGCTTCTCCTTCGCCCCGCTCACCAGGGACCTGCTCACCGCCTACGCCGAACGACGTGGTGGCGGCGCGCCGCACTGGCCGCCGCTGCCGGTGCAGTACGCCGACTACACGCTGTGGCAGCGCGAACTGCTCGGCAGCGAGGACGATCCGCGCTCGCTGCTCGCCACCCAGATGGCGTTCTGGCGCGACACCCTCGCGGGCCTGCCCGAACAGCTGGAACTGCCCGTCGACCGACCACGACCGGCCGTCGCCAGTCACGAGGGCGACCTGCACCACCTCCAGGTGCCCGCCTCGGTGCACGCGGGTCTGCAGAACCTCGCCCGCGAACACAACGCCACCGTGTTCATGGTGGTGCACACCGCGCTCGCGCTGCTGCTCGCGCGGCTGTCGGGCACCCGCGACATCGCCATCGGTACCCCCGTCGCGGGGCGCGGTGAGCAGGCGCTCGACGAGCTCATCGGCATGTTCGTCAACACCCTCGTGTTGCGCACCGAGATCGATCCGGCGGTGTCGTTCCGACAACTGCTCACCGATGTCCGGGCCCGCGACCTGGCCGCCTTCGGCCATGCCGACGTGCCGTTCGAGCGCCTCGTCGAACTGCTCGAGCCGGTCCGTTCGACGTCACGACATCCGCTGTTCCAGGTGATGCTCACCTTCCAGAACCTGGCCCGCACCGACCTCGCCCTACCCGGACTCACCGTGAGCAGCGGCGATTTCACCGTGCCGATCGCCAAGTTCGACCTGCAGGTGGAGGTCGCCGAACACATCGGTGACGACGGCGCACCGCAGGGCATGGCCGTGTCCTTCGGGTACGCCACCGACCTGTTCGATCGTGGCACCGTCAGCGACTTCGCCGATCGGTGGGCGCGCGTGCTCGCCACCGTGGTCGCCGATCCGGCGCTGCCCGTCGGAGACATCGACGTCCTCGCTCCCGGCGAGCGTGAACTCGTACTGCGCGAAGGCAATTCGCCCGGCATCCCGGTTCCCGAGGTGACACTGGTCGACCTCGTCGGCGCCCAGGCCAGGCAGCGGCCCGACGCCGTCGCGGTGCGGGCGGGGGAGCGGTCGCTGAGCTTCGCCGATCTGTACGGGCAGGCCTCGGCGTTGGCCCGCGCGCTCATCGCCCGTGGTGCCGGGCCGGAAACGCTTGTCGCCGTTGCCGTCCCGCGCACCGAGGAGCTGCCGGTCGCGTTGCTCGCGGTGTTGCTGTCGGGCGCTGGCTATCTGCCGATCGACTCCGGGTATCCGGCGCAACGCCTCGAGTACGTGGTCGACGACGCGAAACCCGCTGTGCTGCTTGCCGACTCGTCGGAATACGACATCCTGCGCACGGCCGGACACGACTGGGCCTCGGCGCTGCCGGTGGTGTTGCTCGACGAGCGCGCCCTGCACTCCGACGCCCCGCTGCACTCCGCCGAGCGCCGCGCCCCGCTGCGCCCGGATCACCTGGCTTACGTCATCTACACCTCCGGTTCCACCGGACTGCCCAAGGGCGTCGCGGTGAGCCACCGCAACGTGCTCGAGCTGTTCGCCAACACACAGGTGCTGTTCAGCTTCGACGTCGACGACGTGTGGACGGTGTTCCACTCCTTCGCCTTCGACTTCTCGGTGTGGGAACTGTGGTGCGCGCTGGCCGGTGGCGCGGCGGTGGTGGTCGTCGACCACGTCACCTCCCGCTCGCCGATCGAGTTCCGGGCGCTGCTCGCCCGCGAACAGGTGACGGTGCTGAGCCAGACCCCCACCGCGTTCGCCCAGCTCGACGAGGCCGACCGGGCCGCCCAGGCGGCCGGTGCCGCCCCGCTCGCGCTGCGCTACGTGGTCTTCGGCGGCGAGGCGCTCGACCCGCGCAAACTCGTCCGCTGGTACGACCGGTACGCGAACAGCCCGGCCGCGCCGCAACTGGTGAACATGTACGGCATCACCGAGACCACCGTGCACGTGTCGCACCTGGCCCTGCCGCCGCAGCCGTCGGCGACCGCGGGCAGCGTGATCGGGCGGGCCCTGCCCGGCCTGTCGGTCGCGGTGCTCGACGACCGGCTGCGTCCGGTGCCCTTCGGCGTCGCCGGTGAGCTCTACATCGCGGGCAACCAGGTGACGCGCGGCTACCTCGGCAAGCCGGGGCTCACCGCCACCCGGTTCGTCGCCGACCCGTACGGCCCGCCCGGATCGCGGCGCTACCGCTCCGGCGACCTCGGCCGCTGGGTCAGCTTCCGTGGCACGCCGACCCTCGAATACGGCGGTCGCGGCGACCAACAGGTGCAGTTGCGCGGCTTCCGGATCGAGCCGGGCGAGATCGAGGCGGTGCTGCTCGGCGTCGCCGGTGTCGGGCAGGCGGCCGTGGTCGTTCGGGCCGACGAACACGCGGGCGACCGGCTGATCGGCTATGTGGTCCCGGTGGCGGGTGCCGACCTCGACCCGCTGGCCGTCCGTGCGACCGTGGCCGAATTCCTCACCGGCTACATGGTTCCCGACGCCGTGATGGTGGTGGCCGGTCTGCCGCTCACCGCGAACGGCAAGCTGGACCGGGCCGCCCTGCCCGCCCCCGAATTCACCTCGGCGACAACGTTCCGCGCGCCGACCACCCCGATCGAGCAGAGCGTGGCCGAGGTGTTCGCCACCCTGCTCGGCGTGCCCGAGGTCGGCCTGGACGACGACTTCTTCGATCGCGGCGGCAACTCGCTGCTGGCGACCCGGGCCATCGCCCGCATCGACGCCGCCCTTGCCACCGATCTGGTGGTGCGCGACCTGTTCGAAGCCCCGACGGTGGCCGCGCTGTCCGCACGAGTGCGTCCCGGCGCGGTGACCAACCCGCGCCCACCGCTGGTTCCGGCCCAGGTGCGCGGCGTCATCCCGCTCTCACCCGCCCAGCAGCGCATGTGGTTGCTCAACCGCATCGACCCGGATTCCCCGGCCTACAACATCCCGCTGGTGCTGCGCCTGCGCGGCGCGCTCGACACCTCGGCGCTGCGCTACGCCGTGGCCGACGTGCTCGAACGGCACGAGGCGCTGCGCACCCGATTCCCGGCCGACGCGCCGGGCGAGCTGCCGTACCAGGAGATCCTGCCGGTGAGCGCGGTGCTGCCGAACGGGCTGCCGATCGAGACCTGCGAGGACCCGGCGGAACGGGTGATGCGGCTGCTTGCCGGTGGTTTCGACGTCACCGAGCGAGTTCCGTTGCGCGCGTGCCTGTTCACCGTGCCCGAGACCGATCCGCTGGCCGAGGAGGAGCACGTCCTCGCGGTGGTGGTGCAGCACATCATCGCCGACGGCGCCTCGCTCGCCCCGCTCGCCCGCGACCTGGTGATCGCCTACCGGGCCCGGGTGGAGGGACGTTCGCCGAGCTGGGCGCCGCTGCCGGTGCAGTACGCCGACTACGCGCTGTGGCAGCGCGCGGTGCTCGGCGACGAGAGCGACGAGAGTTCCACCGCCGCACGTCAACTCGCGTTCTGGCGGACCACCCTGTCCGGACGGACCGGCACCATCGAGCTGCCGCACGATCATCCACGCCCGCCGCAGGCCTCGCTGCGCGGCGCCGATGTGCGAACCACCCTGCCCGCCGACGTGCACGCCGGGCTGGCCGAGATCGCCCGCGAGCACAACGCGTCGCTGTTCATGGTGGTGCACGCGGCGTTGGCCGTGCTGCTCGCGCGGGTGAGCGGTGACACCGATATCGCCATCGGGACGCCCATCGCCGGTCGCGGGGAACCGGAGCTCGACGACCTGGTCGGCATGTTCGTCAACACCCTGACCCTGCGCACCGAGGTCGCGCCCCAGCGTGGCTTCGCCGAATTCGTCGAGACCGTGCGCGAAGTCGACCTCACCGCCTTCGCCCACGCCGATCTGCCGTTCGAGCGGATCGTGGAAGAGGTGGCGCCGACCGGTGCCGTCTCGCACAACCCGCTGTTCCAGGTGGTGCTGTCGTTCCACAACACCGAGACACCGGTTCTTCGGCTGCCCGGCCTCACCATCGAGGCGGTGGACTCGGCCGCCCGCTCGGCCAAGTTCGACCTGCAGGTGAACGTGGAACCCACGCACACCGCCACCGGTGAACCCGACGAGGTGGGCGTCGTGTTCACCTATGCGACGGACCTTTTCGAGGAGCACACCGTCGCCGCGCTGGCCCGCGGTTTCGCCGAGATCGTCACCGCCGTCGCCGCCGACCCGGCGGTGCGGGTGGGCGATATCGATCTGCGCGACGCCAGGGAGAAGGAACGCGAACTCACCGCCGCCGCCTTCGCGCCCGCCCCGTCGGCCAACGGTGCCGCACTGGCTCAGGAACTGGCCGCCGCCGTGGAAGAGGACCCCGACGCGCCCGCCCTCGACCTGGGCGACGCCGAGCTCAGCTACCACCAGTTCGACGCCCGCTCATCACAATTGGCGCGATCGCTGATCGCGCGCGGTGCGGGACCGGGCAACGGTGTCGCGATCCGACTCGACCGGGGCGCCGAGTCGGCGATCGCCGTGTGGGCGGTGCTCAAGGCCGGTGCGGCGGTGGTACCGCTGATCACCATCGACGCGCCGCTGCCCGAGGGGCTGGAGGTGAAGCTGGGACTGAGTCTCGACATCCTCGACCCGCCCGACGGTCTGGACTGGTACGACCTGGCCGACCCGGCCCTTCGTGCCGAGCTGGCCGCCGAGTCGCCACGCCCCATCGGCTACGCCCACCGCACCCGCGCCCTGCGCGGCGACGACGTGGCCTTCGTCGGCGGTGGCCGGGTGCTGGACTACGACGAACTGGCAGGCGCGGCCGAGCGGGTCGCGCAGCGAACGGGCCTGAACTTCGAATCGCGGACCCGCACGGCGGGCAGGCCGGATTCGGTGGCCGGGGTGCTCGAACTGGTTGCCGCCGGAATCGCCGGTGCGGCGGTCGTTCTCGGCTCCGGTGACGACGGCGCCGACGAGGTGAGCCATGTGTTCACCGAATCGGCGGTCGCCGTCGCCGAACCAGGGGAAGGTGCCGGTGCGACGATCGTCGCGTTGAGTGAGATGATCGGCACCGCCGGTCGGTCGCAGCAGCGGCGTGCGGTGGCTGGGATGGATGGATAGGTACGAGGTGCGTGCATGACCGGGCAGCGGCGAGTCGACTCCGGCGATCGGATGGGGCTGTCGTGACCAGGGCGTCGCGGGCGTCCGGCGCCCGAGCCAGGCAGCGGGGCAAAACCCTGCCGCAACTGCTGTCCGTCGCGGTGGAGTCCAACCCGGGCGGGTTGGCGCTGAGCTGGTCCGACGGTGTGTCGGCACCGGTTGGCCTCACCTACGGCGAACTCGACGAGCGCGCCAACCGACTGGCGCGGTTGTTGATCGCGCGTGGAGTCGGTCCCGAGGACGTGGTCGCCGTCGGGATCGGCCGCTCCCCGGAGTCGGTGCTCGCCATGTGGGCGGTGACCAAGGCCGGTGCGGCCTTCCTGCCCGTGGACCCGAACTACCCCCTGGCCCGGGTGTCGCACATGCTCGCCGACGCGGGCGCGGTGGTCGGACTGTCGATGTCGGCGGCCGTGGACCGGCTGCCCGCCACCGTCGAATGGTTGTGCCTGGACGATCCCTCGGTGCGCCACGCCGCCGAGGAGCACTCCGGCGACCCGGTGACCTTCGCCGACCGGGTACGCCCGCTGCGCCTACCGCACCCGGCCTACGTGGTGTACACGTCGGGGTCGACCGGTCTGCCCAAGGGTGTGGTGGTGACCCACGCCGGTCTCGCCGGTTACTGCGCCGAGCAGCGTGCCCACTACGGCATCGAACCCACCTCGCGCACATTGCATTTCGCGTCGCCGTCGTTCGACGCCGCCGTGCTGGAACTGCTGATGGCCGTCGGCGCCGCCGCGACCATGGTGATCGCGCCCGCGGGCATCCTCGGTGGCGCCGAGTTGGCCGAGGTGCTGCGCCGCGAGTCGGTGACGCACATGTTCATCACCACCGCCGCCCTGGCGTCTCTCGATCCCACCGGGCTCGACGAGCTGGCCGTGGTCACCACCGGCGGTGAGGCGTGTCCGCCGGACCTGATCCGCCGCTGGGCCACCGGCACCCGCCGTTTCCACGATTGCTACGGGCCGACCGAAACCACCATCGTCACCAATATCAGTGCGCCACTGGAGCTCGGCGACACTGTGAACATCGGTGCGCCGTTGCGCGGGGTCACCGAATACGTGCTCGACGAACGCCTGGTCCGGGTGCCCGACGGCATGATCGGCGAGCTCTACATCGCGGGCAGCGGGCTGGCGCGGGGTTACCACCGCAGGCCCGCGCTCACCGCGTCGCGGTTCGTCACCGACCCCTTCGACCCGGCGGGCGGGCGCATGTACCGCACCGGCGACCTGGTGCGCAGGCGGCCCGATGGTGCCGTCGAGTTCGTGGGGCGCAACGACTTCCAGGTGAAGGTGCGCGGGTTCCGCATCGAGCTCGGCGAGATCGACACCGTGCTCACGGCGCACGAGGCCGTCGACTTCGCGGTGACCGTGGGCCACGAACTAGACAACGGGACAACGATTCTCGCCGCCTACGTGCACCCGGCGCCGGGTGCCGTGCTCGACGTCGACGCGGTGCTCGCCCACGCCAAGGCGGGTCTGCCCGCGCACATGGTGCCGACCGCGCTCACGGTGCTCGACACCATCCCGCTCACCCCTGTCGGCAAACTCGATCGTGCCGCGCTGCCCGCCCCGACCCTGCGTGCCGCCGAGTTCCGCAGGCCATCCGGTGCGATGGAAGAGCTGGTGGCGGCGGTCTTCACCGACCTGCTGCATCCGGCCGACCCGATCGGCGCCGACGACGACTTCTTCGCCCTCGGCGGCAACTCCCTGCTCGCCACCCGGGTCGCTGCCCGGCTCGGTGCCGAACTGTCCACCCGGGTGCCCGCCGGACATGTCTTCGAAAGCCCAACCGTCGCGGGACTCGCCGCGCTGCTCGAACCACTCAAAGGTGCCGGTGGGCACGCACCGCTGACCCGGCGCGGTCGACCCGAACTGATTCCGCTCTCGCCCGCGCAACAGCGGATGTGGTTCCTCAACCAGTTCGACCCGAACTCCACCGCCGAGACGATCCCGTTCGCCCTGCGCCTGACCGGGCCGTTCGACGCGAACGCGCTGTACGCGGCGTTGTCGGATCTGGTCGGCAGACACGAATCGCTGCGCACCTGGTACCCGGTGTTCACGGGGGACGGCGCAGCGGAGGGCGTCGGGCACCAGGTGATCCTGCCCGCCGCCGAGGCGGTGCCCGAGGTGCTCGTCGACACCCTCGCCGAGGACGAATTGCCGCTCTGGCTGGCCGAATTCGCCGCAACGGGTTTCGACGTGGCGGCCGGGGTGCCGCTGCGGGTGGCGTTGGCCGAGCTCGGCCCGCGCGAGCACGTCGTCGCCATCGCACTGCACCACATCACCGCCGACGGTGCCTCCATCACCCCGTTGCTGCGTGACCTGCTCGGTGCCTACCTCGCCCGGCGCAACCGGTCGCGGCCCAGCTGGGCGCCGCTGCCGGTGCAGTACGCCGACTACACGCTGTGGCATCGCGAAGTGCTCGGCGCCGAGGACGATCCCGGCTCGCTCGCCGCCGCCCAGATCGCCTTCTGGCGCGATACGCTCACGGCCCTGCCGGATCGTCTCGACCTGCCGACCGACCGGCCACGCCCGCCCGTGTTCAGCGGTCGCGGTGCGGAATTCGGCTTCCAGATCCCGGCCACGGTGCACACCGCCCTCGCCGACCTGGCCCAACGCACCGGCACCTCGGAGTTCATGGTCGTGCACACCGCACTCGCGGTGCTGCTGAGCCGGATGGCGCACACCGACGACATCGCCATCGGCACCCCGGTGGCCGGGCGCGGTGCCCGCGAACTCGACGACCTGATCGGCATGTTCGTCAACACCCTCGTGCTGCGCACCCAGGTGGATCAGCGCGCGAGCTTCCTCGAGCTGCTGCGGGCGACCAAACGCGCCGATCTGGCCGCGTTCGCCCATGCCGACCTGCCCTTCGAACGGCTCGTCGAACTGATCGACCCGGTGCGCTCGCAGGCGCATCATCCGCTGTTCCAGGTGGCGCTGTTCTTCCAGAACCTCGACCTGCCGACATTGCGGCTGCCCGGCATGGAGGTGGCGCCGGTCGAATTCGGTGGCACCGTCGCCCGTTTCGATCTGCAGCTGACCATCGTGCCCGGCACCGATCCGGACGAACCGATGGCCGCACTGTTCACCTACGCCACCGATCTGTTCGACGCCGAGTCCGTCGAGCGGCTGGCCGGGCGTTTCACCCGGCTGCTCGCGGCGGTCACCGCCGAGCCTTCGGCGCGTGTGGCCGAGATCGACCTGCTCACCGACGACGAACGGCATCAGAGCATCGTCGCGTGGAACGACACCGCGCACCCCGTGGCGCCGGAGCTCATGCTCGACGCCTATCGCCGTGCGGTGCAGGCACATCCGTCGGCCACCGCCCTGGTGTACGAGGGGGCCGAGCTCACCTATCAGCAGTTCGACGAGCGGGTCAACGCGCTGGCCCGCGTGCTGATCGCGGCCGGGGTAGGACCGGAAAGCCTTGTCGGGCTGGCTGTCCGCCGCTCGCCTGAGCTGGTGATCGGCATGTACGCGGTGGTCACCGCCGGTGGCGCCTATGTGCCGCTCGACCCCGACCACCCGGCCGACCGGGTCGCCTACATTCTCGACACCGCGCGCCCCGCCTGCGTGGTGAGCACGCGCGCCGACACGGCCACCCTGCCGTCGGGGATCGATGTGGTGCTGGTCGACGAACTCGACACCACCGGTGTGTCCACCGAGCCGGTGCGGCCCGAGGAACTCCGCGCGCCCCTGCGCCCCGAGCACCCCGCGTACGTCATCTTCACCTCCGGTTCCACCGGCAAACCCAAGGGTGTGCTGGTCTCGCACGCCGCCATCCACAACCAGCTGGTGTGGATGCTGGCGAAGTACCCCCTGGTGCTGGGCGACGTCTATCTCCAGAAGACCGCGACGACCTTCGACGTGTCCCTCTGGGGCTACTTCCTCCCGCTGCGTGTCGGCGCCACCCTGCTGCTGGCCACTCCCGACGGCCACCGCGACCCGGCCTACCTCATCGATCTGATCGACACCCACCGCGTCACCGTCACCGACTTCGTCCCGTCGATGCTCACGGTGTTCGCGGCCCAGGCCCGCGCCGGACGACCGGGAACCGAGTCCGCGCCGTCGAGCGGGTCGGTACGCGGCGACAAGTCCTCGGGGACCGGCTCGACGCGTGCTCCGCTCTCCCGCCGAACCGGGAATTCCACCGGGTCGGTCGATGATTCGACGTCACCGCCCGCACATGGGCTGGGTGGTCCGGCGTCCGCGGCGCCGTCCGGGGCCGTCGGGGACCGTGTCACCCGCGAGCGGTTGTTGCGTTCGGCGCTGGCCGCGACGTCCGGCCAGAACGCGCAGAGCGAGCCGCCCGCCTGGTCGCTGCGGGCCGTGCGGACCCTCGCCAATCCGCTACCGGGCCCGACCGGCGATGCCGAGCCGGTCAGCTTGTCGACGCTGCGCGACGTGTTCGTCATCGGTGAGGCGTTGCCGCCGGAGACCGTCGATGCCATGGCCGAGGTGTGTCCGGCGCGGTTGCACAATCTGTACGGGCCGACCGAGGCGGCGGTCTCGGTGACCTACTGGCCCGCAAGGGCGGGGGAGCGGACGGTCCCGATCGGCCTGCCGCAGTGGAACACTCGCGTCTACGTGCTCGACGAGCGACTGCGTCCGGTGCCGCCGGGTGTCGCGGGTGAGCTCTATCTCGCGGGCGACCAGCTCGCGCGCGGGTATGTCGCGCGGCCGGGTCTGTCCGCCGACCGGTTCGTCGCCGACCCGTTCGCCGCCGACTTCGGTGCGCCGGGCGGTGCCCGCATGTACCGCACCGGCGACCTCGTGGTGTGGCGCAGGCCGACCGGCGGCGCGCCGCAGCGGCTGGACTACCTGGGGCGGGTCGACTTCCAGGTGAAGTTCCGTGGCCAGCGCATCGAACTCGGTGAGATCGAAACCGCGCTGCTGGCGAACGAATCCGTGAGCCAGGCGGTGGCGGTTGTCGCCGCGACCGAACTCGGCGATCAGCTGGTGGCCTATGTGGTCCCGGCGCCCGGCCGAACCGCGGAACCGGACCGGCTGCTGACCCTCGTCTCGAAAACGCTTCCGGCCTATATGGTTCCGGCCGCGATCACCGTGCTCGACGAGTTGCCGCTCAACCCGAGCGGCAAACTCGACCGCAAGGCGTTGCCCGCACCGCATTTCAGCACCCGGGTCTTCCGTGCCCCGGCCACTCCGGCGGAGAAGCTGGTCGCCGGTCTCTACGGGGAAGTGCTCGGCCGCAAGGATATCGGCGCCGACGACGACTTCTTCGCGCTCGGCGGCAACTCGCTGGTCGCCACCCGGCTGGTCGCCCGCCTCGGCGTCGCCGTCGGTGGTCGCATCCCCGTGCGCACGCTGTTCGAACACCCGTCGGTCGCGGCGCTGGCCGCCACCCTCGATCCGGCCGTCGTCGACGAAACGGTCGACACCGGCTCGCGCCTGGGTACCCTGGCCCGCCCGGCCGAACTGCCGCTGTCTCCGGCGCAGCGCCGCATGTGGTTCCTCAACCGCTTCGACCAGGGCGTCACCGGCGAGGGCACCGCCGCCTACAACCTGCCCTTCGCCCTCCGCCTCACCGGCAACCTGGACGTCGCGGCCCTCACCACGGCCCTGTACGACGTCCTCGCCCGCCACGAGGTGCTGCGCACCGTCTACCCCGACACCGGCGACGGCCCGGTCCAGCGGATCCTGCCCGCCGACGAGGTCGACCTCGCGATCACGGTCCACCGCATCGGGGAACCCGCCGACCCCTTCGCGACCACCAAGCTCCCGATCGTGCATCCCGCCGGTGCCGGGTCCTTCGAGGGTTTCGCCGGGCAGGCGCCTTCCGATGCTCGCCCCGAGCCCGTCGAGGAGCTGGTGGAAGCGATCACCACGCTCGCCTCGACGGCGTTCGACGTGACCGCCGAGGTGCCCTTGCGGGTGCGGTTGTTCGACGTGACCGGCGCCGAACCCGACGCACCGAGGGAATTCGTGCTCGCGGTGGTCGTGCACCACATCGCGGCCGACGCCTCGTCGATGGCACCGCTGGTGCGCGATGTGACCACCGCCTACCTCGCGCGCGCGGCCGGTCACGCACCGGACTGGACGGGTCTGCCGGTGCAGTACGCCGACTACGCGCTGTGGCAGGTGGATCGACTCGGTGCCGAGAGCGACGCCGAATCGCTTGCCGCACAGCAGGTCGCGTTCTGGCGCGCCGAACTGTCCGGCCTGCCGGACCTGCTCGAACTGCCCGCCGACCGGCCGCGCCCGGCCGTGGCGTCGCTCGCGGGCGAGCGGATGCCGGTGCGCATCGACGCCGCGACGCACGCCGGTCTCGCACGCATCGCCGGGCAGACCGGTTCGACGGTCTTCATGGTGCTGCACACCGCCTTCGCCGTGCTGCTCGCACGCCTCGCCGGGACCGCCGACGTCGCTGTCGGCACGCCCGTCGCCGGGCGCGGGGAACGCGAACTCGACGATCTGATCGGCATGTTCGTCAACACCGTCGTGCTGCGCACGCGGTACGACGGTGGCGCGGGGTTCACCGACCTGCTCGCCGACCAGCGCGCTCGCGACCTGGCCGCCTTCGCCGCCGCCGACGTACCCTTCGAACGGCTCGTCGAGGTGCTCGACCCGCCGCGATCCACGGCGCGGCACCCCCTGTTCCAGGTCGGCCTGTCCTTCCAGAACGTGAACCACGCCAGCCTCGAACTGCCCGGTCTGCGCATCGCCCCGGTTGCGGCGGATCTCGCCGTCTCGCAGTTCGATCTGCACCTGATCGTCGGTGACGGGTACGCCGAGGACGGCACCCCCACCGGGATCGAGGGTTTCTTCACCTACGCCACCGATCTGTTCGACGCCGCCACCGTGGCCGGGTTCGCCGAGCGGCTGCACCTGCTGCTCGACGCGATCGTGCGGGAACCGGCCCGGGTGGTCGGCGATGTCGACCTGCGCACCGCCGCCGAGCGGGAGAGCGAGATCGTCAGCGGCGCCGCCGATCTCGCGATGCCGACGGGTACCCTGGCCGACCTGGCCGCCGGTGCCCGTCCCGAAGCGATCGCCCTCGTCGCGGATCTGCCGGAGGGACGCCTCGAACTGACCTACGCCGAGTTCGAAGCCCGGGTGAATCGCCTTGCCCGCCATCTGATCTCGCTGGGTGTTGGACCCGAAACGCTGGTCGCGCTCGCGTTGCCCCGCTCGGTCGACCTGGTGGTCGCCATGTACGCGGTGGCCCGTTCCGGCGGCGCCTACCTGCCGATCGACCCCGATCAGCCCGCCGACCGCACCGACTACATCCTGCACACCGCCGCGCCGATCTGCGTGCTCACCAACGGTTTCCGCACCGACGCGGCACCTGTGGTCCGGGTGGACCACCCGGCGGTGCAGTCGGCCGATCCGGCGCCGGTGACCGACGCGGATCGTCGCGCGCCGCTGCGCCCGGAGAACACGGCGTATGTCATCTTCACCTCCGGGTCCACCGGTCGGCCCAAGGGTGTCGCGGTTCCGCACGCGGCCGTGGTCAACCAATTGCAGTGGCTGCGCGCCGAATTCGCGACGACCGAAGCCGACGCCTTCCTGCTGAAGACCCCGGCCACCTTCGACCTGTCGGTGTGGGAGTTCTGGTCGGCGGCGGTCTGTGGTGGCCGGTTGGTCATCGCCGCACCAGACGGTCACCGCGACCCCGCCTACCTCGACGCGCTCGTCGCCGACGCGAACGTCACCACGCTCACGGCGGTGCCGTCGCTGCTCGATGCCCTCGTCGGGTACTGGGAGGCGAGTGCGCCACCGCTGCGCCGCGTCCTTGCCATCGGTGAAACGCTGCCCGCCGCCTTGGCCCAGCGACTGCTGAACGCCCTGCCGGACACCAGGATCGACAATCTCTACGGGCCCACCGAGGCGGCCGTGTCGATCACCGACCACCGGGTGAGCGCCGCCGACACCGAGACGGTCCCGATCGGCACCCCCGAGTGGAACAGCCGCGTCTACGTCCTCGACGAGCGTCTGCGGCCCGTCCCACCGGGTGTCCGGGGCGAGCTGTATCTCGGCGGAGTCCAGTTGGCCAGGGGCTACCTGCGCAAACCCGCGCTCACCGCCGAACGGTTTCTCGCCGACCCCTTCCAGCCCGGTGCGCGCATGTACCGCACCGGCGACCTGGTCGCCCGCAGGTCCGCCGACGACGCGTTGAATTACCTGGGCCGCACCGACTTCCAGGTGAAGGTCCGTGGCTTCCGGGTGGAGCCAGGTGAGGTCGAATCAGCCCTGCTCGCCCTGCCCGAGGTCGCCCAAGCCGCGGTGCTCGCGCGCAGCGACTCCCACTACGGCGACCGTCTCGTCGCCTATCTGGTGCCGACGACACACACCGACCCGGACCGCACCGCCGCGGCCGAGCGCGCTGGCACGGACCCAGTCGCCCGTACCGGCGCGACCGTCGGCACCGCCGCGTCGGAGAATGTCGCGCACGAGGAGGCTCCCGGAGCACCCGAGGGCGTCTCGCGGAACCGACGCGGCGTAGCAGGCGGTGCGGTCGCTCGGCCCGAACTCGATGTCGCACAGGTGAAGTCCGCGCTGCGGGCGAAGTTGCCCGCGTACCTGGTGCCCGAGGCGTTCGTCGTGCTCGAGGCCCTGCCGCGCACCGTCAACGGCAAACTCGACCGACATGCGCTGCCCGCCCCGGTGTTCGAGGCGGCCGCGTTCCGGGCGCCGTCGACGCCGACGGAACAGTTGATCGCCGGGGTCTACGCCGACATCCTCGGCGCGGACGAGGTCGGCGCCGACGACGATTTCTTCGCCCTCGGCGGTAATTCACTGCTGGCGACCCGGGCGGCCGCGCGCATCGGCGACGCGGTGAACCGCGCGGTGGGTGTGCGCCTGCTGTTCGAGGCGCCGACGGTCGGTGAACTCGCCCTGCGGGTGCACCGCGCCGACGAGTTGTCGGCCGCCCGCCCGGTCGCGGGACCGCGCCCGACGCGGGTGCCGCTGTCACTGGCCCAGCAGCGCATGTGGCTGCTCAACCAGCTCGACCCGGACGCGACGGTCTACAACATCCCCGCCGCCATCCGCCTCACCGGCACCCTCGACCTGCCCGCCCTCCAGGCCGCCGTCCGCGACCTGTTCACCCGCCACGAGGTCCTGCGCACGCGCTACCCGGCGGCCCCGCCCGCCTCGGGAACCGCCGGTGAAGCCACCGCCGCGCCACTCGGGCCCGTGCAGGAGGTGCTGGCGCCGGGAGCGGTCGACCTCGACCTCACGCCCGTCCCGGTCACCGCCGACGACGTGCTCGCCGAGGTCAGGTGCACCGCTTCCACCGGGTTCGATGTCACGACCGCCCCACCGGTCCGGCTGCGTCTGCTGCGGCTGCGCGCCGACGAGCACGTCCTGGTGTTCGTCGCGCATCACATCGCCGCCGACGGGTTCTCGATGGGCCCGCTCACCAGGGATCTGGTGCTCGCCTACACCGCGCGCACCTCGGGCGCCGCACCCGCGTGGACGCCCCTGCCGCTGCAATACGCCGATTACGCGGTGTGGCAACGGAACACGCTCGGTGACGAGGCCGACCCGGCGTCGACAGCGGCGGGTCAGCTCGCCTACTGGACCACCGAACTCGCCGACCTCCCCGACGAGATCGACCTGCCTACCGACCGGCCGCGCCCGGCGTTGCAGTCGTTCGCGGGCGCCACAACGGTTTTCGAGATCGACGCCGATCTGCACGCCGGTGTCGCCGCGCTGGCACGCCGCGAAGGCGTCACCGTGTTCATGGTGGTGCAGGCCGCGCTCGCCACGCTCCTTGCTCGCCTGTCCGGCACCGACGACGTCGCCATCGGCACCCCGATCGCCGGGCGTGGTGCGCGCGAACTCGACGATCTGGTCGGCATGTTCGTCAACACCCTGGTGCTGCGCAGCCGTATCGCGGGCGACGAACCGTTCACCGCGCTGCTCGCCGTCACCCGCGACACCGACCTGCGCGCCTTCGCCCACGCCGACGTCCCGTTCGAGCGCGTGGTCGAGGCGGTGCGACCGGCCCGCTCGACCAGCAGGCACCCGCTGTTCCAGGTGGCGCTGTCGTTCGAGAACCTCGCCCCGGTGACCGTCGACCTGCCCGGCCTCACCGTGCGGGCCCTCGACGCCCGCACGGCCGACGCCAAGTTCGACCTGCTGCTCACCGTGCGCGAACAGCAGCGCAACAGCGGCATGGTCGCCGAATTCACCTATGCCACAGATCTGTTCGACGAATCGACGGTGCGGACCCTCGGCGCCCGGTTCA
Source organism: Nocardia caishijiensis NBRC 108228 (assembly GCF_001612825.1). Taxonomy (GTDB): domain Bacteria; phylum Actinomycetota; class Actinomycetes; order Mycobacteriales; family Mycobacteriaceae; genus Nocardia; species Nocardia caishijiensis. The sequence goes on along the minus strand of NZ_BDBE01000029.1, from coordinate 291,004 downwards.
CCCGGCTGCTGACGGCCGTCACCGCCGACCCCACCGTTCCCGTCGGCGACATCACCCTGCTCGACGACCAGGAACTCGGCGCGCAGACCACCTTCGCCGGGCCGTCCGCCGCGCCCGCGAAAACCCTCGCCCAGCTCATGGACGACGCGGTCCGGGCCAACCCGTCGGGTATCGCGCTGCGTGGCGACGGGCGCGGCTTCACCTACACCGACCTGGACGCGGCGGCCAACCAGCTGGCCCGCGCGTTGGTCGCGCGCGGCGCGGGCCCGGAAGTGCCGGTGGCCGTCGCCATCCGGCGATCGGTCGAATCCGTGCTCGCGGTGTGGGCCATCACCCGCACCGGTGCGATGATCGTGCCGATCGATCCCGGTTATCCCGTCGACCGGATCGCGCACATGGTCGCCGACTCGGGTGCGACACTTGGCGTCACTCTGGCCGCCGAACTCGGCGAGCTACCGCCGTTGCCCGCCGCCGGTGGCTGGGTGGCGCTCGACGACCGGGCGTTCACCGCCGAGGTCGCGGCCAATCCCGGTGTCGCACTGCGGGAGATCGAACTCCTCGGGACGGCCCGCCCCGAGCACGGCGCGTACATGATCTACACCTCCGGGTCGACCGGTCTGCCCAAGGGCGTCGTGGTCACTCACGCCGGTGTCGCCAACTTCCGCGCCGAACAGGTGGACCGCTACCGCCTCGACAAGTCCACGCGCGCACTGGCTTTCGCCTCGCCGTCGTTCGACGCGGCCATGCTGGAACTGCTGCTCGCCGTCGGCGGCTCCGGCACGCTCGTCGTCGCCCCCGCCGACAGCGTCGGTGGTACCGACCTGGCCGAACTGATCCGGACGGAAGGGGTGACCCATGCCTTCCTCACCCCGACCGTGCTCGCCACCCTCGAACCCGAGGGCCTGCCCGACCTGCGCGTCCTGATCGTCGGCGGCGAGCACCTGCCCGCCGACCTCGCCGCCCGCTGGGACGCGTTGCCGAACCGCCACCTGCACAACGCCTACGGCCCCACCGAGGCGACCATCGCTGCCACGATCAGCGCACCGCTGCGTGGTGCCGACGTGCACATGGGTGGCCCGATCCGTGGCGTCCGGGCCCTGATCCTCGACCCGCGCCTGCACCCCGTGCCCGAGGGCACCACCGGTGAGCTGTACGTCGGCGGTGTCCAGCTCGCGCGCGGCTACCATCAGCGCCCGAGCCTCACCGCCGCCCGCTTCGTCGCCGATCCGCACGGCCCGGCGGGCGCGCGCCTCTACCGCACGGGTGACCTCGTGCGCCGTCGTGGCGACGTGCTGGAGTTCGTGGGCCGCAACGACTTCCAGGTGAAGATCCGCGGCCTGCGGATCGAACTCGGCGAGATCGATGCCGTGCTGGCCGCGGCACCCGGCGTCGGCTGGGTCACCACGCTCGGGCGCGACAACGGCGCCGGATCGACCATGCTCGTGTCGTACGCGCACGGAACCGACCTGGACCCCGCCGAGCTCACCGCCACCGCCACCGCGGCACTGCCCGACTACATGGTGCCCGCCGCGATCGTCGTGCTCGACGACCTGCCGCTCACCCCGAGCGGCAAACTCGACCGCGCCGCCCTGCCCGATCCGGTCCTGCACCGCCGCGAGTTCCGTGCACCGCGCAGCTCGGCCGAACGCGCCGTCGCCCGCGTGATCGGCGAGGTACTCGGCCACGACCGGGTCGGCCTCGACGACGACTTCTTCGCCCTCGGCGGCGACAGCATCACCGCCATCCAGGTGGTGTCGCGGGCCGCCGACGCGGGTGTCACCCTGCGCCCGCGCGATCTGTTCGCCGCGCGCACCGTCGCCGCGCTCGCCGAGCGAGCGCAACTCACCGCCGAGGCGACCACCCGCACCGGTGCCCTGCCGTTGACCGCCACCGCCGCCCAGCTCCTCGAGGCGGGGGAGCGGGCCGTCGAACCACGCGCGCTGCTGCTCGACGTGCCCGCGGACTGCCCCGACGAGGCCGTCGCCGCCGTCGCGGCCGCGGTGATGAACCAGCACCCCATGCTGTGGGCGGTCCTCGACCGCACCGAAGCCGACCCGGTGCTGCGCATCCCCGCACCGGAGGAGCGCACCGGTGGCGCCTTCCGACGGCTCGCCACCGAGGACGGCGAGGCCTCGCTGCCCGTGGACGACATCGTCGGCGCCGCGGCCGCCGCGCTCGACCCCGACGAGGGCCGCAACATCCACTTCATCCTCACCGGCGACAGCCCGTCCACGCTGATCGTGGTCGCCAACGCGCTGGTGCTGGACGAAGTGTCCTGGCGTGCCGTGGTCGACCAGCTCACCACCGCGTGGAGCAGGCGCAGGCACGCCGCGCCCTCGGCGCCGGACGCGGGTCTCGGTGATCTGATCCGCCTCCTCGCCGACTACCCGTCCTCGCCGGCCGCCCGCGCCGAGCGCGAGTACTGGCACCGCGCCGTCCGCGCCAGAACGGCCGATTCCGGCGACCTGCGCCAGCGCCGCCGGGTATCGCTGACGATCACCGGCGAGGGCACCGCCGCCGTCGGCACCGTCGCCGAGGCCTACCGCGCCACGGTCGACGAGGTGCTGCTCACCGCCGCCGCCCTCGCGTCGCAGACCGCCGCCGATACGGCCGCCGTCCGTGCGATCGGCGGAATCGTCCGGTTGCGCGCCGACCAGCGGGTCCTGGCCCGATACGACGCGGACAACGTGGTCGGCGGGTTCACCACCGACTACCCGCTCGCCCTTCGCCTCGACGGTGTCGACCTGGCCGACGCGCTCGTCGGCGGTCCCGCCGCGGGCACGGCCCTGTCCCAGATCAAGGAACTGTGCCGCACGGTGCCCGCCCGAGGGGCGGGTTTCGGGCTGCTGCGCTACCTCGACACCGACCACGCCGACACCGTGCGCACCGTCGACCGAGGTCGCTTCGCGGTGCGGCTGCGCGACCTGCGTCCCGCCCGCGTCCACACCGATGTGGCCGTCGACGATCTGGTCCTCGTGCTCACCGTCGACGCCACCGACGACGGTATGGTCGCCCGCTTCGACTACGCCGCGAGCGTTCTCGACGCCGATGCGGTGAAGTCCTTCGCCGAGCACTGGATCCGCGCCCTAGGCGGCCTGGCCGAACACGGCCTGCGCCCGGACGCGGGCGGATTCACGCCCTCGGACTTCGGCCTGGTCCGGCTCGGCCAGACCGAACTCGACCGCCTGGTGCGCCGATACCCGCTGCTCGGCGACATCTGGCCGGTGACGCCGCTGCAGTCCGGCATGCTGTTCCACGCGCTGCTGGCCGAGAACTCGGTCGACCCCTACATCACCCAGTTCGTCCTCGAACTCGACCCGGCCGTCGACACCGACCGCCTGCACACCGCCGCCCAGACCGTGCTCGACCGGCACGACAACCTGCGCGTCGCCTTCGTCACCGACCCGTCGGGCACCCCGCTACAGGTGGTCCTCGACGACGTGGACGTGCCGTGGCAGGTGATCGACGCCGACGACACCACCTACGAGCGGATCCGAAACGCCGACCTGGCCAAGCATTTCGACATGGCCACCGCGCCGCAGCTGCGCTTCACCCTGGTGCGCACGCCCAGGCACGCCCACCTGCTGGTGACCAGCCACCACATCCTCATCGACGGCTGGTCGATGCCGCTGCTGCTGCAGGAACTGCTCGCCGCCTACACCGTCGGGCGCACCCGCCGCCTGCCGAAACCGGTGCCCTACCGCGACTACCTCGCCTGGCTCACCGAACAGGACCTCGACGCCGCCCGGCAGGCCTGGCGCGGCGCGCTCGCCGGACTGGCCGAGCCGACCCCGCTCGCCCCGGTCGACCAGGGCCGCGAAATCGCCTCGGGCACCGGCGAAACCGGTTTCGCGCTCACCCCGTCCGACACCGCCGCACTGACCCGTCTCGCCGCCGACCTCGGGGTCACCGTGAACACCGTCGTGCAGGCGGCCTGGGGGCTGCTCATCGCCCGCCTCGTCGACCGCGACGACGTGGTGTTCGGCGCCACCGTGTCGGGCAGGCCCGCCGCGCTGCCCGGCGTGGAACGCATGGTCGGCCTGTTCCTCAACGCCATCCCGGTGCGGGTGCGGGTGCGGCCCGACCACACCGTCGCCGAGCTGCTTCGCGCACTGCAGGACGAACAGGCCGCCCTGTTCGACTACCACTACCTCGGCCTCGGCGAGATCCAGGAGATCGTCGGCGTCGACGCGCTGTTCGATTCGCTCGTGGTGTTCGAGTCGTTCCCCGTGGACCGCGCGGCGATCGACCGGGCCGCCACCGGGTCCGCCACGGTCACCGGTCTCGACGCGACCAACGGCACCCACTACCCGCTCACCGTGCAGGTGGTGGCGGGTGAGCGACTGCGCGTGTCGGTGAAGTACCTGCGCGACGTGTTCGACGCCTACGCCGCACACGTGCTGGCCCAACGGTTCTCGCTGCTGTTGGCCCGCTTCACCGCCGACCCGAAGGCCCGCCTCGGCGCACTCGACGTCCTGCTGGCCGACGAACACGGCACCCTGTCCGCGCTCAACGCCACCGACGCGCCGGAACTGCTCGACGAGGCGACGCTGCTGTCGCTGTTCGACGCCCAGGTGGCCCGCACGCCCGACGCGGTCGCGGTGATCGACGGGACCAACACCTACACCTACGCGCAATTCGACGCCAGGTCACGGAAACTGGCCGGTGCGCTGAGCGCGCTCGGGGCAGGCCCGGAGGTGCTGATCGCGATCGCCATGCGGCGCGGCATCGACCTGCTCACCACCGTCTACGCGGTGTTGCGGACCGGCGCGGCCTACGTCCCGGTCGACCCGGATCATCCGGCCGAACGCACCGAACGCGTGCTCGCCACCGCCGCACCGCTGTGTGTGCTCACCACCACCGGCACCGGATTCCAGAGCGGCACGAAGGTCGTCGAGATCGACACGCTGGCCCCGGCGTCCGCACCGCTGGCCGTGCCCGCGCCGGACAACCTCGCCTACGTGATCCACACCTCCGGTTCCACCGGGAAACCCAAGGGCGTCATGCTGACCCACCGTCAGCTCGTCGCCCAGTTCCGCTGGGCCCAACGCACCCACCTGCACAGCCCCGGCGACGTGGTATTGCACAAGACGCCGGTCACCTTCGACATCTCCACCTGGGAACTGCTGTGGCCGTTGCAGACCGGCGCGGCCGTGGTCATCGCCCGGCCCGACGGACATCGCGACGCCGACTACCTCGCCGAGGTCATCACCGAACACTCGGTCACCACCGTGCATTTCGTGCCGTCCATGCTCGACGCCTTCCTCACCGACCGCCGCGCGGGCGAACTGCCTTCGCTGCGCCGGGTATTCGCGGCCGGTGAGGCACTGTCGGCACCGACCGCGCAACGGTTCGGTGCGGTGCTGCCAGGAGCCGACCTCGTCAACTGGTACGGCCCGGCCGAGGCCACGGTCGTCACCTCGACCGAAGTGACCCCGGGAGAGCACATCTCGATCGGCACGCCGGTCGCCAACACGCGCGTCCACGTGCTCGACCGGCACCTGCGACCGGTGCCGCCCGGCACCGCGGGCGAGCTGTATCTGGAAGGTGTGCAACTGGCGCGCGGGTATCTCGCCGCGCCCGCGCTCACCGCCGAACGGTTTGTCGCGCATCCGGGGGGCGGCAGGCTCTACCGCACCGGCGACGTCGTCCGTCTCGGCGCCGAGGGGACGCTGGAATACCTGGGGCGCAGCGACTTCCAGGTGAAGTTGCGGGGTCAGCGCATCGAGCTCGGTGAAGTCGAAGCCGTCCTGCGCGGGCACCCGGCGGTGCGGCACGCCGCCGTCGCGCTGGTCAGCGGTCCGACCGGTGACCGCCTCGTCGGCTACGTCGTCCCCGTCGAGACGCGCGCCGGGATCGCGGGCGCTGCCGCCCCGGCGGCGGGCTACTCCATCGAAAGCGGCGCCGCCGCACCGGTATTCGACGAGGCCGAGCTGTTGTCCTACGCCCGCACCGCGCTGCCGTCGTACATGGTCCCGGCCACCCTGGTCGTGCTCGCCGCCCTGCCGCTCAACGCCAGCGGCAAACTCGACCGCAAAGCACTGCCCGCGCCGACGGCGACCACCCGGCCCTACCGGCCGCCGACCACGCCGCTGCAACGCGCGGTCGCCGAGGTCTTCGCCGAGGTGCTCGGGGCGGGCAAAGTCGGCCTCGACGACGACTTCTTCGAGCTCGGCGGCAACTCGCTCGTCGCGACGAAGGCCATCAGCAGGCTGCGCACCCGCGTCGGCGCCGACGTGCGCGTGCAGTGGTTCTTCAACGACGCCACCGTCGCCGCCCTCGCCGAACGCATCGACGCCACCCAGACGGGCAGCGGTGACTACGACCTGGAATCCGACGACGCCCTAGGCGTGCTGCTGCCCATCCGCAACCGCGTACCGCACGGCACCGAAGCGGGCGGCCCCCTGTTCTGTGTGCATCCGATGTACGGCCTGGCCTGGTGCTATGCCGGGCTGGCACAGTACATCCCGGCCCGCAGGCCGATCTTCGGCTTGCAGTCGCCCGCGCTCAGCGAGTCGGGCTACCTGCCGGGCACCCTCGCCGAGATGGCCCGCCGCTACGTCACCGAGATCAAGGCGGTCCAGCCGCAGGGCCCCTACCGGCTCATGGGCTGGTCGCTCGGCGGTGTCCTCGCCCACGCCGTCGCCACGGAACTGCAGGCGGTGGGTGAACAGGTGAGCATGCTCGCCATGCTCGACTCGCACCCCGACATCGACGTCCCCGATTTCCACACCGCCGTGCGCGACGCGCTGGCCGAACTCGGTGTCGACCTGAGCGCCGCCGTGGCCACCACCGGGGTGCGTGAGCTCAGCGACGAGGCGCTGGCCGCGCTGCACGCGATCATCCCGGCCAACATGGCCGTGCTCACCCCGGAACGGGTGCGCCGCATCTATCGCAGCGCGGTGCGCTCGGCCGAGCTGATCGCCGAGCACCGCCCCGCCGTATTCCGGGGCAGGCTCGAGTATTTCAGTGCTCTCGGGCACGAGCGGGCGGCCGCGAACTGGGCGCGGTATGTCGACGGCGAAATCCGCGATCGACCCATCGCGGTGGTGCACGATCAAATGACCTCACCGCAGGCGCTCGCCGAGATCGGGCCACGGCTGGCCGAGCTGCTCGACGCGGGTGACCGAGCGAGCGGGGTGCGGTGAGACCGCTGTGGCGGATGCGGCATGATGTGACCGCGCTGTTGTAACGATTACTACTGTTGTATCGAGTGCATAACCCGTATGGTTCTGCCGTGGTGCAACTACGCCCCGGGCGACCGGGCGCGGACCGAGTCGGAATTCGAGACGAAGCGAAGGTGCGAAAGTGATCCGTCGGCACACCCGGCGTCGTGGCCTCCGAGCCGCGGCGATGATCGCGGCAACGGCAGTGGCCGCCGGACTGTTGTCCGGCCTCGGCATCGCACCGGCTGCGGCCGACCCGATCATCGACTCCAAGAGCCTGCTCGCCAACCCGGTCTCCGAGAACGGTTCCAAGATCGTCAAGGCCGAGGTGAAGGACTCGCGCAGCCTGCGGTTGCACGTGTTCTCGGCGTCGATGGATCACAACATCATCATCGACGTGCAGCGCCCCGCCGACGCCTCGGTCCCGCGCCCCACCCTGTACCTGCTCAACGGCGCGGGCGGCGGCGAGGATTCGGCGTCCTGGGTGGCCAAGACCGACGCGCTGGAATTCCTGTCGGACAAGAACGTCAACGTCATCCAGCCGATCGGTGGCTCCTGGAGCTACTACACCGACTGGATCAACGACGACCCGGTCGTCGGCCGCAACAAGTGGAAGACCTTCTTCACCGAGGAACTGCCCCCGCTCGTCGACGGCGCGCTCGGCACCAACGGCGTGAACGCCATCGCGGGCCTGTCCACCTCCGGCACCACCGTGCTCGCGCTCCCGATCGCCAAGCCCGGCCTGTACCAGGCGGCCGCGGCCTACAGCGGTTGCGCGCAGACCTCCGATCCCGTTGGTTCGGAATTCGTGAAGCTCACCGTCGAGACCTGGGGCGGCGGCGACACCATGAACATGTGGGGTCCGCAGGGCTCGGAGGAATGGGTCAAGAACGACCCGTACGTGAACGCCGAAGGGTTGCGCGGGCTGGAACTCTACGTCTCCACCGGCAACGGTCTGCCCGGCCCGTACGACACCCTGAACGGCCCGTACGCCCTGCCCGGCGCCTACGGTCTGGCCAACCAGATCGTCATCGGCGGCATCATCGAGGCGGGCACCAACTACTGCACCCACAACCTGGCCAAGCGCCTGGAGGAACTGAACATCCCGGCCACCTTCAACTTCCGGCCCAGCGGCACCCACTCGTGGGGCTACTGGCAGGACGAACTGAAGCTGTCGTGGCCGACTCTGGCCAAGGGTCTCGGCCTGTAGCGTTCCCCGCGATTCCGCCCGAACCGTCCCGCCCGCATCCGTGCGAGCGGGACGGTTCGCATTTGTCCGACTTCCTCACGCCGTTTGCGAATTGTGGTTAACTTAGGTTGACTGGTCCAGCGCCGTTGCCGGGCGGCGCCGAGCCGTCGACGACGGTTCGCGCAACGGGAAGTGAGCAACGTACATGGTCGCCGATCGCAGGGAGTCCCACCGCGGCCCCGAGCAGGCGACCGCGCAGGCCAAGGTGGTCCGGCGCAGGCCGAAGGACCGCAAGATGCAGATCATGCGTGCCGCCGCACGGGCGTTCAGCGCACGCGGTTACTACCCGGTCGGCGTCGACGAGATCGCGGCCGAGGTCGGCATCTCCGGGCCCGCGCTCTACCGACACTTCGCCAACAAATACGCCCTGCTCGTCGCGGCCGCCGAAGAGGGCGCGCGTGGGTTGCGCGATGTGGCGAAAGCCGCCGACGACCCGGCGCTGAGCCCGCCTGACCGTCTCGACGCGCTGCTCACCGCGGTGGCCGAGCACAATATCGACATCCGGCGCGAAGCCGGGTTGTACCGCTGGGAACGCCGCTACCTCGAGCGCGAGGACCGGGTCCGTATCCGCGCGTTCTACCGGGAACTCGAGACGATCGTCGCCACTCCGATCGCCGAACTGCGGCCGGACGCGGGCCCCGAGGACATCACCCTGCTCGCCGTCGGCGCCCTCAGCGCCCTGGCGAGCATCGCCGCGCATCGCACCACGCTCTCGCATTCCCGCATGCTCGCCCTGCAACTCGACATGGCCTGGTCCATCGTGCGTGCCGAGCTGCCGCCCGCGCCCGCCCCCGCCGAACCGGACAAGCAGAACCGTGGGCTGCCGGTGACCTCGAAACGCGAACAGCTGCTCACCGAGGCGATCCGCATCTTCGGCCGCAACGGCTACCACGAGTCGGGCATCGAGGAGATCGGTGCCGCCGTCGGCATCAACGCCTCCAGTGTGTACCGCCACTTCGACAGCAAAGCCGACCTGCTCGCGGCCGCCTTCCATCGTGCGGGTGACCGCCTCGCCGTCGCCATCAGCGAGGCACTCGCCCAGTCGTCCGACCGAGGCGACGCCGCCCGCCGCATCGCCGACGAGCACGCCCGCCTCACCTTCTCGACACCGGAGATCATGCCGGTGTACTACGCCGAATTCAGCAATCTGCCCCAGGCCGAACAGCATCGGCTGCGCGCGATCCAACGACAGAACATCCTGGAATGGGCCAACCTGCTCGACGGCGACCCGATCGAGGCGCGGTTCCGGGTGCACGCCGCGATCGGCCAGATCATCGACGTCGGCAGGCTGCTGCGCTTCGACTCCAGGCCCGAACAACTCGCCCGGCTCGGCGCGCTCACCAGCGCGGTGCTGCTGGGCGGGCGGTCAGCGCCCGTGGCGTAACCAGAACGCCGCCTTCGCCAGGCGCAGATGGCCCGGCCTGCGATCGAATGTCGACAACCGCACCGGCGCGCGGAAGCGCCTGCGCGCGATCGACATCGTCCGGCTGAACTCGTGCAGGCCCTGCTGGCCGTGACTGTGCCCCTGCCCGTACTCGCCGACCCCGCCGAACGGCAACGCCGGGATGCCGGTGAAGGCGGTCGACGAATTCACCGTCACCACACCGACTTTCAGCTGGGCGGCGATGAACTCGGCGCTGACGATGTCGCGGGTGAACACGGTGACCGCGATCCCGTTGCCCGCGGCGTTCACCCGGGTCACCGCGTCGGCCAGATCCGAGACCCGGTTCACCACCAGCACCGGACCGATGCCCTCACCAGTGATCGCGAGGCTCTCCTCCGGCACCTCGGCCAGCACGATCGGCTCCACATACGGGTCGCGGAACGAGTCGAGACCGCCGAGCACGGCGTGCCCACCTCGGGCGATGGCATCGCGCACCTGGGTGCGCACCACGTCGATCTGGTCGGCATTGATCATCGGGCCGTAAGTGGCGCGATTGTCGGCGCCGGGACGCAGCCTCGCGGCCCGATCCGCGGCCCGGGCGAGGAAGTCGTCGAAGACCGAGTCGGCGACGTAACAGCGCTGGATGCCCGTGGCGTTCTGACCGGAATTGGCCATGGCCCCGAAGACGGCGGCCTCGGCGGCCTCGTCCAGGTCCGCGTCGACGTGCACGATCATGCTGCCCTTGCCGCTGTGCTCAACGACGACCGGGGTGAGCGAGCGGGCGCACTGCGCGATCACCTCGCGGCCACCGGCCTCGGGCCCGGCGTAGGCGATCTTGTCCAGCTCCGCGCCGCACAGCGCCGTCGCGGTGCGCGCGTCACCCGTAACGGCTTGCAGCACCGGATGATCCGGCACCACGCGCGACCAGCTCGCAGCCAGCCAGAGGCCGACGCCGGTGGTGATCTCGTGCGGTTTGAACACCACCGTGTTCCCGGCGGCCAACGCGTAGGCGATGGAACCCATCGGGGTGAACACCGGGTTGTTCCACGCACCGAGCACGCCGACGACGCCGAGCGGTAGATACCCCACCGATGCGTACTGGTTGCGGGTGAACCAGCCCGAGCGCAAGCGTCGACGACCGAGTGCGCGTTCGGCGTTGCGGGCGGCCCAGTCCAGATTCTCGACCGCGAGCATCACCTCCAGCGCGGCATCGGCCTCCGGTTTACCGGTCTCATCGCGCAGGATCTCGACCAATTCGCCACTGTGCCTGGCGATATGGCCGCGCCACTCCAACAACTGGCTCCGGCGTTCGCCGAAATCCAGTTCACCCCACCAGTTCTGCGTCGCTCTGGCCGTGCGGACCGCGCGCGTGACCTCGGCACCGCCCTGCACCGGATATTGCGCGAGTTGTTCGCCGGTGCGCGGATCGAACGACATCAGCAGATCGGTACGGCCCGGCAATGCGGCGGCCGATTCGGCCATGGTCACCTCCCTCTACCCGGATGCCAGGGTATGGGCGTGTTGTCGCGGCGACAAGGAATCCGCCGGAATCGCCACCTGCCTGCTCAGTACCGACCCGGAAAATCGCCGGAGCGGTAACATCGCGCCGAACGGTATGGATCACTTACCGGGAAGAAAATTCCGTGGCGCGCGGCTTCGATCGGCGCCGCTGCGGCCGATGGTGGAGAGTTGATGCCGAGTTCTATCTCAGTGGATTCGCCCGTGGGTGGCGTCGCGTCGCACGGCGGTGAGCCAGCCGTGCTCGTTTCCGACGTGCGCAAATCCTTCGGCGACGTGCACGCCCTGCAAGGCATCAGTTTCCAGGCCGAGAAGGCCAGCGTGCTCGGCATCCTCGGGCCCAACGGCGCGGGTAAGACCACCACGGTCAAGATCCTGTCCACGCTGCTTCGCCCCGACTCCGGCACCGCCGTCGTCGCCGGGCACGACGTGCTCACCGACGCCGCGGGCGTACGCCGCTCGATCATGATGACCGGCCAGTACGCCGCGCTCGACGAGAACCTCACCGGCCGCGAGAACCTCGAACTGTTCGGTCGCCTCATGGGCCTGACCAAGTCGGCCGCCCGCAAGCGGGCCGAGGTGCTGCTCGAGGAATTCGACCTGGTCAGCGCCGGTAAACGGGCCGTGCGCAACTACTCGGGCGGTATGCGTCGTCGCGTCGACATCGCCTGCGGGCTGGTGGTCCGCCCCGAGGTGGTGTTCCTCGACGAACCGACCACCGGCCTCGACCCGCGCAGCCGTCAGGGCGTGTGGGACCTGGTGACGGCGCTGAAGAACCAGGGCATCACCGTGCTGCTCACCACGCAGTACCTCGAAGAAGCCGACGTGCTCAGCGACAACATCATCGTCATCGACAAGGGCACTGTCATCGCCGAAGGCACCGCCGACCAGCTCAAGGCCAAGACCGGCGGCAGCTACTGCGAGATCGTCCCGCTCGACCTCAGCCGCATCGCCGCCGCCGTACAGGCCCTCGGGGACCTCGTCCCGGCCGCCGTCGCCGCCGAGATCGCGGGCGCCGACAAGCTGTCCATCCCCGCACCCGACGGCGCGGCCACCCTCGCCGAGGCGTTGCGCAGGCTCGACAACGCGGGCGTCGACCTGGCCGACATCGCCCTGCGCCGCCCGTCCCTCGACGACGTCTTCCTGTCGATCACCGGGCATTCGGGCGGCCACTAGTGAGTGTGTCGACCCCCGCGGCGAAGGGTCTGTTCGCCGACCTACCCCAGGTGCACCAGAGTAGTTTCGCGCAGTGGCGCGCGCTGACCGGTCGCATCGTGCGGACCATGGCGACCAAGGGCGAACTGATCGTCGCCGTGCTCACCCCCCTGGTGGTGACGGTCGCGTTCTACCTGCCGCTGCGTTATGTGATGAAGGTGCAGGGCATCGACTACGCCCAGTACGTGATGCCCATCATCGTGCTGCAGACCATGGCGATGACCATGATGTCGAACGCGCAGCTCGCCGCGTTCGAGGCGCTCACCGGGTTGAGCACCCGGTTGCAGACCATGCCCATCGGCTCGTTGGTTCCGTTGCTGTCGCGCATCTGCGCCGGTCTCGTGCGGTCGGTGGTCTCGCTGATCGCGACCGTCGGCTACGGGTACCTGATCGGCTTCCGGTTCACCGGCGGGGTGGTGCAGGCCCTGGCGTTCTGCGGGTTCGCGCTCGCGGTCGGTGTGGTGCTCACCCTCGGCGCCGACGCGCTCGGCAGTCTCACCAAGAACCCCGAGGCGCTGAGCCAGGCGCTCACCCTGCCGATTTTGATCTTCGGCATGATGTCGACCGGGTTCGTGCCCGAGAACAGTTTCCCCACCTGGGCGCGCGGGTTCGCCCGCAACCAGCCGATCTCGCAGTTCGCGCAGACGCTCAGCGACATGGCCGAGGGCCATCTGTCGTGGGCGGGGACCTGGGTGTCGCTGGTGTGGCTCGGCATCGCGGCTGTTGTTTTCCTCCCACTGGCGGTGTGGGCGAGTGTGAGGCGATCATGACGACAACGGAGACGGCGGCTCAGCTGCCCGTGGTGCACGCCAAGCCGGAGAGCTCGGTGTCGGTGTGGTTCAGCCACAGCCTCATCCAGACCAAACGGTTGCTGATGGTGTGGTTGCGCGACCCGTCGACCACCATTCAGACCATCGCCTACCCGGCCGTGACGCTGCTGATGTTCCGCATCGTCCTCGGTGACTCCATCACCGCGGCGACCGGGACACCGAGCATCTACGGTCAGGCCGCGCTGCTCACCCTCGTCGCGGCGATGACCGGTGCGGTGGTGAGCGCGCTCGGCTTCAAACGCGAGAAGGCGTCCGGTCTGCTCAGCCGCTTCTACACGATGCCGCTGAACAAGGCGTCGCTGCTCACCGGGCGGCTGCTCGCGGAGGCGTTGCGCATTCTCATCACCACGGTGATCGTGCTGCTCGTGGCGGTGCCGCTTGGCTTCCTGTTCATGGAGGACCCGCTGACCAATATCGCGCTTGTCTGCGTGCCGATCCTGTTCGGACTCGGCTTCGCGGTGATGGTGACGGCACTGGCCACCATCACCGAGGGCGTGATGCTCATCAGCCTGATCGGCATCCTCAACACCCTGCTGATGTTCTTCAACACCGGTTTCGTGCCGATCATCGCCTACCCGACCTGGCTGCAGACCGTGGTCGCCAACCAGCCGATGAGCTGCGCGATCGACGCGATGAAGGGCTTGTCCTACGGCGGACCGGTCGCGGACCCGCTCCTCAAGACCGTGTTGTGGACCGTCGGGATGATCGCGGTGTTCGCCTACCCGGCCATCCGTGGATACAAGAAGGCGGCGGAGACCGCGTGAGCAGGTGCTTTCGCGGGCCGACCGTCCGGCGAGGTGCTCCTGGTCAGACCGGCTGTTCGTCGGTCTCGGCGGTCGGAACGAACGGGTAGTCGACCCAGCGGTCGCGGTTGGTCCAGCCGACCAGGTCGTAGCGCCAGCGGAACGGCCAGGTGTGGGCGACGGTGTTGAACAGCACCGCGCCGAGGGCGGTGTAGTCGGCGTGCGCCGACAGCAGAGCGTGCTGGCCGCGTTCGGACTCGGTGAAGAACGCCTCGAACATGGCGATCGACTGGTCGGTGGTGAGGCGGCCCAGGCCCCACAGGCCGCGCATCCGCATCCAGTACACCGCGCGGGCCTGCCACGGCCACAGCGCGTCGACCGGGTCGGTGCCCTGTCGCACGGCCGTCACGGCGGTGTCGATGAGGGCGAGTGAATCGGCCACGCTGTAGCCGGTGCACGGGTGCATCATCCCGCCACGGGAACCGAACGGGATCGCCGCGGCGGCACCCTTCTTCGGGGGTGGCTGGTCGAGCGGGTAGTGGGCGGCCTCGTGCGGTTCGTCGCCGCGCAACCGAATGCCGTGGGCAGCAAGACGATTCAACGTACGTTGGCGCAGGACGTGCTGGGGCATGCCGCCGCGCAGGCCGAGGCTGGTCTCCTCGAAGATGACGGTCCCGTCCCCGAGCGGCACCGCGTACAGGAACGACGGCGGCTCGTCCGGTCCCGCGCCGTTCTCCGGACGCCAATCCAGCAGCAGGCCCTCGCCGTCACCGACCATCGGCGCGGCGGTCGCGGCATCGACGAAGATCCCGTGTGCGGAGGCGGCCCGCCGCTTGCCGAGCGTCGGCAGGCCACGGGTGTCGAACACGGTGCCCGCCGAGATCACGGTCCCGTCGGCCAGCTCGACCTCGTGCTGGTCGACCCGCCCGGCGCGTTGCGCGAACACTGTCGCGTCGTCGAGCGCGAGCGCGGCGTGCAACCCCGCCTTCGACAGCACACAGTAGGCGCGCTCGATGCGGTGCTCGGTCTTCGTCCACACCGTCGGCGCCGCGATCCGCTGCGCGACGGCGCTCTCGGGCAGCCAGTCCGGCAGCTCGTCCACCCAGCACGAGAACGTCGGCGGAAACAGCCGCTCCGGCCGAGGATCCACCGCGGCCACCCGCAACCCGGCCCCGGCAGCCCGATGCGCCAACCCCCGCCCGGCCGGGCCCAACCCGACCACGCAGATATCGAACTCCCGCACACTCACCCCCGCATTCAATCCACACCCGGCGCGCGGGCGCAAGGAGACGTGACCGGTGTCCCCGTGTCAGTCCTCCAGCGCGAGGGCCTGGCGGACGGTGAGTCGGCCCTGGGTCTGCATGAGCGAGCGGCGGTAGATCTTCTCGGCCACGAGGACGATCGCGTAGGTGACCACCGCCATCAGCGCCAGCGCGATGAACGGCTCCCACCAGGCCGCGGTGCCCTCGGCGAGGCGACTCGGCATGGCGATGATCGAGGTGATGGGGACATAGGAGGCGATCACGCGGGCGGTTCCGGTGAGGAAGATGCCCGCGAACAGCACGATCATGATGAGCATCGACAGGGGAGTGGCGGTGGACTGCAGGTCCTCGCTGCGGGTGGACAGCGAACCGGCCACCGCCCACAGGCTGGCCAGGGCGAGGAAGCCGACGACGAAGAACACGATGAACCACCCCGCGGCACCGGCGATCCGGCCCAGCTGGTCCGCCTTGCCGAGGAACACCAACCCGCCCAGCCCGGCGCCGACGAACAGCACGAGCTGCCCGAACGCCAGCGCCGCGTTGCCGACCACCTTGCCGATCAGCAATTGCCGCAACGGGATCGCGCTCGCCAGGATCTCCACGATGCGGTTCTGCTTCTCCTCGACCACACTCTGCGCGATCGACATCCCGAACAGCACCGAGGCCAGATAGAAGAGGAAGGCGAAGACGAACGCCACGATCTTGGCCAGGCCCGGATCGATCGCGCTCTTGTCCAGCAACGTGTAGCTCACCTGCGCGCCACGGGTGAGGTCTTCCATGGTCGCCCCGAAATCCGCGGCATTGCGCTCCAAGGCCAGCTGCTGTGCGGCGGCGGTGATGTAGGTGGTCGCGTCGTCGTTCTCGGCGGAGTTACCGATGAGCTCCCACCCGTCGGGTGTGGGGACGAGACCGGCTTCCACTCCGTCGTCGCGAACGCTCTGCTCGACCTCGGTCCGGTCGGCAGCCTGATACCCGCGGAAACTGAGATCGGTTCCCGACCGGGCAGCCAGCTCGTTGGCCAGGCTCAGTACTTCGCCCGCCCCGTTGCCGGTGGCGACGATATCGACCCGTTCTGGCCTGCTACCGAGAAACCCGCTCACCGCGACGGAGGCGATGATCGCCACAATGGTCACCACCGTCGAGATCACGAAATTGCGATCCCGCAGCTTCACCACCATCTCGCGCGCGGAAACGATCCGCCACACCCCGTTCACGCCGTCACCTCTCGGTAGATATCGGCCACGGTCGGCCTGACCTCGGTGAACTCACGCACCGATCCACGCGACAACGCCTCTTTCACGATGGCATCGGTCTCCGACGCCTCGAAAATCGCACGCCCACCGTCTATTTCGACGGATCGAACGTCGGGACGGGACCGTAGCCACTCCGCGTCACCGTCGACGACGAGCCGATAGCGCACCCCGCCCGCCGACCGGAGCTCATCGACCGACCCCTGACCGACCACCCGACCGGCAGACAGAATGACGAGCCGATCGCACAACCGCTCCACCAGATCGAGCTGATGTGAAGAGAACAGCACCGGGACGCCCTTCGCGGTGTACTCCCGCAACAGCTCGACCATCGAGTCGACAGCCAGCGGATCGAGCCCGGAGAACGGTTCGTCCAGAATCAGCGCCGACGGCTCCGCGATCACCGCCGCCGCGATCTGCACCCGCTGCTGATTGCCGAGCGACAGCGATTCGAGTTTGTCCTTGCCTCGGTCGGCCAAGCCGAACCGTTCGAGTAGCCCGAGCGCGCGGGCCTTGGCTTCCTCGGCGGGCACAGCACGCAATCGCGCCAGGTAGACGAGTTGGTCGAGCACCGGTTGCTTGGGGTAGAGCCCGCGTTCCTCCGGCATGTATCCGAAAGAACGGCGGTCGACGGTGGTGACCGGCCGTCCGTCCCAGCGCACCTCGCCGGACTGCACGGCGAGCACTCCCATGATCATCCGCATGGTCGTGGTCTTGCCCGCACCGTTCCCGCCGACGAAACCGGTGAGCTCCCCCGGCGGCACCGTGAACGACACGTCGTCGACCGCGACCTTGTCACCGAACCGGCGGACCACGTGCGCGACTTCCAGCATCGAAACTCCCCGTCTGTCGTCGTGGTCACAACCGTACCGGGCCAAGGGATTACCGGGGGGTGACCCAGGTGGTGATGTCGGCGTGCACCACCTCGACGCCGTCCTTGTCGAAGATCGACACCGGGATAGTGAGCTCCTGCCCCTGGGTGATCGCCGCGAAATCGGGGACCTCGGCCAGCCTCGCCACCGCCCGCAACCCCGACTCGGCCTTCGCCAGGTACTGCACGTTCATCGCCTTGGGGATCCAGCGATGGGTGGTCGGCACCGTCGCCTCGCTGAGCATGCCCATCGCCACCTCGGCCAGATTGCACGCGGCGATGGCGTGGAAGGTGCCGAGATGATTGTGGATGCCGAACCACTTGGGCGAGGTCACCTCGCACAGTCCCGGTTCGAGCCGAACCACCTGTGGCAGCACCGTGCCGAAGTAGGGGACCCGGGCCACCATCCCGAGTGAGAACAGCGCGTGCCCGATGCGGTTGTCGGGCAGCTTCTTCCAGCCGCGGTACGTCGCGGTTTCCTGTGCCATACCCGTATCTTACTGAAAAGTAAGATAGGTCGGAAGCCCTCCTGACCAGCGCCGGTGACCGGCCGGCTACCATGGTCGAGCGCAGTCCGATCAGTGACCGATGCCTCATGCCCCCCGATTTGAAGAGCCTTGTCGGCATGGTGCATACTGTTCGGGTTGCCTTGCGCAGGATCGTCGCTCTTCGGGGCCGACGGGTCGAGCAGGGCAGGCAGCAGTTGTGTATCCCACCGGTTCGCCGGTGTGGATACGTTCGGGACCACGTTGTAGCAAAAAGGGCGACACGCCCGACCGCGTGGACCGGAGAACCATGACAGATGAACAGCGGCGAGGACTGGGCGGTGCCCGGTGGCGATCTCGAAACCTCACGTGTGTTCGGGCTGTGCAAATGAGGGTGGTGCGGGAGCTTGCTCCTGTGACCACGAAGGAAAGCGGAGAAAAGGACACTTAGCGTGGCGGGACAAAAGATCCGCATCAGGCTCAAGGCCTATGACCACGAGGCGATCGACGCGTCTGCGCGCAAGATCGTGGAGACGGTGACCCGCACCGGCGCCCGTGTGGTCGGGCCTGTGCCGTTGCCCACCGAGAAGAACGTGTACTGCGTCATCCGTTCGCCGCACAAGTACAAGGACTCGCGCGAACACTTCGAGATGCGTACGCACAAGCGCCTCATCGACATCCTCGACCCGACGCCGAAGACGGTCGACGCGCTCATGCGCATCGATCTGCCGGCCAGCGTCGACGTCAACATCCAGTGACGGGGACTCGAGAAATGACTGACAACAAGAACCGGCCCGCGGCCGGCATCCTGGGCACCAAGCTCGGCATGACCCAGGTCTTCGACGAGAAGAACCGCGTCGTCCCGGTCACCGTCATCAAGGCGGGCCCGAACGTGGTCACCCAGATCCGCACCGTGGAGCGCGACGGCTACTCGGCCGTCCAGATCGCTTTCGGCGCCATCGACCCGCGCAAGGTGAACAAGCCGGACGCCGGCCAGTTCGCCAAGGCCGGTGTCACCCCGCGCCGCCACGTCACCGAGATCCGCGTCGCGGATGCCTCCACCTTCGAGATCGGCCAGGAGCTCTCCGCCGACGTCTTCGAAGAGGGCACCTACGTCGACGTGACCGGAATCAGCAAGGGCAAAGGCTTCGCAGGCACCATGAAGCGTCACGGCTTCAAGGGCCAGGGTGCCTCGCACGGTGCGCAGGCTGTGCACCGTCGCCCGGGTTCCATCGGTGGCTGTGCCACTCCCGGCCGCGTGTTCAAGGGCATGCGCATGTCGGGCCGTATGGGTAACGACCGCGTGACCACGCAGAACCTGTCGGTTCACAAGGTCGACGCCGAGAACGGCCTGCTCCTGGTCAAGGGTGCCATCCCGGGCCGCAAGGGCAACGTCGTGATCGTCAAGAGCGCCGTGAAGGGTGGTGCGCACGCATGACCAGCCTCGAGAAGAAGGCCAACCTGACGCTGACCGTTAAGGCTGCAGGCGGCAAGACCGAAGGCACCGTCGACCTCCCCGCGGAGATCTTCGACGTGACCGCCAACGTCGCGCTGATGCACCAGGTCGTCATCGCGCAGCTGGCCGCCGCTCGCCAGGGCACCCACGCCACGAAGACTCGTGGTGAGGTCCGTGGTGGTGGCAAGAAGCCGTACCGCCAGAAGGGCACCGGCCGCGCCCGCCAGGGTTCGACCCGTGCGCCGCAGTTCGCCGGTGGTGGCACCGTCCACGGCCCGCAGCCGCGCGACTACAGCCAGCGGACCCCCAAGAAGATGAAGGCCGCCGCCCTGCGCGGTGCCCTCTCCGACCGGGCCCGCAACGAGCGCATCCACGTGATCACCGAACTGGTCTCGGGTCAGACCCCGTCGACCAAGGCCGCGAAGAGCTTCCTGTCCGAGCTGTCGGACCGCAAGAAGTTCCTCGTCGTCGTCGGTCGCGAGGACGTCGCCGCGTGGAAGAGCGTGGCGAACCTGCAGAACGTGCTGCCGATCGCCCCGGATCAGCTCAACACCTACGACGTCCTCAACAGCGACGAACTGGTGTTCAGCGTCGAGGCCCTGAACGCGTTCGTTCACGGTCCCGCCGAGGCGGCCCAGGAGGAGAGCAAGTGAGCACCATCGCCGACCCCCGCGACATCCTGCTCGCACCGGTCATCTCGGAGAAGTCCTACGGACTGATCGAGGAAGGTACCTACACCTTCCTGGTGCACCCGGATTCGAACAAGACGCAGATCAAGATCGCCGTCGAGAAGGTCTTCGGTGTCAAGGTCACCAGCGTCAACACCGCCAACCGTCAGGGCAAGCGCAAGCGGACCCGCTTCGGTTACGGCAAGCGCAAGGACACCAAGCGCGCGCTCGTGACCATCTCGGCCGACAGCAAGCCCATCGAGATCTTCGGAGGCCCGGTCGCGTAAGCGGCTGGCGATCCAGAAAGCAGAGAAGAACTCATGGCAATCCGTAAATACAAGCCGACTACACCGGGCCGTCGTGGCTCGAGTGTCTCGGACTTCGCCGAGATCACCCGGTCGACGCCGGAGAAGTCGCTGCTGCGCCCGCTCACCAAGTCCGGTGGTCGTAACGCGCACGGTCGCATCACCACGCGTCACCGCGGTGGCGGTCACAAGCGTGCCTACCGCGTCATCGACTTCCGTCGCCTCGACAAGGACGGCATCCCGGCCAAGGTCGCGCACATCGAGTACGACCCCAACCGCACCGCGAATATTGCACTCCTGCATTTTGCTGATGGCGAGAAGCGCTACATCATCGCGCCGAAGGGCATCAAGCAGGGCAGCCCGATCGAGTCCGGCCCCACGGCCGACATCAAGCCGGGCAACAACCTGCCGCTGCGCAACATCCCGACCGGTACCACGATCCACAACGTGGAGCTGCGTCCGGGCGGTGGCGCCAAGATGGCCCGTGCCGCAGGCATGAGCATCCAGCTGCTTGGCAAGGAAGGGCCGTACGCGACCCTGCGTATGCCCTCCGGTGAAATCCGCCGTGTCGACGTGCGCTGCCGCGCCACCGTCGGCGAGGTCGGCAACGCCGAGCAGTCGAACATCAACTGGGGCAAGGCCGGCCGTATGCGCTGGAAGGGCCGTCGTCCTACCGTCCGTGGTGTCGTCATGAACCCGGTCGACCACCCGCACGGTGGTGGTGAGGGTAAGACCTCCGGTGGTCGCCACCCGGTCTCCCCGTGGGGCCAGCCTGAGGGCCGTACCCGCAAGCCCAACCGTCCGAGCGACAAGCTCATCGTCCGCCGTCGCAAGACCGGCAAGAAGCGCTAAAGGAGGAGGTAAGAAATGCCACGCAGCCTCAAGAAGGGCCCGTTCGTCGACGACCACCTCCTGAAGAAGGTGGACGTCCAGAACGAAAAGGGCACCAAGCAGGTCATCAAGACCTGGTCGCGTCGCTCGACCATCATTCCCGATTTCATCGGCCACACTTTCGCCGTCCACGACGGTCGCAAGCATGTCCCGGTGTTTGTCTCGGACAACATGGTCGGCCACAAGCTCGGTGAGTTCGCGCCGACCAGGACGTTCAAGAGCCACGTCAAGGACGACCGGAAGAGCAAGCGGCGATGACTGAAACCAACACCGAAACGGTTCAGAACCCGACTGCCCGCGCGACCGCTAAGCATGTGCGGGTCACCCCGATGAAGGCGCGTCGCGTCGTGGACATGGTCCGCGGCAAGCGTGTCGAGGACGCGCTGGCCATCCTGCGGTTCGCCCCGCAGGCCGCCAGCGAGCCGGTGGCCAAGGTCGTGGCTTCGGCCGCGGCGAACGCCGAGAACAACCTCGGCCTCAACCCGGCCACCCTGGTCATCTCGACTGCGTTCGTCGACGAGGGTGCCACCATGAAGCGTTTCCAGCCGCGGGCCCAGGGCCGCGCGTTCCGGATCCGCAAGCGCACCAGCCACATCACCATCGAGGTCGAGAGCGTGCCCACTGCCGGCGCTGCCACTCGTAGCCGCCGGAAGGGAGGGGCAAAGTAAATGGGACAGAAAATCAACCCCCATGGCTTCCGCCTCGGTATCACCACCGACTGGAAGTCGCGTTGGTACGCGGACAAGCAGTACGCGGAATACGTGAAGGAAGACGTTCAGATCCGCAAGCTCCTCGCCACCGGCATGGAGCGGGCCGGTATCTCGAAGGTCGAGATCGAGCGCACCCGTGATCGCGTCCGTGTGGACATCCACACCGCGCGTCCCGGCA
The DNA here is from genome assembly GCF_001612825.1 of Nocardia caishijiensis NBRC 108228. Classification (GTDB taxonomy): domain Bacteria; phylum Actinomycetota; class Actinomycetes; order Mycobacteriales; family Mycobacteriaceae; genus Nocardia; species Nocardia caishijiensis. Next base: position 268,823 of record NZ_BDBE01000029.1, on the reverse strand, counting down.
TCGTGATCGGTCGCCGTGGCGCGGAGGCCGACCGCATCCGCGCCGAGCTGGAGAAGCTCACCAAGAAGCAGGTCCAGCTGAACATCCTCGAGGTCAAGAACCCCGAGTCGGATGCGCAGCTGGTCGCTCAGGGTGTCGCCGAGCAGCTCAGCAACCGTGTGGCGTTCCGTCGCGCGATGCGCAAGGCCATCCAGTCGGCCATGCGTTCGCCGAACGTCAAGGGCATCCGCGTGCAGTGCTCGGGCCGCCTCGGTGGCGCCGAAATGTCGCGCTCGGAGTTCTACCGTGAAGGTCGCGTCCCGCTGCACACGCTGCGCGCGGACATCGACTACGGCCTCTACGAGGCCAAGACCACCTTCGGTCGCATCGGCGTGAAGGTCTGGATCTACAAGGGTGACATCGTCGGTGGTCGTCGTGAACTGACCGCCGCCGCCGCTGCTCCGGAGCGCCCGCGTCGCGAGCGTCCGAGCCGCCCGCGTCGGTCCGGCGCCACCGGCACCACCGCGACCAGCACCGAGGTCGGGCGCGCCGCCACCGCAGTGGCGGAGGCTCCGGCAGAGAGTCAGGAGGGCTGACGCATGCTGATGCCCCGTCGGGTCAAGCACCGCAAGCAGCACCACCCCAGTCGCTCCGGCATGTCCAAGGGCGGCACCGCGGTGGCGTTCGGTGATTACGGCATCCAGGCTCTCGAGCCTGCCTACGTCACCAACCGTCAGATCGAGTCGGCGCGTATCGCGATGACCCGCCACATCAAGCGTGGCGGCAAGATCTGGATCAACATCTACCCCGACCGCCCGCTCACCAAGAAGCCTGCCGAGACCCGCATGGGTTCCGGTAAGGGTTCGCCGGAGTGGTGGGTCGCGAACGTGAAGCCCGGTCGGGTCATGTTCGAGATGTCTTACCCCAACGAGGAGACCGCTCGTGAGGCCCTGCGCCGCGCGATGCACAAGCTCCCCATGAAGTGCAGGATCGTGACCAGGGAGGAGCAGTTCTGATGGCTACCGGAACACCGGCCGCAGAGCTCCGCGAGCTCAACGAAGAAGAGCTCGTGGCCAAACTGCGCGAGTCGAAGGAAGAGCTGTTCAACCTGCGCTTCCAGATGGCGACGGGTCAGCTCGACAACAACCGTCGTCTGCGCGTTGTCCGCCACGAGATCGCGCGCATTTACACGGTCATGCGTGAGCGCGAGCTCGGCCTGGCCACGGCGCCCGCTGGCAAGGGAGATGCGGCATGAGCGAGAACACCGAAGAGCGCGGCAGCCGCAAGGTACGTAGCGGCTACGTCGTCTCGGACAAGATGAACAAGACGATCGTCGTCGAGCTGGAAGACCGTCACCGGCACCCGCTCTACGGCAAGATCATTCGCACCACCTCCAAGGTGAAGGCGCATGACGAGAACGAGATCGCCGGTGTCGGCGACCGCGTTCAGCTGATGGAGACCCGTCCGCTGTCGGCCACCAAGCGCTGGCGTCTGGTCGAGGTCCTGGAGAAGGCCAAGTAAGGTCCCTCCTCGGTCTATCGAGATCGTTGCCACGAAGGCCCGTTTCCCGCTGGGGAAGCGGGCCTTCGTCGTTTCCGTGGCCTGCCTGGTGTCATGCTTGATACCATGGGCTGATGGCATGGACGATGCGGCTGACCGATGACGAAGAAGCGGCGTTGGCAGCTCAGGCCGACGGTGAAGGTCGCTCCAAGAACGAGATCATGCGCGATGCGCTGAGGGCCTATCTTCTGCGGAATCGTGTGTGGGACACACCGCTGTTGACGGATGATGAGACGTTCGACCTGGGTGGGCCCATCAGCAAGGACGATATTCGCGATGTAATGAACCGGTCCGCATGATCGTCGTCGCCGATACTTCCGGCATGCTCGCCATGTTCAACCGCTCCGACCCTGAGCACTTCGCTGTGCGCCGCGCGGCGGATTCAGCGAGTGCGCTTGTGGTGAGTCCTATGGCGTTGACCGAGGTGCATCACGTCGCGAGCGTTCGCGCGGGTCGCAAGGTTGCTGATCGCATCATCGAGCTACTCGCCGAGCGCGTCGCTTCGTCGCGTATCGTCCTCGCGGAGGTGGATGCCATCCAGCTTGCGACATCAATAAAGGTTCGTGCGAACTACGATGGCCTCGATCTCGACCTCGTCGACGCCGTCTGTGTGGTCCTGGCGGCCGAGTTCGATACAGACGCGATCCTCTCACTGGACCGTCGCGATCTTCGCGCACTCCGACCTCTCAACGGCTACCCGGCATTTCGTGTGCTTCCGGACGACGCCGACTGAGCGATCGAGTGTGCCCTCAGCCGGTGAAGGCGTAGGGGTGGCGGATCTTTCGGGCGAATTCGACGACATTGGTGACGGTTTTACCGGGGACGCCTACCTCGGCGCCGATGCTGCGGGCTGACCATGACTGGTCGGTGAGTTCGAGGATCTCCTCGATCTGTTCGAGAGTCAGGCGCAGGGGGCTGTGGGTGGCGATGCGGCGGGCGAGAGCGCGGACCTCGGTGTCGTCGTAGTCGAAGTCGTCGATGGGGTTGTCTTCGAGGAGGTCCTCCTCGGGTGCGGAGTCCAGGGCGGTGAGCGGCTCGTCGCCCGCTGAGCTGTCGGCCGACAGGGCGATCGGCGCTACGGGCTCAGCGTCTTCGGCGGGCGACTCGACTGATTCGGACTGTCGGGCGAGCGGTTCCTGTGCGGCCGACATGGGCTTTCGGGCAGTCGGCGCGACCTGTGCGGTCGGCTCGGGCTCTTGTGCGGACCCCACCTGTGCGGCTGGGCCGGACTTGTGGGCGAGCGGGTCGATGCGTGTGGCTGGCTCGGGATTCTGGGCGGGCGACTCGAGCCGTGCGGCCGGTTCGGCTTCGCGAACGTGCGCGGTGGGTGCGGTAATCGGGGCGGGGTCGGTCTCGAGCAGCATCTGCTCGGCTGGCTCCGTGGTGAGGGTGAGCTGTTCGGGCTCGTCGGCGGGGGCCGGTGAATTGTGTTGCGCTACCGCCGGAGTGGGGGCAGACGTGTCGCCGTTGTGGTCACGGGCGACGGTGTCGGCGTGTGCCGTCGCCTCGGGAACGGGGTCGGTGCCGGTCGAGTCGCCGGGAGTGGGCTGGGCGGCGGCGGTGACGGGTATTCGCCGCAACGAGGGAGTGGCACGGTTGGTGTCGGTGTGGCCGTTGCGGCGGTGGTCGGCGGCGGCGCGGTGGATGAGTTCGAGAGTGCCCGGGGCGGTGTGCTTTTCGGTCACCGCACGGCGCACGGTGGTGCGGTGACCGGTCACCGGCGCCACGTTGTCGATGGCAGCCGTTGAGCCGGAGGCATGGCTGTCGTTGCGCACCGCGTCGCTGTGCTGAGTGCTCTCGTCGTGGGTCACCTCGTCACTGGGCGCGGCCTCGAAGTCGCGCCGAGCATCGCCATCGACCATGGTTTCGGCAGCGTGCGCGGTACTCCTGCCGAGCCGTGCGCCCTTGTCACCGGCGTCGTCGCCGAGGCACCCGTCGCCGTCGTGCGCGGTCTCATTGTTTCGGGCGTCGATGTAGTGATCAACTCGTGGGATGGGCGAATCCGCACGGCCGAGCCGGGTATCGCCGTCGTACACGGTCTCGTCTCCGGCACCGATGTCGTGAGCGGTACGTGCGGAGGGCGAATCAGTATTGCTGAGCCGGGAATCGCTGTTGTGCACGGTGTCGTCACGTCCGGTGCCGTGAGTGGCTCGGGCGGCGAGGGCATCAGCGTGGCCGAGGTGTGTGGCGCCGCGGGGCGGAGTTTCGTGGGCATGCTGGGTACCGTCGGCCAGACCCGCGTCGGGTGACGACTTCGCGGCGAGTCCAGTGTCATCGGCTGGGCCCTTCGAAACCAACGCCGCATCCTGGCTCGAACCAGAGCCGTTCACAGACATAGCCGCACCAGCGAGCACCGCCGCACCCGAGACGTGACCGCTGTCCATCGCCGACACCGAATCCTGCCGGGTAGCTACAGCATTCACCCGGTCAACCGAGGAGTAGTCGCCCGGCAGCTCCACCGACGCGCTCTCGATCAACATCGCGTACCGCGCCGAAACCCAGGCGTGCAGCCAGATCACGACCCCGACCATCACCGGTGCGATCGAGTACTCCGCCGCACGGCCCCAGGCGCCCGCCGCCAGGTGCGGCCCGGCGTTGAGGGCGACGGTGGTGCCGAGCAGGGCGAGTTCGAACACGATGACCTTGCCGCGCTCGAGTTCGCGCCCCCAGCGGGCAGCGGTCGTCGCGGCGGTCATGATGACGATGATCGGGATCGAGATCATCGCCTCGATGCCGAAGCTGAGCCAGTACAGCGGGTCGCTCATGTCCCCGCTCGGCACGAGGTTGTGCTGCACATTCACCCCGGCCCACACCATGCCGAGCAGCACCACGCCGATCAGTGCTCGCGATGACCATTCGGCGCGGCGGTAGAGCTGGGCGAGCCGGGCATCGGCGCTCGACACCCGGCGTCGCGCGGCCAGTGCTTTGCGGTGCCAACGGGCGTCGGCTTCGTCGGTGCGCCGGATCAGCGCACCCGTGCGACGGTCACGTTTCTCGGCGGCGAGCTCGTCGACGACGGCGAGGCGCCGCTGTTTGCGACGCTGGGCCCGAATCCATTCGGCCAGTTCGCGTTCGGCGCGGATCTCGTTTTCCGACAGCGCTTCGTAGAGTGCCGTGTCGTGTTGCAGCGGCAGCTTGTCCCTGGCGGTGGCGACCTGCTTGGCGAGCGCCGTGATCTCGGTATCGGCATTCTCGATCGACCGATCGTCGGACATCTCGCGCCTTCCGCGTCACTCGAACATATGGACTATCGAACATATGTGTGATTGCAGAGAGCGTAAACGCCGACCGTGCCCCGGTCAACGATCATGGTGCGAAACTGAGACGGCGAAACCCGTCATACTCCGGATTCGCCGTCGAGTAAGCGCTTTTCGTAATCGGATCGTGCGGACGAACCCTTAACGGCCGCAAGCTGATTCGGAACCGTTCGACGCAGGACGAAATCGCGTGCCCATTGGGGGAGTGCCCCGGCCAAGCGCAGCATCGGGCCGAGCGATCCCGGGACCGTCACCTCGAAGCGAGGATGTTGGATCACCTCGACAACGGCTCGTGCCACGTCGTCGGGCTGTAGCAGGGCCGCGGCGCCGGTCGCGGTGCCCTTGGCGAGTTCGGTGTCGACCACTCCCGGCATGATCGCGCTCAGGCGCACGCCGCTGCCACGCAACTCTTCCCGTACCGCCGTCAGATACCCGAGCACGCCGTGTTTGGTCGCCGCGTAGGTCGCCTCCCCGGCGGGGGAGACCTTCGATGCCACCGAGGCGATGGTGACGATGTGTCCGCGCCCCCGGGCGCGCATCGCGGGTGCCGCCAGCCGCACACCCCGGATCACGCCGTGCAGGTTCACCGCGAGCATCCGCTGGGTGGCGCTGTCGGGTTCGTCGTCGAACGCGCCGACCCACATCACTCCGGCATTGTTGACCAGCACGTCGACCGGCCCGAGCAGCGCCTCGGTGACGGCGAGGAAATCGTGGAACGACCGCTCCGATGTCACGTCCAGTTCGCACCCGTGCACGGTTCCCGGCAACTCGGCCGCCGCGGCTCGGGCCGCGTCGCCGGACAGGTCGCCGATGCACACCAGCGCACCTGCCTCGCCCAGTTCCCGGGCGATCTCCCGCCCGATCCCCGCCGCCCCACCGGTCACGGCGACTACCAATCCGACAAGTACACGTTTCACCGGACCGATGCTAGGCCAGCGCGGTGTGCCAGACGAGGGCCGCGGCGAGAGCGCCCGCACCGTTGAGCGACCAGTGCAGGGCGATGGGGGCGAGCAGGCTGCCGCTGCGGCGGCGCAGCCAGGTGAAGACCACGCCCGCGGCGGCGGTGGCGACCACGGCGAGGGCGATACCGACGACCTGGCCCGCGACGCCACCGCCGACGATGCCGGACAGGCCGGTGTTGTTCGCGGTGAGGCCGAGGGAGGAGGCGATGTGCCAGAGGCCGAACAGCAGCGAGCCCGCGGCGAACAGCCCGCGCACGCCGAGCACCCGGTCGAGGGTGCCGTGCAGGACGCCGCGGAAGGCGAGTTCCTCGGGAATGACGGTCTGCAACGGGATGACGATCATCGACGCGATGAGCGCCCCGGAGATTGTCGCGTACCGGTCGGCGAGAAAGAACGGCCTGGTGATCGGCAGCAGGGCTCCGATCGCGACGGCCGTGAGCACGATCCCCACCGCACCGAGCGCGTAGCCGGTTCCGCGTCGCCAGTGTCGTGGCGACAGTCCGAGTTCGGCCCAGCCGAGTCCGCGCTTGCGCATCAGCGCGAGCAGCAGGAAGGCCGCCACGGGCACGGTGACGATATTGGCCCAGGCGGTGGTGAAATGCGCGATGAGATTGGTTCCGGCGAGCACAATCACCACGACGGCGATATCGATATAGGCGTGCAGTCCGGGTCGGGGTTCGGCGGAGACGGGCACCCGGTCGAGTGTACGGATTTATTACAGAAGGGAAACGATCCGTGAGCTACTCGACAGCCGACCCGGACCAACCGGGCAAATCGTGCCACGCCTGCAGAGTTCGCCGCGATTCGAACCGCCGGGGCACGCGACTGATCGGGTCGATGAATTCGAGGGTGGCCGCCAGTAATTGCAGTGGCCTCGTGTAGTCGTCGACGGATTTGTCGGTGACGACCGGATAGAAATCGTCGCCAAGGATCGGCACACCGAGGCTGTTCATGTGCAGCCGCAGTTGGTGGGTGCGCCCGGTGTGCGGCCGCAATCGGTACCGGCCGAGCGAGCCGCGATGTTCGGCCAGTTCCACGTGGGTCTCGGCATTGGGCACGCCGGGCACCTCCTGCGCGGCGAGGACATGCTTTTCCTTGATGATCCGGCTGCGCACGACCCTCGGCAGCGCCAGCGCGGGATCGTAGGGCGCGATGGCCTCGTACTCCTTGCGCACGGTCCGGTGCCCGAACATCGTCTGATAGGCCCCGCGCACGGCCGGATTCACCACGAACAGGATCAGCCCGGCGGTCACCCGATCGAGGCGATGGGCCGGGATCAGGTCGGGCAGGTCGAGTTCGCGCCGCAACCGGACCAGCGCGGTCTGCAGGATGTGCTGACCACGCGGAATGGTCGCGAGGAAGTGTGGTTTGTCGACGACGAGGATGTGCTCGTCGCGGTATACGATGCCGATCTCGAACGGCACCTCCCGCTCGACGGGCAGGTCGCGATGGAACCAGACCGCGCCGCCGGCAACGTACGGCGCGTCGGGCGCGAGGGGTCCGTCCAGGTCGACGATCTCGCCCGCGCGCAACATCTCGTCGATGCGCGCCGGGTCGACCCGGGGCAGCCGCTCGACCAGGTGATCGCGCACGGTCGCCCAGTGCCCGTCCTCCGGGAGCCGGAGCCGGGCGGGGTCGAGGCCGTGCCGCTTGGGCAGCGGCGGCTGCTGCCTGCGTCGCATACCGACAGTCTCGCCGCCGCGCGCCCGGCACGCGCCACAGCCCCTCGGTTCAGACCGTGCGCCGCCCGAGACCTGGGTAGTCGACGATCAGGCCCGCTCCGTCATAGGACAGGGTGGCGCGGTAGTCGAAGTCCGAGGAGGTGTAGTCGAAGCGCGGCCCGTCGTCGCCGTCGGTGGCCCGACGGTAGTGCTGCGGCAGGCGCACCGTCTTCAGGTCGGCCGCGCGGATGTAGACCGCGGGCGCGTCGGCCGAGTCGCCGATGTCGAGGGCGAGCCTGCGCACCGGCAGCGAGTTGGTGAACACCGACGCCTCGAGATCGACGTCGAGGCATCCGTCGAGTTCGGGTGCGGTCGCGCCGTCGACCTGCCAGCGGCCGAGCCCGTCGGACTGCACGGTGAGCGTGCGCCTGCCGTCGGGATAGCGACCGGTGATCTGCGCCGAGCGGGTGTGCCAGCTGCCGTCGAGCCGCAGCCGGTAGTCGATCACCCAGACGGCGCCGTCCTCGGTTCCGGTGGCGCACCCTTCGACGAGCACGCCACGATCACCGTCGCTGAAATACGTTACTTCGAAACCGGTTCGCGCCTGGTGTTGGAGCCAGGCGGCCGATGAGGGCAGGTGTGTGAACACGAAGAGTGCATGCCCCGAAATTCGAGTGTCAATCCTCAGCCCGCGCGTTGATCCAGAACCATCAATTTCGCCTCGACCAGAATCTGGCGCGCACGCCGCCGTACCCGGCACAGATCGACGCTGCATTCGAGGTGTATCTGCATGGCCCGATGCGCTTGTTCGTGGGTCATATTTCCGGGATCGGTCCGGCAGTCGGCAATCGCCGAAATAATTGACGTGACAAACATTTTCGTACTCCCACCGCCTCGATGAACAACAAGGTAGGGAGCAAAGTACGCCCGATTCGACGCGATATCGCCGGGGTTGACTGGCAGTTCACACAACCTTCCCCACCCGGCCACAAGCACTCAACTTAGGCTAACCTACATCGGCAGCACTTGCTGTGGACAGGTCGAGAGGGCAGAACGTATGACGGTGCAGGTGGCGCCGCCGCCGGGGGCGGAGTCGGGCAACCGGCCGTCCAAGGCGGCCGCGAAAGCGCAGAAGCAGCGAGAAGCGCAGGCGCGCAAGGACATTCTCGCTCCCGTGTCGGGCATGCTCACGGTGGCGAGCCTGATCGTCGCGGTGGCCTCGGTGTGCGGCGTCGTGCCGTTCCTGCTGATCGTGCAGGCCTGTCGCGAACTGCTGGCCAGCCCGGTCGACACCGACCGCGTGTGGTGGCTGTTCGGCGCCGCCGTCGCCGTACTCGTCGTGCGGGCGTTGCTGCAGGCCGTCGCGCTCACCTGGTCGCACGCGGCCGACGCCGGTTATCAACTCACCCTGCGCCGCCTGCTGGCGGCCAAGCTCACCCGGGTGCCGCTCGGCTGGTTCGGTGAACGCAGCTCCGGTGAGGTGAAGACCTATCTGCGCGACGACGTGGAGGCGTTGCACTACCTGGTCGCGCACGCACGGCTCGAGTTCGTCGGCGCGCTGGTGGTCCCGCTGGTCACCCTCGGGTACCTGTTCACCGTCGACTGGCGACTCACCTTGGTCCTGCTGATCCCGCTGATCGCCTACTTCGTGCTGTTCGGCCGCATCATGGACCGCGAGGGTCGCGACCGGCTCGCCGTCTACACCCGGTGGGAGCGGCGCACCGCCGAGGCCACCATCGAATTCGTCGACGGCATCCAGGTGGTGCGCGCGTTCGGGCAAGCGGGCAAGGCGCACAGCGAGTTCCAGGCCGCGGTGGACGGTCAGGTGGATGCCGCGCACCGGCTGAAGATGCCGATCATCCGGGTACAGTCGGCCTCCGACATCGTCGTCACCCCGGTGTTCGTGATGCTCGTCGTCGTGCTCGCCGGGCTGACGTTCGTCGGCGCGGGCTGGGTGCAACCGCTCGATCTGCTGCCGTTCCTGCTGGTCGGGCTCGGTATCGGGAGTTCGCTGCTCGGCCTCGGTTACGGGTCGCAGGCGCTGCGGGCCGGTGGGGCGGCCGCGCTGCGGTTGCACGAGCTGCGCCAGACGCCGGAACTCGAGATCGCGGAGTCGACCGGCGATGAGCCGGTGCAACGCGGGGTCGTCCGCTTCGAAGGGGTCGAATTCGGTTACCGCACGGGCCACAACGTGCTGAACGGCATCGATCTGGAGTTGACGCCGGGCACCATCACCGCGCTGGTCGGTCCGAGTGGTTCCGGCAAGTCCACCCTCGCCAAACTGCTGCCACGCTTCTACGACGTCGGTGCGGGCCGCATCACCGTCGACGGCCGCGACATTCGCGAGTTCAGCAGTGAAGCGCTGTATCGCACAGTCGGTTTCGTGTTCCAGGATGTTCGTCTGATCCGTGGTTCGATCCGCGAGAACCTGCTGCTCGCCCGCCCCGGTGCCGACGACGCCACGCTCGAGCGCGCCGCGCGGGCCGCTCAGATCCACGACCGGATCACCGCCCTGCCCCGTGGGTACGACTCCGAGATCGGCGTGGATGCCACGCTGTCCGGTGGTGAGGCGCAACGCCTTTCGATCGCCCGCGCACTGCTGGCCGACACCCCGGTGCTCGTCCTGGACGAGGCGACGGCCTTCGCCGACCCCGAATCGGAGGCCGCCGTGCAGGACGCGCTCGCCGCGCTGGTGGCCGGTCGCACCGTGCTCGTCATCGCCCACCGTCTGCACACCATCACCGGTGTCGACCGAATCCTGGTGCTGGACAACGGAACCCTCGTCGAGCAGGGAACCCACGACGAACTGCGCACCACGGGCGGGCTGTATCAGCGCCTGTGGGACATCAACGAGGCCGCGCTCGGCACGCTCGCCCTGGTGGAGGAAACACGATGATCCGCAAGGTTTTCCGCCTCGTCCCCGACGAGTTCGCCCCGCTCCTCCCGCGCCTGCTGGCCGCCATCGTGCTGCAGGCCGTGTGCCAGGCCATCGCGTACCTGCTGCTGGTTCCGCTGCTCGAGGCCCTGTTCGGCGACGATCTGAGCACGGCGTGGACGTGGGCGCTCGGCATGACCGCGGCCGTGGCGGGCGTGGTGGTGTTCGGGTACCTGCAGGCCGTCGTCGGTCTGCGCATCGGCCTCGGCATGCAGCGTGGGCTGCAGACCCGCCTCGGTGACAAGCTCAACGAACTGCCGCTCGGCTGGTTCGAAGGCCGGGAGGCCGGGCCGCTGTCGCGGGTGATGGTCGAGCAGGTGCGCGAGATGCAGGGCCTGATCGCCTACCTGCTCACCAAGGTGCTCTCCGGCGTCATCGTTCCGGTGGTCGTCGCGCTCGGCATGTTGTTCATCGATTGGCGCATCGGCGCTGCGATGCTGCTGGCCGGGCCGGTGCTGTACCTGGTGAACGCGGTGGCCAACCGCGCCTACACCGGGGCCGACGCCCGGCTGCACGAGGCGGCGGCCGAAGCCGATTCGCGGGTGGTCGAATTCGCGCAGGCCCAGCCGGTGCTGCGCGCGTTCGGCGCGGTCGGCACCGGCAACAAGGCGCTGGAGACGGCGCTGGTGCGTCAGCGTGGCGCGGTGCTGAGAATGATGGTGGCCACCGTGCCAGGGCTCATCGTGTTCGCCCTGTTCGTGCAGGCGGTGTTCCTCGTGCTCACCTACCTCGCGGTGGTCCAGGTGACCGACGGCGCCATCTCGGCGGCCGCCGCCATCGCCCTGATCGCGGTGAGTTCGCGCTTCATCGAACCGGTGAACCAGGCCGCCCAGCTCGGCGCCGCGCTGCGATCGGCTGCCTCGGCCGCCGACCGCATCACCGAACTGCTGGCCGAGCCGACCCTGCCGATGCCGACCGAGCCGGTCACTCCCGGTGCCCCGGCTGTCGTCTTCGACACCGTGAGCTTCGGTTACCGCCCCGGCGAGCCCGTCCTCAGCGACCTGACCTTCACCGTCCCCGCGGGCACGACCACCGCGATCGTCGGACCGAGTGGCTCGGGCAAGACCACTCTGCTGCGTCTGGCCGCCCGCTTCTACGACGTGGATTCCGGCGCGGTCTCGGTGGGCGGACACGATGTGCGCGAACAGCCTTCGGCCACCCTGCTCGATCAGCTGGCGCTGGTCTTCCAGAACGTCTACCTGTTCAACCGGTCGGTGGCCGACAACATCCGCATCGGCAAGCCCGACGCGAGCGAGGACGAGGTGCTGCGCGCGGCGCGCGCAGCCCGCGTCGACGAGATCGTCGACCGGCTGCCCGACGGTTTCGACACCGCGGTGGGTGAGGGCGGCGCATCCCTGTCGGGCGGTGAACGCCAGCGGGTGTCGATCGCCCGCGCGCTGCTCAAGGACGCCCCGATCGTGCTGCTCGACGAGGCGACCAGCGCACTCGACCCGCACAGCGAGGCCGTGGTGGTGCGTGGCATCCACGAGCTGGCAAGGGACAAAACGGTGCTGGTGGTCGCCCATCGGCTGGCGACCATCGCGCACGCCGATCAGATCCTGTTCCTCGACGGCGGCCGCATCGTCGAACAGGGCACGCACGCGGAACTGCTCGCCCTCGGCGGTCGGTACGCGGCGTTCTGGAACGAGCGTGAGCGGGCCTCGGGTTGGCGGCTGGAGCCGGTGCCCGCCTGAGGTGGCTACCGCGCGCTGACACCCGGATGACGTGCCGCCGCCGTCGCGATCCCGGGGTGGTCGCCCAGCAGGAACGGCGTGAGGATGTCGTTGGTGAGCCACTGGGTGTCGGTGGGTCCGCGTGACCCACCGACGAACAGTGTCGCCACGAAACGCACCGGCGCGGAGACGAAGTGCGATGCGTCGGTGAAACCGAAGTGGTCGGCCTCGTCGATCTCGTAGCGGAACGAGGGGGCGCGCAGCCGTCGCAGCAGGTCGGCATTGCCGTCGAGGTAGCGGGCCGAATGGCCGGTGATGTCGCGGTCGCTTTCCAGGATCAGCACCGGACGGTCGATCGTGCGCTGAGGCAGGTCGCTGTAGAGCGTGCCGTCGAGATTGGCCGCGGCGGTGAGCCTTCGGTCCTCGGACAGGGCGGACAAGGCCGCGGCGCCGCCGAAAGAGTGGCCGACGGCGCTGATGTGGGTCGGGTCCAGCCGATCGGTCAGCGGGCCGAGATCGGTGCCGGCGCCGATCCGGTCGAGGACGAATCGCAGGTCGGCCGTGCGGATCTCCTGACGCTCCACCATGAAGCGTGGATCGTCGACCGGCAGGGTCTCGACGGTGTGGGCGATGGTGCCGTCGGCGAGCTCGGTGACGGCCGACTCGTAGGGATGGTCAACGGCGAGCACGACGAAACCCCGGCTGGCGAGGTCGGCGACCAGCCCGGAGTAGTACGCCCGCGGTGCGCCGTAGCCCGGGGAGAACAGGACGACCGGCCAGCGTTGCCGCGCCCGCGAAACCGGACCCTGGGCGAAGGCGTGGGTGTCGATATGGCTGTAAGCGCCCATGATCAGGCTCGGCACCCCGGCCACCTGCGACGGCAGCGCGTCCTGGCCGTCGAGGTACACCCAGCGTCGCCCGGCGGCGGACTCGGTCGGGTACCACGCCTGCACGACCACATTGCGCCGGTCGTCGGCTTCGGTGCGCGGTTCGGGCCGCGCCGGGTCGACCCAGCGGAAGATCTCCGACCCGACGGCATAGTGGCCGGTCGGTTCCGGTAGTTCGGGCACCGGCGGCACCAGCCACACGGCCGCCGAGATCGCGGCGAGCACACCGATACCGATGCGTCCCAGCAGTTCCCGTCCGGTGGTCGCGACGACCACGAGCATCGCGACGAGCAGCAGGTACAGCGGCCACCACTGCCGATACGGCTCGAACAGCCACAGCAGGGCGTGGCCGGGGATCAGCACCGACACGGCGACCATGCCGACCCGCCTGCCGAGTCGCGGCGCGACGACCAGCAGGATCGCCACGGCCACGGGCGCGCCCAGCATCACGGCATCGATCACGGACACGGCGGCGCTCGTTTCGATCGGGCCGGGTACGGGATCGCCCGGCGTGATCGAACCAGCGTGCCGCACGACACCGTGCGCCCGCATCAGCCGACGGGCGCACGCTCCTCATCCCGCAGGATGATTTCCTACTTCCAGTAGGCCTGGTACTTGATGGCCGTCTTGGGCAGGCCGTGGTGGGTCCTGAGGGTCTTCACGATCGTCCGGGTGGTGTGGCCGTCGCAGGCGACCCACGCGAAAGCATCAGTGGGGCAGGTCATCTCGTGGGCGGCCTCGCGCAGCAGTCGGCCGTCATCGATGCGCTGCACCCAGGTGACGGTGTGGTGCGGCTTGTTGTGCACGGGGATCGTGGTGTCGGATTCGTACTGCCATTCCAGCCACACTCGCGCGGGGGTGTCGCCGATGGCGTCCAGTAGCGAGTTGATAGCCGGGAGCGAGGCGGTGTCGCCGAAGACGACGTATTCGCTCGGGGTCTGCTCGGGCAGCTGGAAGTCGGAGCCGAGGACGCTGGCGTCGAGCGGGTCGCCGGGCTTGGCGCGGCGGGCCCAGTTGGCGGCCGGTCCGTCGTGCAGCGCGAAGTCGATGCAGACGGTGTCCTCGGCCGGGTTCTGGTTGACCAGGGTGTAGCCCCGGTGGTGCAGCTTGTCGCTGTGCTCATCCGGGATCCACAGCCGGATCCATTGCGTGGGATGCACCGGGTTGTCGGCCAGTAGCCCGCCCGCGGTGAAGCTGATCCGTACGAAGTTGTCGGTGATCTGCTCGTTGGCAGTCACGGTGAGGCGATAGTCCGAGCCACCCCAAGCCTTCACGATGAGGCCGTTGAATCCCTTACCCATGGACATTAGGTTAGCCTAACGACACCTACTTGTCTGCCCCCGGTGGATAACTAAGGTAAGCCTATGCAACCATGGGCCGTGCTTGAGAGAGTGGAGAACGAACCGGTGCAAACCCTTCTTGTGGTCGGTGCTGGCCCGAAAGCCCTTGCGGTGGCGGCCAAATCGCATGTCCTGCGCTCGCTCGGTCTGCCCGCGCCGCGCGTGGTCGTCGTCGAGGCGCACGCGGTGGGCGGGAACTGGTTGCCCACCGGTGGCTGGACCGACGGGCAACACCGGCTCGGCACCAGCCCCGAGAAGGACATCGGGTTCCCGTACCACTCCACCTGGGCACGCGGCCGCAACCGCGAGATCGACCGGGCCATGTCGGCCTACAGCTGGACCTCGTTCCTCATCGAGCACGGCACCTACGCCGAGTGGATCGACCGTGGCAGGCCGAGCCCGCAGCACCACGTCTGGGCGAAATACCTGCAGTGGGTGGCCAAGTCGATCGATCTCGAGCTGGTGATCGGGCGCGTCGAGCAGGTCCGCCACGACGACCGCTGGCAGGTGCGGGTCGTCGACGCCGACGGTGCGGACACCGAGCTGAGCGCCGACGGCCTGATGATCACCGGCCCCGGCCGCAGCAGCCGCGCGCTGGCCGAGCACCCGCGCGTGCTGAGCATCGCGACGTTCTGGGACCTGGCGGGCAAGCGCGCTCTGCCCGCCGCCTCGCGGGCCGCGGTGATCGGCGGCGGCGAGACCGCGGGTTCGGCGCTGGACGAACTCGTGCGCCACGAGATGCTCACCATCTCGGTGATCTCGCCCATGGCGACCATCTACACCCGTGGCGAAAGTTATTTCGAGAACTCGCTGTTCAGCGACCCGGTGAAGTGGAACGCGCTGAGCATCCAGGAGCGTCGCGACGTGATCCGGCGCACCGACCGCGGTGTGTTCTCGGTGCGGGTGCAGGAGAGCCTGCTCGGCGACAGCCGGGTCCATCATCTGCAGGGTCGCGTCACCAAGGTCGTGCCGTCCGGTGAATCGCTCGCGCTCACGCTGACCAACGAGTTGCGGGCCGACCAGGTGCACAACTTCGACCTCGTCGTCGACGCGACCGGCGGTCAGCCGCTGTGGTTCCTGGAGATGTTCGATCAGCAGACCGCCGATCAGCTGGAACTGGCGGTGGGCGGCCCGCTCACGCAGCACCGCATCGAGTCATCGATCGGCTACGACCTGGCCGTCAACGGTCTGGCGAGCAAGCTCTACCTGCCGAACATGGCGGCGATGGCGCAAGGCCCCGGCTTCCCGAACCTCAGCTGCCTGGGCGAACTGTCCGATCGAGTGCTGCGCACGGTTCCAGCGCGCAGCCACGTTTCCGCGGCACAAGCGGTATCGCGCTGAGCAGTCAGCCTGTGGCGGCGGCGCAAGTGGTCAGGGGAGTGTGACGTGAGCGCGGATCAGAGTCGCGAGGCGGGCCGGTGGCTGGCCCAACAGGACAGTGCGGGCGATGCTGCCCCGGTCGAGGGTGGTGCACAGTTGACTCAACGCTCGCGCCGTGTCGAGCCGGATGCCGTGTAGCGGTGGTTGATTCAGCCGCCACCTGCCCAGTGAAGTCCGGTGCTCCTGGACGATCTCGAACAGCGAGGCCAGGTCGGTGAGATCTTTGTCTGCGCGCCGCGACCGCCACGCCAGCGCTTTGAGCGCGACCGCGGGTTCGATGTCGGGTGTTGGAACCACGAATTCGAGGTGCTGCCCGTCGGTGAGGCGTATCTGAGCGCGGACGTGGAGCGGGGGCGCCGACAGTGCCAGGCTCAATCCTGGCCCATGATCGAATCCCCGGCCGCCGATCTCGACTATGGTGCCGGGGGCACCGAGTGGTACAAGGATGTCGACGGCGCGTTTGCCCTGACCGTCGTGCTCGAGTTCGTAGTTGTTGCCGGATCGTGCAACATAGTTGCGTTCGAGTAGCCGGTCGTGGAAGTGCTGGCTGGCTGCGATTTCGGTGCTGACGCCGGTGTCGGCGTCGATGGTGCCGCGGAGCTGTGCACGAGCCGTTGGGTAGAGGTGGATAAGCAGCTGCACCATGTGCCCGCCGATGATGCGCCATTGTGGAACAGGGTCGGCGAGCCGGGAGCCAACGGCTGCGACGTCGGCAAGTGCGAGGTAGCTCAGGTCGTCGGCGTTGGTGGTGGACGCGATGGTGACTGTGATGGGTGACCCGTTGAGCACTAGTCTGCCCGCCGTTGCTCGATGGTGGCCCGCAGGTGCTGGGCTGCTTCGATCGCGGTGGGGTCGGTGCTGGTGTTTTGCAGGTCCCACCAGATCATCGCCGGGTCGGCGACGAGGTGGGGGGCGCGGTTGGGATCAGTGGCTGGATCGGTGGTGAAATAGCGGGCAGCGGGCAGGATCGATTGATCTTGGGGTACCACGATGGTCAGCGTTGCGGCGGAGGCATCCGTGGGGGAGAACCCGACGCCCGTGAAATCGACGACTTCGCCGACGTAGAGCCGGACAGTCGAGGGTCGCATCCACGGCGAGTACTGGTCGGCACCGAGATCGCCGGAAAGCACCGACCACACATCGAGCTCGGTGAGCAGCTCTCGCGCCGTGTCGTACTGGACCGCGGCGTCGTCCAGTCCGTACCAATGTTGCTGCAGGCCACGTGGGCTGGGATAGGCGGTGTACCAGTCGTCGAGCAGGCGGGGTGTGCCGATCCACTTGTGATTGTCGAGCGACCGCGTAACGTGTTTCAGTTTCCGGGTCGCGACGGAGACCGCTTGCTGGGTTGCGCCGGTAGCGGTGACCAGGTCGTTTTGGGTCATCGGCTGTTCGCAGATTGCCAACAGCCTCTGCACGGCGAGCCGTTGCCAGGGCACCCTGCGCCGGTCGTGGCGGGGGTCGGCAGTGGGGTGCTGCTCCAGCAACACTTTCCCCTCGAGGATGACCCGAGGCGGGCGAGTTGTGACCAGATCGAACTCTCCGGCGAGGGCGGCAGCCAGTATCGATGTGGGTGCGGTGTCGGTGCCGTAGAGCTGGAACTCCAGATTCCGGTCGGGGCGGTGGCGGCGTACGTCTGAGGGGGTCAGTTTGTGGGCGTAGAGTTTGACGCTGGTGGGTCTGCGATGCCCGTCGGGGGTGAGGATTAGCAGGTCGAAGTTGCTGTCGTTGTGGTGTCCGGCAGGCGGGCCTTGAACTCGTAGGCCGCAGCGGTTCAGCAGGTGTAGGAAATCTCGGTAGATCGTCACGGCAACCCTCCAACCTCCCCGACAGACTCTACAACCGAGTTCACTGCATCCTGTACTCGATTGTTTGACAAAATTCATACAAAAGAGTACACGGGCGAGTTGAATGTAGGCAGGTAGGGCCGCCCTCTCTCTGCGTGAACGGCTCGGGTCAGCGAAGAGCGGGTACGTCGTCCGGGGTGCGCGGGGCCGTGTACAGGCCGATGCGGCGGTCGGGGCGGATGTCGAACTCCCCGAGGCTCTGCCAGTTCGCCTTCTCGAGGGTGCGCTTGATCGGCTTGTTGCGATGATCGGGATCGCCCATCATGCGCCTGCAGTCGGGGTTGGTCGCGAAGATCGCGGCGGCCAGCAGCGAGAACCAGGCCGACATGATGCCCTTGCCCATCACCGCAGTCTCCGCGGTGGCGATGTGCACGCCGATATCGCCGGGATCGGCGTGGTAGAGCGTGCCGATCTCGTCCTTGGCGGCCCGGTAGAACTCGATGTAGGCGACGTCGACCACGCCCTTCTCCGGCTGACCGATCACGGCGAAATCGAGGCTGAGAATGCAGGGGCGGGAATAGGTTCCGGCCAGCTGGGTGCGGAAGTTCTCGCGGCGGCGCCGCGCGTCCCAGTCCTGCTCCCAGGACTCGAGCAGGTGCGGGCGGGCCATCCATTCTTCGAGCATGTCCGGGTCGGTACCGTCGGGGTCGGCCATCCGCAGCGAGAAGGGCGCCTCGAACACCGGCAGGTTCGGCGCGGGGGCGGCGGCTACGTCAGCGGGCAGGTCGGTCTGCTCGCGGGGCAGCGCGGTGGGGGTCCCGGCGGGGTTCATCTGCTGGGTGCTCCGTTCCATCGTTACCTTGGTCACCTCGATTGGTAAGGCTAGCCTATACTAATGGGTTGATGCTACTGTTGCCGGACCGATCGCCCGGTGGTTGCCGGAGCGCGCCCGGAGCTGGTTCGGGCTCGGCGGCAACAACATTCGCCCCGGTCCCGGACGTCTGCGCCGGGTGGCCCGTATCCGGGCCCGGCGAGAGATAGAGCTGAACGGCCGCAGCTAGGCGCGGTCGGTGAGGGAGAACGACATGGCAAGAGAACTCGGCTGGATCAGGCAATTCCAGGCCCCCCGGACCGATTCCCTACCGCCGCTGATCGTCTTCCCGCACGCGGGCGCGGGCGCATCGGCGTATCGGGTGTTCGCCAAGCGTATGGCGCATGACTTCGACACCGTGATCGTGCAGTACCCCGGCCGTCAGGACCGCCTCCGCGAACCGGCCGCCGAGACCCTTCCCGAACTGGCGCGGGGCGCGTTCGACGCCTTCCGTGGTTCCGCGCGCGACACCGGCGCCCCGATCACCGTGTTCGGCCACAGCATGGGCTCCATCGTCGCCTTCGAGTTCGCTCGACTCGCCGAAGCCGCCGGGTTGTCCGTGCGTTTGCTGGTGGTCTCCGCGGCCGCTGCCCCGCAGCGGATCGCCGAGCTGCCCGGTCATCCGACCGAGGACGAGGAATTGCTCGACCACATGGCCACGCTCAACGGCACCGGCGCGGACGTGATGGCCAGCCGTGAGGTGATGCGGATGGCGCTGCCCGTGCTCAAGGCCGACTACCGCGCCTTCGACGCCTACTCCTGCGGTGCCGACGTGCGCGTCGCCGCACCCGTGCTGGTACTCGGCGGTGACGACGACTCGTTCGTCGGCCCGCGCGACCTCTACGGCTGGGACCAGGCAACCACGGCCGAGGTGGAGGTGAACCTCTTCGCGGGCGGACACTTCTACGTCGACGAGAACATCGACGGCATCGCCGAGGTGCTGGCCGGACAGGCGCTGACCCGATGAGCCTCGATCCCATCGTCATCGTCGGGATGGGAATCGAGGCCCCCGGCGGCATCGAGACCCTGCCGGACTTCTGGTCCGCGCTCGCGACCGGCCGTGAACTGATCGGCCCGTTCCCGCGCGACCGTGACTGGCCGCTGGCCGAACTGTTCGCCCTCGGCCGCCTCGACGGCTGGGCGCCCGTCCGCGACGCCGGTGGATTCCTCGACGGCGCCACGGAATTCGATGCCACGTTCTTCGGCATCACCCCGCGCGAGGCGGTCGCGATGGACCCGCAGCAACGGGTGGCCATGCGGGTGGCGTGGCGTGCGCTCGAGCACGCGGGCGTCAATCCCGGTGCGCTCGAGGGTGATGCGGCCGGTGTCTTCATGGGTGTGTCGATCACCGAATACGGTCCGCGCGCGGCAGGTGTCAACGAGTACAGCGGGTACCGGGGCACCGGAACCGCGCTCGGTGCGGTGGCCGGACGGATCTCGCACGGTCTCGGCCTGGTCGGCCCGTCGATCAGCGTGGACACCGCGTGCGCGTCGTCGCTCACCGCCGTGCATCAGGCCGCGTCGGCGATCCGCGCGGGGGAGTGCGACTGGGCGCTGGCCGGTGGCGTGTGTGTGATGGGCACGCCCGGCGCGTTCTACGAGTTCTCCAAGAACAACGCCCTGGCCACCGATGGTCACTGCCGTTCCTACGCGGCCGACCCGACCGGCACCCTGTGGGGTGAGGGCGCGGGCGTGATCGTGCTGGAACGTGAGTCGCGTGCCAAGGCGCTCGGCCACCGGATCTACGGACACCTGCTCGGTTCCCGGGTGAACCACAACGGCGCCGGTGCGCCGATCGCCGTGCCGAGCGCGGCCGCGCAGCAGCGGTTGATCGAAGCGACGGTGGCCGCGGCCGGGGTGAGCGTCGACGATATCGACCTGATCGAGGGCCACGGCACCGGGACCGCCGTCGGCGACCCGCTCGAATTGACCGCGCTGGCGGCGACGTACGGCAACCCTGATCGCGCCGCGGGTCCGCTGCTGGGCTCGGTGAAGTCCAACGCCGGGCACGCGCAGGCGGCCTCGGGCATGCTCGGGCTCATCAAGGTGCTGCTCTGCGGTGCGAACGACACCATCGCCCCGAGCCTGTGGGCCGACCAGCCGACCACCGACATCGACTGGACAGCAACGACATTGCGCTTGGCGGTCGAGGCGACCGAATGGAAGCCGCGCCCCGACGGGCTGCGCTACGCCGCCGTCTCGTCGTTCGGCGTCGCGGGAACCAACGCGCACGCCATCGTCGGCCTGCCGGTGCTGGAGGAGACCAATCATGGCTGAGTACCGTCTGCCCGACGGCAGCGTCCCGGTTCTGCTGTCCTCCGACACCGCCGACGGGCTGCGCGCCGAGGCCGCCGCCCTGCGCGACTACGTCGACGCGCACCCCGAGGTGACACCGGAACGGTTGGCCGACATGCTGTTCCGCACCCGGACGCCGCGCCGTCGGCGGGCGCTGATCCTGGCCCGGCCCACTGCCGTCGGCGGCGCGGGCGACCAGGCCGCCCTGCCCGGAAACGGTGCCGAGTCGTCGAGTGAGCTGCGCGACTCGCTGAACGCGATCGCGACCGGCGCCGAGGACGACACCGTTGTGCTCGGTGACGTCCCCGCGAGCTCTCGCCGCATCGGTTTCGTCTTCCCCGGTCAGGGCAGTCAGCGACCCGGTATGGGCGCGCTGTTCTACGCGCGGTCGCAGGCCTATCGCACCGTCGTCGACGAGTGCGCCGCCATCCATCTCGAACGGTTCGGCCACTCCCAGCCGCTGCACTACCTGCTCGGTGACGAGGGGCAGTACGAGGACACGGTGTGGGAAGTGCAGCCCGCCCTGATGTTCCACATGACCGGTCTCGCCGCGCTGTGGCAGGCCGCCGGGGTGACGCCGCAGGCCACGATCGGGCACAGCCAGGGCGAACTGGCCGCCGGTGCCGTGTCGGGTGTGATGACGCTGCGCGACGCGGTCCTCGCCGTCACCCACCGCGCGCACCTGGTCGAGCGCATCTCCCCGCGCGGCTATTCGATGGCCGTGCTCGGCATGGACCGCGAGTCTTGTGAGGCGTTGCTGGCCAGGCATTCGGGCTGGGCGGAGCTGTCGGTGGTCAACTCGCCGCACATTCTGGCCATTTCCGGTGACCGCGAGACCATCGTCGACCTGGTCGCCACCGCCACCGCGCGCGGCCAGTTCGCCCGTGAGATCCGGGTGGCCTACCCCGCGCACACCTCCATCGTGGCCGAGTTGCGCGCCGACTTCGTGGACATGCTCGGCGACGAGATGAGTGGCACGCACTTCGCCGCGTCCGAGATCGATTGCTACGGCGCGACTCTCGGAGCCAAGATCGACACCGACCTCACCCACCAGGACTACTGGTACTGGAACCTGCGCAACCGCGTGCGTTTCGACAAGGCCGTGATCGCGGCGGGCAGCGACGGCGTCGACCTGCTGATCGAGGTGGCCGAACACCCGGTGCTGCAGCTGGCCCTGCAGGAGAACCTCGGCCTGGTCCCGACGCGTCCCGGCCTGCCGCAGCGCGACTTCCGTGTTCTCGGTACATCGCTGCGCACCGCCGAGGGACTCGCGGAGTTCACCCGTAACCTCGCCCAGGTGGCGGTGCTCGATGCCGGTTACCGGTGGGACGCGCTGCGCGTGGACGACACCGTCACCCTGCCGCTGCGCGACTTCCCGCACACCGTCACGGCCCCGAAGCGGCTCTGGGCCGCTCCCGACGAGTCGGCGACCCCGCCCGAACTCGTGATCGCCACGCCGAAACCCCAACGGCTGGTCGAACAATGGACCCCGCTCCAGCGCCGCGCCCTGACCGCGCCGCGCAGCCTGCTCATCGTGGACCACACCGGCGAGTGCGCGGCTCTGGCCGCCGCTCTGGTCACGGCCGCGGACCGCCACGGCGCCGAGGCCCGTGTCGTCGGCCCGACCGAACTGACCGCACAGACCGAGCGGCCGGGTGCGGTTGATTCGGTCGTTGTCCTGCTGCCGCCCGTGGCGTCCGACGACACCACGACCGCCGTCGACGCACTCACCTCGTTCTACGCCGAAAAGGGCTGGACCCCGGCACTTTCCGCCCTGCGTCCCGGCGGCGAATGCTGGCTGTTGACCGTCGGTGGTGAGTCCGTGCACGACAGCGATCCGATCCCCGGTCTGTTCCAGTCCGGTGTCGCAGCCGGATTCCGTAGCGTCGGAATCGAACAACCCGGCACCCTGTTCCGTCACCTCGATCTCGCCGCGGACGAGGACCCGATCGCGCAGGCGGCCCGGATCGTCGGCGCGGTGCACTCCAGTGGTGAGGCCGAACTGGCGCTGCGCGCAGGCAAGCTCTTCGTGAAGCGTCTGGTCGTCGACTCGACCGAGGACACCGGCTCGCTGGCCGAGGATCTCGATCATGTGGTGATCGTCGGCGGCACCGGTCAACTGGGCCTGCGCTTCGCCGATCAGTTGGCCCGCACCGGCACCGGCCGGGTCACCCTGCTCAGCCGCAGCGGCGAAACAGACGCGGTAGCAATGGAAGTGGCACGTCTGCGTGGTCTCGGTGCCACCGAGATCGTGGTGCGTTCGTGCGACGTGAGCGATCCGGAGTCGGCAAAGGCCTTCGGCGCCGAAATCACCGATCGCCCCGCCGACCTGGTTATCCACGCCGCGGTGAACTACGTCGACGCCGAACTCGACCAGATCACCGCCGAGGCCGTGCGCACCGCCGCCCGCGCCAAGCCGCACGGCCTCGACGTCCTGATCGACACCGTGCCGCTGACCACCGATTGTCGTGTGCTGCTGTGCTCGTCGATGGCCGCCACCATCGGTGGACGTGGTCAGATCCTGTACGCGGTCACCAACCGCATGCTCGACGTCGCCGCCCGCAGGCTGCGCGCTCGCGGCATCGCGGCGGCCAGCCTGCAATGGGGGCTGTGGAGCGTGGCGGGTCCGCTCGACGAAGCCGGATTCGCCCGCGTGGAAGAGGCTGGCGTTTTCCCGATGGTTCCCGGCGATGCCATCGACGCGGGCTTCGCGGCGCCGGTCCGCGACGGCATGATCATCGCCGCCGACTGGGACTTCCTGCGCGAGGTACTCGGCGCGTTCGGTCAGGACAGTGTGCTCACCGGTCTGGAATCCGGGACTTCCGGTGCGAGTGCTGGCTCGGATTCGGCTGAGAAGCAAGCATTTTCGGCTCCACCCGCGCCGCAGGTGCAGCTCGAATCGCCCGCACCGGCCGACAGCGCCCCGCTCGACTTGCGCGTGCGGACCGAACTGCTGAAGGTGATCGGAGGCGACAGCGCCGAATCCATCGACGCCACCATGCCGTTGGTCGCCCTCGGCCTGGATTCGTTGCAGGCCTTGGACTTCCGCAAGCGCGTGAAGGCGGAGCTGAACCGGGATCTACCGGTCGCGGCGATTCTCGGCGGCGCGTCGCTCGACGACGTCGTGCTGCTGATGGCACAGAACACCAACCAGGGCTAGGGGCCGAAAGAACATGTCAGACACCGAAGCCACCCTGTCCGTCGCGGAACGCCGCAAGCAGTTACTTCACCAGAAACTGCGCGAGCGCGGCATGGCCGCGTCCACTACGCCCGTCGCCGTGCCGCGCGTCGCGGTGGGGGAGCGCCGTCCGCTCACGCCGGGCCAGCGCCGCATGTGGTTCCTGCAGACCCGTGACCCGCAGGACACCGCCCTCAACATCTGCGTCGGCTACCGCCTCACCGGCCCGCTCGACGCCGATCGCCTGCACGCCGCGTTCGACGCCGTCGTGGCCCGGCACGACATCCTGCGCACCACCTACGGCGTGGACGCCGAGGGCGAACCGTTCCAGGTCTTCACCGCCGACGCGCGCGCCGAGTGGACAACCCACGACCTGACCGACCTCGCCGAATCCGGCCGCGACCTGCGGGTGGAGGTGCTGGCGCAGCGCGAGTTCAGCCGCCCGTTCGCCCTCGGCACCGAACTGCCCCTGCGCGCCACCCTGATCCGCACGGGCGCCACCGAGCACGTGGTGCTGGTCACCATCCACCACATCTGCTGGGACGACGACTCCTGGGCGGTGTTCTTCACCGAGCTCAATGCCGCTTACCGAAATGCGGTTTCGCAGGTGAGCCAGGGTGATTCGGTCGGGCACGGCGTCGTGTCGAGCGAGTCGACCGTGCAGTTCGCGGCGATCGCGCCGACGGCGGAACCAGCCGACGACGACGTCGCCTTCTGGCGCGACGCCCTGCGCCCCCTGCCCGAACCCCTCGAGCTGCCCGGCTCCGCCTCGGCCACCCCCGGCAGGCAGGCGCGGCGCCGCACCCACCGGCTCCCGGCCGACCTCGTCACCCGCACCGAAGAGTTCGCGCGCGAACAGGCCGCGACCCCGTTCATGGTGCTGCTGGCCGGTTTCGACGCCCTCGTGCACCGCTACACCGCCGCCGACGACTTCCTCGTCTCCATCCCCGTCACCGACCGCCCCGCGGGCACCGAAGCACTCATCGGCTACTTCGGCAACACCCTGCTGCTGCGCGCGGGCATCGGCACCGGCGACGACTTCACCACCCTCGTCGCCGCCGTCCGCGAAACCTGTACCGGCGCATTCGCTCGTCGCGGCGTCGGCATCGATCGTGTTGTGCGCGAAGCGAACCCGGATCGTGTCGCGGGTCGTGACGGTCTGGACCAGCTGGTTCGGCTCGGCTTCAGCGTGCGCAAGAGCGCCGACGGTTTCGCCATCGACGGCGTCACCTCCACCCTGCTCGAACTCGGCGCCGTGAGCGCGCAGGTGCCGCTGGCCTTCGCGGTGGTGCTCGATACCGACGGCACCGCGGTCGTCGAGGCCGAGTACCAGACCGATGTGCTGCCCGAAACCCTCGTCGACCAGCTGCTCGTGCACTTCGGCGTGCTCCTCGACAGCGCGTTGCGCGAACCAACGCGCAGGCTGCGCGACCTCGAGATGCTCGCCGCCGCCGAGCGCACCGCCCTGCTCGACCGCTCACACGGTCTGCTCGTCGACCAGCCCGCGACCACCCTTGTCGCACTGTTCGAAACGGCCGCCGCCGCATCGCCCGACGCGCCCGCTCTGCTCGCCGATACCGCCGAGCTCACCTACGCCGAGCTGCACACGCGCGCGAATCGCCTGGCGCACTGGCTGATCGGGCAGGGCATCGGCACCGAGGACATCGTCGGCCTGCGCCTCGGCACGTCGGTGGAGTTCATCGTCGCCGTGCTCGCCGTGCTGAAGGCGGGCGGCGCGTACCTGCCGATCGACCCGGCGTACCCCGAAGAGCGCATCGAGTACCTGATCGAGGATGCCAACCCCCGATTGCTGCTCGGTGCGGTCGAATTGGCCGCTGCCGAGGAGACGGCGGCCGAGCTGCCGGGCACGGCGCCGACCGATGCCGACCGGTTGCGCCCACTGCGCCCGGCCAACCTCGCCTACGTCATCTACACCTCCGGCTCCACCGGCAAGCCCAAGGGTGTTCCGGTGCCGCACAACGCGATCGCCGAACACATCGTGTGCTTCTCCGCCGAGTGGGACATGACGCCCGCCGACCGCATGATGCAGTCGTCGTCGGTGAGTTTCGACGCCTCACTGGCCGATATCGCCATCCCGCTGTCGGTCGGCGCGCAGATCGTCGTACCGAAACCCAAGCCGTTCCGCGATATTCGCTACGTCGCCGATCTCATCACCCGTCGCCAGGTCACCGTGCTGCACATGGTCCCGTCGATGCTGAGCACCTTCCTGCTGCTGCCCGAGGTGAGCGAGTGGACGTCGCTGCGCCAGGTGCCCGTCGGCGGCGAGGCGCTGCCCGGTGAGGTCGCCGACCGCTTCGCCAACACCCTGGAAGCCGAGCTGCGCAACCACTACGGGCCGACCGAGGCCGTGGTCTGCTCGACGTACATGCCGGTGCACGGGCCGCAGGGCACCGGCGTGGTGCCGATCGGCGTGCCCAACCGCAACGTCTACACCTACGTCCTCGACGAGGCGCTGCACCTGGTGCCCGACGGTGTGGTCGGTGAGCTCTACCTCGGTGGTGACCAGCTCGCCCGCGGTTACCTCGACCGGTCCGCGCTGAGCGCCCAGCGTTTCGTCGCCGACCCGTTCAACCCCGGCGCCCGCCTGTACCGGTCCGGTGACCTGGTGCGCCGCAACAACTTCGGTGAACTCGAGTTCGTCGGTCGCGCCGACGAGCAGGTGAAGGTGCGTGGTTTCCGCATCGAACTCGGCGAGGTGGAGGCCGCCATCGCCGCGCACCCGTCGGTCGCCCAGTGCGTGGTCGTCGTCACCGAGGACCCGGCCATCGGCGCCATGCTCGCCGCCTATGTGGTGCCCGCCGAAGGGTTCATCGACCTCGAGCAGGTCCACGCGTTCGCCGCGGCGGGCCTGCCCGACTTCATGGTGCCCAGCGCGTTCGCGGTGATCCCGGAGGTCCCGCTCACGGTCAACGGCAAGCTCGACAAGCGCGCCCTGCCCGCCGCCACCCCGGCCGTCGCCCGCACCCACCGCGCCCCCGCCACGGCCACCGAACGCAAGATGTGCGCCCTGTTCGGCAGCCTGTTCAACCTCGACGAGGTGAGCGCGGAGGACTCGTTCTTCGAACTCGGCGGCCACTCCCTGCTCGCCGCCCGCCTGGTCGCCCAGATCCGCGCGGAATTCGGCATCGAACTCGACGTGCGCGTCATCTTCGACAGCCCGACTCCCGCCGCCCTCGCCGCGAATCTGGTCGCCCGGTTCCTCGCCGAGTTCGACATGGACCTGGACGCGGTCGACTCCGATTTCGAGGACACCGAACCGGCCGCCGCCGACCCGGCAATCGGGCCGGATGCCGTGACAGGCGTCGCTGCCGCGACTGGCTATGACATCGCGAGGGGCGCCGACGCTGCGACCGGTGCGGTTGCCTCGACCAGCCTTGAATCCGCGACCGGTGCGGTTGCCGCGACCAGCGCAGACTCCACGACCGGCGCTGCGCAGCCGGATGCGGCCGGCGTCAGCGCGACCGGTGGTCCGGCGAACACCGGCAGTGCCGCGCGGCCCCGGTTCGCTCCCGCGGCCACCACCCGTCCGGCGATCGGCAGCCGACCGCGCGGCGAGCGCATCCCGCTGTCGTACTCGCAGCTCGCCATGTGGTTCCAGTACCGCATGGAAGGCGCCGGTTCCGTTGGTAATCTCCCGCTGGCCATGCGCTTCGACGGCCCGCTCGACATCGCCGCTCTGCGTGCCGCGCTCGGCGATGTCGTGGCCCGCCACGGATCCCTGCGCAGCACGTTCCCCGAGCACGAGGGCGTGCCCTACCAGGTGATTCACCCCGCTACCGAGGTCGCGCTGCCGACCAGGGAAGTCGCCGCCGACCAGGTGCGCGCCGAGCTGGCCGAGATCGCCCGCTACGCCTTCACCCTCGACGGCGAGCCGCTGCTGCGCGCCGAACTCCTCGTCCTGGACGCGGACGCGCACGTGCTGTCGCTGCTGGTGCACCACATCGTCGCCGACCACGCCTCCTTCGGCGTCCTGCTCGACGACCTGACCACCGCCTACCGCGCCCGCAGCGAACAGGGGACCGCCCCCGCGTGGGAGCCGCTGCCCATCCAGTTCGCCGACTACGCCCTGTGGCAGCGCGAGCTGTTCGACCAGGCCTCGCCCAGTGAGTTCGCGCAGACCCAGATCGAGTACTGGCGCACCGCGCTGGCCGGGGTGCCCGACGAGATCTCGGTGGCCCACGACCGTCCGCGCCCGCCGGTGCTCGGCAAGCGCGGCGAGGTGGTCACCTTCTCGCTGCCCGCGAGCATCCGCTCCGGCCTCGAGTCGCTGGCGAAGCGCAGTGGCGCCACCGAGTTCATGGTGTGCGAGGCGGCGGTCGCAACCTTGCTGCACACTCTCGGCGGCGGCACCGACATCACCCTCGGCACGCCCGTCGCGGCGCGCACCGATCCGGCGACCACGAACCTGATCGGCCTGTTCGCCAATATGGTCGTGCTCCGCAACGATCTCTCGGGCGTAACCACCCTGCGTGACACGGTGATCCGCGCCCGCGACGTGGTGCTCGATGCCAACGCGCACCAGGAGCTGCCGATCGAGCGCTTGGTCGAAGCGCTCAACCCGCGCCGTTCGCGTTCGCGGAACCCGTTGTTCCAGAGCATGATCCACTTCCGTGGCGCGGACTGGGCGCCGACCACCCTGCCGTTCGCGAGCTCGGGGGCCAGCACCGTCACCGTGCTGCCCGCCGACTTCGACGTCTCGTTCCTGGATCTGAACCTGAGCCTGAACGTGACCGCCGAGGGTGGCATGGACGTGCGCGTGGTCGTCAACGCCGACCTCTACGAACCGGCCACCGCCGCGCTCGTCGCCGACGCCCTCGCCGCAACCCTGCGTGCCTTCGCCGAGAACCCGGATCAGCCGATCGCCGACCTGCGGGTGCTGCCGCAGGACGATCTGGACCGGCTGCTCGCCGTCCCGGCGCCCGTCACCACCGTGGCCGCCGCCGGGGGAGCCGCCGATTCGGACACCGAGCGCACGCTCATCACCCTGATCGAGGAGCTCCTGGAGATCGACGACGTCACGGGCGACGACAACTTCTTCGCCCTCGGTGGCGACAGCGTCATCTCCATCCAGTGGTCGGCCCGCGCCGCCGCTCAGGGGCTGCCGCTGACGCCGCAGATGGTGTTCGAATGCGCCACCATCTCCGAGCTGGCCGCCGCTGTCGACGCCGCGCCTCGGGAGGCGGAAACCGAAGAGCCCGAACAGGTCACGCACGCGCCGATGAGCGCGTCCGGCCTGGACTCCGAGGCCCTGTCCGCCCTCACGGCGGCCTGGTCCGCACAGGGATGAATCATCCGACGGCTTCGTCGCACCGCTCGGCGCGGTGCGACGAAGGATGTCGACCGGGTGTCGGCTGTCCGACGACCCGACCACTAGGAAAGGACGCAACATGAGTGCGCCGCAGATCGAAGACGTACTCGCGTTGAGCCCCCTGCAGGAGGGGTTGTTCTCCCTGTCGCGGATGGCCGGGGCCGAGATCGACCTCTACACGATGCAGTTCGTCGTCGACATCGACGGACCGCTCGACCCGGACCTACTGCGCCGCAGCGCTCAGGCCATGCTCGACCGTCACCCGAACCTGCGGGCCGCGTTCTGGGACACCGACGTACCCAAGCCGGTGCAGATCATCCCGTCCCACGCCGAGCTGCCCTGGGCCGAACGTGACGCGACGACAACCGAATTCCAGTCCATCGCGGAGTCGGAGCGGCGCGTGCCGTTCACCCTGAGCCGCGGTCCGGCCCTGCGCATCCTGCTGCTGAACGTCACCGACGCGCAGCGGCCGCGCAAGCGGATGATCCTCACCGCCCACCACATCCTGATGGACGGCTGGGCGGTCGCGGTGTTCTTCACCGAACTGCTCGCCGTGTACCAGGCGGGTGGGCGCCTCGACGGGTTGCCCGCTCCGCGTCCGTACCGCGATTACATCGGCTGGCTCGGCGCCCAGGACCACGATGCCGCCGCGCGGCGCTGGGCCGAGTATCTGGGTCAGGTGAGCGCCCCGTTGGTGCTGGCCGACGGTGCGGGCACGCGCGGTTCCTCGGTGCCCGAGACCACGCGACTGCGCCTGTCCGCGCCGGAAACCGAGCTACTCCAGCAATGGGCCCGCGCCAACGGCATGACGCTCAACACCGCCGTGCAGTTCGCCTGGACGGTGCTGCTCGGCCGGATCACCGACCGCACCGATGTCGTCTACGGCACCACTATCAGCGGTCGCCCGGAGAAGCTGACCGGCGTCGAAGGCATGGTCGGGCTGTTCATCAACACCGTTCCCGTCGTGCATCGGCTGGCGGCCGGTGAGCCGATCGTCGCGCAATGCGCTCGGCTGCAACGTGATTCGTCGGCCATGCGCGACATCGGCTATCTGAGCCTGTCGACGCTGCAGCGTGCGGCAGGCCAGGGCGCACTGTTCGACACCCTGTTCGTGTTCGAGAACGCTCCGATCGACGACGCGCTCGAGATTGTCACCGCCGCCGACGGCGCCCAGTTCCGGCCCATCGAGATGGAGAGCCTGGCCCACTACCCGCTCACGGTGGTGTCGCATCTGAGCGAGGGTGAACTGCTCGTCCTGGTCGAGGCGGTGCCCGCGCTGCTCGGCCACCTCGACCCCGCCGACCTCGGCGCCCGCTTGGTCGCCATCTTGCGCACCCTGCCCGCTCTCGACGCCGAGGCGACCCTCGACGCCATCGACCTGCTCACGCCAGCCGAACATGCCGAACTCGCCCGTGCTGCCGCGGATCGCACCCCAGCGCCGTCGGCGACGCCCTGGGAACTGTTCGAACGGCAAGTCGCCTCGACCCCGGATGCCACGGCCCTCACCACCACCGGGGGTGAGCACTTCACCTATCGCGAGCTACACGACAACGCCTGCCGCCTGGGCGCGGAGTTCGCCGCCAACGGTGTCGGCCCGGAAACTGTTGTCGCCCTGATGCTCCCGCGCGGCACCGACGCGATCATCACCATTCTGGCCACGTTCGCCGCCGGTGCCGCCTACGTCCCGGTCGACATCACCCTGCCCGTTGGTCGAATCGAATCCATTCTGCGCCAGTCGAACCCGGTGCTGGCCGTGGTCCTCGACACGGATCGTCACCTGCTCGCCGGAATCGCGCCACAGGGCGTGCTCCCAGGTTCCGACGGGTCGATCGCCGGGGCGCCTCGATCCGACGGCGCCGCGCCTACATCAGAGACGGAATCCGCGTCGGCCTCGCTCGGCGCGGAGTTGTCGGCGGCCGCCTCGGTAGATCCGAGTGCTGTGTGTGTCCTCGCGGTCGATGACGCCGTGGTTGTCGATCGGATCGCGAATCGCCCGGCACAGGCTCCCGCGGTCCTCCGTGAACTCGACCACGCCGCCTACATCATCTTCACCTCCGGCTCCACCGGCGAACCCAAGGGCGTCGTCGGCACCAATGCCGCCCTGGCCGGATACTTCGCCGATCACCTGGAGCGCTTCTACCGCCCGGCGATGGCGAAACTCGGCCGACCGCTGCGCATCGCGCACGCCTGGTCGCTCGGCTTCGATGCCTCCTGGCAGCCGATGGTCGGCTTCTTCGCGGGGCAGGCCCTGCATCTGTTCGACGCCGAGGAGATGCGCGACGCGCACCGAATCGTCTCGGGCATGGCCGAATTCGACATCGACATGATCGACACCACCCCGTCGATGCTGGCCCAGCTGGCGGCGGCGGGTCTGCTCGACCGCGAGCTGTCGGTCCTCGCTCTCGGTGGCGAGGCCATCGACACCGCCCTGTGGGCGCGCTTGCGCGCCCTCCCGGGGACCGCTGTGTACAACTGCTACGGGCCGACCGAGACGACCGTCGAAGCCGTTGTCGCCCCGGTCGCCACCTCGGACATCCCCACGATCGGCACCGCGAACGGCGGCATGGTCGGCTACGTGCTCGACTCGCGGTTGCGCCCGGTGCCGCCGGGGATCGTCGGCGAGCTGTACCTGTCCGGGGTGCAGTTGGCCCGCGGCTACCTGGGCAAACCCGCCATCACCGCCGACCGGTTCGTCGCCGACCCGACCTGCCCCGGGCAGCGCATGTACCGCACCGGTGACCTCGTGCGCCGCCTGCCCGGCGATCGCTTCGGTTATCTCGGCCGTGCCGACGCGCAGGTGAAGGTGCGCGGTTATCGCATCGAGGTCGGCGAGATCGAGACCGCCTTGCGTCGCTCGGCCGATATCGACACCGCCGCCGTCACCGTGGTCCGCCGTGCCGGTGGCGCGTCGCTGGTCGGGTTCGTCGTCGGCAAGGCCGGGCGCGCCGTGGTGGTGAGCCGGGTCCGCGCCGATCTCGCGCAGCGTCTGCCCGCGTACATGATTCCCGCGCGCATCGTCGTCCTCGATCAGCTCCCGGTGAACGTCAACGGCAAGCTCGACGGGCACGCGCTGAACGAGCTCGCCGAACAGGCACTGTCGTCGGCCGACAGCAACGCCGCCGCCGAGACGCCGACCGAGATCGCGCTGAGCGAGGTCTTCGCCGAACTCTTCGACGGCCGTGCGCCCGGTATCGACGCCGACTTCTACGAACTCGGCGTCGACTCCATTGTCGCGATCTCCCTGGTGAACAAGGCTCGTCGTCGTGGTCTGGCCTTGAACCCCCGCATGGTGCTGGCCTGCCCAACCATCCGCGAACTGGCCGCCGCCGTCGATGACGCGCCCGTCGCCGCCGAGGCCGGTGCCGACTCCTACGGCGTGGTCCCGCCGCTACCGGTGGTGTCGTGGATGTACGAGTACGGCAACTACCGGCGCTTCACCCAGACCGCGCTGCTACGCCTGCCCACCGGAATCGACCGCGCCGCACTGGAATCCACACTCCAGGCGCTGCTCGACGCCCACGACACCCTGCGCGCCGTGCTCACCGATACGCCCGACGGGCCACGCATGGTCACCCGCGCACCGGGTGTCGTTACCGCGGGCGACGTGGTGATCGAAGCGCCGCGTGGCCTCGCCGGGTCCGAATTGGATTCCGCCATCACCGAATTCGCGCGTCTCGCCAATGACGCGATCGACCCGAGGTCGGGGGAGATGGTGCGCGCGGTGTGGTTCGCGGGCGCACCGGGTTCGTCGGAAGTCGACCAGCGATCGGGCGACGCGAAGAATTCCGGGGGCGACACCGACAGTGGTTCCGGCGACATACTCCTGCTCGCGGTGCACCACCTGGCCGTCGATGTGGTGTCCTGGCACATCATGATCGACGGTCTCGCCGCCGCCTGGCAGCAGATCCAGTCCGGCGTCACCCCGAAGATGCTCCCGGAGTTCACCTCCTACCGGCAGTGGTCCGAGCTCATGTGGCAGCGGGCCGGCACCCCGGAAGTGCTGGCCCAGCGCGACTATTGGGTCGACCAGGTGCGTGGGCCCGACGCGCCCCTCGGCTCCCGCCGCCCCGCCCCGGCCTCCGACACCTGGTCGAGCCTGCGCGTGAGCACCGTCGCCACCCCGGTCGAGGTGACCCGGCGCCTCCTCGACCGCACCGGCAAGGACGAGGGCGTCCGCGAGTTCCTGCTCACCGCCCTCACCATGACCATGGCCGCACTGCACGCCGAGAACGGAAACGACCCCGCCGCAGGCGCTTTGATTGCCCTCGAGGGCCACGGCCGCGCCGACACCGAACTCGGCACCGACACCGCCAACACCCTCGGCTGGTTCACCAGCGTGTTCCCGGTTCGTCTCGGCGTCGGCGAGCACTGCGTGGATATCACCCGCGCCCAAGCCGATCCGGGTGCCGCACGCTCGCTGCTCGACTCGGTCACCGAGCATCTGCGCGAAATCCCCAACCAGGGACTCGACTACGGCCTGCTCCGCTACGTCGCCCGCGTGCCCGAACTCGGTACCGAACCCCAGGTGGAATTCAACTACCTCGGCCGAATCGACTTGAGCGGCAACAACAACGACCCGTGGTCGCTGCTCGTTGGCGCCCACGACACCGCCCTCCCACTCGACCCCGAACCCGACCTCCCCCTCCGCTACGCGGTGGACGTCATCGCGGGAATCGGCACCACCCCCGAAGGCCCCGCACTGACCACCAACTTCCGCTGGAGTGCCGCCCTGTTCACGGAAGCCCGAGCGAACCGCCTCGCCGAACTATGGGCCGAGGCGGTGCGACTCCTGGCCGCCGCCCTCTGAGCATCCGGTCGACACTTCCGGCCCGTTTCGGCAGACCGAAACGGGCCGATCGTCGATGCCGGTGGGCCGGTAGAGTAGACGTGACGTGATCGGGGGAGGAACGTGGTGCGCGAAGTCGCGGGAGTTCTCGCTTTGTCCTTGCTGCTCACGTCGTGCGCCGTCGTCGGCAGAGCTGAGCCGCACTGCCCGTCGGGAACATTGAACGTGCGGACGACCGAACGCGAGTTGGGTGACTTCGTCGCGCTGCAGAACCGGGTTCGCGAAGTGGTGACCGCGCGTGCAGTACCGATCACTATGCGCGAGATCGGCCGTCGCGCAGGCTGGTCGTCGGAATGGGACCGCATGATCCCGCTCCGACCAGGCGCAGCCCCGGAAAAGATCCTCGCGGCCGCGGGCATCGACGATCCGAAAATGTGTGTGAAGGGCATCCCGACTTTCGACCCCTTCTACGAGAGGGTCCACTACCCGAATTCCCTGTTCCTCGTCGGCACTCGCCCGGTCGACCGCGTCGAGTGGTTCCATCCGCAACCCCTGATCGAATTCGGTACCAAGGGTTTCCTCACACCGGATACGGAACTGATCATCGACCGCGGCAGCCTCGCACCCGCGCCCGGACAGTAGCCGGGGCATGTGCACGAGCTCGCCTACCGCATTTCGGCCTGATCACTGGTTACGCTGGTTGCCGACCGTTTTCCATTCGACGCAGTCCTGCTGTTCTTCGGAAGGAAGCACTATGAGTCCCGCTGTCGGCGCCGTCGTCATCCCCGTGTCCGATCTGGAAGCCGCCAAGAAGGTTTACACGGCCCTCTACGGGCAGCCTCACACCGACCAGCCCTACTACGTCGGCTACAACGTCAACGGCTTCGAAATCAGCCTCAACCCCCAGGGCGACCGCGCCACCGGCCCGATAGCCATGACCGACGTCGACGACCTCGACGCCACCCGAACCGCCCTGCTCGCAGCGGGCGCCACCGAGAAATCGGCACCCCAGACCGTCGCCCCCGACACCAGGATCTGCACCCTCACCGACCCCGACGGCAACCCCTTCGGCCTGCGCGGAAAATGATCCGAGCAGGGTGAGGTCGGCCCCCACCCCTCGAAAGTGTGCCATTCATCGGGAGATGACATGGCCGCTGTCCATCGGCGGAACCTACCGTCCCGGACCGGGTCGCACAGCGTGGCCCACATCGGTACGCGAGGAGTCCCCATGCCCCACATTGCGTCACGCCTGTCCACGACGATCGCGCTGGTCGGCCTGATCGCCTTCGGCGGCGGCAGCGCCGTCGCCGCGCCGCAAACCGGCGAAATGACACTCACCTTCGTCCGCCACGCCGAATCGGCAGGCAACGCCTCCGGCCTGATCGACACCTCCGTTCCCGGCTCCGAACTCACCGAAACGGGCGGGGAACAAGCCGCCGCGGCCGCTGTGCGCCTGGCGGATTGCAAATTCGACGGCATCTACGCGTCGACAATGATCCGCACCCAACACACCGCCCTGCCCACCTCGGAACTGTGCGACCGTCCGGTGATCGTCGAGGACGGCTTCCACGAGATCGAAGCAGGCATCTACGAAGGCACGCCCGAGAAGGACGCGATGGCGAACTACTTCGCCGCGCCGCTCCAGTGGATGCAGGGCAACCTCGACGCCCGCATCCCCGGCTCGATCAACGGCCACGAATTCAAAAAGCGCATGGACGACTCCATCCAGGACATCCAGGACCGCGGCCACAAGCGCGCGACGATCTTCTCCCACGGCGGCTCCATCATGGTCTGGACCCTCATGACCGTCACCGACCCCGACCTGAGCAAACTCCAGACCGACCCCATCCGAAACACCGGCCGCGTCACCGTGAAGGGCAGCCCCGCAAAAGGCTGGAAGCTGGTCACCTGGGACGGCACCCCCGCCTGACCCCTAACGCGCCGTCCACGCCGCGAGCAGATCGGTGAACCGGAGCTCGCGGCGAGGTGGTCGGTAGTTTCGCGCTCGCGATCCGGACCGAGTTAGCCGGGCGCGTCTGCCCTGTGCGATTCCCGAGAATCACGCTCGCACACGTGACCGAGATGCCGGATACCGACGTAGCCCGACTCGATCCGCCCCGGCGGAACGGATGAAGGAAACTGCACGAGCACTCCCGCTTCTCGCTCCACAACCAACGTCGCCGCCCCGCGATTCCGCACCCCGGGCACCACACGCCAGCCGAAATCGAACCCGATCAGACTGAACTGCTCGGTGGTCAGAAACGTTCGAACAAGGTTCCAGGCCAAAGCTTTTGAGATCGTCGCATGTCCATGTTCCATGCCGGATGCCTGCTCCGCCGTCACTTCACTCAGCGAGTCAGACCACCGCTTGGGCACGCTGGAATCGGCGACTATCGCATCACCGCTCGGTGAAGGGCTCCAGATCATTCGCCGACAGCGGTACGACCTGGGCGGGGTCTATCCGCGTCGCCGACAGCAGTTCTTCGATCGCTGCGCTCGGTTCGGGTTCATCGGTAGCGGTGACGAGGACCAGGTCGTCACTGTCGTCCCAGAACGGAGTGAACATTCCGAGCACCCGGCCGGACTTCATCTTCAGCGGAATGAAGGTACCGAAATCTGTACCCCAATAGAACCCCCGGGAGATTCTGGCCTCGATATCGTTGACGCTCGTCGAGATACGCGCAATCGGCACAGCGTTCTTGAAGGCCGATACGCTGTCCGCCGACAAACGATGATAGGGCAGCGATGGCCACGGGCGCATAGCATCCATCCGCGCCACAATTCGGTTCAAGAATTCTCGGAGTTCTGCGGCACCTTCCGGCATCGACACCACTTCAGGAATGGGAGTACCGGCCGCCAGGCCATCGGTCAGTATTCGATACTCATCCTCCTGGGTGAACGTCCCGAGAGGTTCGGTCAACAACGCATACGCGATCCTGTCCACAACGCTGTTGTCGAGCTCCTTCTCGAACTGCACCGAATACAAGATCGCGTTTACAACACCCTGCCAGCTCACGCCGTTCCCTTCATTGTGGTGGAGCTTCGAACCGGACCTGGCCCGGAGTTAGCGGTATGCCCAGGTTCCTGAGCTGGTTGATCGCCTGCATGGTGTGCCCGCGGGAGGGCCGGTAGTGCCCACTCGAGTCGGTCACCATCTGTAGTTCGCCGTCGACTACAGCCAGCTCGCCGGCTGCGGCGATGTTCGCACCGGCGAGAAAACTGGAGTGGTGAAAGAGTCCGCGCTCATGATAGTTCGAGGCATACAGGTTACCGTGCTCATCCATGACGAAGATCGCACGTCCCGCGCCACCCCAAGCAGTGGTGCCGGAGCGGGTATCGAACAATCTACCGTCCGCGTCGTAGATTCTTCCCTCCCGCACGTATAGCCGAAGACGCTGGCGTTCGAATTCGTTCAGATAGGCAACCCGCAAGGGGTGTTCCCATACCGAGTTTCCAACCTCGTGCTCTCCGCGATAGGTGGAGTTCATTTCCTGCGTTGCATAAGGCGGGCCTGCGCTGAACGGAAGGTCCGAGAAATCTTCTCGCGCCGACGCTTGCTGGTGACTGTTCGTGACAGGTGGCGGCGGTGCGATCGGCGCTCGCGCACGCACCGGCGGCGCGGCCGGTGGCGGCGCGAAGGTGCTCTGGCGAGGTTGGACCCCGAAAAGCTTCCGGACCAATCGGCGAATCGGCCCGGGCTCCCGTTGAGCGCTTCGCTGATCGGCGAAGCTCGGGTCGGCCCATGTCTGATGCCACTGAGGTGTCTGGAGCCCACGGTCGGCCCCGACGGGGTTCGGCTGGAAATTCGTGCCAGCTGATGGCGATGTCGGTGCGGGTCCAGGCGGGGGAGGGGGAATGGACGCGGGCGCACGATGGTCCGGAAGCCGAGCGGGGATGTGACTGCGGATATCGGCGGGGCCTGCCGGAGAATTCGGCTGGAGGTCGGTCGGAGCAGTCGGCGCGCCCTGGTCGATCCGACTGCCGATTCGCTGGAGGTCATTGTGCGACAGCCCGCTTGCCTGCGCTGGACCCAGCCCGAGTTGGTCCCGCAGCAAGGCGGTAAGGCTGTCGAGGTCGGCGGCGGTCGATGTACTGCGTGGATTCGCCGGGTCGAGGTCGATCCGCATGTCCGCTGTGCCGGGATCACTGATCGGAACGAGGTCGACCATCATCCAGTCGCCCGAGGGAAGCCGAGCGCCTTGGTTGAAGCGGAGATCGACGGCAAATTGGGCTCGCTCGACCAACGCCTGGACCAGCGCCGGATCGAGGCGGTCCTGCCCTGATAAGTGTAGGCCGAGCCGAAGTACCGACACGGGCTCACCGAACGCACGGATGAATCTCGCCACGGTGAAGCGGCGGTTGCCACCCGAATCCGCGACCGACCGAACTCCACCGTCCGGCCGCTGCTGACGCAGATTCTCGCGGGCGACGCGAGACTGGTTCGCGCCGTTCACCTCTTGTGAAGATGGTGGCTGGGGCGTCGGCGAATTGCCAGCTGGCGTTATTCCTCGAAGGTCCCCTCCGTCGGCCAGGTTCCCGAGCTGCGACTCTGCGCGTACGCCCACGATGTCGCGACTGCTGATACTCGATCCGTTGGTCGGTGGCGGATCGGATTCTTGGTGATCTCGACCTCCTGGGTGATGCCCGGGTCCTCCGGCGAAGCCAGGAACGTCAGGTGGACCCGGTACCGGATCGAGTTCGGGTCCTCCGAGATCCGAGTCAACTGGATTCGGCGCTGTTTCGGATACACCTGGTAGCCCTGGGGCGGCAGTCCCGCTTCCGTCGTTCGGTCGAATTCCTCCGCGATCACCGGCATCGCCATGCTCGAATGCGCGGTGATCACCCCCGTATGTTTGTTGATCACGTAGTTGCCCAAGCCCATTCCCCGCTGGGCTTGTTCCTCCGTGGACAACATCTGCTGGCAAACCCAGCCGTGTTTCCCCTCCAGGATGCTGTACTGCTGGTCCGGGCCGAACACCTGCGCCAGCAAATGTCTGGCCTGTTCCCGGCTGGTTATCGGTTCCGCCATGGGGCGGCCCTCCGTTCGCGTCGATGGGAATGCATCTGAGTTCTGCCGAGTTGTGGACCAGCGAGGGCGGCGGGCCGTCGAATGTTTCCCCCGACTGCGGGTCCCACCACACCGGTCCAGCGGCTCCCGGTGGAAAGACGATCACCGTAGCGTGGCCGCCGTTGAAGACAGGCGAACCGTCCGGCAGGTATCGCTTGTTGCCGTTCGCATCCCGTGCGTGCCACATGGTTCC
Organism: Nocardia caishijiensis NBRC 108228; assembly: GCF_001612825.1. Taxonomy (GTDB): domain Bacteria; phylum Actinomycetota; class Actinomycetes; order Mycobacteriales; family Mycobacteriaceae; genus Nocardia; species Nocardia caishijiensis. The sequence goes on along the minus strand of NZ_BDBE01000029.1, from coordinate 229,685 downwards.
GACGAATGCGGCCGAACCCGGGCCGAGCGCGGCGATGTAGTTGTGCAGAGCCTGGTACTGATCCGGGATAGGCATGCCGGAAAACGACGCAAGACCCGCACCCAGCCAGGCCTCGACACGTTGGGGGCCGTTCCACTCGCCCGATACGTTGTCCAACTCGCCGTTCGGCAACCGGTCCGGCCACCGTGGCGCGGACACACGTGGAAGACCGAAGAAGGACGACAACGCCGCGAGAGAACAGTCGAGACAGTTGTTGCCGCGACCGGGGACGGTGCGACCACCGTCGTTGGTCAACCGCCCGTACGGATGGGTTCGAGGGTCGGCACCTCGGACGAACCCGTTGCCCGCGCGCAGCGAGTCCTCGACTCGGTTCTGATGCACGGGGTCTTCGATATCGGTGAGGTGGCGGTGGTCGACGACGCGTGAGTTCGCCGGATCACTGAATCGCGCAGGGGTATTCGCGCGGGCGATGTCGTTGCTGACCTCGCGGAGATCGTCGGGACTCAACTGCTGCCCAGCGGGCGCCGGGAAGAGGCCCATGTGGTCCCGCAGTGTGTTGGCGACGGAATATGCGGACTGCTCCGGGGAAACGGTCATGTCGGCGGCGGCAGGATCCGAGGCGATCTCGACATCGACCAGGAATTGATCGCCGCTGAGCAATCGACTGCCGTTGTTGAAGGTCGCGTCGACGATTGCCTGGATGCCCTCGACCGCCTGACGGAGTTCGCTGGGCGACATCTGGTCCGCGTGAGGAATATGCGCACGGATGGTCGCGACGGCAACCCACTGGTTTCCACCCAGGTGGAACCGGCGGATCGAATACGCCGGGGGGCGTTGCAGGAATGGGCTGCGGTTGGCGTCGACAGGGACGGTCCGGCCGTCCTGCGACGGCTGGCCGCGAAGGCTTTCGCGAAGTGTGCGCGCTTGGCTCTGGACAGAATGGCCCATGTCTTGCGGGCCGGGCGAGACGCCTGGTGTCTGTGTCGGGCCGAAAGCTGGATTGCTGTTGACGGAGCCGTTCGGAATGGGACTACTACCGAGGGGCTGGGCTGTCGTGGGCGCTGCGGGGGCGGATGGTGCCGCGGCTTCCGTAGTCGAGCGGCGGGGCGAGTCGGGTCGAGATGTGTCGACACCAGGGGCAACGCTCGTTCGCGACGATGGCTGCGAAGGCGACGGGGTTGCACCGATCGGCGCCGGAGGCACCTGTGACGGGGACGAGCCCGGTGTGGGGCCGACGGAGGAAAGGGTAGACGGCGTGGAGGTTCCGGCCTGGGAGACCGCATTCGTCGTCGCCGCCGGAGCAGAGGTTGTGGTGGCTGCCGCTGTTTCGGTGGAAGCGGGTGAGCTGTGGCGATCGACAATCGGTGACGGGGTGCCGCCGACAGCTGTCGGCGCAGCAGCGGGGACGGTCGCGGTCGGCGCTTGTTGAGGTGTCGACTCAGAGACCGTGCTCGGTGCCGGAGTAGCCGGATTCTGTTGCGCCGGTGGCGGTGGGGACGTCTCGGATTCCGGAGCGACGGCAGTCGGTGACTGTTGGAGTGGGAGGTCGAGGGTCGAGGTGTCGGTGGCGATCGGCGCTGGCTGAACCGGAGTGTCCGGTGTGGTGGCGGATGGTACGGAGGTGTCGTTGTCTGCGGGCGCGCCGTTGTCGAGCGTCGGCGCGTCCGTTGATTGCGCGGTCTCGGCGGTCGGAGGTGTGTCGGCGGCGGGATTCGACTGAAGAGCTTCGACAGTCGGCGGGGTGTCGGTGGGCGGCGGATTGCCCGCGGCGCCAGGGTCATCGGTAGTCGGCGCCGATGTAGGTGGGTCGCCTACCTCGGTGGAGACGGGTGCACCGGACGTGACCGGCGGCTCGGTTGATGCCGGGGGCGGGGCGTCGGTCGAATTGCTACTAGCGGAGTCTTCGATGGCTGTCGGTGCTGATGTTGCGGGGTCGTCCGTTGCTGCGGGCGCGGTCTGGGAGGGGTCGCCGGTGGCGGCGGGTGCTGATATTCCGGGGTCGCCGGTGGCGGCGGGTGCGGTCTGGGAGGGGTCGCCGGTGGCGGCTGGTGCCGACGTCGCCGGATCGCCGGTCGCCGCCGGGGCAGTCGAGGCGGGTGCGTTGTCGCCGCCTGGTACCGAGGTGGTCGGAGAGCCGTTGCCGGGTGCGGACGCCGCCGGATCGCCGGTTGAGGCGGGCGCGGTGGCAGCGGCGGGGGTGGTTGCGCCGGGGAGGTCGGTGCCGAGGTCGGGGACCGTCGGTGCCTGACCAGGTGAGGAACCGCCGGATTCCAGGGCGGTTTGCACACCGCCCGCACCGGCACTGGTGAACGTGTCGACGCCGATGTCGAGCTTGAATTCCTGCCCGAGGAAGGCGGCGCCGACTCCGGCTGCCGCTGCTTGCGCGGAGATGTCGGCACCAAGTTCGGTGACGGTGCCACCCACGACCTTGCCCGCGAGTTTGCCGACGGTGGAACCAGCGGTGTCGGCGAGAGCGCCTGTGCCGCCGCCCAATACGCCGCCCACCGCGCCGCCGACCGCTCCGCCGAAGGTGGCGAGGCCCAGATCGGTCCAGCCGAACTTGTCGGCGGTGCGGTCGCCGTTGGACACCTGGATGAGCCGGGCGGCCAGGTCGACGCCGCCCTCCTCCAGCGCTTCGAAGGCCGCGCCGCGCAGGGCGAGCCGGGCGGCTGCTTTGGCCGCGCCCCGGGTGAGCATGCGGGCGATGAGTTGTTTGATCGCCATCCGCACCGCGATCTGGCCCGCGACGCGCGCGGCGACACCGGCGACCGCACCCACACCCGTCCAGGACGTCGCCAACGCCACCGACAGTTCGACCGCCGTGACGATCATCGTTCCGATGATCACCAGCTTGGTGTGCTCGATGTCGTTCGCGCCGTCTTCGAGCAGTGTGGCTTGGGTTTCACACCATTTGCGGACCGCCGTCATCGTCGCCTGGTCCCCGGACAGCAGCTTGTCGCGGAAAGTGGCTATGGCGGTGTGGGTTTCACCCTCGGATATCGCCGTCAGCGCGGCGTTCAGCGCCAGCGCGGCCGCGTCGTCGACGGTGTCGAGAGTGGTGGCGACCGCGGTCCACCCGTCGGCGACCCGACGCATGGCGGTTTCGTCGCCGTCGGGCCAATCACCTGCTCCAAGAATGTATTTGGCGACCCACTGCAGTTCGTCGGGGATCTCGATGCCCATTACAGGGCGCCCTCGGCCTGGGCGATCTGCCCGGCGTGCCCGGTGTCCTGTGTCTGGAAGGTGTCGGCGATGGTCACCATGTTGGTACCGAGCTGGGTCATGGTGGTGGCCAGGCCGGTGACCGCCTTCTGGCCCGGTTCGACTCCCGGCGTGTAGTTCTCGGCGAACGCGGAACCGATCTCGTCCCCGCCCCAGCACTCACCCTCGGCCGCGATCACGGCCGCCAACTGCTCGGCCGCGGTGGTGATCGTGGCGGCGACCGAGGTGAAGGCGGGCTGAGTGTTGCGCAGGCCGTCCGGATCGACGTTGAGCGCACTCATCGCAGGTAGGTTCGGTTGCGGAAGTAGCCGTCCTCGTCGTCCTCGTCGTCGATGAGACCGCGTGGCGCCTCGACGACCGGTTCGGGCGTTGGCGGCGGGGGTGGGGCCAGTTCGGCCATGAGGTCTTTGAGGCTCGGTGCGCCGGGCACCAGGTCGGACAGGTCGGGCATGGACGCGGAGATCGGGCTCAGGGCGTCTTCCTGGGTGCGGGCGGTCTGCCGGGAGAGTTCGGTGAGTGCTTCGGTGACCGAGCGGCCGAGGGATTCGGGAGTGGATCGTTTGAAGGCATCGGGTTCGATGTGCACCTCCGACACCCCGGCGATGTTCCCAGACGCGCGGACCAGCCCGTCCTCGGACCACACACTCACCAGTTCGGCCGCTCGTGACTGCATTCCGAGCAGCGCCGACTTCTCCGATTCGAACATCTCCAGCATCGAATCGATCTGCGCGCGCAGGGCGTTGTTCTCCGCACGGGTCGGCGCCGACCACTCGTCGTTCATGAAACCCTCGCTCCGATAGAAAGCACGTCGATGGTTAGGACGCACGACCCGCGCCGCGGGTTGCATCGTGTGACGTAGCTCTCACATAGGTGGCGGGGCTCAGCGTGCGGGCGAGCCGACAATGATGCTGCCGACGTTGCATTCCTCGAGTTCGTCGAGGCCGGTGGCGGTGGCGAAGGCGGAGGTGTCGGAGAAGCCCTGGGCGACGACGCCGAGGTTCATGGCGGTGGCCGCGAGGTAGACGGTCTGCATGAGGACGCCGACGTGCTTGAGGATGTTGGCGTAGGCGACCTGTTCGTAGCTCCACATCACCCGGCCCGCACGGGCCGAAACCAGCAGTACCACTTGGGGTTCCGCGCCGCCTGCCAGGGTGGCCGAGGTGGACTTCACCAGTTTCTGGACGGCGGGTGCGTCGTAGACGGCCACGGGGCGCAGGGCGTGATCGACCGAATCGTAGTGGTACATGCCGCTTTCCAAGCCCGCCACGTTGCGCACAACGGGGTAGACCTCGAGCTCGTAGGCACCGCCGCCGGAAGGGTAGGGGCGGGAGCCGTCTTCGCGGGTGCGGGCGCTGCGGAAGAGCAGTTCGCCGAGCTGGGCGGCGGTGACGGGCGCGCTCTCGTCGAAAGCGCGGGTGGACACGCGATCCTCGAGAGCCGCCGACAGGCTCGGGTCGGTGACGCGAAGCGCGACCAGATCCGGCTTCGGCAGGAAGATCGGTTCACCGGCGAAAGGTGCACGGCGAGCGGGTAATTCGGGGAACTTGCCCTCGGCCCAGCGGGTCGGCCCGAAATCGTCCCAGGTGACCGTGCGGGCGCCGAGCGTGCTGCGGCGGTGGAACCACAGGTCGGGGGCGTTCCACGAGCGGGTGGCGAACCGGTGTTCCTCCTCGTCACCGTCGACGAGGAAGCCACACCACTGCAGATCCGCCATGAACTGCGTTTTCACCGCGGCCGCGACCGGGGAATCGGCGGCCAGCGGGCCGTCGAGCAGCGCGAGCAGACGCGGATCGTGGATGCGCAGATCGCACCACGAGCGCGGATGTTCGAGCACGAAACCCTGCGCGTCCCGATGCAACACGGCGAACTTCGACAGCGTGGCCGACCAGGTCGGCAGCGCGACCTCGGGCCGGGGCGCGGGCTGGGCGAAGGGGCGGATGCTGTAGAGGTCGCGGCCGCCGTCGCGCACGGTCACCGCGAGCCAGCCGCCGTCGGTGAGCTTGCGCATGAGGCCGGTGATGTCGTCACCGGCGGCCGCGGTGGCCATCTCCGCGGCCGTCGCCGGGCCCTGGTTCAAGGTTTTCAACGCCTGCAACGCTCCCGCGCCGAGACCGGTGAGCTTCTCGTTGCGCGGCGGATTGAGCAGCACCGCACCGGCGGGCGTGGTCAAACAGGTGACACCCGCGCGGAGGGCGAACCGAGTCTGGGCGGGATAGGGAGAGGCGAGCACGGTGAATCCTCGTGTTGTGGTGGAGCTTATTTCGCGGCGGCGGCGAACGCGGGTGCGAGCTTGTCGAGCATGTACGGCACCGACAGGGCGCTCGGCTGGTTGATCGCGCTGATCTCCTGCGTGGTCAGGAACACCACCGAACCCTTGCGTACCGACGGCAGCTCCGAGTATCCGGGCAACTGGCGGTACTTCTCATCGAGACCGGGGGAGTAACCGGCCAGCAGCAGGTCGGCGGTGAGCTCGTCGACCCGCTCCGGCGACAACGCCAGGCGGCCCTGGTTGGCGGGCTGCGCGGTCAGGTTCGCGGGAATCGACATACCGAGCTGGGTGAACACCTTCGCCGAACCGTCGTTGGGGTCGGTGAGCACCATCAGCTGGGCCGGGCTGGCCAGCCACGTGCTGGCGAAGGTCTTGCCCTTCAGGCCCGGGTTGGCAGCGGTGATGGCGGCGATCTTGTCGTCGACCTTCTTGATCGTCGCGGTCGCGTCGGACTCCTTGTGCAGCACCTTGCCCAGCGCCGTCACCTGGTCCTGCCAGGGGGTGACGGCGTCCTTGGTGAGCGCGGGGATGGTCGGCGCCACCTTCGACAGGTCGTCGTAGGTCTTCTGATCGGCGATGAAGGGATCGGCCAGGATCAGGTCGGGTTCCAGCGCGGCGACCTGCTCGGCGACGCTGCCCTGGGTGTTGAGCGCGGTGGCGGACTTCAGGGTCTCGGGCGTCCACGGCGGGGTGCTCTTGGACAGCGCCGAGACGTTGTCGATGTAGCCGACGGGCACGACGCCGAGCGCCAGCGTGGAATCGAGCCACTGATTACCCAGGGCCACAATCTTTTTCGGGGTACCGGTGACGGTGGTCTCGCCGCGGGCGTGGGTGATGGTCACCGCTTCGCCCGAGCCCGCCTCGTCGTCGGTGGAACCACAGGCGACGACGCCGAAGGCGAGCACACCGGCGAGCGCGGCCGTCGCGGCGCGCCGCCAGCCGCGCGAAGTCCGAGCAATCATCGTTGCGTCCTCCCTAGCTCGAGGAGTCGTCCTCGATTCGGCCCGAAGGCTCGATCCAGCATAAGTCAGCCAAGGCTAACCTACGTAGGCTTTCGCTCGGCAATCGATGGGGGCGCGTGCCGGGCGAACGGGCGCGGGCCGGGTTAGACTGCGCCGAATTTCGGCGGTCGTGGGATGGGAAGCGTGCGTGGAGACGTCTAGGGACTGGAGCGTCGAGTGGTTCGAGAGCGCCAAGTGGCTCGGAATCGCCTTCCTCATCACTGCGGTGGCCTTCGTGGTCATCGCCGCCTTGTTGCTGCGATTCACCAAGTGGGGCAGGCAGTTCTGGTCCGTCAGCGGTGACTACTACCGCGGTCCTGGGGCGTGGAAGACCTGGCTGTTCGTCGCCGCCCTGCTGTTGATGGCGTTGCTGACCGTCCGGTTGAGCGTGCTGCTCAGCTACTGGGGCAACGATATGTTCGCCTCGTTCCAGCTCGCCGCCTCGGCGTTGCAGTCCGACGACGCGGAGTCGCTGTCGCAGGCCAAGACCGGGTTCTGGGACTCGGCGAAGCTGTTCACACTGCTGATCGCCATCTGGACGGTCAAGGAGCTGGTCTACCTCTACGCCAAACTGGCCTTCGACATCCGCTGGCGGGTGTGGTTGACCGACCACGTCACCACCGACTGGATGGACGGCGTCGCCTTCTACCGGTCCCGGTTCATCGACAACACGATCGACAACCCCGACCAACGAATCCAGGCCGACACCATCACCTTCACCGAGCAGTCGCGCACACTGGCGCTCGGCGCCGTGACGGCCATCGTCTCGGTCGTGTCGTTCACCAAGGTGCTGTGGGATCTGTCGGGGCCGATGACCATTCTCGGCGTCACCATCCCGCGCGCCGCGTTGGTCATCGTGTTGACCTACGTCTTCGTGTCGACGGTGATCGCCTTCTGGATCGGTCGACCCCTGATTCGGATCAACTTCCTGCGCGAACGCACGAACGCCAACTTCCGCTACGCACTGGTGCGGGTGCGTGACGCGGCCGAGAGCGTCGCCTTCTACCGGGGTGAGAACGTCGAGCGAGCCGGTCTGCTCAGCCGTTTCGCCGAGGTGATCCGGGTGCAGTGGGCCTACGTCTACCGGATGCTCAAGTTCGTGGGCTGGAACTTCGTCGTCACCCAGTCCGCCTACCTGTTCCCCTATCTCATCCAGGCACCCCGGTTCTTCAGCGGGCAGATCACCCTGGGTGGCATGAACCAGACGGCGACGGCGTTCCGCGAAATCCAGGATTCGCTGTCGTTCTTCCGTGACTCCTACGACGACTTCGCCGAGTACCGAGCCTCCCTCATCCGTCTGGACGGCCTGCTGATCGCGAGCGGTGAATCGCGGCAGCTGCCAAGGCTCGCGACCGTCGATGTCGACGACGCGGTGCGCCTGGACAAGGTCGATGTGCGCAAGCCCGACGGCGAGGTGCTCATCGACGACCTGAACCTGCGGTTGGTTCCCACCGAAGCACTGGTGGTCAAGGGTGTTTCGGGCAGTGGGAAGACGACGTTGCTGCGCGCGCTCGCGCAGATGTGGCCGTACAGCGACGGTGAGTTCGGTCGCCCGGCGGGCACCGACACGCTGTTCCTGTCCCAGCTTCCCTACCTCCCGCTCGGCGATCTGCGCACCGCGGTCGAATACCCGGTCGAGTCGACGGGGATCACCGACGACACGCTGCGTGAGGTGCTCACCAAGGTGCACCTCGGGCATCTCGTCGACCGCCTCGACGAAGAGGCCGACTGGGCGAAGATCCTGTCCCCGGGCGAGCAGCAGCGCCTGGCCTTCGCTCGCATCCTGCTGACCCGGCCCAAGGTCGTGTTCCTCGACGAGGCGACCTCCGCCGTCGACGAGGGTCTGGAGTACTCCCTCTACAACCTGATCCGCACCGAGGTCCCGGACACCATCGTCGTGTCGGTGGCTCACCGCAGCACGGTCGATCAGCACCACACCCAGGTGCTCACTCTCGCGGGTGACGGTTCATGGGAACTGGCGCCCGTGAAGGGTTGACACCGAGTCGATCGCGAAGCGGCCGAACGAAGCCCTGATCAGGGCGTCGTTCGGCCGTTGCCGTCAGGAGAAGCTGCCCGCGCTGCCGGTCGCGAGGTCGCAGGCCAGCCCGCTGCCCGCGTTGATGATGCGCATGACGGTCGGGATGCGCTTGGAGACCAGCGGCATGCCGGTGGCGTGCAACAGCGCGGTCAGCTGCACCTCGACCTCGGATTCCACGTGGTAGAACGCGGTGGCCTTGGCGACCGTGACGCCGCCGACGGTGACCTCGAGGTCGACGGTGTCGCTGGCGAAGAATTTGCCGTTGGCGACGAAGTCGACCTGGGCGCCGACGTAGTCGTCGAGGCCGACCACGTCGATCTTCGAGGTGCAGCCGACTGTGAGGGTGTCGGTGAGCATGTCGACGACCGGTCCGGCGGCGGCCTGCGGTGCGAGCACCGTGAGGACGGCGGCGAAGGCGGTGGCGGCAAGGGTGAGTTTCATGGTGGCTCCTGCTCGGCTCGTCCCCGCGACGAGCAGGGGGACCGTAACAACGCGACGCCCCGGCGCACGGTGGTTTGAAACATATTCACTTCAAATTGACCGACGACCCCCGATTTGGGTCGACCTGGGGATTCACCTACACTAGACCGGTTGCCTGCGGGAGCTGTGCCCTCGCAATCCGGCCGTGAACCCCCAGTGGTGGACAAAACCGCTGGCAGGCGCGCGTCCGGTGGGTGACTGACCATGTGCGTCGGGTCGGCAATCCGGCGTACGTATACATCCAGGTCCAGGAGGTGCTGAAGTGATTCAGCAGGAGTCGCGACTGCGCGTCGCCGACAACACCGGGGCGAAGGAAATCCTTTGCATCCGCGTGCTCGGTGGCTCGTCGCGTCGCTATGCCGGTATCGGTGACATCATCGTCGCCACCGTCAAGGACGCCATCCCCGGCGCGAACGTCAAGAAGGGCGACGTCGTCAAGGCTGTCGTCGTGCGCACCGTCAAGGAGCGCCGCCGTCCGGACGGTTCCTACATCAAGTTCGACGAGAACGCTGCTGTGCTGATCAAGGCGGACAACGATCCGCGCGGCACCCGCATCTTCGGCCCCGTCGGCCGTGAGCTGCGCGACAAGCGTTTCATGAAGATCGTTTCGCTGGCCCCGGAGGTGCTCTGACATGAAGGTGCACAAGGGTGACACCGTGCTCGTCATCTCGGGCAAGGACAAGGGCGCCAAGGGCAAGGTCATCCAGGCCTACCCGGCGACTGGCAAGGTTCTCGTCGAAGGCGTGAACCGCATCAAGAAGCACGTCGCGGATTCCGCCAACCAGCGTGGCGCCTCCTCGGGTGGCATCGTGACCCAGGAAGCCCCGATTCAGGTTTCCAACGTGATGGTCGTCGACTCCGACGGAAACCCGACTCGCGTCGGCTACCGCACCGACGAAACCACCGGCAAGCGGGTTCGGATCTCCCGTAAGAACGGGAAGGACATCTGACATGACCACCTCTGAGCAGACTCAGCCCCGGCTGAAGGCGCGCTACCGCGCCGAGATCAAGGACGCGCTGAACAGCGAGTTCGAGTACGCCAACGTGATGCAGATCCCGGGCGTCGTCAAGGTCGTCGTCAACATGGGTGTCGGTGACGCCGCCCGTGACGCGAAGCTGATCAACGGTGCCATCAAGGACCTCGAGCTGATCACCGGTCAGAAGCCGGAGGTCCGCAAGGCCACCAAGTCGATCGCGCAGTTCAAGCTCCGTGAGGGCATGCCGATCGGCGCCAAGGTCACCCTGCGTGGCGACCGCATGTGGGAGTTCCTGGACCGTCTCGTGTCCATCGCGCTGCCCCGTATCCGCGACTTCCGCGGCCTGTCGCCGAAGCAGTTCGACGGCAACGGCAACTACACGTTCGGCCTCAGCGAGCAGTCGATGTTCCACGAGATCGACGTGGACTCCATCGACCGCCCGCGCGGTATGGACATCACCGTGGTCACCACCGCGACCAACAACGAAGAAGGCCGCGCGCTGCTGAAGCACCTCGGCTTCCCGTTCAAGGAGAACTGAGCACATGGCTAAGAAAGCACTGCGCATCAAGGCGGAGGCCAAGCCGAAGTTCGCCGTCCGCGCCTACACCCGCTGCCAGCGTTGCGGCCGCCCCCACGCGGTCTACCGCAAGTTCGGCCTGTGCCGCGTGTGCCTGCGCGAAATGGCCCACCGCGGTGAGCTCCCGGGCGTGCACAAGAGCTCCTGGTGATCCCGCGCTCCTCGTGAGCGCAACCACCTAGGCGAATACCCCACGAAGACACGGACTTCCGAGCGAAGTCCGTGTCTTCGTGCGTTTACCGACGGCGAACGCGTCGTGATGGGTCGGCTGCGCGATTCAGTACCACAGTGTGGTACACGGTGGTACGATGAGGTATGGCCGTTCCCGAGCAGACCCCTCCCGAAATAAGTGTGCGCGCGTTCGTCAACGACTCCGGGCGAATGACGAGGAGCCTTCGCGACGGCGAGCGGTTTGTACTCACGATGAACGGCGAGCCGTTGGCCGACGTCATTCCGATTCGTCGGAGTCGCTTCGTTTCGACCGCGAGGGCGCAGCAGGCCTTCGCCGGGATTCCGGCATTGGACGCGGATGAATTGCGTCGCGACCTCGACACGATGATGGATGACGAACTCGCCGACGACCCTTGGCCGGTGGACGAGTGAGTCGCCACCAGCGGGGTGTACTCGACACCTGCATCGTCGCGGCCCTCGGTCTGTTCGATGTCGCTGATCTCCCCGTCGAGTCGGCCATCACGGCTGTCACGCTGGGCGAGCTGTCCCATGAGCCGCACGCGACCGACGACGTTATCAAGCGGGCCAACCGGATCGCCGTACTGCAGCGGGTGGAGGCGGAATTCGGTGAGGCGCTGCCCTATGACACGCGAGCCGCTCGCGTATTCGGTTCGCTCTGCGCTCAGGTCTATGCCATCGGCCGCAGTCCACGTCGCCGAAGTTCGGACTTGATGATCGCGGCTACTGCGGCGAGTAACGGGCTTCCCTTGTTCACGACGAATCCGAAGGACTTCGCTGGTCTGGAGGCGATGCTCACCGTGGTTCCGGTCGTCCGGCCGCCGGGTGCGACCGGCTGACAGGAGTGTTCTCCGCAGATCGGGCAGCGAGATTCGGGTCCTCGCTGGCGAATCGGCGTAAGCGCATCGGTTCGGAACGTCGACGCAATCGCATCTCTGCCAGGCGGATCGCCTCGCGAATGATCTCGGCTTCGCTCGTCTTCGATTGGGCCGCAGCATCTTCGAATGCCTCGAGGTCGTCGGCTTCGGTTGAATTGATCTCGCCTTCGACGATCAGGGCGCGCATCCGGGCGATCGCCTCGATGCGGCGTCCACGATCGATCACCTCTCGCAACGCAGCCTCGACAGTGTCGCTGTCGGTAGCTGTTTCCAGGTATCGAGCCGCCTCGGCCAGTGTGGCGCCATCGATTTCGACCGATTTCCGTGCCATCGAAACTCCTCGGGTGCCGCTGTCGCCGCATCGGATGAAGGGACGGTACCCGTCGGAGAATTCCGTCCCTTCATTCGATGCCAGGCCTACCAGCAGAAACGGTAGTCTCCGCTGCCCCGGCACTCCACCTCGTACTCCCACTGGTCGGGGACGTCGGAGTTGGGGATGGACGCACCCGCCGCACCGCCGATGGCCATGCCGCCGAGAACGCCGACGATCAGGGCCACCGGAAGGGTGATCGGGAGCAGGAGCCCGCCGGTGGCGATGCCGAGAACCAGGCCGACGATGACGCCGCCGATGCCACCGATCGCCGACCCGATCGCCATGCCCGCTTCGGTGCTGCGCTGGCGCGGAGAGGTCTTGCGCCAGTAGCCGATCTCCCGCGCGGCGACGTCGGCGATCAGGCGGGTGCCGTTGGCCTCGAGGCGCGGCGCCAGCGTGACCACGTTCTGTTCGAACGCGATGACGCGCGGAGTGCTGCTGAGGAGTGTGCCGTCGGCCGCCAAGGCCTCGATGGCGTCGTCGGTGACACGGAAGGTTCCGCCGGTCAGCGTGGTGGTCAATGTGTTGCCGTCGCGCGCCGCGTCGTACCCGACGCCGTGGTCGACCCCGCTCGCGCTCGGGGGCAGAGCGGCCAGCGCCTCCTGCGTCGTCGCCGGGGGTGACGCGACCGCGGTGGTCTCGACGACGCCGATCGCGGCGATGGCGAGCGCAGTGGCGAGGACGAACTTCTTGAATTTCATGTCTTCCTTGATTTCTCTTGGTGGAGAGGGGAATTCGAGGGCGCGTGGACGACTCGACCACGCGCCCTGTGCAGATGTCGAGAGTTGCCGGTGATAAGCCGGGTTATCGCGCCCGCAGTTTTCGGCGATGCCTCAGGCCGCCGCGCCGGGGGTGGAGGCGGTGCCGTCGGCTCCGGCGGCGGTGAGTGCGGCGAGTGCCGCGTTGAGCAACCGTTCGATCCCTGAACTGATTGTATTGCACTGGTTTTCGATGCTCTGCGCCTGCTTGTAGATGGCACTCGCGGACTTCTTGATGCCGTCCACCCCGTTCAGCCGCGCGATGGCCTCGTTGATCTTCTCCTCGGCCGTGGTGATCTGGGCGGCGTCGGAACGTGAGTTTGCTGCGAGTGCTCCGGTGCGCAGCAACTGCACCACGATGCGCAACAGATCGGGGCTGTCGGTCTCCGGATCGAACGCGAGCACGATGCGGCGCGGTCCGAACGCGCGCACGGCGTGACCGTCGTTGCGTTCCTTCGAGCGGACGAGTCCGAGCGAAGCGTGGGCGCCGTAGTTGCGTTCGGCCTCATCCAGGTATTCGTTCCACGTTTTCCGCGAAGAATCCGACATCTCGACCACGACTCGAGCGGCACCGCCCGCCACTACCAGCAGGCCGTCGCCCTTTCGTGAATCCGAGACCTTCCCGGTCGTCCGGCTGGTGTCGGTGTACTCATCGCCGAGACCCGTGGCGAGTTCTCGCAGCAGTGCGTGCAGCGGGTCGGCGTATATGTCGCCCTTCATCGGCGTCACGCTAGCCACCCGCTGTTCGGCAGCACGCAGCTGCAATTCGCGGGTGAGCTGGTCGAACTTAGCGGTGAGTTCGGTGTGCTGCTGCTGAAGATGTTTGGCGAGCTGGTCGTGACGACGCTCCAAGCCGGCGGCGTGCTTGGCCATCGGCGAGGTCGGATCATCGAGGTCGAACTGCTTCACCGCCGTCTTGAACAATTCGTCGACGCTGCGGCCGACCTTGGCGTCGAGTTCGCCACCGAACTTCGTGAGCAAGGGGCTGATCCGGTCGAGCAGTTCCGGATTGTCCCCGCCGAAGAGGCGGCGAAGCTCGGTGTCGAGCTGCTCCCTTGCGGTGGTGACCGCCGTGACGAACTCCCGGCGCCCGTTCTTCTCGGCCTCGGTGATCGCCTTTTTGGCGTCGTCGGCTGCCTGGCTGACAGTCTTGGCGGCCTTCACGGCGGACTGCTCGGTGACTTCGGCTGCGGCGCTCGACGACTGCGCGGCCTTCTCGCCGAGCTCGCGCACGATCTGCTCGAGTGCGCGGGATTCGACGGCCTGGCCGGTGGCGGCCAAGGCATGCGCACCGATCTTCACCGCCTCGATCACGAAGGCTTCGAGGTCGGCTGCCTCGAGCTGTTCGGGATCCTCGATGGCGGGGCCACGGGAGCCGTTCGTCCAGTGGCGGGCCTCCCGTGCGACGTCCGCGTCGTGGACGAGGACATGTTCGATGAGGACGGCCTGCGCGTTGTCGTGGAAGAAGGCGCCGGCGGATTCGGGGCGGGTGTGCTCGGTCATGTCTGTCTCCTGTCTGTGCTCTGCTGAATTAGCCGGTGCACCAAGCGAATCCGTGATAGCTGAACCGCTGTGCACCAGGTTGGCGTGCTGACTACACCTTGAAGGCCCAACCCTCGGTTTGGCGACGCAAAATACTGATAAGGGCGCTTATCGACGATTCGACTCTGAATTGCGGACACCCGGTCCTAATCTCGATGCACGACGTTCGACCGAAGAATGTGAGCAGGGGATGGCAGAACAGCAGCACGAGCCGACGCTGACGATGCAGGACATCGCCGATCTGGCGCAGGTCCATCGGCCTGTCGTGTCCATGTGGCGCAAGCGGCCGGTGGCGCGCGGGGAGTTCGTGCCGTTTCCCGCGCCGGTGGCCACTGTGGATCGGGTCGAGCGGTTCCGACGCGACGAGATCATCGACTGGCTCGAGCGGACCGGCCGCGGCAACAACACCGCCCACCGGCTCGATGCTCCCGCGATGAGCGTCCCCGACGGCGTCGAGTTCGAGCACCTGGTCACGCTGCTGTGCTTGGCGGCCGCGTCGGGTCGGGAGTTGTCCGGCCTGCCTGCGGTCGAGCTGATCGCCCTGGCCCACGATGTCGACCCCGAGAACACGATGCTGGTCGCGGAGGTCGGCGCGGTGACGATCGAGCCGAAGACCCTGGTCTATATCGACGACCTGATCGAATCGGCCTTCGGCCCCGCGGATGCACTGGAACGCCTGGAAGCAGGCCGCGCCGGACGGGCGTTGGAGGCCCGCGATTTCTCCGAGTCCGGGCTCGCCCTGCTGCGGTGCATCGTCGAAACATGTTTGGAATTCCAGGATTCCGACATGGGCTGCCTGGTCTCGGACGGCGACCTGCCTCGCCTCGTCCTCGACCTGATCGGTAACCGTGCCGACCTGACTGTCGTCGGTGACGATGCGCGAGCGCGGGGCTTGCGCCGCAGGGCGACCATCCGCGAAGCTCGCCTGGTCGACCAGGTCGAGGTACCCGCCGTGCGTCTGATGTCGGTGATCGGTGACGACCCCGCCTCAGCATTGGAGCGGATCGACGATGTGCTGGTCGCGCTCGAGCCGGGCGAGATAGCGATCGTGGTCGGCGCGGCCTCCGTGCTGTGTGAGAAGTTGGGCCGCGAGCTCGAACCGAAGCGGTCGGGCACGGTGCGGCTCGGTGGGGTGGCCATGGCCTTGCGGCTGCCGCGCGGGCTGTGGCGCGACGCGCACCGGCAGGCGATGGGCGTGTGGATCGTGCGTGGTGGGGCCGACATCGAGCAGCCGCTCGTGTCGGACCTGGGTTCGCCCGCCGCTGGGCCGCTCGACCTCGAAGCATTGGCGGCCGACATTGTCGGAGCCATGACCACCTCGGCGCGGCGCGCTTACCGATACGCCCGCCCGCGTCGCCGCTCCGACATCCTGGCCGGGGGCGCGATGGTGCCGCAGGGAATCTGTGCGGACCGGTTGCGCGTCACCGACGCTACCGACGACATCGACCGTATCCGCGCGGCCACTCTGGTAACGGCCCGTTCGATGGAACCGCTCGACGTCCTTGTGGTGCCGGCGAAGGGGACGGTCCAGGTGCGGCACTGGTCACTGGCCGAATTGGCCGAGCGAAAACTGGTGCGGATGCTGCGCGGCAGCCGCATCGACCCCACCCACGCGACCGCCGGGGCGTCCGTACCGGTGCTCTCGGCGGACCAGAGCACCGACGGCATGACTCTCGATCCGATCGATGCCGAGCGGTATTACGGTCGAGCAGTGCGTACCCGCCCCGGCGATGTGATCTTCGCCGAGCGCCCGCGCCCGCTCGCGCGGGTCGACGAGACCGGCGGCGCGCTGGTCGCATCCCCCTCCCGGATACTGCGCCTCGACCGCGAATCCGAAGCGGGCGTCGGTCCGCGGGCGCTGGCCGCACTGATCAATCAGATGCCTGCGCAGGGCCGCGAATGGAAGGCTTGGAGCGTGCCGTGGCTGGGCGGGTCGGAGACGTCGGAGCTCGAGGATACGCTCGGCCGTGCCGCCGCGTACGAGTCGCAGCTGCGTGCGGGTTTGACGGCGACGTCGGAGCTGTGTGCCGCGCTGATCCACGGCATCGCGAACGGCACGGTCAGCTTGCGCGCGCCGGAACAGGTTGTTGTCTGATGAACGAGGAGAGGAGCCCCCGGGTGCCACCGAGGAAGAGGCAGGAGTCGACGGCGCCGTCGACGATGAAGGAGTTGAAGGACACGCTGTGGAAGGCGGCCGACAAGCTCCGTGGTTCGTTGTCGTCGAGCCAGTACAAGGACGTCATCCTCGGGTTGGTTTTCCTCAAGTACGTTTCTGACGCCTACGAGGAACGCCGGGAAACTATCCGCGCCGAGCACCTGGCCGAGGGCTGGGACGACGACCAGATCGACCAGATCATCGACGACCCGGAGGAGTACCAGGGCTACGGTGTGTTCCTCGTCCCCGGGCAGGCGCGCTGGCAGTTCCTCGCCGAGAACGCCAAAGGTCTTGTCGGCCCGGATGGTTCGCTCACCAAGACCATCGGTCAGCTGATCGACGAGGCGATGGACGCGGTGATGCACGAGAACGAATCGCTGCGCGGCACCCTGCCCCGCCTGTACAACCGGGACAATATCGACCAGCGCCGCCTCGGCGAACTGGTCGACCTGTTCAACAGCGCCCGCTTCAGTCGCCAGGGCGAGCACAAAGCCCGCGATCTGATGGGCGAGGTCTACGAATACTTCCTCGGCAACTTCGCCCGCGCCGAAGGTAAGCGCGGCGGCGAGTTCTTCACTCCGCCAAGCGTTGTCAAGACGATCGTCGAGGTGCTCGAGCCGACCAAGGGCCGGATCTACGACCCATGCTGCGGTTCGGGCGGCATGTTCGTGCAGTCGGAGAAGTTCATCTGGGACCACAACGGTGACCCCCAGGACATCGCCGTCTACGGCCAGGAAGCCAACGAAGAAACCTGGCGCATGGCCAAGATGAACCTCGCCATCCACGGCATAGACAACAAGGGCCTCGGCGCCCGCTGGGGCGACACCTTCGCCCGCGACCAGCACGCCGATACGCGGATGGATTACGTAATGACGAATCCGCCGTTCAACATCAAAGATTGGACCCGCAATACGGACGACCCGCGCTGGGTCTACGGGGTGCCGCCTGCCAACAACGCCAACTACGCGTGGATCCAGCATGTGCTGTACAAGCTGAAGGACGACGGTAGTGCTGGCGTAGTGATGGCGAACGGGTCGATGTCGTCGAACTCCAACGGAGAAGGTGATATTCGCGCTCGGATTGTCGAGGCGGACCTGGTGTCCTGCATGGTCGCGATGCCAACCCAGTTGTTCCGCTCCACCGGAATCCCTGTGTGCGTGTGGTTCTTCGCCAAGGACAAGTCGGCAGGTAAGGGCGGCGCTATCGATCGCCGGGGGGAGGTGCTGTTCATCGATGCACGCGAACTCGGGTACATGGTGGACCGGGCCGAGCGGGCGCTCAGCGAAGAAGACGTTGCGCGGATCGCAGATACGTATCATGCGTGGCGGGGGACTGATTCGGCGGCGCGGAAGCAGTTGACGTATGAGGATTTGGCGGGGTTCTGCAAGTCAGTGACCGCTGATGAAATCAAAGGTGCCGACTACACGTTGACTCCGGGAAGATTTGTTGGCGCTACGCAAGGTGTCGCTGATAGTGAGCCGTTGGATGAAAAGATTTCTCGCTTGACCGGCGAGTTAGCTGCTGCGCTAGACGAATCTGATCACTTGTCGCAAGAGGTTCGCCGTCAGATGGAGCGCATCAAGTGATTCTGGATGCACTGTGTGCGCGGATCGTGGATTGTGCACACAAGACGGCGCCGATCGACCCGACCGGAAAATACTACGCAGTCGGTACTCCCGCAATGCGCGGTAACATAATCAATTTGTCGGAAGCGCGGCAGATCAACGAGATTACATTCAAGGAATGGACTTCGAGGCTCAGGCCGCAGGCTGGAGATCTGCTACTAGCACGCGAGGCGCCTGTTGGGCCAGTTGTTCGTATCCCTGTGGAAGAGAACGTGGCGCCTGGTCAGAGGACAGTCCTAATTCGTCCGAATGCGTTGATAGTTGATCCTCGGTACATGTATTACTACCTTATCTCGCCACAGGTTCAAGCGGAGCTGATGGCTCGAGCGGAGGGATCTACCGTTGCGCATCTCAACGTTGCCGATATTAGAAACTTTCCGGTAGAAGTCCCCCCAGAATTGCCGCAGCAGCTGGCAATTGCGGAGGTGTTGGGGGCGCTCGACGACAAGATTGCAGCTAATGATCGAGCCGCATCTCTGGCGATTGAACTGAGCGATTCGCTGTTCCGTCGGGTCATCGAACGCGGTCATGGCGACTCTGTGACTATCAAGCAGCTTGCGGAGAAAAGGTTGCTTGAGTTCAGTGACGGCTACCGTACTAAACGTGCCGAGTTGGATGCGACGGGCCTGCGGATCCTGCGCGCCGGGGACATTCGCGACAACCGCGTGTTCTCCAGCGGCCCAGATTTTGTGGCGGAGGAATATAGGGCGAAAATAGGCGGCAAAGCGTCTGCGGTCAATGATGTGGTCATCACGACTAAAGGAACCGTTGGGCGCGTAGCGGTCGTTCTCGCCGGAGTCGAGGGTAACGTTTACAGCCCTCAGCTCTGCTATATCCGAGTGTCTGGTCCAGATGTAATCGCGCCCAGTTACGTTGCGGCGTGGCTACGAAGCGCCAATGCACGGGGGCAGATGGCGAACGTAATGCATAAGAGCGACATGGCGCCGTACATCAACCTCAAGGATGTCGGCGCTCTCGAGATGCCGTGGGGTGACGAGGCCATCCGGAACGGTCTGAGTTCTCGACTCACCGTGCTTATGAACTACTTCCATGCGCTGGGCGCGGAGAATGGCAAACTGTCCGACACTCGCGACGAACTCCTTCCCCTCCTCATGTCCGGAAAACTCCGCGTCAAAGATGCTGAGCAGATAGTAGAAAAGATAGTCTGATGGCCGAAGACGTTGGTTTCAGCGAAGCGCAGTGGGAGCAGTTCGCGTTGGACGAACTTGCTGAAGTTGAGTGGGAACCGTTGCCCGGCAGCGCGATTGCGCCAGGTAAGGAGGGTGGGCGCGCGGACTGGGACGACATTGTGCTTCCGGGGCGCCTGCTGGAGCGGATGCGGTTGTTGAATCCGCAGGTTCCTGGGGAATTCCTGGATCAGGCGCGGGCAGAGATTCTCGCGCCGAAGTCGCAGGATGCGCTCGCTGAGAACCATCGTCTGCATGTGATTCTCACCGAGGGGTATCGCGGCATCAGCTACGTGGATCATCAAGGGGTCGAACAGAATCCGACGATCCGCTTGGTCGGTCCTCGGGTGGAGGACAATGAGCTGCTCGCGGTGAGTCAGGTGACTGTGCGGTCGCGGGAACATGTGCGCCGCTTCGACATCGTGCTCTATCTCAACGGTATGCCGGTCGGCATCATCGAGTTGAAGAAGGCCGGTTCGGCGCAGGCGGATCTGGCGTCGGCGCACGCTCAGCTCGGTACGTACCTGCGTGAGTTCCCGATGGCGTTCCGGTTCGCGGTGCTCACCGTAATCAGCGACGGGCAGCTCGCGCGGTACGGAACACCATTCACCCCGCTGAACCATTACGCGCCCTGGAATGTCGACAGCAGCGGAAAACCGTTGCGGCTGGGTGAAGCTCGCGACGAGGACCATGCGGGTGTCGAGCTGGAGTTCTTGATCGCCGGGGTGCTGCAATCGGAACGGTTTCTGCAGATCCGGCAGAACTTCGTCGCCTTCGACTCCACCGGCGACGGGCTGGTGAAGCGGATTGCCAAGCCGCACCAGTATTTCGCCGTCACCAAGGCTGTCGGCTGCACGGTTACCGCGGCGGAGAGCGACGGTCGGGCCGGGGTGGTCTGGCACACGCAGGGCTCGGGCAAGTCCATGGAGATGGAGTTGTACGCGCACATGGTGAGCAAGCAGCCGCGCCTGCGCAATCCCACGATCGTCGTGGTCACCGATCGCACAGAGCTCGACGGGCAGCTGTTCCAAACCTTCGACAGGTCAATGCTGCTGGCGGAGAAGCCGATCCAGATCACAAGTCGGGCCGAGCTGCGATCCGCTCTGAGTGAGCGCAACACCGGCGGGATCTACTTCACCACTCTGCAGAAATTCGGTCTCTCGAAAGCAGAGAAGGAGGCGGGTCTCGAGCACCCGCTCCTCAGCGATCGGCGCAATGTCATCGTCATCGTCGACGAAGCGCACCGCAGCCACTACGACACCCTCGATGGTTACGCCAAGCATCTGCAGGACGCGCTCCCCGGCGCCACCCGCATCGCCTTCACTGGCACCCCGATCTCCTTCGAGGACAGGGATACTCGCGCCCGGTTCGGTGACGACATCGATGTCTACGACCTCACCCGCGCGGTCGAAGACGGTGCGACGGTCCGGGTGATCTTCGAACCGCGACTGCCGGAAGTGCGGGTGGTCGAGGGTGTTTCCGACGACGACATCGACAACGCCGCTGACGAAGTCGTAGCCGGGCTAGACGATGTGGAGCGTGCCAAGGTCGAGAGCTCGGTCGCGGTGATCAATGCCATCTATGGCGCGCCTGCCCGGCTCCGCAAAGTCGCGGCGGATCTCGTCGCGCACTGGGAGAAGCGGTCGGCGACGATGGTCGAATTCATCGGTGGCCCAGGCAAAGCCATGATCGTTGCGGGCACCCGCGACATCTGCGCCGACCTCTACGAATACATCATCGAGCTGCGCCCCGAATGGCATGCCGACGCGGTGACCGAAGGTGTGATCAAGGTCGTCTACACCGGGACGGCGAAAGATCAGGGCGTGGTCGCCAAACATGTCCGCCGGGAAGGTGAGAACAAGCTGATCCAGGCGCGGCTCAAGGACCCGAACGACCCGTTGCAGTTGGTGATCGTGCAGTCGATGATGCTCACCGGCTACGACTCACCGCCATTGCACACCCTATACCTCGACCGCCCGCTCAAAGGTGCGCTGCTCATGCAGACGATCGCCCGGGTCAACCGGACCTTCGAGGGTAAACAAGACGGTTTGGTCGTTGCTTACGCCCCGCTGGCGGAGAACCTCGAACGCGCGCTGGCCGAGTACACCGTGACCGACCAGGAACGTAAGCCCGTCGGGCAGAACGCGGACGAGATCGCGGCACTCGTACTCGAGGTGCTGGCCGCGCTCGACCGGCTGGTCGAGGGATACCCGTGGCGATCCAAACTCAAAGGTGGCAAACGGGATTGGGTAATCGCCGCGACCGGGCTGGCCGAATACGTGCGGTCGCCGCGCACTCCGGGCAACCAGGTGGAGGCCGACGGCGACAAACTGGTGAACCGATTCCGGGCGTTGGCCAATCAACTTGCCCGCTCCTGGGCGGTGAGCTCGGGGTCGTCGCTGGTAGCGGCCGCCACGGTGGTGCAGGCGGTGAAGTTCTACGAAGAAGTACGTGTCTGGATGGCGAAGTACGACGCCGCGACGCGCACTGCCGAGGGGCGGCCGGTACCCGCCGAGATCGCCCGTCTTCTGGAAAACCTCGTCGCCGACAGCACGGCTTCCGGTGAAATCGTCGACATCTACGCTGCGGCGGGGATCCCGAAACCGGCCCTGACCGACCTCACACCCGACTTCAAGGAAAAGGCCCTCCTGGCGGAGAATCCGCACCTAGCCATCGAAGCCTTGCGTGCGGTACTCACCGAGGAGGTGCGCCGCAGCACCAGAAACAACCTCGTTCGCCAGCGCGCCTTCTCCGAACGGCTCCGCACCCTCATGAACAAGTACACGAACCAGCAGCTCACCTCGGCGGAGGTGATCGCCGAACTCATAGCGCTCGCTCGCGAAGCAGCCGCCGAACGCGACCGCGGCAACGCCTTCAGTCCCCGCCTCGATGACGACGAACTCGCCTTCTACGACGCGGTCTGCGAGAACGTCTCCGCCGTGGAGCAGATGGGCCAGGAAGTGCTCGGCCAGATCGCTCGCGAGCTGGTCACGATCATGCGCCGCGACACCAAGACCGACTGGACTGTCCGCGACGACGTCAAGGCAAAGCTGCGCTCGACCATCAAGCGACTGTTGATCAAGTACCGGTACCCACCGGACAAGCAGCCTGAGGCGATTCGGCTGGTTATCGACCAGATGGAGGCGCTGGCACCGCACTACGCCAGGCAGGACCAAGGGAGGCAGTGACCCGGTGGCGGATCACGGTGAGCACCTGACGTTCTCGCTCAGAGGGTCAGGTCTCGCCAGGGGATGGTGATCGGGAATGGGTGGCCGATGGTGATTTCGGTGGAATCGCCAGGCGACCACGCGCCGACCAGTAGGTAGTTGGCCTTGTGCAGCGGTGACACACCCTCCGGCAAGGTCCCGGTTTCGGACTCCAGGCCGAATGCTTGCACGTAGGCGATTTCGCTGCGGCGTGGATGCAGTGTCACTTCCCAATACCAGGGGATACCGGCAGCCGCGTATTTGGCTTTCTTGGCTTCCATTTCTGCGGCGGTGTTCGACGGGGAGAGCACCTCGCCGACCAGGACGGCGTCGTCACCGCGCACGTAGGCGTATGGCTCGTCGAGGCAACGGTGGATCATGAAATCCGGGGTCACGAAATCGGATCTGCCGTGTCGGCCGAAGAAGACGTTGGTCTCGGTGCGAACCTGCCAACACTGCTCGGGTTCGGAGGCCATCGCGCGCTTGCTGTCGCGCCGAAGAGCGCTCCACAGCAGGTTGCTTGCTTCCTGGTGTTCGCCGGGGCCGCGTCGCACCCAGACCACCCGCCCGTCCCACAGCTCGATGCAGGAAGCGATTTCCTCGGGGAGTTGCTCGAGCTCTTCCCAAGTCATGTGCTCGGGCAGGTCGGGGCGCTGAGGATGCGCGTTGGTCATGGCGCAATGATAGGTACGGGTCAGGCGAAGGGGGAGTGGTCGGTGGGGCAGTGGAGGTTTTCGGGTGGGAGTTGGCCGGTGAAGAGGTAGTCGCGTTTGGCGGTTTCGGCGCAGGTGCTCTGGACGTACATGCTGCTGTGGCCCGCGCCTTCGATCACCAGGAGTCGGGCGGTCGACAGTTGGGCGGTGCCCGCGGAGGCGCCGTGCAGGGGGGTGGCCGGGTCGTAGCGGCTGTTCATCACGAGGATGGGGGCGGCGGTCGGGCGGTTCCAGGGGCCGGTGTAGCGGTCGGGGTCGCGGGCGGGCCAGAAGGCGCACGGCATGGCGTTGAAGACGGCGGTGCGGCCGAAGTACGGGTTGTGCAGGTCTTCGACGGCGGCGACGCGACTGTAGGCCGCGGGTTCGGTCGGGACCATGCTGTCGGTGCACTGGATGGCGTAGAACGCTTCGACGCGGTTGGCGGAGTGGCCGGGGCCGAACAGCGAGTCGGGAACGAGGGCGGGGGCGGTCGCCGCGTCGAACAGTTGCTGCAGCAAAGTCGCGAGATCGGCGTAGGTGTCGGGGCGCGACAGACTGCCCGCGGCGGTCACCACCTGCGAGAAGGTCCACGGTGTTCCGTCGAGCACGATCGGCGCGTGGCGGGCGCGCTCGGCCAGCGCGATCCACTTCACCTTCGGATCACCTGCCGAGAACGCGCAGCGCGGACCGGCCGCCGAGCATTCGCGCAGGAACGCGTCGAAGGTCTCGGCGATGCCGACCGCGACGCCCTGCCTGGTGTCCAGGGGCAGGTGCGTACCTTCCGCGCCGTGTCCGTCGGCATTGCCCTCGAAGTCCAGCGAACCGTCGAACACCATCGCGCGCACCCGGCGCGGAAACATGTTGGCGTAGACGGCGCCGACCTGCGTGCCGTAGGAGATGCCGTGATAGGTCAGCGCCTCGTCACCCACCGCGCGCCGCAACAACTCCAGGTCGCGGGCGGTGTTCGCGGTGGACGCGTGGTGCAGGATCTCGCCTGCGGCCTGACCGCAGCGTGCGGCGAGGTCGGCGGACCGCGCGAAGAACTCCGGTTCCTGACTCGCGTCGGTCGGCGTCCCGGGGAAGGTGCCGAGGTACTCGGCCTGCTCCTCGGCACTCGCGAAGCACTGCACCCCCGCGCTGCGCGCGACGCCACGCGGATCCCACGACACCAGATCGAAGCGCGCGCGCAGCTCCTCGGAGAACAGCCACGGCCAGCGCGCTCGTTCCCGCAGACGGTCGACCCCCGACGGGCCGGGTCCACCGAAGTTCACGAACAGGGTGCCCAGCCTCCGCCCCGGATCGCTCGCGGGCAGCCGGATGGTGGCCAGCTCGATCTGCGCTCCCGCCGGTTGGTTGTAGTCCAGGGGCACGGGCGCCAGCGCACACTGGAAACCGTCGTCGCACTCCGACCAGGCCAACGCGGGAGTCGTCGCGGATTCGGCGAGCCGGTCCACATACGTATCGGCGGCCCGCGCGGTGGACGGGACCACGAACGCGCCGACGGCGAGCAGTACGGCCAGCGCGCAGAATCCGCCTCGGCGAGTTCCACGGCGCACAGAGCGCGAAAACACCTGCCGAGCCTCCTGCACACGTCCGACGAACCCCGTGAAGCTACCACACGTCTACCTGGGGAAATCGGTTGCCGCCGAACGATTTTCGGTCGGCGCACCGCGGCACGCGACGACCGCGAAAATGTCACCCAGAATTCACGAAAAATTGGCGGGTTACCCGGGTATTACCGGAACCTGATAATCCTGTGTCTTCTCCGAGAATGTGATCCGCGCACTGGCCCACAATTCCACTCGTCGCTACCGTCGGAGTTGTCACGACAGCGGGAAGGGTCAAAGTCGATCCCCGATTCGATGCGATGCGAAGGATGTGGGATTGTGACTGTGACCACAGCAAAAAGGGACCGTGACCTGGGCAACCGTCGACCACTGCGTGGTATTCCGACGGGTTCGATGACGATGGTCGCCTTTCTTTCGATATTGGCGGGATTCATCGGAGCGGCAGCTTATACACATTCCGCCGGATACTTCGTGACATTCATGACGGGAAATACCGAGCGGGCCCTGCTCGGCTGGTTCGACGGCGACTATCTGCTGGCCGTCGGGGCGATATCCCTGCTGTTCGCCTTCGGCCTCGGCGTCTTCGTCGCCTCGCTGCTGCGGCGGCGGGTCTGGCGCAACGGCCACTACGGCGCCTCGGTGGTGACCACGATCGCGCTGGCCGCCGCCGTGGTCGTCGATTACGTGGTCAGCCGAACCGGCGGACAGGAACTGGGTTTCATCCCGATCATGTTCGTCGCGTTCGCGGTCGGTGCGCTCAATACCGCCTTCGTCAAGAACGGCGAGGTCAGTGTGCCGCTCAGCTATGTCACCGGCACCGTCGTGAAACTGGGCCAGGGTATCGAGAGCCATGTCAGCGGCGGCAGCGTGCGCGATTGGCTCGGCTACGGCCTGCAGTACGCGGCGTTCGCGACGGGCGCGCTGCTCGGCGGGGTGATGAGCATGCTGGTCGGCGGCGAGATGATGCTGATCGTGGCCACCGGCGTCTCGGCGTCGGCGATCCTTGCCACCTCGCGGACGAGCGAGCCTGCGGCCTGACCCCGGATTTTGTCCTGACCACGGCGTTGCCTACACTAGAGCGGTTGCCTGGGCAGATCTGTGTCCGCTCCACGCTTGCCGTGGGCGAACCATGCCGGGCGCCGAGCGCTCGTGAAGAGTACTCATCCGGTCGGTAAGTGCCGCCCGGACCAGCCGAATTGTTGTAGGCCCACGGTCGCCTCGCGCAAGCGGGGAGATGCTGCATGGGAACCGCAGCGAGAAAGGTGTCGAGGTCTAACCATGACCATGACTGATCCGATCGCAGACTTCTTGACACGTCTGCGCAACGCCAACTCGGCGTACCACGATCAGGTGAAGGCTCCGCACTCCAAGCTCAAGGCGAACATCGCCGAGATCCTGAAGCGCGAGGGTTACATCGCCGATTACCGCACCGAAGACGCGCCGGTGGGCAAGGCCCTCGTCGTCGATCTGAAGTACGGCCCCAGCCGTGAGCGCAGCCTGCAGGGCCTGCGTCGCGTGTCGAAGCCGGGTCTGCGCGTGTACGCCAAGTCCACCAACCTGCCCAAGGTCCTCGGCGGCCTCGGCGTGGCGATCATTTCCACGTCGACCGGTCTGCTCACCGACCGTCAGGCGGCCAAGCAGGGCGTGGGCGGCGAAGTCCTCGCCTACGTCTGGTAAGGGAGGTCAGGACTAATGTCGCGTATTGGTAAGAAGCCCATCGAGATTCCGGCAGGCGTCGACGTCACCATCGACGGCCAGGTCGTCACGGTGAAGGGGCCCAAGGGCACCCTGTCGCACACCGTGGCCGAGCCGATCACCGTCACCAAGGGTGAGGGTAACGAGCTCGAGGTCGCCCGTCCCAACGACGAGCGCGCCAACCGTTCGCTGCACGGCCTTTCCCGCACCCTGATCGCCAACATGATCGAGGGTGTCACCAAGGGCTACGAGAAGAAGATGGAAATCTTCGGCGTCGGTTATCGCGTCGCCGCCAAGGGTTCGAACCTGGAGTTCGCCCTCGGCTACAGCCACCCGGTGCCGATCGAGGCCCCGGAAGGCATCACCTTCGCGGTGGAATCGCCCACCAAGTTCTCGGTGTCCGGGATCGACAAGCAGAAGGTCGGCCAGATCTCCGCTGTGATCCACGGACTGCGTAAGCCCGACCCGTACAAGGGCAAGGGCATCCGCTACGCCGGCGAGGTCGTTCGCCGCAAGGTCGGAAAGACGGGTAAGTGATCATGGCGCAAACTGCTAACCAGAAGGCCAAGCGGATTCCGCTGGGCAAGGACGCATCGACGAAGCGTCGTCTGTCGAAGACCCGCCGTCACTTCCGTCTGCGTAAGAAGGTCGTCGGCACCACCGAGCGTCCGCGCCTGGTGGTCAACCGCTCCTCGCGGCACCTGCACGCTCAGCTCGTCGACGATTCGGTCGGCAAGACCATCGCCGCCGCGTCCTCGATCGAGGCCGATGTGCGTGCGCTGGAGGGCGACAAGTCCGCCAAGGGCGCCAAGGTCGGTCAGCTGATCGCCGAGCGCGCCAAGGCCGCCGGTATCGAGTCGGTCGTGTTCGACCGTGGTGGTCACGACTACCACGGCCGCATCGCGGCGCTGGCCGATGCCGCTCGTGAAGGTGGGCTGAAGTTCTGATGACTGTTATTTCGAACGGAAGGAACGTCTGATGCCGGGACGTCAGCGGCGTGACGGCGGCAACGGACCCGCCGGACAGAACAACAACAACAGCGGTGGCCCCGAGGGCAACCGTCGCGGTGGCGGCGATCGTCGCGGCGGCGGCGACCGTCGGGACAACGCGGCCGAGAAGAACCAGCTCGAGCGCGTCGTCGCGATCAACCGCGTCTCCAAGGTCGTGAAGGGTGGTCGTCGCTTCAGCTTCACCGCCCTCGTGATCGTCGGTGACGGCAACGGTCTGGTCGGCGTCGGCTACGGCAAGGCCAAGGAAGTTCCCGCGGCCATCCAGAAGGGTGTCGAGGAGGCTCGCAAGAGCTTCTTCCGCGTCCCGATGATCGGCTCGACCATCACCCACCCGGTTCAGGGTGAGGCGGCGGCCGGTGTGGTCATGCTGCGTCCGGCTTCGCCCGGTACCGGTGTGATCGCCGGTGGTGCGGCGCGTGCCGTGCTCGAATGCGCTGGCATTCACGACATTCTGGCCAAGTCGCTCGGTAGCGACAATGCGATCAACGTCGTTCACGCGACGGTTGCCGCGCTCAAGATGCTCCAGCGTCCCGAAGAGGTTGCCGCGCGTCGCGGTCTGCCGATCGAGGACGTCGCTCCGGCGGGCATGCTGCGTGCGCGTGCGGGACAGGGAGCCTGACCATGGCTGATCTCAAGGTGACCCAGATCAAGAGCACGATCGGTGCCAAGGCGAACCAGCGCGCGAGCCTGCGTACCCTCGGCCTGCGGAAGATCCGCCAGTCGGTGGTTCGTGAGGACAACGCTCAGAACCGCGGTCTGATCAATGTCGTGCGCCACCTCGTAACAGTTGAGGAGGTCTGACATGACCATCAAATTGCACCACCTGCGTCCTGCGCCGGGTTCCAAGACCGAGAAGACCCGTGTGGGTCGCGGTGAGGGTTCCAAGGGCAAGACCGCTGGTCGTGGTACCAAGGGCACGAAGGCCCGCAAGAACGTCCCCGCGGCGTTCGAGGGTGGCCAGATGCCGCTGCACATGCGCCTGCCGAAGCTGAAGGGCTTCACCAACCGCTTCCGCGTGGAGTACCAGGTTGTGAACGTTGGCCGCATCGCGGAGCTGTTCCCCGAGGGCGGCACGGTCGGTAAGGCCGAGCTCGTCGCGGCCGGTGCCGTTCGCAAGAACGAACTGGTGAAGGTCCTCGGCGACGGCGACATCTCCGTCGCCGTGCAGGTGACCGCCGACAAGGTGACCGGCTCCGCCAAGGAGAAGATCGCCGCCGCCGGTGGCACCGTCACCGAACTGGCCTGACGGTACTGTAGTCGCAGTGACACCGGACGAGTCGAGCGCTCGTCCGGTGTCACTGTAGAGTCTCAACAAGTGTTGTCTGCCAAGCTCGTCATCGGCTGACGTCTCCACCACGACGCCGTGTTGGTTCAGTCGCATGGCATGACCATGTCGTTCGCCAGGAGGATCTGTGCTTTCCGCCTTCGTATCGGCCTTCCGGACTCCGGACTTACGGCGGAAGATTCTCTTCACGCTGGGGTTGATCGTGCTGTACCGGTTGGGTGCCGCGCTGCCGTCCCCCGGCGTCAACTATCAGAACGTCCAGGAATGCGTGAAGCTGGTCTCCGGTGGCGATTCCGCCGGTATCTACCAGCTCATCAATCTGTTCTCCGGTGGTGCGCTACTGCAGCTTTCGGTGTTCGCGATCGGCATCATGCCGTACATCACGGCGAGCATCATCATCCAGCTGCTGACCGTGGTCATTCCGCGCTTCGAAGAGCTGCGCAAGGAAGGCCAAGCAGGCCAGACCAAGATGACGCAGTACACCCGCTACCTGTCGATCGCTCTGGCGATCCTGCAGGCCACGGGTCTCGTCGCGCTGGCCGCCCGTGGACAGCTGCTGCAGGGCTGCCAGGAAGACATTCTCGAGGACACCGGCATCTTCGGCATGATCGTCATCGTGCTGGTGATGACCGCCGGTGCGGCGCTGGTGATGTGGTTCGGTGAGCAGATCACCGAGCGTGGTGTCGGCAACGGTATGTCGCTGCTGATCTTCGCCGGTATCGCCGCGCGCATCCCGCTCGACGGCAAGGCCATCCTCGATACCCGTGGTGGTCTCGTCTTCGGCCTGGTGTGTGTCGCCGTCGTGGCGATCATCGTCGCCGTGATCTTCGTCGAGCAGGGTCAGCGCCGGATCCCGGTGCAGTACGCCAAGCGCGTCGTCGGTCGCAAGATGTACGGCGGTTCGTCGACCTATCTGCCGCTGAAGGTCAACCAGGCCGGTGTCATCCCGGTGATCTTCGCGTCCTCGCTGCTCTACCTGCCCAACCTGGTCTCGCAGCTCACCTCGTCGAGCACCACGACGGACCCGAGCTGGTGGCAGGAGATCATCCAGAAGTATCTGGTCGACCCGACCAACCCGGTCTACATCGCCATCTACTTCGGTCTGATCGTTTTCTTCACCTACTTCTACGTGGCGATCACCTTCAACCCGGAGGAACGCGCCGACGAGATGAAGAAGTTCGGTGGCTTCATTCCGGGCTATCGTCCGGGTAAGCCGACCGCCGACTACCTCAATCACGTCCTGAGCCGCATCACCCTGCCCGGCTCGATCTACCTCGGTGCGGTCACCGTCCTCCCGAGCCTGTTCCTCGGCGCCGGTAGCACGGGCCAGTCCGCGAACATGGCCTTCGGCGGTGCCGCGGTGCTCATCATGGTCAGCGTGGGTCTCGACACGGTCAAGCAGATCGAGAGCCAGCTGATGAATCGAAATTACGAAGGGTTCCTCAAGTGAGAGTTGTTCTGCTCGGTCCGCCGGGTGCCGGCAAAGGTACTCAGGCCGTCCTGCTGTCGGAAAAGCTGGGCGTTCCGCACATCTCCACCGGAGACCTCTTCCGCGCGAACATCAGCCAGCAGACCGCGCTCGGTCGCGAGGCGCAGAAGTACATGGACGCCGGTGACCTGGTGCCAAGCGACGTCACCAACCGCATGGTCGAAGCCCGCGTCGCCGAACCGGACGCCGCGAACGGTTTCGTGCTCGACGGTTACCCGCGCACGGTCGACCAGGCCGACGCGCTGAAGAAGATCCTCGAGCACCACGGCAGCGCGCTCGACGCCGTGCTGTGCTTCGTGGTCGCCGAGGACACCGTGGTCGAGCGCATGCTCGCCCGTGGCCGCGCCGACGACACCGAAGACGTCATCCGCAACCGGCTGCGGGTCTACCGCGAGGAGACCGAGCCGCTGCTCGAGTACTACGACGGTCTCGTCGTGACCGTCGACGGCATCGGCGAAGTCGACGATGTCAACGCGCGAGCGCTGAAGGCCCTCGGCCAGTAATGGCATTCGGTCGGAAGAAGAAGGTCGTGCCGTTCCGCACGGCGGGCGAGCTCGATGCCATGGCGGCGGCGGGCGCGATCGTCGGGCGGGCGCTGGTCGCCGTGCGCGACGCCGCCAAGCCCGGCGTGTCGACATTGGAGCTCGACGAGGTCGCCGAGCAGGTGATCCGGGAGGCGGGCGCGGTTCCGTCGTTCAAGGGTTACCACGGCTTCCCCGGCTCGATCTGTTCTTCGGTCAACGACCGTGTGGTGCACGGGATCCCCTCGGCGAGCGACATCCTCGCCGAGGGCGACCTGGTGTCGATCGACTGCGGTGCCATCCTCGACGGCTGGCACGGCGACTCCGCCTGGACCTTCGGCGTCGGCGCCATCATCGAAGCCGACCGCTTGCTGAGCGAGGCCACCAAGTGGTCGATGGAGGCGGGCATCGGCGCGATGGTTCCGGGGAACCGGCTCACCGACGTGTCGCACGCGATCGAGCTCGGTACCCGCGCCGCCGAAGAAGTGCACGGCCGCAAGTACGGCATCGTCGACGGGTACGGTGGCCACGCCATCGGCCGCGAGATGCACATGGACCCGTTCCTGCCGAACGAGGGTGCCCCCGGTAAGGGCCCGCGCCTGGTCGTCGGATCGGTGCTGGCCATCGAGCCGATGCTCACCCTCGGCACCACCGAAACCACCACCCTCGACGACGACTGGACCGTGGTGACCACCGACGGTTCCCGCGCCGCCCACTGGGAACACAGCGTCGCCGTCACCGAAGACGGCCCCCGCATCCTCACCCTCCGCCCGGAATGATGTCGGGAAAGTCGTTCGCGACTTTTCGGTGAAGTAATGTTTCGAATCCGGCTCGGAGCCGGGGTGATCCTGTATCTCTGAGTGATGAGATCTGGCATCGCGGTGATCGCCGTCGTCGCGGGGTGTGCGGCGGCGGTGTCGCTCGGCGGTTGCGGTGAGCCGCCCGTGGAGTCGCGTTATACGGGGTCGGGCAATACCTATGGTTCGGCGAGTGCGGGGTTCGAGACCTGCATGGTGACCGACGCGGGTGGGGTGGACGACAAATCGTTCAACGAGTCCGGCTGGAACGGGGTGAAGGCGGCGGTCGACGCCAACCCCGGTGTCCACGGCTCCTACCGACAGTCCAACAGTTCCGCCGACTACGAGCCCAATCTGCGGGCCTCGGCCGATGACGACTGCGATCTGGTGATCGGGGTCGGCGGGCTGATGGCCGAGGCGGTGGCGCAGGTGGCGGGGGAGTACCCGGATCAGCGTTTCGCCATCGTCGACGCGCACGTGGAGTTGGACAACGTCTATTCGATGGAGTTCAACGCCGCCCAATCCTCTTATCTCGCAGGCTATCTCGCGGCGGGTACGACCAAGACCGGGCGGGTCGCCACCTGGGGCGGCATGCAGATCCCGGCCGTGACGATCTTCATGGACGGTTTCGCGGCCGGGGTGGCGAGATACAACCAGGTCCACCGAACCGGCACCGAGGTGCTCGGCTGGAATGTGGCCGAGCAACGTGGCTCGTTCACGGGCAATTTCGACGACACCAGCGCGGGCCGCTCGTTGACGGAGAATTTCATCGCCCAGGGCGCCGACATCATTCACCCGGTGGCCGGACCCGTCGGGATGGGTGGGGCGTCGGCGGTGCGCGATTCGCCGGGCGTGAGCATGGTCTGGGTCGATTCCGACGGGTACGAGGCGGTGCCCGAATACCAGGACATCATGCTGTCGTCGTCGATGAAGGACATTTCCGCCGCGGTGCGGGTGGCGATCGACAACGCGTTCGCCGAGGGACCGACGGACGGCCGCTATGTCGGCACGCTCGGCAACGGCGGGGTGGGGCTGGCGCCGTTCCACGATTTCGACGGTGCCGTTCCCGAACGACTGAAACAGGAGCTCACGGCCCTGCGCACCGAGATCGTCGAGGGCCGGATCGTGATCGATTCACCGGCCGCCCCCACGCCCTGAGGACATGACATGCGACTCGAAGTACGGGGACTGACCAAGGCTTTCGGCGACTTCCTCGCCGACGACGATGTCGACCTGGTGGTGGAACCCGGCCAGGTGCACGCGATTCTCGGGGAGAACGGCGCGGGCAAATCGACCTTGATGAACATGCTCTACGGCATCGTGGAGCCGACCAGCGGCGACATCCTCATCGACGGCGAGCCCGTGCGTTTCCGCTCGCCCGGTGACGCGATCGCCGCCGGAATCGGCATGGTGCACCAGCATTTCAAACTCGTCGGCCCGTTCAGCGTCGCCGACAATGTGCAGCTGGGTCGAGAGCACGCCAGACGGGGGATTCTCGACCGTGCCGCCGCGCGCGACGCGGTGCGCACGGTGTCGGATCGATACGGCCTCGCGCTCGACCCGGCGGCCATCTGCGAGGATCTGCCGGTCGGTGTGCAGCAGCGCGTGGAGATCGTCAAAGCGCTCTCCGGCGACACCGACCTGCTGATTCTCGACGAACCGACCGCCGTCCTCACCCCGCCGGAGGTCGCGGAACTGCTCGGCATCATTCGCAATCTCACGGCCGCGGGCATGTCGGTGATCTTCATCAGCCACAAGCTCAAGGAGGTGAAGGCCATCGCCGACACCATCACGGTGCTGCGCCGTGGCAAGGTGGTCGCCCACGCCTCGCCCGAGGACAGCGAGGCCGAGCTGGCAGCGGCGATGGTCGGGCGATCGGTGACGCTGACCGTCGAGCGCACCCCGGCCGAACCGGGGGCGGTCGCGCTGGCGGTACGCGATCTCACGGTGCTCGGCGAGCGGGGCACGGCGGTGCTCGACGGACTCGACCTCACCGTGCGATCCGGCGAGATCGTCGGGCTGGCCGGGGTGGAGGGCAACGGCCAGACCGAACTGGCCAGGGCCGTGCTCGGAACCGTTCGCCCGGACCGGGGGACCGTCGAGATGGGTGGGGTGCCGGTGACCTCGTGGGACCCCTACCGGCGGATCGTCGCCGGACTCGGCTACATCCCGGAGGACCGGGGACGCGACGGGCTGGCCGCCGACTTCACCGTGGCCGAGAACCTCGTGCTCAACCAGTACCGTGACCCACCGCTGTCGCACCGAGGCGTGCTCGACAACGGCGCGGTGCGCACCCTGGCCGACAAGGCCATCGCCGACTTCGACATCCGCACGCGGGGCCCGGGCGAGCCGGTGTCCGCGCTGTCGGGCGGCAACCAGCAGAAGGTGGTGATCGCCCGGGAATTCTCCCGTCCCCGTGCGGTGCTGGTGGCCGCGCAACCCACCCGTGGGGTGGACGTCGGTGCCATCGAATTCATTCACAGCAGGCTGGTCGCCGAACGGGATTCCGGGACAGGGGTATTGCTCATCTCCGCCGAACTGGA
Organism: Nocardia caishijiensis NBRC 108228; assembly: GCF_001612825.1. GTDB lineage: Bacteria > Actinomycetota > Actinomycetes > Mycobacteriales > Mycobacteriaceae > Nocardia > Nocardia caishijiensis. The sequence goes on along the minus strand of NZ_BDBE01000029.1, from coordinate 195,608 downwards.
CGAGATCCTCGCGCTGTCCGACCGGATCGCGGTGATCCACAACGGCCGGATCGTCGGCGAGGTCGGCCCGGACACCCCGCGCGAGGTCATCGGTCAGCTGATGGCAGGTCACCGTCCCACCGATTCCGCCACCCCGAGCTGAACTGGCGCCGACATCCTCGAGGATTCCCATGCCGAGTACGACCACCGCGCCGGAGACCGGATCCCGGCCCGACAAGCCGGGTTTCGGCCGCACCTTCACCAGGTACCTGACCGAGGCCAACAGCGTGATGGTGACGGTCTATTCGCTGCTGCTCGCCTTCGCGATCGGCGCGCTGCTCATCATCGTCTCCGATCCGTCGGTGCGCCGGGCCTGGGGATACTTCCTGAATCGGCCCGCCGACGCGCTGAGTTTCTCCTGGCAGGCGGTGAGCACGGCCTACCGTGATCTGTTCGAAGGCGCCATCCTCGACATCGGCCGCCTCGGTGAGTTCTTCGACGGGACGGCCACCCTCGCCCAAGTGCTTCGCCCGATCTCGGAGACGCTCACCTATGCCACCCCGTTGATCTTCACCGGGCTCGCCGTCGGGTTGGCGTTCCGGGCCGGACTGTTCAATATCGGTGGGCACGGGCAGTTCATCTTCGGGATGCTCGGTGCCTTGATCGTCGGTTTCGCCCTCGACCTGCCACCGCTGTTGCACGTGCCGCTCGCGTTGCTGGCCGGTGCGCTCGCCGGTGGTCTCTTCGGTGCGATCCCCGGTGTATTGAAGGCGAAAACCGGTGCGCACGAAGTGATCTCGTCGATCATGCTGAACAATATCGCCACCTATTTCCTGCTGTGGGCGTTGAGCACCGCCTTCATCCATTCGCTCACCTCGCAGGAACTGGTGTCCAAACCGGCCGATATCTCGGCGCGGCTGCCACGGCTCCTGGGTTGGGCCGGGTCGGGCCTGCGGGTGAGTGTCGGCCTGCTGATCGCCGTGGCGCTGGCGGCGGGGATCTGGTGGCTGCTGCGCAGGTCGACCTTCGGCTACCGGATCCGAGCGGTCGGCGCGAATCCGCACGCGGCGCAAACGGCGGGGATCGACATGGGCCGTACGTTCATCACCACGATGGCGGTGTCGGGCGCGCTGGCCGGGATCGGTGGCGGGGCGCTCGTGCTCGGCCTGAATCCGTACACGGTGAATCCGGGAACGGTCGCCGAATTCGGGTTCGACGGCATCACCGTCGCGTTGCTCGGGCGAGCCCATCCGGGCGGGATCGTCGCGGCGGCGCTGCTGTTCGGCGCGCTGAAGTCGGGCACGCTGCACATGCAGCCCGCGATCCCGGTCGAGATGTCCACGCTGTTGCAGGCGGTGATCGTGCTGTTCATCGCCGCGCCCGCCCTGGTGAAAACCCTGCTGCACCTGCGCACTCCGCGCGGTGGGCTCAACACGCTGGAAGCGAGGGGCTGGTGAGTACCGCTGTCGCCGTAACGAAACCGGTCGTCGGGACCGAAACCGCGCGTCACCCGAGAAGTGGGGTCCTACTCGTCGTACTCGGTGTGGTGCTCGCCGGGGCGGCGCTGGTGTGGATGCCCGACGGGCGGGCGACCACCTTCCGGCTCGACCAGACCGTCGAGAACAGTTGGACGATCAACACTTTCGGGATCGTGGTGACGCTCGCACTGGTCACCGTCCTGTCGGGCGTGGCGTTGCTCGCGCGAGCGGTGAGCGCGCGCACGCACGGGGTGATCATCGGGGTGGCGGCGGCCGCGCTGGTGATCGCGGCGCTGTCGTGGGTGGTGACGCCCGGTGTCGGGTTCCCGGTGGAATTCGTGCTGGCCACCACGCTGTTCCTGGCACTGCCGTTCATCTTCGGCGCACTGTCCGGGGTGGTGTGTGAGCGGTCCGGGGTGATCAACCTCGGTATCGAGGGACAGTTCCTGGCCGGTGCCTTCACCGCCGTGCTGTTCGCCTCGATCACCGGCAATCCCTACGTCGGTATTCTCGCGGCGGCCCTCAGCGGCATGGTGTCCACGCTGCTGCTGGCCTGGCTGGCCACCCGATTCGAGGTGAACCAGCTGGTCACCGGTGTGATCTTGAATCTGCTCGCGCTCGGGCTCACCGGGTTCCTGTTCGAGCGGCTCATGCGCATGGACCACTCGCTCAACCAGCCGAGCACGGTGCCGCGCATCGGCGGCTTCCTGCACGACATCGGTCTGGGCTTCCTCACCGACATTCCGATTCTCGGGCCGGTGCTCTTCGACCAGAACCTCTTCGTCTACGTGGCGCTCGCCTGCGTTTTCGGGCTGTCGTACCTGCTGTTCCGCACTCGGTGGGGGTTGCGGACCCGGGCCGTCGGCGAGCACCCGGCGGCCGCCGACGCCGCCGGTATCGATGTGAACCGGCTGCGGTTCTGGAACGTCACGTGCGCGGGCGCGCTGTCGGGTTTCGGTGGCGCCTTCTTCACCATCGCCAACAATGTGGCCTTCAGCAAGAACATGACCGCGGCGCTCGGCTTCGTGGCACTCGCGGTGATGATCGTCGGCCGGTGGCACCCTGTCGGCGCCCTGCTCGCGGCCCTGCTCTTCGGCTTCTCCAGCGCCCTGGAACGTTTCCTCAACACCATGCCCGGCAATCCGATCCCCACCGAATTCCTCGGCATGTTGCCTTACGTGGTGACGCTCGTCGTGGTCGCCGGATTCGTCGGCAAAGCCGTCGCCCCCGCCGCCGACGGCATCCCGTACCGGCCGGGCGACAACTAGTCAGCCCTCGAGCAGAACGGTGACCGGCCCGTCGTTGGTGAGATCGATGCGCATGTGCGCCCCGAATTTCCCGGTGGCCACGGTGGCGCCCAGGTCACGGAGCGCCCCGGCGAAGGCGTCGATGAGCGGTTCGGCGACAGGGCCGGGCGCGGCGGCGTTCCACGAGGGGCGGCGGCCCTTGGCGGTGTTGGCGTAGAGCGTGAACTGGCTGACGACGAGGATCGGCGCGTTCAGATCGGCGGCCGACCGCTCACCGTCCAGGACGCGCAGACGAAAAGTCTTGTCCGCCAGGGACTTCGCGGTTTCTTCGGTGTCGGTGTGGGTGACGCCGACCAGGGCGAGCAGACCGTGTGGCACACCGGCCGCGGCCGGATCGATCCGCCCGACGACCTGGCCGTCGACCGTCACCTGAGCGGTGGTCACACGCTGCAGCAATATTCGCACAGCTGTCCATCATGCCGGGTGAGGCGAATCGGTGATCTCCGGACCACCGACCCGCCGCTGGCAGCGTCAGTCCTTGCCGAAGAAGAGGATGTCGGGGCCGTAGTCGGTGAGGGGGCGTTTTTCGGCGGCTTGGCGGATGCCGCTGCCGGGGAGTTCGGTGACCTTGGCGAACATGGCCGCGTTGCCGAAGGCTGCGCGCACCTGGGTCTCGGAGGCGTAGTCGGCGCCGTAGTCGGCCAGGGTGGCGAAATCGAGGGGCGCCAGGGGCGCGTCGAGGGGTGCTTGGCCCGCGGGGCGGCCGAGGGCGGCGTACTGGGTTGCCACGCCGTTGTCGTAGAGGCACAGCTCGTAGGAGATGTTCTCGATGGTGGCGACGGTGAGCACCGGCCACTTCGCCGACAAGGCGACAGCCAACGGGTGCTTGCCGAGGGCGCCGATCTCCCAGTTCAGGCTCTTCACCGAAACCCAGCTGCCCGAAGCTCTTTCAACGAGCACGACGTCGGCGCCGAGTTCGGTGTCGGGGTTCACCTTCGGCTCTTTGACACCCCAATGCCGTTCGTGCACACCGGCGAACCGGCCCGCGTCGACCGGCGTGGCACCGTGGGTGGCGTAGGCGGCGCCGACAGCGGCACGGACCTGCTCGAGTGCGTCCGGCGCCGAGCAGCGCACCGCTATCGCACCGTAGGTCGCGGTGATCTCGACGGGCCGTGACGGCGGTTCGGGCATGGCGCCCGCGGCGAGCGGCTTGAGCCCGACAAGCGCCAGACGCCAATTGATTTCGTCGATGGTCGCCAGGTCACCGCCCGACTGGTACAGGATCTGCTGCTGCGTCAAGCGGCCCGCGCGCTCGAGCGTCGGAGCGCCGAGCTTGTGCAGTGCCTGGGTGGTCTTGAGGGTGAGGTCGAGGTCCTCGATCCGGGTTTCGCGCAGCTGAGCCGTGCTCGCCGTGGTGGTGACCTGCGAGTACAGCGCGCGATAGCTGGCGATGGCCTGCTTGCGGGAACGTCCGACCATCAGCGTCCGCAACAGCGTGCTCAGGCTGGCCAGATACTTGCCCGGTTGCTCGGGTGCCCGCGCGTACATCGCCGCCCGGATTCGTACCGCCGACTCCGTGGCCGCCACCGCCGCCTCGTGATCGAGCCGCATCAGCCACACACCGCACTTGGACAACCCGTCCGCGCACATCGCCTGCACATCCGGATAGTCCTGTGCCACTTGCCGATACGCCGAACACGCACTGCGGATGGTGTTGGTCGCGAGCTGACGGTGCCCCACCAACCGCGTGGCCTGCTCGAACAGTCGCAACGCGTCCTGGAGCGCGCCCGCGTACTCGTAGGAGACGAAACCCTCGACCAGCCAGTGCAGTCGGATGGCCACCGCTTCCTGCGCGGGCTCGAGCGCCTCGGCTGTGCGGTCGCGACCCGACGGGTCGTCGCGGGTGGTGAGCAGTCCCTGTGCCAGTTCGGTGAGCGAACCGGCCAGCCGGAGGTAGTCCTCGGCCTGTTGGCTGCGGCTGTTGGCGCGATCGGCGGCAACGCGCCGTTCGAGGCCGCTCAGGTCGGTCATGAGCGGTTCCGTCGCGACGTCAATCTCGAGCCCCATCATCGTTGCTGCGCAGGTCGGCGCACCGACCCAGGTTGTGGTCTACCGAGTCTGCCACAGTTGTCCCCGGCGTGTGGCTCAGCTGTGTAGGTGACTGTCGAGGTGATGAACTCCTGGTGACAAGCGGGTGCGAAACCGCAGGAGAGGGCCAGTGCCGGTGTGCGCCTGTCGTTCTGGAGGCCTGCATCCGGGTGCTCGCCGTGGCATACTCGAGAGGTATTACCCGAGGGTGGAGGAGCGTCGAGATGGCAGACAAGGTCGAATTCGATGAGCATCTGTTTCGCGGTGCGGCTGCCAAGACCGGTCTGGTGAACGACCGGGTCACCAGCATCATGGACACCCTCAAGGCCTCGGTCGACAGCCATCACGGTTGCTGGGGGCACGACACCATCGGCAACACCTTCGCCAATGGTCAGGACGGCTCCGGCGGTTACACCAAGTCGAGCAAGCTGCTCACCGACAACGGTGACGCGGTGGCCGACGGTTTCGCCAACATGTCCCAGTCGCAGACCGAAACCGCGGAGTTCCTGCACAATATGGACCTCGACAACCGCTACGGACTGCGCTGAGCTGGTATTCGCGACAATGGTGAACGAGCAGGCCAGAGCCGACATGGCCGACATTCTCGAAGGTGTGCAGGAACAGATGCGCACCATCGCCCGGCTCCAGCAGGAACGCGCGACCCTGACCGCGACCGCCACCGTGCGCAGACACGTCACAGTGACGGTGAACGCGGACAACGTGGTGATCGAGACGAAATTCGGCCCCGATGTCGAAGACCTGAGCTATGCCGAGATCGCCAAGGCGGTCACCGAGGCGGCCAAGCAGGCATCGGCCGACATGGCGCGCCAGACGAGCCAGTTGCTCGAGCCGCTGAACACCCAGCGCGCCCGCATGCCGAAACTGTCCGACCTGGTGGAGGGCATGCCCGAAATCACGGTGCCGGAACAGGTGAAAGCGCCGACCACGGCCCCGAATTCGCCGACGCGCGTCGCCGACGCGGACAAGCCGATGGAGTTCTCCGGGACCGTCGACCCCGGTCCCGGCCGCGATCGAGGTGGCTCGGTCACCGACTCGAGCTGGTGAGCGCGGACTTTCACGGGTAATCGGATATGGCGATCACCATCCCGGGGTGGCTCCAACACCTCGAAATCCTTGCGGGCATGGAATGGCCCGAGGGCAACGAAGACCAGATGTGGCAGCTCGGTGAGGACTGGCGTACCGCCGCCGCCGAGCTGGAAAAGGTCATCAGCGATGTCGAGGCGGCGAAGGCCGCCTCCATCAAGGCGTATCCGGCCGGTGACGGATATACCGAGATGGTCAATTCGTTCGACAGCCTGCTTCGTTCCGGTGGTGATCCCAAACAAGACCGGTCGCTGAAAACGCTGGCCAAGTATTTCCGGGAAACCGGCGACGGCACCTACGACGCCGGTACCGAAATCGAATACGCCAAGCTGATGTACATTTCGTCGCTGGCATTGCTGGCGGCGGAGATGGCGGCCTCGTTCGCGGCTGGTCCTTTCAAACTCGGACTCGATGCGCTGGCAATCGGTGCGACTCGTATCGCCGTGCGCCTCATCGCGAATCGGTTGCTCGCCTCGATTATTCGCGCGGTCGGCAGGATTGCCGCGAATGCGGTGGTGAAATTCGTATTCCGGCACATCATGATCGATACCGTCATCGGTACGATGCAGGAATTCGCCATTCAGCAGCATCAGGTGAACCAGGGGCATCGCGACAAGGTCAATTGGAACCAGGTCGGTCTCACCGCGCTGAGTTCGGCGGCAGGCGGCGCCGTGGCGGGGCCGTTGGCCGGTCTCATCAACAAGCGTTTGATGCGCGGGGTGGACAATCCGTCGTGGGCGCGGCAGTACATGAACAGCCAGATCACCGGTATCTCCGCCGGTTTGGCGGGTGCCCTCGCCGGGTACGCGGTCACCGTTCCGTTCGGTGCGGGCCCGTTCGACTACCGGATGTTGACGGCGGGTGGCCTCAGCGGCTCGTTGACGGGTGCGGCGCGGACCTCCGGTAGTCACGCCTGGCAAAAGGGTGCGCCGGTGCTGTCGAGTCGCCCCGACCTCGCGACCCGGATGAACAGCCTGTTCGGTGATGTGGGCGGGCCGAGGGTCGGTGCCGATCCCACGGGGACGGGTGCGAACCCCGGGGCCGGGACCGGTGGTGGGTCGAACTCGCCGAGCCGGGCGGGCGTGGCCGGAGACGGGTCGAGCAGTCCCGGCTCGCAGACTCGGCCTGCCGCCGCGAGCAGTGGGAATCAGGCGGCTTCGCAGTCGTCGGGTTCTGGTGGGACGCAGAGCAATTCGAGTACTTCGGCGCAGAGCGAGTCCGGTTCGGGTGGTGGCGGCGCCCGTTCGCAGGAGGGTAGTTCCTCCGAGTCGGATAGTGCCGCGTCGAGTGATCGGTCTTCGTCGGGTGAGAGTTCGTCGAGCGATCGTTCGACTTCGGGGGAGTCGTCGAGCGACAAGTCGTCGAACGGGGAGAGCGGGTCCGGCGACCGTTCCTCTGCCGGTGAGTCCGATCGTGGCGCCGGGATTGCCGGGGAGAACGGCACGCAGAACGGCGGTTCGTCCTTTGCGGGCGATCCGAATATCGCTGCCGCACAACAGAATGGTGCGCTGTCGGGTGGTGCGCCCGTCGGTGCTGACGGTGTCGCGGGCACGCCGCAGGCAGCGGCTCCGGTGGGCGCGGGCGCTCCTGCCGCAGGCGCCCCGACGGCTGCCGCTCCGGCGACTGCCGCTGCTCCCGCCGCAGGTGCCCCCGCCGCCTCGGCTCCCGCCGCTTCGCCGTCCCAGTCCAGCCCCACTTCCGGCGACACCCGCTCCGCGGGCGGCAGCGAACCGCGCACCCAGGGCGCCAAGCCGGACGCCACCCCCAGCCGCGCAGGTGTCGCGGATTCGACCCCGGCGCCCAGCGCGGGCGATCCGACGGTCCACGCCGCGCCCACCGGTGAGCAAGTCCACCAAGCTAATTCACGCCAGTCGGAGACGGACACTCTGCAGGTGACGGGCGATCCGGGACTTCCGGACGCGGGACCCGCACCCCGGGCGGGCGCGCCGGACGGGCCCGGCATGCCGCGCTCCGGGGATGCCGACAACGCCACTCCGCGCACCGGCTCGCCCGAGGGCAACGGTGCGCCGCCGCGCGCGGGTACGCCCGACGCTGACGGGACTACCCCTCGTACAGGTGAGTCCGATGGTGATGGTGCCCGGCCTCGCGTGGGTGAGTCCGACACCCGGCCGCGTGCGGATGAGTCCGACACGGACGCGATGCACCCTCGCTCGGACGAAGGCGACGGTGCGCGGCCGCGTGTGGGTGATTCTGATGCGGACGCGCCCGCTCCTCGCGCGGGTGATGGGGACGGGACCAGGCCTCGTGCGGGTGAGTTCGATGGTGACGGTGCGCGGCCGCGTGCGGATGAGGCCGATGGCGATGGTGCACGGCCGCGTACAGGCGAGGCGGATGCGGACGCGCCCGCTCCTCGAGCGGGTGATGGTGAGGGTGACCGAACCAGGCCCCGTTCAGGCGATTCCGACGGCGCTCGCCCGCGTGTGGGTGATTCTGATGCGGGCGCTCCTGCTCCGCGCGCGGGCGACGGTGAGGGTGACGGGACCAGGCCTCGTGCAGGTGAGTCCGATGGTGACGATGCGCGGCCGCGTGCGGATGAGTCCGATGGTGATGGTGCACGCCCGCGTATAGGTGAGTCGGATGCGGACGGGCCCACACCTCGTGCTGGCGATGGAGACGGCATCAGGCCGCGCGTGGGAGAGTCCGATGCGGACGCGCCCGCTCCTCGTGGTGGTGAGGGTGACGGCACCAGACCTCGGGCGGGTGAGGCCGATGAGGACGGGGATGCGAGTCGGTCGGATGACGGTCTGCTTGTTGTTCCTCTGGTCGGGGGCGACGGGGACGGGCGGCCGGGGCGCCGGACGGCGGATGGAGATGGTTCGAGGCGTCGGGATGCGGACGGTGACTCGACTCCGGATCCGGATGGGGATGCCCCGCAGCGAGATTCCGATGACGATCGGCCGAAGAATCCCGCGCAGGAGGCGTTGCGCGAGATCAAGGAGGCCACGGGAACGAGGCGGATCAAGCCGCCCAAGGGGCCGGTCGGGGAGGCCGGGATGTCGCTGCGCGATATCGAGGCCGCCGCCGGTGGGCGGATGCACGAGTTCCCGGCGGGCACTGCCGACCAGCCGAGGCACCAAGGTGTCGCCGACGAGTTGGTGCGGATGGCCGAGGGGCTGAGTGCGCGCGATATCGCGAAGGGGAAGTTGCCACGCGCCCTCGTTGTCGCCGAACACGTGGTGAACGGTCGCGGTGTCGGCGCCGATGCCTACGTTCTCACCGTGCGCCCCAACGACGACGGCGGCTTCGATGTGGTCCCCTCCGGCACCCGCCCGGATACCGTTGTACCGAGCGAAGCACGCAACGTGACGGCTGTCCTGTTCAACGGCAACGGAAAAGCCGTGCGCCCCAGCGGTTCCGACTCCCGCGTGCGCCCGGCCCACGAGCGGACGATCTACACCCGCGAGGGCACGATCGAAGGCCGTCGCGACGGCGAGACCCCCAAGCAGCACAACTGGCGCATCCGCGCCGAACGCTCCGACCAACTCGCCACCCGCGAAGCCGACCGCGCCGCCGCCCTCCGCGCCCTCATCGCCGCCGGTGGCGACACCCTCGACAGGGACACCCGCAAGAACCTCATCCGCGAGGCCAAACGCGCCGAATGGGACGCGAACAACTTCCGCAAGAACGCCAACGCCCAATGGAAGGTCATCGGCGGCCGCCCCGAAACCCCGTCCCCCCGCACGCCGGACTCCACTCCGGTACGCACGCCGGATTCGAACTCCGCTCCAGCACGCACGCCGGATTCGGACTCCACACAGCCTCGGACGCCGGACTCCGATTCCGCTCCGGCACGCACGCCGGACGCGGACTCCACACAGCCTCGGACGCCGGACTCCGACTTTACTCCGGCGCGCACGCCGGACTCGGACTCGACTCAGGCGCGAACCCCGGACTCCCCGGCCAACGTGGACTCGGACGCTACGCCGCCGCGCACCTCGGATTCAGATGTGCCGCCGGTACGTTCCTCGGAGCCCGAGGAGCCGCCGGTTCGCCCCTCGGACGCGAACACAACTCCGCTGCACAGACCGGACTCCGATACGACGCCCGCGCCTGACTCGGATGCGTCACCGCCACGCAGGCCAGTCAGCGATGCCACTCCATCGCGCGCCGCTGATGGGGATGTGGGCCTTGCGCGGACACCCGAGGCCGCAGGTCTTCCTCCGCGCACCGCAGAATCGGATCCGGCGCAGCAGCGCAACCGGGGCACCGACAATGCTCGCCCGCGTATCGCGGATGCCGACAACGCGGCTCCGCGTCGCCCCGAGGTGGACACCAACCGGCAGCTCGACGGCGAATCCACCGTCCCGCGCCGCGATGCCCCCGCCGCCGCGGCTCAGCGCACGCCCGGGGCCGAACGGCAGCGCACGCCGGAAACCGAATCGCAGCGCGCAGCCGACAACACCGCACCGCAGCGCGATTCGGACGTGGACCGCATGCGGCGCGGTCCCGAAACCGACGGAACCGATTCTCCGGCAAGGACTTCGGATTCGACGGGGCGCGATCGCGAGGTCGACGGTTCGGTGCGGCCGGAGGACGTTCGGGATCTCACGCGGCGTCCACCGCTGGACGAGACCCCCGACTTCCTCGCCGAGTCCGACGACATCGAGGAAGGGCTGGAGAACGACGTCTATCAGTCGGCCGACGGCAAGTGGCACCATGTGCTCGACCCGGCGGGGACCTTCCGCGATGTCAATTTCCGGTTGCACGATGCCAACGGGTTCTGTCGTGATCCGCTCACCAGCAGTGAGTTCCGGTATCTCGCCCAGGAGGGCCCCAAGCGCACCTACACCGTCGCCGATGCCGAGATCGCCCGGCAGATGGCCGATATCGCGGCCGACCGCGCGGTGGTGCAGAAGCGCAGCGATGACGCGCTGAAGATCGTCAACCGGCTGTCGAGCGAGTTCGGCGTGGCCAAGCTCGGCGATATCGCCAGCTCGCAGAAGCTGGACAAGGTCGTCGCCGAGCAGCGGCGCAAGCTCGAGGACGCCTACGACGACCTACAGCGCGACCTGGCGGACCGCCCGGACGATCCTGCGCTGGCGCACCGCGAGAACGAGATCATCGAAAAGCTCGACCGGCTCGATGAATTCGAACGAGCCGCGGCCGAATTCAATCGGTTGCGTCCCCAACTCGTGGCCCACTCCAAGGCGTTGGGCGAGCTCGCTGCCCGCGCGTTCGGTCTCGACCCGACCGAATTCCCCGGTGCGGTACTGCTGTCGCCGTTCGAAGGGGATATCGACGGTCGCCCGGTGATCGACGGCGCGAACGTGCTCGACGTGGTCGTCTACGTGCCGGGAACAGACGGCGCGCCGCCCGCGCTGATCTCGCACGAGGCCAAGGGTGTCGGCTCGACACTCGGCGGCTCGAAAGTCGCCAGCGCGCAACAGGGTTCGCCCGAGTACTACCGTCGCACCCTGCGCATCGACAACAACCTGCACCGTATCCTCGCCGAGACGCCCGAGCAGATGCGTCAGCGCGACATCGATCCAGATTCGGTCGAGGGACAGGCGCTGATCCGCGCCAGGAACGACCTGCTCGAGGCCCACCGTGCGGGCACGCTGCGTTTGGAGTACCACCATGTGCACGCCGACCGGAACGGCAAGGTGACGGTCAGCGAGTTCGATCTGGTGCGCGACGGCACCCTCGTCCGGATGGACAACATCGGGGGATTCGATTCGCCCACACTGCGATCCGATGCCGACGACAGCGTGCCGCGCGGCGAGGACGACGCGCCGGTCCGTCCCACCGATCCGGACGAGGCCGCGCGCTTCGACGCCGATCAACTCGGTGCCCCCGATGCCGACGAATGGTCGAATCGCAGCCCCGAGGAGGTCGGTGAACGCCTGCGGGATCATCTGCGCCAGGTCACCGGCAATCCCGAGTTCGAGGTGTTCGGCTTCGACTCCGACGTCGTGAACCCGGAGGTGGCGCGCGAGTACGCCCGCGCGATGGTCGACCTGTTCGACCGCAACCCCACCGTCGACCTGCGCCGGGTCGGCATCGGCGAGTTGCCTGCGGGGGTGATCGGCCTGTCGCAGCCGAGGATCGACCCGGCGACGGGTCGGCTCTACACCGAATCCATCGTGCTCAGCCGTGACCACGCGCAGAGCGCGGAGTACTTCCGGCAGCGGATGCAGATCGGTGTCGACAACAACCGCTTCGCGCCCGAGGTGCTGCGGCGACCGGTGTACGCGGTGCTCGCCCACGAGTACGGGCACGCGCTCGACTACGCCGGTCAGCAGAGTGCCCGCCATCAGGCCGAGGACGTGCTCACCCAGCGCTACGCCGACGACACCACCCGCGACCCGGCCCAGTCCTACGAGGACTGGCTGCGGCAACTCAGCGGCTACAGCTTCGACGGCGACGGCAGATTGCGTCCCGGGGAGGCCGTGCCGGAGGCTTTCGCGGCGCAGATGCTGCGCACCCTCGGCGGCGACGACACCAGTCCGGAACCGGTCCGCGCCCTGCACGATCTGGTCACCGACATCGCCGCGCGCCCACCGGAATCGGTCACCTGGCCGCTGTCGGAGGACGCCGAGCGCGCCGCCGAACCCGACGACATACCCGACCGCGCCGACCGCGACATCCTCGTCGACCCGATCGAGGACGAATGGTCCGATCGTTCCCCGGCCGAAGTCGGCGAGCGCCTGGCCGAGCGGATCCGCGAGATCACCGGGCGCGATTTCCGCACATTCGGGTTCGACCAGCCCGGTGTGCATCCGGCGATGGCTCGCGAACTGGCTCGCGCCATGGTCGACATGCACACGCGCTACCCACAGGTGGATGTGCGCAGCGTCGGGATCGGCGAGACCGGGCCGGGTGAGATCGCCCGCGCGGCCTCCGAACCCGACCCGAGGGGCGGCAGGCGCACGGCGTCGATCACGTTCAGCCGTCAGTACTTCGCGAACAATCCCGGACTGTTCGAGAACCTGGTGCGCAACAGCAAACCCGGTTTCTACACGCCGAGCATGTGGGAGCGGCCGGTCTACGGGTTCGCGGTGCACGAGTTCGGACACGCCCTCGATTACGCGGGCGACGCCGACCGCACCCGTAAGCGCGCGGGGGTCGACCTGTTCAACCACTACTTCCGCAACGACCTCGGCGCACCCGACACCGCGTCCTACAACCGCTGGCTCGCGGGCGAACTCAGCGGTTACAGCATGACGGGCAGGCCGCCCGTGCTCAATCCCGGTGAGGCGCTCGCGGAAGCGTTCCGGGAGATGGAAGCGACCCGCGACGCGAACGGCACGCTGCATCCGGAACGGGTGAGCCCAGCCGTTCGGGTGATGTACAACCTGCTGGCCGACGCGGCGGGCGTGCCCCGTGCCGACGCGATGACGGTGGACCGCGGCGCCGACGACATGCAATTGCGTCCACCGTGGGAGGACGACGCCCCCGACCCCTACGACCTCGGTGCGCCGAAAGACGACGAATGGTCGAATCTCTCGCCCGAACAGGTGGGCGATCGCCTGCGCGACGTGCTCCGCGACGCCACCGGCAACCAGGACTTCGACGTGTTCGGCTTCGACCTGGTCGGCCTCGACCCCTCGGTGGTCCGCGAATACGCGCGGTCGATGATCGAGCTGTACACCGCGTTCCCCCATACCGACCTGCGTGCGGTCGGTATCGACGATCTGGACCCGGGTGTGCTCGGCCAGACGGCGCGGACTCCTGACCCGGCCACGGGGCTGCCCTACACCGCCATCACCCTCGGCTACGACTACGCGGTCAGTGCCGCGCGGTTGCGGGCGGCCATGCAGGAGTCGGTCGGCACCGGCCACTTCCACCCGAGCGTGCTCGACCGGCCCGTGTACGCGATCGCCGCGCACGAATACGGTCATGCCCTCGACGCGGCCGGGCGGCTCGCGGCTCGGCGAGAGGCCGACGAGACGCTCGACCACGCGTTCCACGACAACCCGGACGGGTACCCCGATCCGGACTCGTGGCGTCGCCAGCTCTCCGGCTACAGCCGCAGTGGCCCCGACGGGAGATTGAACCCGGGCGAAGCACTCGCCGAGGCGTTCACGCAGGTGCTCATGGTCGGCCGCGACCAGGCCAGCGGGCCCGCCCGCGCGCTCTACGACGTATTGATGCGGGAGGCGCGGAACCCGACCGGCGACTACGTGCACCAACTGCCCGAACAGGGCTCCGACCACATGGAACTACCCGGCGAGGGGAATTCAGACCGGTCGGACCCGGACGGCTCCGAGCCGGACCGCTCACAGTCGGAGGCGGGACAGCCCGACCCAGCGGAACCGAAACCAGGGCGACCCGACCGCTCGGAGCCGGAGGCTGGGCAGCCGGATCGTTCCGAACCGGAGGCTGGGCAGCCGGACCGTTCGCGCCCGGAGAGCGAGCTGCCCGCCGCGCGCGACGGTGTGCACACGGGTCAACCACGCACCGACCCCCCGTCGGATTCGTCGCGTACGAACAACACCCCCGAGGAGCCGCCCCGGCGACGCCGGTGGTGGCGTTCGGAGCAACCGGCCCTCCCGGCTGAACCGGAACGCCGTGTGTTCGTCGACATCGACGGCGAACAGGTGCTCGTCCCGCTGTATCGCGGTGACGACGGTGTCTGGCGGGTGGCTCCGCAACAGGACTCCCTGCGCCAGGCCGAGCCGAGGTCGTTCCTGAAGCGCGCGCTCCACCAGCTGAACAACCATTTCCCGATCCTCAAGCAGCCGTCCGGCGCACCGAATATCGGCGACAGCGCGGGCCAGGCCGCGATCCGTGACGGGGTTGTCGGTATCGCCGACATGATCACCAACCCCGCTTCGCCGCCGTCGACCAACCCTGGTCCGACCGCCGAGCCCGGTCCCGACCCCACTTTCCTGCGGATCGGCCAGCAACTCCCGGTCTGGATCCAGAACCGCGAGCACATTCCGCTTTTCGGCAGGATGTCTGGACGAGTGCGGAGTTCGGGTGGCGCGTATCCGGCGATGCGCAACGAGGACGGGTCCGAATATCGTCCCGAGCTCAGCGACGCCGACGCCGACCTGGTGCGCAGGCAGATCATCAGCGACCTGCGGGTCGATCGCATCACCCCCGAGGACGCACGCAACGATCTGCTCGAGGCTTTCGAGCACGCCGGACGTGGCCAGCGCGCGCGCATCCTGCGCGACATGGTCGCCAACGACCTGCTCACCCAGAGCGAAACCGACGAACTGCGAAACCGGCCGCAGCCCGATCCGCTGCCGCCGCTGCCGCCGCCCGTCGATCCGCCACCGCCCGGCGGCGAAACGCTGCGCGAGATGTTCGATCGGCTGCTCGGTGTCGACGTCGCCGACGAACCTGGCGCGCTGCACCGGGAAATCGACCGGCAGCAGTACATGGTGATGCGGCAGACCGCGGCCATCGTCGGACTCGGCGACGCCTTCATCCGTGCGCACACCGAGCAGAACGCGCCCTACACCGCCGCCGATGGCCGATCGCAAGCTCCGGTCCGGTTCAGCGGACGGGTGAGCATGATCGACCAGAACCCGATGGGCCGATTCCTCATCGAATTCCTCACCGCGTTCGGTCGCGACCCCAGCCTGCTCGACTCCACTCGGATCGACAACGGCGCCGAACCACTGCCGATGTTCGGCGACGCCGAGGCGCTCGGACGCGATCAAGGTCTGCGCGACTTCTTCGTGCACGCGCTGCGTCGTGATCAACTGGCCCACGAATTGGACACGTGGGCAGGCACATTCGGGCTCGGGCCGCACCAGCTCACGCCGGACACCGTGGACGCGTTCGTCCAGCGGCTGTTCGAGATCAATCAGATCCGGGCCGAGCGGCTCGCCGAACTGGTCGCGGCGGTGCAGGATCGGCTGCCACCGCCGGACACCGACGGGCCGACCCTCGGCGAGCCGGTTCGCGACCAGGTCGCGCGGCTGCCCGGCGGTGACGGTGCGCCCGACCGGCTCGTCATCACCGACGGTGCGCGCGATCGCGACCAGGTTCTCGCCGATGTGCTTGCCTCCCAGCCGGATCTGGCCGCGCAGATCCGCGACGGGCATCTGGTGGTCGACTACCGCAAGGTGCTCACCGACTTCCGTGGGCAGACCCACCTCGAACCGGTCGACACACCGCGGGTCCGCGACCACACCGAAACCGTCGACGGACGCGATGTGCGGATCACCCTGCTGCGTGACGGCGACGGCGCGTGGCGCCCGATCATCGGTTCGGAGGTGGTTCCCGGCGACGGTGTGACGGTGCGCCGCACCCGCGAGCAGATGCTCGCCGACCTGGTCGACCTGGCTCGCGACCTCCACCTCGGGCCCGGCGACCTGCTGCCAGCCGATATCGATGAGCGGATCGCCGAACTCAAACTCGACAACGCGGTGCGCGCCGCGCAGGTCGAGGGTCTCGCCGACTTCCTGCGCACCGGAAACCTCGTCGAGGACTTCCACACCGTCACCAACGCGCGCGGTCGACTCGCCACCGCACTCGGCCTGACCCAGGAACAGATGACCGCGGGCACGCTCGGCGAGCTGCTCGCCGACCCGTCTCGGCGGCGCGCCCTGCGCGCGCAGAATTTCGACGACCTCGAGCGCTACGTCGGCAGCCTTCGCGAAATCGACACCAAGGCGATCGACGCCGCGCGTCAGCGGCTGGCCGACCGCCTCGTGCCCGACAGTCATATCCATCCGGCGCACCGGCACGACTCGCTGCCCGCCGACGAACGTCCGGCGACGACCGAGCGGCCGACCCGTAAGCAGAAGCGACTCGCGCGGTTCGCCGATCTCGCCGGGGTGGATCATCGGGTCGCGGCGTTGCTGCCGCCGGGCAGGGTGCCGCGGCCGGGCGGGCACCCGGACGACGACAAGGTCTTCGCCCTCGACCCCAAGGGTTTGAGCGCGAAGAAGCTGCTCGAGCTGGTGCGGATGCACGAAAAGCAGGGCAACGGCGAGTTGGTTCGCGAGGCGCTCACCGAATTCGCCAGGGCGCTGCGCGACATCGACCACTATTCGGTCGCGCCGAAGGACAGCAAGAATGTCGTCCTGTCGGATGACACGCGGTCGGACGGCAACGAGATCGCCGACCCGAGGCTCGTCCGCGAGTCGATGCCGCTGCAAGGGCCCGACAGCATCAACGCCATGCGCCGGGTGATCGCCGACGCGCTCGGCAGTGTCGACGTGGCGGACTTCGCTCGCGCGGTCGCCGAGGCTGCCGGCACCCTCGATCTGACCGTTCCCGGTGACGTCGGGAATACGAACCGGCCCTCGGCGAGCCGCGATTGGGCGCGACTCGTCGGTGTCGACCTGGCCGGTGCGAACGGCGCGACCTACGCCAAGATCTACGAGGCCTTCCGCGACGGCAAGATCGAAAAGCACGAAGGTCTCAAGCCTGCGCAGATGGCCGCGGAGGTCCGGGCCTTGCGCAACGAGATCGCCGAGCGCGCAGCCAAACTCACGGCGTTGCGCCAGTTGGTGCACGACTACTTCGGTTCGTTCGACAACCACCTCGGCGGGGCGCCGGGCGACACTACGCCGCCACCGCGCACCCAGCCGCCCGGCGAGGGCGCGCAGCCACAACGGCCGGATGTGGTGGTGCCGGGCGAGAGCGAGCCCGGACAACGCAATTCCGATGAGCCGTCGGAGGGGCCTGGTCCCGAGAACGGTGGGGCGGGGAAGCCGCCCGGGCGGCCGCCTCGGACGTCGTCCGATGAGCCGGAAGATGCCGGGCGCGAGGACGATCCGTTCGACGACGCGGGCCGCCGAGAATTCGCGGCAACGGATGCGGTGTTCGATCGCCACGACGAGGCCGCCGATGCGCGCCTCGCGGAGACGCTCGAGCGGTTGACCGAGATTCAGCGGGAACTCGAGCAGGCACTGGACGAGTCCTCCGCACCGCGACCCGACGAGTCCGCTCCCACACCCGAGCCGCAAACCCGGCCGACGGCGGACAGCCGCATCCGCGACATCCTCGACGAGATCACCCAACTGCGCCGCGAACTCGACGATCGCTCCGTCGACACCGAACTGGACCGCGAACAACTCGCCGCCGACCTCCTGGCCAAGGCCAGAACCCTGCACCTGGAACAACTCCTGGACCGAACCCGCCAGGAAATCGCCGCCAAGTTCGACGAACTGGACCGCCGCGACGAAGACGGCCCCGACGAAGACGGCCTCCCAGCGTCCCCCGACCCCACCCCCTCCAAACCCCCGTCCACCCCCGGCGCGGTTCACCAACCGACCCCCAGCCCAGCTCCGCCGATGCCGTCGGCGCCCCCGATGCCGTCCGCTCCGCCGATGCCGTCGGCACCGCCGATGCCATCGGCACCCCCGATGCCATCGGCACCCCCGATGCCGTCCGCTCCGCCGATGCCGTCCGCTCCGCCGATGCCGTCCGCTCCGCCGATGCCGTCGGCGCCCCCGATGCCGTCGGCACCGCCGATGCCGTCCGCTCCGCCGATGCCATCGGCACCCCCGGCTCCATCGACACCGGCGTCCTCGCCGACCTCGCCTGTGCCGCAGGTACCTTCTTCACCGTCTCGAGCGCCTTCCGTACCAGATGGGCCGTCGTCACCGGAGTCACCCTCGACGCCTGACGCTCCGGCATCCCCGCCGCCACCGCCGACTCCGTCTGCGGGCACCTCGGATTCGGGGGACAGCTCCGCGGCGCGCAGTGGCGATCCGTTGCGTGATGTGGCCGAGTTCCTGCGCGAGCAGCGCGATCTTCCGGGGCAGCGGGATGCGGCGCCGTTGTCGGAAGAGGCGGCTTCGTATGCGCGGGCGCTGGGGGAGGCGCTGGGGCTGGGGGAGCGGTTCTCCGGGTTGCGTCAGCCGTTGGCGGCGTTGGCCGACCTCGCCGAGTTGGCGCGGGCCCGTGGGTTCCTCGACGACGTCGACGGGCCGTCCATGCGGTACCCCGCCGACTTCGGTCCGCTGTCGGACACCGAGGTCTACGGTGACGAGCAGTACTGGCTCACCGAGGCCGACGACGCCGCGTTGAGCGAGGTTCAGGACGATCTGCGGCGCGCGGGTCTGCCGGTGGACGAGCCGTCCACGCCGACACCGCAGCTGCCGCCCGTCGAGGGCGCGCCGATCCTCGCGTCGGCCCCGACCCGCACGGCCGACCAGGTGCCCACGCCCGAATCGGTCGAGCAGACCCGGGAACGACTGGTCCGCCAGTTCGGTCTCGGCGACGCCGATCTCGCTCGCCTCGGCGACACCGTAGCCCACCTGCGGTATCGAAACGTGTTGCGCGCGGCCATGGTCGAGGCGATGACGGCGGCGGCCGACCGCGTCGCCGGAATCAGCGATCCCGCCTTGCGCGCCCAAGCCGAAGGCGCGCGAGACGGCTGGGCTCGCAGGCTTCGCGTCGATCCCGACACGCTCGCCCGCGACCCGGACAGCGCGATCGCCGATGCCCGCGCCGAGGTCCGCCGCGAGGCGAACGACATCCTCGACCTCGCCGACGCGGTGCGGGTCACCGACGACAGCCGCTACAACATCCGGGTCGACGGCGACCGGGTGCCCGCGCGGCTCGTGCCCGACGGTGACTCGCGCTGGCGGGTCGAAGAGGCCGAACGCCTGGACCCGCCCGCCGCGTCCCCTGCCCGCACCGCCGACGAACCCGCCCCGCGCAAGTCGCTGCTGCGCCGCCTGTGGGACGCCGTGAACTTCGGATACGAGGGCCATACGCCCAAGTACCCGTCCGGTTCCGGCATCGACAGCGCGGGACAGTCGGTGCTCGGCCACCAGGCGGGTCTGCCGCTCACCAGCCAGCGCGATCCGAGTCCGGCGCCGGGTGACGAATACGATGTCCTGAGCACCAAGTTCAGCCCGGTGCGCATCCTCAAAGAAGCCATCACGATGTGGCGCAGCCGCGAGCTGGTGCCGTTCTTCAAGCGCCTCACGTCGCGGATCGCCGACCAGGCGGCCCCGGACAACCGTCCGCCGACCCTGCGTGACGGCTCCGAATACCGGTACGCCCTCGACGAAGCCGACCCGGATCTGGTCCGCCGGGAACTCGGTGTCGAACTCGAGGATCTGAAGCGGCAAGCCGATGCCGAGGCCCGTGAACTCGCCGCGGGCAGGCAGACCCCGGAGTTGACGGCGCAGCCGGAAACCCTCCCCGAGGGCGCGGAAGTCGCTCGCTCGACCGCCGAGATCGACAGCTGGACAAGAGAACTCCGCGAAGCGGCGGCGGTGCGCGACGACCTGGCCGACCTGCTCACCGACGCGGCCGACGACCTGGAGGTCACCCTCGGCGACCCGACGCCGGAGAATGTGCGCCGCGCGCTCGACCAGATCCGCTACCAGCAGCTGCGCCGCATCGGTGCGCTCACCGGTATGGCCGAGGCCGCCCGCCGCTTCGCCGCCGAACACCAGCGCATCCCGTTCAGTGACGAGATCAACTTCTTCGACGCCGACCCGATGACTCGGTTCCTGATCGAAGTGGTCCGCGCCAACCAGGGCGACCCGACCCTGCTGAACTGGCAGGGCGTGAACAACGGTGGTGAGCCAGGCCGCGACTGGGGCGACCTCGCCTACTCCGATCAGCCGGGCCTCGACCAGGGCCTGCGTGAGTACTTCGAGAATGCGTTGCGGCGCGACCAGATTCGCGACGAGCGCTCGGTGTGGGCACAGTTGCTGCAGACCGACCTGGCCGACTTGGACGCGGGTGACCTGCGCGACGTCTTCACCGCGGAAATGGATCGCATTCGTGAACACGACGCGCTGGCAACAGATTTCGCCCGCAACGCCGAAGCGTTCCTGCGCGCGCACAGCGAGGCGGCCGAACTCGCCGACCTGATCGGTGACATGGCAGCCCGAGATTGGGTGCTCTCACGCGGTGGTGCGATGCTCGACGACGGCACCGGAATCGGGCTCATCCCAGGCGATTCCGAGGGTTCGCTGCGGTTGGTCGTGCTCGACGGGCCGACGGGACACGATCGGGTGCTCGCCGATGCGCTCGGCCGCTACCCGGATCTCGCGCAGGCCGTCAACGACGGTGTGGTCGATGTGCGCTACCTCGGCACCGATGTGCGGCCCGGGCGGACCCACGCCGACGGGCAGGTGACTCCCGAACGCATCCTCGTGCTCGACCGAGGGCCGCGCGACGTGCGGCACTACAGCGGCGTGGTCGACGGCCGCTCGGTCGAGGTGACCGCCGTGAACGACGGTGCCGGGTGGCGGGTGGTCCCCGACGAACCGGTCGACAACGCGGTCGCGGCGATCGATCCCGATCGTGGGGCCGAACCTCGCTCGCCCGAGGAGATCCGCACGGCTGTCGACGATCTCGTGGATCGTCTCGGTATCACCGAGGCCGACCTGTCCTCGCCGCAGGCGCTGGCGGACAAGCTCGCCGCCCTGCGGGCCGAGAACGCGGTGCGCGCCGGCCAGATCGAAGCGATCATCGACTACGCCCGCACCGCCTGGGACATCGATACGTTCCATCAGGTCGAGGCCGCGCGACACCTGGTGTCGCACCGGCTCGGTCTCGACGCCGAGGCGATGACACCGCGCAGGCTCGCCGAGGAATTCGCCGACCAGCGGCAGCGCAACGCGCGCAGGCAGCAGCAGGCCGAGGCGCTGGTGAAGTACGCGAAGCAACTCAGCGGTGTCGATGCCGACCGGGTCGCCGCGGCGGACGACCGGCTCGTCCGACGGCTCGACGCGCTGCGCAGGCCGCCGGGTACCGACGAGCCGGTGGTGACCTCGATCAAGCAGCTGGGCGAGGCGGTGGCTGATCTGGTGCATCGCGACACTGTTCGTGACGAACTGGTCGACGCCCTCACCGACTACGCGGACGAACTCGCCGACATCGACCATTTCGATCCGCGCGCCCATGGCGACGACGCCGTGGACCCGCGGGTGCCCGACGCCGAATTCCCCGTGCACGACAAGGCGGTTCGGCATCTTCTCGACCTGGTCGGCGATCCCTCCGCGCTGGTCGACGTGCCCGAATTGCTCGGGCTGCTGGACGGTCGCACCGAGATCGCGCCCGGCCCGGATCGTGGTGCGAGCCGCGACTTCGTCCGCATCCTCGGTCTCGACCTCACCGACGCCACCGCCCAGCGCTGGGCCGAGGTCTACGAGATCTACCGCGACGGCAAGATCGACCAGCACGAACGCCTGACCCCCGAGCAACTCGCCGAGGTACAGGCCGAGCTGCGCGGTGAAGTGACACGCCGAGCCGCCGACCTCACCGACCTCACCGATCTGCTGAACCGTGCCGCCGACCTCGAGATGGAACGTCTCCTCGCGCACAGGGCCGAGGTCACCAGGGAACTGGCCGAAGCCGAAACCGCGCTCGGACAGGCGCGCCGGGGCCTCCCGATCAACGAGTCCGACCTGGTCGACCCCCGAACCCGCGCCGACGCCATCGCCGAACTGCGCTCCCGCACAATGCGTGTCGACGAACAACAGCCTTGGCAAGATCGGCTCACCGCACTGGAACAAGCGGGCCGACGCGTCGACGAGGCACGCGACACCCTGGCCGACCTCGACACCGCGCTCACCACCCCCGCTCACCTGCCACCCGGGACGCTCCCCGGGCGCTCCGCCCCGCCCGCGAACGAGCTGGGCGCAGGCGACCCCGACAACACGGCCCACGCCCCCTCCGCTCACCTGCCGCTCGGGACGCTCCCCGGAAGTTCCGCTCAACCTCCCGCCAACGAGTTGGGCGCAGGCGACCCCGACAAAACGGCGGCCGCACCGGATGGGCAGGTCGAGCGGGACGACAGCACGAACTCAGCGGAAGCAGTCGGTCCCACCGACCGCGCTCCTGTGGAGAACGGGCAGGTAGACGGGCCTACGAGTCTGGTTGTGGACGGCCGTGAGGCTGATGGCACCGGCAACGGTGACGTGGGCACTGTGCCGGTGGAGAACGGGCGTGATTCCGCCACGAACGAGTCCGGTTCAGACACTGCGGGCCGACCGGGTGTTGCGAATCGGCCTGTCGACATCGACTCCGGTGCGGAGGGGTCCGAGGCCGACGCCCGCAGTGATGACGGGTCTACTGCCGACCCCGATGCAAATGTTCCGGACAACGGCGATCCCAGCGAAGTTGAGTCCGTCGACGATGGTGCAGGCGCGAATCGGCCGCTCGGTGGCATTGCCAGGGATGCGTCCGTCGACCACGACTCCGACGCGGGTGGTTCGCGTGAGACCGGCGCCACAGACCCGAGCTCGAACGACCCCGGCAACCGGCAGTCCAGCACCAACGGTGCCGGAAACAACCCGGCTGACGGCGCAACCCGCTCCCCAGGCGACGGCGGCCACTCGGCCGATGCCACGCCGACCGACCCGACCCCCACACCTCCCTCGGCACGCCAGCCGACCAACCGCCCGGTCGGCCCCACCCGCTCCCGAATCCCGCACCCCCCGAAGGACTACGACTTCGACTTCCCCGTCCCCCCACCCATCTCCCCGACCCCACCCCTCGACTTCGACGTAACCCCCTCCGACCCCACCCCACCTGCGCCCCCAACCCCTCCTGCGCCGCCGACCCCGACCCCGCCGGGTGTGCCGACGCCGCCGGGTGTGCCGACGCCGCCGGGCGTGCCGGTTCCGCCGGGCGTGCCGGTTCCGCCGGGCGTGCCGGTTCCGCCGGGCGTGCCGGTTCCGCCGGGCGTGCCGACCCCGCCGGGCGTGCCGACCCCGCCGGGCGTGCCGACCCCGCCGGATGTGCCGACGCCGCCTGGTGTGCCGACGCCGCCTGGTGTGCCGACGCCGCCGGGCGTTCCGGTTCCGCCGGGCGTGCCGGTGCCGCCGGGCGTGCCGACGCCGCCTGGTGTGCCGGTTCCGCCGGATGCGCCGACCCCGCCGCTCCTTCCCATCCCTCCGGGTGTCCCCGCACCGCCCAGTGCGCCGACTCTGCCGGATTTGCCGGTGCCGCCGAACTTTCCGACGGCGCCGGATATGCCGGTGCCGCCGGGTGTTCCGGGCCGACCTGACTTCCCGATGCCGCCGGGAATGGGTAGTCCCTCGCAGCCAGATCTTCCGGGACCTCCGGATGCTTCGGACCCGCCTGGGATACCGGCGCCTCCGCATACGCCGACGCCTCAGATTCCGATGCCCCCGGACGCGCCGGATCAGCCTGTGCTGCCCGGTGTTCCGACGCCTGGGTTCGAGGTTCCGCCTGGCGTTCCGGGGTCATCCGATGGGTCGCACCTTCCTGATCCGGCGACCTCGGATGGTTCGAATGCATTGCGGCCGTGGCAGTCCGGAAGTTCTGGCGCCGCTGACGCGCCGGATTTCCTTCGGGGACTTCAGAGTCCGTCCTTCCGGGTGGATGGTTCGCCGAACCCGTGGGTACAACCGGGGTACGAAACGAACGGGTCGTTCGGAGCACGTTCGGGTGACGCCGGACCCGCGTCCGCGCAGTACCCTGCTTCCCCGCAGCTCGGCGCCGATCAAGGTCAGTTCCAGTACCCGGCCGGTCAGGACCGATCCGGCCTTCCGGCGAACGGTCAGACAGGGCTGCACCCGAACGTGCACGGGTCATCACAGAGCACGTCGCCCGAGTACCCGACTGCCCAGAGTCCGCAAGGGGGGTACCCGTCAGGGAACGGAAACCACCCGACCGCACAACCCATGTACGGGCAGCATCCTCAGGAATCGGGCCCGCAAGGACAGCCTCCTGCGGCTCCGGGTCCACAGGAATCAGGGCCGCGACCCCGGTACCCCGTGACGCAACCCCCGCTCGCCCAGTACCCGGGCGTCGGACAGCCACCCGCCGCCCCAACGGTGAACCAGCTGCCGTCCCACCCGACCCACACCCAAGAGCCCACGTTCGGCGTCCCACCTGGCATGCCGATGGCGGCGCCCCCGCCCGCCGCCGGAACGAACGGGCACTCCGCCCGCGGCTACTCGCGCGGCACCATCACCGACGGCCTGGTCGTACGACCCTTCGCCGGTTACGGTGTCCGTTCTCTGTTCGACCCGATCACCGGCGCCCTGCAAGCCGGGCAGTCGGCGGGCCGTGACAGCGGTGTCTACGGTGAGCTGAACGGGGTGAAGATGGTCTTCTACCGATCGATGGACGGGCTGGCCGTGCGGGTGGGTGACCGGACGTTCTCGCTCGAGGACGACACCCGGGTCGACTGGGGGACCGTCGCCTGGCGGACGAATCGGTTCGCCATCGTCATCGGCGATACTGTCGTCTGTGAGCTGATGTATCGGGCGCTGCCACCGGAGCTCGACCTCGGTGCCCACATCCGTGCGGTGGTGCACGACGATCAGCGCCGGACCACGATTTTCACCTGATGACGCTCAGGCCGCGACGATGTGAGGAGGCAGGCGGTGCGAGAGACCGAACCGACCGAGGCCGAGATTCGGCAGAACTTCGACAAGATGCTCGCTTCGGTACTCAGCGGTGGCGGTATCCATTCCGAGACCGGGCTGGACATGAAGACCGAGGACGCGCTGTGGCAGGTGGCCCGCGCCTACCCGAACGCCTCGGACGACCTGGTCCGGGCCGCGCGGTCGGCGTTCGCCGGGCAACTCGACGGGTCGAACGCGCGCGAAGCGGACCTGGCCCGGCAGCGCAGGCTCGCCGAGCTGGCGAAGAAGCGTCGATGAGCGAGGAGGTGCGGGCGTGAGCGAGGACCGCCGTCGGATCCTCACCGACGAACAGCTCACCGAGATCGCCACCGGCCTGCGCGCGCTCGGCGGTGCCGAGCCGATGGATTCGCTGCCCGACCTGGCCGCCCGCTTCGGCTGGCGGGTACTGAGTCCGCGCGCGGACCGCGCCCGCCTCGATATCGGCTTCGGCCCGACCAGTGGTCGCGTGTTCGCCGAGGACGGCCGCATCGTCGACATCACCCTGTGGCTCACCAAGGGCGTGCCCGCTGACGACGAAGGTCGCGCCTGGGCGCGCGACACCTTCGCCCGGCTGGCGGCCCTGCTGACCGATCTGTTCGGCCCGCCGACCGCACGCATTCCGGGCGAAGTGTCCGCACTGCGCTGGGCGGGCGAGGCCGACACATTGATCCTGCGCGACGTGGCCGGTTCACTACAGCTCACCCTGATGGACAACCGCTGGCTCGCGCTCGGCGATCAAGCCGACGCCTTGGCCGCGGAGGAGTCCCGGTGACCTGGGACGATGTCGCGACGGCACTGGCCGGGGAACTGGCCGCCCTGCCCGCGGGCGCGATCGTGAAACTCGTGGAAGCACGCGCGGAACGCCCGTCCAGGTTCGCCCAGTTCCTGCAGACCGATGCCGAACTGACGGCCGAGCTCATCGACGACGACCACCTGGCCGCCGAACTTCGCGCGGGCCGGGCGGGTAACGCGGTGATCCGCGAGCTCGGCTGGCAGCCGCGCGACCGCCATCACGAGAACTGGTGGACCCACCTGCCCTGGCCCGCGCCCGCCGCCGACTACCGGCGCCTGGCCGACATGGTCGTCGCGGGACTGCGCGACGGATTCGGCGTGGCCACCCCGGATTCGTTCACCTACGACGCCTGGAACGAACGCCGGGGCAACAGCCTGATCGAGCTGCCACAGCTCGGGCTGCCCCTGGCGACCTGACCGATCAACCGATGAACCAGATGAGGGGATTTCCGCCCGACATGACCAGCGGAGGCGACCGGCTCGACGAGCACACCACCGAACCGGACCACGACGAATCCACCGAATCTGTTCCCGCCGAACCGGATTCCGTACCGGCCGAGGTGGAAGCGGTCGCCGAGGAAGAGCCCGACGTCGGTTTCACCTTGGCCGACGACGAACCCGAGCCCGATGACCCAACCGAACGGGCACGCAAGATCATGCACCAGGTGGCGCGCGATCTGGCCTCGCTCGCCCCGCCGGATTGGCAGCGTCTGCACGCGGCCTTCGCGCTCACGGTTCTCGAGCATTCCTCGCTCGCCGTGTTCTCCGGCGACACCATCGAACCTGTGCAGGTGACACCGCCGCAGGAGATCGTCGACCTGGTGTGGGAACACCGGACGCTGTCGGCCGAACTCGGTGACGGCCCGTGGTGGCGCCTGGTGCTGAGTCTGTCGCGCGCGGGCGAGATCGACGTCGACTACGACTACGGTGACGAGCCGTTCCCCGACGAGCACCTGCTCGCCCAGGACTCCTATCGTGCCGATCTGGCGGCGTTCCCGCGCCGGTCGGTGCCGGTGTGGTTGGCGGCGTATGTCGCGCACGACGACAAGCAGATCCGCGCGCCGCGTGCCGCCGCCGCCCAGGAACTCGCCGATCGGCGCCGAGGTCTGCGCGCCGACGATTCCGACGTCGGCCTGCCACCGCTGCCGCTGATGGTGGCGCGCTGGGCGGTGCTGTCGGCGGCCTTCGTCGCCGTCGGTTCGGAGGTCGGCCCGCGCTCGTTGCCTTCGCTGAATTGGTTCGAGGGGTCGCGCCGCAGCGGCAGTTCGCTGTATCTGCTGCCCGGCAATCGCGCGGTGCTCTCGGGTGGTGTGTGGAACGCGCCGGAGCTCGCGGCGGCCTACGCCGAGGGCGAACCGCCGCTCGGGCTGTACGCGGGTGCGCCGTCCTGGGTTTCGGCACAGGTACTCAATCACCGTGCGGCCGGTGGGATGCTCTCGTTCTGCTACTGGTGGTCCAACGGCCGTTGGTACCACGGTGATTCACCGGACGCCGACGCCATCGCCGCGGCCGTGCCCGGCTTCTGGAGTGCCGAGACGGTCGCGCGGATCGTGACCGATCTGCTCGGAGACCGCGCCTCCGAGCATCAGCGCGCGGGCGCCGCCGTCCTGGTCGAGGCGGCGCAGGCCGGTGTGGTCACTCGCGACACCGTTGTCGAAGTCTTCGACGACGCCGAGCTTTTCGACGCCGACGCCGCGTACTTCCAGCTCACCATGGCCGGGGTGACCGCCCGCACCCCCGACCCGATGCCGCGCGCGGACGCCGTCGCGATGGTGCGCGCGCACCTGATGGAGACTGCCGCCGACCCCGAGCTCTACCCGCTCGACCAGCTGCACGCCGATCGCATCGACGTCGGCTGGATGGTGTTCGTTCCCGTGCTACCGGGTGAGATCGCGGTCGGTCGGGCGACCTTCTACGTCGCCGATGACGGTGTGCTGCATCGCTCTTCGTCGGCGGTGGCACCCGAGGTTTTCGCGGCCGAGTTCGCGGAAAGTTTCTACGAACGGCACCGTTCGGTCATCTCGTCCTGATGCGGATACGCACCGGTAACCCTATACTCGTTAGCGTGATTTAAGAATGGTGTTGCCGCGTTGTAAGACTCGGCTGCCATGTTTGCTGGGGCACGACCGGCCGGTGTGCCAGCGATGAGGAGGGGCGTCTACGGATGAGGAACCGCACCGTCGAGACAGTGGGAGTGTGACCTCGTGGGCACACCGATGGACGACTGGCGGGGATACCGCAACTCGGGGTCGCTCAAGCTCGAGGACGGCGCGGCGACGGAAGCCGCCGAATACTGCGCGGATGTGCTCGACATCATCGCCTTGGTCGAGGGCAAGGTCGGTGAGATCATCTCGCCCGACACGACCGGGGCCGGTCAAACCGAGAACCTCCTCGGTCACCTCACCTCAGGTCGCGCGCTCACACAGGAGTTCTACACACTGGGGCGCGAGTTCCGCGACGACGTCTTGAAGGACCACAAGCAAGTCCTCAACGACATGGCCTTGTCGTTCCTCATCGCCGGGAACAACTACAAGAACAAGGACCAGGATTCGAAAGATGAGTTGAGCCGGATTCTGTCCACCCGGAATCCGGCCGAGGGCATCGTCCACGCCGAACAGCACGTGGGACAGATCAATCCGCGTGACACCGCCTGGATCGACAACACACGTGGTCGGGAACCAGGGGAGTACAAGAAGACCGATACGGACAAGAGTGGTCAGTACGGCGGCCTTCCGTCGGGTGCCAACACCCCGAAGGAGAGCCTGAAGACGGTGTCGGCCTCGCACACCGCGGAGCCGGGATCGACGCTGAACTACACGGACTTCTACAACCTCGGCATTTCGTTGCGGCGATCGAGCTGGTTGCGCGACATGTCGTCGGACTGGCACCGGATGGCCTCGCAGATGAGCCGCGGCTTCAGCGACTACGACACCAGAATCAGGTCTCTGGTCGACAGCAAGGAACGCTGGACCGGCCGCGGCGCCGGGGACGCGCGCGACGCCGTCCACCGGTACACCGGGCGGGGTCTCGAGTTGACCCGCACCATGTACCGAGTCAGTGAACTGCTGCTCGACGCCTACAACTGGGCCCAGACGACCCAGGCGAACATGCCGGACAAACCGGCCGACCAACTCAATGCCCACGAGCGCAAGACGTGGGAAGACCACGCGCGCACCGTCTTCAACAACTGGTACCGCCCGGGGTACGCGGCGGCGATCGGTGCCCTGCCTGCACTGCCCGGACCAGCGGGCACCGCGAGGGTCACCGAGGAGCCGCCCGGCAAACCCACCAACCCCGGTAGTCCCGGAAATCCCGCGGGTGGCGGCGGCGGGTCGCAGAACAACGACGCGGCGACGGCCGCGCAGCTGAAAGCCCAGCAGGACGCCGCACACCAGCAACAGCTCGCTGCCCTGCAGCAGGCCGAGGCGCAGCGCAAAGCCCAGGAGCAGGCCGCCAAGGACGCCGAACGCGCTGCCGCGCAGAAGGCCGCGCAGCAGCAACAGCAGCAAGCGCAGGAGACGGCTTCCCAGGCCTTGCAGCAGCTCGCCACCCAGGCCGCCTCGCAAGCCTCGCAAATCGGCGAGCAGATCTCCGCCGCTGCCGAGCAGGCCGCGGCCCAGGCTGCCCAGCAGGCGAGTATGGCCGGGCTGAGTGGCATCCCCACCAGCGCTGCGGCATTGGACGAAGCAGCCAAGAAGATGGGCCTCGCCGGTGCCAAGGGCGGCGGTGGCGGCGGTGCGGGGGGTGGGCTCGGCGCCAAGGCCGAGGGTCAGAACCTCGAGAAGGCGTCGAAACTGTTCCCCCGCGCGACGGCAACCACCGATCTCGCCGCCATGGCGAGCCGGGCCGGTCTGGCCAGTGCCGCTGGTGCCGGAGCGGGCATGCCGATGGGTGGACCCATGGGCGGCGGTGGCGCGGGCGCCGGTGCCGGTGGTCAGCAGAAGGACCACAAGCGGGCCGACTACCTGGATTCGGTCGAGCACCTGGAAGAAGCGATCGGCGAGGCGCAGACCGTGGTGAGGCCGGTCGTCGAGCAATGAACCGCACGTGGAACCTGACGGAACTGGAGATGTTCACCCTCTGGGAGTGGGCCACCTCCGACTTCGTGCCGTGGCCGTTCTTCTGCCGGACCAGGACCCTCGACGCCGATGAACTGGACCGGCAGAAGGCCGACGCGCTCGCGGGGTTGCGGCGCGACGAGCCGGAGTTCGTCAGCTTCGTGCTCGAAGCGCTGCTCGACCCCGACATCAAGATCATCGTCCACGGCCACGACGGCGCGGACGATATGAAGGTCGACGCGCTGGTGCGGGTGATGGGTTGCAGGCGCGGCGACCGGGGCTACGTGGTGCGGCAGAAGCCGGGCGACACCTATTGGGACAGCGGCGGTTACGTCGTCACCGAGTGCGACGCGGTGAGTCTGGCCGACTACGTGGTCCGTGAGCTCCCGGCGAACGAACCCGGCCGCGAAGCCGACCTGGTGCTCGAATCAGCCGACCGGACGGCACAGCTCGACTACTCCTACTCCGTCTCCTCCGTCCACGACTCCTTCCACGACCCGGCTCCGTTGCGCGCCAAGCAGTTCGAAGCGGCGCCCCTGCTGCGCGCCGGTGAGGTCGAGGTGATCCAGGGTCGCTCGCGCTTCGGCCCGCGCGGTGTCACCCGGCACAAGCTGACCTGGCGTGACGTGGTCGACGACGGTCGCTATGTGATCGCCGAGGAGGTGCCGCGGGTCGCGGTGGCGGCGGACGCGAAGCGCTTCACCGACCTGATCAATCAGCGCATCGTGGAAGTGGTGCGGGCCATCAAAGATGAACGAGTCTGAGGGGGCGAGACGATGACAGCGCAACAGGACGAATTCCCCACCGAGTTCGTGTCCACGTCGGTGACGGGCGCGATCTCGGTGCGGACCACGGAAAACGGTCTGCCACTCGGTCTTCGGGTCGAGCCAGACCAGCTGCGTCGCGATCCGGCGGCGCTGGCCGCCGAGCTGCTGCGACTGTGCAAGCAGTCGGCCAATCGGGCGGGCATGGCGCGGCGCGAACAGTTCCGCGCGGCGGGCATGACCCCGGAGATGCTGGCACTCACCGGCCTGCCGACCGAGGCAGAGGTGGCACGCCAGGAGATCCTCGACGAGCAGGACTACGACACCGAACCGCAGAGCTGGCTGCGATCGGTCTGAGCGGCACGCGGATTGGGGAGGCGACATGGTCGAAACGATGGACGAGCTGATCGCTCGGGTACAGAAACAGCTCTACCGGCTCACCGACCTCCAGGACGCCACCAAGGCCATCCTGGTGACCGAGACGTCCGAGGACGGCACGGTGACCGTCGAGGTCGACGCCAACGCGGCACTGGTCGGCCTGAGTCTCGCGCCGGGCATCGAGAAGATGACGCCCGCCGAATTCGAACAGACGGTCGTGAATACCGCGCGCACCGCCGCGCACCGCGCCTTCGCGCAACGCGGTGAGCTCATCACCGCGTTCAATGAGGAGAGTGCGGGTTAGTCACCGACTGTTTACCCTCGCGCGATCGTCTCGCGCTGCCTCGGCTGGTTAAGGTTGACTACGAAACATCCAGGTATGTTTCGAGATTGGACGATTGACATGAGCCACTTCGAAGTTGTTCCCGATGCGTTGCGCGCCTACGGGAGCGCGTCCGCGGCGATGGCCTCGGGTGTCGCCTCGGCCGCTGCGGTCGATCAGGCCGCGACCGTCGCCGCCGTGGTGCCGGTATTCGGACTGATCGGTCAGGAGCTGCTCGCCTCGTACGCCTTCGCGCAGGCCAACCACCTGTCCTCGGTCGCCGAACTGGCCGCGGTGCACGCGGGCACCGCGCTGACCGCGCACCAGGGTGCCGCCACGTATGAGGGTGTCGACGGCGCCTCGGGCATGGACATCGGTTCGGTTCGCACCCAGTCATGAGTTTCCCAGGAGCGACCCCGCCGCCCGGCGCGGATCCACTGGATCCGACCGTGCTGGAACTGCTGCGCGGCAGTTCGCTTGCCCCCATGCTCGACATGCCGGTGAACGACGTCCTCGGCTCGATGGGGCTGCCTGCCCTGCCGCAGCTGCCGGAGTTCGTGCAGCTGCCCGAACTGCCGCCGCTGCCGACGATCGACCTGAGCGCCCTGATGCGTCCGCTCACCGATCTGGCGTCGGCGTTCGGCACCGGCCAGCTCGGTACCAACTCCACCGGCGACAGCACGGGAACCACGACGGACCCCACGGAAATGCTGTCGAACGTGAGCACCGTGATGCAGACGGTGATGTCGCTCGGCTCGACGGCCATCCAGACGGTGATGTCGGTGTGGCAGGGCATCGCGGCGATGGAAGCGGCGCAGAAGGCGAGCGAGGCGCAGACCGACGCGGGCAAGCTCGCGGCCCAGAGCACCCAGGAGAAGGCGGTTCTCGCCAACGGGGCAGTCAGCGTCGCCACCGGCGCGGGGCTGATGTCGGTGGTGATCGCGAAATTCTCCGCGACCATGGCGATGGCGCCGCTGCTGATGGGCTCGGGCGCCGGTGCGGCCTTCCTGGTCGCCTCGGCCGCCTCGTCCACCGCCGAGGCGCTGGCGATCACCGCCAAGACCAAGACCGAGCTGGTCGGGCACAGCG
The DNA here is from genome assembly GCF_001612825.1 of Nocardia caishijiensis NBRC 108228. GTDB lineage: Bacteria > Actinomycetota > Actinomycetes > Mycobacteriales > Mycobacteriaceae > Nocardia > Nocardia caishijiensis. Next base: position 163,029 of record NZ_BDBE01000029.1, on the reverse strand, counting down.
CGAGCATGACCGCGGCGGGCGAGAAGGTGCCGATCACCAACGCCCCCACCGGGGTGAACTCGACCGAACAGCTCACCCAGCTGATGAGCATGATCACCCCGCTGATGTCAACGGCGACCACCGTGGCGCAGTCGCTCGGTGAGCTGGCCGCGGCGAACACCTCGCTGACGGCGCCGAAGACCACGACCGAGGGTGACACCACCGCCGCGAGGGAAACCGTCGACGGTGCCGAGGCGGGCGGCGCGGGTGGCGGCGGGATCGGCGGTGGAGCCGGTGGCGCCGTCGGTGCGATCGCCGCCGCGAGCGCACCGCTGAGCCCGTTCCCCAACACCCGTTCGGTCGGCGGCGCGCTGAGCACGCTACCCGGCGCGATGGGCGCGGCGGCCGCGTCGACCACGTCGGCCGCGGCGGTCACCTCGGGCGGGTCCGCGGCGACCGGCACCGGCGCGATGCCGATGGGCGGCCCGATGGGTGCCGGTCTCGCGCGCGACGGCGAGTCGTCCACCGACGACGCGGTGCGCGGTCAGCTCGTCACCGGTTCACACGGTGACGAGGTGATCGGCCAGATCGAGGGCGTCTCGCTGCCGGTGGTCGGCGCGGCCGACACCTCGACCTCGGAGGCGCCGCCCGACAAGGAACTCACGCTATGACACAGGATTCGCGTTCGCACACAGGAGGTTCACCATGGCCGACGTGACAGGTGAGATCTACGACGGCGTGCAGTTCGACGTCGCCACCGCAAGCCAGGCCTCGTCCGGGCTCGACGCGCTGGCCGACCGCCTCGCGGCCGACCTGCAGGCGGCCGAGCACGCGCTGACCGTCGCCCCCGCGGGCGCCGACGAGGTGTCGGGCCGCTCGGCGCAGACCGCCAACGAGGTGGCCTCGTCGTACCTGACCCGCGCGCAGTCGGGTGTCGAGGAGATGCGCAAGCTCGCCGCGACGCTTCGCCTGCAGGCGAACCGCTTCAGCGGGATGGAAAGCGACAACACGGCGGACTTCGGAGGTACTCCGCCGCAATGATCGAACCACCACAGCCAGGGTTCACCGGCGTGGTGTGGTCGGCGCGTCCGCCGGAGCAGCTGGCGCGTGACCTCACCACGGGGGCGGGGTCTGTCCCCATGGCTGAGGCGATCGGCGCGTGGACGCAACTGGCCGCGTCGTTCGGCGCGGCCGTACTGGAATACGAGAAGGTGCTCGCCGACCTGCGTGGTGCCTGGCAGTCCGGGCGCAGTGACGAAGTGGTGCAACGGGTCACGGCGCTGCGCGAGTGGCTGCTCGAGACCTCGACGGCCGCGGCCGCGAACGCCGCGAAATTCCAGGCGCAGGTCGCCGCCTACGAGGTGGCGCGGTTGGCGATGCCGAATACCGCTGACATCGAGGCCATCCAACAGGTGCAGCGCACGCTCGAGTCGGTGAGCGGCATGCTCGGCGCGCCGATCAAGGCTGTCGCCGCCGACACCGACGCCGAGCACGATGTCGCCAAGGCCGTCGCCTCGCGCGTGATGGAGAACTACGAGAAGGCCACCGAGCCCCTGGCCACGGCCTGGCAGCACCAGGAGCCGCCGCCGATCGCCCCCGCCACGGCGCTGGCCGCGGAGCGGGCCGCGGTCCCGCAACCGGGCGCGACGTCGCCCGGTGCCGTTCCCGGTCTCGGCGGAATTCCGGGAATGCCTGTGCTGCACTCGATTCCGCGCACATTGACCAGTTACAACGCGCCGGTGTACGCGCAGTCGGCCACGACCGCCGAGGTCGCCGCCCGACCGAATCCGGTGGTCACACCCGCAACGGGCACACAGGCCGCGCCGATCGCGCCGGGCCCGGTCGGTCAGGCCGCCACCCAGGACACCGCGCGGTTCCCCCGCGCGAGCCTGCCCGAGCACACCGAGGAATTCGGCCTCGACGGCGAGATCCGGGCCGCGCCAGCGGTGCTTGGCGATCACGCCCAAGCGGCCAGGGCCGCGAGCACCGAACAGGCCGGTGCGGAGCCGGGAGGTGAGTCGTGACGACGTTGACCAACGACGCCCTGCTCGCCGTGGCCGACCGGCTCGGCGTGCAGACCCTGCCGCTCACCCTGCGCGTCGGCCCGCAGCAGGACTCCTACGAACAGTGGCGCCGCGCCAACGAACTGGCGCTCGCCGGGCTGCGTGACAGCGGTCTGATCGATGCCGAGGGTGAGGTCGACCCCGACCTCGCCGACGCGCTTTTCGTCCTGGCGCAACCGGATTGTGAACTGGCCGTGCGGATTCACAGCGAAGAAGGCGGTAAGCGGGTCTGCGTGGTCCGCCGGGGCCGCGCACACGCGGTCGCCGTGCGCACCGACGACACCTTCGAGGTGAACTCGGTGTGGTGCGACGGTTCGGCCGAGGAGCTGGCCCGTCCGGTCCTCGCCGCGCTCGGCCACCGCGAGCCCGCCCAGTTCGGCGGCTTCAACGCGCCCGCCGACGAACTGACCCGACGACTCGACGGTGCCGCGACTGCCGCGGAATTCGCCGACGGCCTCTACGCGCTCGACGCCACCGAGCGCGACGCCACCGTGCTCGGCGCCGCCTTCGCCTCCTGCACGGGGCACGCGGAAATCGTCGCCTACAGCCACGAGGACGGCTCGACCACCCGCGCGCCGGGTGCGGTCGCCGTCTACGACACGGGGCGCGGGCGCATCGTCGCCGCCCCGACGATCTCGCCGGATCGACAGATCTGGTCGACGCTCACCACGGGTACCGATCACCGGGTGACCCAAGCGGTCGCGGCGCTGATCGAGGGACTGCCCGGGGGGAGGTGGATGCCGCCGTAGTTCCGCGTCGCAGCGTCGGTCTGCGTCCAGCTCAGCGAGATCGATCGATCGGATCCTCGCGCACACACAAGTTCTGATGAAAGGTTCTGAAATATGTCTCTTACCAACCTCGGTGGCGGCTCGGGCGACTACGGTGTCGACGAAGGCGGCATCAACAATGTCGTGAGCCGGATGGAGGACGCGATCTCCACGCTCAAGACCTCCATCAACCAGATCGATGACTCCGTGCAGGCCGTCGCCGCCGGCTGGTCGGGCGAGGCGCACGGTCAGTTCAAGACCGCTGCCACCGAATGGCACGACGAGGTCACCCGGCTCAACGAGAAGCTGGACCGTCTGTCGCAGGCCGTCACCTCCGGCAAGCAGACGATCGTCGCCTCCGACTCCGAGGGCCTGTAGCCCGCCGCGCTGAGTAGCCGTTCACGACAGACAAGGAACAGATCATGACGATTCAGTACAACTCGCCGAAGATCACCGAGATGGTCTCGGACCTCAACACCTACGGCTCGAATATGCGGGCTCAGATCGATGAGCTCAACAACGCCGCCAACGCCTTCCGCGAGAGCCTGCACGGTGATTCGGCGGTGCAGAACTTCAACACCGCGCACACGAACGTCACCAACGAGCTCGACGACACCCTGGTCAAGCTCGACAACCTCGGCAAGAAGGTCGAGAACGCGCTGGGTCGTGCCATCGAGGCCGACGGCAAGGTCGGCGACGGCTTCGCCGACTTCTGAGCTTTCCCGCCTCTCCGGGTCTTTTGGCCAGACTCAGGTGCGGGGGGGAGTTGTTGACGCGGTAAGACTTTGGGGGCTGGGAGCGTTTGCCCGTTCCCGGTGAGTTACCCATGTTCTTGCTGGATCAGGCGAACGGCCCGACGGTTTGTGTCGGGCCGTTCGTCGTTTTGTGGGGTTGTCAGCGGGCGGCTAGGGATTCGCCGATGTAGTGCATTTCTTCCGGGGTGGTCACCATGTTCACCGTCGCTGTCGCGGCTGGTGTCCGGACCGTGATCCGGTTGGGTGCGGCGGGATCCTGGATGAGGGTGACGTCGGCGTCGATCCCGCCGCTCTGCTCGTGCGGTGCGCGCACGTGCACGATGGTGGCGCCACCGGCATGGGTGGTCGGTTCGATCCCGTCGAACACCAGCACCGTCGTGCTCGGGTAGGGCGCGGCGGGCATCGGGGGCGGCCCGGGTGGGTGGTAGCTGGCGCCCGCGGAGCGTGGTGCGAGTGAAAGCACTTGCGGTGCGTTGAGATTGGCCATCATCGAATGCCATGCCTCGGGCCGTGCGGTGTGCACGATGGCGTGGGCCCCGAGCGCGGTGGCGCGCAGGATGACCTGCTGGGCGAGGTCGAGATTGCCGATCACCTCGAGGTGGCGGGTGCCGTCACCGATGAGCGACACCGCGATGCCCTGGCCGCGTTCGTCGGCGCCGATCAGCTGGCCGCAGCCCGCCGTCGGCACCGCGATGTCGGTGAGCGCCGCCAGGGTGCCCCGGTACCCGTCGTCGTCGGACCAGCGACCGAGCGAGGCCACCGGGAGCGTGTCGAGCAGCGTGCGCAGATGCCCGCCGGTGATGTCACGCAGACCGCGGATCGGAATCTCGGTCGGTTCGACCAGGGTGTCGAAACGCACCACCGCGTTGAGCACCACGGTGCCCGCGTGGTCGCTGCGCTGGTCGTGACGTGGTGCTCCCGGGCGCAACCGCAGCGTGAGCGTGGTCGACAGGCTCGGCACGGCCCAGATGTCGGCCAGTCCACGCGGCGTGATGAGCTCGGCGCCCACCTGGTAGTGGGTCAGGCAACGGCTCGGCGTGGTGAGCGCGGTCGGCGTCTCCTCGAGCTGATCGATCTCGAAGCCGTGGGTGAGTTGGCGCACCGCGCTGTTCATCTCGGCCGAGGTGAGTACGGACGCGGCGATGTCGCGGGCCGCCAGCCGGTTGGCCACCCGGCGGGTGGCGATGATCGCGGTCCGTAGCGCACCCTCGGCGCCGCCGCCGCGTTTGTCGACCGCCTCGGCATTGGTCAGCGGGTCCATGCGCAGCACCAGCCACAGAGTCCGGTGCGCGACGGCGGGTAGCGGGCCGAGGATGCGGTCGTAGAGGTAGGACGCGACACCGGTACCGGCCGTGCGCGCACCGGTCGACACCAGGTCGATGCCCGCGAGGGTGATGTCGAATTGGTCCAGACAGCGGGCGATCTCGGTGAGCGGCAGCAGTTGGTCAGTGCTGAGCGAGCCGTGCCGCAGCAGGGTCAACGTGTCCGGCGGCGGGTCGATCCGCAGCATGGTCAGCAGCAGATCGCCGTCCCAACGCACGCCACAGTTGCCGCCCTCGGCCAAGGGGACGTCGAAGGCGGGCGCCTGGGCGAGCCGCTCGGTGGCGCCCCGCCCGCGCCCCCTGCCGAAGCCGGTCGCCATCCGCCCCGCCAAGGTCGTCCCACGGACCGGCACCAGCCCGATGAGCCCGATCAGCGCACCCGCGCCGACGGCACCCCACACCGAGTCCGACAGCACGAGCACCACCCAGGCCACCGTCGCCGCGACCAATACGACGCCGACCACCGCGGGCAGCGGGAAGATCCGGAACAGCCAGAACTCGGGGTCGCGCAGAGTGTCGTACGGCGACACGGGTTTCGGCTGCCCGGTGTCGCGCTCCTCGGCCTGATTCCGTTCCCGCTCGGGAAGGGTTCCGGCGCCGGTTGTCCGGCCGTTCATCGTGTCGTTCCCCATCGTTGTCCCAGCTCGGCGTGCGTTCGAAAGTTGGTTCAGGGCAATGTCGGATTTAAGGTACCGTGTCGGCTGAGATGGTGATGGATAGCTCGATGGAGGCCGAGTGCCGGCACAGCTGACAACCCGGGCCCAGGTCAACGGCTACCGCTTCCTGCTGCGTCGTCTCGATCACGCGCTGGTGCGCCGAGACGTCCGGATGCTGCACGATCCGATGCGTTCGCAGGTTCGCTCACTGTGGGTGGGGGCGGCCCTTGGTCTGCTGGTGGTCGCCGGTGCGGCGATTCTGGGATTCCTGCGGCCCCAGGGCGCGATCGGGGATGCCCTGATCGTGTCCGGCAAGGATACGGGCGCCCTGTACGTGGTCCGCCACACCGCCGAGGGCGACAAGGTGCTGCACCCGGTGCTCAATCTGGCCTCGGCCCGGCTCATCACCCAGAGCAACGCCGAACCGCACGCGGTGAAGGACAGCAAGCTCAACGACCTGCCGCGCGGCCCGATGCTCGGTATCCCCGGTGCGCCGAGCGCGCTGCCGGGTTCCGGTCAGGGCGACAGCTCCACCTGGTCGCTGTGCGAGACCATCCAGCTGTCCCAGGGCGGCAGCGCGGCCTCGGCGAGCGGCGCGACCACCGCGGTGGTCGCGGGCAAACCGGAACTGGGGGAGCGCATCCGCACGGCCGACCCTGCCGCCGCGCTGTTCGTGCGTCACGAGAACAAGACCTACCTCGTCTACGACGGCAAGCACGCCGAGGTCGACCCCGAGGACAAGGTGCTGGCGCGTTCGCTCGGGCTGTCCACGCATCGCCCGCGCCCGATCGGTCCCGGTCTGCTCGGTGCGACCGCCGAAGTGCCCGCGCTCGCGCCGCCGGTCATCCCCCACGCGGGCCAGCCCGGCCCGGGCCCCCTGGCCAAGCTCCCGGTGGGCGCCGTCGTCGAGGTGGCCAGTTCCGACCGCACGGCCAAAGCCGAGACGTATGTGGTGCTCGCCGACGGCGTGCAGCCGGTGAGCCCGTTCACCGCGCGGGTGATCCGCAACGCGGATTCCCATGGGGTGAGCGAGATTCCGACGCTTCCGCCCGACGTGCTCCACCAGGTCGCCGTGGTGCGCCCGCTGCCCGTCGACGACTTCCCGGTGCAGACCCCGGAGATCCTGGCCGCCGAGGACGCGCCCGTCGCGTGCGTGTCGTGGACCAAGACGCCGGGAACCAGCCCGACCGAACGCAAATCGGAAGCGGGCGACGGACCCAACGAACGCGCGGTGGTGTCGCTGCTGGCAGGCACCCGGCTGCCCATCCCGGAATCGGCGAAGGTCGTCGAACTGTCGACCGGTGACGGCACCGGCGACCGGGTCGACGGGGTCTACGTGCCCCCGGGCACCGGCGAATTCGTTCAGGTGACGGGCATGGAACCGGGCAGCCCCCGCCGGGGGAGCCTGTTCTACGTCGGTGACAGCGGGGTGCGCTACGGCGTGCCCGACATGGCGGTGGCGACGGCCATCGGCCTGGGGAGCAGCCCTCGACTCGCGCCGTGGTCGGTCATCGGCCAGCTGGTTCCCGGCCCGACGCTCTCGCCGACCGAAGCGCTCTCCTCCTACGACTCGCTGCCGTCCGGTCGCTGAAACGAACAGGGCCGGATGCCTCGCACCCGGCCCTGAATTCGCCTGTCAGGCAGGCCAATTCACATTCAATGTGCTCAACAGGCTGGTGAGCGCGGTACGCATGTCAGGTTCCTCGATGCGCATCAGCACCGATTCGTCCACCGCCGAGAGATCGATCGAATCGTCGTTGGCGAGCCGGAATTCGCGTTCCTCCTCGGCCGCCTCGATGACATTACGGATGAAGCGACCGTTACCGGCGAGGTCGACGCCACGGCGCGGCTGCCCGCTCTGATCGGTGCTCTCCTGCGCGTAGAGGTGCCCGCAGGCCTCGACGAGCAGCGCGGCGGCGTCGTCGGACAGTTGCGAGTCACGCTTCTTCGCGATCACCTGCCCGATCTGGCCGAGCTCCTCCGGGGTGTAGGACGGGAACTGCAGGCGTTTGGAGAACCGTGAGGCCAGACCGTCGTTGGCGGCGAGCAGGCGGTCGATCTCGCCGTCGTATCCGGCGATGATCACCACCAGGCGGTCGCGGTCGTTCTCCATCCTGGCCAGCAGGGTGTCGACGGCTTCGCGGCCGAAGGCGTCGCCGCCGGACAGGCCGGTCTGGATCAGCGTGTAGGCCTCGTCGATGAACAGCACACCGTCCATGGCCGTGTCGATCAGTTTCTCGGTCTTGATGGCGGTGCCGCCGAGGTTCTGGCTCACGAAGTCCACCCGCTTGGCCTCGACGACCTTGTCGGTCTTGAGCAGGCCGACACCGCAATAGATCTTGGCGACCACCCGGGCGATGGTGGTCTTACCCGTTCCCGGCGGACCGGTGAAGGCCAGGTGCTGGCCGCGAGCCGCCGACGCCAGTCCCTTCTCGGCGCGGATCTTGGCCAGCTGCGCCGAGGACTGCAGCTTGGCCACCTGGGTTTTCACCGAGACCAGACCGATCTGGTTGTCGAGTTCGGCGCGCGCCTCGGCCAGTACCCGCTTGGCCCGGTCCTCGGTCTCGGCCTGCTCGATGGCCTGCAGCGACGGCGCGGTCGCGGGATCCCACTTGTCGGTGCGGGCGTCGATGGACTCGCGGCTGGTGACGGTGATGCGGTAGGTGCGGTCGCGCATGGCGGCGGTGTTGGCACTGAAATCCGGTGCCTGCGAATACACCTTCTCGAACAGCGCCTGTGCGTCGTCCTCGCTGCCGGTCTCGCGCAGGCACAAGCCGCGGCAGAACATGGCGGTGGAGCGGGCCATCGGGATCGGGCCCTGCTCGGCGGCCTCCATCCGGCGGATGGCCTCGCCGAACAGCCCGAGCTGCGCGCAGGCGGTACCGACCATCACGTGCGCGCCCGCCGCCAGATACGGGTCGTCCCATTCGGCCGAACCGGCCAGCACCGTCATCACATCGGGCCAGCGCTGCGTGTTGTAGTGCAGCACGCCACGGATGTAGGCGCTGATCCGGTTGTCGACGTCCTTGTCGGGGTCCGAGAGCAGCCCGGCGCGGTGGGCGGCGAGCTCGTCGAGGGTGCGCTCGGCCTCGTCGTAGTCCTTGTCGGCGATCAGCTGCGCGGCCCAGGCCAGCGCGACCTCGGTGTAACTGGCCAGCGGATAGTCGATGTAGAGACCGGGCAGGAAGCGACCGGCGAGCGCGCGCGGCGCCAGCCCGAGCCTGCGCTGCTCGCGGTACAGACTGCTGCCAGCGGTCTTGTACAGGTTGAACAGGACGTCCTTGGTCACCTCGCCCGCGGCGGCTCGGCCGAGCCAGGCGTCCGACATCGTGGGATCCCACTCCGTCGCCCGCTGGAACGCGAGTTTCGCGTACTCCACATCACGTTTGGATTCCTGTCCCTCGATGGACAGACCCAACGACAGGATTCCGGCGTCGAAGGCACGCTGAGCTTGGCGATTGCCGGTCATTTCTGTCGAGTCCCCGAAGTCTTGGTTTGTGGTTTCTGCGCTGTTCACTTATTACCCAGACTACCGATCGCGGGGGTCTGGTCTGTCCGTTACATTAGGTTCAGCTGCCGAGAGGTCGCAACGCAAACTGTCTTCTACGTGTGAGAGTTCTTGGCTGGTGTCAGAGTTGTTCACTCAGGGGGTGTTCCGCCTCGTGCGGTGTTTCGGGATCGAACGGGCGAACGGCAACTCGTGGACGGTGGGTGCGCACCGTGATTGACGCACCGGCGGCGAATCAGCGTTCACTCGAACCCGATCTGTGCCGGGTGTCGGTGATCGGCGGCAACACCCAGGTGGATGTCGGTCTGCCCGTGACGGTTCCGATCGCGGGGTTCATCGGCGACCTCGTCGAGCTCATCGAGTCGCGCAACCCCGACCCCACCGACTCCGAGGACGAACCCGGCGCCCTGCGGGCCAAGCACTGGACCCTGGCCCGGATCGGCCGCGACGCCATCGCCCCGAGCCGCACCCTCTCCGAGGCCGACGTCTACGACGGCGAACTGCTCGTGCTCCGCTCGGTGTCGGCCAAGGAAGCGCCCGCGCTGTTCGACGACGTGATCGACGCGGTCTCGCGCCTGACCACCGAGGAGTTCCGGGGCTGGACCGGAGTAGCGGCCCGCTGGCTCGGCCTGGTCGCGTCGACCGTCACCGTGCTCACCGCACTGGTGCTGCTGGTGATCGCGCGCGGCGACGGCGACCCGCTCGCCCCCGCCTTCGGACTCACCGGGTTCGGTGTGCTCGCGCTCGCCGTCGCCGGTATCGCCGCGCGCAAGTACGGTGACCGGCTCACCGCCGACTGGTTGTCGCTCGACGCCCTACTGCTGTTGTTCGGCGGCGCGGCCCTTTTCGTACCCGGCACGCTCGGCGGTCCGCACCTGCTGCTCGGCGCGGCCGTGACGATCGTCGCCGCCGTGGTCGGCTACCGGGTCACCGCCAGCGGGCTCACCGTGTTCACCGCCGCGGCCTCGCTCGGCATCATCGGCTGTGTCGCGGGCGCGGTGTACCTGATCTGGCATCCGGCGCTGCCGAAACTCTCGGCCGCCCTGCTGTTCGCGGGCATCGCGATCCTGTCCATGGCACCGAGAATGTCCGCCCTGCTCGGTCGGCTCCCGGTGCCGCCGGTGCCGACCGCGGGTGCGGCGATCGACCCGGCCGACCACGAACCGCGCCCGACCATCGAGGGCATCGGCGCGATCGGTGCCACCGCGTTGCCGTCGGCCAGCGGCCTCGGCGAACGGGCGCGCGCGGCCAACCAGTACCAGTCCGGGCTCGTCATCGCCTGCGCCGCCACCGCCGCCCTCGGCGCGTTCGGTGCCGCCGACCCGCTCGGTTCGGCCCGCTGGCAGGGGATCGTGCTGGCGATCGCCACCGCGATAATCCTGTGCTTGCGCGGGCGCTCCTTCGCCGACCTGGTGCAGGCGGCCACCCTGATCGCGGGCGGTTGTGTCGCGTTCGTCGCGCTGATCGTCGGACTCGCGCTCGGTGGCGGCAGCATCGAGATCTTCGCCGTCGGCCTGCTGGCCTTCGCGGCGGGCACGATCGGCTTCGGCGTCATCGGACCGACGATCGAGGTGTCGCCGGTGACCAGGCGCGCCATCGAGATCTTCGAGTACATCCTCATCATCGCGCTGATTCCGCTCGTGCTGTGGATCATGGGGGTGTACTCCATGGCCAGGAACATATGAGTGGCTCCGGTCGCCGGGCGCTCCGATTCGGTTGTGCCAGTCTGATTCTCGGTGCCAGCCTCGGCTTCGCTGGTCCGGCCCGGGCCGTTTCGCCGCCGCAGATCGACGGTGGCGCGCTCGGTGCGGCCGCGGCCCTCAGCGGTCGCCCGGCGCCGCTGGAACCCACCGAACCGTCGGCGCTGTGCAGTGAACCGCTGCTCACCGGTCCGGCGCCGTCGGAACCGCCCATCTCCCAGCAGGTGCTCAACCTGGCCTCGGCGTGGAAGTTCAGCCGAGGTGCGGGGCAGAAGGTCGCGGTGATCGACACCGGCGTGCAACGCCATCCGCGACTACCCGATTTGGAGGCGGGCGGCGACTACGTCTCCGGCTCCGACGGCACCGAGGACTGCGACGGGCACGGCACCCTGGTCGCCGGGATCATCGCCGCCGACCCCAGCCCCGACGACGCCTTCGTCGGCGTGGCGCCCGATGCCAAGATCCTGTCCATCCGCCAGCTCAGCCTCGCCTTCGAGCCGGTGAACAAACAGGGCGGCCAGGACCCCGGTGAGATCAGCAACGACGGGTACGGCAGTGTGCTCACCCTCGCCGCCGCCGTCGTCCGCGCCGTCGACATGGGCGCGACCGTCATCAACATCTCCGAAGTAGCGTGCAGCCCAGCGGGTTCCGACACCGCCGACGCCTCGCTCGGTGCCGCCGTGAAATACGCCTACGACCGCAATGTCGTCGTCGTGGCGGCGGCGGGCAATGTCCAGACCGACGGGGCGTGCAAAGAGCAGAACAAGTCGTCGGGGTGGTCGTCGGTGAGTACCGTCGCCAGCCCCGCCTGGTTCGCGCCCTATGTGATGACGGTCGGCTCGGTCGACGCCGACGGCGGGCCGTCGGAATTGTCGCTGCGCGGACCGTGGGTGAGCGTCGCCGCGATCGGGCGCAACATCGTCTCCCTCGACAGCAAGCCGGGCGGAACCGGGCTGGTCGACGGCGTACAGACCACCGAGGGCATCCGGCCCATCGAGGGCACCAGCTTCGCCGCGCCGTACGTGGCCGGGCTTGCCGCACTGGTCCGTGCACGCTTTCCCGAGCTCACCGCCCAGCAGGTGATGGACCGCATCACCCGCACCGCGCACGGACCGGGCAACGGCCGCGACGACGGCATCGGCCACGGCCTGATCGACCCGCTGGCCGCCCTCACCGCGCAACTGCCCGACCAGCCGGTCGCCGCGGGCGCCGACGTACCGCACCTGGTCGCCGCGCCGGTGCTGCCGCCCGGCCCCGACCCCCGCGCGCGCCGCATCGCCGTGATCGGCACGACCGTGGCGCTCGGTGGCCTGGTCATCGGGCTCGGCCTCGCCTACCCCTACCGACGAAAGCGGGCCGAGCTCGAGCTCGAGCCGTAATCGAAAGGAACCATGGCTACCGAAGGTTTCGTCCGTCGCCCACGGATCGCGCCGCCGCGCGCGCCGGGTGGCGAGGTGGCACTCACCGCGCCGCCCGAAGTGCCGCGCGCGCTGCCCGCGCCGCTGATGATGAAGATCATGCCGGTAGTGATGATCGTCGCGGTGATCGGCATGATCGCGATGATGGCGACCATGGGGCGCAACATGCTCGCCAACCCCATGTCGATGATGTTCCCGATGATGATGATCATGTCGATGGCGGGCATGATGGCCGGTGTTCGCGGTGGCGGCGGCAAGCGGGCCGTCGAACTGAACGAGGAGCGCAAGGACTACTTCCGCTACCTCGACCAGGTGCGCAAGGATGTGCGGCGCACGGGCGGCAAGCAGCTCGAGGCGCTGGGCTGGAGTCATCCGGAGCCCGCCGACCTGCCCTCGCTGATCGGTGGCCGCCGGATGTGGGAGCGCCGACCGGCCGATCCGGATTTCGGCCACGTCCGGGTCGGGGTCGGCAGCCATCGGCTCGCCACCAAACTGGCCCGCCCCGAGACCGGCCCCCTCGAAGACCTCGAACCCGTCTCCACCGTGGCCCTTCGTCGCTTCGTGCGCACCCACTCCGTGGTGCACGAGCTGCCGACCGCGGTGTCGTTGCGCGCCTTCCCGGCCATCAATATCGCTGGTCCCACCGAGGATTCGCGGATGCTCGTGCGCTCCATGCTGATGGAGCTGGCCACCTTCCACGGCCCCGACCACCTCGCCGTCGCCATCGTCTGCGCCGACCCCGACGGGCCGTGGGCGTGGGCGAAATGGCTGCCGCACCTGCAACATCCGAATCAGCGTGACGGTCTCGGCTCGGCCCGGATGATGTACACCTCGCTCGGTGAACTCGAGACCGCGCTCGCCTCGGAGCTGATGGAACGCGGCCGCTTCATGCGCAATCCGCAACCGACCCAGGGACGGTTGCATCTGGTCGTCATCATCGACGACGGGTACGTCAGCGGCAACGAACGCCTCATCAGCGAATCCGGCCTGGACTCGGTGACCGTCCTCGACCTCACCGCCCCCGAGAACGGCTTGGCCGCGCGCCGCGGCCTGCAGTTGGTCGCCGAGGCGGGCGAGGTGTCGGCGCGCAGCGCCTCCGGCGTGGAGCGGTTCGCCACCGCCGATGCCGTCAGCATCGCCGAGGCCGAGTCCTTCGCGCGCACCCTGGCCAGGTACCGGCTGGCCACGGCGGCCCAGATCGTGAGCCTGGGGGAGGGGACCACCGCCGACCCCGGGCTGATGGCCTTGCTCAAGATTCCCGATGCCGCGCAGATCGACCCGTCGAAGGTGTGGCGGCCGCGCACGGCGCGCGAACGTCTCCGGGTGCCCATCGGCATCACTCCCGACGGCACACCCGTCGAGATCGACATCAAGGAATCCGCCGAGAACGGCATGGGCCCGCACGGTCTGTGCATCGGCGCCACGGGCTCGGGCAAGTCGGAATTCCTTCGCACCCTGGTTCTTTCGCTGGTCACCACGCATTCGCCCGACGCGCTGAACCTGGTACTCGTCGACTTCAAGGGTGGCGCGACCTTCCTCGGCCTCGACTCGCTGCCGCACGTGGCGGCGGTCATCACCAACCTCGAGGAAGAACTCTCGCTGGTCGACCGGATGAAGGACGCCCTGGCCGGTGAGATGAACCGCCGCCAGGAACTGTTGCGCTCGGCGGGCAACTACGCCAACGTCACCGACTACGAGAAGGCGCGGGCCGCGGGCGTTCCGCTCGATCCGCTACCGGCGTTGTTCGTGGTCGTCGACGAGTTCTCCGAACTGCTCTCGCAGAAACCGGATTTCGCCGAACTGTTCGTGATGATCGGCCGCCTCGGCCGCTCGCTGCACGTGCACCTGCTGCTGGCTTCGCAGCGGCTCGAGGAGAACAAACTGCGCGGCCTGGAGTCGCACCTGTCCTACCGGATCGGCCTGCGCACCTTCTCGGCCAACGAATCCCGCGCGGTGCTCGGCATCACCGACGCCTACCACCTGCCGAGCGTGCCCGGCGCCGGTTACCTGAAAAGCGATGCGTCCGAACCACTCCGGTTCAACGCGAGCTATGTGTCGGGCCCTTACGTCGCACCCGCGGGCACCGTGGTGGACGACGACGGCGCCCCGGTCGGTCGGCAACGGCTGGTCGAGTTCACCGCCGCGCCGGTCGAGGTCGCCGAGGCCGCGATCGAGGACGTCGACGCACCGGCGCAGCAGGGCATGCCCGAACTGCCGCCCCCGCCGCCGAGCGGCGCCGCCACCGGTGAGGAAGGCATCCCCGATTCGCTGCTCGACGTCGTCGTCAAGCGGCTCACCGGCCACGGCCGCCCCGCCCACGAGGTGTGGTTGCCGCCGCTGGACGAGTCGCCCACCGCCGACATGCTGCTGCCCGACCCCGATTGGCGGTCGCCGGTGAACCGGCACGGTCAGCTGTGGATGCCGATCGGCGTGGTCGACAAGCCCTACGAGCAGCGTCGCGACGTGCTCACCATCAGTCTCGCCGGTGCCCAGGGCAATGTGGCCGTGGTCGGTGGTCCGCAGTCGGGCAAGTCGACGACGCTGCGCACCATCATCATGGCCGCCGCCGCGACCCACACCCCCGAACAGGTGCAGTTCTACTGCCTCGACTTCGGTGGCGGCAGTATGGCCGGTCTGGTCGGCGTTCCGCATGTCGGTTCGGTCGCCGGTCGACTCGACAGCGACCGGGTGCGCCGCACCGTCGCCGAACTCACCTCGCTGATGCGTCAGCGTGAGGAGCGCTTCGCCGAACTCGGCATCGAATCCATGGCCGAGTTCCGCAGGCGCAAATTCTCCGCGCTCGAGGCCCGCCAGATCAACGGGACGAAGGCCCCGGCGGGCGATCCGCTGGCCGCGGACCTGTTCGGCGACGTGTTCCTCGTCGTCGACGGCTGGAGCGCCATCCGCGAGGAGTTCGAGGCACTCGAACCGCAGATCAACGCCATTGCCACCCAGGGTCTTTCCTTCGGTATCCACCTGATGATCGGTGCGTCCCGCTGGGCCGAGATCCGCCCGGTCGTCAAGGACCAGATCGGCACCCGACTCGAGCTGCGCCTGGGTGACCCCGGCGACTCGGAGATGAATCGGCGTACCGCCCATCAGGTTCCGGTCGGCAGGCCGGGCCGAGGTCTCACGCCCGAGCAGTTGCACATGCTGATCGCCCTGCCCCGGCTCGATTCCGACTCCGACCCGACGACCATCGCCGACGGTGTCACCCGCGCCCGCGAGGAACTCACCGCCCTGTATCCGGGCAGGCGGGCGCCGGAGGTGCGCATGCTCCCCCTGAGCGTGCCCCGCGACCAGGTGGTCGCCGCCGCAAGGGCCGAGGGCGTCACCCTCGACCGCGGCAAGGTCGTCGTCGGGCTCGGCGAATCCGAATTGCAGCCGCTGGTCCTGGATTTCGCCGTCGAACCGCACTTCATGGCGTTCGCCGACGTGGAATGCGGCAAGACAACCCTGCTGCGCAACATCGTGATGAGCATCGCCGAACAGTCCACCGCCGAGGAGGCGCGGGTGATCCTCATCGACTACCGGCGCACCATGCTCGGTGTGCTCGAGGGCGACCAGCTCGCCGGGTACTCCACCTCGTCGCAGACCTGTGGGCCGATGATCTCGGAGGTGGCGGGCTATCTGAGCAAGCGCATCCCCGGTGCCGACATCACTCAGCAGCAGTTGCGCGACCGCAGTTGGTGGTCGGGCCCGGAGATCTTCGTCGTGGTCGACGACTACGACATGGTGGTCACCGGTTCGACCAACCCCTTCTCACCCCTGCTCGAATACCTGCCCCAGGCCCGCGACATCGGTTTGCACCTGATCGTGGCCCGGCGCATCGGCGGCGCCTCGCGCGCGCTGTTCGACTCGGTACTCGGCGGCATGAAGAACATGTCGGTGCAGACGCTCATCATGAGCGGCTCACGCGACGAGGGGAAGCTGATCGGCGACGTGCGCCCGAGCAAGATGCCACCCGGGCGAGGCACCCTCGTCTCGCGCAGTCTCGGTGTCGAACTCGTGCAGATCGCCGACCTGCCACCACTCTGATCACGCCGCGCGCGACCCCGCTGCTCGAGGAGTAGATGAAATCTTCTGCCACGCACTATGTTACGGCTCATAATCGCGGTATCGTCGGCGTGAAACGCTGTGCGTAACAGTGCTCGGGTGGGGATTCGAAGGGGAGCAGGATCGATGTCAGCACATGGGGAGTCGACGTCGCACGCAGGTGTGTTCTTCGCGCTGTCGCGAACGGGGGCGATCGAGGTGCGTACCACCGAACAGGGGTTGCCGCTCGGGGTAACCATCGAAGCGGACGAGTTGCGTCGTCCGCCGGGTGAGCTGGCCGCCGAGGTCTTGCGGTTGTGCAAGCAGTCGGCCGGTCGCGCGGCCCTGGCGCGGCGGGCGGAGTTGTCCGCCGCCGGGGTGAGCTCGGATGTCCTCACTTCGTTGGGTCTGCCGACGCCGGAGTCGGTGGCGGCTGCGGAGGTCGTCGCCGAGCAGGACTACGACACCGAGCCGGACAGCTGGCTGCGGTCGGTGTGATCTATCACTAGGAGATTGTCATGAATACGGTAGCCACCGAGCCTTCGGCCATGGAGCTGTTGCGTGCGAGCGCGATCGGTCCGGCGCTCGATCTCCCGGTGAGTTCGGCTCTCGCGAACATGGGAGTGCCTGCCCTGCCGCAACTTCCGGCGTTGCCCGCGTTGCCGGATCTGCCCGCGCTGCCCCTGATCGACATGTCGGCGCTCGTCCAACCGCTCACCGACCTGGCCGCCGGTTTCGGCACCGGGCAGATCGGGACCGGCACGGCCTTCGATCCCACCGAGGCGTTGTCGAACGCGGGCACCATCGTGCAGGCGGCGCTGGAAGTCGGGGTGAGCGCCTTACAGACGCTCATGCAGGAGTGGGAAGGTGAGGGCGCCGACGCCGCGTCCTCGAAAGCCCAGGCGGTGCAGCAGGACTCGACCGAGGTCGCGGCGCAGAGCGCCGAACAGAAGTCGGTCGTCACCCAGGCGGCGGCCTCGGTTGCCAAGGGACTCGCCCAGTTGACGGCCATCACCGCGAGGTTCATCGCCACCGCGACGGCCGCGGCTCCGCTGGTGGCCACCCCCGGTGGTCAGGCCGCGTTGCTCGGTCTGGCCGCCGAGGCCGGTGCCGAAGCGCTGGCGGTCGTCGCGCAGACCCGGGCGGAACTGACCGCGCACACCGCATCGATGAACGCGGCAGGCACCAAGGTGGATGTCACGAGCGCACCGTCCGGCATGGATTCCTCGGATCTGCTGTCGCAGCTGTCCAGCCTCATCACGCCGCTGTTCTCCCTGGCTACCACCGTGTCCGAACAGCTCACCTCCGCGCTGACGGGTGAGACGACCACCGACACCACCACGGTGGAAGAACCAGTGCTCGAGCAGGATTCGAGTGTCTCGGCGGGTGCCGGTGGTATGGGCGCAGGCGGTGGCGCGGTCGGCGGTATCGGCGGGCTGGGCGCGGTCGCACCGGCTCTCGGCGCGTGGAACGGTGGCCGTAGCTCCACCAGCGGTACCACCACCACCGGTGCCGCTACCGAGGCGGCCACCGCCAGTGCGTCGAGCGGCGGTCGCGGCGCTGTCACCAGTGGTCCCGGCATGATGCCGCTCGCAGGCATGGCCAACGCGGCCCGGGCGGGCGATGCGAGCAGTGGTCTCGACCTGCGCACCAACCTCGTCACCGGCGAACACGGTGACGAGGTCATCGGCGACATCGCCGATACGGCCCAGCCGGTGGTCGGCGCCGCCGCGCAGCGCGCACCCCGATCGACGCAGGTCGACCTCTCCGTGTGATGCTGTCTCGGTGCCGGTTCGCCATCCAGAGGGTGGTGTGAACCGGCACCGTCGCCGGGTCAGAAGTAGGCGGTGATGGCCGCGTCGTAGATCTCGTCGGCGAGATCGACATCCGCCGCGGGCCGGTAGTTCCGTGCGCGCACATGGTCGACGAATTCCGCCGGAATCTCCAGGTCGTACCGCGTCAGATAATGGATCGAGTCGACCCGCCACAGCCAGGTGCCGTCCGAGATCAGGGATTGTCCGCTGGTGATCGAAGCATTCGCGTCGAACAGGTCGGTGACGCTGCCCATGACGTCGAAGACCGGCGTGGCCGCCGTCATGTATTCGATGATCCGGCCACGGTCGTCGAGGGGCCCGGTGGCCCCTGCCTCGCGCAGCGACGGTAGGTCGGCATGACCGCTGCGATACATTTCGCGGTAGATGCCGACCGGCTTGAGTTCCAGCATGTGCTTCCTTTCACGGAGCAATTTCCCCATTGTTTCCACGGTGGAAGTCCGTGGTTGCTCCGGCGATCGTCGATGCGTTCGTGAGCATAACTCGCTCCGGGCTCGAACCCGTTGTGGCAGTTCGGGTCTTGCATTTTCGTAGCCACCATTTCGGGGCGCACGGGCGAGGTCGCTCGATGTCGCGGCAAAGGTTGCCCATTCGGGAAATATGCGGAATGCTGTACAGAGCAAGATCTTTCAGGGGGGAAATCTCGTGGTTCAGCCAGATTCCGGCGCGCCGGAGTCCGATCTGCCGACTTTCACCGCGACCTCCGCGTCGGGAGCGATCGCGGTGCGGACCACCGAACGCGGCCAGCCGGTGCGGTTACGGATCCGTCAGGACGAACTCTATCGACAGCCCGACGACCTCGCCGCCGAGATCGTCGCGCTGTGCCGTCGCGCCGCCGACCGGGGTGCCCTCGCCAGGCGGGCGCAGCTGGAAGCCGCGGGAATGAGTGCGCAAGCGCTCGCGGTCATCGGTATGCCGACGCGCGAGCAGGTCGCCCGGGCCGAATTCGAGTACGAACAGCGATACGGTGCCGATCCGCAGATCTGGTCCCCGGCGAACTGAGGAGAGCGATCATGGTTCGTTCGATGGACGAATTGATGGATCGGGTCATGCGCAAGGCCTACCGGCTGCAAGACCTGAGTGATCAGCTCGCGGCGATCCGGGTCCGCGTCGGCGCCGCCGACGGCGCGGTGATCGTCGTGATGGACGGCACCGGCGCGCTGGTCGATCTCGAATTGACCGAGGACATTTCCACGCTGACGGCCGCCGAGTTCGAAACCGCGATTGTCGCGGCGGCGGAGGCAGGCGCGAAACGCGCACTCGAACAACACAACCGGATCATCGCCGAATTCACCGAGGCGACCACATCCTGACCTTGTCGACTTTGTTCATCCACGCTTGAAGGAGAATTCCATGGACCAGGTGCTGCAGACCTCGCAGGCCGCCATCACCCAATTCGGCAGTGAGCACGCCGCTCTCGCCGGTCAGGTCGCGAGCGCCGGTGCCGGTGCCGCGGGCATGGTCGCCGCGGCGGTGCCGATCTTCGGCCTCATCGGCCAGGACTTCCTCGCCTCGTTCGCGGTCGCCTCCGGCAACCACCTGAGCACCATCGGCGAGATCGCGGCGGTGCACGCCGCCACCTCGGCCGCCGCGCTCAGCGCCGCCGGGGCGTACCAGACCACCGAAGTCTCCTCGGCGGCCGATTTCACCACGGTCATGCCGTAGCCATGGCGACCGAAGACAGCGCGCCCGCGGAAGGGATGGTCGCCGATCCCGCCGCGGCCACCCAGACCGCCGAGGGCGAGACACCACAGACCGTCGAAGAGATCATCCGCGAGCTGCTGGAAGCCCACGGGCTGGGATCGCTGCTCGACATGTCGGTCCCGGACGCGCTCAGTTCGTTGCAGCTTCCCCAGCTGCCCGACCTGTCCTCGGTGGCCGAGGCCGCCTCCGCGATCCCCTTGTCGAGCCTGATCGAGCCGGTGCTGGAATTGGCGTCCGCGTTCGGCACCGGCAACACCGGTGGGTCCGGCGGCAGCTCGAGCGGCGGGTCCGGTGGTGGTTCCACCGGCGGTTCGAGCAGTGATCCCACCTCGGCGCTGTCCGGCATCACCGACACCCTCTCGACAGTGGTCGACCTGGCCAAGGACGCGCTGTCGGCGGCGACCGCGCTGTGGGAGGGCACCGGCGCCGATGCCGCGGCGACCAAGTCCACCGAGGTCGCCCAGAACACCACCGATACCGCCGCCCAGGCGGAGAAGATGAACCAGCTGGTCGCGGCGGGCGCCGCCGATGTCAGCACGGGCCTGGCCGAGATCAACGCCGTCATCGCCCGTTTCGTCGCTGGTATCACGGCGCTCGCACCGGTTCTGTGGACTCCGCCCGGGCAGGCCGCCGCGATCGCGCTGGCCAACGAGAGCATCGCCGAGGGCGTCGCGATCGTCACGAAAACCCAAGCGGCGCTGACCACCAAGGCCGGTGAGATGACGGCCGCGGGCCAGAAGATCGCCGTCACCGAGGCGCCCAACGTCATCTCCGGTCTGACCACCGCGCTCAATGTGGCGACCCCGCTGTTGAGCATGGCCTCGACCGGCGTGGAAGCGCTGTCGGGTCTGGCGAGCAGCGCGACCAGCGCGGTCAGCGAAGGCGTCGACGCCGCGACCGAAGCGGTGTCGACCGGCGCCGATGTGGTGAGCTCCCTGACCGACGCGGCCACCCAACTCGGCGAAACGGTGTCCTCCGAACTGTCCGAAGCCAACAGTCTCACCGAGAACCTCGGCGCGAGCACGGGCGCCGACGACGGCAGCACCACCGCGCCGGCCACCGACCCGAGCGCCGCGTCCGCCGGGGCGGGCGGCGGTGGCGGCGGCATGGGCATGGTCGGTATGGGAGGCATGGGCGGACTCGGCGGCATGCCACCGAGCAGCTCCCCGCTCAGCAGCACCCCGCTCGCCGCCCGACAGAGCATCGACGTGGCAGCAGCAGGCCAGGCCGCGGACTCCGCACGCCAGACGACGGCCGGTGCACCGGGCGGTATGGTTCCAGGCGCGGGCGCCGCACGTCGCGCGGGTGACGCCGGAACACACGACCCCGAACGCACGGGATTGGTCGCCGGTTCACACGGCGACGAGCTCGTCGGTGCTGTGAGCGGTACGTCGATGCCGGTGATCGGCGCGGACGAGGAGACGTTCGACGAATCGTCGGGCAGCCTCGTGGTCTGATCCGCGCCCGGTGGGATTCGTTCGAGAGGATCGGAGACTGATGCGCAAACGCACACGGCATCTGCGGCTTCGGCTGGCGGGGCGCCTGGACCAGGCAGGTCTCGAGACCTTACGAGCCACGTTGCGGCTGAGCCGGGTCGGCCGGTTGACCGATCGTGAGGACGCGGAGTTCGGAGTTCGGGAGGTGCGCTTGGCCGAGGGCCGGGCCGCCCAGCTCGAACTGTGGCGGATCGAGCAGGACCAGTGGTCCATCTACCTCGATACCTCCGCCGATACCGAACTGACCTCCGCCGAGATCTCCCACTGGCAGGAACTCGCCGAGGAAGCGGCCCGCGCCGTGGGTTTCGACGTCGTGGAGCGCCGGGTGTTCCACGCGCAACGTCCCAGTGTTGCCACCGAAACGCGCAACGAGGACTGGTTGCGCACGATGCGGTGGGATCTACCGGCCCGAACGCTGCCCGAGCTGTGGTCGGTCCTGCAGGTCACCACCGCATCCGACGATGAGAAACGGGAAGCACTCAGGAAATTCATGGCGAGTCCGACCTGGGAGCCTGCCCCGACCGGTCTTCGCGAAGAAGCCGAAGCCTTCCTCGCCCATGATCAGTCGCGGTGATCGCGAACTGTTGTAGCGGTGGTCAGTATCTGGTGACGGTCCCACCGTCGATCCGCTGACGCCGCCGGGTTCCCCCAAGGTCGAGGTAGGGGCAGTCGGCTACCCCTTCGCGCAGTGTCGCGGTGGGGTCGTCGGGGGCGATCCAGAGCAACTTGCCGATGTTGAGCCAGGGGCGTAGGTCGAAGTCGTGATCACTGTCCGCCCAGGTGTGTTCATCCCAGCCGCGCCAGCTCCCGCTCTCGTCGTACGTGTCGTATCTATCGGTGCCCCAAGTATTTTCGAGTGGAATTCCCAGATCGCGGGTGGTGCTGTAGTAAGTGGTCGCCCACCCGGTGTGTGGACCGATGGCGATCTGGGTGACCACGGCACGGACCGTCGGGCGGTTCAGGATCGGGGGGAGGACGTACGGAACGTCGGGGCCGGGCCTGCGGGTGAAGGGCGCGGGGGCAATGGGTTCGGCGAGACGGACCGCACCGCCCATGGCGAGCCACGTGCGTGGCACGCTGCTGAGCCGTCGGCGGTGGGGCTTGTCGTACTCCCAGTACCAGCCGTCGAGATCGACGTCGTCCATCGGCCAGCGGACGGTCGCCCTGGTGAACGGGCACCGCGAGATGACCACTTCGGGGAGCAGTTCGACGTATCGTTCGAAGTATTCGAAGGCGTCGTAGATGATCGCGTCGCCTTCTTCGGTGTCGGGTGCGGATTTGTACAGCTCGACTATCCGGTTTCCCGCGTCGAGGAGATTTCTACGCTCCGACTCGAAAGTGCCGTCGTTCATTGTCGCGATGAATCCTCTGCGTCGTCGCCCGAGTTCGTGGAGTCCAGACCGAGCAGCGGAAGGTCGAGCGCCCTGTTGCCCGCCCTGCCGTTCCACGCCCGGTAGGTGAGCAGTTCCGGTGCGGTGATGCCGAAGACATCGCGTAAGCCGACAACCGCCATGGATGCCAGTTTCCGATAGCCGGTCGAGGGCGCGGGCCACGGAAGTTCGACCCACCAGTTGTCGACATGATCGGGATGGGGTTGCTGCCAACCGGTTTCGATGAGCAGCCGACGTTCGTCGGGAGTGCGGCGGTCGCTCTCGTCGAGCCACTCGTCGCCCGCGAGCTGGCCGTAGAGCTCGTCATCGGTCTGTGCGAACTGCACGAACTCGCGGGCATCGTGGGGTGGATGTGGTGCGCAGATCACGAGGAAAGCACCAGCCGGTAGCAGCATCAGTTGCTGTGCGAGACCGTCGGCGAAGTCGGTCCAGTCGGTCACGGCAATCCCTGCTCTTGGTGCCGCACGGTTTCGTCGTGAGCGGCCAAGTCGGTGTTGGTGTGCAGATACAGGTGGATGTTGCTCGTCATCTCGACCAGTCGGAGCGTGGTGTCCTGACCCGCCCAGCGGACTTCGGCGTACTCGCCGGGAAACCTGCTCGTCGGTGCGCCGATCGCGCCGGTGATCGCGGTGACCATCGCGGCGAAGGTGTCCCGGACAGCTGTTCGGGTGTCGGTGGTCTCGCCGATGAACGCGGTGACGGCCAGGTCGATCTTGGTCGCCGCACCGCGATAGCCACGCACCGATCCGCTGCCTCGTCCGAAGCCGACGTCGAGGCGCACCGAGTCCGGGCGGGTGGCCTGGACTTCCCAGCCGAAATCCGCGGCGAGCGCGTCGACGTCGGTCATCTGCCAGGACCAGTCCAGGTTCCGCAGGCGGGTGGCCAGCTCGGCGATTTCGTTCTCCGACAGTGTTTCCCAGCGTTTCATATCCGCGTCCTGTTCCTCCCCTGCCTGCGCATTCGGTCAGAGTAGCTCACCGGCCACGTTCCATTCCCCGTGCCTCACGCTCGCGGGCGCGTTCCCGCTCGCGCACCAGCGTCCTGTGTTGCGTCTCACTTTGCAACCGGATGGCGCGATCCGGAGAAATACCTTGGCCCATTTCCACCAGCATCCTCACCTCCGTCAGCTCGAGCGAAACCCCCTTGCTGAGCAGTGCTGCGGCGATCGCCAATCGACGTTCATGAGAATCGAATTCGAGAACGGGTGGTTGTCGTGATTTATCGCCGACATCAAGTGTTCTATCCTCCACTGCGCGCCCCATACCATTGGATACCTGCCGGTAGGCGCGGGCATCGAAATTCTTCGCGAGTTCCGGTCCGATCCGGAATTGGGAGTCCCCTACGGTTCGGTTGTGGTCCTGCCGAACCAATTCTTTGTCCAGTACTTCCATCGAACGACCGAGAAGTTCGGTGCGTTCCAGCTCGAGGGTTTTCCCGATTTCTTCTCGGTGCTCGCGACTCAGTCCGAGTGCTTCGAGCGAGCGGGATTCGGCTGCCCGCTCGTCTCGCACGAGTCCGCTGAGCGTGTCCATGGTTTCGCGCACCAGCTGCGGATCGGGTTCGCGGCCTTGCTCCAGCGTGCGCTCGATCTCCTGAACCCGGGTCAGTGCCAATTCGGCCACGCGCCCTCGCTCCAGTGCGGGCAGCTCGCGGGCCTCGACGGCCCGGGCGGTGCCCTGCCTGACGATCTCGCGACCCAGTGTCTCCAGCGGACGGCCGAAGTCGTTCGCCCGGTCCATATCGAGCAACTTGGCCAGCTGTTCGGCATGCCTCGGATCGAGACCGAGACTCTCGACAACGCGAGCCTCGGCGGCTCGCTCGATCTGGATCACCTGTTCGAGCGCGTTGTATTCCTTGGCCAGTTCGGAGAGTTCGAGATCAATGCCCTTGCCTCGGGCCGCGGATATCTCGCGGGTCAGATCGAGCATGTGCTCGATGAATTTCGCCCGTGCGGGGTCCTCGTGTTCACGGAATCTGATCGCGAGAGCCTTCGCGTCCCGCAGCATCATGCGTTCGTTGTATTTGATCTCGGTGGTCAGCGGTATCGCCCGACTGTCGACATCGAGGCGGATCAATTGCTCGACAATGTCGCGGTACTGCCCGAGTTCGACATCCTTGAATACCGCTATTCTGCTCTGGATTTCCATTTCCCGCAGGCGGGCAGCCTGTTCCTGAGCGGCGACGATCATTCGGCTGACCGCATCCGGGGGTGATCCGAGTTCCAGGGCGCGGCCGATCTCGGCCTGTTGAGCAGAAAGCTGGGCTGCCATCTCCACGTACTTGCCGATGGTGCTGTCGTCGCGCGCTCCGTGACTGAAACCCACGGCTTCTTCGACCGCGCGTAGCAGGTCAGGGCTGTCGAGACCGCGTAGCAGTCCATCCTTCGCCCGGTCGAGTTCCCTGGCGAGCACGTGCTCCAACTCGGTGCGACTGCGGAACGGGTACTCGGCATCGCGCACCATTCCACCGATCGCCGCGATGGAGGTATTCGGGCCACCGTCGACGATGAACCTCGCCACCTCGATGGTGCCGTCCATACGGGCATGCACATAGTGGTATTCCATGCGCAGTGTTCCGTCGTGCAGCGCGCGGGTGAGGTCCTCGCGAGCCTCGATGAACCGTTTGCCCTCCGGGCTGTCGGGGTCAACCCCCCGCGCATGCATCTCATCGCGGGTCTCGCTCAGGACGCGTCCGAGATTCTGGTCGATGTACAGCGTGTGCAGCCCGTATTCGGTCGAACCCTGCTCTGCTTTTCCATACTCCGTGAGCGCGTCACCCAATGGCGAGCCGACGCCCTTGCTCTCGACAGCCAACGCTGTCGGAGGGGTGTTCTCGGTACCGGGTACAAAAGCGAGCTCGTCGACAACCTTGCTTCCATCGAAGGCGCCGACGAAGGATGTGAACAGCACGGCGCCGGGGCGCAGTTCGCTGTCGACCGCGTACGTTCTTCCGCCCAGCTCGCCCATCGCCTTGGACGTGGCGACCATCTCGTTGCCCAGGCGGTTGTAGATTTCGGCGTTGTCGCGCAGTTCATCGAGGCGATCGAGTTTCGCATCGATCTGCGCGTCGCTGAGACGGCTGTCGGCGAGCACGGCCGCACGTTTGGCCTCGATGACCTTGTCGAGTTCGGCGGCTTTCAGGTCGTGGATCCGGTCGATCGCGAACTCCGCCATGTGACCCTTGACCACAGCGCCCGCCGCGTCTCTTTCGACCTGCTGCGCTTGGCGTTCGAGTGCATGTTGCTCCAGTGCTTCGCGAACAGTCTCGTCGCGAACCTCGTAGATCTCGGTGGCCTCCTTCTGCGCTTTGTGCACGAGATCCTGTGCGGTCAGGTGATCGTCGATGAAACGGTTGCCCCCGTGGAGCGCGAAATTCTTGTCCCGAAAGGTCCCCGGATCGTCATGGTGATGGTGCCAGCGCCCGTCTTCGGTGCGGTAGCTGTCGGCTCGATCACCGGGCTTGTGGAGCAGTCCGTCGTTGCCGAGGACCATGCCGGTCGGTACCGGTCCCACGTGCGGATCCGGCAAAGTTGGACTCGAGCCGCGGGCATCGATGGTTGTGTCGGGTATCGCGTACAGACCCTCGATCGCGGGCGGGTCGCTGGATGCGTCGGCCATGAAGTCCCAGCCGTCGAGCCCGTCTGTGGTGGCTCGGTCCGATGTGCGTTCACCCGGCGTCGTCTCGGGCTGTCCCGGCGTGTCGCTTCCCGGGGTGAAGGTGAGCCACGTGCCGTCGTTGTGGACCACCGCCGGAGAGTTCGGCCGCTGCCGGACACCGACGATATCGGTGGGCGCGTGGACCGGGACACCGAGCCGATCGGCGATCTGCTGAGCCCAGCCGACCGCACTGCCACTGAAGCAGGACACGAGTCGAACCGGCGTTCCGGGAACATAATTCGGATTGATGAGAATCGCGTCGGCGACCTGCTGAGGCGACAGCGGGGCACCGTTGTCGTCGATCGGGTGCCCGGATTCGTCCCCGTGCAGGATCACATCGTGCGCGCCTTCGTTGCGCAGATTCTCGGTGACGCGTCGCGTCGCGGGATCGGAACCGATCGTGGTGCTGTGCGTACCGTGCGAGATGGTGACACCTGCCAGCGGCGACGGTGGCGTCGCGGCGATCGCCTCGGCGAGGTCGTGGCTGATCCGCTGGATATCCGCCGATTCCACACCGGTGGTCGCGTCGGTGAGGCCGACGTGTTCACCGATGGCCCGAATCACCGTCTCGGCCGCCACATCCGGCGCCCAACGCCGTCCGTCGTCCTCGGTGGTCGGCGCTACAGCCGCCCGCAGGTGCGCCTGGTCCGGATCGTTGACGAATTCGATATCCACGCGCAAGGCGTCACCGTTGAGCAAGGCGTGTCGCGGTGCGGACGGCCTGTTCTGCCCGGACTTCTCAGGGAACAGGGCAGCCGGAGGCGCCTTCGCCGGGTCACCGAAAAGCTGGGCACTCGCCTCGATCATGGTCCGCGCGACCGCCTGCATCTGCGCCGCCGTGACACCCGGCGTCTGCTCGAGATACGCACGAACCGTCACCTCCGTCGTCCGACGCCCGTCCTCGTCGACGGTCTGCCGGAAGTCGTAGCGTGCGGTGCTGATCGTCGCGGGGGTCTGGGTGGGCCCGGTGTCGGCCGGAATCGGGTCGGGGTCGACCGCCGGAACGACCGAAGTCGCTTCGGGACGGTGGACGACATCGAGGGTGGTCGTTCCCGAACCCGCCAGCGCCACGAATTCGACCTGCCACAGGCAGCCGATGCCGGTCTGCGGGAAGGCCACCACGGCTTCCCGAGGGAATCGGGACGCGATGATCACGCCCGGCAACTCGTGTTCGGTCAGCCAGTCCGACGCGATCCGCCGCTCACCCGTCCAGGACGACAGTGGCCGCTGCGACGGCATTTCCATGGTGGTACCCGAAGTGCCCCGCGCCCAGTCGGGGAACTCGTTTTCGGCCCATGAGTAGCCGCGGTACAACACGATGTTGTTCACGCCTTCGGCGGCGAGCCATCGTTGCGTCTGGTCGTACTGGATGCGGAGCAGTTCCCGATGGATGTCGCCGTAGCGGGCAACCTCCTGCTCCACCTCCGCGCGCAATTCGGGCGTCATCCGCCAGGACTGCACATCCTGGAGCCCGAACTCGGTGATGGCCGCCTCTTGAATCGCGAGGGACTTCACATTGGTTCCGTTGGAGGTGTGTGCCCAGGACATGACGAGCTCGCTCACCGCCATTTCGCGCAGCGTGCGTTCCGCCACCGGAGAATCCATGGACAGCAGGTGATCCGGCGCATGCGCGGGGTTGCTCGGGTCGATCTGCGATCGGGGCAGAAGCACGCCACCCATGGACGGGTACTCCGGATTGCGCAGTGCGACTACATAGTCGGGATCGCCGAGGTGCGTGGCCATCGCCGGATCGACGAACGGCATCCGGCCCGCTTCCATCAGCCGGTCGAGCGGTGCGGTCATCTGGTCGGTGATCGACCGGATGACATTGGTCTTGGCCGTCTCCGAGCGAGTGATCGTCCCATCCGCGGTCATGATCTTGTTGCTCACGTCCTGCGACCAGGCTCGCTCGGCGACCGCTTCGGGTGCGATGGCCTCGGCCGGTCCCGGCGGCAGCGGTTGATGGCTCGGCTGGGTCGTCGTGTGCCCGGAGTCCGGGACGGGCCCGTGAACGATCCAATCAGAGTCTCGGAAATGAACGTAAAAGCCTTGTGCGGACGAGTCTTTCGGCCCGGTGGCGTCGAACACGGCATACGACATGTCGCGGCCGGTACGTGCGTTCCACTCTGCTGCCCATTGGCGCAGGTGTGGGTACTCGTGCGCGACGACGGACTTGTTCAGGTATCCGTGGTCCTTGGTGAGGACGCCGTCGTACACTTCCGGATCCCATGCGGCAGCGGCTTGTTCGAACATCTGCGCCGACGAGATGTTGATGTCGAAGTCGCTCGGCTCCTCCACCCCCAGCCGGTGCATCGAGTCGAAGGGGCGGCTCAGCGGTCGGTCGGGGTCGTCGCCGAGCCAGTCGCGCAGCCTTGCCTGAGCTTCGGGCTGGTCGGCGAGTTGCTCGAGGGTGGGTAGCTGTTTGTGGACGCCGGAGAAGAAGTCGGCCGCCGATCCTCGCAGCCTGATATCGACCTGATCGACGGAGACACCGTCGCGTCGTAGCGCCTGCAGGAATGAGTCGCGCCATTGCTGGTACAGCTGCGGGGTCATGCCCAGCGGGGCTTCCCGTGCCATCCACTGGCGGACCTGTTCCTCGGTCAGACCGAGGAACTCCAGGTCACGAGCCTGGATGACATAGCCGGTCACCGGGTCGGTCGGCCACGGCTGGGGCAGATTCTGTGGTCCGCTCGTGGTCGGAGCCTGGCGGGTTTCCGCGGTAGTGGTTGTCGCCGACGGGCTCTGCGCGCCGACCTGTTCGTCCCAGGGGAGCGAAGTGACATTGCCGTCGGGGTGGTGTGTGTTCCAGTTTCCGTCGGCATCGATGCGTATCGGTGCGGTGGGAGCCAGGACACCGACACGAAGGTGCTGGGCGAGGTGGGTGGCGAAGCCGCTGGTGGACGCGTTGTCGGCCATGAGGCGGATCGGGGTGGCGTGGTCCCAGCCGTGGGCCCGCAACAGGTCACCGTATTCGGTGGGGGTGTAGGCGTGGTCGCCGACGAGCGCGTGGCCGTCGTCGGACAGCCGCACGTCGGCGGTGAAGTAGCCGGGCACCGCGGGTACCTGGCGAGCATGGTCGGCGCGAGCCGGGTCGTCGGTGTGATGGGCGATGCCCGCGCGCGTCCGTTCGCCGCGTTCGGCGGCGAGTTGCTCACTGCGAGTGAAGGTCTCGTCTCGCCGATCGGCGAGCTGGTGTAGGGCGGCGGCTTGCTTCTTGATCACCGCCAACTCGTGTTCGGGCGACTGGGTCGGCACGACCACCGGCGGGCGATCCGGCTCGGTGCGGATGGCCGTCATCGGCTGACCGTCCGGCCCGTCCGGGGCGGGCGTCTTCGTGTTCTGATCGGCCCAGGCGTGGAATATCGCGAGGTCGAAGTCGGGGTCGGTGGTGAGTTCGGTGGCGCGCTGTCGCAGATTGTCGGCTTCGGTCTCGATCTGTCGACGCAGCTGTTCGGCGTACCGTTCGCGGTCTTGGACGTCGACTTCCGAATCGCCGAAATGTGCGTCGATCAACCCGGGAATGCTCGCCCGCCGAGCACCTTCCATGCCGTCGATGACCGCGGCCACGTGCCACGGTGTCATCTCGTGATCGACTTCCCGCAGGGTCTTCGACGCCCAGGTGACGGTCGGTTGTGAACCCGGCTTGAACTCGATGAGCGGCTCGTTCTTCGAGTTCGGCGTCGGGTCGAACTGGTGCTGGTCGATGATGCTTTCGTAATTGCGTGCCCGTTGGAAGGAACTCTGCGGATCCCAGTAGACGTGCGGCCCGTGCATGATTCCGGCACCGATCGCGGCGAGTCGACTCTCGTAGAGGCTGAGTTCGGCCGGGGTCAAGCGAGTACCGTCCGCGTGCAGGATTTCGAACATGTCGTGGTCACCGGTGACCGGCACCTCGCGACCATCGATCAGTTGGTGGACGATGCCGTCGGTCACCACGAACCTGTCGCCGAGCTTGGCCATATCCGCCGCATACTCGTCGAAGTCTCTCGCACGGGCGCGAAGCCGCTGCTCGAGCGCTTCGACGCGCGCGTCCGACATGCCGGTGGTGTCGGGCATGCGCAACATCCCCGGACCGAACCGCCCGACCAGCCCCTTGGCGGAGGCCGGGGCGCCCAACGCGACATCGAGATCGTTGATCGTCTTGTCTTTGATCGCCATCGGCTTGGGCGCGGAACCGGCTTTCAGGTGCGGCACCGAATCGGGATTGGTCGGCCGGACCTGGATGATCAGGTTGAACCTGTCGATGAATCCCTGGATACGGCGTTGGTTCCGGATCGGAATGCCGTAGACCGATTCGATGTCGGCGGGTGTGAGTGGCTCCGCGGCCGATGACTCGTCGGCCATGAGGTCCAAGTCGCCGTGCGTGCTGGTGTCCGCGTGTGCCGAATCGACCGGGAGCGCGGTCGGTGCCCGATTATTGCCGTCGGCGTCCGCCGGGTGGAAAGTGCGCCAATGGCCATCGTTCTGAACCACGGCGGGGGAGTCGGGGCGTTGCCGGACGCCGACCACATCGGTCGGTGCGTGGACGGGCACACCGAGTTCGTTCGCGATGTGTTGTGCCCATCCGGCGTCGTTGCCGCTGTGGCAGGAAACCAGGCGGATCGGAGTACCCGGGACGTAGTCGGGATTGGCGCGAACGGCCTCGACCACCCGTTGCGGATCGACAGGGTTGCCCAGGTCGTCGATCGGGCGGCCGATGTCGTTGCCGTGGACTACGACGTCGTGCGCACCCTCGTTGCGAAGGTTCTCGGTGACACGGTGCGAGGTCGGGTCGGTGCCGAGGGTGGTGCTGTGCGGGTGGTGCCGGACCGGCAACTCGGCATCGACGCCGTGCTCAGCGGCGCGCGCGTCGTCTTCGACCGGCGGATCGCTGTCGGTCGTCTGGTCGGTCCGCGCGTGGTTGCGTGCCGCGTCGATGCCCGCGTCGTAATCGGTGACCGTTCGACCTGCGCCGGGGCGGTATTCCGACCCGACCGCCGCCGGATCGTAGGCCATGAAAACCACGTCGGGCCGACCACCGTTGTGTTTGGCGAATGTGTCGTAATCCCAACCGGGCGGCGCGTATTCGTCGTCCCAGGCGAGGCGGGCCACCGGAACGAATCCAGCCTCCGCGTAGAGCCGGGGCAAGACCGTGTCGAAGCAATCCAGCCTTCGACCGCCCTGATCGATCGCGATGGTCAGCATCGCCATCGACACACCCGGGTAGCGGGTGTCGCGGTGGGCGAAGACCGAAACGATCTCGTCGCCCTTCAGCGCGATGCCCGCTTTACCGTCATCGGTGACGAACAACCGCATGGCGCCGTATTCCTCGGTGCTGTAGACGTGCACCGATGCCGCGAAACGATTGTTCTCGGTGAGCAGGACCATCTGCTGGCGGAAGAAGTCGGCGTCGGCCGGGGCCAGCTCGTACAGGTCCGGTGTGCTGTGTCCGAGCTCGGTGAGGCGCTCCGCGTCGGCGGTGGACAGCGTGCTCACTCCGAGTGGAGTGATCTCGCGCCCATTGATCTGTAGCGGACCGACCTCGCCGGGATCGGTCAGAACCCGTGGGCCTGCGCTTCCTCGATCATCTCGTCCGTCCAGTACTGCTCGATCGCTGTCCGCTTGTCTGTCGGTAGGTCCGGTTTCCAGCCCCGCCGCCGCCAGAACGCTTGGCGCTGAGCCTGCGTCAGGGGTGGAACGCTGTTGTCTGTCATCGTGGACCTCCTGGTCGGGATCCCCGGAGATGGCTCTGCCGGGGCCGGTTGTGGTCGGTGGCGCCAAACCTGCGACGGGGACAACGTAGCCGCGGTCGTTGATCGGGCCACCGCTCGGATACTGCCCAGGGGGCAGGTCGAAGACGCCTTCGTTGTCGAAGAAGCGAACCTGGCCGTCCCGGCTCACTACGGCTTCCACATGCGGGGTCCGTTTGTTCCGGAGATCCTGGTGCATGCTGTTGACGCAGTCGGGACGGAGCCGACGCTCCTCCGGCGACGGCGGACCGGGTAGCCGATCTTCCGGATGCGTGTGCAGGATGAATTTGTAGGTGGACGCCAAACTCGGCGGGATCACCGTACGCACCCTGCCACCCCGGAAGAGCCGCAATTCGCCGTCGGCGTTCTGGATGACCGCGTGTTCGTTGTCCGCGAACTTCTGCAGCTCGGCGAGGTGGCTGATATTCACCTCGCCCGGCCGGATCGGGACGCTCTCGTTCGTGGCCAAGGCGTTGGCCAGCTGTTTGGCCTTCGGTGACAGCTCGCCGAAGGCGATCTCTCCGCCGGGCATCCGCGAGTTGGCCTTGTAGTTCTTGGCCATCTCCCGGGTGTCGTCGGCTGCGGTGTCCAGGGGCTGAGCCGTCTGCTGACGGCGCGAAGTGTCCGCCGCCGTATTCGTCGTCGGCGCGGCGACATTCGTGCTGGCCGCCTGGACCGACGCGGTCGTCGCCGGTGAATGAGAGTCCACGGCGGCCCGCGGGCCGGTTGCCGGTGGGGCCGACGGCCCGGGTTGGCCTGCTCGTGGTGTGGGCGCGGCGTTCTCGGTTGCCGGTGCCCGCCGTTCGGAATCGGTTGGCTCCGCGGGGGTTCGCTGGGTGGTGGCCGGAGTGGACGCCTGCGTCGGTGGCGTAGCCGTTGGCGTGGCGCCTGCTGCTGTGACGGGTGTCGCTGTGACGGGTGCTGGGGTCGATGGAGCCGCCTGCGCGTTGGCTGCTGGAGAGGTCGTGGTCTGGTCCGCCGATGTCGCGGTATCCACTGCAGGCGAAGAAGTGGGTGTGGTTGGCACGACTGTGGCCGGATCGCCGACCCCAGGTTGCGACTCCCGAGCGGTATCCGACTGCGGCACAGCCGCATCGGTTTCGGTGCCGCCGCGCTGAGGCGTCGTCGGGTCGGCCTGCGCGGTGGATTCGGTGGTAGGCGAAGGAGAGCTCTCGTTCGCAGTGCTCGAGGGGGCTTCCACGCCTGTCGATGCCGCATCGATCGCGGTGCCCGCTGGATTATTCGCGGTGTCGACGGTCGTATTCGCGGAGCTGAGGTCGCTCGTGGATTGTGTGGTGGGGGCCTCGGCCCCGGGATCGGCTTGTTCAGCGGGTTGATTCGCCTCATGTGTGCTGGGCGAATGCTCCGAGGTAGCGGCTTCGGCTTCCTGGGTTGTGGTGTCGGCTGCTCCTGTGTTCTGGTCCGTAGCGGTTGTACCGCCCTCGGTGTCGCTCCCGGTATTCGCGCCGTTGTTCTGGCTGTCCCCGGCTCGGTTGTTCGAAGCCGCATTCGTTTCGGAGGTGTTTGTTTCGCTGGGGGTACCTGCGCGCGGGGTGTCGCCGGTGTAGTTCATGGGTCCGGCGCGGTCGGTGTGTCCTCGGTAGCCGTGGATGGCGGAGGGTCCGGCGCCGGAGGCGGCGCCGCCGGTGAAGGAGCGGGGGTCGAAGTCCCATTGGCCGGTGAAGGCGCCGGTGGCGAGGTAGGCGGCGGTTGCTCCGGCGAGGCCTGCGCCTGCGCCGGTGAGGGCGCCGTTGCGGGCGCCTTCCCATTTGCCGTTGGTGGTGGGGAGTTTGCGGCCGAGTCCGAAACCGGTGCCGCCGCCGACGCCACCGGCGATGGCGGAGATACCGGCGTTGAGTCCGACGGCTTTCCAGTCGTATCCGTTGATGTGTCCGGTTTGGTTCTGGATGTATTGGACGGCGAGTTCTTGGCTGGTGCCTTGTCCGGTTTCGACGAGGGCTTCTTGGACGATTTCGTAGACGAGTTTGACGGCGATACGTTCGCGGACTTCGTCGGTGACGTTGCGGGCGACGGTGCGGCCGATCGCGTTGATGAGCTTTTTGCCCATCCACTGGAACAGGGTGCGGGCTTGGGAGATGACGATGGCGTGGGCTAGTGGTGCGCCGGGTCCGGCGGCGGCGGCCCAGGCGAGTTCTGTGAGGAGCCAGGCGCCTGCGATGTAGAAGTTGAGTTTGGCGGCTTGGAGTTGGTCGCCGCCGGAGTCGGCGGCGGTGGCGAGTTTGGTCCAGTGGTTGGCGAGGTGGGCCAGGGAGCCGTTTTTGTCGGGGCCTTGGCCGTCGATGAGGGGTTGGATCCATTGGAGGATGGATTCGCCGCCGCGGCCTTGGGGGTAGGCGGCGTTGACGGTTGTCACGATGGCTTCGAGTTCGGGGACGAGGGCTTGGGCGTCGTCGGCGGCGG
The DNA here is from genome assembly GCF_001612825.1 of Nocardia caishijiensis NBRC 108228. Taxonomy (GTDB): domain Bacteria; phylum Actinomycetota; class Actinomycetes; order Mycobacteriales; family Mycobacteriaceae; genus Nocardia; species Nocardia caishijiensis. Next base: position 128,597 of record NZ_BDBE01000029.1, on the reverse strand, counting down.
TTTGGAGGTCTTTGCCCATTTGCCACATGAGGTCTTCGTTGCCGTGTGGCCAGTCGGCTCCGACGAGCCATTCGACGGGTTCGAGCCAGGAGGGAAATCCCAAAGCCATGACGGCCTACCGGAATTCGATGCGGGACACCCGCGCGACCAACGGCAGATATGGGTAGGCGACAGCCCTTGTCATCGAAGCCCCCCACGGCTGACGCAACCAAACGTTCACATTGCCGACGCTGTAATGTCGTCGCGAGTTCGACTGTGCCACAAGTTGATACGAACCACAACACAGCTATTCGGCGTTGTTTCCGAGTGATTCGAGCTGCTTGCATCATCACGCACGATTCAGCGGAGATGTCCAGACGTCATCAGCGACGGTTCGCGCTCGTCGAGGTGGAGGGGTACAGCTGAGGCGCCGGGTCACGGGCGGACCCTGGCGAGCTCAAGCGTCTTCTAGCCGCTTCGGTACATAGGCGGCCAGGTATTCGCCGAAGAAGCGCACGAGATCCGGCGGGTACGGCTGAACGCAGGACAGCGTGTAATCGAGCACCAGGCCGAAGCGATTCCGTCCGGAGTCCAGGTAGCGGTACCTCGGCTCGAGCGTATCCAGCATGTCCTGGTACAGATCTCGCACATCGAGAAAGTCCAAGAGCTGCGGCAGATCCCACTTCGACACATCGACCTGGGGATCACCGCTCAAGAGAATGGACCGCCCACCATCGCTGCCACGCACACGTTCACCTCGACGGAGCGCCTGAGCGCGATTCATATCGATGAAGTGCAGGGGCCCGGATTCCTCGACATAGGCCCATTCGTCGAATCGCGGATTCTCGTAGACCACACCGCTGGGCAGCTGTGCCACCAGATCCGTATAGCCGAGGCCGCGCCGAGGTACCTCGCGCAGCACCCCGTCGCCGCCTCGGATCTGCACAAGATCCTCGACCGTCGAGACCCAGGTGGCTGCCTCACTCCGGAACATGTCCCGTTCGGGGAAGTTTCGAACGCACCCGAGGTGGAACGGACCCCAGAAGAAGTTCGTGTTCGCGTCCCACGAGGCGCGGATCTGGTGGTACGGCTGGATGATCTCCGCCCACCCGTCCACCTCCAACACGAATCGGCCGCAGAAGCGGCACGCCTCGTCTTCGTCGATCACTGCTGTCCTCTCGGCGCCGACTCGGTGGTGGGAACGGTTCGCGGTCGACTGTAGGACACCGCACCTTGCGACAACAGTTCAGCTACCAGCCCGAATCCGTCACGCCCGTGCGCCGTTCGGCAGTCCACCTGGCGTGATCCTCGGCATCATCGAAGGTCGGCGCCGCATCCTCGGTGCCGGTGCGCTCCGGGGAGTTGGGTGGTGCCAGTGAGGCGGCAGGCAGCGTAGGCGCCTGACTGTCGAGGTCGGGAAGGTTGTCGATGAGCTCGTGCAGCTTCGGCATCGCCGCGCGCTGATCGGTGACCGGTTGCATCAGCTCCTGCGACTGCCGACCGACATCCTCGAGGGCACGTTGCGCGGCAGTCGTCACACCCTTGGCGATCTCGTCGTAGGTGAGTTCATCGATGTCGGAGGAGAACTTCGTCTCGATCACCGCACCGTCGGCGTTCACCGTCACAGTGACACGTTTGTCACCGGTGAACCCCGTGCCGGTCAGTAGCGCACGCTTCTGCGCCACTTCCGCGATAGCGCTGATCTGCTGACTGAAAGCATCGAGGAGCGCGGCGGTTTCAGCCTCGTTGTTGTCCATCGTGGTCTACCTTCGGAAGCCGTCGGCGTTTGCCTGCTCACCCTCATCGCTGCGTTTGCTACTCGCCAAGATCCCACTGGACAGGTTGCCCATCGACGTCGACAGGGTGCTCGTGCTCTCGACAATGTTGTCCGCCCCGGCTTTGAAACCGTCCGCACCGTCGGCGAACTTGCTGCCGAAACGGTCGTCGCCCCACGCTGCTGATCCCGGTGCGACAGCAGTCTTACCGGCGGTGGCGATCGTATTCAGCTGGTCCGCGATCGCGGCGATGTCGTGGATGACCTGCGCCAGCTTGGTCGTATTGACTTCGACCGGTCCTGTCATTGGATTCCCCCACTTCGTTCGAACCGGTTGCAAAGTGGTCCAGGGGTCGTTACCCCGCCAGCTGTCGACACCTATGTATCGCGCAACCTCGTCGAGTCGACTGTGCCACAAAAGAAACGAAGGGACAACCGTTCACATGGAGCAGGACCTTCGGTTGTGAGACGGACTCGTCGCGGCCTGCCGGGCAGACAGCAGGCCAAGCGGCTGGCCCCGCCGATGCTGACTGAAGCCACCTGCCTCAGTTGCCTACACGGCACCCTTGCGGAATGCTGTGAGGGGTAGGACTTCAAGGGGGGAGGGGTTGTGGCTCGGTCGGATTCCGATGCGGGCCCGCCGATCTTGGCGACATGCACGGCTTCGGTCGTCACCATTCGAACAGGCTGATCGACGACCGACTGTCGCACACCGATTGTCACCGCGAAATTGGATACCGAGGCGTCCGATAGCTCACGACTCGATCCGAATTCGTCGTCACCTAGCCATTGGTTGGAGAGATAGAGTTGGGAATTTCCGATGATGTCGGCCGATTGAAGAATGACGCGGCCGCCAATGTCTTCAAATTTGATCCCGTGGTGTCGGGGAAGCTTGCGACTATGTGCGCTTCCTTGCTCTACGGAATCGAAAAGATTGAAACGTCCGCAGACTCGGTGCGTCAGATGCATTGGTTCAGTAACCAACCGTCGGGTGAGGCATTGGCTGCCAAATTCAGTCGTGCGGGGCGCGATCTTCTCGATCGACTCAAAGAACACAAGGCAATCGTCAATGATCTCGGAGAAGCGTTCGTCTCGGCTGGTAAGCTGATTCAAAGCAACGAACAGGGTAGCACGGCTGCTTTCGCTCGGATACGCACCGGACTCGACTCCAGACTGAAGGACGAGATAAAGTTCGCCGGGGGTGGTGTTTCCCCGGCCAATGTCACTGTCTCGAGTAACGTGAAGGACGGGTATCGCGCACCTGGGGACGGGCTCAAGGCTGTTGCAGCAAAGCAGGATGGGAAGTATACCGACCCGGTTGCTCCGGAAGCTGGAGTCTCGTTCCTCTGGGACGATTTCTATTACAATCATCTGCTGATGGAGGGAAATGCGCAGATGATCCGCGATCGCACCTTCGTTTGGGGTGGTGCGGAACGGTTGTTCTCCTCGGAAATCGGAAAATTTGAAAACGGAATGACGACGCTGTTGTCGAATGACAGTGAATTATGGAAAGGAGAGGCTCCTACTCGTGCGTTAAACGCCATCAATGCCTACATCGGGGATGCAAAGGCGATGGCAAACTCAATGCGTCTCATCAACGAGAATCTGGCGAATGCGTGCACCTGGATCGCAAATCTTCAGATGCGGACACCACGGGAGCCGAGCGCCGGTAAGCAGGAATCCGTAATTACCAAGAACACAAAGTTGTATCAGTCGGCGTGGGATGAAATATATGTAAAGAGTGTCCGGGATTCCAGCGACTCCATCCCGTTTCTCCGGCAAGCCGCAAGTCCGGTGAACGCGCAGCCGCCGCAACTACCCGTGGTGAATCCAAATGGGAGTGGCGCAGGTACCAACGGCACCGGCGCTGGCGGCGGCGGAGATACGTCGCAGGCGGCGGCGGCTCAGAAGGCGCTGGAAGATCAACAAAAAGCAATCGAGGAAGCCCAGCGGAAGGCTGAGGAGGACGCTGCCAAGGAGGCGGCGGCGCAGGCTGCGGAGGATGCACAGGAAGCACTGCAGGAAGCGGCCGAACAGGCACTGGATACAGCCCAACAAGCGGTCGAAAGTCTGCAGTCGTCGGCGGAGGAAGCGTCGACTGGTCTCGATTCCCTTGAAGCGGCTGCGGAGGACAGCTCTGCGGCTGCGCAGGATGCTCTATCGCAAGGTCCAGATGCACTGTCACAAGGGTTGCAGGCCGCGCAGGAAGCTCTCGAACAGGGACTGCAATCGTCCGAGGAGACGCTCCAGCAATCGGCGATGCCACTGGCCGGAATCCCTGGACTGAGCTCGACGGAAATGGCGGCCAAAGCTGGCGGCGCCGGTGGAGGTGGAGGTGCAAAGGGCGCGGCGAGCGGCTTACCGATGGTTGCGCGTGATGGCAACCAGTCGCGATTGTTCCCCAGGTCTGCGGTCGTGGCAGCCGATGTCGGGTCTGCTGTATCCCGAGCTGGAATCGCTGGTGTCGGTACGCCAGGGACTCCCGGAGCTATGGGTCCCGGTGCCGCAGGCGCGGGGCAGGGGCAGAGCAAGGAGCACAAGCGGCCTGAGTATCTGCGCTCCTCGGAAAACTTGGATGAGGTTCTCGGGGAAGCACCCGTCGTGGTGAGGCCGGTTGTGGAGCGGTGATGCGAACCTGGAGCCTCTCCGAACTGGAATTTTATGTGCTGTGGACGGACATGACGAAGGATGTGCTTCCTGACCCGTTTCTGTTTGTCAGTGACATCAAAACTCAGGACGATCTCGAACGGGAAGTAATCAAGGTGCGTGATCGGCTAAGGGGCGCGACTAAGATGCGCCAGATACTCGGCCTCGCAGCAGATCCGGATCTTTCCGTGGTTGTTCAGGGATCAGTCAACTGTCCTGACGCCGGGCGAAAGCACCTCCGTATGTTGGCCGCGCGGCGTGAGTCCGACGGCTATGTCATCACTCAACTGCCCGGAGATTCGTTTTGGCGCAGTGCTGGATACTCCATCGTATGGTGTGAAGCAGTTGGATTGGCAGATATGATTGTGGACGGTTTGCCGGTGAACGATGCCGGCCGGGTCGGGGAGGTGCCGCTGACTGCCTATTCGGCATCGGCAGACCGGGAATTCGATGTCGGTCGCTCGGCGGTGATCGACTCCTTCGACGAACCGGACAGTCGTCGTTCAGCACAATTTTTGCGCTCGAAGACCAGTGGTGAAGGTGAGATCGAGGTTATTCAGGGTCGGTCGGTCTTCGGCCCGCGAGGGATTACCCGACGGCGTTTCAGTTGGCGCGATTTGGAAGACGATGGCCGATATATCATCAGAGACGGTCGTCCGCCCGTTGCGGTTCCTGTCGATTCTGGGCAATTCGTATCGATGCTCAATGCGCATATTGCATCAATAGTGAGAGTGATCAGGGATGAGCGGCGATGACCGGGATGTCGAATCCAAAGGTACAGGTTGCTCGGGACGAAACGGGGCGCGCTATCGAAGGCCTCGGATCATCGGATATCAAGTTCACAATGAGTGCCGATGGGATCGAAAATGCGCCGCGTGGAAACACAGCTTCCGAGGGTGCACCGGTGGAAGTATCGGTGTCGCCGGATCGATTCGCGGATGAGGTAGCGCAAGAGACACAACGCGTGCTCGCGCCGCGCGCCGATGCTTGGAGGGATGCCGTGATCGGTGCGCTGGCCAGGTTCGGCCCGCGTGGATGGGTGCGGTGTGAGGCGGTCATTGCGCTGGCGGTCGGTAGTGGCGTCGCTCGGGTCGATTGGTACGACAGGCAGGGTGAGTCACTGCGGTCCGACCTGCCCGAGGATGTGCTCGATCTTGTTCGTGAACAACGGGTTCGCGAATCCGAGCACGTGCGGGGGCCGTGGTGGCGGTTGATAGTACGGGCAACAGCCGAGGGGGGATCCGAGTTCGAGTATGACTACGGCGAGGAACCGTTTCCGGACGATCAGTTGCTCTTGCCGCAGGCGTATCTGGCTGACCTGCAAGCTTTTCCGCGCGCACGAGTGCCGGTATGGCTGGCTGCCTACGTTCGGCAGGAACAGTCGCAGCGGCGCTCAGCGCGGCAGGCGGCCGCGCGGGCGCGTGCGACTGGGGTGGCTGCGGCGCGGGCCGCGGACGGGCTGCCCGAATTGGCGGTGATGTGGGCGCGTTGGGCTGCTCTCTCGGCCGCTTTCGTTGCGGGTGGGTTGGAGTGGGGCCCTCGGGTGTTCCCATCGATGGGGATCTTCGAGGGGGATCGGCGTAGCGGGTCGACGTTGTACCTGTTGCCTGGCGACCGGGCCGTGCTGTCCGGCGGTGTTTGGAACGCTCCGGATTTGGAGGCGGCCTACAACGGCACAGGGGTGCTACCCGACTACTACGCTGGTGCGCCCGAGTGGGTGGCGAACCAGGTGCTCAATCCTCGTGCTGCGAACGGGCTGCTCTCGTTCTGCTTCTGGTGGGATCGCGGGCGGTGGTATCGAGGTGAGTCGGCCGAGGTCGAGCAGTTGACGATGGCGATGCCAGGGATCCGAACTGCCGAGGCGGTAGTTGATGCCGTGTGTGCGGGTGCCGCTTCTGGTTTCGGCGCGGTGCGGCGGCCGGCTGCGGCCGTGTTGGTCTCGGCAGCGGAGGGGGGCGCGGTGACCCGCGATCTTTTGACGGAGGCGTTCGGTTCACGAGCCGACATCGATGGTGCGTGGTATCAGCTGTCACTGGCGGGTCTGGTTGACGCGAGTGGTCGCCGGGGAGCTCGCGAAGTGAATGACTCGCTGTGCGGGGATCGAAATATCGACGGCGAAATGTGATTCCTGATTGACAGGTCCTCGTTCGGCGCATATCGAAATACGGGAACTCTGTACGCATATTTCGACCGATCAGGCTGAACGGTTTGCCGCCGATCGTGACAGAAAAGCGATGATCTATGGCGCTTTCGGGGATGAGATGGTACTTGTAACAACAGGTTTGGAGTCTCGTCGGTAGATGACGAGATGGAAGGGGGGAATCGTGGTCGATTCCATGGACGAGTTGGTCGATCGGGTGCAGCGACAGGTCTATCGTATGCGCGATCTGCATGACCAACTCGCGCGGATCAGGGCGCGTGAGGCCTCCGAGGACGAGGCGATGACGGTCGAGGTCGACGGAAATGGTGCCATGACGGCGCTGGACTTCTCGGACGCGGTCAACGGTATGACGCCGGGCGGCTTCGAGTCGACCCTTGTCGCTACCGCCGCCGCAGCCGCGGCCAGTGCCTTCGCGCGCCGGGCGCGGTTGATCGAGGAGTTCAACGCCGAGGTCGCGCGGTAATGTCTCGTTAACTTTCGAGCCGCATATGATTCCCTTAAAGCCCAGTAGCGCAACATAATTCAGCGATGTATGCTGATCTCGACCATCAGATATTTCGGAGGGGACGATGGCCGCTTTGATTCGTACCGACGCCAGTGTAATTTCCAACTACGGCGCGACCAATGCCGCGATGGCTACGCAGGTAGCTGCTGCCGGAGCCGCCGATGCCGGCGCTTCGATGGCTGCCGCGGTCCCGATCTTCGGTTTGATCGGGCAGGATTTTCTTGCCGCGTTCGCTGTGGCGCAGGGTAATAACCTGGCGTCGGTCACCGAGATCGCGGCCGTGCACGCGGGTACTGCGCTTGTTTCCGCACAAGCCGTCGGCGCGATCCAGCTCGATGAACAGGTCGGCGCCGCTGTAATGGATGCCCAGAGGGTTCGCTGACGTTCGATCGTATTCGTTACCGCTGCGAACAATTTCGCGGCGGAGTTTTGTTCGCAATTAGGAGCAGTGGCAATGGGGACTGACACAAACGCGTCTGTCGGGGGCGAGTCGAGCGGAATCCGGTTCGATTCGGTCGCGGCGGTCCATGCTGCGGCGCAGCTCGACACGCTCGCTCAGCGACTGGAAAACGACCTGCGGCTCGAGGAGCACACCCTCTCTCCCGCCCCGGCGGGAAGCGACGCGGTGTCTGTGCGCGCCGCGCAGACGCTGACCACCGTCGGCGAATCGTTTCATCGCAACGTCACCGAGGGTGTGCTGGAGCTACGCAAGATCGCCGCGAACCTGCGCGCGCAATCCGATCAGGTCACCCAGAACGAGGACATCACTGCCGACGAGCTCCGTTCGCGGAACGCCTGACGGGAATTCGCTGATGCTCGAACCTGCACCTCCGGGTTTCACCGGTCAGGTCTGGGAGGCCAAAGCCCCCCAGGACCTGTCCCGGGACCTGACCACCGGTCCCGGTGCGCAGCCGTCGGCCGAGACCGGGCTGGCGTGGGCGCGGCTCGGAGCCAGTTTCGGACTCGCGGTGGTGGAATTCGAGAAGATCCTCGGTGGCATCGATGGTGCCTGGCAGTCCGACGGCGCCAGGGCCGCGGTCGAAAAGATCTCGGCACTGCGGCATTGGTTCCTCGACATGGCCACGGCCGCCGCTTCCAACGCGGCACAGGCCGAAGCGCACGCCGCCGCGTATCAGGTGGCCAGGTTGGCGATGCCCGACGCCGGTGCGATCGCCGCGATCCAGTCGGCACAGCAGGCACTCGAAGCGGTGAGCGCCTCGCTCGGTGCGCCGATGTTGGCCAAAGCCGCGCAGATAGATGGCGAATCGGATCTCGCGAAGGCGACAGCCGCGCGGGTGATGCGAACTTACGAGGTCGTCACCGAACCGTTGGCGACACCTTGGGAACAACCCCAGCCACCGGTGATCGCGACGGCTGATGCGCTGAACGCCGAAACATCAGCGCAGACGCCGGCGCCTGCGGCGGTTCCGGTCGGGAGCGTCGGCATGCCGCTCGGCATCGGCGCGCTGTCGGTTCCGGTGCGGCAGACGGCTTATCGGGGTCGCGTGGTGACGACCGGGGTTACGACTGTCGCGACACCGATCGCGACGACCGCACCGCCGGTGTCCGTGCCCCACGGAGCCGTGCCGATGTCGCCGGGCGGTGTTCTGGTGTCGAAGACGGACGATGAGCACACGAGTCGAGCAGGCTTGCTTTCCGTGGGCGAGGCCGATTTCGACGATGCGGGAGTGCAGGCCGCGCCCGCCGTGCTCGGCGGTTCCTCGGCAAGCGTGCAGGTCGTCACCCAGGTCGAGGAGGCGACTCCGTGACAACTCTGACCACCGATGGGTTGCTGACGTTGACCGAGCGGCTCGGCGTGCAGACGTTGCCGACCGTGCTCGCGGTGTGGCCGCAGTGGGAGACATACGACGAGCTGCGGCAAGCACAGGCGAAGACGTTGGCCGCATTGGAATCCGCTGGTTCGGTGGACGACTTCGGCGAGGTCTCGCCCGAGCTGAGCGACTCGCTGGTCGCGCTCGCTAATCCCGAACGTGAGTTGGTCGTCCGTGTATACGGCGGCGGCGAAATCGTGCGGATGAGCCTGGTCCGGCGTGGTGAGCAACACGCTTTCGCTGTTCGACGCGGCGAACACTTCGAGATCACATCCATGTGGAACGACGGATCAGGCGCCGCGCTGGCGCGCCCGATCCTCGAGGCGCTCGGGCGCTGTGAGGCCGCCCAGGTGGTCAGTTTCAGCGCCCCGGCGGCCGAGATCGCCGAACGACTCGACGGCGCGACGGAGTCATCCGACTACGCCGACGCGGTGTATGCCCTCGGTGTGCAATCGCGTGACGCCACAGCGTACGGACTGGCGTTCGGTTCGTGCCGCTCATTCGCCGAAATCGTCGCTTATGCGCACGAGGACGGCGTCACTACAAGCTCCCCGGGAGCCGTTGTCGTTTACGACACCGCGCACGGTCGCATCGCGGCCGCTCCCGGTTCAGCCCCGGACCAGCGGGTGTGGTCCACAGTCACATCGGGGACCGATCACCGGATCGCTCAGGCGATTTCGGGGTTGGTTGATTCGTTGCCGGGGGGGAGTTGGCTTCCAACCTGGTGACAGCTGGAGCCAATTTGGTCGGAACACTCTCGGTGCGCAGCACCGTCCGGAATTTCCGGAAACAGCATGAGAAGGGTATGAACAATGGGAATCGTTTTTCAGGATCCGGCGGCAGCCGCCGCGGCAGCGAACACGATGGAGGGCGCGATCTCCGACATCCGCGGCACGCTGAAGCGGATCACCGACGCGGTCGAAAGCGTGGGCGGCGGTTGGCAGGGTACTGCGGCCAATGCGTTCTATGACGCGGCCTTCGCATGGCACGAGGAGTCGGTGCGTTTGAACCAGAAGCTCGATGCGGTTCACCAGAACGTAGAGGACGGCCAGAAGCAGTACTCGCTTGCCGACACTGATAACGCCGACGACTACAAGGGGCCGACGGCGAATTCCAACTACGTGCACCTCAACCCCGGTAACAAAGCCTAATCCAATCCATTCGACCTGAAACGGAGAATAATATGTCAGATGTAATGCTGTACAACCCGGCGCAAATTTCTGCACTGTACGACACTCTCAACCAGGAGTGGGCGAAGCTGGAAGCCGGTGCGGACCTCATGGAGAAGGGCCGTGCGCAGATGCAGGCTGGTTGGGCTGGTCAGGGCGACGAAGGCGCTGCGATCGGGAGTTTCAATGCGGTCTACGCGTCGTGGGCGGAGGAGTTCAGTAACACCAAGGTGGTCCTGAACCAGGTCGCCAAGGCCGTGGAGTCGGGTCTGAACCGCGCTCTGGGGACCGACGGAAAGATCGGCGACGGATTCGCCGGTATCGGGTAAGAATTCTGCGACCAGCGCACCCCTCCCGGGTACTCCGGAAGGGGTGCGTTCGTCTGAAGGTAGGGAGGAACAGTGCCTGCCCAGCTGACCACCCGCGCGCAGGTCAACGGCTATCGCTTCTTGTTGCGCAGGCTCGACCACGCCCTGATCCGGCGTGACGTGCGAATGCTGCACGACCCCATGCGTTCTCAGTTGCGTTCGCTGGTTGCCGGTGCGATCCTCGCGTTGTTGATCGTCGCCGGGGCGGCGATCATGGCGTTTCTGCGCCCGCAGGGGGCGATCGGTGACGCGAATATCGTCATGGGGAAAGACAGTGGTGCGCTCTATGTCGTGGTGCGTGACAACAACAACAAGAACATCACCGCGCTGCATCCGGTGCTGAACCTGGCGTCGGCGCGGTTGATCACCGGTAGCAGTGAGTCGCCTACTTCGGTGAAGGATCGCAAGCTGGATTCGGCGCCACGGGGGCCCATTCTCGGTTTGCCCGGCGCGCCGGGCGCGCTGCCTGCCTCGAAGCAGAGCGAACGATCCGATTGGACGCTGTGTGACACGGTGCAGCTGTCGAAGTCGGGTAGTGCGATCTCGTCGCCCGGTGTGGTGACCACGATGGTTGCCGGTCGGCCGCACTTGAACGCGGTGATCCGAGAGGCCGAACCGGCGGCGGCACTGCTGGTGAACAGGGGCGAGAAGACCTACCTGATCTATGACGGCAAGCGGGCCGAGATCGACACGAAAAACACGGCGGTCGCACGGACGCTGCGGCTTTCGGAGTATCAGCCGCGGGCGGTGAGCGCCGGTCTGCTCGATTCCGCGCGCGAGGTTCCGGTATTGACCCCGCCGACTATTCCGCTGGCGGGCCAGCCGGGGCCCGGACGGTTGAGTGAGGTGCCGATCGGCGGCGTGATCAAGGTGTCCACCGCCGAGGGAGACGCACTGTATGTCGTGCAGGCCGGTGGCGTGCAGCGGATTTCGCCGTTCACGGCGCAGGTGATCCGGAACGCGAATTCTCAGGGGATGTCGGAGATCAAGTCGATGCCACCGGACATTCTGGATGGAATGGCGACGGTGTCGGGTCTGCCGATCAACGAGTTCCCCGACGAGATCCCGAACATCCTCACGGGTGAGGACGCCCCGGTGGCGTGCCTGTCGTGGACGAAGACGAAAGCGATTCCGACCAAAGCGCCGGACGCCACCGAGGCACCCGCCGACCGGGCGGTCGTCACGCTGCTGGCCGGAACCCGGTTGCCGCTGCCGGATTCGGCGAAGGCCGTCACTGTGGCCACCTCGGACGGCACCGGCGACCGGATCGACGGCGCCTACATCCCGCCGTCGTCAGGGGAGTTCATCCAGATCACCGGCATCAGCTCGGGCAGCCCACGGCGGGGCAGCCTGTTCTATGTGGCCGACAACGGAATCCGGTATGGCATACCGGATCTGGACACCGCGGAGGTACTCGGCCTGGGACGCACCCCGAAGCTGGCGCCGTGGGAGATCGTCGGCCAGCTGGTGCCGGGGGCGACGCTGTCCAAGCAAGCGGCCCTCACGAAGTACGACTCGCTGCCCACCGGTAGCTGAATCGTCCGACAGCCAGAGCCCGTCCGGCCGATCAGGCCGGACGGGCTCTGTCGTCTCTGGGTAACCGGCTCAGACTCCGAGGTAGTGCTGCTCGGTGGGGGTGGTGACGAGGGTGGCGGTCGCCGTGGAAGTCGGGGTGTGCACGGTGATCGTGGTGGGCGACTGCGGATCCTGGATGATCGTGACGTCGACTTCCGGCCGGGGTGCGGACGTGAATTCGCGGGCGATGTTCACCACGGTCGCGGATCCGGGCGGTGCGGAGGCGGGAACACCGTCGAACACGATGACGATCGCGGGCGCCTGCGGTCCGCCGCCCGCGGGCGTGACCCGGGCGCCCGCATTGCGCGGGGCCACGGTCAGCGCGCTCGGCGCACCGACATTGGCGACCATGGTGTGCCAGGCGGCGGGGCGATCGGTGTGGACGATCGCCCCGGCCCCGAGCGCGATGGCCCGCAGGATCACCTGCTGGGCGAGGTAGAGATTGCCGACGATCTCGATCCGGCGACTGCCGACACCGACCAGCGGAATGGCCACGCCCCGGCCCGAGCGGTCGGCACCGATCAGCTGCCCGCAACCGGTGGTGGGGATGCTGAGGTCGGCGAGGGCGTCGAGGCCACCGCGATAGCCGACCGCCCCGGTGTCGCGGCTGCCGATCGGCAGGCTGTCGGCCAAGGCCCAGAGTTGGCGTCGGGGCAGCGGTCGCAACCCGGCCAGCGGTGTTTCCTCGAATTCGGTGTAGGTGTCGTAGCGGACTCGCGCGTCGACTTCGATCATCTTGCGCCGCTGACCGAGTCGGCCACGGGTGTCGTCACCGGACAGCAGCCGCACCATCACCGTCGTCGCCAGGCTCGGCACCGCCCACACCCGCGCGAAGCCGTCGGCGGTGATGAGTTCGTCGCCGATCTGGTAGCTCGTCAGATAGACGTCTGCTTGTTCCAGGGAGTCGGGTCGTTCGTCGAACTGGTCGATCGCGATGCCGCGACTGAGTTCCCTGATCGCGACGCTCATGTCGGCCGAGGTCAGGATCGCGGCCTTGATGCCGTTGGTCGCGAGGCGGTTGGTCACGCGCAGGGTGGCGATGATCGCCGCGCGCAGCGTGCCCTCGTGGCCGCTGCCCCGGTTGGCGATGGCCTCGGCGTTGGCCAGGGGGTCCAGGCGGAGCACGATCCACATGGTGCGCTGCGCGATGGCGGGCAGCGGGCCGAGGATCTGGTCGTACATGCGGCCGAGCGGTGCCACCTGGGCGGCGTATCCGGTGAGCACGGCGTCGGTGCTCGTGGTGCGGGTGCCGGTGCTGACCACATCGATGGAATCGAGGGCGATATCGAATTGCCGCAGGCAGTGCGCGATTTCGGTGAGCGGCAGGACCTGGTCGGTGCTGAGCGAACCACGGTCGAGCAGGGTCAGTGTGTCCGGTGGCGAGTCGACCCGCAGCATGGTGACCAGGCAGCGGCCGTCCCAGCGCACACCGGCGCTGCCACCGTCGGGCAGCGGGACGTCGAAGGTCGAGTCCTGTTCGATGATGGTCCGGGTGCGCTGGCGCCACCGGTAGTGCACCCACGCGCCCAGCCGCAGGCCGATCGGCACCCCGCGCACCGGGGCGAATCCGCACGCGGCCACCACGAGGCAGACGATCATCGTCGCCCACCACGGCGCGTTGAGCGCGATCGAGATCAGTGACGCCACGACCTCGATGAGCGCGACCGGGATCACCAGTCCCAGCGGTAGGTGGCGGAACAACCAGAACTCCTGCGAGCTCAGCCCGGAGGTGCCTGGCTGCTCGGGTTCCGGCTCCTGGGAGGTCCGTTCTTCTGACAGTTGTTGAATACTCACCGATCTCCACCCGACCCGAACACCCGCCGACGTCGTCGCGCGCGTTCTCGTGCCTCTCTCAGTTGATTTGCCGCGCTCAGTTCGCCGAGAATCCGAGCGAGGCGAGCAGCCCGTCCAGGGCGACTGCCATATCGGGTTCCTCGATGCGCATCAGGATCGAGTCGTCGACGCTGGACAGGTCGAGGGAGTCGTCGTTGGCGAGCCGGAACTCGCGTTCCTCCTCGGCCGCCTCGATGACATTGCGGATGAAACGACCATTGCCCGCCAGATCGACCCCACGGCGGGGCTGACCGCTCTGATCGGTGCTGTGTGTTTCGTAGAGACCTCGACAGGCGAGGACCAACCGGCCGAGTGCTTCCTCGGAGAGCGTGGAGTCACGTGACGCCGCGATAACCTCACCGATCTGGCCGAGTTCTTCGGGTGTGTAGGAGGGAAACTGCAACCGCTTCGAAAAGCGTGACGCGAGACCGTCGTTCGCCGCGAGGAAACGGTCGATCTCACCGTCGTAGCCCGCGATGATCACGACGAGCCGGTCGCGGTCGTTCTCCATGCGGGCCAGCAGGGTGTCCACGGCCTCACGTCCGAAGGCGTCGCCACCGGACAGACCGGTCTGGATGAGGGTGTACGCCTCATCGATGAACAGCACTCCGTCCATCGCGCTGTCGATCACCTTCTCGGTCTTGAGCGCGGTGCCGCCGAGATTCTGGCTGACGAAGTCGACGCGCTTGGCCTCGACAACCTTGTCGGTCTTGAGAATTCCGACGCCGCAATAGATCTTGGCGACCACCCGCGCGATCGTGGTCTTGCCGGTGCCGGGCGGGCCGGTGAACGCGAGATGCTGTCCGCGCGGCGCGCTCGACAGCCCCTTCTCCGCGCGGATCCGGGCGAGCTGGGCGGTGGACTGCAGCTTGGCTACCTGGGTCTTCACCGAAGCCAGCCCGATCTGCTTGGTCAGCTCGGCCCGCGCCTCCGAGAGCACGGTCTTGGCCCGATCCTGGATCTGCGCGTCCTCGAGATCGGACATCGACGGCGCCGAGGCCGGATCCCACTTGTCGGTCCTCGCCTCGAGTGCCTCGCGGGTCGTCACCGTCAATCGGTAGGTCTTGTCCCGCATCGCGGCGGCATTGGCCTCGAAGTCCGGTGCCTGTGAGTACACCTGCTCGAACAGCTTCTGCGCTTCCTCGGCCTTGCCGGTTTCGCGCAGGCACAGTCCGCGACAGAACATGGCCGTGGTGCGTGCCGCCGGGATCGGACCTGCCTCGGCTTGCTCCAGGCGGCGGATCGCCTCGCCGAACAGGCCGAGTTGTGCGCAGGCCGAACCGACCATCACGTGGGCGCCCGCCGCGAGATACGGGTCGTCCCAATCGGCGGACCCTGGCAGCACCGACATCACGTCCGACCAGCGTTGGGTCTGGTAGTGCAGGACGCCACGCACATAGGCGCAGATCCGGTCGTCGACGAGGGCGTCGGGATCGCGGGGCTTGGCGGCTCGATGCCCCGCGAGTTCGTCGAGGATCCGTTCGGCTTCGCCGTACTGCTTGTCCGCGATCAGCTGGGCCGCGTACGCGAGCCAGATCTCGGTGAAGCTCGACAGCGGATAATCGATGTAGAGGCCGGGCGTGAACCGACCGACGAGCTGACGCGGCGCCAAGCCGACCCTGCGCTGCTCGCGATTGAGCGTGCTCGTACTCGTTCGGTGCAGATTGACCAGCACTTCCTGGGTGAGTTCCCCCGCCGCGGCCCGGCCGAGCCAGGCGTCGCACATGCCGTCGTCCCATTCGGTGGCCCGAGTGAACGCCAATCTGGCGTACTCGAGATCGCGGCTCGATTCCTGTCCGTCGATGCTCAGCCCGAGCGAAAGAACCCCCGCGTCGAAAGCCCGTTGTGCCTGGCGAATATCAGTCATTCGCACGTCCCCCGAAATCTATGTTCCCCGTGTAGCTTTCGCCACTGTAGCGCCAGCACGTCGTGGTGGTGCACCGACCGAAACGGTCGGATACATTATGAACGATTGCCCGATTCGGGCAAACCTGACAGCGCAGGGGGAGCTAGTAAGTGACAGCACAGTCGAGTGGTGGTGTGGGAACCACCGAGCCCGAATTGTGCCGTGTGTCCGTCATCGGGGGAAACACCCAGCTCGACGTCGGCCTTCCGGCACATGTTCCGATCATCGCCTTCATCGATGATCTGGTGGCCTTGATCGAGTCGCGGGATCCGCAGCAGCCCGACCAGGAGGACGGCGCGGCGCCGTTGGAGGCGCGTCATCACACGCTGGCCCGCCTCGGTCGCGACCCGCTGCGGCCGAACCAAACCCTCGCCGAGGCCGAGGTTTTCGACGGTGAACTGCTGGTGTTGCGGTCGGTCGCCTCGGCCGAATCCCCGGCGTTGTTCGACGACGTCATCGATGCTGTGTCCCGACTGACCGCAGAGGTGTTCCACGGCTGGTCGGCCGCCTCGGCACGGATGGTCGGGTTGGTCGTTGCCTCGGTCGCGATCATCGCCGGTCTCGGCTTGTCGGCACTGACCCGTGGTCACGGCGCCGACCTGATCGCCCCGATCATGCTGGCCGGTGCGGCCATCGGCTCGTTGGGCGCCGCGGTGATCGCGGTGCGCAAGCTCGGTGCCGAGTTCGTCGGAGCCATGCTGGTGCTCTACACGCTGCTGCTGGTTTTCGGCACCGGTGCCCTGATCGTGCCGGGGGCGCTGGGCGCACCGCACGTATTGCTCGGCTGTACAGCGACTTTCGTCGCCGCGATCGGCTGCTATCGGCTCGCGCGAGTGGGCACGACGATGATCGCCGCGACCGCGACCCTGTGTGCGCTCGGCGCCGTCGCCGCCGCGGTCCGGTTGTTCTGGGAGCCGGGTCTCGACGCGATCGCCGCGGGTCTCGTGGTCGGTGCGACTCTGCTGTTCTCCGCGGCGGCGCGACTCGCGGCGGGCTTCGCCAAGCTGCCCATCCCGCCGGTGCCCACCGCTGGTGCGGCGATCGATCCGGCCGACCACGAGCCGCGTCCGACGATCGAGGGCATCGGTGCGATCGGTGCGACCGTCCTGCCCTCGGCGGCGGGCCTCGGGCTTCGGGCCCGCTACGCCAACAACTTCCAGACCGGCATCGTCGGCGCGGCCGCGTTCGTGGCGGCGGCCGCCGCGGTGGTCGCGGCCGACCCGTTCGGTGCCGCGGGCAGGCCGGGTATCGCCCTGGCGGTCGTCACCGCGACGATCCTGTGCCTGCGTGGCCGTTCCTTCGCGGATCTGGCCCAGGCGTGCGCCATGATCACCGCCGGGTGCCTGAGCTTCATCGCGCTGATCGTCGCGCTGGCGCTCGGTGACCCGGAGATGCTGGTGACCTCGGTCGGGTTGCTGCTGTTGTTCGCGATCGGGTCGGTGGTGTTCGGTGTCCTCGGCCCACACGCCGAGGCGACCCCGCCGACTCAGCGCGCCATCGAGATCTTCGAGTACATCCTGATCATCTCGATGGTGCCGCTGGTGGTGTGGATCATGGATGTGTATTCGATCGCCCGAAACCTATGACGCGCCGAGTACCCGCGCGGCGCATGAGAATGCTCTGTGCCGCAGCACTTCTCGTGGCCTCGACACCGATCGTCGCACAGTTCGGCGAGCCGTCGGCCGCTGCCGCGCCCCCCGGACAGCTGTTGCCCGCCATCGCGCCACCGGGCATCGACCACGCCGCGCTCGGCGTCGCCCAGGACCTCAGCGGACGACCCGCGCCGCTCGAGCCGACCGAGCAGCGAACCGTGTGCGCCCAGCCTCGGCTGAACGGCGCACCGCCGAAGGAAGCACCGGTGGCGCAGCGGGTGCTCGACCTCGAGTCGGCCTGGCAGTTCAGCCGTGGTGCCGGTCAGAAGGTCGCCGTCATCGACACGGGGGTCAACCGGCACCCGCGTCTGCCCGCGCTGCAGACCGGCGGTGACTACGTCGCCGATTCCGACGGAACGGTGGATTGCGACGGCCACGGCACCCTGGTCGCCGGGATCATCGCCGCACGGCCGAGCCCCGACGACGCGTTCGTCGGGGTCGCGCCCGACGCCGAGATCCTGACCATCAGGCAGCTCAGCCTCGCCTACCAGGCCAAGAACAAGCGGGGCGACCCGCCGCCCGGCACCATCGACGACTCCGGCTACGGAAACGTGCTGACCCTCGCGGGTGCGGTGGTGCGCGCTGTCGATTTCGGCGCGACGGTCATCAACATCTCCGAGGTCGCCTGTGCGGCGGCCGGGAGCGATACCGCCGACGGCGCGCTCGGTGCCGCCGTGCGGTATGCCTACGAGCGCAATGTGGTGGTCGTCGCGGCCGCCGGAAATGTGCAGAGCGACGGGGCGTGCTCGGCGCAGAACGACGGCACCGGCTGGGGGAGCGTGAAGACGGTCGCCAGTCCGGCCTGGTTCTCGCCGTATGTGCTCGCGGTCGCCTCGGTGGATCCGAGCGGGGCGCCGTCGGAGCTGTCGCTCAACGGCCCGTGGATCGGTGTCGCGGCCATCGGCAGGCAGATCGTTTCGCTCGACAGCAAGCCGGGCGGTACCGGTCTGGTCGACGCTGTCGAGACGTCGGAGGGATTGAGCGCGATCGAGGGGACCAGCTTCGCCGCGCCGTATGTCGCGGGGCTGGCGGCCCTGGTGCGCGCGAGGTTCCCGCATCTGACAGCCCAGCAGGTGATCGACCGAATCGTGCGGACCGCGCACCAACCGGGCGCGGGCCGCGACGACAAGATCGGCGCGGGCCTGATCGACCCGACCGCCGCGCTGACCGACCAGTTGCCCGAGCAGCCGATCAGCGCGAACGCGCAGAGCCCGCAGGCGTACGTGCCCGCGCCACCGCCCGCGCCCGAGAGCCCGTGGCCTCGGCGCATCGCCGTCTTCGGGTCGTTGGCCTGCCTGAGTGCCCTGGTGATCGGCTACGCGGCCGCCGCACCGTACCGGCGCAGGCAAACCAACGAGCAACTGCCCGAATTGGATTCGTAACCCGGAGGGGGAACCATGGTTACCGAAGGTTTTGTCAGACGCCCGCGAATAGCACCACCGAGGGCGCCGGGGGGCGAGGTGACGCTCAGTCCACCGCCGGAGATCCAGCGCCCGATTCCCACCCCCATGCTGCTCAAGCTCATGCCGGTGGTGATGGTCGTCGCGGTGGTCGGCATGCTCGCGATGTTCGTGATGATGGGCCGCAACCTGCTGGCCAATCCCATGATGATGATGTTCCCGATGATGATGCTCATGTCGATGGTCGGCATGTTCGCGGGCATGGGACGCGGCGGCGGCCCGAAGGCGGCGGGGGAACTCAACGAGGAGCGCAAGGACTATTTCCGCTACCTCGACCAGATCCGCAAAGACGTTCGGCGGACGGGCAACAAGCAGCTGGAAACGCTGATCTGGAGTCATCCGGCGCCCGCCGATCTGCGCTCGCTGCTCGGCACCCGGCGGATGTGGGAGCGCAGGCCCAACGATCCCGACTTCGGGCACGTTCGCGTGGGGCTGGGCAGTCATCGTCTCGCCACCAAGCTGGCCCGCCCGGAGACGGGTCCGCTCGAGGATCTGGAGCCGGTGTCGACCGTCGCGTTGCGGCGGTTCGTGCGCACCCACTCGGTCGTGCACCTGTTGCCGACCGCGATCTCGCTTCGCGCGTTCCCGGCGATCAATGTCGGCGGCTCGATCGAGGACGCCCGCGCCCTGATGCGGGTGGTTCTGATGGAACTCACCGCCTTTCACGGACCGGACCACCTGTCGGTCGCCATCGTGTGCGCCGAGGCCGACGGACCGGCGTGGTCGTGGGCGAAGTGGTTGCCACATCTGCAACACCCCACCGCGAAAGACGGCATGGGGTCGGCCCGGATGATGTATCAGTCGCTCGCCGAACTCGAGACCGCGATGGGCGACGAGCTGCTCGATCGCGGCCGGTTCATGCGCAATTCCCAGGTGCCGGACGGTCGTTCGCATCTCGTCGTGGTCATCGACGACGGATACGTCAGCGGCTCCGAGCGTCTGATCAGCGAATCGGGTCTGGACGCGGTCACGGTTTTCGACCTCACCGCGCCCGAGAACGGGCTGGCCGCCCGGCGCGGGTTGCAGTTGGTCGCCGTCGCGGACGAGCTGTTCGCCCGCAGCGCCGCGGGGACGGAGAAGTTCGCCACCGCCGACCTGGTGACGGCGGAGGAGGCGGCGACGTTCGCCAGGCACCTCGCCCGGTACCGGCTCGCCACCGCGGCTCAGATCGTCAGCCTCGGCGACAACACCTCGGGTTCGACCGACCCCGGTCTGATGGCCCTGCTGCGCATCCCGGACGCGGCCCAGATCGATCCGGCCCAGGTGTGGCGTCCACGTACGGGCCGCGAGCGGCTGCGGGTGCCGATCGGCATCACCCC
This sequence comes from Nocardia caishijiensis NBRC 108228, assembly GCF_001612825.1. GTDB lineage: Bacteria > Actinomycetota > Actinomycetes > Mycobacteriales > Mycobacteriaceae > Nocardia > Nocardia caishijiensis. The sequence continues at coordinate 108,418 of NZ_BDBE01000029.1, read as the reverse complement.
CGACGGCACTCCGGTCGAACTCGACATCAAGGAGTCCGCCGAGAACGGCATGGGCCCACACGGGCTGTGCATCGGCGCGACCGGTTCGGGCAAGTCGGAATTCCTTCGGACGCTGGTGCTGTCGATGGTGACGACCCATTCGCCCGATCAGCTGAACCTGGTGCTGGTCGACTTCAAAGGTGGTGCGACCTTCCTCGGTCTCGACCCGCTGCCGCACGTCGCGGCGGTGATCACCAACCTCGAGGACGAACTCGAGCTGGTCGACCGCATGAAGGACGCGCTCGCCGGTGAGATGAACCGTCGCCAGGAACTGCTGCGTTCGGCGGGGAACTTCGCCAATGTGAACGACTACGAGAAGGCGCGCGCCGCGGGCCTGCCGCTCGACCCGTTGCCCGCGCTGTTCGTCGTGGTCGACGAGTTCTCCGAACTCCTCGCCCAGAAACCGGACTTCGCCGACCTGTTCGTGATGATCGGCCGACTCGGCCGGTCGCTGCACGTGCATCTGCTGCTCGCCTCGCAGCGCCTGGAGGAGAACAAGCTGCGCGGCCTCGACTCGCACCTGTCGTACCGGATCGGCCTGCGCACCTTCTCGGCGAACGAATCCCGCGCGGTGCTCGGCATCACCGACGCCTATCACCTGCCCGGTGTGCCCGGCTCGGCCTATCTGAAGAGTGACGCGGCGGACCCGTTGCGGTTCAACGCGACCTATGTGTCCGGGCCCTACATCGCACCGCGCACCGTCACCCGCCGGTCCAATGGCGAGGTCGTGCTCGACCTGCCCGCCCGGGTGTTCACCGGTGCGCCCGTCGAGCTGCCGGACCTTCCCGAACAGGCACCCGAGCCGGAACTCGACGACCCGCTCGGGTTGCCACCGGCACCGGACGAGGGTGTGCCCGACACGCTGCTCCAAGTGGTGGTGAAAAGACTTGTCGGACACGGGCGCCCGGCGCACGAGGTGTGGCTGCCGCCGCTGGAGGACTCACCGTCGGTCGACATGCTGCTGCCGGAACCCGACTGGCGGTCGCCGGTCAACCGCAACGGTCAGCTGGTGCTGCCGATCGGCATCATCGACAAGCCCTACGAACAGCGCCGCGACGTGCTCACCCTCAATCTTGCCGGCGCCCAAGGAAATATCGCCGTGGTCGGTGGCCCACAGTCGGGCAAGTCGACCACGCTACGCACCATCATCATGGCCGCGGCCGCCACGCACACACCGGTGCAGGTGCAGTTCTACTGCCTCGACTTCGGTGGCGGCAGCCTGGCCGGTCTGGTCGGTCTTCCGCACGTGGGGTCGGTGGCGAGCAGGCAAGATGTCGACCAGGTCCGGCGCACCATCGCCGAACTGACCACGCTGGCTCGTCAGCGTGAAGAGCGGTTCAGCGCGCTCAGAATCGAGTCGATGGCGGACTTCCGGCGGCGCAAGTTCTCCGCGCTCGCGGCGAACGGGGGCGTCCTACCCGCCGATCACCCGCTCGCCGACGACCTGTTCGGCGACGTGTTCCTGGTGATCGACGGCTGGAGTGTGATCCGCGAGGAATTCGAGTCACTCGAGGCCCAGATCAACGGGCTCGCCGAGCGCGGGCTCTCCTACGGCATCCACGTCATCATCGCCGCCTCCCGGTGGGCGCAGATCCGGCCGGTGGTCAAGGACCAGATCGGCACCCGGATCGAGCTGCGCCTCGGTGACCCCTCCGATTCCGAAATGGGGCGCCGGGCGGCGGTTCTGGTGCCGGTGGGTCGGCCCGGTCGAGGGCTCACCGCCGATCAACTACACCTGTTGATCGCACTGCCACGACTGGACTCGGACTCCGACCCGCAGACCGTGTCCGACGGCGCGGCCCGCGCCAAAGCGGATCTCGCCGCGATGTACGGCGAGGTGCGGGCTCCGGCTGTGCGCATGCTGTCGCTGCAGATCGATCGCGCCGAGCTGCTCGACCGCACCCGCGCCTCGGGTGTGCCACTCGGGCCGACGAAGGTGGTCGTCGGAATCGGTGAATCCGAACTGCAACCGATGGTCCTCGACTTCGCGGCGGAACCACATTTCATGGCCTTCGCCGATGTGGAATCGGGCAAGACGACCCTGCTGCGCAATATCGTGATGGGAATCGTCGAGAACGCCACGCCGGAGGCCGCCAAGGTGGTTCTCATCGACTATCGGCGAACGATGCTCGGTGTGGTCGACGAAGCGCATCTGGCCGGATACTCGTCCACCGCGCAGACCGCGGCAACGCTGGTCAAGGAAATCGCGCACTACATGAGCACCCGACTGCCCAGTGACGACATCACCCCGCAGCAGCTGCGCGAGCGCAATTGGTGGACGGGGCCCGAACTGTATGTGGTCGTGGACGACTACGACATGGTCGCCGGCGGTGGACTCGGCGGTGACCCGCTGTCCCCGCTGATGGAGTACCTGCCGCAGGCTCGCGACATCGGGCTGCACGTGATCATCGCCCGCCGCGCGGGCGGAGTCTCACGCGCGCTGTTCAATGGCGTGCTCGGCGCGATGAAGAACATGTCGGTGGACGCGTTGGTGATGAGCGGTCCACGCGACGAGGGACGGATCCTCGGCGATGTGCGCCCCACCAAGCTGCCGCCGGGTCGGGGCATTCTCGTCTCGCGCACGCGTGGGGAGGAGATGATGCAGGTCGCGTACTTGCCGCCGCTGTAGCAGAGTCGAGGGTGTCGGCGCCGCGAGGCGGATGATGGGGACATACGCGCCGAGGAAGGCGAAGAACCATGAGCAAGACGGTCAACGGAATCACGTTCTCCACTCCCGAGGAAGCGGGCGTCGAGCAGCTGACGGCCGAGGAATTCGCCTCGGCGCGAGCGATGTTCGCCGAGGCGCGGCGGCAGGCCGAGGACGAACAGGTCGACGGGCCGTTCTATCCGCCGATCGAACCGTACGACCGAGGCATGCTCGATGTCGGTGACGCGCATTCGATCTACTGGGAGGTCAGCGGCAACCCGGAAGGCAGACCCGCCGTTGTCGTCCACGACATCGGTGCCGGTGGCGGGCGAGATTTCCGGCGGATGTTCGATCCGGCGGTGTATCGCATCATCGTGTTCGACCAGCGCGGGTCGGGAGCGAGCACGCCGCACGCGAGCGATCCGACCACCTCGATGGAAGCCATCACGGCACCTCATCTCATCGCCGACCTGGAACGGTTGCGGAACCATCTCCAGGTCGATCGCTGGCTGATCTATGCCGAAGCGTGGGCGTGCGGCTCGGCCCTCACCTATGCACAGCGATATCCGCAGCGGGTGACGGAACTCGTCCTGGTCAGTGTGGCGCTGTTTCGGCGCGAGGAAATCGACTGGCTCTTCGGTGGACTCGCACGGATCATGCCCACGCAGTGGCAGATGTTCACTGACGAGCTCGAGTCGCACGGCGCCACGGAGGATCCGCTCGCGGGATACCTGGCGCTGCTGAACCACGACGAAATGTCGGTACGTGGCCAGGCGGCGGCGAGCTGGTGTGAATGGCTCGGCTCGGTCATCGTTCGCGAGACCCCGGACATTCCCTGGTATTTCCGCGAACACTCCGCCGATGAACTGCTGGCGACGGCGCGAATCGGCGCCAATTTCTTCGCACACGGTGCCTGGCTCGACGACGACCAGATACTGCGCGATATCAACAGAATCGGCGGTATCCCCCTTGTCATGGTCCACGGGGAACGCGACCTCACCACACCGGCGAAGAACGCCTGGGACCTCGGCCGCGCGCTGCCGAACTCGATGCTCTACATCGATACCGAGGCCGGACATGTGCCGGGCTTCGAAATGCTGTCCACGGCCGCGCATGCCATCGACCAGTTCGCCACCGAGCGGCCTGGCAAAGCCTGATAGCGATGCGGGCGTGGGAATTTCATGGCCCGGTGATCACCGCGACGGCGCGTTGTTTGTCCGCGTCGGAGATCTCCGGAAGGCGGTATTCGTTGTGAACTATGTGGTGGGCGAGATCTTCTTCGGGCGGGATTCCGTGCTTGCGGAGGTAATGGGCTACAGCGCCTGACCAGATCCACCTGCCGTCTGTGTGGAAGGTGAGTGGTACATCGTGGGTGCCCGGCGTGAGTTCGTCCTCGTCGAAGCCTCGCGCGGCCAGGACGATGGGGGCTGATTCGAGGTAGTCGAGCAGGGTGGTGCGGAAGGTATCCGAGATCGGCATCAGGCGGTCGAAGATGGGCTGGCCTTCAGCGTCTCGACCGTCGTACACCCTGGCGAGTCGCAGGATGTCCGATGCGGGGACGCCGGTGATTACCGCTTCGGCGCGGCGTAGGCGTTCATTGTCGACGTCGATGGTTGGGAAGTCGTTCTCGAACACGTGACGGACCAGCCAGCGATGCGGCCGGAAATTATGCTTGCCCAGATAGTGCGGCACAGCGCCGGACCAGATGAAGGTTCCGTCGGTGCGGTAGTTACGAGGGACATCGAATTCGCCCGGGATGAACTCGTCTTTGTCGAATCCTGGTTCTGACCAGATGATGGGCGCGGATTCGAGGTAGTCGAGCATGGGTTGCCGCGCTTTGGGCAGCAGCGGCTTGCGGTCGAGTGGTCGGCCACCTTCATCGTATCCGTCGACAACCGGGATGATGCGGGGGAGGCCGCGCAGCGGTTCCAAGATTTTGCTGAGTTCGCTGCCCTTCCGCTGCCATTCGGCTTCCTCTGCGCGGGCCTGGATGTTGTATTCCTCTTCGACCCCCGGCGGCCAGTCGTCCATGCTCGGTGACAAGTGCCGCTCGCGAATGAACGAGAACAAGCGGCTTCCGCTCGCCTGGTTGCGTTCCTTCAGGAAATCTTGCATCTCAGGTTGCACTATTCAGCTCGATTCTGCCCACCATCTGGAGTCTCGTATTCGCTTTCTTAGAGCCCCGCCGTCCCACGGCCGCTCATGCCATCAATCAGTTCGCCACAGAGCGGCCTGGCAAACCCTGATAGCGATGCGGCTGTGGGAAGTTCATGGACCGGTGATCACCGCGAGGGCACGCTGTGTGGTCTCGTCATCGACCTCAGCGACTCGGAATCCGTGGTCGATGACGTGCCGGATCAGCGCGAGTTCCGGGGGGATCCCGTGTTTGCGCAGGTAGTGCGGGACGGCCCCGGCCCAGATCCAGGTGCCGTCGGTATGGAAATTCAAGGGGACATCGTGGTCGCCAGGGGCGAATTCGTCGGCGTCGAAACCTCGGGCAGACAGAATGATCGGGGCTGATTCGAGGTAGGTCAGCAGGGGTGTGAGGATCTCGTTGGGAACGGGTGGCCGGTCGGCGACAGGTCTGCCGTCGGCGTCACGGCCGTCGTAGACGTGTGCCAGACGCGGAACACCGACTTCTGATGTCCGAAGGTTCGCGACGACTTCCCTGGCGTGCGAACGTCTTTCGTCGTCGACGGTGATGGATGGAAACTCGTTGTCGATGATGTGACGCTTGAGTTCGCGGGCCGGTGGGAAGCCGTGCTTGCGAAAGTAGTGGGGGACGGCGTCGGCCCAGATCCAGGCTCCATCGGTGCGGTAGTTCAGCGGTACGTCGAATTCGCCCGGCGCGAATTCGTCCTCACCGAACCCGGGTTCCGACCAGATGATCGGAGCGGATTCCAGGTAGTTCAGGAGCGGCTGCTGCAGCTTCTTCGCCAGCGGACGTCGGTGCGATGGACGGCCACTCTCTTCGCGCCCGTCGAAGACTGGGGCGACACGGGGAGGTTCGGTGAAGGCTCGACGCCGCTCGGCGCGTATGTCGGCCTTCCGGTACCAGGTGGATTCCAGCTCCGTCCGCTGGACGAAGAACTCCGCTTCGAGATCTTCCGGCCACTGCGAGCGGTCCGAGCTCAAACCGTGTCGTTCGACGAAGTCCGCGAGATGCTCCGACATCGCCTGGTCGCGCTGGGTGATGAATCTCAGGTCGTCAGAGTCCATGGTTCAACTCGATCCTGCCCCACCACTCGGAGCCTCGGAGGATTCGTTTTCCAAGCGTTCCGTCGTCGCCTGCCAGATCGGCGATCTCCCTGGGCTTGGGGTAATGCTCGATTGCGCCGGACAGCCGTTGCGAGAGCTCGTCCAGGACCACCTGCTCCGCAGGGGAGCATTTCGGGCGCTCGGTGCGGATTCTCTTGATGATGTTCTGGACCGAACTCTCCAGCTTGCTCGGTGACGGATCGAACAGGAAATCTCGCCGTGCCCATGCGTAGCCACCGCCGCTCAGCCCGGCCTTGATCTCGATTACGTCCAGGTCGGAGCGCCCGTAGTACTCGTTCATAGCGAGGGTGTAGTGGACTGCGAACCCCTGCCCTTGGGCGGATTTGTCGAGCTTGATCAGTTGGTGGAAGAGAACGAGTGCACCGTCGTCATTGAGATAGATGAAGTACTCGATCTTGCCGATGTTTCCGGATTCGGGATCGTGCACCGTGGCCTTCACACTGAACTGCGCCTCCCGATCATGGAACTTGTCGACGTCATCGTATTCGGCGTGGTCGATCCGAACATCGAACGGTCCGTACCGGCCGTTCATGGTGGAAAGGATGCTCATGAGCTGGTCGTCGCTCGATCCCTCGATGAAGTCCCGGAGGGGCGGCATCGAGGAGAGGTCGGGTGCGATGTAAGGCTTCGCAGGTTCTGCGACAGCCGGTGCCGACAGGGTGAACGGCACATCGACCGGCGGTTGCTCCGTCGTGTTCGTCGACTCGGCGAGCGGCGGCGCGGCGCTCGCATCGGGCGCCGGGCGCGCGGGTGATCCGCCCGCCAGGTCGATCGTGGTCGGTAGGTGGGGATCCGTTGCCGAGGGTTCGGTTACGGCGCTCTGTTCCGGCCGGGGTCGGCTGCGGAAACGGTCGCGCCAACCGCGCTCACGAGCAGTGTTCGGGTCGAGTGACGAGCGGTCCGTCGTCGGGGTTCCGGGAGCGAAGCCGTCCGTGGTGGTGAGTGTGGTCGTGCCGTCGGGGTGGTGGGTTATCCACTGCCCATCGGGTGGGATGCGCGGGCGGCGGTTGCCGGTGGCGTCGATCTCGAAGCCGCTGGTGTAGACGCGGCCGTGTTCGTCGGTCCAGGCGCGGGCTGTCGGTGCCAGGACGTCGGTGCCCAGATGTGCCGCGAGGCGGGCGGCGAAGGGGACGGAGGCGGCGTCGCAGCCGATGAGGCGGACGGGTGTCCGTCCGTCCCACCGCGTGTGCTGGCTGAGCAGGTCGCCGTACTCTTCCGGGCTGAAGCGCCGCCCGCCGATGACCGCCGCGCCGGTGTCGTCGAGGTGGACGTCGGCGGTGAAATACCGGTCGTCGCGGCGTACCCGGTCCGCGAGATCGGCCATCGCGGGGTCGTGGGCATGGTGCGCGACACCGGCTTCGGTGTCGAATCCGAACTGCGCGTGGACCTCTGCGGCAAGGGGACTCAGTACACGACTGTCCCGTCGGTCGGCCACCTGCTCTCGCGGTGGTTCCGCATGCGTATCCACGCCGCCGCGTGTGCCGACTCCTCGCGTGTCGGCCGGTGATGACCGGTGCGCCGGTCGATCAGCATCGAGTACTCCGTCACCGGCGTGTTCGGTGACTCCAGGGACTCGACCCGGATCAGGTATTCCAGCTCGGCCGGATCGTGTCGCCGCAGCGTCAACCGCAGCCGGACGCGGTGCGGGTAGATCTGTACCCCGGGCGGTGTGCCCGATCTGATCGATTCCCGGTAGCTGTCGGCCACCGCTCGCTCCGACCAACTCGGAAATTGGAGGATCTGCCGAGTCCGGCTGTCGAGCACCAGCATCGGCAGGCTCAGGTACTCCTCGTCCGCGAGCTCCTGGTCCGTCGGTTCCGCTGAGACGATCCAGCCGAACTCCGTGGGGACGAGTTGCCATTTCCGGTCGTGGCCAAGCGCCGTTGTCAGGTAGGTCTCGGCTTCGGCCCTGGTTCGGATCGGTTCCGGCACGGTAGACGCTCCCATCGGGTCGCAGGACGATGACTCGCAATTGGCCCGCGTCGGAGAGGAATTTCGCCGATGGGCTGTCGTCGGTAGTGCTCGACTGCGGATCCCACCACACCGGACCGTCGGCGTCGAGTGGGAAGACGACCGCGCTGGCGTGACCGCCTTTGAGAACTCGGCTGCCGTCGGGTCGGAACACTCGTTGTCCGGCCTCGTCGACCCGCTGCCAGCGGGTGGCGACGAAGGCGGCGGAGCCTGGCCCGAGTTCGGCGATCAGATCGTGCAATTGGCGGTAGTGCTCGGTGACATCGAGCGCTGGGTCGAACTGCAGCAGATCCGCGCCGAGCCACTGTGCGACGCGGCGGGGGCTCTCCCCGCTGGCGTAGCCCATGGTGCCGTTGGAAAGGAGCTGGCTTTCGCGGGGGAAAGCGACCGTCGGCCGCCCGAAGAACGACGACAAACCCGCCATCACACATTCGACGCAGTTGGTGAAGCGCCCCGGCACGGACATGCCGCCGTCGTTGATCGGCACAGGATCGGTCCGCGGATCGAATCCGGCTCTGCCTCCCGCTGCCCGTTCCACGTCGTCCTGATATGCCTGCGTTTCCAACGGGGCTATTCGCCCCGGCCCGAACTCGCGGGTCGCGGCGATGTCGGTGAGCGGTGGTGTGGCGAAGTCGTTCTGCTCGACATGGGTGGTCGTACCGGACCGGACCGCGGTCGCGGGTTCGGCGGCGTACGGCGTGGCGGCTACTCGTGGAACGTCGTCCTGATCGGCCACCTGCTCGTTGCGCTCGGGTGGTCCGGTCAAGGGTGCTGCGTCGGTCGGGTCGGTCTCGGTCGTGACCAATGCCGCGTCCAGCAAGGTGATCTCCATCACCCCGGTTTCGGCATTCAGATGCCGCGAGATCACTTGGTATCTCGCAGCGGCTTGCAAGATCACCACCGGTTCGCCGTGCTTGCGGGCATAGGCGCTGACGTCTTTCCCGCTGCTCGACATGATCCGGAATGCCACTTGACCCGCGTCCGCAGCGGCTGGGCTCTTCGACGCCACGCGAATGTCCCAGTCGCTGACGAAACTGCCCGGCCGATAATCGTTGATGATGGTTTCCAGGGGAAGCGAGTCGACTCGGTACACGAGACCTCGGTAAACGGGCAGAGTTGTCAGCGCGTTCGTGAAATCGACCAGATCGTTGGGGGTGTGCGTCCCCGCAACGAATCTGCGCAGCCCACGCTTCTCCTGCATCGACATATAAAGTGAGCGGGGACTGATATTCCGTCGATACCAATTCTGGACAGTTTCCGCATGGCGACGGAAGTCGCTGGTATCGGCTATCGCTGTCGGACCTGATTCTGTCGGCACCATCGGCGCGCCGGACGGATCGAAGAAGAACGTGTGGAGCCTGTTGTGTCCGTCGAGCCTGTGCGAACTTTCGTCGGACAGGTCGGTGCTGGTTCGGGTCGTCGGGTCGTAGACGGAGATTCGGCCACCCTGGTTCGTCAGCAGAAAAGACTCGGAACGAACCGCGTCCTGACGGCTTTCGTGGCCGGTGGTGGCGAGGCGTCGACGAGCCACAGAGGTGTTCTGATTCTCGACGCTGACGATCGCGGAGCTGCCCGGGCCGTGGTTGTCGAGGTAACGGGCGATCCAGTTCGAGTTGCTGAACGGGGTCGCGGGGCGCCCGACGGTCGCGGTGATTTCCTCGAGTGTCATTCCGTGCGCGGCCACCCGGTGTATGTCGACCGGTAGCTGTGGAACAGGACTCGGGCTGTCGGTGACCGCGACAACAGATGGTGGTGCGGGGGCCGACGACGTGGTGAGGGCGGCGTCGGCCACATCGAGGGCCCGGTGGAGGTCGCTGGTCTCCATGAGCGCGACTTCCATCACCCCGGTATCGGGATCGAGATGTCGGGAGATCACCCGGAATTCGGTGCCGAGTCCGAACACGATGGAGTTCTGGTGTCGGCTGAAGTAGTGGCCGACGTCTTTTCCGGTCGAGGACAGGATGGTGAACTCGACGTCTCCGGCGACGGCCTGCGGGCGCTTTTTGGAAGCGACCGCATGACCCGAGTCCCGGACGACAGACCCTGGCGTGTAGTCGGTGAGCAGCGTGCCGATCGGCAGGGTCTCGACGCGGTATGCGACGGCCCGGTAATCGGGAAACTTGGCCAGCGTTCGGTGGAACTGTTCGCTGGCCGTCCATCGCAGCCCACCGCCGGTGCGCAGATCTTCATTGATCGCGTCGAGATTCTCATTGTAGTTGCGCAGCGCGGCACGATCGGCGGATGTCAACGAAATCGGCTGTGGGCTCACCCGGCCGCGATAGATACCGGCGGATCTCTGCGAGAGTTTCTGAAACTCATCGTTGTCGTCCACGACGGTACGTCCGGGCTCGGTCGGGGCGACCGGCAAACCGGTCGGATCGACAAAGTATGTGAGGAAACCGGTTGCGTGATCGCGACTGATCTTTCGGTAGTGCGGTGAATCCGAGAACTTCTCGGTCGCCCGTGTAGCCGGATCGTAGAGAGAAATCTCGCCGTGGTCGTTGGTGAGGACATAGGTCGCGCTGTTGACGGCGTTGTCGATCAATTGGTCGTTGTAGGCGCGACTTCTCGCGTCATTTCTCCTCGAGAGCCCACCGTCCTGAACGCAGACCATGGCCATGCTGCCGTGACCGTGGCCGCGCAGGTAGGCCTCGATCCACGCCGGGTCGCGAAAAGTCGTCGGCCTGCGCCCGAAGGCGGCATCGACCTGATCCGGGCTGATGTGGTTGCGGTCCACCGGTTGCGGCTGGATGAAGCTGCTCCCGGTCATGGCCCGGATGTGGTTGATCGCGAGGACAGCGCGGTGGTTCGCGTCCGGCTCGGTGTAGTCGCTGGCGAGCTGACGGCGGCTGGGTTTGGCCGAATCCGCCACCGCCAGTTCGACCAGGTCGATGTGCAGGATTCCGGTTCGGGGATCGAGTACGCGGTTGGTCACGGAAAAGGACGTACCGCGCTCGAAAACGATGTCTTCGTGGCGATCGAACGGAGTGCCGTTCCAGCGTCGGTACAGATGAGCGGGATCGCCGAATGCTCTGGCAGATCTGGCGGTGATCGTAAAATGCACATTGATATCCGAGCGATTCGGTTCGAAATTCTTCGTCGTGGCGAGCACGTATCCGGGTTCTTGAACGAAGCCGCCTGTCTGGTAGCGGTTGACTTCGGTCCACGCCATCCTGGCCAACCGATGGACCGGTCCGGTGCGCTTGGGCAGGCGCTCGATCGATGCGTCGATTTTGTTGATCTTGTCTCGGATCGCCGGGGTGAAGGTGTTGTCCCGCAGCGCGGTTTCGAGCTCGCCGCGGCGCTCGAGCAGTGCGATCAGGCTGTCTTTGACCGACTCACGACGAACGGTGTGTCGCCCGATCGGAAAGGGTTTTCGCGCTTCGTCCGGGCGTGGGGAAGTCGCGAGATGCTGGTCTGTCAGCTTGCTTTCGCCCACCACGGTGTCGGGCTCGATGGGGTGACCGTCGATATCGTGGAAGAGAACCTGCGTCGGCCGGATGGTGCGGTCGCCCGGGCGATACTCCTGTGAGGTGTTCAGGGCCGGGTCATAGACCGTGATGAGTCCCCCGCCACGGTTGGTCAGGACAGCGCAGCGATTGTTCAGGTCGTGCTCTGGGTCGTCTGGGTTGGATCGCTCGACGATGAATGCGGTGCTGCCCGGGCCGTGCGATTCGAGGTGACCAGCGATCCAGCCGGGGTCGGAGAAGGTCGTCCAGTATCGGTGCCCGGTGAGCGACAACAGGTCACTCATCGAATACCGGCCCCGGCCGCCCGGTTCGATGAACCTACTAGCGGTGCTGTCCCGGAGGTAACTCAGTGCCAGCGCGACCCGGCGGCCACCGGCCGCAGGGCCGTCGTGGGGAGTCGGCGGGTGTCCGGGTACCTGATGTTTCCCAGGTTCGGTCCCTTCGTCCACCGCTCGGGTGTTCCCCGGATCGGCGGGCGCCGTGCCGCTCGAGTCGAAGAACACCGCGCCGTACCGGGGTTGAGCCATCGGTAGGAGCGGTGCTTCGGGACTGATCGTGTGCGTCGCGGGGTCGTAGAAGCTGATCTGCCCGTCCCGGTGGACCGCGACACCGGCATGCGCATTCAGCGCATCCCGATAGTGGGCCTGCAAGGCCTGCTGAACAGCGGGATCACGCCACAAGCCCAAGGGGGTGAGCGAGTCGTCCAACTGGTAGAAGACCGCGCAACTGCGATCCCCGACCTGCTTCAGTCCGGCGATCAGATCGGCGAGTGTGCCCACTATGCGGCCAGGACCTCCCCGGGGGCCCTGGGAAGCGCCTGCCGCGGCGGTGAATTCGTCGAAAGTCATTCCCTGCGAGCCGACCGAATCGGGAATCTGGATGGCAGTGTTCCCGGTGACGGCTCGTGCGTACGCCAGCGCCAGCGCGGCTCGCCGGCCACCGACGGTTGGATCGAACAGCTCGGCAGGATCGCGGGAAGTTGCCGGGGCCTGGCCGTTCGCCGTGTCGTGATCGGTGCCGGTTAATAGCTCAACTCGCCCTGGCTCGGCCACTCGCCGGTTGTCGCTGTCGCGCGAATCCAGACGGCCGCGCGGCTGCTCATCGGATCGGTCGGCTGGTGGGTGTTGGTCATTGTGTCGAGCGTCAGGAGGATCTGTTCGAGTGGGGTCTGGCTGGTCAGCGATTCGACGGTGATGAGATAGTGGGCGCTGGTCGGCGTATTCTCGGTCCGCCTCCGACGCAATCGGGTCAGCGGAGGATGGATCTGCCTGCCGGGCAGCGGTGTCGCTTCCCGCCGCGCGCGGGTGTGGTTGGCTGCCACTGTTCTGGCCGCCCAACTCGGGGCGTTGAGCGTGAGTGTCCGAATGTCGAAAAACTTCGGGGGCGCGGTCGCTGCCCAGCCCTTGTCGAACGCCATCAGCGTGAAGTCCTGGCGCAGGAGGAGTGTGGTCGCGAGGTACTACCTGGCTTGTGCTTCGGAAAGGATCGGAAGTGACATCCGAGATATGGCCCTCATCCGTAGGTCGTGCGGAGTCCGCTAATAGTCGGTTGTCAGCTCGCGAGGCCAAGTGCCCTGAGTCTCGAACCGATTCCGAACGTGGGCCGCCGCTCGGTCGTAGGGGCTGCTCGACGGGGCGTAGACGAAGCTCCTCGTGTAGATGATCAGGTCGGAGTCCGGTTCGGTCTTGCCGGGTCGGGTCAGTGACTCCAAGCGCACCCGGTACCAGACCCGGTCTCCCTCGTCGCGGGTGAGCCTCAGGTGCATGCGGGTCCGAAAGGGGAAGATCTGGGGACCAGGTTGTTCTCCGTTCCGTATCGCCGTCTGATACCGCTCGATCGCCATACTCGGCGACCAGCTCGGAAACAGGTAGATCACTCCGGTCTCGGCTGTCAGGATCATGATCGGCAGACCAGTAGGGCTCTCGCGGTCCTGCGGGATTCGTTGAATCACCCACCCTTCGGCGAATTCCTGGACTATCGCCGTTTCCGGGAATTCCCATTGGAGGTTCTTCGCGAGGTATTCCCTGGCTTGCGCTTTGTTCGTGATCGGCAGCGGCACGGAAAGGGCTCCCATCGGCTCGTAGCGGGATTGCGGTCAGTGCGGTCAGTTCTCGGATATGTCGAGGCGGTGCATCCCATGTTTCCTGGGACTGCGCGTCCCACCACACTGGGCAGGCCGCGCCGTCGGGGTAGACGATGGTCAGCATATGCCGCCCGCCCCCTGGCCAGCTGAGTCCGACGAATGCTGATGAGCCTGGACCGAGTTCGGCAACCAGAGCGTGTAGCCGGTCGGCAGACGAACGCGCGTCGTGCCCGACGGGAGCGAAGTCGACCGACGCTGCTCCGAGCCACCGTCGCACCGCGTCGAGGTCGCCGATGCCCCGATACTCCGGGAGCCGCCCGGGCAGGTTGATCTCCTGCGCGGCGCGAGCGACGGTGGGAGCCCCGTAGAAGGTCATGATCGCGGCGACCGTGGCTTCCCAGCAGTTCGCGGTGCGGCTCGGCGTCACCAGCCCGCCGGGGTTGATCAGCCGGGCGGCGGGGTGGGTGCGGGGATCGAAGCCACGGACATATCGGTCGCCGTCCAAGGCAGAGGCGCGCAGTTCCTCCTGGTAGTGCTGGTGTTCGAGAGATACTGGTGGATGGAAGGCACGTGCGCGTGCTTCGGCGATGGACGGTAGTGGCGAGCGGGTACCAGCTGCGACGATTTGGTGAGCGATTTCGTCCCGAAATTCGTAGAGTTCCATTCCGTCGAGTCGCATCCCCTTGTCGGGGGTGTTGTTGTGCGGCTGCAGACCGAAGTGGTCGCGGAGGTACACGGCGACTTCTCGAGGGGTGGCATCCGATGGGATGCCATGGGGGATGAGCCCTCGGACGCGAGTGATCGGTACCCGGAGGTGGGCGGCGTCCGGCCGGTCGACGAACTCCGCATCGATCTGGAGTTCGGAACCATCGGGCAGAAGTAGCGGCGCGGTCGGGCCGCCGAGGTGATCCTGATCGGCAAGTGCCGCGATACCGCATATTTCGGCGATCGCTTGGTGGGTCAGGTTGCGAATGTCTGCGAGTTCGGCTGTCGAGACGCCCGTTTCGGGTCGCAGGTGTATTCGTATCGAGATCCTGGTAATCGTCCCGTCCGGTTGTCGGGTGATATCGAAGCCGGGCGTCGGGGTCGGTGTGTTCGAGCTCAGGTAATCAGCTGCGGGGGTGTGGATTCGGCTGGTTCGGTGGTCGGCGAGTTCACCCGTGGCCGGTGTGACCGAGGATCGCTGGGCCTCCGATGAGGGTTCGAAGGTGCGCCAGTGACCGTCGTTGTGGACGATCGCAGCGGAACCCGGTTGGTTGCGGACCCCGACGATGTCGGTGGGTGCGTGGACCTCGACGTCCAGGGCGTCGGCGAGCTGCTGTGCCCAGCTGGAATCACTACCGCTGTGACAGGAGACCAGTCGGATCGGGGTACCTGGCTGGTAGTTCGGATTCGCCCGGACGGCCCCGATGATCAGCTGTGGATCGACTGGATTGCCCATGGCATCGACAGGTAGCCCGGATTCGTTGCCGTGAACCACGACGTCGTGGTGACCGAGGTTGCGAAGATTTGTGGCGACTCGGCGGATGAGCGTATCGGTGCCGATGGTGGTGTGGGTCGAGCCGTGTTCGGTAGCCACTCTTGGGGCGAGGTCGTCGCGGTGCAGGGCGAGGTCGGCCAGGTGCACGTTGCCACCCTCGCTGACGAATACACGCTGGATCGCGACGTGGCCCTCGGTGTTGTGGAGTCGACGGTGCGCGTTGGGTGTGAGTGTCCGTGTATAGGGGTCCGGGTCCGTTGTCGCCACCAGGATGTGCGCGTCGGCGCCGATGCCCGGCCGCACCGTTGTCGCGCCCGCTGCTGCCAGCGCATCGGCGACCGCTCGCGCGTGGAGTTGCTCGCGGGCGGCGCTGACCGCGGCGTCGGCCAGCTGATAGTCGTGGAGTCGTCGACCCGCGGTCGCATGATGAGGGGCGAGCGCATCGGCGCGGGTGATGGATTCCCACACCTGGTGCGGTCCACGATCCCGTACATCGAGACCGAGCTCGGCTGCCAACGCCCGCAACCGGTCGGTTGCCGACGCGCGACGATCGATGGCGGTTCGCAGCTCGGCGGCAAGCATGTCGGACGCGGGCATCGTCGCGGTGGCGCGGTCAGGCGGCGACGCGAGCGGTGTGGTCGCTCGGTGGGCGATCAAGTCGGCTGGCGCGAGGTGGACGAGCTCGCCGTCGGGACTTCTCGTCGGCGGATCGACGGTGACGGTTTCTTGTTCGGGTCGTCGCCCGGTGTCTGTTCGTGCGGCCCGATCGATCGCGGTCGCGAACCTGTGCTCTACACGGGCGACGGCGGAGTGGTTCGTCTCGGCGATTCGTCCGGCTCCCGCTCGATAACGGGACCCGAGCGCAGCGACGTTCGTCGACCGATCATGCTGTGCGACACCGAGGTCGAACAAGAATGCGGCGCCCTGGTCGTCGATCACCACTCGGTGGTATTCGATGCTGATCCCGCTGTCGCGGAACTTGTCCATCGTGACGTTGTCGGTGAGCGCGGTGGGGTCGGTGCCCGAGATCGCCAGGGCGCGGAGCGGATGCCCGGACACAACGCCGAGCCCTTCGGTCCGCTCGACAGCACCTCGCGTCGCGAGTACGTCGGTGATCGCCACCCGCAGCGCTGCCGCGCGCAGTTCGCGTTCCGTCGCGATCGCGTCGAGGTACCGGGTGAGCTGCTGCTGCGCTACTGCGCGGGTGGCGGCCAGGAATTCCGATTCCTGCTCGACGCGATAGCGGTCGGGTAGATGACGGACCAGATCGTCGGCAGTGTTCGGACGAGCCGCGTAGACGGCTTCCACGGCGGCCGTCCGCGCCCGAATCGCGGCGTCGACGGCGTCGAACAGTGTG
This sequence comes from Nocardia caishijiensis NBRC 108228, assembly GCF_001612825.1. Taxonomy (GTDB): domain Bacteria; phylum Actinomycetota; class Actinomycetes; order Mycobacteriales; family Mycobacteriaceae; genus Nocardia; species Nocardia caishijiensis. The sequence goes on along the minus strand of NZ_BDBE01000029.1, from coordinate 92,092 downwards.
CGCGGTCCGCGTCGGCCAGGATCCAGGCCGAGGCTCGTGGCGACCGTTCGGAGCTCTCTGGCCGCGTCGTAGTGCTTGGTCGCGGCTAGTGTGGACTCTCGCGCGAGGCGTCGAAGCTCTTGCTGGACTTGTGGATTGGACGGCTCGTGCCGGACCGGAGGCTGGCCTAGGCTTGCAGGCTTCCCGACTTCACCCAGACCCCGTCCGTTCGATGCCGGGTCATCGCCTTGCCCGCGGTGATCACCGCCAAGCGGTCGGTTATCCCGTCCGCCACTGTCACCGAGTAGTCCGCCTTGTTGATCGTGAGTTCGCGATCCATCTTGTCGGGCTGCCCGAACCGGTAGGTCACCTCCTGCGCGGTCTCCGATTTCAGCCGAAACAGCAAGTTGATCGCCATGAACTCGTATCCATTCTTCGAAGTTTTCGCCGGTCCGAACCGGGGGCCTCGTCTGCCAGAGCTTTTCCCAGTTCGCGATCTGATCGGCCGCGTGGTGAGCCTCGCGGTAGGACGCACCCGGGAATTTCGTGTAGTACGCCATCTCGGCGAGTTCGTGGTCGAGCAGGATCAGGTCTTCCGGCAGCGGTGTGCCGTTCGATAGTCGCATCCACGCTTCGGCGATATCGGCGCTGGCCTCGTATCGGCGGTTCGCCAAACCGATCACGACGCCGTCTTCGTCGTAGACATTGAGCGGGTGCTCGTCTCGGAACAGGTGGTTCTTCACCCGTCGCAGGTCGGCCCGGCTGTAACCGGCCGAGTCCGCGGTGTCGAGAACCTGCCTCGCGAAGTACTCGGCCATCGCAGTGACGTCGTTGTCGGTGGTCCGGAAGTGGTCGTAGGCGGCCTCGGCCCACGCGTCCTGGGCGTTCGAATCGAAGAGATCGCGCGGTCGGACCGCACCGCCGGTCTGGCTGGGTGGCGCCTCCGATGTGCCTGTGCGCGGTGGGTTCTCGAGCCCTGAGATAGCTGCCGGGGGAGTCGTCTGCGCGTCGGCGCTGTCTAGACCTCGAGTGTGCCCGTCGTCGGCCAGTCCCCTGTACGGGTTCGTTGCTCCAGGATCCAGTGCGCGGCCTGAGTGTCGAGATAGGAGGTGGGATTGTAGTCCAACTCCAGCTTGTCGATCGTCAGGAGATACCCCGCGGCGGGCGTTTTCCCCTCGGGAAGGGGTTGCGGACGGATCAGGTAGCGAACGTGCATGATCTCGTTGGACGTCAGTTCCATGTGGATCCGGGTGCGAGGTGGATAGAGCTGGGCGCCCGGCAGCGGCGACCCGGTGGTCATCGCCTCGACGTACTTGTCGATCACCGAGCGAATCGGGAAGCTCGGGCAGCTGATTATCACGCCGGTGCTGGAGTTCAGAACGAACCGCGGCGTTCCGGTCGGCGTATCGAGTGGGTCCTCGGGTTCCGGCACGATCACTGTCGCTATCCAGCCGTACTCGAACGGGATGATCCGCAGACCGCAGGTCAGCCCCAGTGCTCGGGTGATGTATTGCTGGGCTTCTTCCGGAGTCTGGATCGGTGTAGTCAAGGGCAGGCGTCCCGTCGGGTCGTATCGGAATGGCGAGAAGGCGGCTCGCGGGCGTGATGTAGTCGGCCGGGGGGCTGTCCCAGACCTCCTGCGCCTGCGGGCACCACCACACTGGATGGGCCGCGTCGAGCGGAAAGACGATGAGGAGCGCGTGATTGCTGACGACCGGTGTGCCATCAGCGTCGTAGAGCAGGTCACCGTTCGCATCCGATTCCTGGTAATCGATGTGTACGGTGGCGACGGCCCCCGGTCCCAGACCGGCGATATAGCTGTGCACATTGTCGAACCGCGACCGGACATCGGCTTCGGTGTTCCAGGATACGAGACCGGCGTGCAGCCAGTCGGCCACGTCCCTCGCGCTCCCCACCCCCTCGGTCCCGCGTACCGGCCGGGCGACCTGGGGGTCACCGAGGAAGGTCAACAATCCTGCCACGGCGACAACCCAGCAGTTGTAGCCGCGGCCGGGCGCGCGATAGCCGCCGGGGTTGATGAGGTTCGCGACCGGGCTCGTCCGTGGGTCGAACCCTCGGACGAATTCCCCCGAGGGAAGTCGGGCAGCGTGTTCCAGCGCGACCTGGAGGTCATGGTTTTCGAGTGGCACCAGCTCAGACCTGCCACCCGCCACCGCGTACGCGGTTTCGATATCGGGAACTGTCAGCCGGAGTCCGCCCAGCCGGGCTTCTCTGGTGACGAGCAGCAGGTCGTTCTCATCGACAATCGAGTCCGTGTCCGTGGCATTTGTCGGTGCGAGGCCGAGATGTGCACGCAGGTCGAGTGCGAGGCGATGCCCAGCGGCGTCGATGTCGAGCGTCGTATCGAGACACCCGGAGCGCAGATGCGCGACCTCGAGGTCCTCGACAAAGTCGAGGCTGAACCGAATCGGCTCACCGGTTCGGGGCGAGTACCAGGTGCCGTTCCCGAAGATCTCGCGGTACGCGGTGTCGACGATCGCCTGGATTCGTCGCGCATCGGGACTCGTCGCCGGATCGTGGTCGATGTGCAGGCGGGTACGGAGCTCGAGCGCTGCTCCGTGCGCGGTCACCGAGCGAATGATGTCGAAGGCGGGAGCCGCGATGGTGGTAGCTGTCGTCGGCGTCTCAGCGATGCCCGAAGTGGGGTGCTGCGAATGCGGAGTACCGGCCTTCGCGTGCGCGCTGCGGTTATCGAGGCCGTCATCGTGCGCGTTGGTTCGCAAATCGGCATCGGCGACGTGGACGCGACCGTGTTCGTCGACGAATACCCGGTGGAAGAGGACCTGTTCACCACGTGCGAGTCGGTGCCAGTGGTCCTTTTCCGACAGAGCGCTCAGATGCGGATCGGCCCCCGCGAAGGCGACCAGCACGCGACCGGATTCCCCCGGCAGCATACCGACGCCCTGGTGGGCCTGACTGATGCCTGCCGCGGCAAGGACATCGGCGATCGCAAGCTCGGTGGCCGCGTCCGACAACTGTCGCGCGTCCGTGCGTGCGGCGCGATACCTCGAGAAATGCTCTGCCGCTGCGTTTCTCAGTGCGTTGAGCGCACGGATTTCCTGGTACCGGGCGATTCGGTCGGTCTGCGACATACCGTCGCGTCCGACGGCCTCCCGCGCTGAGGCGATCGCGGCTTCGATGTGCTGATCGATGTGGGCGTGAGTGATTCGTGGCCCGACCGGGCGTGCCCCGCCGTCGAGCGTGCGGCGGATCGCGGTCAGCGCGTCGGCGGCCGACATCGCCCGCCGCATCGCCGCCTCGGCGCGAGCGGTCAGGTCGGCGATATTCGCGGCGACCTGGGGCGTGGTCGCGTGCGGACGAGGAGTGCCGTAGGTCCAGGTCGCGTTCGGCGCACGAGAGACCTCGTTGGCTTGCTGCTGCTGTTCGACCGTTGACGTGAATTCAGCGATGGCGTCAGCGAGTTCGAGGGCGAAGCGCGAACCGGATTGCGCTGCGCCTACTTCCGCTATCTCGGACACCGCCGTCGCACGCGCCGTCGCGATGTGTGCGAGTACCTGCCGGTGCGTTTCGTCGATTCGATCCGCGAACGCGGGTTCGTTGACGAAGGGTGTGTTCGGAGGTATCGCGGTGCGCATGACCTCGTCGATTCGGCGTGCGGCGTTGAGTTCGATGGCGTCGAGACGGTCGTTGGCGGTGCGATATTGCCCGTCGCCAGATGGTGCCCGCCAATCGACCAGATGAGGTTGTCCCGCGTCGTCGAGCACCACGCGCTGGAAACTGATCTCGGTGCCCGCCGCTGTCAATTCCCGCCAGTTCTTGTCATCGAAGAGTGGCTCGGTATCCGAGTTGGTGGTCAGGACGAGAGCGCGAGGTACGTCACCATCGAGGATGCCGATCCGGTCAGCCACCGTTCGCGCGCCCGCCGCCCGGAGTGCCTCGGCGGCGGCGGCGTCGCGCAGCTCACTGCGAAGCTCGCGTTCCTCGGCGTGCGCGTCCAGGTAGCGGGTGAGTTGTCGCTCGACGTCGGCACGGAATTCTGTCAGTCGCTCGTGCCGTTGATCGCGTGCCAGGCGTTCCCAGACGATGCGCACGCTGTGATCCGGGTCGGTCGGTATCGTGGTCAGCTCCGGCGCTGGGCGCGTCAGCTCGGCATCGATGTGGACGATGACCGCGTGACCGAGAGCTCGCGGGCCTGGAATCGTTGGCGCAGAACCGGTTACCGCTGCCGCGATCTCGGCGATTCGGCGGGCGGCCCGACGTTGTGTGGCTTCGGCCGCTTCGGCCCTCGCCAGGAGATCGGACAGCGGCGTGGCCGGACTCGGCCCGTTGTCATAGATCGCGGTCGGCTCCGGCGTGGCAGCCGGAGTTCGCGAACTTTCCGGTTTTCGGTCGCGCGTGGGGGGTAGCGGTGCGGGTTCTGGTTCCAGCGGCTGGGGCGCATACTTGATGTCGATGCGCCACGCCGCGGCAGGCGGGCGGTGGCTGTTCCAGTCGAGGCCGAGGCCGATCGCGTATCGATCGGCCTCGCGCCAGAGCGTGTCCGCGTTCTCGGCGAGATAGCGGCTACCTGCCAAGCTGTTCTGTAGCAGCAGGATGTCCGCGTCCATCGGCTCGCCGTAGGTGAGCCGGATCCACGCTTCCGCGATGTCGGCGACAGCATCCATTCGTTGGCGTACCGGATCTCCGGTGCGCCGGTCGATAACCAGATGCCGGTCGCGCATCAGGTGGTTCTTGATCTGGCCGATTTCGCTGTGTGTGAAGGTCGACCCGGCGAGGCGATCGGCAACCGTGCCGACGACGTCCATCTCGCGATAGACGATCGCGTCGATGATATTCGGCGCTTGCGCTCGGAAATCTTCGTGAAGTTGGCCGGCCACCCAGTCGGTGAGTTTCGCGAGAACTCTGTCATTCGCGGGACCGAATTCATCGTTGAGCCGCGAAACAGTGCTCCGGATCTTGTCGATGAGCTTGTCCGCGTGCCGGATCCGATAGTCTTCGTCGCGTGCCGCGAGGTTGGCGACGATGCGATCGATATCGTGATCGTTGTCCCGAAATCGACGGTACTCCGTGTCGGCCCAATCCTGCACCTGGGCCCACGCCTGTTGCTCGGCTTGTTGCCGCTCTTGCAGCGGGACAGACGGCGCATCGATGACCACGGCATGCTCGGCCTCGTCCCACTGATGGATACGCGGCTGAACATCGACGAGTGGCCGGTAGTCAGGATTTGTCCGGCGCGCGAACCAACCGAGTTTCGGGTGCCATTTGTAGGTGACCATCAGTCGGGCTGGGTTCAGGGGATCGCGGCGGAGCCGAACTCCCGCGAACACACCGACAGTTTCCAAGACCAGGCGGGCCGCGTTGTAGAGCAGGCCGTCGATGGGTGACGAGTAGACCTCGAATGGAACTGCGAAGTGATCCGGCGCGGTCGGAATGGCAGGCGTCAGCTCTTTGAACACATGTCCCGGGGGAAGTGTTTCGAGATTGCCGAGAACCGAGGTCTGGACAGGATCCATTGCCCAGCCGGTGATTCCCTTCGGGGGTTCCTTGGTTGGATCACGTTCCTTGCCGTCGCCGAACCACTCCGGTTCGTGACCGCGACCCCCTCGCCACGGCTGGGATTCGTCGACGAATCGACGGTTGCCGGTGGCATCGAGCCAACCGGCGATCGTTGCGGGCATGTGCTGGGCAAGCCCGGTTCGCCGTGGTTCGGCGAGGAGCCGCCGAGGGGACCCGGCGTTGTCAAGTCGCCATCCGCCGTTGTCATCGGCGATCACGCGCGTGAACTCGATACGCGCCGCGGGCGTCCGGATCGCGCGCACCGCGGTCGGTGACACGAGTAGGGCCGATTCGAGGGCGCTGTCGAGCTCGTGCGGTGGGGTGTCGGACGCCTCGCGCGCGGCGAAAACGATCAAGCGTGGGGTGGCACCGGGAATGAAGCCGACTCGGTCGGTGAGCATGCGGCCGCCCCGTTCGAGCACCTCCGCGCGGCCCGCGCCGCGCATCAGCGCCATCTGGTCGAGGGCGCGACCGATCCTGTTGTCGGCCAGTTCGACTTGGCGCGTGGCTTCCTCGAGCAGGGCGGTCAGGCGACTACGCGCCAGTGGTCCGAGGGTGTCCTCCGACAGCCGGGCCGTGAGGTCGTCGCGCATGACCCGGTAGGGTTCGGCGGCAACGGCGGTCTCAACCCGTGTCACGGCGAGTGCGTCAAGTTCAGCGAGCACCGTGGGGGAGATCGTGGTGTCACTCACCTCGCCGGTCAGCTCGATGATTCGCCGACTGTAGGCCGACCAATCCCAGTCCAGTTTCACCACACGCCACGCGGCCGCTTGGAGTTTGGCGATCTCCTTGCGCCGATCGATCAAGGTCTCCTCGGAGACCTCCTCGGCGACGGTGTAGCCGTCGAGGTCTCCTCGCGCCGCGACATGCTCGACACCGACGATCCGATCGGTCAACTGGCGAATGGTTGTCTCGATATTGTGGGCACTGAGTGCTTGTGCTGGGTCCTCGAGCCCGAAGCGTTCGGCGCGCTCGTCACGTTTGATCCGCTGCAAATGACGTTCATGGTTGAGAGCGTCGCGTTGGGCGACCAGATCTTGGATCGCGTGGGTGTGGTCGGTATCCGAGTGGGCACTCGTCAGCCGCCCGGCCTCGATCCATGCCATCACCTCGGCAGCCCTCTCGGTGCTGAGAACTCGGATATGAGCCACCGAGTCGGTCAGCAGGACACGAAGAACTTCGATGCGGGTGTCGGGCCGTGCCAGCGCGGAGGTCAACTCGGGGCTGCTCGTCATGGCTGTGGTGAGCAATTGCTGGATGCGTGAGCGGTCCGGAATGTCGCCGTTGGCGAGCAGCAGGATGCGGTTCGGCTCGGAACCCAGCATCGCGACGCGCTCGGTCACGAGATCCGCGCCGAGCGCGGCGAGAAAGTCGGCACCCGCGAGCACCGACGCCGCCGCGATCTTGGCGGCGGCCTGTTGGATTCGGGGGTCGTCCTCGGCAAATGCCGCCTCGGCTCGTATCGCTTCCATCAATTGGTCGCGTTCCCGCGCGGTCGATTCGACACGGCGCAGGGTCTGCTCGGAGAGGTCGAATCGGATCGAGCGCAGGTTGGGTTCGGTCACCTCGGCCGCGCGCGCGGTGTCGGGCAGCAGACCACTCTCGCGTCGCGTGGGTTGTGGCGCGGTCTCTACCGGCTCTGCGTGCGGATCCGCGTTGCGATGGCCCCCGGCTACAGTGCCGCCGAGTGCTTCCTGCTCGGCCTCGTGCGGCGAACGATCATCAGGCTTCGCCTGTTGTGTCAGACCGGCGGCATCGTCATCGGGTTCGACCGTTGCCACTGGTGGCGCTGTGTCCTCGGAGGTCGTAGCCGTGGCCGAGGTGCCCGCATCAGGCGGGACGTGATTCTCGGCGCCGTCGGGGGCGGCGGCCGCGGCGGCAATTTCGGTTTGCTCGAGCGGCGCGGGATCGGCCGAGTTCGACGGTGGTTTCGCTCCCGTTGCTCGGGCTTGCACCGTGACGTCGATCGGGGTGTTCGTGCCCGTTCCCGCGCGTGGTTCTGCCACCTGTTCGCTGGCCGACTCCGAGACGCCGGCAACCGTCGGTGTCCGGTCCGGAACGTCGTCGGGGCCGGTATGGGCGTGTGCGCGCCGAAGTCGCCCACGGTTGGGGGCGGAGCCGTTCGATGTGGCCGGGCTCGGCGTCCCAGGGCCGGTTGTGCGCGCCTCGGGCGCTGACGTTGCGGGAGAGCTCGCCCGCGTCGATTCGGCGGCCGTGGCGGAGGGAGTCGCGGAAACCGGGGGTGTGGTACTCGGTGTGGTCGCTCCGGTCGCGGTGGAGGTGCTCGCTTCCGCGGCGGATGCCGTGTCGGCTTGGAGTAGTTCGGGGTCCAGGGTCGCGGCCGCGGACGTCGAACCAACGGAGCCCGCCTCGGCCGGTCGGTGCTCGCCTGTGGTGGCAGGGCCTTCGGTGGCAGCGGCTGATGAGGTGGGTGCGGCGTTGCTCGACTGCGCGGACGCATCGTCGGGAGTGCTCGAGCCCGGTGTCGCGGTCTGTTGGGATGGTGTGTCGGCAGGGGGGCTGGTTGCCGTGGGGCCGGTGGTCGAGGTCGAGTCGGCTTGTGCGGTATCGGAGTGGGTTGGGGTGGGTCCGGCGTCGATCGGGAATTGTTGGGAGGTCGGGTCGGTGCTGAGTTCCGCTGTGGCTGCGCCCGGTTGTCCGGCGGGTTGGGCGGTTTGTTGTGTGCTGTCCGAGTTCTCCACTGATTCAGCCGGATTGGCGGGTGACATGGCGTCGGCATCAGCGGTGTCGGAGCTGTGCGTCTCTCCGCTGCTCGGGGTGGTCTCCGATCTGTTGCTGTTGCCGGGGTCGGCGTTGGTAGCGCCGCCGTTTGTGCTGCCTGCACCGTTGGTGTCGCTGTCATCGGTGCTTGTGTCGCCGCTGGTGCTTTCGCCACCGTTGGGGCTGGATGTGGGGTCGTAGTTCATGGGCCCGGCGCGGTCGGTATGTCCACGGGCGCCGTGGATGGCCGACGGTCCCGCGCCGGAGGCCGCGCCGCCGGTGATCGAGCGTGGGTCGAAGTCTTGCCATTTCCCAGCGAAGGCGCTGCCAGCGAAGTAGGCGGCGGTGGCGCCCGCGACGCCTGCTCCGGCGCCGGTGAGGGCGCCGTTGCGGGCACCTTCCCAGCCGCCGTTGGTAGTGGGGAGTTTCCGTCCCAAACCGAACCCGACGCCGCCGCCGACGCCACCGGCGACGAAGGACGTCTTGGCGTTGAGCCAGACCGCTTCCCCGTCATAGCCGTTGATGTGGCCGGTCTTGTTCTGGATGTATTGGACAGCGAGTTCTTGGCTGGTGCCTTGCCCGGTTTCGACGAAGGCTTCTTGGAGGATCTCGTAGACGAGTTTGACCGAGATGCGTTCGATGACTTCTTCGGTGATGTTGCCCGCGATGACCCCACCGATACCTCTGGCTAGGCGGTTACCCAACCAGCTGAACAATTTTCGGGCGTGCGCGATGACAATGGCGTGCGCCAGCGGCGCACCAGGTCCTGCGGCGGCGGCCCAGGCAAGCTCGGCCATCAACCAGGCGCCCGCGATGTAGAAGTTGAGCTTGGCGGCTTGGAGCTGGTCACCACCGGAGTCGGCGGCGGTGGCGAGTTTGCCCCAGTGGTCGGCGAGTTGGGTCAGTGACCCGTTCTTGTCGGGGCCCTCACCGTTGATGAGGGGGAGGATCCATTCGAGGATGGCTTCGCCGCCGCGGCCCTGAGGGTAGGCGGCGTTGACAGTGCCGACAACGGCTTCGAGTTCGGGGACAAGGGCTTTGGCGCTGTCGGCGGCGGCTTGGAGATCCTTGCCCATCTGCCACATGAGGTCTTCGTTGCCGTGCGGCCAATCAGCACCGACGAGCCATTCCACCGGCTCGAGCCACGACGGGAAATACAGGGCCACAACGGGTTACCGGCTCTCGAAAGGCGAACTCCACGCATCGCCCGCCATTCCCGAACACGGATAACGGTCGGCAGCCTTCGACATCAGTGCCCCCCACAGCTGATACAAGCCAACATTCGCGTCGCCGACTCGTCGTCACCGTCCCCTGCAACAGCCTTCCGGTGAGCCCGGAGGTGGCATGAAATGGTCTCTGCCGCAACAGATTCAGCCTCAGCGCATCGCTTTACAACGCCATGTCATTCGTCCGAAACGTATGACAATGGCGGGTGAACACTATGGAACCAACTCCTGTTCGGGCCAGTGTTCTGGGCTCGGGTTCAGCTCGGTGGTCCATTCCCAAGCACCGAACTCCGGCAGTGGGCGCCAAAACGGCGCGAGGTCAACCGATTCGACCTGTTCACTGATGAGGCCGCGGCCATGCGGCTCGCCGACAGTGGCGCGCGCCAAGCCGTCGAGACTGACCTCGAAGGTTGCGAGGAGCGAATACGCCAGCGGATCCCGTGACGGCGTATCGGCGTAGATGAGCCGTTGCTGGGCTTGATGTAGGAAGCGATCGTCGACCCACCGGAACGTGTGAATCGTGCGGACGCGCTTGGACTCGTCCAAGAGGTGAACGGCGAAGGTGTTCTCGTTGCGGCAGACCGTGATCAGTACCCGTGGATCGTCTTGCTGTCCGAGAATCACGCAGTACCGCTCGCCATTCGCGTCACGTTGTCGGGCCTCATCGGCGGATATCACGGCTCGCGGCATTGCTCGAGCCGAGCTCCAGGCCAGGCTGTAGTGAACCTGCGGACGAATCCGGCGCGGCCGGGTGAGCGGGTTCAGATCGCGCAGCGGTTCCCAGTCGCCGAACTGGGGAACCGGTTGCCGAAGCCGTTCCGACCTGGCGTTCTCCGCTACCGTTTCCTCCCACACGGACTTGCCCGTATGTCCGGTGACCCTGGTAACAGTGCCGTCCGGTCGTATGCTTACCTGATCGGCGCTGACATCGCCGCTCGGGTCGATGTCGTCGCCGTCGAACCGGTACTGGGTCACCCGAGCCAAGAACAGGGTCTCCGGACTCTCGCGATGGAATTCGAACCACAGGCGCGGTCGTCCCTGCTCATCGACCTTCGTCACCTCTAATTCTCCGAGGTCCCAACGCACGTCGATGATGGTGTCGGGGCGGTGGGGCTCGCCGAGGATCACGCTGTACGGCAGGCCGGCGTCATCGCGCGCTCGGGCCTCGGATTCGGTGAGTCGACCGCGCGGTCCCGGCGACTCGTCTTCCCAACCCCAGCTGCGGCAATAGCTGACCACGGCGTGCGCGAGGATCCGCCGTCCGAGGCTCGACGCGATCGCCGCGAGGGGCTCGACGCGATCGGTCGGGTCGAATGCCGCGCCACGATTCAGGCGAGTGGCGAGCTCGCCGAGCGCCGTGCCGACATAGGGGGCAAGGTTGTGGGGCACAACGATCAGGTCGGAGCCTGCGTTCGAACCGCGCAACAATGCGGCGATATCGGCTGCTTCGGCAGCGAGGTCGATCGCCGCCTCATCCGCGTCACCCGAGTGCCTGCGAAGGTGCCGGGCTGGGTCGCGGACCAGGGGCGCCGCGGTACGCGCGGGCCGGTCTCGCGCGAGCAGATACAGGTTGATGGTCGCGCCGCGCCAAGCCGGGTGTTCGGGCATGCGCCAGCCGCCACGGCCGTCCGCGACGACGTCGAGCCAATGGATCGCCGCGGTGCGCAGCCGCCCGAGCACGGTCCGGGTGGCTGTCGCCGCGGCGGCGATGACGGGCGGTCGCCGCATACCCGACAGGTCACGCAGGGCGACCGCCATTCCCGTGTACATGTCACCCGGCGCGGCCGGGTTGCCGCGCGGACCGAAGGCCGCGCCTGGCGTGACTCGGGCGGCGAGCTCGTCCAGCAAGTCGGCGGCGATCACGACCTCCGCGTGGGAAAGCTCGACGGAGCGCCACTGCTGGTGCACGACATTGGCCGCCGACTGCTCCACATCGTCGGGCTGATCGTCTGCGAGACCGCCTAGAGCGGCATGCAGATCATGCGCCGCCTGGGCGAAGTGATCGTCGTCGGCGGTTTCGTCGTCGAGTAGCCGGCTCAGCTCGAGCACCGCCGCGCGCAGCCGTTTGTACTCGTCGAAGGTCTCGCCGTTTGAGGGGGCGACGGTGGGTAGGAGTAGCTCGGCGGCGGGCGCGAGGTGGTCGACCGGGTCGATGACATTGGGTGTGGTGCCATCCGCGCGCAACCGATCGCTCGCGGTTATCCACATTCGCGTCGGACCTGGGTAGAAGGCCGGACGGCCGAAAGACGTTTGCGCCAGCAGCTCGGCCGCGAGGTCGTCGGCGACGACGCCGAGATCCGAACGTATGGCCAGCAGCCCGTACGAGATGCCCGGCTGTAGACGCGAAACGAGCTCTTTCAGCAGCAAGCCGGAAGTCATCGCGGTCGTGGCGTCGATGGTGACCAACGGCGGTGCGGTCGACGAGGTGGCTTCGGCGGCCAACAACTCGCGCATGGCGTTGGCCTCGTCGAAGATCGGGCGGCCTGCGACCGATCGGAGAAACAGCCCCGGGTCGTCCGCGCCGACGGCGACTGATACCGGCGGCCCGTGCACTGCCCGTATCAAAGTCGCCATCGCGGCCGTACCCGCTGTCGATCCGAGAATGTCCGACGGCCGGGGCGGATCGGCCGGTCGCGCTGCTCCCAACACATCGAGCAAAGCGACAACGGCGTTGCGCAGGTCGGGTCGAGGCACGTACATCGCGCGGGTGAGCCATTCGGCACGCTCCGCCGGGTCGAAGGCGCGCGGGGGCGGTCGGCGCACCGGCGTCAGCTTGGTGAGGGTGTCGGCGAGTTGGTCGGTTCTCGCGGCCAGCGCGAGACCGCCGGTGCTCGAGCCGAACGCCGCTCCCGGCCGCAGACGCGCCGCGAGCTCGCGCAACAGATCGGCGACGAGCACTACCTGCAGGCCGGTCATCGACACGTCGCCCGCTTCGCGCACGGTAGTAGGCAGAGTGTCGATTTCGAGCGGGCGACCTTCACGCGCCATGCTCAACAGGTAGCGCTCCGGATCGGGGGCGCCGACGACCCGAGGTTTCGCGAATGTCACCTCGCCACGGAACTTTTCGGCAAGCGTGCCGACCGCCCGGTCCACCACCTCCGGATCTGCGTCGGCTGCGGACGCGGCATCGATGAGCGCGGCCGCCGCGCGCTCGAGCAGAATCTCGGGAACGGGAAGAGTCGAGTCGTCGTCGGTCTCGATCAAGTCCAGTCCCCCGCCTCGAAAACCTCGGATCACTCCACCATCCGACCCCGATTGATGTGAATGCTACCTGCGGCCGTGCTGGTGAATATCTCAGCCGCATGGACTGTGGTAGGTGGATCGTGCGTGAACAATTGCCGAACACATTGTCTTCCGGGGGGGGCGACAAGCCGATGGGTCGATGGTCTCACTCGAGGGTCGTAGTGGTCGAGAGTCGACGCGGTGTGGCGGAGATGGGTGGTCGGGTGCCCGCGCGGATCGTCCACGCGCTGGTTCGACGTTGGAACAGGGCGCACGACGGTCCGTTCGTCGTCTGTGCGATGCGTGCCAGGCGGAATCCGGCTCGCCGGTAGTAGGCGTGCAGGTCCTGGTTGGTCGTCCAGGCGTCGAGGCGGACCCAGGCGCGGCGGTCGAGTTCGGCGAGGGCGGCCGCGTGCGCGAGCATGTGGTGACCGACGTGGCGCCCGGCGAAGTTCAGGTCGACGATCATGAAATGCACGATCACCGACTCGGCCAGCTCCCAGCGCGTCCACAGGCCGGGGTCGGAACGCTGATTCACGGTGATCGTGCCCGCGGGCAGGTCGTCGACCTCGGCGATCCAGGTCTGGCCCGCGTCCAGCGCGCGCCCGACAGCGTCGGCGAAGATCTCGATCGGGCGGCCCCGGCCCGCGACGGTCCACTGGTCCGAACCGCGCGCGGTGAGCCAGGCTGTGCGTTGTACGCGCAGTCGGCAGATCAGCGACAGGTCGCCCAGTGTGGCCCGGCGCATCCGTACCGTCATGGCAACGGCACGGCAGGCCTGGTCGCGATGCCGAGGGTTCTGGCGATGACGTCGGTACCCGTCGCGTCGCCGAATTGGTAGGCCAGCCGGTTGCGTCCGGCCAGGGAACGGTGCCGGGTGGCGCGGGTGACCCGATCGTGATTGGCGCCGATACGCAGGTGGTCGAGCAGGATGGTGCCGGTGGCGACGCCGAGCACGGCGGCTTCTTCCGCGGTCGCCGGGCGCGCTAGCACGGTGTCGCGGTGTGCGGTCTCGCCGTGGCCGCGATCGGCCAGGCGGCGCGTGGTGCCTTCGGGGATGTCGTGCGGCGAATCGATGCCCGCCGACTCGGCCAGGTCGCGCGGGTAGAAACTCAGCTCCCACGACCACGGCTCGTTGTCCAGGTACTGCACGACGGTGCGGGCAAGTACCCACGAGTCGACCGGGACGCCGAGCCAGTGCGCGACCTGCTCGTCGGCCGGTTCCATCCTGGTGCTGAATTCCTTGGACGGTTCCCGGTTCGCGGCGCGCGCGATCTCCTCGAAGATGTCGTGCGCCGACTTGGGTCGGTCGCGCCGGATGTGGTCGGTGACCACGGATTCCAGCACTTCCTGGTTTCGAACGATGGTGCCGCGGGAAGTCGCTGTATAGACCAGGTTTTCGGCGACGAGCACCTGGATGGCGTTGCGCGCGGTGGTGATCGAGACCTGCATCTGTTCAGCCAGCTCGGAATGACTGGGCAGCCGGTCGCCCGGTTTCCAGGTACCCGCGCGGATCTCCTCGCGGAGGAGGTTCGCGATCCGCAGATAGGTCGGACCGTCCGCCATCATGCTCCTCGGTAGGTCGTGCAGGTAACGAAGTGTACTCGTCTGGGTTACCTACGGCCGAGTAATGCTTGACAGTGAGCTTGCGAGGTTTATTGTAATGAACGTCCTGATCCGGTGCTGTGCGGCGACGACGGCGAGGCAACGTGGCTGGTGCGGAGAGTTCGACGGTTGTAATGGCTTTCCCCGACACATTGCGATGTGTCGACCCCGCAGGTCCGCAGGCGGACACCGGTTTACTGCCCTTCTCCGACCTACTGGTCCGGGCATGTCGCGGGCATCGGGTGGTCGGCGGTCCGCTGCTGTGGTTCGCGCGGGATCTGGCCGTGCTGCACGAGAAGCGAGTGGTCGGCCGGGGCGGTCGGGTCGAGTCCGACGCCGTGGTGCTGCGTGAGATCGATTGTCGCCGAAGCGAACTGGTGCTCGCCATCGACGACTGGGTGCTGCGCGGCGTGCCCCAACACCGCCTCGGCGCCACGCTGCACACCGAAACCATCGGCGCGGTGATCGATCGGCTGGCCGAGTCCTCGGTGCGGGCACACCACGCGCTGATGACGCTGGACGCCGACGACGAACTGCTGCACAGCGCCTGGCACCACCTGGCCGAATTGGCCGACGCCTACGACGATCTGGTGCGCGATGTGCTCGCCGGGCGGCGTCGGCTGCCCGAATGGTGACCGCTCAGCGGTAGCGGTTGTGTTCGGCGCCGAACTCGTCGGCGACCGTCGCGGCCAGTTCCACATAGGCGCGCTTGGTCGACTTGTGCAGGCGGTGCAGGTCGATCTCGGCGCCCTCGGACAGGTGCTCGTCGAACGGGATGATGTGCACGGCGCGGCACCGCGACAGGAAGTACTCCCGCAGTTGCTGCACACCGACATTCGGCGAACCCTCACGCGGCAGGTTGATGACGACCACCGCGTTGCGCACCAGGTGGTCGTGCCCGTGCAGCGACAGCCAGTCCAGCGTCGCGGCGGCGCTGCGGGCACCGTCGATGGCCGCCGACGAGATCAGCACCAGCGAATGTGCCAGGTCGAGAACGCCGTTCATCGCCGAATGCATCAGGCCGGTGCCACAGTCGGTGAGGATGATGTTGTAGAACCGCTGCAGGATGCGGGCGACGGCGCGGTACTCCTCGTCGTTGAACGACTCAGAAGCGGCCGGATCACGCTCGCTGGCAAGCACTTCCAGCCTGCTCGAACTCTGTGAGGTGTGCCTGCGCACATCCGAGTAGCGTTCGATCGCCGGATCGAGCAGCAGGTCGCGCACGGTCGAGCGGGTCTGGATGGCCACGCGCTGGGACAGGGTGCCGAAGTCGGGATTGGCGTCGACGGCGATCACCCGGTCGCCACGGATCGACGCGAAGATCGACCCGAGTCCGGTGGTGGTCGTCGTCTTGCCGACGCCGCCCTTGAGCGAGAGCACCGCGATCCGGTAGTCACCACGCACCGGCTGCCGGATCCGCGCCACCAGCTCCTGTAGGCGCCGCTCCTCGGCCGACATTCCCGGGTTGATCGCGCCACCGGAAACATGGTGCACAGCCTTGCGCCACCCGCTGCCCGGCGCCTTCTTCACGCGCTTGACCGGCACGTCGTCCAGCGACGGAGGTTGGTATCCCGGGTTACCCCAGCCGGGCTGGCCGTAGGCGGGCTGCTGGTACTGGGGTGCGCCATCGGGGCGTTGAACATGCTGCGGGGCAGCGGTGTTCGGTGCCTGGTACGGGGTGCCGTCGGGGCCTCGGCCCCAGGTGCCGTCCGGCGTCTGGAACTGCTGAGGCGACGACTGGTACGGCTGTGCCGAGGCGCCGTCGGGCGCTTGGGGTCGGACTTCCGGGCCCGGGTAGGGGGCTCGGGAACCGTCCGGCGCCTGATAGGGCGGCATCGGCGCGGCGCCCTGCGAATACTGCTGGGTCTGAGCGGCATTCGGGTAGGCGGTGTTGCTCGGGTAGGCGCCGTCGGTGGGCGGCCGGCCGAGGGTGCCGTCAGGGCGGTACTGGGGGAGCCCATCGCTCGGGAGCGACTGCGCGGGACCGAGGTTGGCTGCCTGCGGGTAGGCGCCGCTGTCGGGTCGCTGTGCCGGGTACGCGGTCGCGCCGGACTGCGTCGTCGGGTCGGGGATCGCGGGCTGGGCGAACCCGTCCGGTGAGAGCTGATGCCGTGGAGGTGTGCCCTCGGGCCGTGCGGGCTGCACGAATTCGCCGGAGTGGTAGCCGGTTTCGGACGACGGACCCGGGGTCGCGCTACCGGGCAGCACACCCTGCAGTCGGGGGTCGTCGGCCCGGAACATCTCGGTCTGCGCATCAGGCGCGTGCCGAGCGGCGCCGTGTGACGGATCGCCGGGGATCGAATCGTATTGCGACGCGGAGAAAGCCGGTCCCTGTGGGACCGCTCCGGACGCGTAGGGCGAAACAGGCGTCGAGGCCGCGACATCACCGGGGCTGTTCGGCGACACTTGCGTGACCCCGGCCTGCTCGGGCGAAGCGGCGTCGGTCCCTTCGGACACCCGATGTGCGACTGCGTCATCCGCAGTTGTGGGCGCCAACCCTGGTGCGGTGTTCCCCGTCGCGCGCTCACCACCACTCGAAGATCCGACACCATCCGCGGCGGATTCGGCGAAGTCTGCGGAGGCGGACGATCGCGAGCCGGTCTGGGCGGAGGCAGAGGTGGAGGCGGCTTGCGGAGCGGCATGGGTATCGGGCTGCTGCGCTTGCGGGCGGATGTCGGAATCTGCCGGAGCGCTCGTGGCCGGGCCCGGCTCGGGCGTCGCGCGCGAAGGTGTCGAGAGTGCCTCGATCGGTGTGGCCGACGACAACGGGTCGACCGCCGCGCCCTGCGGATCCGCCGGTGACGGCGTGCCGGCGTGCGCCAACGGGTCCGAGGGAGACGGCGGCGTCGGCGCGAGCAGACGCGGGGGTGCCTCGCGGGATGGCGCCCGCACCGGGGGATCGGGCAGCGGTGGTGGCGGCGGGAGATCGGGCAGGCCGCGCTGGCTCGTCGGCCCGAGCGGGGTGAAGCCCTCCGACGGGGGAGCCGGGGTGCGTGTCGGAAGGGCCGCTGCGGCCTGTTCCGTTGGCGCGGCGGGTAGTGAAGGTCCCGACTGGGCAGGACGCGACGCATCGGCAGGCCCCGGCTGCGCGGGCGGCACCGGCGCATTCGGCATCGGGTGCGCGGGCGAACTGATGTGCGTCGACGGGCCCCCGGTGGCGGGTGCCGGGGGAGCGGGCTGTCCGGAGTTCCATGGCGAGAACGCCTCCGGCCCGGGCGGCGGCGCGAGTCGGTCGGCCGGGCCGTGCTCCTGCGGCCATGCGCCGCCGGGAGGTGCTTGCCGGGTGTCGTCGGCCGTGCCGGAGTGCGGCGGCGGAGCGAGTGGGTTCGGTGCCACGCCCTGAGTCTGTGGCCAGGGAACACCGGACGACGACGGCCAGGAGGTGTCGGTGGGCGATGTCGTTTGTCCGGGCCCGTTCGACGGCGCCGGTGTCAGCGGGTTCGCGGTCGACGGCGGATTCGGGTCGACGAACGAGCCATGGGCTGTCGGGTTCGCGCGGCGCGGATCGGCGGCATGGGGAACGTGCGGGTCGGCGGGCCGGTGCGCGTCGACCGGGGGTGCGGTCTGTTCGGGCTCGCGCTCCTTGCGGCGGCGACCGCCCTTCTTCTCCTTGCGCGCGCTGTCGTCACCGCGCAGGAAACGGCGACGCTTGGGTGCCTCGTCGATCGGCTCGTCCTGGGGCAGGTTCTCGACCGGTGCCTCGTACCCGACTCGAGTGACTTCGCTTTCCGACAGCCATGGCGGCAACATGGGGAGGCTGTCGTTGTTGCGGCTCACCGGTGCGCTCCGCTCACCAGGGTCCCCCGATCTGATCGACCCACTACTTACGACGCCGTGAGTTTACGCGACAACCCGAACGGCGTGGCGCGCGCCTCATCCTCACCGAGGCAGGCGATCGACACCTCCATT
This sequence comes from Nocardia caishijiensis NBRC 108228, assembly GCF_001612825.1. Lineage (GTDB taxonomy): Bacteria > Actinomycetota > Actinomycetes > Mycobacteriales > Mycobacteriaceae > Nocardia > Nocardia caishijiensis. The sequence goes on along the minus strand of NZ_BDBE01000029.1, from coordinate 73,892 downwards.
GTGCGCCGCAGGCCGACTCCAGGGTGTACCGTCGGGGTCTTTTTGCCTCAGGCGACGCGGCCCGGTAAGCTTGAGCGGCGGTGCACCCAGGCGCCGACTGTTCGCATGCACACCGACGTCTCGTCGGGCCCTGTGGGTGAGCAGCTACGAGGTAATCCACTCAAGGTTGAGCATAACCGGGATCGCGGAGGATATGGCGAAGAAAGACGGGGCCATCGAGGTCGAGGGTCGAGTTGTCGAGCCGCTGCCCAATGCGATGTTCCGGATCGAGCTCGAGAACGGTCACAAGGTTCTCGCGCACATCAGCGGAAAGATGCGGCAGCACTACATTCGCATCCTTCCGGAAGACCGCGTGGTCGTGGAGCTCTCGCCGTACGACCTGTCCCGCGGCCGGATCGTCTACCGCTACAAGTGATGCCTGCCTGACGTCGCGCGCCTCGGGCACGCGGCGTCACACGGTGTTCCGGCCCAGGTCGGAATGCGTACAAAGACTTCCCCAGTCGTCGGCTGGGGAAAAACTGTGTTCACAGACCCTTGTGGACCAAGAAAAGATTGGACGGACGTGAAGGTTCAGCCGAGCGTCAAGAAGATCTGCGAGAAGTGCAAGGTGATCCGCCGTCACGGCCGGGTCATGGTGATCTGCGACAACCTGCGCCACAAGCAGCGTCAGGGCTGATCCAGCAGCACCGCCGGGCACCGATCGTCTGATCGGCTTGACCGAAAAGAAGAACTCCCAGCTCCAGCGCGTACGTACGTGTGCGCGCCAACCACCGGTACGGAGGCCGGTGCCCCCACCTGCGAAGACGGGGGGACGGACAGGGAGCAGACCTCCGCAACCATTAAGGAACCTGCCACATGGCACGTCTGATGGGCGTCGATCTCCCGCGCGAAAAGCGCATGGAGATCGCGCTGACCTACATTTTCGGAATCGGGCGCACCCGCGCCACCGAGATCCTGGCTCAGACCGGCGTCAGCCCGGACCTGCGCTCGAAGGATCTCAGCGACGACGACCTGACCAAGCTCCGCGACTACATCGAGGCGTCGGAGTTCAAGGTCGAAGGTGACCTGCGCCGCGAGGTTCAGGCCGATATTCGCCGCAAGATCGAGATCGGCTGCTACCAGGGCATCCGCCACCGTCGTGGCCTGCCCGTTCGTGGTCAGCGCACCAAGACCAACGCGCGTACGCGCAAGGGTCCGAAGAAGACCGTCGCCGGCAAGAAGAAGTAGGGATAGCGTATGCCTCCGAAGAGCCGGGCCGCTGGCCCGAAGAAGACTCAGAAGTCGCGTCGCCGGGATAAGAAGAACATCCCGCACGGCCACGCGCACATCAAGAGCACGTTCAACAACACCATCGTCTCGATCACCGACCCCGAGGGCAATGTCATCTCGTGGGCGTCGTCGGGTCACGTCGGCTTCAAGGGTTCGCGTAAGAGCACCCCGTTCGCCGCGCAGCTCGCCGCCGAGAACGCTGCCCGCAAGGCGCAGGAGAACGGCGTCAAGAAGGTCGACGTGTTCGTGAAGGGCCCGGGTTCGGGCCGCGAGACCGCGATCCGTTCGCTGCAGGCCGCGGGGCTCGAGGTCGGTTCGATCTCCGATGTCACCCCCCAGCCGCACAACGGCTGCCGTCCGCCCAAGCGTCGTCGCGTCTAGCGGGAAAGGAAACAGCTAAAAATGGCTCGTTATACAGGCCCCATCACCCGCAAGTCGCGTCGTCTGCGCGTCGACCTCGTCGGAGGCGACCAGGCGTTCGAGCGTCGTCCTTACCCGCCCGGCCAGCACGGCCGCGCGCGGATCAAGGAATCCGAGTACCTGATGCAGCTGCAGGAGAAGCAGAAGGCTCGCTTCTCCTACGGCGTCATGGAGAAGCAGTTCCGTCGCTACTACGAAGAGGCCAACCGCCTCAAGGGCAAGACCGGCGACAACCTGCTGCGTCTGCTCGAGTCGCGGCTGGACAACGTCGTGTACCGCGCCGGTCTGGCTCGTACCCGTCGTCAGGCCCGTCAGCTCGTCAGCCACGGCCACTTCCTGGTCAACGGCGTCAAGGTGAACGTGCCCAGCTACCAGGTCTCCCAGTACGACATCATCGATGTCAAGGAGAAGTCGCTGCCGACCCTGCCGTTCCAGGTGGCGCGTGAGACCGTCGGCGACCGTCAGGTTCCGGGTTGGCTGCAGGTCGTCCCCGGCCGTCTGCGCATCCTGGTGCACCAGCTCCCCGAGCGTGCCCAGATCGATGTGCCGCTGCAGGAACAGCTCATCGTCGAGTACTACTCGAAGTAAGCGCTTTTGGTGGGGGCCGTTCCTACGGCGGCCCCCGCAATCACTGATTAGGCGTCAAATAGCGGACGCCCTGACAGGAAGTAGATCCTCATGCTGATTTCCCAGCGTCCGACACTGACCGAAGAGGTTGTGGCGGAGAACCGCTCGAAGTTCACCATCGAACCCCTCGAGCCGGGCTTCGGTTACACCCTCGGTAACTCGCTGCGTCGTACCCTGCTGTCCTCCATCCCGGGGGCCGCGGTCACGAGCATCCGCATCGACGGTGTCCTGCACGAGTTCACCACCGTTCCCGGTGTGAAGGAAGACGTCACCGACATCATCCTGAACCTCAAGGGTCTGGTCGTGTCCTCCGAAGAGGACGAGCCGGTCACCATGTACGTGCGCAAGCAGGGCCCGGGCACCGTCACCGCCGGTGACATCGTGCCGCCCGCGGGCGTCGTCGTGCACAACCCGGACATGCACATCGCCACCCTGAACGACAAGGGCAAGCTCGAGATCGAGCTCGTCGTCGAGCGGGGCCGCGGTTACGTGCCCGCCGTGCAGAACAAGGCGACCGGTGCGGAAATCGGCCGGATCCCGGTGGATTCGATCTACTCCCCGGTGCTCAAGGTGACCTACAAGGTCGAGGCCACCCGTGTCGAGCAGCGCACCGACTTCGACCGTCTCATCCTCGACGTGGAGACCAAGAACTCCATCACGGCCCGGGACGCGCTGGCTTCGGCCGGTAAGACCCTGGTCGAGCTCTTCGGGCTGGCCCGTGAGCTCAACGTCGAAGCCGAGGGCATCGAGATCGGCCCCAGCCCGGCCGAGGCGGATCACATCGCCTCCTTCGGGCTGCCGATCGAGGACCTGGACCTCACCGTCCGGTCCTACAACTGCCTCAAGCGCGAGGGTGTGCACACGGTGGGCGAGCTCGTGGCCCGCACCGAGTCGGACCTGCTGGACATCCGCAACTTCGGCCAGAAGTCCATCGACGAGGTCAAGGTCAAGCTGCACGCGCTGGGCCTCTCGCTGAAGGACTCGCCCGCTTCGTTCGACCCGTCCTCCGTGGTGGGTTACGACGCGAGCACCGGCACCTGGAGCGATTCCGGCACCTTCAGTGACACCGACGGCGGCGAGCAGGACTACGCCGAGACCGAACAGCTCTAGGTCAGTGCTGGTGGGTCGCTCCGCAGGCTCCGCTCTTGCGGTGGCGCTCACCAATTAGACCTTTCCCAAGGAGAATCCAATGCCCAAGCCCAAGAAGGGTGCTCGCTTCGGCGGGTCGGCGTCGCACCAGAAGGCGATCTTCGCCAATCTGGCCACGGCGCTTTTCGAGCACGGTCGCATCACGACCACCGAGGCCAAGGCCAAGGCGGTGCGCCCCTACGCCGAGAAGATCATCACCAAGGCGAAGGGTGGCACCCTGGCCGACCGTCGCGAGGTGCTGAAGGTCATCCGCAACAAGGACGTCGTGCACGCCCTGTTCGCGGAGATCGGTCCCTCGTTCGAGGGTCGCGAGGGTGGCTACACCCGCATCACCAAGGCGCTGCCGCGCAAGGGTGACAACGCGCCGATGGCCGTCATCGAGCTGGTCCGCGAGAAGACCGTGACCAACGAGGCCGACCGGGCCCGTCGCGTCGCCGCTTCGCAGAAGACCGAGGCGCCCGCCGCCGAGGCCACCGAAGCCAAGGCCGACGAGGCCGTCGAGGCTCCGGCCGCCGACGAGGCCGCCGAGGACAAGAAGGACGCCTGATTCTCAGGAGTCCTGGACGAGCCCGTCACCCCGTGTGGGTGGCGGGCTCGTTCTTTTCGCCCGTGCGCGAGAGGTGAGGGGTTCGATGGACGAGACCGGTCAGGATCGGTCTCCGAGCCGGGTACGGCTCGGAATCAGTTATGACGGCACCGATTTCATCGGGTGGGCCCGTCAGCCGGGGTTGCGCACCGTGCAGGGCGTACTGGAGGAGTCGCTGTCGAAGGTGTTTCGTGAGCCGATCGTGCTCACCGTCGCCGGGCGGACCGACGCGGGCGTGCACGCCGAAGGGCAGGTGGCGCACTTCGACACCACCGCCGAATTCGACGCCGAAAAACTGATGCACCGGCTGGCCCGTTTCCTGCCCAAGGATGTGCGCATCACCGATATCCGTTCGGCCCCAACGGAATTCGACGCCCGGTTCTCAGCGATGCGCCGTCACTACGCCTACCGCCTCACCACCGCCCGCTACGGTGCCGAACCGCTGCGCGCGCGCAGTGTCGTGGCGTGTAAGCCGGGCGTGGATCTCGAAGCCATGCGCGCCGCGTCCCGGAAACTGCTGGGATTGCACAACTTCGCCGCCTTCTGCCGTCGTCGTGAGGGCGCGACGACGGTGCGCGAACTGCAGCGGTTCGACTGGGTGCGCGAGGGTGACCTGCTCACCGCGTATGTGAGCGCCGACGCGTTCTGCTGGTCGATGGTGCGCAGCCTGGTGGGTGCGGTGCTCGCCGTCGGCGAGGGACGCCGGACCCCGGAATGGGTCGCGGCGCTGCTGTCGGAAACGGAACGCTCGAGTTCGGTGACGGTCGCGCCCGCGCACGGGTTGAGCCTGATCGCCGTGGACTATCCCGCCGATGCCGACCTGGCGGCGCGCAATGCCCAGACCCGTGAGACGAGGACTGTTCCCGTGGCCGGTGGGTGCTGCGGCGACTGACCCTGAAAGAGGGTTGCACAGTGGGGTTTTCGCTGGTCGTGCGGTTGCCGATCCGCGCAGCTGGTGACTGAGCCGGGCTATTCTTGGGTGGAGCCGTAGAGGCGATCATGCACCTGCCGGAGGCAACCCATGGTGAACGGACCCGCGATGGTCGAATTCTCGACGCCGTACGCACGCGGCGCGGAAGTCGACCAGTGGGCCGCGCTGATGGAACAGACCTACTTCCCGCTCGCCTTCACCCCGATCTGTGACGGGCCCGTTTTCGGCAAGGTGAGCAGTGGGGCGCTACCGGGTGCCACCGACTTCTCCCTCACCGTCCTCACCGGCCGAAACCACCGGTACCTTCGTACCAAGACCCATGTGGCCCGGGCCGCCGAGGAGTACTTGCTCGTGAGCATCCAGGTAGCGGGTGAAGCTCGACTCACCCAGAGCGACCGCTCCGTGCTGCTCAAACCCGGGCAGATGACGATCCTCGACGCCTCGCTGCCGTCGCTCTGGGACGACGCCGTCGCTTACAAGCAGGTGCTGGTCCGAATTCCCGCAGGGACGCTGCGGCAACGCCCGGGCCTGAGCGGAGTGTCGATCCCCGCCGCCGTCGCCATCGAATCGGACAGTCCGGCAGGCGTCGTGGCCACCTACTTCCGCGATCTCGCCCGGATCCGCGAACGAGCACCGGCGCAGGCTGAGGTGCTGGCCGCGAGCGCGCTCGATCTACTGGCCTCGGCGGTGTTGCTGACCGCGGGCATCGTCCCGGTCGACATCAACTCCGACGCCCTCAGCCGCGAGCGGGTCATGACCTTCCTACGGCACAACCACACCGTTTCCGATCTCACCGCTGGCGACATCGCGGCCGCCTGCCACATCTCCCGGCGGACCCTGTTCCGCCTCTTCGGCGGGCCGGGCCGAACTCTCAACGCCACCCTGCGCGGGCTGCGCCTCGACCACGCCAAGCGCCTGCTGCTCGCCCACCCTTCTCGCTCCTGCGCCGCGATCGCCTTCGAATCGGGGTTCGCGTCGGAACGGACTTTCTACCGTGTGTTCGCCCAGGAAACCGGCCTGACACCGGGCGAATACCGCGAGGGCGGCTGACTATGTCGATCGAACCGATGACGCTCGAGTTCTCCTCGACACCGCGCGGTGGCGCGCGCGAGGAATGGGAAGCGTTGCTGTCGCAGAACTACGCGCCCGTCGCCTGTGACGTCCATCCCGAGCTGCCGTTCTACGGGCGGGTGACATCGACCTCGTTGCCCGGCCGCTCCGACTTCACCCTGGCGAGCATGGCCGGTAGTTACCAGACGTTCCGGCACTCGCCGACCCATGTCGCCCGTTCCGAGGCGTATCTGCTGGTCAGCATTCACATCATGGGCGATCTGGTGATGAACCAGGGCGGCCGGGTCGCGCAGATCACCTCGGGCAACATGGTCTTCTTCGACACGTCGGCGCCCTACCACTGGACCAACGGTTCCGATCACTGGACGGGCGGGTCGGCCTTCGAACAGGTCGTTGTGCAGGTGCCGATGGACCTGTTGCGCGCCGAGCCCGGGCTCGGGCAATTGGTGCTGCCGACCGCGGTGACCGTGCCCGCTGCGAGCGCGGCCGGGGCGGTGGCGCGCTTCTTCCGCGACCTGGCGGTGGTGCAGCGCAAGGACCCGGTGGCGGCCGCCGTGCTCGCGCGCAACGCGCTCGGTCTGATCGCCTCCGCCGTGTTGCTGACCGCGGGTCGACGCCCGGTCGACACCCCCGCCGACACACTGCGTCGGGAACACGTCATGGCGTTCCTCCGCGACAACTACACCGATCCCGAGCTCACCGCCGACGACATCGCCGCGGCCTGCCACATCTCCCGCCGCACCCTGTACCGCCTCTTCGGCATGCCGGGCGAGCGCCTGCGGCACGCGACCCACCTGCTCGCCGACAACAACCACCTCCCGGCCGCCGCGGTGGCATTCGCCTCGGGGTTCGCCTCCGAACGCCAGTTCTACCGCGTCTTCCACCACGAAACCGGAACGACACCAGGTGAATACCGCCACCGATGCCTGCCGCCGACATGACCTACGAACCGGTCGCCTTCCAGTTCGCGGCACCGACACCACGCAGCCCCGAGTTCGAGCAGTGGCGGGCACGGTGGGCGCGCACATCGTTTCCGCTGAACCTCGAGCCGCTGCGTGACGCACCCGCCTTCGGTCGGTTGAGTACCAGCCCGCTACCGGGCGCCGCCGACTTCTGGTTGTCCAGCTTCGTCGGCAGCAATCAGCAGTTCCGGCGCACCAGATCGCACGCGGCTCGCGACACCGAGGAGTATTCGGTTGCCGTCGTCCAGCTCTCCGGCCACACCTGCCTGACCCAGGGTGGTCGTTCGGTCACCCTGCGGCCGGGCCAGATGACCTTCATCGACAGCGTCGCGCCGTCCTTGTGGATCGACCGTTCACCTCGCGCCACGATGTTCGAGCAGGTGTTGATCAGGGTGCGCACCGACCTGCTGCGCGACCGGGCGGGCCTGGGGCGAGGCGCGGTTCCGACGGTCACCGCGTTCGACGGCGACAGTGCCGTCGGCGTCGTGGCGACCTATTTCGGGAACCTCGCCCGGGTACGCGAACGCGCACCTGATCAGGTCGGGATCCTCGGGCGCAGCGCGCTCGATCTGCTTGGCTCGGCGGTGCTGCTCGCGGCCGGGTCGACGCGTGCGGCGTCGTCGGTCGACGCACTTCGACGCGAAAAGGTCATGGCCTACCTGCGGAAGAACTTCGCGGACCCGGCGCTTGGTGCGGACGAGGTGGCGGCGGCCTGTCACCTGTCGCGACGGACACTGTTCCGCGTCTTCGACGGTGCCGGTGAGAGCTTCGGCACGACACTGCGCGGACTGCGGGTGCGGCAGGCGCAGAAGCTGTTGGCGGGCAACACCGCCAGGCCGGTGGCTGGGGTGGCGTTCGAGGTGGGGTTCGCTTCCGAGCGGCAGTTCTACCGGGCGTTTCACGAGGTGGTCGCGATGTCGCCGGGGCAATTTCGGCGATCGTGCGGACAACTCGAGAACTGACGGGCGCGGCTTCATACGCGCTGGTAGACTCTGGCCGGTTACGAGTCGAGCGGTCCGTCTGGACTACCATTGCGCCGCAGTCGATTTCAGGGAGCTATTGTGAATCCGCAGGACACGAATCAGGGTGCCATCCGCAACTCGCCGGTGTCCTCGGGGGCGCCGGAGCACCGGATTCCGCTCTACGACGAGGCGTTCGCGGCGGACCCGCACGGTGCCTACCGCCGCATGCGTGACGAGTACGAATCGCTCGTGCCGGTCGAGCTGTGGCCGGGCGTACCCGCGACGCTGGTGATCCGTTTCAGCACCGCGGTGCGGATTCTCAACGACCCAGCCAACTTCTCCGCCGACCCGAGGGCCTGGCAGGCGACCGTGCCCCGTGATATCCCGATCATGCCGATGATCGAGTACCGGCCCAACGCGCTGCGCACCACGGGCAAAGGACACACCCGCTACCGCGACGCCGTGAACGACGCGCTGGCCGGGATGGACCTCAATGTGATGCGCGCGAGCGTGGAGCGATCAGCCATCCCGATCATCAACTCGTTCTGCACCGACGGGCACGCGGATGTGTTGCACCAGTACATCTTCCCGATGGTCTTCTCGGTGCTGTGCGAATTCCTCGGCTGCCCGCCCGAGATCGGCGCGGAGGTCGCCAGGGCCAATGCCGCGATGTTCGACGGCGTGGACACCGACAAGGTGAACGCGATCATGACCAACGCGCTGCTCGACCTCACCGCTCTCAAGCGGTCGCAGCCGGGCGACGACATCACCACCCGGCTCGTCCAGCACCCGGCGCGGCTCACCGACGACGAGATGGTGCACCAACTGGTGCTGATGTTCGCGGCGGGCGTGGAACCGCCGATGAACCTGATCGCCAACACCCTGTTGCTGATGCTGACCGACCCCCGCTTCACCGGTGAGGGCAACGCGATGCCGCTGTCGACCAAGATGGCGATCGACGAGCGGCTGGCCACCGACCCGCCGATGGCGAACTACTGCATCACCTACCCGCGTCAGTCGGTGCCGATCGACGGCGTGCTGCTGCCCGCACAGCAGCCGGTCATCATCAGCATGGCCGCCTGCAACACCGACCCCACGATCAATACCGGCGACTTCCTCGGCAACGGCTGGAATCTGGCCTTCAGCGCCGGTGAGCACGCCTGCCCCGCGCACGCACGGCCGTACGGCGTGCTCCTGGCGCAGGACGTCATCGACCAGCTCTTCGATGTGCTGCCGGAGCTGAAGCTCGGTGTGGCCCAGGACGATCTGGTGTGGCGTCCTGGACCATTCCACCGGGCGCTGTCAGCGTTGCCGGTCGTGTTCCCACGAACGGCACCGCTGTCGCTGTAACGGCATGTCAGCCGTTGATGCGGGCATCCCACGCGCCGGGTAGGTCGTCGAAAAGCACCGGTGCGCCGAGGATCTCGTCATCGAGGCCGAACGATTCCAGCAGCGCGGGCAGGTTGTCGGCCAGCGTGTCGATGGCTGCCCGGAGCTCCTGCTTCACGTTGTCCACGGCGGCGACGTCGAGGTACCCACGAGTGAGGTACCACGCGGCGTTCTGGTCGAGGTAGTGCAGCGCGAACACGTCACGCACCGCGGCGATCTCGGGAATGTGCTCGTAGCGGTGCAGCAACTGCAACGCCTCTTCGGCGCTGTAGGCCTCGGCGAGCTCGAGGGCCTCCGGGATGACCGCCAGCCGGTCGGCCAGGTCCGGGGTCTCCAGGTGTCGCTGGGCCTCCTGCACGATCGTGAGCGTGCGCGCGGTGAACAGGCCGAGCCGGTCGGTGGTGACGGTCGGATCGTGCAGACCCGCCTGCGGCGGTACCTTGCCCGCGAGGTGCCTGGCCAGAACGCGACCGGCGACCGAGCCGAGCACGTGGCAGTCGCCCTCGCCGGTGATGGCCGCGTGGCAGACACCGATGTAGTCGGCCACCCGGTTGGCACTGAACATGCCCTGCGCACCCATCTTGATCCGGCAGTGCGTCACCGTGTCCAGGGCGTGCAGCTGGATGAAGTGCTTGGCCAGCATCACCGAAACCACAGTGTCGCGATCGGTGAGGTCGCTGTTGGCGAGCGAGGTCTTGATCGCGTTGCCGAAGATCGTCCGTGCGACCGTGCCCGCCAGATCGGTGAGCAGAGTGTCCCGCACGTGCGGGATGTCGGCCATGACGGTGGTGTGGGCCGGTGTCAACGGGACTGTCCGCTTCACGGCGTATTTCAGCGCGATGTAGAGCGACGCGCGGGCCGTCGCGTTCAAACACGACGCCAGCGCCAGGCGACCCACCGTCAGCTGGCTGATCGCCGACGCGAACGAGCGTCGCTGGCTGTCCTCGTCGTTCCAGGTGAGGACACCGTTGTCGTCGATGGTCGCCAGGTTCCCGCCGAGCCAGGCGCTGCGATCGACGCGCAGGTTGTCGAAGCTGATGACCGAGTTGTCCATGATGACCAGCGGTTGCCGGTCGAGCTGGGTGATCGAGACACCCGGCGCCGCCGACCCGTCGGCCACCCGCAGCCGCGCGGTGAACAGGTGCACGCCCTGATCGACACCCGCCGAGTCGATGAACCGGGCACCGACCACGCACACGCGGGAGACCGGAATCCCGACGCTCGGCATGAACTTGCGGGCCCTCGGGTTCGGGGTGTTGATGACGAAGCCGCCGTCTTCCCAGGTCGCCGTGGTCTGCATGAAGCCGATGTTGGAGCCGCAGCCGTACTCGGTCAGCAGCATGACACCGATGGCGGTGGCATCGTCGAGGTCGTGCAGGTACGGCGCCGCCGAATCGGTGTCGGTGAGGGTGGACAGCGAACCCGACGCCAGGTTGAAATGGCCCGAGATGAGCGGGATCAGGTCGGTGGCCAGCACGGCGGACCAGTCGAACAGGGCGAACAGCTGGGGGAGGTTCGTCGCGACGTCGCTGGCCCGGCCGAGTTCCTTCACCAGGTCGCGCAGCTGGGCGTAGGCGTTCTCGCGTCGCTGTGCTTGGCCCTGGTGCACGGTGATGGCGTAGTCCGGGTCGATCAGGAGTTGCTGCAAGCGGTCCTGGAAATCTTGCTCGCCGTGCCGGAGAAGTGCTGAAAGAGGGGTGTCTGCCAATTTGCTGTGCGCCATCGTCATCGATCCTGCTCTCGTGTGGGCGCCACGACGAACAGACTCCCGGCGCCCCTGAATACCGAAAATGCATTGTTGCACAGCGGATTACGCCAATTCTGCGAATCGCGACTTCACAACGATGAGGGCAGGTGGGCGCGGTGCTCAGGATCGGACGAGGCGCGCGATGGCGTCGGTGGCCTCCTTGATCTTCGCCTCGGCTTCCGGGCCGCCCGCGACGGCCGCGTCGACGACACAGTGGCTGATGTGGTCTTCGAGCAGACCCATCGCGACGGCCTGCAGTGCCTTGGTCATCGCCGAGACTTGGGTGAGGATGTCGATGCAGTACTTCTCCTCCTCGACCATGCGTTGCAGGCCGCGCGCCTGGCCCTCGATGCGGCGCAGGCGCTTGAGGTAGTCGTCCTTGGCGGTGATGTAGCCGTGGCCGTGGTGACCGGCGTGGTCGTCGGCGGGCGCGGTGTCGGGGGTGGGTGTGGTCACCGGTGGTCTCCTCTTCCGTCGTGCCCGCGAGTGCACGGGCTTATACCCCCCTAGGGTACAGTTTCGCGGCGGAATTGTCAGATGTGGTCCCGGTGCTCGGCGCGACCCGGCCGAACGGGAGAATCAGGGGCATGAGTTCGCATCCCCGGCCCGCCCTCGCCGTCATCGGCGGCAGCGGTTTCTATGACTTCTTCGACAACGACGCGGTGCACGTCGACGTCGACACACCGTACGGCACGCCGAGTGCCCCGGTCGCCATCGGCGAGGTGGAAGGCCGTCCCGTCGCCTTCCTGCCGCGCCACGGCAAGCAGCACGAATACGCCCCGCACACCCTGCCCTACCAGGCCAACATGTGGGCGCTGCGCTCGCTCGGTGTGCGCCGGGTGTTCGCACCCTGCGCGGTCGGGAGCCTGCGCGCCGACTGGGGGCCGGGGACGGTCGCGGTGCCGGATCAGCTCGTCGACCGCACCTCGGGTCGCCCGCAGACCTACTTCGACGGCGGCGGCATCCACGTCTCCTTCGCCGACCCGTACTGCGACGATCTGCGCGCCGCGGCGGTCAAGGCGGCCGGGGAGGGCGCGGGGCATCTGCGCGTCGAACCGTCCGGCACCATGGTCGTGGTGCAGGGGCCTCGGTTCTCCACCAGGGCCGAGAGCCGCTGGTTCGCCGGACAGGGCTGGGACCTGGTCAACATGACCGGTCATCCCGAAGCCGTGCTGGCTCGGGAACTCGAAATGTGCTACTCCGCGGTCGCTCTCGTCACCGACCTCGACGCGGGCCTGGAAGAGGGTCAGGGCGTGCACGCGGTCGACGTGTTCGCGGAGTTCAAGAAGAACCTCGGCCCGTTCAAGGAGCTCATGCGCCGCGCGGTCGCGGCCGTCGACGGTACCGACACCTGCGAACGCTGCCAGGTGCACGCCGGGGTGTCACTGCCCTTCGAACTGCCCTGAGTCCCGCTCTTGCGCCGGTGCGAGCCGCACCTGGGCCAGGACGAACAGCGGCGCGCCGTCGCCCGGCGCGCCGGGCAAGGGCGACACCTCGACGTCGGCCACCAGCCAGCCGCCGGACTCGGTGGCCAGCCGCAGGCCGGGCAGTACCGCGCTGCGTGCCCCTCGCAGAATCCGCTCGCGCACCTCGAGGATCCTGACCCGGTCCTCGGGGTGCGGAATGTCGCGGTCGTCGACTCCGCGCCAGCGCAGCCCGGGCAGCGGCTCGCTCACCCACCGCACCGGCCGGGCCTGCGCCGTGTCGATGACGGCCAGGTACAGCCCCGGCTGGGTTTCCCGCAGCAATTCGAGTGTGGTCGCCTCGAGCGATTTGGGCTGTGGCGCAACGCTGTCGGTGACGTCGATCGACACGCCACGCCACTGGAACCGATCGTCGGTCTCGTTGCGCGTGGCGATCAGCAGCGACCGAGGCCCGGTCTCGGAACGTATCGTCGCGATACCCGACCAGCGGCTGCCCGGCTCCGAACGGTTCAGGGCCGCAACGAGATCGAGCGCGGTGTCGAAGCGTTCCACCAGCTGGTACGGCTCGGCACCGCGGTATTCCCTCGGTTCGGTCCCGAAATGCGGGCCGAGGCCGTCGGGCCTGCTGTGCACCCGCCGGGTCCGCGCATTGATGCGGAAGGGCGAGACGCCGAGTTCCTCGGTGGGTGTCCGCTCGCCGATCCACACCTTCACCGCGTGCGGTGCGGCGCCGGGCCAGAGGACGGGCACCGCGCGAAAATGATGCTCCGACCACGGCTTCCGCGATTTCGGCAGCAGCTTGTCGACCGGACGACCCGACTCGTGGGCAGCCACGACCAACGGCCGCAACTGCGCCGAGATCGCCCGCTCATAGGACGTCCACTCGCGCGGGGTCGTCCCCGAGGTGAGCATCGACCAGGTGGGCGGTTCCCCCAACGTTTCCACCAGCTGCCAGCGATCGAGATTCACAGGCGGCCCCCTTCGTCACACGTCGCCGGAACATGAACGAACGGTGACCATCGTGCCCGATCCGCCCGCTCGCATCCGCGCCGGGGCAGCATCGATAGGCTCGGGGTATGGAAGAACCACTGCGGTTGGAGGTCGTCGTCGCCAGCACCCGGCCCGGACGGTTCGCGCCGGTGGTGGCCGACTGGTTCCTCGGGGCGCTGGCCGACCGGCCGGAATTCGAGGTGGGGGTGTTGGATCTGATCGATCACCCGATGCCGACCGAACTCACCGAGACACCACAGGTCGCGGCGTTCCGGGAACGGCTCGGCGCCGCCGATGCCTTCGTCGTCGTCACCTCCGAGTACAACCACGGCTATCCGGCCTCGCTCAAGGCCGCGCTCGACAGCGCCAAACACGAATGGCGAGCCAAACCCGTCGGGTTCGTCTCCTACGGCGGGCTGTCGGGCGGTTTGCGCGCGGTCGAGCAGCTGCGGCAGGTCGTCGCCGAACTGCACATGGTCTCGGTCCGCGAATCGGTGAGCTTCGCCCAGGCCAAACGCCACTTCGACCCCGCCGACGGTGCGGCGGTGGATGCCCGCGAGCGCATGCTTCGCCAATTGGCCTGGTGGGGAACGGTTCTGCGGGGAGCTCGGGCTAGCTACCCGGGCTGAGGCGCCATCGCCCGCTGACCACGCGGCTGGCCGATGTAGGTCGACTCGCGCGGGATGGAGACCAGGGTGAGGTTCACCCTGGTGGTCCCGGTCCGCAGCACCACGCGGTTCCCGACCGCGCCCGGCTGGTAGATCTCGAGATCGGGGCGCGAGGCGGGCCAGCCGTTGGGGTCGGCGGTGAGGTAGATCGTGGTGACACCGGCGTGCGGTGCGGGCGCGAGCACACCGTCGACGATGGTCGCGGTGAATCCCGCGTCGGACTGGTGTGTTTCGACCGCGATGGTCAACCGTTCCGGGTTGCCGACGGTGGTCACCAGCTGCTCCCAGGCCTGGGCGCGATCGGTGCGGATCAGGACCCGCTCACCCACGGCGAGCGCCCGGAACACCAACTGCTGGGCCAGGTACAGCTCACCGGCGACATACACGGTGGAGATACCGGCACCGATGATGCGGGCCGCGACACCGTTGCCCTCCTCGTCGGAACCGAGCAGCTGCCCGCAACCGGCCGAGGGCAGGTGCAGCGCGCCGATGACGTCGATCGGGTACTCGGTGGTCGGCACCGTGTCGTCGACGCCTGGCACCGCGATCGGCAGGTGCGCGAGCAGCGCGTCGCGGTGGCGGCCGTTCATCGAGATCATGCCCTTGGTCTTGGCCTTCTCGGGCAGTTCGCGGGCGGTCAGGCGCCAGGCCGCGCCCACGCTCACCGATTCGGCGTCGCTTCCCGGACGCAACCGCACGGCGACGGTCGTGCCGCGCGACGGCGCGACCCACAGCTGGGCGAGCAGGTCGGAGCCGAGCTGTGCGGGGTCGACCGCGCTACCGATATTGACCGCGTTGCCGATCTCGGCGTACTTCCAGCGCTGGGTGAGGGTACGCGGATCGAGCCCGACCGTGATCTGCTGCACGGCTTTTCGGATCTCCGGGGCGGTGAGGATACGGGCGTGGCAGTCGGCGTCTTCCAGGGTGCGCATGATGCGCTGGGTGGCGATGGTGACCGCGCGCGAGGCGCCCTCGGTGCCGCCGCCGCGCCGGGCCGCCGCGTCGGGGCACCGCACCGCGTCGAAGCTGATCGCCAGCCACACCGTGCGGTGCGCGGTGGCGGGCAGCGGGCCGAGCAGCGACTCGTAGATCGCGCCCGCGGGTGTGCCGGAGCGGCTGCGGTGGCCGTGGCTGATGATGTCGATGCCGCTGAGCAGGATGTCGTGCTGGTTGAGGCAGGCGGCGAGTTCGGGCAGCGGCAGCAGATGAGAGGCGTGCACGGTGGTGCGCGCGATCCGGGTGAGCCCGCCCTTGGGTGGCAACACCTCGACCACGGTGACCACCCGGCTGCCGTCCCAGTACAGACCGAGCGAACGGCCGTCGGCGCCACGGAAATCCACGGTGTCGCCGAGGGTGTAATCTCGCTTGCTCGCGTAGCCGCGCAGGGTGGTGATCCAGTCGAGGATCGTCCGCTTGCCGATCGGGATCAGCGGAACGAGGGCGACCACCACCGCCACGCCGAGCGACGGCAGCGCGCCGAGTCCGCACACCAGCGCGACGAGCCCGGCGATCAGGCCGACGACCTGCGCGATGAGCAGATGCGGCAGCGAAATCCGACCGAACAGCGGACGCGGACCCGCACCGGTGAAGTCGGCCATTCGTTCCTCCCCCAAGTACCCGATTACCGATCGACCGATGGCCGAATGCGAACAAGTGCTGCCGGGAACTGTACTGTGTTGGCCGGACAAGAGCACTGTTCGGGGGAGGAACCATGCCTTCAAAACCCACTACTCGCTGGCAGGTCAGCGGTTACCGCTTCCTGGTGCGGCGGATGGAGCACGCCCTTGTGCGCCGCGACGTGCGCATGCTGCACGATCCGATGCGTGCCCAAACCCGTGCCTACGTGGTGGGACTGGTGCTCGGCATCGTCGTCCTCGCCGGTTGTGGGGTGCTCGCGCTGTTCAAACCGCAGGACAAGATCGGTGACAACAAGATCCTGATCGGCAAGGAATCCGGCGGCGTCTACGTGGTGATCGACAACGTCGTACACCCCGCGCTCAACCTCGCCTCGGCCCGTCTCGCGGCCGGTGAGGCGGCCAAGGCGGTGATCGTCAAGGAATCCGAGCTGAGCAAGAAGCCGCGCGGTCAGCTCGTCGGTATCCCCGGCGCCCCCACGTCCATCCAGTACGACAAGAACGGCAACGGCAGGCCGTGGTCGGTGTGCGATCGGCTCAAGGCCGACGGCAGTACCGACCTCACCACCTCGGTGCTCGCCGGTTCGCCCGAGCTGGGGGACAAGGCGTCCAAGGTGGAGTCGGGGAAGGCGATGCTCGTCAAGGGCAAGGACGCCACGTACCTGATCTACGACGGCAAGCGGGCCCGCGTGAAGATGGACGACCCCGCTGTGACCCAGGCGCTCGGCCTCGGCGGGGTGACTCCGCGCCCGATCAGCGAGGGCTTGCTCAACGCGATTCCCGAAGTGCTGCCGATCATCACACCGGTCATCGACAACCCGGGCGGCACGCCGCCCTACAACGTCAGCAACCACAAGATCGGCGACGTGGTGCAGGTGTTCAACGAGGCCAATCAGAACTACGTCGTACTCCAGGACGGCTTGCAGGCGATCTCGGCGCTCACCGCCCAGATCATCCGCAACTTCTATCCGACGATCATGCAGGGCACCACGATCCAGTCGACCGACCGTACGTTCGCGCCGCAGGTGCAGACCTTGAAGGTACAGAACTACCCGGCCGAACGTCCGACCCTCATCACCGCCAAGGACCAGCCGGTCAGCTGCATCTCCTGGCAGCCGGTCGCCGGTGCCACCGACAACGACGACAGCACCGCCCGCGCCGAACTCACCCTGCTCACCGGTGTCGACATGCCGATCCCGGCCAAGGCCAAGCTCGTCGACCTGGCCCAGGCCGACGGTGTGGGGCCGAACGCCGACTCCGTGTACATCCCGCCGAGCGTGGGCGTCTACGCGCAGTCGACCGGCATCGAGCCCGACAGCCGTCGCAAGGACAGCCTGTTCTACATCGCGGATACCGGCGTGCGCTTCGGTATCAAGAACGCCGAAGCGGTGAAGGCGCTCGGCCTCGAGAACGTCACCGCCGAACCCGCGCCCTGGCCGATCATCGGCTTGCTCGCCGGTGGTCCGAGCCTCGGTCGCGAAGACGCGATGGTCGCCCACGACGGCGTGTCACCCGATCCCTCGCCCGCGAAACAGCCAGTGGCACAGGTGAACTAGCCGCCCGTTTTCCGGTTGCCGGACAGTTCGGCCACCTCGGCGCGCAGCGAACGCACCTCCTCGACCAGTTCGGCGAGGGTGCGTTCGGTGCGGTCGGCGGCCTCGTCGACGGTTTTGAGCTGTTCGACCACCCAGCTGGTCATGGTGCCGATGGCGAAGGAGATCAGGCCGATGCCCAGTGTCATCAGCACCAGCGACACCAGGCGGCCCTCGGTGGTCACGGGGTAGACGTCGCCGTAGCCGACGGTGGTCACCGAGACCGCCGACCACCACAGCGCGTCGGCGAAGGACTTGATCTTGCTGTCGGGCGCACCGTACTCGGCGTCGAAGAACGCCAGGCTGCACAGCAGCAGGATGAGCAGCGAGCTCGTCCCGACGAACGTCATCAGCCGGGTGCGCGGTTTGGTCGCGCGGTTGAGACTGTCGAGCAACAGCAGCGCCACGCGGAGCAGTCGCAGCGGCCGGAACGGCGGAACCAGCACGACCAGCAGGTCGAGTGGATGTTTGCGGACGAAACGGCCACGGTCGGTCGAAAGGTGGAGTCGCACCGCGAAATCGACCGCGAACGCCGCCCAGATCGCGATATCGGCCCAGATGAGCGTGACGTCGAGCGTGGGGGAGGCCTGGGTGTCGAGCACCCGCCAGGCGTAGACGACCAGGAACGCGATCGCGAGCAGCATCAGCGGCAGGTTGGTGCGCCGCTCCCAGCGTTGCCGCCGGGTGAGCGGGCGCTCGGTCGTCGTTGTCATCGCTACCTGCCTCGCTGGGTTACACCGTCTGAGCAGGACAGTAGCGCGCCCGAACGGCCGCCGACGACAGCGCTCGGGCTATGAAAAAGGGGCTGCCCACCCCACCGGCCGAATCCCGTTGGGAGGCAGCCCCGTCCACGCGGAGGCTAGAGAGCGCGCACCAGTGAGTAGAGATCGGCCACCCAGAACACCAGCGGCAGCACCGCGGCTACGAAGCCGTACTCGATGAGTTCCGCGGCCCGGCGCATCGGTGGGGTGGCGGACTGGTTGGGCATGATCAGGCCGATGACCAGCGCGGCGACCAGGATCACCAGCGCGGCGCCGAACACGATTAGCGGCTGTTCCATCCCGACCGCGACACCGATCAGCATGAGCAGCACGATCGCCGAACCACCCGCGATCAGCACGACGGCCTGCTCGGCGCCCGCGTAGGTGCGGCTGCGGAACATCAGCACCACGGCCGACACCAGCGCCAACGCGATGCCCGGCCAGTACGGGTCGTCGGCGGACGGATCGGTCGCCAACAGCGCGCCGACGACGGTGACCAGCGTGGTCGCGCTCACCAGACCGGCGAGGTAGTTGCGTGCCCGCTCCGAACGGGCGCGCAGGTTGTCGAGCGTCGGCAGGGCGCGGTGGTCGTCCGGATCGTCCTCGGTGGGGTCGATCGGGGTGCCGGGGGAGGGGACCGGCGGCAGCGGCAACTTGGCCAGCAGCATCGAAACACGCGGGGCGAGGGAAAGACCCGCCAGCGCCAGCGCCGCGACAACCGCGCCGATGGCCTTCACCGGCTGATCGGTGAGCAGGCCGACCAGAGCGGCGGGCACGACGAACACCGACACCGCCGCGGCGCCGATGAACAGCGCGAGACCCACCCCGGTCACCCGCCACGCGAGCACCGCTGTCGCGCCGAACAGGGCGGCGCCGAGCAGTAGGTTCGCCCACCCGTAATGATCGGGCACCAGCATCATGCCGCCGGTGAACGCGGTCGGCAGGGCACACCCGCCGAGGACGAGCGCGGCGGAGGTGTCGCCGTACATGCGGCTGAGCACGGTTCCGGCGATCACGCACAGCACCGCGACGAACAGGGCCAGCGATCCGCTCACCCAGAACGGCACGCCGTCGGGGGCGGCGAGCAGGCCGAAGCAGCCGACCAGCATCGTCAGTGCGGCCAGTACCGAACCGGTGATGCGCGCGGTCTTGGGTGTCCAGCTGCGGTAGTGCTCGGCGTCGGCGATCGCGACGTTGTACATGATGTCGTCGAACAGCGGTGTCGGCGCGGTGTGCGAGGCGCTTTCGAGCATCAGCAGCTCACCGTCGCGCACGCCGTGTTCGCCGAGGCTCAGCGAGTTGGAGAAGGGCGGGTGGCCGATGCGGGCAAGCACCCATTCGGCGGGTTCGTAGCGTTCGCCGTCGTTGTCGAAGTCGTTGGAGCGGCTGTGCGCGGCGACCATGTCGACCACGCTTGGGATGACCAGCGCGACCGGAACGTCCACCGGGATCGCCATGTCGACCTGCGTGTGCTTGGCCAGAATCGTCACCCGGGCAAGGTCGGGTGCGCGAACGATTCCGCGCGCGGAATCTTCTTCCACATGATCGAGTCGCGCGTGCGTCAAAACTCCCCCAACTCCGTCTCTACCTCGCGTTTCCGCTCGACCGGTCAGCGGCCGACAGTTTGCGGAACCCACCGTTCGGACAGCAGAATGCCTGACGAACCATACGACATGTCGGCCGCGACCTCTACACTGAGCCCGTCGCGAGGACAGACAAGCGAGTAGTCAAGCAGGGGGAGTCTTCGACCATGAGCACAGTCCGGTTCCAGCGCCGTGCGCGGCGCGAGATGCCGCGCACGCCCGGTGGCGAAGTCACCCTGCAGCCGCCGCCCGAGATCCCCCGCATCACGCCCGGCAATCTGCTGATGAAGCTGATGCCGGTGGTCATGGTGGTCGGCATGGTCGGCATGATGGCGCTGATGTTCACCCAGGGTGGCGACATGATGCGCAACCCGATGTCGATGATGTTCCCGCTGATGATGATCATGTCGATGGTCACCATGTTCGGCCAGGGAAACGGCAAGGGCGCCAAGGCCGCCGAGGCCAACGAAGACCGTAAAGACTACTTGCGCTACCTCGATCAGGTCCGCAAGGACGTCGACGAGACCGCCACGCAGCAACGCGCCGCCGTCGAGTGGAGTCACCCCGAACCCGGTCTGATCTGGATGCTCGCCGGTACCAGCCGCATGTGGGAACGCCGCTCCGGCGACAAGGACTTCTGCCACGCCCGCATCGGTCTGGGCGGCCAGCGCCTCGCGACCCGCCTCGTCGCCCCCGAGACCGGGCCCGTCGAAGAACTCGAACCGATCGCGGCCGTCTCCCTCCGCCGTTTCGTCCGCGCGCATTCCACCGTCCCCGACCTGCCGACGGCCATCGCCGTGAAGGGTTTCGGCACCATCGCCCTCGACGGTGACCGCGCCCAGGCCCGCGACATGACGCGCGCGATGTTGTTGCAGCTGTGCATGTTCCAGGCTCCCGACCAGGTGCTGGTCGCGGTCGTGTGTGGCCCCGACACCGCCCGGGAATGGGAATGGACCAAGTGGCTGCCGCACACCCAGCACCCCGAGGTGACCGACGGCGTCGGCACCCAGCGCATGTTCTACGGCTCCATCCGCGAGGCGATGTCGGGCCTGCACCCGCTGCTCGGCAACCGGGTGCGCTACTCGCGTAACCAGCCGAACAACCCGAACATGGTGCACGTGGTGATCGTGGTCGACGGCGGTCTGCTCGAAGCCGAGGACGATCAGCTGCGCGAATCCGGTTTCGAGGGTGTCACCATCATCGACCTGTGCAATTACGCACCGCGCCTGGCTGTTTCGCGCGGCATCAAGATGGTGGTCGAGAACGGGGAATGCCTCGGCCGAGGTGCCACCGGCAATCAGGAACGCTTCGCCACCATCGACCGCGTCAGCGCCGAGCAGGCGCAGCAGGCCGCCCGCCGCCTCGCCCCCTACCGCGCCGCCACCCAGCGCAGCAGCGATGTGGAGACCGACGAGTCCGAGGCCATCACCACCTGGGCGCAGCTGATGAATCTCGGCGACATCGGCAATTTCAACCCCGCCAGCGCGTGGCGCCCCCGCTACGGCCGCGAACGTCTGCGCGTGCCCTTCGGTCTCGGCGCCGACGGTGCCCCCGTGGAACTCGACATCAAGGAAGCCGCCGAGAACGGCATGGGCCCGCACGGCCTCTGCATCGGCGCCACCGGTTCCGGTAAGTCCGAATTCCTGCGCACCCTCGTGCTCAGCCTGCTCGCCACCCATTCCCCCGACCAGCTCAACCTCGTCCTGGTCGACTTCAAGGGTGGTGCCACCTTCCTCGGCCTCGACGGTGTTCCGCACGTCGCCGCCGTCATCACCAACCTCGAAGACGAGGCCGACCTCGTCGACCGTATGAAAGACGCCCTGGCAGGCGAGATGAACCGCCGCCAGGAAGTCCTGCGGCAGGCGGGCAACTTCGCCAACGTCTCCGAGTACGAGAAGGCCCGTGCCGCGGGCGCCGACCTCGACCCGCTGCCCGCCCTGTTCGTCGTGCTCGACGAGTTCTCCGAGCTCCTCACCCAGCACCCCGACTTCGCGGAACTGTTCGTGATGATCGGCCGCCTCGGCCGCTCGCTGCACGTGCATCTGCTGCTCGCCTCCCAGCGTCTGGAAGAGGGCAAGCTCAAGGGCCTCGAGTCGCACCTGTCCTATCGCATCGGCCTGAAAACCTTCTCCGCCAACGAGTCCCGTCAGGTCCTCGGCGTCCCCGACGCCTACAACCTGCCCAACTCGCCCGGTGGTGGTTACCTCAAGGCCGACTCCGGCGAGATCCAGCGCTTCCAGGCTTCCTACGTCTCCGGCACGTACGTGGGCGGTGGTTCGCAGCGCGAGGTCACCAGCGCGGGCATCGTCGGCGGCGAGATCGACGTCAACGCTCGCCCGTTCAGCGCCACCCACGTCGACTTCCGCACATCTGACCGCGTACCACTGCCGGTGGAGGCGTCCTACGAGCCGGAGCCGACGGGCGACGAGAACGACCAGATGTCGAATCTGAACATGCTCGTCTCCCGCATCCAGGGTCACGGGCGACCGGCCCACGAGATCTGGTTGCCGCCGCTGGACGAGGCGCCGACCCTGGATCAGCTGATCCCGAGGTCGATCCTCACCGGCGAATACTCCGCCGTCGCCACACTGCGCGCGCCGATGGGCATCGTCGACCGCCCGTACGACCAGCGTCGCGACCCGTTCGTCGTCGACCTGTCGGGTTCGCGCGGCAACGTGGCCGTCGTCGGTGGTCCGCAATCGGGTAAGTCGACCGCGCTGCGTTCGATGATCATGGCGATGTCGCTCACTCACACCGCAGAGCAGGTGCAGTTCTACTGCCTCGACTTCGGTGGTGGCACGCTGACGGGTCTGGCCGGGCTGCCGCACGTGGGTTCGGTCGCCAGCCGCCTCGACGAGAACCTGGTGCGGCGCACGATTTCCGAGATGACGACCATCATCCGCACACGCGAGGCGCGGTTCCGGCAGCTCGGTATCGAGTCGATGGTCGAGTTCCGCCGTCTGCGTTCCGTCGACCCGTCGTCGAGTCCTGCGGCCGCGGGTGCGCACGAAGACCCGTTCGGCGATGTCTTCCTGGTGATCGACGGCTTCGGCTCGATCCGCCAGGACTTCGACGCCCTCGAGCAGCCCATCATGAACATCGCCGTGCAGGGCCTGTCCTACGGCGTGCACGTGGTGATCGCGCTGAACCGCTGGGCCGAGGCCCGTCCCGCGCTCAAGGACCAGATCGGTACCCGCATCGAGCTCCGCCTCGGCGACCCGATGGATTCCGACCTCGGCCGCAAGTTCGCTTCCCTTGTGCCTCAGGGCCGTTCGGGTCGCGGCATGACTGCCGAGTGCCTGCACATGCTCACCGCGCTGCCGCGCATCGACGGTTCCGCCGATCCGGCGAACCTCGGCCAGGCGGTCGCCGCCGCGGTGGAGACGATCGGCCGGATGACTCCGGGCCGCCCCGCTCCCCAGGTGCGGATGCTGCCCGAGCAGCTGCCGCGTGAACAGCTGCTGTACCTGGCAGGCGATTGGCCGTCTCGGGTCGAGCGCAACACCAAGTGCACGCGGATCCCGATCGGTATCAACGAGGCCGAGCTCGCCCCGGTGTTCATCGACTTCGCCGAGAGCCCGCACTTCATCATCATCGGCGATTCCGAGTCGGGTAAGACGACGCTGCTGCGCTCGATCATCGACGGCATCGCCGCGGCCAACTCACCGAACGAGGCCCGCTTCATCGTCGGCGACTACCGTCGCACGATGCTCGGCCTGATCCCCGAGGGCTACCAGGCCGGATACGGTTCCACCGCACCGCAGTTCACCCAGAACATGAGGGACCTGGCCTCTTATGTCGCCAAACGGACCCCGGGACCCGAGGTCACGCCGCAGCAGTTGCGTGAGCGCTCCTGGTGGAGCGGGCCGCAACTGTATGTGATCGTCGACGACTACGATCTGGTCGCCACGTCACAGGGCAACCCCGTCTCGGCGCTGGTCGAGCACCTGCCGCACGCCCGCGACCTCGGCTTCCACCTCATCATCGCCCGGCGTTCCGGTGGTGCGGGCCGCGCCATGTACGAGGCGACGCTGGCGCGCATGAAGGACCTCGGCTCGTCCGCGCTCATCATGAGCTGCAGCCGCGACGAAGGCGTCCTGGCCGGTACGACTCGGCCGAGCCTCAAGCCGCCGGGCCGGGGCATGTTCGTCACCCGGAACGGCGAGGGGCTGATCCAGACCGCCTGGATGCCGCAGCCGGAATGACCGTCGTCGAGCTGGTTGTCAGCGAAGCCAAGGTGTGGGCGCGTGGCGACACCACCCACTGGGATGTCGTTCCGTCGATCGTGTTGGGCAGCAACAATTCCGACCTGGTCGTCGGGGAGCCGCTGACCCCACCCACCCAGGTGGTGTCGGCGGTGCAGTACCTGACCTGCGACCGGATCGCCCTGCCGCCACGCATGCCCTCGGCGGTGCAAGGATTGTCGGCCGTGCTCGCCGCCATCGTCGACGCCCTGCGGATCCCGGCCGCGTGCGAGCGTTTCGTCGTCGTGCACCCGACGGCGTGGGGTCAACGCACCCTCGACCTGTTCGCCGCTGCCGCAGGACAATTCGCACACGAGGTGGTGTTCGAGTCGTGCGCTGTGCACGCCTCCGCCGTCGACCCGGCGGCCCGCCGTAGCCGCCGCACCGCCGTGATCGAGTTCGGCCTGCTGTCGACCACCGCCGCCACCGTGGGTTACGACGTGAACGGCACCCACGTCGAGGCCGTCGACGCCGAACCGAACCTCGCTGCCGCGGAACTGGATTCCGACGAAGGCCGTCACCGGCTCGACGAGCTGCTCACGAGATTGCTCGCCGACCGGCCCGTCGACGTGGTGCAGGTCGTCGGCGCCACCGGCCCATCGGTCCGCGACGCGGTGGCCGAGGCGGTCGAAAGGATATGTGGCGCAAAGGTTCCGTTGAGTCACTTGACGGGAGCCGACCTCGCCCGCCCGATCCCGACCGGCCCCACCTACACACCCCGCATCCCACCCGACCCCGCCGCCGAGTGGATGCAACCCCTGCGCGCCAGAGCCGCCGCCACCAACCCAGTGGACCGGCGCCCCCTGTACCTCGGCGCCGCGGCCCTGGCCGCCGTCATCGCAGCCGCATCGATCGGTGGCTTCTTCTTTCTCGGCGGCTCCACCGATCAACAAGCCGCCGCCAGCGGCCCCACCACCACGACCGTCGTCAGCTCGTCGCCGCAGGCCCCGCCCCGGCCCACCACGACGACGAAAGCGCCCACGCCCGTGACCGAACAGCTCGGCCGCGTCGAACTGATGATCCCGGTCGGCTGGCACCGCACTCCGGCCACCGACCCCACCCGCGCCGATCTGACCCCCGGTTCCGGCCCCCGCCAACGCATCACAGTCATCCAGGAAGCTCTCACGGCAGGGGCGGGCTACGACGAAGTCGCTGCCGACCTGGAGGCTCTGATCAAGAAGAAGCCCGCCGGGACGGTCTCGGAAATACGCCGTGACGTCGTCTTCGCCGGGCGTCCCGGCCTCTCCTACGAGGAGCGTCCCGCGGACGGTTCAACCGTGCGTTGGCAGGTCTTGGTCGAACGCGGAGTGCAGGTGAGCGTGGGCTGCCAGTACGGGCAAGGAGGTTGGGAAGGGGTGCTACCGGCCTGCGAGCAGGTAGTCGGGGCACTCCGGGTGCAGCAGTAGCGGAGGCCGCACCTGCTGGCGCTGCCGGTGCAAGTTCGGTATTCTCCACTGCGAAGCTCGGTATCCGAGGAGCGGGGGCGGATGGGGGAAGGGGACTAATCTAGGCTTCGTGGGGAATCTCCGTCGACTTCTGGTCAGCCCGCTGTAGTCGGTGACCGGTCAGAACGGTAGGTCGGCCAGCGGCCGCACCCGGATCGAGATCCTTGCAAATCCGATGGAACCAACTCGGTACGAGCAACGTCTAAGTCAGTAGAAGGTGCAGATCGCGCCGACACGGGAACACGAGGAGTTGAAAATGGGTGAAGTACTCGTTGATGCCGTAGGCATCGATAGTCAGTCGAAGAACTTCGAAGAGGTACACGCCACGCTGCAGGCCGCGATCGGCAACATCGACGACGAAGTGGCTTCGCTGGTTCCCTCGCTGTGGGATGGCCTCGCGGCGAAGGCTTTTGTCAACCTCATGACTCGGTACCAGGAGAAGGCTCAGCGTCAGCAGACTCTCCTGATGGAAGCGTCGGGCCTGTTGAAGGACAGCTCCACGCAGCTCGCTGCGAACGATGAGGCATCTGAGGCGAGGGTCGCGGCCGCAGGTAGCTCGTTGAGCCTGCCCCCGATCTGATCGCCCCTAAACCACAGCTGCAGGAGGTTATGACATGAGTGATATCAAGAAGGTACTCCCCGGTGCTACAGAATCCGCAGAGCGGATCCTGGATAAGGCCACCGCCATCAAAAATCACCTCGAAGAGTTCAAGCTCGACTTCAAGGGCTTTTTCGAGAGCCAGGAAGGTGATTTGAAGGTCGCTGCGTCAGCCCGCCAGGCAGAGTGGGCCGCCAATTCCGACGAACTGAACAGCCTGCTGACCCAGGCAACGAACCTGGCGATGGAATGCCAGATCGATCTCCGCGAGATCGATGGCAAGCTGGCGGCAAACTTCTAATTCGTTCCAGAATGGTCGCTCGTCGACACCAGTTCTCGTACAGTATTCGGCCCCAGGCACGCGCCTGGGGCCGAATTGCTTTGAAGTGGATGCACTGACGAGGTCGGCAGCTACTCACTCAGCGTCGACCAACAGGCGATACTGCGAGGCAGCGCGTTGGTGTGCGTCCTGCAGGTTCATGCCGGGGACGCGGACGACGTAGCGCCCCACAGTGAACCGACAGTTCGGTGCGATGTTCTGGTCGGGATCGCCGGTGAAGCAGACAGCGGCTGGAATGCCTGGTGGGGGATCGGCTGTCGGTGTCTGAATCGGTGCGATGTCCGTGTCGTCGAAGGCGGACGAGAGCCGTTCTGCTGCTTCGGCATCCCGGGTGCGATAGACGAAAGCCCCGGCGAGCACTACCAGATCGACGCCCGCATCGGTGTAGGCCAATGCTGTTCGCGCCGGTGTTTGGGACAGCGAGAGCGCGACGTGAGCGGGGTAGATCGTGTGGCGGGTCAACGGATTGTCGGCCGGAAGTGTTCGGCTGAGGAGGCCGTCGATGTCGAGCGGCTGCGCGGCGACTTCATCTGCAGGTGTGCGTTTGTAGCCTGCGAGACGCTCGATCTGTGCGTCCAGAAATGTTTTCGCCAGCGTGAGGTTGTCTGATTCGACAAATGGTCGACTCACGTGATCGGTGATCTTGATATAGAGGGCCATATCCTCGTGGGCCAGCCATGTCCGCAGTCTCGATGTCTCGCCGGAAACCAGTTTGCTCAACGATGTCGGGTAACCCTCGATGCTTCGCGTTTCGCCCTGGGTAAGGCGGGACATCTTTTCCACGACACTCCGCGCTTGTTCCGGTGTCTCGAAACGCAGCGTGAATGTGTCGACAATGCGACCCATGTTGGTTTGCGGTCGGCGGGTCGCGTAATTGTGCCAGCCCGCGACAAGGCCGGGAAACTCTGTGTGGAACGAGGCTCTGTCGAGGCCGAATTCGTCGATATACGGTGGTTCCTGTGGGGTGATGATCTGTGAACGCGGGTAGTCGGGACCGTAGGCGAACCGCGCATCGTATTCGAAGGGAATGGGAGCATTCTCGCCGATACGCACTGCTTCGCGAATCGCGCCTGCCGCAGGTGTGCGGACCGACTCGACATCTCGGGGCACTATCGGATAGTTTCCGGAATCCAATGTACTGACGTCGACTGCGGGCGGCGGTGCGTCTGGTTCGCCGCATCCGGTGATCGTGTACACCGCTGCCATGGCTGCCGCGCCAAGTACCCGCCACCTCATGCGAGCCCACACTTCTGCAGAATCGCGTACTGCGCGGCAGCTCGCTCCTGTAGGTCGGCGTCGAAGTTCGCGAATCCGATGGACGTCGCCGTCACCACCCCGACGTATCGTCCGTACACCACGGCGCACATCGAATTGTGGCCGCGGCTGTCGGCGGTATCGAAACGTACGCACTGTGCGTCCGCGATTCCGAGTGGAGGATCCAGCGCGGTGTCGTCCTTGCCCTTCGTCGCCAGATAGGTTTGGAGGAGGAAGGCCGCAGCCGTATCGCGGGTTCGGTAGACGGTACTCGCCCGGCGCCCGATGAGGTCGACCCCGGTCTGATCGAACTTGGCGACGGCTCCGGCGGGGTCGCGTTCGAAATGGCGTATGCCTGACGGCTGATAGGTGCCGTAGCTGTCGGCGGAAGTCAGGGTGTCGCGAACATCGTGGTCCATCGCGCGTCGCATCACGTTCTCACCGTCGACCGGGACGTCGAGAACCTCGTCCAGTGGAACCGGTTTATGTGAATCGAGTGCCTGCTTTTGCTCGGCGACAGCACTGTCCGATATTCGCGAGAGTTCATCCACCGACGAGTGGGGAATGCGGACGCTGACCAGGATGGTGTAAGGACCGTAAGCATGCCAGGTGTCTTGATGAGTACCGCCATGCCCGGAGCTGAAGGTGTCTGCGTTTTCTCTCGTCTGAACATCTGGACCGGGCCAGGTGTGCACAGTGATCAGGTGGAGCTCTCTTGCGGCCCGAATACTCTCTGCATTCGAGTCGAACTGGAACACCGCCACCGAAATTTGTCGCGGGTTTCGCGCGCTTCCATTATCCTGATTTGCGGCGACCCCGGCGATAAATTTGTAATTGCCGGACAGAACCGCACGATGTGATTCGTGTATACCTTGAAATATCGGCAAATCCTCTGCCGCGGCGAAGACCGTCGGTTTCCCTGGTAGTCGAACCTCGGGGTCGATATCCGCGGGGTTGATGAGGTGGTTGATCAGGCGACGCGCTTCTACGAGCCGGACCTGCTTCGGCTCGTCCAGTCCTTCTTTGAGCTTGAATGTCGTGGGCTCTGTTCGGAACGGACCGGTCCGCAAGGTGTTGATGTCGACAGCGGTAGCCCCCGGCTGCGGTGTTCCTGTGACAGTCGATCCACATCCGGAGCACAGCATCATGGCGGCGAAAAGTGCCAGAGCGCGTCTGTCGCGCCGGAGGCCAGGCATATCCGTCGAGTTCCCCATCAGCGACCGATGGCCAGCAGTTTGTACTGGGCGGCGGTGCGTTGGTGCAGGTCTTGGATGTTGTAGGACGAGACGCGTGCCAGGTAGCGGTCGTATGTGACGTAGCAGACGGGTGGGTAGCTGGTTGTGCTCGCCTTGGGGTCTCGTCGGTCGAAACACCGGGCGTTCGGCAGGTTTCGTGGGCCCTCGATAGGTTTGAGGACTTCGGTTTGGGGCTCGGTCAGTGCGACGAGGAGTCGCTGAGCGGCGTCGGAGTCTTTCGCCCGGTATACGCGAGCGACCGAGCCTTCGTTGGAGACCAAGTCCACTCCCGCGTCGAGGAACGCGGGCTTTGTCGTTCCGGGACGTTTGTCTCGGATGATCGCTGCCTGCGCGGGCTCGACCGCGCCTTCGGGCAGCGGGCCGATCCAGCTGTCCCGAGTGCTCGGCAGGGTTCGGCTCAGCATTTCGTCGGTGTCTATCGGGAGTCCGGCCATGTCGGCCGGGGGTGTGGGTATGTAGCCGTCGAGCATTTCATCGATTTTGAGGTAAGCCTTTTTGATGAACTCGATCGCTGCGCTCGGATCCGGGGGCTCGGTCATCGGATCCTCGACTCGCACGCCGTACACCATCGTGTCCTGTGACATCCAGGAGTCCACGGTGGCGGCACCGGTCCAATTGCTCCGCGCGGCGGGGAATCCGGGGATCTCCACGTTGCGGCCGACGCTGTTCTCCTGCTGCTTCTCGGAGATCCGCTGCACCGCGGTCGCGGCCTCGTCCGCGGTTCCGAAGCGGTAGACGTAGATCCAGGCCTGGCGGCCGAGGAAGGGTTGGATGCGGCGCTCGCCACTCGTGCGCCAACCCACGATGAGGCCCTTGGTGACGGTGGGGAAGGTTTCCTCGTCGATCTTGGTGATCGAGCCGGGGATCTTCGAGGTTGTTCTGACCTGTCGAGAGTTCAACCGTTGGAAGCCGTAGCTCGGGTCGACATCGTAAGGGATCGGAACAGCCGCACCGAGGCGCACCGCTTCGAGAGCCTCGCCGGTGTCGTCAGCTCTCGCGATCTCGGGGTCACGGGGTGTCGATTGGTAGTTGCCGGTATCGAGTTGGTTCAGATCGACAGTCGGCGCGGGGGAAACATCGGTGTCGCCGCCGCATGCTGTGACAACAGTGCCCACCGTGAGCAGGGCTGCGAAGACGCGGATATCGAGACGCATGGAGTTCCTTATTCGCTGTTCGCCAGGACTGCGTACTGCGCCGACGCGCGCTCGTAGAGTGCCGGGTCCACCGCGGCACCGAGTTTGGATTTCGCGACGACGACACCCACATAGCGTCCGCGCACCACCGCACACAGGAGGTCGTAGTTGCGGACCGGGTCCGGCTCGTACTGCTGTATGCAGCGAGCATCGGCCAATCCTGGTGGCGGAGAGATCTCTCTGTCGTTCTTGCCCAGTCCGACGAGGGCGTTCTGGAGTCGGAACGCACCTGGGAGATCTCGTGCCCGATAAACGATTCCGGCACGTCTGCCTATCAGATCCACCCCGCTGTCGGCGTAGACCTGGGCGAGAAGTGCGGGGCGCCGTTCGTAATGGAGGTGTCCGGCGGGCTGATAGACAGAAAAGTCCAGGTCCGTCGAGAACGGATCCGAGTAATCCTCAGCTTTCGGAAGCGCGCGGCGCATGATGCCGTCCTGATCCATCGGCCGATCGAGAACATCTTCGAACGGTGTGGGCTGCAGGTCGGTCATTTCGGCAAGCTGCAGGTCCAATGCCTTCTTCAGCCCAGCTTTCATCTGAGGTTCATTCGGTTCGGGAACGCCGTAGTTCGCGATCAGCAGGAAAGGTCCCTTGGG
The DNA here is from genome assembly GCF_001612825.1 of Nocardia caishijiensis NBRC 108228. GTDB lineage: Bacteria > Actinomycetota > Actinomycetes > Mycobacteriales > Mycobacteriaceae > Nocardia > Nocardia caishijiensis. The sequence continues at coordinate 43,201 of NZ_BDBE01000029.1, read as the reverse complement.
GACCGTGGCCATCCCCGCTGACCAATTCTTCGACGAGGCGAGCGCCGTCGAGTGTCCGTCGATCGGGAAGACATTGGTCGGTTCCTGCCGCGCGATCTCGTGCATCTGTTCGCTCGCCCGCTGCGCCGCCTGCTCGGTCGGAAACCGAAGAACGAAGAGCAGCATTTTCTTCAGACTGCGCGGACTGCCGTTGGTTCTGGCGACGTACGCGCCCGCCAACAGCTTGTTGTCGGCCATCGCCGGGCGATATGTTTCCGGCATCACCTGCACCGTGAACGGATCGTCGGCCGTGGCGAAGGTGTAGACGCCGACCAGTTCGCTGATCTCCGGGTCGACCTCTGTCGGCGAGATGACGTAGTTCAGCATGCGTTTGGACTCGAGTCTGCGCACGTCGGCGGGCTTCGCGTAGTCGTCGAAGCGATAGGCCGTTGTCTCCGGTGAGTACGCGCCCACCTCGAGCTTCGCGATGTCGGTGACCGTCATCCCGGGCACCGCCGTGCCCGCTACCTCGGTGCCGCAGCTGGTGGCGACGATACTCACCGCCGCCAACGCCAGCATTCGTGCTTTCAACCTCATGGAATCCCCCGACGCGTTGATGCCGCAGTGGCACCACCGCGATGTCTCAGATCGCAGGCTAGCCGATCGCCTTGTCGATTTCCGGCACCAGCTTGTCGATGAGAATCTTTTGCGACTGGGCGCTCCACACCTGGAACGCCTGGACCGTTGCCGGATCATCGATGATGACAGTTTTGCCATTGCCGCTGGTCAACGAATACGGCAAACCACGGAAACCGCCGTTCCCGGCCTGGCTGTCGGTCCGGAAGATGAGGATGATGTCGGTGTTGTTCTTGATGTTGTAGTCGCCCACCGACAATGCGCGCGGTGATTTCTCGTCACCGACCGCCTTCAGCTCCGAGTTGTAGTCGAAATCCAGATCCCGCAGAAATTTCCACTGGTCGCTCGGGTTCAGCACCACGGAGAGGCTCGAGTTGCCGAAGTTGTACGCGGTGATGGTCTTTCCGCTGAACTCGGGGTGCTGGGCCCTGGCGTCGCTCATCGGGTCACCGGCGGTCGGGGTGCCGTCAGGCCTGGTCAGGATGAACACTCCGGTACCGACCAAGGCCGCGACCAGGAGGGCGATGAGCCCGGGGAGCACGAACTTTCGGGCGCCCTTCCGGGTGCCTGATGATCGGGGGTTGCGAGCGGTGAGGATGTCGTCTTCCGGAACACCGCCGTGGAAGCCGGTCTGGGTGGCGATCGGGCGACTCGGGTCAGTGTTCCATCGCTGGTGACCGACCGGTTCGGTCGCGGCGGTCATGGGGCCGCTGGCGAAAGCGGTCGGCATGCTCGGCGTGGTGAGAAAGCCCTGCGTGGCCGGTGCCTGCATGGGTGTGCCGAAAAGGGCGGTGTGAGCGTCCTGGACGAATTCCCGGCAGGTGTTGTAGCGCTGCGCGGGGTCCTTGGCCATGACCTTGGCGATCACGTGATCGATCGCGGGTGGGAGGTCTGGGCGGACGCTGGTCGGCCTGGGTGGCGGTTCGTGCAGGTGGCCCATCATAACCATGGCCGACACCGTCGCGGGATACGGATTCTGGCCGGTGAGGAGCTTGTACAACGAGCAGCCGAGGCTGTAGATGTCAGCGCGGTGATCGAGCTTGCTGCCGAGCAATTGCTCGGGCGGAGCATAGGCGATGGTGGCCATGATGTTGCCGGTCGAGGTGAGTTCCTGACCGTCGTCCGACGACTTCGCGACACCGAAATCGGTGAGCAGCACGCGCTCCTCGTCGCCGTCCTCGGCGGCGGCGATGAGGAAGTTGGCGGGCTTGATGTCGCGGTGCAGCAGCCCGCGCCGGTGGGCGTAGTCCAGGCCCTTGCCGACTTCGCCGATGATGCGCAGCGCCCGGTGCGCGGGCATCCGCGCGGGTCCCTTCGCCACTTCCGCCGAGGCGTCGGTGCCGTCGACGTACTGCATGGCGATCCAGAGCTGACCGTCCTCGTCACCGCGGTTGTACACCGCGACGATATTGGGATGGTCGAGGGCGGCCGCCAGGTTGGCCTCGCGTTCGAACCGGGCGCGGAACTCGGAGTCGGTCGACAGGTCGCCGCTGAGGACCTTGAGGGCGTCGCGACGGGGGAGGCTGGGGTTCTGGGCGAGGTAGACGGTGCCCATGCCACCGGCACCGAGGACCTTGATCACTCGGTAGCCGCCTACAATTGCGCCGGGCCGCAAGGCCATTCGCATCTCCTCATCCTTCGCGCGCCCCGCAGTGCACGTGTCAACCAGGGCAATCTAACAGGTGCCGGGGTACCGCACCGGCCACGCGTTCATCAGCTGAAACCGTGCAGAAGCTTGTACTGAGCGGCGATTCGCTGGTGTGCGTCCTGCATGCTGCTGGCCGACACGGCGATGGCGTATCGGCCGACGGTGCCCTGACAGGTCGGCTTCGACATGAACGAACTCGTGGCTTTAGGGTCCACCGAGAAGCAGGTGAAGGTCGGCATATTCGGTGGGGCGTCGGCCTCGACGAAAGCCTCGTCGTCGCTGATTTCGCTGTCCAGCCAGGCATGGAAGCGGGCGGCGGCGTCTGTGTCGCGGGTGCGGTACACCGACGCGGCGTCGAAAGCGACATAGTCGATGCCCGCGTCCGTATAGGCGGCGAGTGCGGCAGAGGGGTGCGATTCCACGTGCAGCGCGGCCTGTGCGGGGTAGACGGCGGAACTGCTGGTTGTCCGTTCAGGACGTTTCGCGGCCTCGGTCGGCAGGGTGCGGCTCAGCAGTCCCTCGGTGTCCAGGGGCAGCTTCGCGATGTCGCTCAGGGGAGTGGGCGAATACGAACGCAGCATCTCGATCTGCTTGTCGAAGTACTTCTGCGCGACAACGGCGTCGGCGGCGGGGTCGTAGGGCAACCCCAGCCAGTCCGTCACCAGGATGTAGAGCAGCAGGTCTCCGCGTGGGAGCCAGGCTCGGAGGTTCTGCGACGGCAGTGGTACCGGCTTCGGTTCGAGCTTGGCCGGCGCGTCGGAGTAGTTCGGGATCGGATACGGCGATCCAGGTGCGCGGTTCGACAGCTCGGTTGCCGCGTGTAGGGCTTGATCCGCGGTTTCGAAGCGAAGAGTTACGGTGGAAACCGTTCGGCCCGCGTTGATCTGGTCGCGGCGATCACCGGAGGTCTCCCATCCGGCGACGATACCCGGAAGCGTCGCGTTGATCGCATCGCCTTCGAGACCGGTGCCGGAGAAGTACGGTGCATCGATCGTGGTGAGGTGCAGCCCGCCGGACTGGCCCTTGGCGAAAACGAACCGTGAATCATATTGGACCGGAAGCGGTGTCGCCGCGCCGATGCGGATCGCCTCCCGCAACGCACCGGAGGTGGCGACGCGGGTGGGTTCCAGATCGACAGGCGTGGTCGGGTAGTTGCCCGAATCCAGCTTGGCCACATCGATTTCCGGTGCGGTCGGCGTGGCTGCCTCGGACCCACCGCACGCACTCAACAGGAGACCGAACGCGACGAGCGTGCTGCTCAGACGTAGTTTTCGCATCGTGGTCACTCGCTCTTCTTCAAGATCGCGTATTGCGCGGCGGTCCGTTCGTGCAGCACCGGATCGGACTGCAGCGAGGTCTTTGACGCCGAGGTCAACGACATCACCACCGCCACATACCGGTCGTAGACCAGGACGCAGAGGCTGTTGTAGCCGCGATTCTTGTCGGCTTCGCCGAGACGAAGACAGCGGGCATCGGCGATGCCGGGCGGTGAATCGATTTCGGCGTCGTCCTTGCCGGGTGCGGCCAGCGCTGTCTGCAGCTTGAAGGCGGCCTCCACGTCGCGGGCGCGGTACACGGTGCTGTAGCGGCGACCGATGAGGTCGACTCCCGCCTCTTCGAAGGCTTTGCGGGCCCGCACGGGATCACGCTCGTAGTGCAGGATTCCCGACGGTAGGAAGGTGCCGGAATCCTCGTCGTAGAAGCTCATGCCGTATGGGTCGCCCGCGGGCGACTTGCCCATGGTGCGGCGCACGATGCCGTCCTGGTCGCGCGGCAGATCCATCAGATCATCCGGTGCGACGATCTTGAATTTGTCGAGCGCGGGGAGCTGGGATGCCATCGACTTCCCGAGCTTCTCGGCGAGTCCGTCGACGCCCGGCGCCGCCTGCACGACCGCGCTGACGACGACGAACGGGCCGTGCTGCTGAAAGGCGTTCGCGCTCGAGTCGTCGGCGCTGGACGCGTTCGCGTTCGGGTAGCCGGGGATCGAAACCGGGTGACGCGGAGTCTCGCCGGACATGGTCACCTGGAACATCGCCGCCGCCGCGTTCTTCGCGTCCTGTTCGGTGGCGAATTGCAGGATGCCGATGAGCCCGGATTCCGGAGTCCGCACGCTGCCGTTCGTGCGTGATGCGCTGACGCCGACGACGAAGTTGTTGGTGCCGACCGCCTCGTTGTACTGCGCGGGAATGCCACCGGTCTTCGACATGGTGTCCGGGCTCGCGAAGATTCTGGTGTACCCCAGCTCGGTGGCCGAGGGGTGGAAATCCATCGGAGGCACGAGCACATCGAGGAGTCGGCGGCCCTCGATCAGTCTGATCCGCTCCGAGGTGCCCGACGGGAACTTCTCCGTGAATTCCGTCGGCTCGGTGATCTGTGCACCGGTCTTCAGCGAGGCCAAATCGACCGGGGTCAGGCCGGGCTTCGGGGTGCCGGAAATGGGGGCGGCGCAACCTGATCCGACGGTCAGTGCCAGCAGTAGTCCAGCCGCCCGCAGTGTGTTTCTCATCGGAGAAGTCCTCATCGTGCGGCCAGCAGGATGTACTGGGCGGTGACCTTTTGGTGCAGGTCCTGGAGGTTCTTGTTGCGCACCTGGACCGAATATCTGTCCACCTGCAGGTAGCAGAGGTGGTCGACGACCTTCTCCTGGCCGTTTCCGTCGGTATAGGTGTCGGCGAAACATTTGACCGGGACGGGAAGGTTGTCCGGCGTTTTCACTGCCTTGACGCTCGGATCGTCCGTAGTGGTATCCGCCTGGAACATGGCTTTGGCGCCTGCGGCGGAGGTCGAGCGGAAGACAACGGAATCACCGAAGGCGATCAGGTCGACCCCGTACTTCGAGAAGTCCTCGAGCACCTTCGGCGACGGACTTTGGAACAGGCTGAGCGCGCCACGGCCCGTGGCGAAACCGTCGGGCTGGGCGCGCACGGGCGCGCCCGGATCGGACGGGAGTGTCCGGCCCATCAGTCCGGTCGGATCGAGCGGCACGTGTTCGAGTTTGTCCGACGGTGTCGGTTGGAACTTGTCGAGCAGCGGGATCTGCACCTCGAGCGCTCGTTCCACCTGGCCGGTCAGCGATGCCAGGTCGGGGGCCCGCGTCTCGTCATCGATTTTCATGAAGATGATGTAGCGGTCGTGCACGGTCCACGAGCCGATCGATGACACCGACGGACGCCAGTGCGCGAAAGTCTTGGGGTACTTGGTGATCGGTACCTTCACGTTCTCAGTGTTGAAGGTGAAGTCGTCGTGTTCGAGGATCGGTGCCACCGACTCCGCGGTTTTCGCGTCGGGAAACATGAGTACCGACAGATGTAGCTTGCGCGACTTGTTCTCGGCATCAGGTTCGGTCGCCCACGAGTTCAGCCAGCCTGCGACGAGGTCTTCGGCGACCTCGTCGAAGGTGTCGTTCACGATGAGCCCACCGAGGCCCTTGCGGTTCAGCACGATCTGAGTGCTCGGAACGAACGAATCGAACCGTGCGTCGCGCACGTACGCGGGATCTACCTCGAAGGGAACCGCGACATGGTCCGCGAGTCGCTGGGCCTCCCACGCCCGTGCCTGGGTCATACTCTTGGCATTGCCGACCACCCGAGGTTCGGTCTGGTAATTGCCGAAGTCGAGACCTGTGGTGTCCGGCGCCTCACGCGTGGCCGAACCGGACACTTGTCCGCCACATCCGGCGACGGAGGCGGTGATGACGCCCGCGACTGCCGCCTGAACTGCGAGACGGGTTATCGATGCGCCACGGCAGAACCTCACGCCTCCCCCTCCAACCAACTCTTTCGATCCGATCGTGAGCTCGAAGGCTCACCTCGTCCCCGGTGATCTGTTTCGCGGGCATAGTAGCGCACCGACGGTTATGACTTCCTTGTCAGACGCTGGGCGGAACCGGCCCGGCGAACGGATCCGTCGCTATCTTGCGCGAAGCCGAGTCACGGGTATCCGGCCAGAAGCTTGTACTGGGCGGCGAGCCGCTGATGAGTGTCCTGTGGATTCGCTCCCACTGAACCGATCACGTAGCGGCCCACAGTAGTCAGGCAGATCGGCGGGACATCGAGGATGATGTACTGCCCGGGTTTGGCGTTGTAGCACCGCGCGTCGGGCATGGTGGAAGGCCTCTCCATCGGTTCGTATTTGGAGTTGGTGGCGACGTCGGCGGCCTTGGCCGCCAGATAGCGGATCGCTGCGGCCGCATCCCGTGTGCGATACACCGAACCGCCGGCGACGGCGGAATAGTCGACGTCTGCGTCAGCGATGGCGGGGGCCATTCTGTCCGGGCGATTCGCCAGGTGGAACAGGGCCTGCCTGGGATACACCGCGCCGAAAGGGCGTCCTCTGTCCGCGGGCAGGGTACGGCTCAGCAAACCGTCCACATCCAAGGGGACCTTGTCCAACTCGGCAACGGGGGTGGGGGAATAGGTTTCGAGCATGGCTAATTGCTTGTCGAAGAAACGTTTGACGATGTCGGCGTTGGCTGCGGTGTCGAAGGGGATGCTGACCGGGTCGCTCAACGCCGCGTGGATGAGCAGATCGCCGCGTATCAGCCATGCGCGCATATCTTGCTGCCGATAAAACGATCCATTTATGAGTGCCACCCGTACTCGAGCATCCGAGTAGCCGGGTATTTCGCCGGGTTCACCCTTCGTGCGCCTCGCCAACTCGTCGTAGGCGAACCGCGCATGATCGTTGTCGGTGAACCGGACCACCATCGTGGCGATATCACGGCCGGTGAACATATTGTTTCGCCGGGCGCCGGCGGCCATCCAACCTGCTACCACGCCGGGGATGGCTGCCAGTGCTTCCTGCGTATCCTTGAAGTCGGTCCCCGGATACCACGGCGGGTCGTCTGCTGTGAGTTCGCGGCCGACCTGTAGAGAGTTGTAGACGAACCGATGGTCGTATTCGTACGGCAGCGGCGACGCGGCGCCGATCATGATGGACTCTCGGACAGCCCCCGCAAGTGGGCTTCTCGTCCGTTCGACGTCGGCGGGCGTCGTGGGATAATTCCCGGAGTCAAGTCGACTGACATCCACTCTCGGCTCAGCCGGAGGGGCGGGCTCCGTTGTGCCTCCGCAGGCGCTCAGCAGGATGACCAGGGCACAAAAAGCGCTGTACGCGCGAACCTTTCGCATTTCGTCACTCGCTTTTCGTCAGAATTACATACTGCGCGGCGGCACGTTGCTGCAATATCGGATCGGCCAGCTGGGTGCTGGACAACTGAGACGTCAGTGACATGACCACGGCCACGTACCGGTCGTATACCAGAACGCAGAACCCGTTGTAGTTACGGTTCTTGTCCGGTTCGGCCAACCGCACACACTGCGCGTCGGCGATGCCCGGCGGCGGGTCCAGTGCCGTGTCATCCTTACCTCGTCGCGCCAAAGCGGTTTGCAACGCGAACGCTGCCTCGACATCTCGGGTTCGATAGACAGTGCTGTAGCGACGTCCGATGAGGTCGACACCCGCCTTGTCGAACGCTTTCCGCGTGTCGAGGGCGTTGCGTTCGTAATGCAGAATCCCCGACGGCAGGAATATGCCGAAATCCTCGTTGTGAAAACCCATACCGTATGGATCGCCCGCTGGGGACTTGTCCATCGTTCGCCGAACCATGCCGTCCTGGTCGACTGGCAGATCGAGCAAATCGTCTGAGGCGATCGCTTGGAACGTGTCGAGCGCCGCAATCTGCTTGTCGAGCGCGGCCTTGATCTTCTCGGTTGTCGCGTTCTGGTCGATTCGTGGTTCTTCTTGTATCGCGGTGATTATGACAAAGCGTCCGTGTGATTGGAAAGCGTTGACGTTGCTGTTCGTAGCAGAGCCGTGCGCGCCCGGATAGTTCGGGATCATCACCGGCTGCCGCGGGTCCGAGCGTGTCACTCCTATGGAGTACATGGCGGCGGCGGCTGCTTCGGCGTTCGCCACCGTACCGAATTCCAGAATCCCGACGAACATGGATTCGAGGTTCCGAATACTCCCGTTCGTCCGTGTCGCACTGACACCGACGACCAGATCATTGGCGGAGACAACGTCTTTGAACTCCGGGGAAAGTCCGCCGGTCCCGGTCATCTCGTCGACATCAGCGAAGATTTTCGTGTAGCTCGACTTGGTCACGCTCGGTAAGAAATCGATCGGGTGGACCAAGATGTTGAGGAGCCGTCTCCCCTCGATGAGCCTGATGCGCTGCGCGTGGAACGAAGCGAATCTGAGTTCGTAGTCGGTCGGTTCGGTGACGATCGCACCAGTGTTCAACGTCGCGATGTCCACCGGGGTCGCCCGTGGAGTGGCTTGGCCGGAAATCGTTGCAGAGCAAGCAGAGCCGAGCATCAAGACCGAAATCAACGCACCAAGTCGCACGAGTCGCATGCTCCCCCTCAACCCTCGAGCTCATTCGGTGGTTGCGCCCGCGTCGCGCACAACCCCATCCCCGGCGCCATCATAGCGGGGGAGCCGCGCACCGGTCACGGCCGTATCCCCGACCCCTGCCGTGCTTTTCGGCCGTTGCTACTTCACCCGGTTCTGGAGGACGGGGACGAGGCGGGAGAGGAGGGTTTGTTCGGAGGTGGTGGTCCAGGAGCGGATGGCGGTGACGGTGAGGGGGTCGTCGATGGGGATGACGGTGGCTCGGGAGCCGGTGAGTTGGTAGGGGAGGCCGAGGAGGCCGCCACCGCCTGCCTTTTCGTCGCTGCGGACCGCGAGGATGTAGCTGTCGTCGGGGGTGTCGAAGCCGGCGGTGCTGCTGGTGACCGGGCGGGGGGAGGGTTCTTCGCCGGTTTTCGCGTAGTTGAAGTTGTAGACGAAGCCGAGGTCTTCGAAGAACTTCGTGGGGAGGGTGCCGCCGAGGTAGGTGGCCAGTTTGCCGTCGGCGGCCACGTCGACCAAGAGGACGGTTTTGCCCGTGAAGGCGGGGTTGTCCTTGCGGGCCTGCTCGAGGGGGGTCAGCGCGGCGGTGGGGGTGGCGCTGGTCGACGGGCTCGGCGGGGTGGATCCGCCGCTCGAGGCCCAGATGCCGACACCCGTGGCGACCGCGACGACGGCCACCACCGCCGCGCCCGCGAGCAGCAGCTTGGTTCTCGGCTTCGCCGGTGCGGGGGCGACCGCGGCGGTGGTTGTCGGCGGAGTGGGCGACCACTGCTGCGGCACCTGGACGGGGTAGGTGGGTGAGGTGTGGTGACCGGTGGGATGCGAACCGGGGACCAGGGCGGCCGTGGCGGCGTCGGTGAACTCGCGGCAGGTGGCGAAGCGCTCGTTCGGGTTCTTCGCCATGGCGCGTGCGATGACATGGTCGATCGCCGGTGGTAGGTCGGGGCGGACAGTGGTCGGTCGTGGTGGTGGTTCGTGCAGGTGCCCCATCATGACCATGGCCGGTTGTGTTGCGGGGAACGGGTTTCGGCCGGTGAGCAGCTTGTAGAAGGAGCAGGCGAGGCTGTAGATGTCGGCGCGGTGATCGAGGTGGGCGCCGGACAGTTGCTCCGGTGGGGCGTAGGCGATGGTGGCGAGGAAGTTGCCGGTCTGGGTGAGTTCGGAGGCGTCGTCGGTGGACTTCGCGACGCCGAAGTCGGTGAGCAGGACGCGTTCCTCGTCGTCGCCGTAACTGCTCGACAGCAGGAAGTTCGCCGGTTTGACGTCGCGGTGCAGCAGGCCGCGCCGGTGCGCGAAATCCAGGCCCTTGCCGACCTCGGTGGTGATGCGCAGGGCACGCGGCGGGGTCATGGCGGTGGCGTCGCGGGCGAGTTCGGCGGCGGCGTCGGTGCCTTCGACGAACTGCATGGCGATCCACAGTTGGCCGTGTTCCTCACCTCGGTTGTACACCGAGACGATGTTCGGATGATCAAGTCCGGCAGCCAGATTGGCTTCCCGTTCGAATCGGGCGCGGAATTCGGGATCGTTGCTGAGTTCGGCGCTGAGAATCTTCAGCGCGTCGGTGCGGGGGAGGCTGGGATGGGCCGCGAGATAGACCGAGCCCATCCCGCCCGCGCCGAGCTTCCGGATGATCCGGTACCCGCCGACGATGGTGCCGGGGCTCATCGCCATATCTCACGATCTCCTGACTCGGTGCATCCTGACCTGCTCGGGCCGGAGCATAGCGAAACCGGCACACACGGGGCGGTCATCGGGTGTTGGCGAACAACGCGTACTGGGCCGCGGCACGCTGGTGCGCGTCGAGCAATTGGCTGCCACCGACCACACCGACGTATTCCTTGTAGGCCACCAGGCAGGTGAACCGCTTGGCCCCGTCGAAGGTCCGGTTCTCCGTGCAGGCCGCGTGCGGGAGGTTGGGCGGTGCGGCGGCGTCGGCCTTGTGGTGGTGCGGGAAGAGTTTGTCGGTGACGGCGCGCTGAGCCGAGGCGGGGTCGGCGGTGCGGATGGTCATGGTGCCGTGCGAGAAGGCGACCTGTTCGGCCTTCATCGCGGTGAACTGTTCGGCGATCCGGTCGCGTTCGGGGGACAGCGGGACTCCGGGGGCACCGGCGTAGTGAAGGGCGCCCGCAGGGCTGGTTACCGTGTGTGAGCCGTCGCCGTCGGGGAAGGTGAACTGGTCCGGATTGAGGGCGCGGACCAGGAGGTGGTCGGGGTCGAACGGGAGGCCGTAGATCTCTTCGTCGGTGAGCACGGGGACGTCGGCCAGTGCCTTGATCTGCTTGTCGTAGGCGGTGGCGGCCAGCGCGGTGAGGGCGTTCTGGTCGGGTTTGTCGACCGAGAGCAGGAAGCCGAGGACATACGGGCCGTGGGGGAGCAGCGTGCGCAGGAACGGCGAGTCGGGGCGCCAGTGCGAGCGGGCACCGGGATAACCGGGGATGCTCACCGGCTGGTTGCGACCCTCCATGGCGGCCAGGTCGACATCGTGGAATTCCTGGGCCGCCGCGCTGGCGGCGGCCGCGTCGGGGAATTGCAGCACCACGGTCGCGGCCGTGAATTTGTTCGTCGGCTCCTTCGACGGCCAGCTCATCGAGCTCACGGTGGAGTCGCTGGACGCGCCGGTCGACAGGAATCCGTACAGCATCTTGTGTTTCTCGGCGATCGGTTCGAGCGCCCTGTCGTCACCGAACTCCCACGCGATCGTCCCGTCGGAGATGGCGCGCGCACCGGTGCCGTACTTCATCCTCGGGTCGATGGCCGCGGCGTCGATGACGTGGCTCGCGATGCGCATGCCCGCCACGTTGTACATCTCGTAGAAGTCGGGGACGGGGTCGTCGTCGTGCGCGTTCACCGGTTCGGTGGGGAAACTGCCGACATCCAGTGTGCGGATATCGATCTCGGCGGGCAGCGCGGTGCCGGTCAGGTCGGACCCGCAGCCCGCGAGGACGACGGCGACCAAGGCGACGGCGAGACGGCGGATCCTCATGACGCGTTCACCAACAGGGCGTACTGGGCCGCGGCGCGCTGCTGGACGTCGAGCAGCTGGTTGGACCACACGTAGGCGGCGTAGCGGTCGTAGGAGATCGCGCAGTAGAAGCGGATCGCGAAGCGCTGATTGCGTCCGATGTATTCCTTGCATTTGGCGCTCGGCAGGTTCTTCGGTGGATCGGTGGCGGTGAATTTGCGGGTGAGACCACCCAATTCGTCGCGCGCGGCCTGCGCGCCCGCGATATCGCGCGCCCGGTAGACCTCGGCGCCGTCGCTGGCGTAGAGGTCGATGCCCTGGTCGGCGATCATCGCGGTCATGCTCACCGGATCGGAGGTGAAATGGCGGGCGGTCCGGCCCGCGTAGACCCCCGGCGGGTTGAGCCAGGAGTCCTCGCGGGGGCGTGGGGCGGTGCGGCCGAGCATGCCTTCGCGGTCGCGCTGCAGGGTCAGCAGATCCGCGGTGGGGGTGAAGTTCGCGACCGACGGCACGATGGTGTCGAGACTCTTGCGGGTGAGGTCGAGCAGGGCCTGTTTGTCGACCTTGCCGAGCCAGATCTTGAGGTAGTCGTAGAACCAGGTGTAGATCACCAGATGACCGGTGGCGAACCACGATCCGATCGACTGCTGGTCGGGCTGCCAATGTGCTTTCGCCGCAGGATAACCCGGAATCTCGATCGGCTGGTTGTTGGGTGCGTAGCCGAAATCGAGTCGTTCCAGCGCGGTCGCGGCGGCGCTGGCCTGCTGCGCGTCGGGAAAGATCAGCACGGCGTTGACCATGTCGATGCCCCGGTTGTCGGGCGCGGTCTGCGCGGAGCTCACGAAACCGCCGATGAAGTCGGGGGCGATCTCGGCGAACCGGTCGACGGCCATGATCTTGCCGAGCGCGGCCTCGGGGTCGATGAATACCGAGGCGATCGTCGGGTTGGTGTGGATGAAACGCGGATCGATGTCGGCCGGGGTCGGCACGTGGTCGCCCAGGCGTTCGGCCTCGATGAACCGGGCCTGGTCCATGCCGGCGACGGCGCCGACCTCGCGCGGCTGGGTGGGGTAGCTGCCCACATCGAGGGTGGTGAGGTCGACCGGTGGGTCACTCGCGACGGGCGATTCGTCGCCGGTGCCGCAGGCCAGCAAGCCGGTGAGCAGGACGGTCGCCAGCGCGGCGCAGGCCGGTTTCCTCGACAGCACGGCGATCATTCCTCCCCGAAACGAACGGTCGGCGGAATAGTAACCCGTTCTGCCGACCTACAAACTGTTGGCCAACAGCGCGTACTGAGCGGCGACTTTCTGCCGGATCTCGGGTTCCTGCTCGGCACCGACGATGGCCAGGTACCGCTTGTACGGGACGTAGCAGCGGTATCTGGAGTCGATGTCGGAGTTGCCGTTCGCGTTGAGTTGGAAGCATTTCGCGCCGGGCACATCGGTGGGCGCCGACACGGAGTCGTAGTGTTCGGCCGAGTCGATGAAGCCCTGCATCAGCGCCTCGGCCCCGGCCTGATCGCGCACTCGGGCGATGGCGCCGCCCTCGACCAGGGCGTAGCGGTCGGCGCCCGCGGCTTCGAGGAGACGGTCGCGGGCGGTCTCGTCGTCGACGCGGCTCACGATGTGATCGGGGCTGTACACGGCGAAGGTGTGCTGGTCGGGCTCGGTCTCGGTGGTGTCGTCGACGACGGCGCGGGCCAGCAGTCCGTCGGGGTCGACGGGGAGATCGGCGAGCTTGTCGTACGGCGTCGGAGTGAACTTCGCGAGCTGAGCCAGGCTCGCTTCCAGCGACATATCGATCCACGACACGAGATCGTCGGCGTCGGCGCGCGGTCGCTGCACGAACAGCGAGATCACGAACTCCTTGTGCGCGTGGAAGGCGCCGACGGTCGGGATACCGGGACGCCAGTGCACATACGCCTCGGGATACTTGGTGGAGGCCAACTTGCGGTTGTCCGGGGAGACGGCGAGGTCGACGTCCTCGAGTTCGCGGGCGGCCAGCGTCGCCGACGCGCTGTCGGGGAAACGCAATACCGCGGTGGTGATGGCCGTGGCGTCGGCACCGGGACGTTTGCTGCCGTCGGGATCGGCACGATCGGCGCCGAGAGTGACGTAACCGGTGACGAACTTGCGATTCTCCAACACCGGACGCGACACATTGGCGATGAAGTCGAGTGCGCGGTCAACCGACGGGATCACGGTCGACCCACGCCCGTAGGACATCGACGGATCGATGCGGAGCGTCGGTGGCACCGCGCCCGACATCCGCATCCCCTCCACGAGCGGGCCCGCGCTCCCGGCCTTTTCGTCGTGCGCGCGCTTGTCCACGGAAAACGTGCCGACCTCGAGTTTGCGCACATCGATCTCACCCGCCACGGGAGAGCCACTCACCGCGCAACCCGTGAGGGCGATCGTGACTGCCGACAATGCGAACGCGACGCGGATCCTGATCATGACTGCCCCTCGGTATTCCTCCCGCTGTACGTGTGAAGTTACCGGAACAAGCACGCCCAGGGGGCCCTAAGCGCAGGGGTTTGCCATAGTCTGGATGTCATGGCGACGACCCTGCTGCGCAGTCCCGGTGGAGGCCGATACCGGTGAGGGATCGGCAGGTCGAAGTTGTGCCCGGCGCCCATGCCGTGGCGCACGTGGCGGGAGCGGTGATCGCGGTGGCGCACCGACAGCCCGGACGGCTCACCCCCGAATCCACCGCCGCCGTCGCCCTGGAATCGCTGGCCGAGCTGGTTCGCACCGCCGTCGAGGCCGAACCGAGTGGCCCGGGCGCCTCGGTCGCGCGCGAGGCGACCCGGTGGCTGATGAAGCACGCCGAGCAGATCTCCCCGGGTGTGCCGATCGACTTCGGGGTGCTCTCGGCCGCCGACAACGGTGGCGTCGCGATCTTCCTGCACGGCGCCGTGACCGCCGTGCTCGCCGGTGAGCACGGGCCCGAGTACTACCGGGGTAGTGACGCCGCGTTCACGGTCGACCGGGTGGCCGCCGAACCCGCCAAGGGTGTGGCGCTGTTCGTCGACGACGCGAAGGGTCGCATCCCCGATCTGCCCGTCGAACGCGGCATCGGCTGGCTGGTCGAGGGCATCGCCCAGGCGGGCGGAGCGGTGGTGTGGGCCAACGATGTGCGCGGCCGGGTGCGCACCGCCGAACCGCAGGCGCGCCGCCTGCCGCCACCCACCGCCCGGATCGACCGCGAACCCCGTGCACCGCACCAGGACTCACGCCCGGTCGAGGCGCCCGCCACCGGCATGCAGCCCGCGACCTCGATGCTGGACGCGGTGACCGGCACCAGCCACGAACTCGCCGACCCGAACAACGCCGAGACCCGCGCCGCCGCCGGGACGAACCCCGCCCCCGAACCCGACCCCGACCTGCAACGACGGCTCGAGGCGACCGCCAGATCGACGGTGCTGGTGGTGAAGGTGATGGGATTCAAATGCGCGCGGGCGCATCCCAGCGACCCGCGTTCGGCGTTCTGCACCGTGTGCGGCATGCCGGTCGACCAGACCCAGGCCCTGGCCGAGGTGGTCCGTCCGCCGCTCGGCATGCTCGTCCTCGACGACGGCATGACCTACCTGCTGGCCACCGACGCCGTGATCGGGCGCGATCCGGAGAATTCCGAAGCCGCCGGGCGCGGCCTGGTCCCGTTGCGTATCGACGACACCTCCGGTGGCATGTCCCGCGCGCATGCCGAAGTGCACCTGGTGAATTGGGACGTGCAACTGCTGGATCGTGGGTCCACCAACGGAACTCGCAGTCGCCTGCCCGGCTACCGCGACTGGATCCGTCTCACTCCGAACCAGCCGCTGGTGCTGGTGCCAGGCACCGAGATCATGATCGGTAACCGGGTGTTGCGCTACGAACCTGCGGCCCCGCCCCCGTTCGGTTAGCTGTAGCGCGACTCGCAGGTTGTCGCGCCGTTGAGGACGCCCGCGCGGAACGCGTCGACGCGGGAGAAGCCGCTGGGCACGGTGTTGCCTTCGGCGTCACTGGCGGCGAGGCCGTCGGTGAGCAGGCCGGAGACCGCTTCGTCCAGGTCGCCCGCCGAGAGTTGGATGTCGCCCTGGCTGACCGGGCGGCCCGGCTCGGCGAGTTTGCCCGTGACCACGCCCGACAGGCAGGCCGCGCGCAGCCCCGTCTTCGCGCCGGTGAGCGCTTGGCCGTTGGCGCGCTGCACGGCGAGGGTGTAGCGGGAGATGAACAGGACGTAGCCGTTGTAGTCGCCGCTCACCTTCACCGGGAGCGGGCCGTCGTCGCTGTCGTCGACGGAACCGCGTTCGGCGAGGCCGGGTACGTCGGTGGCGATCACGTTCTTGGTCGGGCAGTAGGTGACCGGGTCGGTGACCGCGCCGTCGTCGCAGTCGATCCGCGACCCGGAATAGTCGTAGGCGGGCGACTTCTGGACCGGCAGAATCGCCTGCAGCGCCTTGCTCAGCTCCACCAGGTTGCTCTGGGTGATCGGGAACTCGCCGCGACCGTGGTCGTGGGCGAAGCTCTGGGGCAGATTGCCGCGGCGCGCATCGATCTCGTCCTCGTCGATGCCCTTGCAGCCACGCGCGCCGTCGGTGAAACCGATCTGCACCGCGGTGACCCGCTCGAACGCCGAACCGTGCACGCTCTCCGGATCGTCGGGATCGGAATCGCGAATCGAAACCGTCGCGGCCAGCACCGAATTGAGGCCGTCGGAGGTGTTGATGGTGAAGTGCTTCGACTTGCCCTCGGCGACGTGGCGCATGAACGCGCCCGCGAAGCAGTCGGCCTGCTGTTCCTTCACCAGCACCGGGGTCTTCTTGGTGACCATCTTGGCCATGGTCTGGATGGCGTGCCCGTATTCGTGGGCGAGCACCATCACCACCGACATCGGGCCGAAGGTCTCGCTCATCGTCGGCAGCAGCATCGCCCGGTCCCAGCCGATGGAGTTGTCGCTGCGGCAGTAGGCGGCGTTCACCAGGTGGTAGGTGGTCTCCTTGCAGAACTCGACCGCCGAACTGCGCGAAGCGCGCGCGTCCCAGGAGATCAGGGTGGTGACCGGGTCGAAGGTCTCCCCACGGAACTCGGTGTCGAACACCGACTCCCAGTAGGTCTGGATGTCTTCGATGGCGTTGAGCGCGAGGGCGTCGACCTCGCCGCCGTCACCGTTGGACGCGGTGAGCGAGGAATCCGCGACGCCCGGGCGTGGGCCGTTCGGGCCACCGGTGGTCGGCAATCCGGCCACCTGGAAGGGGTCGTCGTAGATCGAGACAGCTCGACCGTCGACCGCCCGCGTGCAGCCCACACTCAGCAGCGCGCATAGCACGGCGGTGATGGCAACGAGCACTTGGCCTTTCGGCATCGGTCCCCCTGATCGGCCGGATACACATGCAGGTCGGTCGCCGGATCGGGTGTGAAGCCGTCTCGGGGGCACCGCCGATGTCCGGGTGATGGCATAGTATCCGCTCCATGTCTTCACCGGGGGCGCAGACCATCACCGTGCGCCATGATGGAACCGAACGAGTCTTCGAAGCGAGCCAGCAGATCACCATGGGCCGGGCGCCCGAGGTCACCCTGTTCGTGGACAGTCCGCTGGTCTCGCGCGTGCACGCCACTCTGCGCTTCTCCAACGGTGCCTGGGTGCTCGCCGACAACGGCAGTACCAATGGCGTTTTCGTCGACGCACGCAGGCTGAGTCAGCCGGTCTCGATCGACCGGCCCACCCAGGTGCGCCTGGGCGACGCGATCAGCGGGCCGCTGCTGCACCTCGTGCCCGCGGCGCCGGGGGCGGGATCGCGGCACGCGGCGACCATGGTCGCGCCGCCGTCGCAGCAGCAACCACAGCACCGTCCGCCGCAACGACCCTCCTTCCAGCCGCCGTCGCATCCGACTCCTCAGCAGCAACCGCCCGCCCGACCGCAGTATGTGCCGACCTCGCAGTTGCCGTCGCAGCCGGTCGCGCCGCAGGACAACATCAACATGACCCGCCGCGCCGACTCCTCGATGCTGCCGCCGGTGCGCAAGTCGGCCTCGACCGAACCGGTGGCGCGCGGTGACCGCATCCCGCCCGGCGGCCTGAGCATCGGCCGCACCTCCGACAACCAGATCGTGGTGAACGACCCGCTGGCCTCGCGCAAGCACGCGCGACTGGTGTCCTCGCCGGAGGGGCTGGTCGTCGAGGACCTGGGGTCGGCCAACGGCACGTTCGTCAACGGTCACCGCCAGCAGCGCACGGTGCTGCGCGAACGCGACATCGTCACCATCGGCAACATCGACTTCGTCGTCGCCCAGGGTGCGTTGGTGCACCGGCAGAAGCCGGTCGCCGAGCTCGGGCTCACCGTGCACGGGGTCGGCTTCACCGTCGAGGGCAACAAGCAGCTGCTCGTCGACGTGAACATGCAGGCCGGGCGTGGCACGCTGACCGCGCTGATCGGCCCCTCGGGTGCGGGTAAGTCGACGCTGTCGAAGCTGATCGCGGGCAATACCCAGCCCTCGGGCGGTGTGGTCACCTTCGAGGGCCGCAACCTGCACGCCGAGTACGAGGCGCTGCGTTCGCGTATCGGCATGGTCCCGCAGGACGACGTGTTGCACCGTCAGCTCACCGTGCGCCAGGCCCTCGGCTTCGCCGCCGAGCTGCGTCTGCCGCCGGATACCACCAAGGCCGATCGACAGCAGGTGATCGACGGTGTGCTGCAGGAGCTTTCGCTCACCCAGCACGCCGATACGCGGGTCGACCGGCTATCCGGCGGTCAGCGCAAGCGCGCGTCGGTGGCGATGGAGTTGCTCACCGGTCCGTCGCTGCTGATCCTCGACGAACCGACCTCGGGCCTCGACCCGGCGCTGGACCGGCAGGTCATGCAGATGCTGCGCGAGCTCGCCGACGCCGGTCGCGTGGTGATCGTGGTGACCCACTCGGTGGCCTGCCTCGACATGTGTGACCAGGTGGTGCTGCTCGCGCCCGGTGGTAAGACCGCGTTCGCCGGTCACCCCGGCGGGGTCGGCGCGGCCATGGGAACCAGCGACTGGGCCGAGATCTTCGCCAATGTGGCGGCCAACCCGGACCAGGCCTTCGCGGCGTATCGGTCGCGCCAGGCCTATGTGCCACCGCCACCGCCGCCGCAGCCGTTGCAGCGCGGCAATGCCGGTGCGCCGCCGCAGTCCAGTGGTATGCGGCAGTTCAGTACCTTGGCCCGCAGGCAGTTGCGGTTGATCTTCGCCGACCGCGGCTACCTGGTGTTCCTGGTGGTGTTGCCGTTCATTCTCGGCGCGTTGTCGCTGGTGGTTCCGGGTGAGAACGGCTTCGCGGCGGGTCCGCTCGTCGCGCAACCCGACGGTTCGTTCGCCAAGTCCGGCGGTAGCGAAACCCAGCAGCTGCTGGTGGTGCTCATTCTCGGTGCGTGCTTCATGGGCGCGACGCTGAGCGTGCGTGACCTCGTGGGCGAGCGGACGATCTTCCATCGGGAACGCGCGGTCGGGCTGCTGCCCTCGGCGTATCTGCTGGCCAAGATCGCGGTGTTCAGCGTGGTCGCGTTCCTGCAGTCGGCGGTGCTGATCGGCATCACCCTGCTCGGCAAGAACCCGCCCGGTGCGGGGTCGCTGATCCCGAACGGCAGCATCGAGCTCTACATCGACATCGCCATGACGGCGGTGTGCTGTGTGGTGTTCGGTCTGCTGATGTCGAGCCTGGCCAAGTCCAACGAGCAGGTCATGCCGATGCTCGTGGTGATGATCATGGTGCAGTTGGTGATGGCCGGTGGCCTGATCCCGGTGACCGACCGCGTCGGCCTCGAGCAGGTGTCGTACCTGTTCCCGGCCCGCTGGGGTTATGCCTCGGGCGCGTCGACAGTCGACCTGAAGAACCTGTTCTGGGGTGCGCAGGACGATTCGCTGTGGACGCACTCGATCGGGATCTGGATCCTCGACATCGCGATGGTGCTCGTGATCACCGCCGCTCTGGCCTTCCTGACCTGGACCCGCCTGCGTCTGAAGCGGTCGCAGGCATGAGCGGTTGCGGCATGGTCGCCCAGGTAGCGGCCGTTTCGGTGGACACACTGCGCGTGTCGTGCGCCGACCGGGCACACTTGAGCCTGTGACCGTTCGAGTTGGCGCCCTGCATCTGGGGTGGGATGTGGTGTCTGTCGCCGCGGGTGGCGGTGAGACCCCCATCCGCCCGGTTCAGGTGGAGGGCACCTACACCCCGCCCGCCTACCTGCTCGCCGACGCGGCGGGCAGGCTGCACACCGCCGGTGTCGACCGGCAGCGACCCGATCTGGGGATGGCGATCGCCGACGTGCGCGACATCCTCGGGCACCCGCAGATCGTGATCGCGGGGGCCACCTGGCCCGCCGAACTGGTGTTCCGGGCCCGGCTCTACAACCCGCTGGCCGCCGTCGGCAAGTACCTGCGCGGCAAACCGCAGCTGGTGGCGTTGCCGTATCCGGACAGCTGGCCGGAGGAGAAGGTCGAGGTCTACGCCGGGCTGGTCGAACAGCTCGACGTGGTCGTCGAACCACTCCCGGAGAGCGTGGCGCTGTCGGGTTACCTGCGCGCGCTCGGTCTGGTCTCGCCGCCGAGCGAGCGGCACCACACCGGCATCGGGGCCACCGGCATCTACTCCGACGGCCGCACCCTGCTGGTGGTCGCGGTGCACGGTGACGACGAGCAGCCGACCGAATCGGTCGAGGTCTCGGTGAACCCGGAGGCGCTGCGCGACGCGCGCACCGCCGACAACGTGGTCATCGAGGCGATGGCCGCGGCCCGTTCCATCGGCGCCGACACCTCGACGGTGCTGCTCGCGGGCAATGTGTGCTTCAACGACGCGCTGCGCCTGGCGTTCCAGAACCACCTCGGGCAGCGGTTGCAGGTGGCCGATCATCCGATGCACGCGCTGGTGCTCGGTGCCGCGCATCTGCTGGTCACCGAGCCGTTCGACGAGGACGACCACCCCGACCCGCAGCATCCGGGTCAGGCCTACGCCGCGCAGGTCGGCTGGGGTGCGCCCCCGACCGCCCCGCCCGCGGCCCAGCCGCCCGGACCGGCCGGATTCGTCGCCGGGCCACCCGCCCAGACCGGTGGGCGCCACGCCCTCGACGACGAGGCCGACCAGCGCGGCAAGCTCCTGGGCAAGGTCAAGAAGGGGTTCTTCGGCGCACCGGCCGTGCTCGGCGCGCTCGCGCTCGCGGCCACCGGCTGGCAGGCCGACACCGCCCGCGCGGCCGCCGCCCCGGACTGCGCGTTCACCCCCTACGCCAACACGACCCCGCCCGAGGGCATCACGACGGCCCGCGCGAGCGGGTGTGCCGCCCCCGGCATCGACAACCTGCGCTATCTGATCCCCGGTCCGGCCCGCGCCACCGACCCGGGACCACCGGTGGTCATCTAGTCCGATTGCGGGGGTCTCATACCCGGCTGGTATCGTTGGCCGCTGGCGTGTGGAACGCCGACCCGTTCGCGGTTCGGTGTCTGCGCGATGTCCCGGGTCTCCACCGGCCGCCGGGACAACCTCGACGTCAGCCGAGGTCCAGCACGACTTTGGCCGGCAACACCGACGACAGACAGGGAACGACTGTGCCTACGTACAGCCCCAAGGCAGGTGACGTCACCCGCAAGTGGTACGTCATCGATGCCACTGACGTAGTCCTCGGCCGTCTCGCCGTGCAGGCCGCTGGCCTGCTGCGCGGCAAGGGCAAGCCGACCTACGCACCGCACGTCGATGGTGGCGACTTCGTCATCATCATCAACGCGGACAAGGTTGCCATCTCCGGCAACAAGAAGCAGGACAAGCTGATCCACCACCACAGCGGACACCCGGGCGGCCTCAAGTCGCGCACTGTCGGCGAGGTGTTGGCGACCCGTCCCGATCGTCTCGTGGAGAAGGCCGTCAAGGGCATGATCCCGAAGAACAAGCTGGGTAACGCGATCGCGGGCAAGCTGAAGGTCTACGCAGGCCCGAACCACCCCCACGCCGCGCAGCAGCCGGTTCCGTTCGAGATCAAGCAGGTGGCCCAGTGACCGCTCCTGAAGAGTTCACCCCCGAAGAGTTCGACGCGGTCGACGAGACCGTGGTCGAGGTCGTCGAAGACGGCGAAGGCTACGAAGACGGCGAGACCGTCTACGAGGCTTCCTACGAGCCGATCGTGATCGATCGTCCCGTGCAGACCGTCGGCCGCCGTAAGGAAGCCGTCGTCCGCGTGCGGATGGTTCCCGGTTCGGGCAACTTCGAGCTCAACGGCCGCACCATCGAGGACTACTTCCCGAACAAGGTGCACCAGCAGCTCGTGAAGTCCCCGCTGGTCACCGTCGAGCGTGTCGAGAGCTTCGACATCTACGCTCGCCTGGTCGGTGGCGGCCCGTCGGGTCAGGCAGGCGCCCTGCGTCTGGCCATCGCCCGCGCGCTGATCGAGGTCACCCCCGAGGATCGCCCCGCGCTCAAGCGCGCGGGCTTCCTGACCCGTGACCCGCGTGCCACCGAGCGCAAGAAGTACGGCCTCAAGAAGGCCCGTAAGGCGCCTCAGTACTCGAAGCGCTGATTTCGGCACTGTCGACCGCCGTCTTCGCCTACTTTGGCTGAGGCGGTACCGTCGGCGGAGCACGTGTGCGAGAGCAGGCTTCCAGCACGGCTGGTCGCCTGCTCTCGTGCTGTATATGGACCACCTACAAGGGGCAGGTATGGGACAGCTTTTCGGTACGGACGGCGTTCGTGGGCTCGCCAACGACTCGTTGAGTCCGGAACTGGCGATGCGGGTCGCCGGTGCGGCAGCGCAGGTGCTCAGCCGGGGCAAGAAGCGTCCGGTCGCGGTGGTCGGTCGTGATCCCCGGGCCAGCGGTGAGATGCTCGAAGCCGCGGTGACCGCGGGCCTCACCGCCACCGGTGTCGACGTCCTCTCCGTCGGTGTCCTCCCGACCCCGGCCGTCGCCTATCTGACCGGCCTCTACGACGCGTGCTTCGGCGTGATGATCTCCGCCTCGCACAACCCCATGCCCGACAACGGCATCAAGATCTTCGCGGCGGGCGGGCACAAGCTCGACGACGCCGTGGAACAGCGGATCGAAGCCCTGATCGCCGACGGCGCAACCGTGCGCCCGACCGGCGCTGGCATCGGCCGCGTGCGCGGCGACTACACCGTCGAGGGCACCCACGAACGCTATGTCGAGCACCTGCTCGAATCGACCGGGGAGAACCTGTCCGGGCTCACCGTCGTGGTCGACTGCGCGCACGGCGCGGCCGCCGAGGTGGCGCCGCAGGTGTACCGGGAAGCGGGCGCGACGGTGATCGCGATCAATGCCGAACCCAACGGTCTCAACATCAACGACGGCTGCGGTTCCACGCACCTGGAGGCCGTCCGCGCCGCGGTGCTCGCCCACGGCGCCGACCTGGGTGTCGCGCTCGACGGCGACGCCGACCGGTGCCTCGCGGTCGACGCCACCGGCGAGGTGGTCGACGGCGACAAGATCATGGCGGTGCTGGCGCTGGCCATGCGCGAGGCGGGTGAGTTGGTCTCCGACACCCTCGTGGCCACCGTGATGAGCAACCTCGGCCTGCACATCGCCATGCGCGAGGCCGGGATTCGCGTCCTCACCGCCGCTGTCGGCGACCGCTACGTGCTGGAGGAACTGCGGCGCGGCGGGTTCAGTCTCGGCGGTGAGCAGTCGGGCCACGTGGTGTTCCCGCGCTACGGCACCACCGGCGACGGCGTGCTCACCGGGCTGCGCTTGATGGCCCGGATGGCGCAGACCGGTCGCGGACTCGGGGAGCTGGCGTCGGTGATGAGCACCGTCCCCCAGGTGCTGGTGAACGTGAAGGTGTCGGACAAGGCCGCGGTCGCCGCCGCCCCCGAGGTGCGCGACGCGGTGGCCGAGGCGGAGCGCATGCTCGGCGACTCGGGCCGGGTCCTGTTGCGTCCCAGCGGCACCGAGCAGTTGGTTCGCGTGATGGTCGAGGCCACCGATCCGGCGCAGGCCCGGCAGCTGGCCGACGACCTGGCCAAGCAGGTCGCCGCCGTCTGATCCGCTGGCGTGCCGTCGCCGCTGCATCTACTATCGGCGTACGCCGTAAGGACCTGTGTGCCCGTCGGCGCGTGTGCTCGCTCGGCGCACCGGAGTATTCGGCGCGCAGCACGATTCGAAGGGGGGCCGACCATGGCGCCGCTGCCTGCCCGCAACTACCAGGATCAGTACTACGAATACGGCGAACCGCACCGCTGCGGTGGGGCGTGTGGTCGGCCGGGCTGTCATGAAGTGCCGCAGGGATATTCGCCGACCGTGCCGATTCGCGACGAGGGATACGGTCAACGGTTGGAGGCGGAGTCCGCGCGCGGCGGGGCGGTGGCGGTGCCACGTCCCTCGCCGCGCTCGCGGTCGCTGATCGCGGTGGTCGCGATCCTGCTCGCCACACTCGTCGCCGGGCTGGTCGGGATCAAGCTCGGCTCCGACATCGATCTGTTCGGGGCGGCGGAAACGGCTGTGGTGCAGCGTGATGCGGGTGTCGATACCTAGGCCACGGTGTGTCCTACTTCTCGCTGAGCTGCCCGGCGGCCATGTGCCAACGGCGGGTCGCCCGCACAGAATCCAGCATGCGACGGTCGTGCGTCACCAGAATCAGGGTGCCCGTGAAGGATTCGACCGCCTGCTCGAGTTGTTCGATGGCGGGCAGGTCGAGGTGGTTGGTCGGTTCGTCCAGGACCAGCAGATTCACCCCGCGCGCCTGGAGTAGGGCAAGGGCCGCGCGGGTGCGTTCACCCGGTGAGAGCGTGTCGCACGCACGGATCACATGCGGGCCGCGCAGCCCGAACTTGGCCAGCAGCGTGCGGACATCGGCGTCGGGCCAGTCCGGCATGGCCGCGCCGAAGGTGTCGACCAGCCGTTCGGTCCCACGGAACAGTCCACGCGCCTGATCCACCTCGCCGATGGCGACACCGGAACCCAAAGCGGCAGAACCGGAATCGGGTGCGATCTTGCCGAGCAGCAGCCCGAGCAGGGTCGACTTACCCGACCCGTTGGCACCGGTGAGCACGATCCGGTCGGCCCAGTCGATCTGGGTGGTGACCGGCCCCAGCGTGAACTCCCCACGGGTGACCGTCGCGTTGTTCACGGTGGCGACGACCGCACCACTGCGCGGGGCGGTGGCGATCTCCATCCGCAGCTCCCACTCCTTGCGCGGTTCCTCGACCACCTCGAGCCGTTCGATGCGGCGCTGCGTCTGCCGGGCCTTGGCGGCCTGCTTCTCGGTGGATTCGGCGCGGGTTTTGCGGCCCATCTTGTCCGAGTCGTCCTTGCCCTTGCGCCGGGCATTGCGCACACCGTGCTCGAGCCAGTTGCGCTGCATCTGGGCGCGCGCCTCCAAACCTGCCTTGGTGTCGGCGAATTCGTCGAACTGTTCGCGAGCGTGTTTGCGGGCGATCTCCCGCTCGGTGAGATACGCCTCGTAACCACCGTCGTACATACCGTACTGCTGCTGCGCCAGATCCAGCTCCAGCACGCGGTTCACGGTGCGCGCCAGGAACTCCCGATCGTGACTGATCACCATCAGCGGCACCCGCACACCGGTGACGAAACGTTCCAACCGGTCCAGGCCGTCGAGATCGAGGTCGTTGGTCGGTTCGTCGAGCAGCAGGATGTCGAAGCGCGACAACAACACCGACGCCAGACCCGCACGCGCCGCCTGACCGCCCGACAGACCCGTCATCGGGGTGTCGAGGCCACCGGCCAAGCCGTCGGTGAGGCCGAGTTCGGCCGCGACTTCCTCGGCCCGCTGGTCCAGGTCCGCGCCGCCGAGGGCGAGCCAATGTTCCAGCGCGGGGGAGTAGTCGTCGTCCCCGCCCTCGCCCAGGCGCTCGGCCGCGTCGTCCATCACCCGCTGGGCATGCGCCACTCCGGTTCGGCGGGAAAGGAATTCGAGTACGGTCTCGCCCTCGATGCGCTCCGGCTCCTGGGCCAGATAGCCGACGGTGGCGTCGGGCGGGCTCAGGGTGATCGTGCCGTCGCCCGCGTCGTGCTCGGCCAGCATCCGCAGCAACGTCGACTTGCCCGCGCCGTTCACCCCGACCAGCCCGATCACATCACCCGGGGCGAGGGTGAAATCGAGGTCGGCGAACAGGGTCCGCTCGGCGTGTCCCGCGGCCAGGCCGCTGGCGTGCAATGTCGTGCTCACCGCTCGAGTCTGCCCGATCTCAGGGTGTGACCCCGAGATGGGGTGGGTCGAAATCAGGGTGCGGATGGGTCTGTCGACCGATGCCGGGCGCGGCACCCGACGGCACAGTGGAGTCACAACCGCTCGACAGGAAGGCACACCATCATGACTGCCCCCGCTCGCCGCTTCACCCGATCGACCAGCGACAAATGGATCGCAGGCGTCTGTGGCGGCATCGCCGACTACTTCGGGTGGAGCCCGAGCGTCGTCCGCCTCGCCTTCGTCGCCTCCTGCCTGCTGCCCGGCCCCCAGTTCCTGCTCTACCTGATCCTGTGGCTGATCATGCCCAAGAAATAACAACCCGACGTGGCCGTGAACCGCTCGCGGATGACAGGATGGTGGAGTTCCACCGCGCCGTCATCCGCGAGTTTCCCGTTTGAGGAGGAGCCATGGTCACCTCGGGCGACATCCCCGGCTTCGGCCTACCCGACATCGACGCCCATACCCCCCTCGACGGCCTCGGCCCCGTCGAACTCAACTCTCCCTCCCAGGACCTCGACACCGACGGCGTCGCCGACTCCCTCACCCACACCGACCCCAACTCCACCACCATCTGGTCCGACTACGACGAGGACGGCTTGGCCGACCACGTGACGGTGATCGAGGACGACGGGGACTACGCGTCGTGGGAGTACCACCGTCATCCGGACGGGACGTCGGAGTGGCGGAAGACGGATCAGGGGAATCTGGGAAAGTAGGGGCCGGTTCGAGGGAACCGAGGGGCGCCCGCGTGCGTCCAAGTGAGTAGTGCGCCAACGGCGCGTGACCGAGGGAGGGGACAGTGGGCGATCAAGTAACGGTTGATCCGACAGCCCTGCGTAAGGCCGGGTCGAATCTGAAGGCGTCGGCGGCTGATATCGGGGTGTGCGCGGCCGATGCGAAGTGGACCTTCACGGCCAAGCAGGCCGGGCGCGAATACGGCGCCGAGGGGGCGAAGGTCGGGGCCGTGATCGGGAAGGTCGAGACCTGGTTGAAGAACTGGCAGACGGCGGTCGACAAAACGGGGGCGCAGATGACCACCAGCGCGGACAGTTATGCCACGTCCGATGACGCCAGCGTCTCGAAGATCACCGCGGCCGGGGTGAACCTCTGATGCGCGCCATATCGAACTGCGCCCCCTGCGCTCGGGGAGCAACTCGTGGCTGACACACCTTCGTGGCCGAATATTCCGAATTCCGGCAGTGCCGACGATCTTCTCGACGCCGGTGCCGAGGGATTGCAGTATTTCATCGAGTATGTGCCGCGATATCTGCGCGCCCTCGCACTCACCGGGACAGCAGGGCGAGCGGAAATCACCGGCGCGGCCGATATGAACTCGCTGATCTATTCCAAGTACGACGCTGAACGCGACATGGACCTGGCGGCGATAGAGCGGATATCCCAGGCACTCGACAAGGTGATGTCCAAGGTTCCGGGCGAAATCGAGGAGCAGCGTAGCCAGCTCACGAATCTGCCCTCGATCTGGCAGGGGCAGGCCGGTGACGCGGCGTGGAACATGCTCAATACGCAGCTGGTCCGTGTCGAGCAGGACCGCATCGAGGCCGCGACGATCTCACTCGAGTTGAGCTATGTGGCGACTGCGCTGCGGACCGCCGTGCGGCACAAAGCCGTGACAGTACAGAGTTTCTGGTCGCCGAATACGCCGGATATCCCGACGCAGGACAGCAACGGGGCGAGTCGCAGCCAGATCGATTTCTGTTTGAACGAATTGACCTTCAATCGGGGAAGTTCGCAGGGACAGAAGATGGTCGAATGGTTGACCACGGTGTTCATACCGCATGTCGAGGCGACCTACGACAAATTCGTGCAGCTGTGCAAGGAAGTCGATACCGAGGTGCGTCGAGTGTACGGCGTGCTGGTCGAGGCCTTGAATGGCTTGGATACTGCGGCGTACCCGATGCCGCAGGATTCGAGCAAACCGCAGACTCTGGTGCAACAGCCTGGAAACGGCGATCCGTCGTCCGGTAATCCGAGCACGGGCAATCCGTCGACCGATACGCCGTCGACGACTCCGGCGAATACGGATGACGACAAAGACGACGACAAAGATGATGACGACGACGATGACGACAGCGGTCTGGATCTGGGCGAGATCTCCGACACCGTCACCGAGGTGATGAGCGGCCTCACGTCTCTGGTCTCGTCGGTGAGCCAGCTCGAGTCTCTCGTCACCTCCACGGCGGAAACCCTGAGCACCGGCTTGGCCTCGCTGAGCACCTCGGTGCAGGAAGGTCTCGCGTCGCTGTCTAGTCAGGTGAACAGTTTGCTCGCCGGTGGTGCGACGTTCGATGTGAACGGCACGCAGGTGAGTATCGCCACCGATGCCGAGGGGCAGCTGACGGTCAGTACGCAAGACGCCCAGGGTAATTCGCACGAATACGCGCTCACTCTCGACGAGAACGGCGTGCCGGTGATCACCGACGACCAGTCGGGTGGAGTGCTCGGCTCGGGCACGCCGGAAACCGGCACCGGCACCGGCGAAGCCGGTCAGGAGGACGCGGGCGAGGACGGTTCGGCCGTGGACGAGAACTCGACCGGTTCGCTCGACGCGAACGGCTACGCGTCGGAGGGGCAGGTGCCCGCCCAGGCAGGGCGTCCACCGGCGACGAGCTCGAATACGGAAGAGGACGGGGAACATTGGGCCGGTCAGTACCCCGAGAGCCAGCCGATCGAGCCGGGTGGTTCCGGTGCCCAACTGGCCGAGGCGGGTCCGTTGTGAGCCGAGCTGAGAGGATCGCGGGATGAGTCGATCGAGGATCGAGGAGGGGGCGCACGAGTTCCTGCGCCGGGTGCGAATCCTGGACGACGAGTACGACGCGCTGCGGACCAGCCTGTCCGCCCACAACGGACACGAAATCCTGGCCGAGATCGAGGCGGCCCGCGCACAGGAGGCCGCCGAAGCGGCGGAGCGCGAGCGCCTCGAAGCGGAGGAACGCGCCCGTCAGGAGGCCATCGCCGAACAGCAGCGGCAGGCCCTCACCCGCCCGGCACCACCGGACTTCGGCTACCCGCCAAGGGAATTCACCCCGGTTCCCGCGCCGACCGCCATGCCACAGCCGATGGCGCCGGATCCGAATCTGACCGAGGAACAACAGCGTCAGGCCGAGATCCGTGCGGCGATCGCGCGCGCGAAGGCGGCCCGCCAGGCGCAATCCCGGGTCGCCCCGTCGGACGACGACGACCCGGAGGCCGAGTACTACCGCCGCTCGACCTGGTTGGACTGAGCCGGTAACCGAGGCCGCCGAGACCGATCGGGCGGGCAGGGGAGGGTTGTCAGCCCTTGATGAGTTTGGCGACCGTGCCGATGGACAGTTTGGGGGCTTCCACTTCGACCTCGGCGTGGGGGTCGATGACCGTGGTGTGGGGGATCGCGGCTTCGGGGTCGACGAAGGGCTTGTATTTCTTGTCGCCCTGGATGGTGGCGAGTAGGTAGCCGGTGAGCAGGGCGCGGGTGGCCTTGTCGGTCTTGTATTCGTAGCGGCCGGCGCCGAGGGCGGCGAAGAGGCGGCGGCCCTCGATGATGCCGTTGTGGGTGGCGCCGTCGAGGCGGCGGAGGAGGCAGGGGCCCGACCAGGCGGTGGCCAGGGGGCGGACATTGGAGTTGATGGAGTCGAGGTCCGTTCCGGCCAGGATGAGGGCTGGGGTGTCGAGGTCGGGGGCGATGTTCTCCGCGGCGGGGGAGGTCGGCGCGGGGAAAAGGGCGGCGACGGTGGCGACGGGACGCTGGGCGGCGGCGAGGACGGCGGCGCCCGCACCCATGCCGTGCCCGGCCAGGGCGAGGCGGTCGGGGTGGACGCTGATGGTTCCGTCGCCGAGACGGACCTTGCTCACGATGTCGAGGGTGGTGAGCAAGTCGGTGGCCAGGTCGAGATGTGACGGAATCGGTCCGCGTTCGGTGTCGGGGGCGGCGACGACGAAACCCCACGACGCGACGTGCTCGAGCAGGCCCTTGTAGTTCTCGGCGCTGGTCAGCCAGCTGTGCGCGAACGCGACGGCGGGCAGGTTCAGCCCGGACTCGGGGGTGTACACGACACCGGGTTGACCGGCGATGCCGAGGTTGCCACGCAACACCCGGTGAGGACCGCGCATGGACAGGGTGCTCAGGAGCGATTTCACGGAGTCCGACACGGCGTGAAGACTATCCGATCAGTAGGGTAGTGGACCATGTGCGGAATCGTTGGCTACGTCGGATACCGGGATGCGCTCGGCGTTGTCGTCGACGCGCTGCGTCGCATGGAGTACCGGGGCTACGACTCCGCGGGGGTGGCGATTCTCGACGGAAACGGGGGGATCGCGGTCGAACGCAAGGCGGGTCGGCTGGCGAATCTGGAAGCCGAACTCGACGAAGCGGGCGCCGCGAAATTCGCCGGGACCAGCGGAATGGGCCATACGCGCTGGGCCACGCACGGCGCGCCGACCGACCGCAACGCCCACCCGCACCGCGACTGCTCCGGCAAGCTCGCCGTGGTCCACAACGGCATCATCGAGAACTTCGCACCGCTGCGGCGCGAGCTCGAGGACGCCGGGATCGAGCTGCGCAGCGACACCGACACCGAGGTCGCGGTGCATCTGGTGGCCCGCGCGTACGCCGAGGGGCCGACCGCCGGTGACTTCACCGCGAGCGTGCTCGCCGTGCTTCGCCGCCTCGACGGCGCGTTCACGCTGGTGTTCACCCATGCCGATCATCCGGGCACGATCGTCGCGGCGCGGCAGTCGACGCCGCTGGTCGTCGGGGTCGGGCAGGGTGAGATGTTCATCGCCTCCGATGTCACCGCGTTCATCGAGCACACCCGCGAAGCCGTGGAGCTCGGCCAGAATCAGGCCGTGGTCATCACCGCCGACGGTTACACCGTCACCGACTTCGACGGCGATACCGACGTGACGAGCAGGCCGTTCACCATCGACTGGGATCTGGCCGCCGCCGAGAAGGGCGGGCACGACTACTTCATGCTCAAGGAGATCGAGGAGCAGCCGACCGCTGTCGCCGACACTCTGATCGGGCATTTCGTCGTCGACGAGAACGGCGGGCGGATCGTGCTCGACGAGCAGCGCCTCGCCGACCAGGAGCTGCGCGAATTCGACAAGGTGTTCGTGGTGGCGTGTGGCAGCTCCTACCACGCGGGTCTGCTGGCCAAGTACGCCATCGAGCACTGGACGCGGGTGCCGGTGGAAGTGGAGCTGGCCAGCGAATTCCGTTACCGCGACCCGGTTCTGGACCGCTCGACGCTGGTGGTCGCGGTCTCGCAGTCGGGGGAGACCGCCGACACGCTGGAAGCGGTGCGTCACGCCAAGGAGCAGAAGGCGCGGGTGCTCGCGATCTGCAACACCAACGGCGCCCAGATCCCGCGCGAGTCCGACGCGGTGATCTACACCCGCACCGGCCCCGAGATCGGGGTGGCCTCGACGAAGGCGTTCCTGGCGCAGGTGGCCGCGAACTATCTCGTCGGCCTGGCCTTGGCGCAGGCGCGCGGCACCAAGTACCCCGACGAGGTGGCGCGTGAGTTCGCCGAACTCGAGTCGATGCCGAAGCTGATCGCCCGCGTGCTCGAGACCGCGCCGCAGGTGCGTGCCATCGCCCGCGAGCTGGCGCACGTGCCGACGGTGCTGTTCCTGGGGCGCCACGTGGGTTACCCGGTGGCGCTCGAGGGCGCGCTCAAGCTCAAGGAACTGGCCTATATGCATGCCGAGGGTTTCGCGGCGGGCGAGCTCAAGCACGGGCCGATCGCGCTGATCGAGGACGGGCTGCCGGTGATCGTGGTGATGCCGTCGCCGAAGGGCCGCGCGGTGCTGCATTCCAAGCTGCTCAGCAACATTCGCGAGATCCAGGCCCGTGGGGCGCGCACGATCGTCATCGCGGAGGAGGGCGACGACACGGTCCGCCCGTTCGCCGACGACCTCATCGAGATCCCGGCCGCTCCGACCCTGTTCCAGCCGCTGCTGTCGACGGTTCCGCTGCAGATCTTCGCCGCCGAAGTGGCGCAGGCGCGCGGCTACGACGTCGACAAGCCGCGCAACCTGGCCAAGTCCGTCACGGTCGAGTAGGCGCTACTCGACCGTGATCTGGCCGCGCATGTCCGGGTGCAGAGAGCACAGGTAGCGGTAGGTGCCGGGCTGGGTGAAGGTGTAGGACCATTCGCCCTTGTCGATGATGGGGCTGTTGATGCCCATCGCCTTGTCGCCGATGCCCTGCACGTTGTGGGGTGCCTTGTCGGAGAACTTCCAGGTGACGGTTTGGCCGACCTTGATGGTCGCCTGGGCCGGGCTGTACTTCATGTCGCCGACCTCGACCGTGAGGGCGGCGTCGACCTGGACGGACGGCATGGTCGTGGTCGAGACCGGGCGAGGCTTGCGCGTTGTGGTGGTGGCGGCGTTGTCCGAATCGCCGGAACAACCGGCGACGAGCAGGGTGGCGACCACGGTGAATCCGGCGGCAACCCGTGCGGCGCGGTGACGAACCATCGACATGGTTGTGCAGCGTAGTCTGCGAACGATCGCGGGACGGTCGTGGCCCGCGCGGGTGCAGGCGGGAGACGACGATGGTTGCTCGGCGCGACTACTTCACCGTGGATCAGGTGCGGGCGGCCGAGGCGGAACTGTTCACCCGGGTGCCCGACGGTGTGCCGATGCGACGCGCGGCATTCGGGTTGGCGCGTGTGGTCGCCGAGGAATTGCGTTCGCGCACAGGGGGAGTGGTCGGGCGTTCGGTCGGGCTGCTGGTCGGCTCCGGGGACAATGGCGGCGACGGGCTGTGGGCCGGTGCGATGCTTCGGCGACGAGGGGTGGCGGTGCAGGCCGTGCTGCTGAATCCCGAGCGCGCGCATGCGCAGGGGTTCAGTGCTTTTCGGCGGGCCGGGGGTCGGGTGGTCGATCGGCTGGGCGAAGTCGACGCGGTGGTCGATGCGATCGTCGGAATTTCCGGTAAGGGGCCTTTGCGGCCCGACGCAGCGGAAATGCTTGCCGCCGTGGATGTTCCGATAATCGCTGCCGACCTGCCGAGCGGTGTCGACCCGAACACCGGGGCTGTCGACGGACCTGCCGTGCGGGCTGATGTGACAGTGACGTTCGGGGCGTACAAACCGGTGCACGCGCTGGCACCCGCACGCTGCGGACGAATCATCTTGGTGCCCATCGGCTTACAGCTGCCCGATGCCACGCTGGCGCAACTCGATCCGGCCGAAGTGGGCGCCGGATGGCCGGTGCCGGGTCCGTTCGATGACAAGTACACCCAGGGTGTGACCGGAGTCTGCGCGGGTAGCGCCGAGTATCCGGGGGCCGGGGTGCTGTGCACGGGTGCGACTGTGGCGGCCACCTCGGGAATGGTGCGGTACGCCGGGAGCGACACCGAGGTGGTGCGCCAACTCCCGGAAGTCGTTGCCGCGCCGAGTATTCAGGAGACTGGCCGGGTGCAGGCGTGGGTTTTCGGGCCCGGTGCCGGAACGGACAAGCGGGACGATCTCGCCCGGGTGCTCGCCACGGATCTGCCGGTGATCGTCGACGCCGACGGCCTCACCATCCTCTCCCGCGAACCCGACCTGGTGCGTGGTAGGCAGGCCCCGACCGTCCTCACCCCGCACGCCGGGGAATTCGCCCGCCTCGCAGGTGCCAGGCCCGATCCTGACCGGGTGGCAGCGGTCCGCGCCCTCGCCGAGCAATGGGGCGTGACGGTGCTGCTGAAGGGCCGCGCCACCATCATCGCCACCCCCGGCGAGACCACCCTGGTCAGCGACGCGGGCGCATCGTGGGCCGCCACCGCAGGCTCCGGCGACGTACTCGCGGGCGTCATCGGCGCCCTGCTCGCCGCGGGCAAACCCCCGACCTGGGCCGCGGCCGCCGCAGCCCGGGTCCACGCCCTCGCCGCCAACCTGGCCGCCCACGACACACAGACCGCAGGCGCACCCATCTCGGCGACCCCACTGCTCGACCATGTCCGCCCGGCGGTGCGCCTACTCCGAGAACTCGCGCCGACCCCCCGGTGATCCAGCTCTCGCCCTCGACGAGGTGATCGAACACCCACAGGTAGTAGCGACCGCAGGCTTCGGCGCGAACCCAGCTGACGCCACGGGGAGGCGGAACCGCCCTGAGTCGCGGGGAGGCAGAACAGCTGGCATAGAGTCGACGACAGGCGGAAAGTGCGCACACGGGTAACTCACCGGGTACGGGCTGACCCGGCCATGCTCCAAAGCTTGCCGCGTTCCCGAGTTGCCCCGAGCCTGAGTCTGGCCAGAAGTCGCGGAGAGGCGGAACAGTGCAAGTGGAGACGGTCATCGACCTCGACGCCATTGCTCACAACGTGCGCGTGCTGCGTGGCTTCGCGCAGGGCGCCGGGGTGATGGCGGTGGTCAAGGCCGACGGATACAACCACGGTGCCGTGCGGGTGGCGCGTGCCGCGTTGGGTGCGGGCGCGCGGGAACTCGGTGTGACCACGGTCGCCGAGGCCCTGGAGTTGCGGGCGGCGGGGATCGACGCGCCGATTCTGTGCTGGCTCAACACCATCGACGCCGACTACGCGGCGGCGATCGCGGCCGACGTCGAGATCGGGGTGTCCTCGCTCGAACAGGTGCGGGTGGTCGAGCAGGCCGCGCGCAAGACCGGCCGCACCGCGACGATCTCGCTCAAGGTCGACACCGGACTGAACCGCAACGGTGTGGCGGTGACCGAGTACCCCCAGGTGCTGGCCGCCGTCCGCCGCCTCGTCGACGACCACGTGCTGCGCTTGCGCGCGATCTTCTCCCACCTCGCGCATGCCGACGAACCGGGCAATCCCGGCATCGACCGGCAGCGGGAACGGTTCCTCGAGGCCGTCGCGCTGGCCAAGGAGCACGGGCTGGAACCCGAGCTCGTCCATCTGGCGAATTCGGCCGCCACGCTCACCCGCCCCGATCTGCGTTTCGATCTGGTCCGACCGGGCATCGCGGTCTACGGGCTCTCGCCGATTCCGGAACTCGGTGACTTCGGGCTGCGGCCCGCGATGACCCTGCAGGCCGAGGTCACCCTGGTCAAACGGGTGTCGGCCGGGGAAGGTGTGTCCTACGGGCATCGGTGGATCGCCCCGCGCGACACCACTGTCGCCCTGGTACCCGCCGGGTACGCCGACGGTGTGTTCCGTTCGCTCAGTGGGCGTTTCGAGGTGTGGCTCGGCGGCGCGCTGCACCGTAATGTCGGAAGGGTGTGCATGGACCAGTTCATGGTCGACCTGGGCGACAACGTCGGCAATGTGCGCCCGGGCGACCGGGCGGTGCTGTTCGGTGGTGGCGCGGGTCATCCGCACGCCCTGGACTGGGCGCGGCTGCTCGACACCATCGACTACGAGATCGTGTGCTCGCCGCGCGGGCGCGCGGTCCGTCGGTATGTGGGGACCGGCCGATGAGGCGCGGCCGGGTGGTGCGCGGCGGGTTCGCCACCGCCGGAGTGCTCGGGGCGCTCGCCCTCGCCCACACGTTGCGCCGGATCGGCGCGCGGGTGCGCTGGCCCGCCGAACGCGACGAGTACCGTGACGAGAACTTCGCCCTGATCGATGAGGACGAACCGGGTGAGGTCCGCGCCGACGACGGTGTATCGCTGGCCACCCGCACCTACGGTGACGCCACCGCCGAGGTGACCCTGGTCTTCGTCCACGGTTTCTGCAACAGCATGGACTCGTTCCATTTCCAGCGCCGCGACCTGGCCCAGCAGTGGGGCCCTCGGATTCGGATGGTGTTCTTCGACCAGCGCGGCCACGGCCGTTCCGGCATGCCGAGCACCGACAGCTGCACCATCGCCCAGCTCGGTCGCGACGTGGCGGCCGTGGTGCGCGACTGTGCGCCGAAGGGTCCGGTGGTGCTCGTCGGCCACTCACTGGGTGGGATGGCCGTCCTCGCGGCGGCCGCGCAGTTCCCCGAACTGTTCGCCACCAGGGTGGCCGGGGTGGCCCTGTTCAACACCGCCGCCGCCGAGATCACCTCGACCGGTCTGCTGCAGTTGCTGCGGCATCCGGCGCTCGGCGTCTTCGGGCTGGCCGTGCGGACGGCGCCCACGCTGGTGCAGTTCGGGCGCTCGGCGAGCAAGCACGTGGTGACGCCGATGCTGCACGTCAGCTCGTTCCACGGCCCCGTGAGTCCCACGCTGTCGCGGTTCACCACCATGATGATCGACCGCACGCCCGTCGCCACGGTCGAGAAGTTCCTGAAAACCATTGAGCTGCATGACGAGTCGGCTGCCCTGCCGACGCTGAACAAGCTGCCCGTGCTCGTCCTCGGCGGTGCGCACGACATGGTGATCCCGTTCGAGAACTCGCGCCTGCTGGCCGAGGCACTGCCCACCTGTGAACTGGTGAAGATCGGTGAGGGAGCACACATGCCACACCTGCAGTTCCCCCAGGCAGCCCGCGACGCGCTCGACCGGCTGCTCGCCCGCGCGGGTGCCGAGAGTTTCGGTGGGGAGGCCGTCGGTGGCTGAGCCGCAGACCCGTGTCCTGCCGAGCGTCGAGGACACCGAGGCATTCGGTCGCGAACTCGCGAAGACGCTTCGCCCCGGCGACCTGGTGGTGCTCGACGGCCCGCTCGGCGCCGGTAAGACCGCGCTGACCAGGGGAATCGCCGCCGGTCTCGGTGTTCAGGGGCGGGTGAGCTCGCCGACGTTCATCATCGCGCGCGCCCACCGTGCCGGGCAGCGACCCGACGGCTCGACCGGGGTGCCGATGGTGCACGTGGACGCCTACCGGCTCGCGGGCGACCTCGACGAACTGGATTCCCTCGACCTCGACACCGACCTGAACCACGCGGTCGTCGTGGTGGAGTGGGGCAAGGGCGTGGTCGAACACCTCGCCGACCGGCATCTGCGTGTGCAACTCATCCGAGAACCCGAATCCGATGTGCGCACGGCGATCTGGGAATGGATCGGCTGACGCGCCGAACCACGTTCCACCGGTGCGCGCCGGTCGCGAATACCACCCGGTATTGTTGAGACAATCATGCTCGTACTAGCAGTCGACACCGCGACACCTGCCGTTACAGCGGGATTGGTGCATCTGTCACCCGCCGAGGACGCGGACTCCCGACCCGCCGTGGCCACCCTCGCCACCCGGGTGAAGGTCGACGCACGCGCCCACGCCGAGGTGCTCACCCCGCAGATCCTCGAATGCCTCGCCGAAGCGGGGGTGGCCCGCGCCGACCTCGATGCCGTGGTCGTCGGGATCGGGCCGGGCCCGTTCACCGGGCTGCGGGTGGGGATGGCCACCGCCGCCGCCTTCGGTGACGCGCTCGGCCTGCCCGTGCACGGTGTGTGCAGCCTCGACGCCATCGCCGCCGACAGCGCGGGCGAACAACGCGACGCGGGCGAACTGCTCGTGGTCACCGACGCGCGCAGGCGCGAGGTGTACTGGGCGCGCTACCTCGACGGCGCCCGCGTCGCCGGGCCGCAGGTGTGCAAGCCCGCCGACGTGCCGGTGGGTGAGGCCGTCGCCATCGCCGGGTCGGCCGCCCATGTCGACGACTTCGACCTGCCGGTCCTGCCGAACGAAACGCCCTCACCAGGGGGTCTGGTCGCCGTCGCCGCACCGGCCCTGCTGGCGGGCACGGTGCCCGAGGCACTCGTTCCGCTGTACCTGCGTCGGCCCGACGCGGTGGAGAACAGTTTCCACACCCTGGCGGGCGCCTCGTGACCTTCCACATCGCGCCCATGACCGTGCACGACATCGACCGCTGCGTCGAGCTGGAACATCTGCTGTTCCCGGAGGACGATCCATGGCAGGCGGTGTCGTTCCGGTCCGAGCTGGCCGGGGCGCACAACCGCTACATCACCGCCCGTGACGAGAACGGCACCATGGTCGGCTACGCGGGCATCGCGCTGCTCGGCGACAACGCCCACCCCGAGGCCGAGGTGCACACCATCGGTGTCGACCCGCAATGTCACCGTGGCGGCATCGGCACCCTGCTGCTCGAGGCCCTGCTGGCGACGGCGGCCGAACGGGGCGGCCCGGTGTTCCTCGAGGTCCGCACCGACAACGCGCCCGCGATCGCGCTCTACGCCAAGCACGGCTTCCACATCATCGGGTTGCGCAAGAACTACTACCACCCCAGCGGCGCCGACGCGTACACGATGCGGCGCCCGGAACTCACCGCCGCGGCCGACGAATGGGCCGCGCGTGGACGCCAGGACGAGGTGCTGTCGTGAACGGCGCAGGCTGTGCTGCCGCGTTCGTCTACCGGATCGGATCGACTGTGAGCGGGGTCGCGGCGTGATCGTCATGGGGATCGAGAGTTCGTGCGACGAAACGGGAGTCGGCATCGTGCGCCGCCACCCCGACGGGTCGGTCGAACTGCTCGCCGACGAGGTGGCCTCGAGTGTCGACCAGCACGCCCGGTTCGGTGGTGTGGTGCCCGAGATCGCCTCGCGCGCGCATCTAGAGGCGATCGTGCCCGCCATGCGCCGCGCGCTGGCAGCCGCCGGGATCAGCAAGCCGGACGCGCTCGCCGTCACCATCGGGCCGGGCCTCGCCGGTGCGCTGCTGGTCGGTGTCGCGGCCGCCAAGGCGTACGCGGCGGCCTGGGACGTGCCGTTCTACGCGCTCAACCACCTCGGCGGGCATGTCGCGGTCGACACCCTCGAACACGGTCCGCTGCCGCCCGCGGTGGCGCTGCTCGTCTCGGGTGGGCACACGCATCTACTGCAGGTGAGCGATCTCGGCTCGCCCATCACCGAAATGGGCAGCACCGTCGACGACGCCGCGGGCGAGGCCTTCGACAAGGTCGCCCGGCTGCTGGGCCTCGGCTATCCCGGCGGCCCCGCGCTGGACGCCATGGCCCAGGACGGTGACCCGCGCGCCATCGCCTTCCCACGCGGCATGACCGGCCCGCGCGACGCCCGCTACGACTTCTCCTTCTCCGGCCTCAAGACCGCCGTCGCCCGATACGTGGAAGCCGCGCAGCGCCAGGGCATCACGCCCGACCAGCTGCCGATTCCGGATATCGCCGCGTCGTTCCAGGAGGCCGTCGCCGATGTGCTGACGATGAAAGCGGTGCGCGCGGCGACCGATGTCGGTGTCGACACGATCGTGCTCGGTGGCGGTGCCACGGCGAACTCGCGGATCCGCTCGCTGGCCGAGGAGCGCTGCGTCGCGGCCGGATTGACCCTGCGAGTGCCCAAGCCGCGCCTGTGTACGGACAACGGGGTGATGATCGCGGCTCTCGGCGCGCATGTGATCGCGGCGGGCGCCGAACCCGCCGAGCTGACGGTGGCGACCGACCCGGGGCTCCCGGTATCGGTGAGCGCGCTGCGCTAGGTCTGTTCGGCTGCTGCCGCGCCGGATCCGATCGGCCCGCGGTCGGCCCTGCACGGCCGCTGTGCCGATTCTGGTGCGTCCTAGTCGGCCGGAACGATCGGGGTCACGCCTGTCGGCGGGATCACCAGGCCGCTGCTGGCGGGAGCCTGGGTGGGGGAGGTGTTCGGGGTCGACGGGCGCTGTTGGCCGCGACCGGAACCGCTGTTGAGGCCGCCGGGGGATTCCGGGTAGGGGATCTGCGGCAGGTTGGGATCGGGGCGCAGGGTCGGTGCCGTCGTGGTGGGTGACGGGGACGGCGCGGGGGTGGTCGACGGGGCCGATGTCGGCGGTGCCGTGGTGGTCGATTCCTCGGTAGGCGTGACCGGCTCGACGACCGGCGGGGCGACGGTGGTCCCGGTGCGGTCGGTGCTCTCGCGGAAGGTTGGTGTCGGTGCCGGTGGCACCACGGGTAACGGCGGCTGGCGCACGGTGCTGCTGGTTCCGGCCGGTGTCACGTCGGGAGCGTCCGGGGAGATGGTCCGCACGCCGTAACCGATCACCAGGCCAACGACGACCACAGCACCCGCCAGCGTTCCGATCACCTTGGCGAACGTGCCGCTCGGCGCGTCACCGAGGGTGGCCGACTGCATGGCGGACGGAGCTACCGCGTCGGCGAGCAGGGCCGCGCCCTTGGCGATCACGGCCTCGGGATCGGGCACGGTGACCACGGGGACGTCCAGGCGCGTGCCGAGAGTGTCGATGACGCACGGGATGTTGGCGCAGCCGCCGATCACCGCGACCGCTTCCGGATACTTCGGCGCCCTGGTGAACACCGACGCCGAGAACACCGCCATATTGCGCAGCAGTCCGCCGATGAGTTCCTCGAAATCGGATCGGGTGAGCTTGAGCGGCTGCCCGGCCACGTGGTCGATGGTGACGGCGGGCGCGACGGTGAGGTGCTCCTTCGCGGCCCGGCCACGGTTGGTGAGGGTCTGGCGGTTGGGCCGCGTCCCGCGCCGGGCGTAGTGCAGGTCGACGAGGTGGTGGTAGATGAGCTCGTCGATGGCGTTGCCGCTGAGGGTCGGGGTGCGTTCGGTGTGCAGGACCGTGCCCTCGGCCTGGTCGGCCACGGTGACGGTGAGCCCGGTGGCGCCGAGGTCGACGACGGCGACGGTCGAATAACGGTCGAGCAGGCCGGTGTAGCGCAGGTAGGCGAGGGCGGCGGTGCCTTCGGAGACCAGACGCAGATCGCGGTGGTGCGAGCACGCGGCCCGAATGGCCTGGGCCTGCTCGCGGTTGCGGTAGGCCACGGCCACACTGGTCGGTGGGCGCGAGCGCGTGGCGACGGCACGGCGGTGCGCGCCGGTGGAGTACCGCCCGAGCGGTTCACCGTCGAGATCCGCCTGCTGGTTGGACACGGGTAACTGGTTGGTCATCAGTTCGATCGACGACGACACGAGATCGCCGAGATCGGAGTGCGCGGCGTCGGCGGAGACGACGCGGTAGTCGAAGTTCTGTTCGCCGGATCCAGCGGTGGCGACCAGAGCCGAGCACACCACCTCGTTCCCGGCGGAAATGCCGAGGGATGTTCGCATGTTCACCTCCCTTCGAGCGGATGGTTCCAACGGAGGCCGACCATCTCGAATGGAACGATATGCATACTCTGTCACAGCCTGTTATGCGAACGTTACAGATTTACCCACTCGATGTGAAGATCACTCCGAACAGCGCGGCGTGTCGACATCGCACCGACAACATCCCGACCCCGAGGAGGGATCGCCGCGCAGCGGCGGTCGGCGGCCGTCCCGACGATCAGGGGCCGTTGCGTAGGCGACGAAGGAGCAAGCAACGGTGCCTGATCGTCGGGACCTCAGGGGCCGCCGACTCGAGCGCACCAGCGCTCCAACCAACACTGGCAGAACCCGACCTTGAGCGCTGGCACTCGCGCGTATAGAGTGCTAGTCGGCACTGTGTAGCTGTGCTTGTGCCATCGACGACTACTGGGCTCGGAGTCCCGGCACCCGCGACGACGGGGCCTGCGCGCAGGGTCGCATGCTGAACCGAACCCGGTCCGGGGCAACAGTCCCGGACGACCGAATTTCCCCGAAAGTGGAGGGCTCAACGTGGCGAGCGTGAACATCAAGCCGCTCGAGGACAAGATCCTCGTCCAGGCCAACGAGGCCGAGACGACGACGGCCTCCGGCCTGGTCATCCCGGACACGGCCAAGGAGAAGCCGCAGGAGGGCACCGTCATCGCCGTCGGCGCGGGCCGCGTCACCGACAAGGGTGACCGCATCCCGGTCGATGTCAAGGAAGGCGACGTCGTCATCTACAGCAAGTACGGCGGCACCGAGATCAAGTACCAGGGCGAGGAATACCTCATCCTCTCGGCGCGCGACATCCTGGCCGTCGTCACCAAGTAAGGCCGACGCCGCATCAGCGTTCCGCCCCGGCGTCCTCGTGACCCGGGGCGGAATGCGTTAAAAACACAGGAGCTTTCAATGCCCAAGCAGATCCAGTTCGACGAGCAGGCTCGTCGGGCGCTGGAACGCGGTGTGGACAAGCTGGCCGACGCCGTCAAGGTGACCCTCGGACCGCGTGGCCGCCACGTGGTTCTCGCCAAGGCCTTCGGTGGCCCCACCGTCACCAACGACGGTGTCACCATCGCGCGTGACATCGACCTCGAGGACCCCTTCGAGAACCTCGGCGCCCAGCTCGTCAAGAGCGTCGCCACCAAGACCAACGACGTCGCGGGCGACGGTACGACCACCGCCACCGTGCTGGCCCAGGCGTTCGTGCGCGCGGGCCTGAAGAACGTCGCCGCGGGTGCGAACCCGATCTCGCTCGGCCAAGGCATCGCCGAGGCCGCCGAGAAGGTGTCCGAGGTGCTGCTCGCCGCGGCCACCCCGGTCGAGGGTGCCCAGGCCATCGCCCAGGTCGCCACCGTCTCCTCGCGCGACGAGGAGATCGGCGAAATGGTCGGCAAGGCGCTCACCACGGTCGGCAAGGACGGCGTCGTGACCGTCGAGGAGTCCTCGACCACGCAGACCGAACTCGTCGTCACCAAGGGCGTGCAGTTCGACAAGGGCTACCTCTCGCCCTACTTCCAGACCGATCCGGAGACCCAGCAGGCCGTGCTGGAGGACGCCTACGTCCTGCTGCACCGCGACAAGATCAGCTCGCTGCCCGACCTGCTGCCGGTGCTCGAGAAGATCGCCGAGTCGGGCAAGGCCGTGCTGATCGTGGCCGAGGACGTCGACGGCGAAGCGCTGTCGACCCTGGTGGTCAACTCGATCCGCAAGACCATCAAGGCCGTCGCGGTGAAGGCGCCGTTCTTCGGTGACCGCCGCAAGGCGTTCCTCGACGACCTCGCCGTCGTCACCGGTGGCACCGTGATCAACCCCGATCTCGGCGTCACCCTGCGCGAGGCCACCCTCGAGCAGCTCGGCCAGGCGCGTCGTGTCGTCGTCACCAAGGACGAGACCGTCCTCATCGACGGTGCGGGCACCGAAGCCGACGTCGCGGCCCGCAGCGCGCAGCTGCGCCGCGAGATCGAGGCCACCGACTCCGACTGGGACCGCGAGAAGCTCGAAGAGCGCCTCGCGAAGCTGGCCGGTGGCGTCGCGGTGATCAAGGTCGGCGCGGCCACCGAGACCGCGCTCAAGGAGCGCAAGTACCGCGTCGACGACGCGGTCGCCGCCGCCAAGGCCGCGGTCGAAGAGGGCATCGTCCCCGGTGGTGGTTCGGCGCTGGTACAGGCCGCCGCCGCCCTCGTGGAGCTGCGTGACT
Source organism: Nocardia caishijiensis NBRC 108228 (assembly GCF_001612825.1). GTDB lineage: Bacteria > Actinomycetota > Actinomycetes > Mycobacteriales > Mycobacteriaceae > Nocardia > Nocardia caishijiensis. The sequence continues at coordinate 421 of NZ_BDBE01000029.1, read as the reverse complement.
CGCTGACCGGCGACAAGGCCATCGGCGTCGAGGTGGTCCGCAAGGGCCTCGAGGCGCCGCTGTTCTGGATCGCCACCAACGCGGGGCTCGACGGTGCCGTGGTGGTCAGCAAGGTCGCCGAGGGCAAGGACGGGTTCAACGCCGCCACTCTGACCTACGGTGATCTGCTCACCGACGGTGTGGTCGATCCGGTCAAGGTGACTCGTTCGGCTGTGGTGAATGCGGCGTCTGTCGCTCGGATGATTCTGACGACTGAGAGTGCTGTTGTGGACAAGCCGGTCGAAGAGGCCGACGACCATGGGCATCACGGTCACGCGCACTGAGTGAAGTACAAGGCCCGCTGCTGATTTGGATCGGCAGCGGGCTTTGTCGCGCTCGGGGCTTTTGTGTTGCGCCCAAAGGGGTGTTGGGCTGTGTTTTT
>NZ_BDBE01000028.1 GCF_001612825.1 Nocardia caishijiensis NBRC 108228 | reverse complement strand
AAGGCGGTCATGACGGACTTAAGTGGTGCCGCGTGGCTGGGAGTGCGGTAGGTGGCGGACTGGGGTGGTGCGGGGTGGGCTGGAAGTGCGGTAGGCGGTGGACTCGGGTGGTGCGGTGTGGGCTGGAAGTGCGGTAGGCGGTGGACTCGGGTGGTGCGGGGTGGGCTGGAAGTGCGGTAGGCGGTGGACTCGGGTGGTGCGGTGTGGGCTGGAAGTGCGGTAGGTGGCGGACTCCAGTGATGCGGTGTGGCTGGGAGTGCAGTTGGTGGCGGGCTCGAGTTGGGCCGTGTTATGACGAAGGCCCCCTGACCGCGATTGGTCTGGGGGCCTTTCGTTGTGCGCTTCAGCTGGCTACGGGGTTTTCTTCGGCGTCGATCGCGGCCAGTAGCCGGGCGCGCAGGGACGGGGGTGGTGGGGTGGCCGTGATTTCCGAGAGGTCGGCGAGGGCCGCGCGGGTGGCACGGACCTCGTGCAGGAACTCGGTACACAGGGTGGGGTCTTCGGTATCGGTGATGGTCTGGATCGCTTGATGGTCTTCGTCGTCGATCAATCCGAGCGCGACGGTGTGCGCGAGATCGATCTGGGCGTCGTTCATCTCACGTCACCCCCAAACTTTTCTTCAGTCGTGTCAAACCGTCCCGAATCCGGGACTTAACGGTCGGTAAGCCGATGCCGAGGTGCTGAGCTACCTCCGCATAGGTCCGCCCGCCGTAGTAGGCGAGCGAGATCGCCTCGCGCTGGGTCTCGGTCAATGTCGAGAGCCCGCGTCGGACGGCCTGTTGTTCGAGTCTGCGTTCCACCTCCTCCGTGACCTCGTCGAATTCGTGACCGAGTACCCGGATCCCGTACGCGACCTCGCGCTGGGTGTGGGCTTGCTCGGCACGAACCCGGTCGACCGCGCGGCGGTGTGCCAGCGTCATCAGCCAGGTCACCGCCGACCCCTTGGCGGGGTCGAAACTCGTTGCGGTGCGCCAGATCTGGAGGTAGACCTCCTGTGTCGTCTCCTCGGCGTACCCGGGGTCGTGGAGCACCCGCAGGATCAGGCCGAAGACGCGGGCACAGGTCCGGTCGTACAGTTCGGCAAAGGCTTGCTGGTCGGCAAGGCCGCATCGTTCCAACAGTGCAGCTAGCTCGACTCCTTCGGCCGCGCGTGCGGTAACCGCAGAATCCACGCTCGGTGGGAAGGCTTCGCTTCGGAACCCATTCTGTGTCATCGGTCACGAATGTAGCCCGAGGCTATGACACCCCTGCGAGCGGGGTGCCTGGAATCGGGTGCCAGCTGTTTGCTAGGAATTCGGCGCCCCACGCAGGATGGATGGGAACGGATTTGCGGAGGGTTCCGCGAAGGGCTCTAGACCGCCATGCGCCGCCGGTTGCGGCGGGCGTGCATCTCGCGTTCGGTCTCGGACATGCCACCCCAGATGCCATAGGGTTCGCTGACCTTGAGCGCGTGGGTGCGGCACTGCATGAGCACGGGGCAGGCCCGGCAGATCTCCTTGGCGCGCATCTCGCGCGCGGTGCGGGCGCGACCACGTTCGCCGTCGGGATGGAAGAAGACGGCCGAATCCTGGCCGCGGCACGAGCCACGCATCTGCCAATCCCAGACGTCGGCGTTCGGACCGGGGAGGTGAGTGGGCATGGGCACGGTGAACTCCTTGTGGTGCGAGCTCGTCAGCGTTGTCGAGCGAGTGGTGCGGCAGGTCAACGCGGCCCCTCGGTTGAGTGGCCGGCTCGACGGTGCCTGACGGTGCCGAGTGGATGGTCGCTGCAATTTCGCGCGGCGCCGTCCCCGGCGATGAGCTACGTTAGGGCTCGGCGGGAAATTCCGTCAATAGTTCCGCGCATTGGTTCAGCAAATCGTCAACGCTGAAATTTAACCTGCGAACTGTTTACATTTCACTCCCCGTCCGTCCATACTGTTCGGTTGGCTATGGATGGGTCGCGTGTCGCTGTGGAAGCGAATACCTATTTCCGCTGGTAGTGGCGTTTTCGGGGCGTTTCGGTTGATCCGCGCCCCGCTCAGTGGGGTGCCCCCGGTCACAGTGCCCTCCCGCGGCCGTAACCTCCGACATGGCGCAAACGGGGCGTACAGGTTAATTGCGAGAAACGCATGTGAATTCGAGACTTTGCACCGCGAGCATCCGGGAGCGGAGATTTACCTGATGGCAACATCGGCCCCGCGAAGAAAAGCTGAACGGTAGCTGCTCGGCCGCGGTGGTGACATATCACGAGAAAGCGTGACGACGCACGGGAGCTAGAGTCACCGCGTGCATACTGCGGCCTCATCGGCGGATATCGGTTCCGAAATCCTCGCTTCGACAGCATTCGGCCCCGTGCCCGGCCGCGCCGCTGCGGAGTTGCCGGAGTCGGTCGACCACCGCGCGCGCTGGCATCGCGCGGTGGCCCTGGCCGGTCAGGGCCGCTATGCCGCCGCCCGCGCCGACCTGCGCGTCCTCACCCGCGCCTCGCTCGATCCCGGCCTGGCCTCGCTGGTCGAGAGCACTTCGGGCTCGCTGTTGCGTCAACTCGGCTGGCACGATGCGGCCTCGGCCCACGACGGTCGCGCGGCTCGCCTCGCCTGCGCCGCGACCGGAGTCGCCCGCGCCGAGGCCCTGGCCGACGCCTACACCGGATTGGCCGCCGACGCGCTCGGCACCGGCCGCCTGGCCCTGGCCACCAGGCTCCTCGGCCGGGTTGAACCGCTGCTCGACGAGGCGCCTGCCCGGGCCCGGGTGCGCTGGCACTGGGTCCGCGCCGAAACCGCCATGGCCGGGGGCGGATTCGCGCTCGACGACGCCACCCGCGCCGCCACTGTGGCCGCCGGGCTCCCCTCGGTACGACACCAGGTCAAATCGGCCCTCCTCGTCGCGGCCGCCACCGCCGCCTCGGGCGATCTCCCGGCCGCCGCGCGCCTGGCCGAGAATATCGACTGTGAGTGCCGCGACCACGCGCTGCTGCCCCTGCGCTGGGCGTGCGCGATGCTCCGCTCAGGAGTGGCCGAGGACCCTTCCGTCGCCATGACCGCCGCGCGCGAAGCCGCAGATCACGCCGCCCGAATCCGCTCCTTCGGTGGTGACTTCCGGCCACCGCGTCGGTGAGGCCGTCCGGTGATCTTCCTGAGAGCACGCTCAGAACAACCCGGGGCCGCTGGCGGGTGATCATCGGGTCGCTATTGTTAGTTCCGTTCCGCCACATCGGTGGAAGCTCGGTCACATGTGACCGCGCCACTCGTAACGCCAGGAAAATCTCTGACGATGACGCATATGGGCGAAGAGTTGGACCTCGCCGTCGCTGCGGCTGCGCAGGGCGACAGGGCCGCTTTAGCTCAGGTACTGGAACTGGTCCGTCCCTTGGTGGTTCGCTACTGCAGGGCCCGGATCGGTGCCGCGGAGCGCGGGCAGCTCTCCGCGGACGATGTTGCGCAAGAGGTCTGTTTGGCTGTGATGACCGCCCTGCCCCGCTATCAGGATCAGGGTCGGCCCTTCATGGCCTTCGTGTACGGGATCGCTTCGCACAAGGTCGCCGACGCCCATCGCAATGCCGCCCGTAACAAGGCGGAGGCGATGGCCGAAGTACCAGATGTCATATCCACCGACCACGGCCCGGAACAGCGAGCTCTCGACTCGGAGACCAGCAGGCAGATGAACACTCTGCTCGCCACGCTCCCCGAGAAACATCGGGAAATCCTGATCCTGCGACTGGTGATGGGTCTGTCAGCAGAGGAAACCGCAGTCGCCGTGGGCAGCACGGCGGGGGCGATACGGGTGGCCCAGCACAGGGCACTCGCAAAACTGAAGTCACAAGTGGCGAGGGCAGGTGAAATGTATGGCTAGGGATGGCGAGCGCGGTCGAGGCGACCGGAAGGTTTGGCGTGGGTCGCACGACAGCGGTCCCTACGCCGCCGAGGGTACCGGCGATTCCGGTCCGGTCGACATCGCGGCGGTGCGCAGCGACGATGCGCTGATCGACGCGATCGCGAGCGACGGACCGGTGCATACCGACAGCCCCGAGGAGTTCCAGCTGGCGTCACTGCTCGCGGATTGGCGGGCCGATCTGCTGGCCGAGCCGATGCCCGCGGGTCCCGATCTCGACACCGTCTTCGCGGCGGTCGATCAGGAGATCGGTGCCAGGCAGGTTCGAACCGGAGCCTCCTCGCGCGGACGTCTGCGTCTGGTCCGACCCCTGCTGGGGTCCGCCGCGGCACTCGCCGTGGTGTTCGGCGGTATCACGGCATTCTCCTACAGTGCGGCACCGGGCGATCCGCTGTGGCGGGTGAAGGAAGTCGTGTTCAGCGAACAGGCACAGTCCACCGTCGTGGCGCGCGCCGACGACGACCTGGCCGCCGCGCAGAGCATGCTCGCCTCGGGCGATCCGGAACAGGCTCGCGCGAAACTGGAGCAGGCCTCGGCGACCGCCGATCAGGTCAGCGACCCGAAGAAGCGCGAAGACCTGCTGGCCCGGTGGAACCTGCTGCGCGATCAATTGGTGAAGCAGGCGCCCGAACTCGGGCCGCTGCTGCCACCGTTGGTCCCGCCGAGCACCGTGCCGGGTTCTTCCGGTGCACCGTCCCCCTCGCCGTCGGCTCCGTCGCCGTCACCGGCCAAGCCGGGGACCACCGATCCCGCCTCGCCGATCACCCCCGGTGACCCGGGAACAGCCGATCCGAGCGAGCCGCCGGTGATCCTGCAGACGCCCGGTCCCGAGATCGTGGAACCCAGGCCGACCGAGCCGTCACCGCCGCCGGTCACCACCGTGCCGCCGACACCGCCGCCGGTCACCGTGGAACCGACCCAACCGCCCACAACGATCGCAGAACCGCCGCCGACTGTTCCGACGGCGGTTCCGCCGACGCCGCAGGTGCCGACGGCCGTCCCGACCATGACGATTCTGCCGCTGCCCGGCACCCCCTGATCGACACGAAAGAGGCCCCGAACCACAGTGGTTCGGGGCCTCTTTCGTGTCGTCGGTGTGTGGACGGTCCAGCGCGTGCGCGACTCACGCGGGACTGCCCGTCGGTAGTCCGCCGATCAGTGAGCGCTCAGTTGTCGAACCCGTCGAACCCGTCGCCGTGGAAGGCCTCGTTCATCGAGGCGTCCGCGTAGCCACGGCAGTAGTCCCACGTGACGTACGCCTCGGGCGTGGGATCGTAGGCGGGCTCGTGCGGTCGGACGGTGCCGTCGACGAGTAGCTGCAGCAGATTCGCCCGCAGCATGTCCCAGTCGTGGTAGTGATCTTGCCGACAGTCCTCGCAGCTGACGACGAGCCCGCGGATGCCACGATGGGCGAGCAGGGCTTCGTAGACGGCGAGGTCGGCGAGATCTTCCTCGACCGCGAGGCGCTCATGTGGATCCAGCGGCTCACCGGGCTCGATGGCATCGAGCGCGGCAGACGGGTCGGAGGGGTCTCCGGCGAAGGGATCCGGCGGCAGGCCAGGTGGTAGATGGTCACGCACATCCCCACGGTACGCAGTACTTGGTGGTCTGCGCCAGCGATGCACCTGGCAAGTTTTGCGCGAGGGCTCACTGCACAGCGTGTCACGGCCGACCGATACCATGGAATGCAGGCGTCGGCGAGCTTGTTCTCACCGACCATCACGCTTTCCGCTCAGCACCGACGCGCACCATCTCCTGCGTCGGTACTCCGACGACCAGGAGGGGTCGATCCGAATGAGTAATCCCGTGTCGGGCGAACGAATCGCGGTGCGCCCTCCTACGGGTGGCGACGATCCGAACAAGATCGCCATGCTCGGCCTCACGTTCGACGACGTGCTGTTGCTGCCCGCCGCCTCGGATCTCATCCCCAGCTCGGTCGAGACCTCCAGCAGGCTCACGCGCGACATCACGCTGCGCACCCCGCTGGTGAGTTCGGCCATGGACACCGTCACCGAGGCGCGCATGGCGATCGCCATGGCGCGCGCGGGCGGCATGGGTGTGCTGCACCGCAATCTGTCGGCCGCCGACCAGGCCGCCCAGGTGGAGACCGTGAAGCGGTCCGAGGCGGGCATGGTGACCGACCCGGTCACCTGTCGTCCCAACGACACTCTCGCCGACGTGGACGCCATGTGCGCCCGTTTCCGCATCTCGGGCCTGCCCGTGGTGGACGAGACCGGTGCGCTGGTCGGCATCATCACCAACCGCGACATGCGCTTCGAGGTCGATCAGGACCGCCGCGTCGACGAGGTGATGACCAAGGCGCCGCTGATCACCGCCCAGGAGGGTGTCACCGCCGAGGCCGCGCTCGGTCTGCTGCGCCGCCACAAGATCGAGAAGCTGCCCATCGTCGACGGCAACGGCCGCCTGCGCGGGCTCATCACGGTCAAGGACTTCGTCAAGACCGACCAGTACCCCAACGCCACCAAGGACCGCGACGGCCGCCTGCTCGTCGGCGCGGCGATCGGTGTGGGTGAGGACTCCTGGTCGCGCGCGATGACCCTGGCCGACGCGGGCGTCGACGTGCTGATCGTCGACACCGCGCACGGGCACCAGTCGCAGGTGCTGCAGATGGTCGCCAAGGTGAAGGCCGAAGTGGGCGACCGCATCCAGGTCGTCGGCGGCAACGTCGCCACCCGGGCCGGTGCCGCCGCGCTCGTCGAGGCGGGCGTCGACGCTGTCAAGGTGGGTGTCGGTCCCGGCTCCATCTGCACCACCCGCGTGGTGGCCGGTGTCGGTGCGCCGCAGATCACCGCGATCCTCGAGGCCGTCGCCGCCTGCAAGCCCGCCGGTGTCCCGGTGATCGCCGACGGTGGCGTGCAGTACTCCGGTGACGTGGCCAAGGCCATCGCGGCCGGTGCGTCCACGGTGATGCTCGGTTCGCTGCTCGCGGGCACCGCCGAGTCGCCCGGCGATCTGATCCTGGTGAACGGCAAGCAGTTCAAGAGCTACCGCGGCATGGGATCGCTGGGCGCGATGCAGGGCCGTGGCCAGGCCAAGTCCTACTCCAAGGACCGCTACTTCCAGGACGACGTGCTCGCCGAGGACAAGCTGGTCCCCGAGGGCATCGAGGGCCGGGTCCCCTTCCGTGGCCCGGTGAACCAGGTGATCCACCAGCTCGTCGGCGGCCTGCGCGCCGCGATGGGCTACACCGGTTCGCAGAACATCGAGCACCTGCAGGGCGCCCAGTTCGTGCAGATCACCGCCGCGGGCCTCAAGGAGAGCCACCCGCACGACATCACCATGACCGTCGAGGCTCCGAACTACACCGGCCGCGGCTGAGTACAATAGATGCGTTTGTGCTCCGGGGGATAAGCTCTCGGAGCACACTCGCGTGAAGACCAGAGCCCGAGGTGCTCATGAGCGTCTCCTTCGTCCATAACGCACCCCGCACCCGCGCCCGGCGAGGAGCGGCGGCCACGAAGTGGCCGGTTCGCGGCCGGGTCGCCGGTCAGGTGCCGCGGCGTAGGCGACGTAGGAGCAAGCCGCGGTACCTGACCGGCGACCCCGCAGGGGCCGCGAACTCGAGCGCGCCAGCGCTCAGAAAGCAGAGCGTAACTGTGCGTGACATGGTGGAAATCGGGATGGGTCGGATCGCTCGGCGGACCTACGAGCTGGACGATGTCGATATCGTTCCCTCGCGGCGGACGCGGTCGTCGAAGCAGGTCTCGTTGGCCTGGCAGCTCGACGCCTACCGTTTCGAGATCCCCGTGCTCGCGCATCCAACCGACGCGCTGGTCTCGCCGGAGTTCGCGATCGAGCTCGGGCGGCGCGGTGGCCTCGGTGTGATCAACGGTGAGGGTCTGTGGGCTCGGCACGCGGATGTGCAGGCCAAGATCGATCAGCTGATCGATCTGGTCGACAAGGGGGGTTACGAACGCGCGATCTCCTTACTCCAGGAACTGCACGCCGCCCCGATGCAGCCCGACCTGCTCGCCGCCGCCGTCGCCCAGGTGCGCGCCGCCGGGGTGACCACCGCCGTGCGGGTGAGCCCGCAGAACGCCCGCGCGCTCACCCCCGCACTGGTGCAGGCCGGGGTCGAGCTGCTGGTGGTGCAGGGCACCATCATCTCCGCCGAGCACGTGGGTGACGGCGAACCGCTCAACCTCAAGACCTTCATCGCCGAACTCGACGTGCCGGTGGTCGCCGGTGGCGTGAGCGATCACCGCACCGCCCTGCACCTGATGCGCACCGGCGCGGCGGGCGTCATCGTCGGATACGGCTCCTTCCCCGGCGCCACCACCACCGGTGAGGTGCTCGGTATCGGTGTGCCGATGGCCACCGCGATCGCCGACGCGGCCGCCGCGCGCCGCGACTACCTCGACGAGACCGGCGGCCGCTACGTGCACGTGATCGCCGACGGTGACGTGGCCACCTCCGGCCAGCTCGCCAAGGCCATCGCCTGCGGCGCCGACGCCGTGATGCTCGGGGTGCCGCTGTCGGCGTCGGCCGAGGCGCCCGGTCACGGCTGGTACTGGCCCTCGGCCACCGCACACCCGTCGGTGCCGCGCGGTTCGTTCCTGCCGGTCGACGAATCCTGGCTCGACGGCCCCGACGGTGCCACCGACCGCCCGAGCCTCGAGCGCGTCCTCTACGGCCCGTCCGACGACCCGTTCGGTTCGCTGAACCTGGTCGGCGGCCTGCGCCGCTCGATGGCCAAGGCCGGTTACTCCGACCTCAAGGAATTCCAGAAGGTCGGGCTCAGCGTCCGCTAGCGGACGTGGGCCAGTGACACCCGTTCGCGCAGGAACCGGCCGATGGCGGCATTGACCGGTTCCGCGTGGGTCATCGTCACGCCGAGGCGGGCGCCGTCGATCTCCACGTAGGTGGAGGCGGTGAGGCCGTCGGCGAGCATGCGTGCCCTTTTCCCGGCGATACCACTGTGGGTGGCGTGGATGACCAGCGCCGGGCAGGTGATCTCGGGTAGTCGTTCGAGCACCGAGTCGCGCCCGAGCAGGCAGCCGACGGCGGCGTCGAGCCCGTTGTGCGCGTCGCCGACCCAGCGGCGGGTCCAGATCTCGCGGTGGTGGTTGTCGTCGCCGATGAGCCAGTCGGCGAGCTGGGTCGCGGCTTCCTCGCGGGAACCCCGGTCGTGCCATTCGTCGAGGAAACGCTGTGTGGCGGTGGACTGTTCGCGGGTGGGTCCGTGGGCTTCGGTGCTGATGAGGATGAGCGCGGCCACCCGTTCGGGGGCGACGAGCGCGGTGCGCAACGCGGTGAACCCGCCCTGGGCGGTGCCGCCGACGATCGCGCGTTCGACGCCGAGCGCGTCCAGCACGGTCAGCGCGTCGCGGGCGGCGGTCCAATAGGTGAACGGCAACCGCTGATCCTTGGTGCGGCCGTGGCCGCGCGCGTCCCACGCGACGACGCGGAATTCGGGGGCGAGCGCCGCCTGCTGTGCGTCGAACATCGTGCGGTCCATGAAGAATTCGTGGGCGAGCAACACCACCGGACCCGTGCCACCGCTGTCCTCGTAGTAGATGTCGGCATCGATCGCGCGGGCGAATGGCACGAGACGAGGATAGTCAGCAGCACCCGGGCACGCGCAAGGAATCCCGGTGCGTCGTGGTCTGTCACAGCGTGGCGCGGCGCGGCATCGATGCCCCCTGCTCGGCGCTGGGCCACCCTCACTAAACTGGGCAGGTGGCAGAAACTCAGAGACCGGTCCTCGTCGTCGACTTCGGCGCACAGTACGCACAGCTGATCGCCCGCCGGGTGCGTGAGGCCAGGGTGTTCTCCGAGGTCATTCCGCACACCATGACGGTCGAGGAGATCGCCGAGAAGCAGCCGCTCGCGGTGATCCTGTCCGGCGGTCCGTCCAGCGTGTACGCCGAGGGCGCCCCGCAGCTCGACGCGCGGTTGTTCGACCTCGACGTGCCGGTGTTCGGCATCTGCTACGGCTTCCAGGCCATGGCGCAGGCCCTCGGCGGAACCGTCGCCCACACCGGCACCCGGGAGTACGGCCGCACCGAGCTCAACATCGACGGCGGTGTGCTGCACGGCGGGCTGCCGACCATCCAGCCGGTCTGGATGAGTCACGGTGACGCCGTCACCGACGCCCCCGAGGGCTTCGAGGTCACCGGCACCACGGCCGGTGCCCCGGTCGCCGCGTTCGAGGATCGGGTACGCAAGCTCGCCGGGGTGCAGTACCACCCCGAGGTGCTGCACTCCCCGCACGGTCAGCAGGTGCTGAGCCGGTTCCTGCACGAGCTGGCGGGCATTCCCGCGGCGTGGACCCCGGCCAATATCGCCGAGGCCCTGATCGAGGACGTGCGCGCCCAGATCGGTGACGGCCACGCCATCTGCGGCCTGTCCGGTGGTGTCGACTCCGCTGTCGCCGCCGCGCTGGTGCAGCGTGCCATCGGTGACCGGCTCACCTGTGTGTTCGTCGACCACGGCCTGCTGCGCGCGGGCGAGCGCGAGCAGGTGCAGCAGGATTTCGTTGCCGCGACCGGGGCCAAGCTGGTCACCGTCGACGCGGTCGACAAGTTCCTCGGCGAGCTGAAGGGCGTCTCCGACCCGGAGGAGAAGCGCAAGATCATCGGCCGCGAGTTCATCCGGTCCTTCGAGGACGCGGTGGCGGGCATCGTCGCCGAGCAGGGTGGCGACGGCACGGCGCCCAAGGTCGAGTTCCTGGTGCAGGGCACGCTGTACCCGGACGTGGTCGAGTCCGGTGGCGGTGCCGGTACCGCCAACATCAAGAGCCACCACAATGTCGGTGGCCTGCCCGACGATCTCGAGTTCGACCTGGTCGAGCCGCTGCGGTTGCTGTTCAAGGACGAGGTGCGCGCGGTCGGTCGCGAGCTCGGCCTGCCCGAGGAAATCGTCGCGCGCCAGCCGTTCCCTGGCCCGGGCCTGGCCATCCGCATCGTCGGCGAGGTGACCGCCGACCGGCTCGACCTCCTGCGTCAGGCCGATGCCATCGCCCGTGAGGAGCTCACCGCCGCCGGACTGGACAAGCAGATCTGGCAGTGCCCGGTGGTGCTGCTCGCCGATGTCCGTTCGGTCGGCGTGCAGGGCGACGGCCGCACCTACGGTCACCCGATCGTGTTGCGTCCGGTGTCGAGCGAGGACGCGATGACCGCGGACTGGACTCGCCTGCCCTACGAGGTGCTCGAACGCATCTCCACCCGCATCACCAACGAGGTGGCCGAGGTGAACCGCGTGGTTCTCGACGTGACGAGCAAGCCGCCGGGCACCATCGAATGGGAGTGAGTTAGGCCGGTCGCGGTCGCGGCAACGCCTGGGTGAGCAGCAGCTTGCCCAGGAGGAAGCCGCCGACCTGCGGGCGGTGGGTCGGTGCCTGCGCCTTCGCCTCGGGGGCGGTCGGCTGCCGGTCTGCGGAATTCGCCATCACCAATGCCTTTCCACAGAAATGGCCCGTCGGACGACGGGCCATTTCTCGTTCATATCGGGTTCCGTCAGCGTCGCTTGCGGCGGGGGGAGAGGACCAGGAGCAGGCCGACGACGCTGGCCACGATCACCACACCCCAGCCCACCGGCAGGATCCCGCCGCCGTCGGGGGTCGGTGCGCCCAGCAGCGCCCACCCGCTCACGGCCAGCGCGAGCAGTCCCGTGACGAGCAGGGAAAAGGCCGGGCGGCGTTCGGTTTTCGTCGAGTCAGCCACGGGTCACCTCCACGTCGCCGAGATGCATCGTGATGCGCAGGTCGAGAACCGGCGCGCCGGGGGTGTTCGGGCCGCTGATGCCTTCGTCGCACGGGTTGTCGGCGACCCGGATGTCGCAGGTGGTGTTCACCGTCATCCCTTCTGGCAGATGGACTTTCGCATCACCGATGTTCACCGCTACCTCGACGCTACGCGATTCGGTGAGGGTGAGGCCGCGCAGATCCAATGTCCCCGAACCGATGTCGAGGGCGTAGCGCGGTCGCAGCTCCTGCACGGAGGTCGGCGCCCACACCCGATCGCCGACATTGCCGCTGTTGTCGAAGTCGATCGGTCCGATCAGCGAGGCGAGCAACACGAAACCGGCCAGCGGTGCGGTGAGGACAAGCAGTCCGTACCCGCGTCGCAGGAAGGCACCCGCCACGAGCCCGAGACCGACCACGGCCAAGGCGAAGGCGGCGATGCGGGCGGGGGTCATCCACTCGACGCCCGACGCGGCGGCCGCACCCGCCGCGGCGGCGGCGAGGATGGCGAGGCCGATGGTGATCGGGGTGAGCCGGGAGCGTGGGCGCTTCGGTGGCGGCGGTGCGACCGGGGCGAAGGTGGGGACGGCTTCGGGGAGTTCCCAGGCCAGCGGGGCCACCGCGAGGGGATCCCAGCCAGGCGGTACCTGGGCGCGCAGGTGGGGGCCGCCCGGGCTTCTGGGCAGGGTCGCGGTGTCGCCGACCGTCGACAGGCTGGTCGGCTCGGGTTTCGCGAGATCGATGATGGATCGGTCGTCGCCGGACGCGAGGCCTGCGGTCGGTGTTGTGTCCGCCGTCGGCGCAGGTTGGGCGTCCGCTGCCGATGCCTCTCGGTTGTCCACGACCGCTGCCGATGCTTCTCGGCTCTCCGCCCCCGGTGTCTCCTGGATGCCGCCATCTGTGGTCGGCGTCGCCCCGAATCCGTCAGGTTTCGGCGCGTCCTCGAGTTCTGTGTCGATCGGCGTGGAAGGGGGTGCGTCGGTGTGCTCGGAAGTCGCGGCGCTGCCGAAAGGTACGGCAGTTTCCGGGGCGGGGGCGGTTTCTCCGAGGGTGGTCGAGGACCGTGCGGCGTCGCTGCTCTTGCGCAGCGCCATTGTCTCAGCCTCGTCGACCCGGAGCAAGGGCATGGATTCCGTTGTCGCCGCGCGATTTTCCGTGCGGGGGAGCACAGTGGTCGCCGGATCGGGGACGTAGGCGTCGGGGAGTTTGGTGTAGGGCGTGTACATCCCCTCTGGGGTGTACGGGTACACCGCGTTCGGGTAGCCCGCGCCGGGATAACCGGTGGTGGCGAGCGGGGCACGGTAGCCGTCGAAACCGGCGGGCAGCTCCGGATGACGCAGGTACAGCATCCACCACCCGGCCAGCATCAGGCCCATGCTGATCACGCCGCCACCGCCGAGCCCCAGCCCCACCGGGCCCATGGTCGACACCGCGATGGCCAGCGCCACGATCAACACGATCGTCTTGGTCTGCGAATGCGACCCGCGCCCGCTGAGCGACTCGGCCGCCGACGCCTCGTTGCCCGCGGACCCGAGCACCAACCACGCCAGCAGATACAGGACGATCCCAGCCCCGCCGAAAATGGTCGACACCACGAACGCCACCCGCACCAGCACCGGATCGATGCCGTACCGCAACCCGAACCCGGCGGCCACACCGGCGATCGGCCCCTGCCGAGGCAGCCGGACGGGCCGCGTGTGCCACATCTGCTGAACCTGATCGCCGAAGCTCGTTCTGCTCATGTGTTCCATGGTGTGCTGTGCGACCCCTCGGACACATCGGGGTGAACCCTGAAAATTGCCCGGGGTTCAGGGGCAGGGTGCGCGGTAGGGGCCGTTCGCGACGTGGGTACGCCAGATCGCCTCGGTGAGCATGCCGGTGCTCGCGCAGATATGGGCGGCGACGGCTTCCGGGTCGAGGTCCCAGACGCCGAGCTGGCCGTCGTCGGTGATGAACACGAGCTGTTGCCCGCCTGGGTGCATCGTCACGGTTCGTCTCCGGCCGTCGGCAGGTCCGATCGGCCCGAGGCGGCGGCGTGGTTCGCGGGGATCGGTGATGTCCCACACTGTGGTCGTGCCCTTCTCGCTCGATACCGCCAAGCCGGTGCCGACGCTGGAGATCCAGCTGATCGGCGCGATCTCGGTGCGGACCGCGTCGACGATCGGCGTGAACCAGTCCGAGTCGCCGGTACCCCACAGACCGAACTGGTCACCCCGCGTGACAGCGATAGTTCGATTGTCGGGCAGGAAGTGCGTTGGTGGAAGTGACTCTGCCAAGTCCACCTCGGTGTCGATGACGAGCTGCGGGTGGGCCGGATCATCCAGATTCCAGAGCTGACGATAGAAGTGCGATTCGCTACGGCTCGAGTCATTGTCGTGAAGCATCACCTCCAGCCGTTTGCCATCGCTGCTGAAACTGCCCTCGGCAATCGTGCCCACCCGCGCCGTGATCGGTGGTCCCATCGGTGTGGGCGCCGTTCGGTCGGTGACGTTCCACACCTGAATCGCATTGCGACCGGTAACCAGCATCCGGTTGCCTACGACCGTCGAGAATCGGCCCTCACCCAGCGGCCAGCTCGGCAACATGCGTGGATGACGTGGGTCTTCCAGATCGAAGACGACACGGCGTCTGCCTGGTTCGTCGTGCGCTGTCAGGGTGCGACCGTCCGGGCTCAGTGCGGGTTCGGTCAACCCCGGCAGCGCGGGAATCGTCGCGGTTTCGGTGGGTCGGTGAAGATCGGTGGTATCCCAGACGGCCAACTCGCCTGCCCGGTCGAGTACTGCCATGCGGTTGCCGGTGCCGTCGAAGACGGGGCTCGAAGAGGTTCCTGCCAGCACCTCGAGCATCGAGGGCGGCAGTGTCCAGATGCGCAGCAATCCGTCGTCTCCGGCCCCGATCAGGGTGGGCTCACCAGGAAGGAAAAGCAGGGTTCGAGGGCCGCCGGTGCAGAGGGAACGCCAGGCTCGAGGGCAGGCCGCCGGACTCACCGAGAAGGTCGGTCCGGCCTGAACAGGCTGGGCAGGATCTGCGATGTGCCACAGTCGTGCGTTGTTCTCGTTGCCGATGGCAAGGAGTTTTCCGTCCGGATGAAAGGAGATCGATACTGCCCCGTCGCTGTCCACGCGGGTCGGCATCCCGTGCGTGCGGGGGTGGGAAGGATCGGTGATGTCGAAGATCTGCAATTCACTCCACGACGTACTGGTCGCACCACCCGACCTGCGTGTGATGGTGGCCAGGCGGGTGCCGTCCGGGCTCACTGTGAAGGTTTGCAGATAGTCCGAGGCCGAGACCGAAATCGGTTGGCCGAGAGGGAGCGCGGTCGTAGCATCCCAAGTCTGTACGGTATCGGGGGCGGCAACATAGGCCGTGATGGTGCGTATCGCGAGCGCCGTCGTACCGGGAACGAAGGCGACGGTGTGCCGGTCCCCGGGTAGTGCACGGGTAGCGGTGCGCGCGGGATGCGACCGATCGCGGATATCCCACAGCGTCAGCGTGGCGGCGGCGATCTGAGCAATTGTGGTTCCGGTCGGGTCGACAGCGATCTGCTCCGCGTAACCGGCGTCGAGTGTGTGGACCAGGCGGGGGTATTCGGGACGGGCGAGATCCCACAATCGCGTGCCGGAACGGCCGATGGTGATCGCATTCGTACTGCCGGGAACGAAGGCGAGCTCGGCGATCGCCACGCCGAGCGCGGTGGCCAGGCGCCGAGGCCGAGCAGAATCGCGCAGATCCCAGAAGGCCGCCTCACCGCCATCGTCGATCGAGACCAACAGCGCATCGGCCGGGCGAAACGCAAGCGTCGAGACCCCACGAGCATGCGCGGGTACGGCGACGCCGAGTGGCGAGTCCTGACTGTTCAGCAACAGATTGCGGGTCGCATCGTCCGGCCGGATCCGGTACGCGGCCAACAGGAACTGCGCGGACAACGACGGGTCGGTGGCTCTGGTGCGCTGAGCGGCGGCCACCAGCTCGGCATGGTCACGGTCGAGCGCGCGCTGGTCGGCGAGCCGGGTGCGGTCGAGGGCGATCACACCGGTGGCGAGCAGGGCGAACACCACGACGACCGCCACGATCCGGCGGCGGCTGCTGTTGCGTGCGGCCCGTTTCGAGGCGTGTAGGAAGGTGCGTATCCGCGGATTGCTCCCCGCGCTGCCGACATGTTCGCGCGCGCGATCGAGCCGGGTTCCCCGGTACAGCAGGGCCGGATCCCGCGCGGCGGCAGACCATTCGGCCGCATCACGCTCGAGCCGTTGGCGGACCGCGTACCCCACCCGGTCGGCATCGATCCACCCGCGCAACCGGGGCCACGCGGAGAGCACGATCTCATGGGTGAGCTGCACCGAACTGGTGTCGACGGTGATGAGTCTGCTGGCCGCGAGCACCTCGAGCGCGTCGGTGGCGGACTCGGAATCACCGCTGGCACGGAGCAATTCGGCACGCTCGACGGTGCGTCGGGTGTCGCGGGTGTCCTGCCCGACGGTCACCAGCGCGCCGAGCAGTACCTGGGCGGCGCTGCGCTGCGCCGAAGTGAGCTCGCCCCAGGCCAGTTCGGCGGTCTCGGCGACCGACCCCGCCACGCCACCGACCTTGCGGTACCCGGCGACGGTGAGCTTGCGGCCGTCGCGCTGCTGCCAGGTCGCGGCCATCACATGCGACAGCAGCGGCAGCGTGCCCGGGTCGTATCCGTCGAGATGTTCACCGAGCCCGCGCAATTCGGCGAGGACCAGCTCCGACAACCCCGGCTCGAGGGTGAGTCCGGCGGCAGCGGCGGGACCGGTGATCGCGCGCGACACCTCGTCCATCGACATGGCGCCGAGGAGATAACTGTTGTGCTGCAAGCTGTTCCGCAGCACCGGATAGTGCAGGCACGGCTCGTAGAAGTCGGCCCGCAGTGCCAGGACCACCGTGGGTGGATCGGTCTCGCGGGTGGTGAGTTCGGTGAGCGAGGTCAGGAACGCCGAACGCTCGGCCTCGTCCTGGCAGAGGGTGAACAGCTCCTCGAACTGGTCGACGATCAGCACCGCCGGGTCGTCGCTCAGCGCCGTGGCCAGTGCGGTGGTCGGTGTCGCGCCCGGTGTCATGGTCGCGGCGGGCAGGTCGATCGCCGGTCGCAGTCCCGCGGCCAGCAGCGAGGACTTGCCCGCCCCCGACGCCCCGATCAGCACGACGATGCCCGTGGCCGCGCGGACCAGGGCGGCGAAGTCGGCGGTGGCCTGCTCCCGTCCGAAGAACAGGGTGTGTTCCTCAGGTCGGTAGGCACGCAGGCCGGGGTAGGGGCAGGTGACGTCGTCGCCCGCCGTCGCGGTCCAGGTGACCGATTCCTGCCACAGGCGTCGCCATTCGTGCGGGTCGGCCAGGGTGCGTGGCAGGTCGCGCTGGGCCTTCTCGGTCATCTCGACGAGCGTGAGGACCACGGGCAGCAGGGATTCGAAGCGGGCGGGGACGTTGCGACCGGCTTTCCAGTCGCTGATCCGCTGGGCCGACGGGGTGCCCGACTGCGCACCGCGCATCCGTCGTTCGGTGGCCGCGGCGACCCGGCGCAGGGTCGGGTTGCCCGCCGCGGCGTAGAGCTCACCGAAGCGCTGGGCGAACAGCGCGCGTGGTGAGCGGATCTCGCTGTCGATGACAGTCAACGAACCCCCCGGCCGATGAAAAGGTGACCGGGGCAATGATATTCGCAAGGCCGCCGAACCCGGCGCGGGTGCCGGGTTCGGCAGGGTGGTCACAGGAACATGGTGTCGCCGAAGATCGAGTTCGTGGCCTCGACCTGTCCGGTTCCGGCGGTGACCGTCGCCCACGAGTAGACGTTGAGCGGGCCGCCGCAGTTGCCGACCATCAGGTGGAAGTCCCGGTTCACCAGGTAGGTGGTGCCCGAGCTCAGCGGCATCGACCCCATGTCGATCTTCTTGATCTCGCCTGGGGCGAGCGACAGGCTCAGATCCAGGCCCGCCGAGATCGACGGACCCACGTCGACCGAGCCGTCGGGACCCGAGGAACCGAACCCGACGCTCGCCCCCGCGTCCACCGAGATTCCGCCGTCGATGCCGACCGACAGCTCCAGGTCGACAGCACAGGCCACGAGGTAGCCGGAGCTGAGGTCACCGGTCGCCCCGGGCGGTGCGGTGACGTAGGCGGTGTTGTTCAGAAATACCTCGCGGTTGGTCGGCATGGCGTTGAGCGGCGGCACCAGGCGGTAGGACTGGTCGGTATGGCCGATGGTGAGCTGGAACCCCTCGGGACCGTGGTAGGTCGATTCGTGCGGTGCCATCGGCGTGGCCGAGGCGATCGGCGTCATCCCGAGAGTGCTCAGCGCGATGGTGGTGGCACCCAGCACGGTGGTGATGATGTTCACGTGTTCCTCCCCTGAAGCGGCGGCCGTGGTTCCGGCCTGCCATCAACGTAGGAAGATCGTCTGTGACCGGGCTTGTGAAAGACCGGGGTGAACCCTGAAATCCCTGCTGAGAGTACGACTTCCGGTTTTCCGGTCCGGTCGTCGTCGGCGGCTCCGCGCAGGTCGCGGGTGCGGGTGGATCCGCGCAGGTGGTGGCCGGTTTCTGTCCGGACCGGACAGGCTCCGGCGCAGGTCGGCACGGAATCACCGACATCGGGGCACAGATCAGGGTCTTTCCTGATGTCGGCCACCGCTCGCGCGTGCCAGTATCGAAGTATGGATCCGTCTGTTCCCGCCCGCACCGCCGCCCAGGGGGTACCCGGGCCCGGCTCCGCCCCCGGGATCAACGGCTCCGCGCGGATGCCGCGGCCAGTGCCGCCTCGGCCGAGCGGTCGGCGCTATCGCGAGGCTGTCCGGCAGTACCGCCAGGCTGCCGCGCAGTACGGCGGCACCCCGCAGTACGGCGGCACCCCGCAGTACGGCGGTGCTCAGCAGTACGGCGGTGCTCAGCAGTATCGGCCGATGCCGCAGCCATACCGTCCGGCCGCGGGTTTCCCACCGGTCCCGCCGCAGGGTTACGGCGTGCCACGGGGGTACCTCCCCGGTGTGCTCCCAGTTCCCGCTCCAGAATCAGGTGACCCGGCATTGCCGACGACCCCCCGGCTGGTCCGCCGCACCGGCGGCCGGGTGATCGGTGGTGTCGCGGGTGGCCTGGCCGACCATCTCGGCGTCGACGTGTTCAAGGTGCGGTTGGCGTTCGTGTTGCTGTCCGCCTTGGTCGGTGCTGGTCTGGTGGCCTACGGACTGCTGTGGATCTTCACCCCCGCCGGTGGCGACGCGACCGCGCCGACGGGCGACGAGCGCCGACAAGCGATCGGGCTGGCCCTGCTCGGGATGGTGCTCGCGGTCACCGTCGGCTGGTTGTTCCAGGGCACGGCGGCGAAGGTGATCGTGCCGGTCGTCGTGGTCGCGATCGGCGCCGCGCTGGTGTGGCGCGAATACGATGTCGCCGCCCCGGGGCCGCGGGCGCTGTTCGGGCTGCCCGCGCGACCGTCGGTGGTCACCTGGTCGCGCATCGTAGCCGGGGCGACGCTGATCGTGTTCGGGCTCGGTGTGGTCGTGCTGGCCCGTATCGACCTGAGTTCGCTCGGTTCGGCCCTGATCGCCGTGGCAGTGACCCTGGTCGGCGCGGGCCTGCTCACGGTGCCGCTGTGGTTGCGCATGGTCCGCGCGCTCAATGCCGAACGCGGCGCCCGCATCCGCAACGAGGAGCGCGAGGAGATCGCCTCCCATCTGCACGACTCGGTGCTGCAGACCCTCGCGCTGATCCAGCGCCAAGCCGAGGACCCACAGGAAGTGCTCCGCCTGGCTCGCAGCCAGGAACGCGAACTGCGCAAATGGCTCTTCGACGATGCCGCGCCCGCACATTCGAGCCTGTCGGCCGCCCTGCGAACCATCGCGGGCGAGGTGGAGGACCAGCACGGGGTGAAGGTCACGCCGGTCACCGTCGGCGATGTCGCGATGGACCCGGGCGACACCGGCGCGGGCCTGCCCAAGGAGCACTTCACCGCGCTGCTCGGCGCCACCCGTGAGGCACTGGTCAACGCGGCCAAGCACGCCGACGTGCCCGAGATCGACCTCTTCGCCGAAACCGAACCGCACCAGGTGAGCATTTTCGTGCGCGATCGCGGCGCCGGTTTCGACGTGTCGTCGGTGCCCGCCGATCGGCGCGGAGTGGCCAAATCGATCTGCGCCCGCATCGAACGCCGCGGGGGCACGGCCGAGATCGACTCGACCGTCGGGCGCGGTACCGAGGTGCGGATCGTCATGCCGCGCACGGACTCCGGTACCTCCGAGCCGAGCGACGAGACCCAACCGGTCGAAGCCTCCACCGATGCGCCCACCGCCGCGCTGCGCCTGGACCAGGTGGATCGCGATCAGCCGGTCGACCGCTGAGCGCCTGGTTCGCGCGGCCCGGACATCGCTGAGATCCCGGTCGCGCGGCCGGGAAACGGAGGCGTGGTCGCTGAAGGCCTGGTCGCGCGGACGTCGTGGTGTGGCACTGAGGATCCGTTTGCGTGGCCCGGAAACCGCGGCGTGGTCGGTGATGCCCCGATCGCGCCGCCCCGACATCGTGGTGTGGTACCGATGAGCATCAGGTTCGCGGTTCGAATGAGGAGTCTCGAGTGAGTGTGCGGGTGTTTCTGGTCGACGATCACGCGGTCTTCCGGTCGGGTGTGCGAGCGGAACTGAGCCGGGAAACCGACATGGAGGTCGTCGGCGAGGCCGGGGGCGTGGCGGAGGCGATCGCCGGGATCGATGCCGCGAAACCGGATGTGGTGCTGCTCGACGTGCACATGCCCGACGGCGGCGGCGTCGCGGTGCTGAGCGGAATCGCTTCCGGCCCGGTGTGTTTGGCGCTGAGCGTGTCGGACGCGGCCGAGGACGTGATCGCGGTGATCCGGGCGGGCGCGCGCGGGTACGTCACCAAGACGATCTCCGGCGCCGAACTGGCCGACGGCATCCGGCGGGTCGCGGGTGGTGACGCGGTGTTCAGTCCCAGGCTGGCCGGTTTCGTCCTCGACTCGTTCACCGGCCGCTCCCCGGTCCCCGAACCGCCACTCGACCCCGAACTGGACTCCCTCACCCCGCGCGAGCTGGAAGTGCTGCGCCTGCTCGCCCGCGGATACACCTACCGCGAGATCGCCGAAAGCCTGTTCATCTCGGTGAAAACCGTGGAAACCCACGCCTCGAACGTGCTGCGCAAAACCCAGCAGTCCAACCGCAACGCCCTCACCCGCTGGGCCCATCGCCGCCGCATCGAGTGATCGCGCGGCGCATTCCGCACGGTGGTTCGATGATCGTGCGGCCTCGCACTTCCCCCGGCGCAGGCTCGATTCGGTGTGGCAGAACCGCGTGATCGCGCGGGATGGACGCACCCACCCGGCGTGCGGGTCGGCTCGGCGACGGCGGTGTGTCTCGGGGTGCGGCGATACGCCTACATCACCGCGATGATGAGGGCGATCAGGATGACCAGGCCGATCAGCACGCCCGCGCCGATCGCCAGCGGTGCGCCGTTGGGCAGGTCGTCGAAGAAGCTGCCGCTGCGCTGGGGGCGCGCGGCGGGTGCGGCCGAGGGGGCCCGGTGCGGGCGGGGCAGCGGCTGGGCATTGGGGCTGCGCACGCCGCTGGCGCCGCTGCGCGACGCCCAGGCCGGGATGGTGCCGTCCTCGGTGCGCAGCGGGACACCGAGGATGTAGGCGCCGGTGCCGGGGCCGAAAGCGGCGGTGAGGATTTCGTCGCGGGCCTCGGCCATGGTCGGGCGGCGCTGTGGCGCGGGCTCGAGCATGTGCAGCAGCGGCTGGGTGAGGATGCCGGTGCGGGTGGGCGGGATGATGCGGCCCATCGCGGCCCGGGTCACCACGTCGTTCTCGTCGTCGTCGAAACCGAACGGCGGCTGACCCTCCAGCGCGGTGTAGAGGGTCGCGCCGAGGGAGAACACGTCGCTGGCCTCGGTGGGCTGGGCGCCGCGGGCCACCTCGGGCGGCAGGTAGGCGGGGGTGCCGGTGATCACGCCGTCGGGTTCGTCACCGTGGGGGTCGCCCGCGCCGCGGGAGATGCCGAAGTCGCTGAGTTTCGCCTTGCCCAGGTCGGGGCCTCGGTCGGCGACGAGGATGTTGCCTGGTTTGATGTCGCGGTGCACGATGCCCGCGGCGTGGGCGGCGGCGAGCGCGTCGGCCACCTGCGCGCCGATCTGGGCGACTTCCACCGCGGGCAGTGCGTCCACCAGCGCGAGCGCCTTGGCCACACTGCGCGAGGGTAAGTACTCCATGACGAGCCACGGTTCGCCCGCCTCGATCACCACGTCGTAGACGGCGATGGCGTGCTCGTGCGACAGTTTGGCCGCCACCCGGCCCTCGTGCACGATACTGTTGCGCACTCGCTCGGCCTCGGCCTCGCTCAGACCCGCCGTGGTGAGCACCTGCTTGATCGCGACTTCCCGGTTGAGTAGCCGATCGGTCGCCAGCCAGACCGCACCCATGCCACCCCCGCCCAGCTTCGACTGCAGGCGGTAGCGGCCCGCGACCAGGTAGTCGGGGCCGATATGGGGACGAGCACGTTCGGTCACGGTGCGAGGGTAGCCGAATCTGCCGCTGACTGGCCGGGATCTTGTGTGTGGACAGGAGGAGGGGTGGCTGTCACGCTGGTCGCTATCGAACGTATATTCGAATACGATCGATAGCTGAAACGGTGCTGTCGTTTCGGTGACGAGTGGTTCTCCGCTCGCGGGTCCATCGTGGAAGTAGGTGGTGTTGATGGGTTCGAACAGGGTGTCGCCCGAGCCGGGCACGCGCGAGCACATGCTCGACGAGTTGCGTCGGCGGATGGCCTCGGTGCCGGGACGCGGTGCGTCCGTGGCCGCGCACATACCCCGTGAACAGCCACTTCGTCGTGATCTGCTGCCCGTCCCCGCGCCGTTGGCCGACCTGCTGCCCGACGGCGGGCTGCCGAAGGGCTCGGTGGTCGCCTATTCCGGTGCGCATTCGTTGCTCACCGGTCTGCTCGCCTCGGTCACCGGCGGCGGTGGGCACGCGGCGGTGGTCGGTCTGCCGCGGCTCGGTTTGCTGGCGGCCGCCGAAATGGGTGCGCAGCTCTCGCGCCTCGCGGTCGTCCCCGACCCCGGCCCCGACCCGGCCGAGGTGGCCGCGGTCCTGCTCGACGGCCTGGACCTGGTGGTCCTCGGCCTGCACGGCTTCGCCGTCCCCCCGGCCCGCTGCCGCGTGCTCGCCGCCCGCGCCCGCAACCGTGGCACCACCCTCGTCGTCGCGGGCGGCGAGTGGACCAACCCGGCCTTGCGTCTGGACACCCGGGTCGCCGGTTACGACGGCCTCGGTCCCGGTCGCGGTCGCCTGCGTTCGGTCTGCCTCGACGTGCGCGTCAGCGCCAAGGCGGGCCCACCCCGCCAGGGCCGCATGGACCTGTGCGCTCGCGCGGGCCGCACCGAATGGCTGGCTCGTGAAAATGTCACCCGCCCAACCGAAGTCACCGCCTTACACGAGGCCGTGTCATGACGACCGGCCTGATGCCCAACCCTGCGCGACAGGCATGACCACCCTCGTCGCCTACCTCGTGCCCGTCGACCGGACGCGATCGATCGCCGTCCGCGCTGTCACGAAGGCGTGGACAACGAACTCGGTGTGGTCCGCGATGGTTGGTCGTCCGGATGGCCAAGTGGCGTGGACGACAAGCTCGGTGCGGCCCGCGGTATCGCGGTGGGGGAGCGGGGTCGGGTGTTGTCGTGGGGCGCGCTGATCGGGTGGTTGCGGTGTGGTGCCCGGATTGGCCTGCTGTGGCGGCCGCGGCCGGGATGGGGGTTGCGGCGCAGCGACCGATCGCGGTGTTGCGGGGGAACCGGGTGGTCGCCTGTTCGGCGATCGCGCGGGCCGAGGGGGTACGTCGTGGGATGCGCAGGCGGGACGCGCAGGGCTGCTGCCCGGAACTCGTCGTCGCGCAGGACGACCCGGACCGCGATGCGCGAATGTTCGAACCGGTGGTCGGCGCCGTCGATGCCACTGTGCCGGGTGTCGAGGTGTTGCGGCCGGGGCTGATCGTGCTCGGCGCGCGGGGTGCCGCACGGTATTTCGGCTCCGAGGAGGCGGCCGCGGAACGGTTGATCGACGCGGTCGCCGTGGCCGGGACCGAGGCGCAGATCGGGATCGCCGACACCATGTCGACGGCGGTTATCGCGGCCAAGCGCGGCGCGATCGTCGCGCCGGGGGAGGGCACGCGCTACCTCGCGCCCCTGCCCGTATCCGAGCTCGCGGCCGAACCGAGCCTGGCCGCACCAGATCGCGCCGACCTCGCGGACCTGTTGCACCGCTTGGGTTTACGCCGCATCGGCGACTTCGCCCGACTCGCACCCGCCGAGGTGGCGTCCCGGTTCGGTGCCGACGCCGTGCATGCCCATCGCATGGCGCGCGCCCTCCCGGAACGCCCGCCTTCGGCGCGTAGACCTGCCCCGGAACTGACCGTCGAGCTGGCCTGCGACCCACCCGTCGACCGGGTCGACGCCGCCGCCTTCGCGAGCAGGCAACTGTCCACCCGCTTGCACGCGGCCCTGTCGGCGGCGGGGGTGTCGTGCACCCGGCTCGCCGTCACCGCCCGCACCGAGACCGGCGAGGAACTCACCAGGATCTGGCGGTGCGCGCGCCCACTCACCCCGCCCGACACCGCCGACCGGGTCCGCTGGCAGCTCGACGGCTGGCTCACCCACCGCGCCCGCCCCACCGGTCCCATCGTCGCGCTCACCTTGGAACCGGTCGAAGTGGTCGCTGCGGGCGCGTTGCAGCTGGGGCTGTGGGGCGGTGAGGGCGAGCAGACCGAACGCGCCAGGCGTGCGCTGGTCCGGGTGCAGGGTCTGCTCGGCGGTGAGGCGGTGCGCATCGGTGTGCTCAGTGGCGGCCGTGGCCCCGCCGAACGCATCACCATGATCGCCCTCGGCGACGAACTCACCCCGAGCGCCGATCCCGCCCACCCGTGGCCCGGCCGTCTCCCCGAACCGGCCCCCACCCTGCTCCTGCTGCACCGCCCGACCGTCCATCTGACCGCTGCCGACGGCACCGACGTCGATGTCACCGACCGCGGCCTGTTCACCGCCGACCCGGTGCGTCTGAGCTGGGGCCGCAAGCGGTGGTCCCTGCTCGGCTGGGCAGGCCCCTGGCCCGTCGTCGAACGCTGGTGGTCCGCCGCCGAACCCGCGACCACCGCCGTCCGCGTCCAGGTCCAGCTCGACGCCGACCCCACCGAGATCCGCGCGGCCCTGTTGGTCCACGACGAACACGGCTGGCACGCCGAGGGGGTGTACGAGTAGAAAGTAGCTGCTCAGCGAGGGTGTGAACCGTGCATTGCCGTGCCGCTCTACAGTGAACTCCGGTCAGGAGATCCGAGTGCGGAAGGAGGTGCGGTGATGAATCCGTTCGAGGGCATGGTGTGTTCGGCGGCCGCCGCCGACCTTCCGCTGCTCGGCACGGCGGTACACGCCACGGGGTGGCTGTGTATCGAGCATCCCGGGGCGTGGGGCCGTGACGTGCTGGGCGACGAGGTGCTCGGCCCGGAGATCACACCCGAGTTGGCTGCGCGCACGTCGTCAGCGAAGGTGCGTCCGACGTTGATCCGCCGTCCCGGGCGCTACGAGTTCACCGGCACGCGCACCGTGTTGCTGGCCAGTTCACGGCCCGAGGGTTCGTGGTGTGTGCGGTTCGAGATCACCGACCTACGTGAGCTTTTCGACATCGACCTGCACCTGGTCGACGGCCCCGCCCCGGAGCTCGGTGTGCCGGTGGACGATCCGGTCGTCCTGGTCTGCGCACACGGCAAGCGCGACCAGTGCTGCGCCCGGCTCGGCCGCCCGATCGCCGCCGCCCTGGCCGCCGACCACCCCGAGCGCGTCTGGGAGGCCTCCCACACCGGCGGCCACCGCTTCGCCCCGGCCGTCGTCCTGCTTCCGTCGGGCCTCACCTACGGCCGCGTCGACGCTTCGGCCGCCCGCGACCTGCTCGCCGCCGCCGACACCGGCGAGGTCTCCCTCACCGGCCTGCGCGGTCGCAGCTGCTACCCCCCGATCGCTCAACTGGCCGAAGTCGTTGTCCGCGAACAGGTCTCAGCACCGGCCGACGCCCTCACCGTCGACCTCGACCCCACCCCCACGCACGACCCGACCCGCGCGGGCGCCGCCATCGTCACTCACCGCGACGGCCGCCGCTGGCGCGTGACCACCCGCACCGCCCCCGCCCCACCCCGCCAGGCCGGCTGCAACGCCAAACCCAAACCCGCCAGTTATCTCGAACCGGTGTCCATCGAACAACTCCCCACTCCCTGACCCACGTGCACCACACCCGGCGACGTCCTGTACGCGACCCTGTCAGGCCCTGGGAAGCCCGTTCTCAACGGCGGCCGCCCGAGCTCGCCGATCTGAGCATGGAACTGCTGTCGAGCAGCGCTGATCGGTCGGCTCGCCGCAGCCGCGGGTGCTGCCACGCCCGTGCGTCATGCCGCGCTGGACGATCGACATCACGCTCTCGTGCGGGTTCTTTCTCGGGGAACGCCGCCACCAGAGCGTGGTGATCTCGAAGCAGCTACCAGTGGGTGCCGGGCACCCAGCGGGCGGCTCGGCGGACGGCGGCGCCTGCGGCGGTGCGAGCGGGGGACTTCTTCGGCTCCGGCTGCGGTGCCGGGGGTGCGGGATCGGGATCGGGGGCGGCGCTCGTCTGTCCCTTGGCGGCGGGGGAGTCGGGGATGGCGCGGTAGTAGCGGTGCAGGATGCGGTCGCGGAGTTTGGGGGTGAACAGGGCGCCGTATTCGGCGAGGGTGCCGAGGGGGACGTCGATGCGTTTGGGGCGTTCGGTGAGGGCGCGGACGATGGTGGCCGCGGCCCACTCCGGTGATTCGGCGGGACCTTGTTCCCCGCTGGGGGCGATCATGGGGGTGCGCACGAGTGGCATGTGGATGGTCGTGAAGGTGACACCGTCGGCGAGGGTTTCGACGGCCGCCACCTCGGTGAACTTGTCCAGTGCCGCCTTGCTGGCCAGGTAGGCGGAGAAGCGTGGCGTCGCCACCTGCACCCCGGCGCTGGAGATGTTGACGATGTGGCCGAAGCCGCGCTCGCGCATCTGTGGCAGCAACGCCATGGTCATCCGCAGCGCGCCGAAGTAGTTGACCGCCATCGTGCGTTCGTAGTCGTGTAGGCGGTCGGTGGAGCGGTGGATGGCGCGGCGGATGGACCGGCCCGCGTTGTTGACCAGCATGTCGACGTGATCGTGCTGGTCGAGAATGGTCTTCACGGTCGACTCGACGGATTCGGCGTCGGTCACATCGCACTGATAGCCGTGCGCCTGCCCGCCCGCCGCGCGGATCTCGTCGACCACCTGGGCCAGCTCGTCGCCGCGCCGCGCCAACAGCAGGACGACGGCGCCCTTGTCGGCCACGGCGAGGGCGGCGGCGCGGCCGATGCCGGAGGAAGCGCCGGTGATCACCACGTGCCTTCCGGTGAGATCGCGCCGGTTCTTCGGGGAAACCTGGGACATCACTGCTCCTTTGCAGCTCGCTCCCTCTAACTTACTTCAAAGTAAGTTATGCGACCAGGCCTCGCGGAAACTCGAAAATATGTTCGAACGCCTCTGGTGAATGTTCGAACGTATGTGCGATAATGGCAGCATGGCGGACGATCGGATGGCGGACATCTATGCCGCGGTGCGGCTCGGCGGATTCGACCAGGCGGCGGCGCGCGCGGCGCTGACCCGGCTCTGGGACGAACTGGGGGAAGGCGGCGACCCGTTGCATCGCTGCGTGGTGGCACATCACCTTGCCGATGTGCAGGAACTACCCGAGGGTGCGTTGCTGTGGGATCAGCGGGCCCTGGCCGCGGTGTTCGGGCCGGGTATCCCGCTGGACGACGGGCTGCGCGGATTCCTGCCCTCGCTGTATCTGAACCTGGCCGACAGTCACCGCCGGGTGGGCGATTTCGACATGGCGCGCATGCAACTGACCATCGCCCGAGGCCACCTGGACGTGCTCGCCAACGATGCTTACGGCGCGGTGATCCGGGCCGGTCTCACCCACGTGGAGGCGGCACTGGAGTCGCGGTCGATGGAGCGGTTGCCCGCGAGTTGAGATGTCGGGCAACGCGTTCGAGGTGAGGGGGTAGGGAGAGGAGCGGGTGCGTGGGTTGGAGCAACGGGCCGCCGACCTGGTCGGAGCTGGAGCGGGTGCTCTCGGGCAAGCCGAGTGCCCGCCCGGCCGAGGAGATGCACCCCGGCGACGGGGGCGACAGCCCGGCCTGGTCGCGCAAACGCGGCGAATACCGTGCTCCCGACCTGGAACTCCCGGCAGGCCCGGCGGTGCCCTACGCCGAACTGCACGCCCACTCGGCCTACAGCTTTCTCGACGGCGCGAGCCCGCCCGAGGAACTGGTCGAGGAGGCGGTGCGGCTGGGTCTCGAGGCGCTCGCGCTCACCGATCACAACGGCTTCTACGGGACCGTCCGGTTCGCCGAGGCGGCCAGGGAATGGGGAATGCCAACGGTTTTCGGTGCCGAACTGTCACTGGGAACCGATGCGGAGGCGGCGCCGGGCCGAGGGGATGCGGTCCGGCGCCGTACTGTTCCGCGCGGCGGGATACGCGAGGGAGCCGTCGGCTCGGCCGGTGCGCCGAGTGGGCACGTGGCTGCCACGAATTCGTTGCCCCGCACCGGTTTTCCCGATCCGGCCGGTCCGCACCTGTTGGTGCTGGCCCGGGGTCAGGAGGGTTACCGCCGTCTCTCCCGCGAGATGGCCGCGGCGCACATGGCGGCGGGGGAGAAGGGTGTTCTGCGCTACGACCTGGACACGCTCACCGCCGCGGCGGGTGGTCACTGGCACATCCTCACGGGCTGCCGCAAAGGTCACCTGCGCACCGCCCTCGAGCAAGACCTGCTCGCGGGCGATACGAACCTGCCCGAAGCCGAAGTAGCCCTGCGCGATCTGGTCGAACGGTTCGGCGCCGACCGGGTGAGCGTGGAACTCACCCACCACGGCATCGCCACCGACGACGAACGCAACGGCTACCTGGTGGCCCTCGCCGATCGGCTCGGGTTGCCTGTGCTGGCCACCACCGGCGCGCATTTCGCGTCCCCGGCTCAGCGGCGGCGGGCGATGGCCCTGGCCGCGATCCGTGCCCGCAGCAGCCTCGACGAGATGGTCGGCTGGCTGGCGCCCACCGGCGGTGCCCACCTGCGCTCGGGTGCGGAGATGGCGCGGCTGTTCACGGCGTATCCGCACGCGGTGACCAACGCGGCGGCGCTGGCCCGCGAATGCGCCTTCGATCTCGGCTTGATCGCACCGAAACTGCCACCGTTCGAGGTGCCGCCGGGTCACGACGAGGACTCCTGGCTGCGCGAGCTCACCTATCGCGGCGCCGCCGAACGTTACGGACCGCCTGAACGGAATGCGAAGGCCTACAAGCAGATCGAGCACGAACTGGCCGTGATCCGGCAGCTGGAGTTCCCCGGTTACTTCCTGGTCGTGCACGACATCGTCGAGTTCTGCAAGCACAACGACATCCTGTGCCAGGGGCGCGGGTCGGCCGCCAACTCCGCGGTCTGCTTCGCCATCGGCATCACCAATGTCGACCCGGTCGCCAACAAGCTGCTGTTCGAGCGGTTCCTCGCGCCCGAACGCGACGGCCCACCCGACATCGATATCGACATCGAATCCGACCGCCGCGAGGAGGCCATCCAGCACGTCTACGCCAAGTACGGCCGCGACTACGCCGCCCAGGTGGCGAACGTGATCACCTATCGCGGTAAGTCGGCGGTGCGCGATGCCGCACGGGCGCTGGGTTTTTCGCCCGGTCAGCAGGACGCCTGGAGCAAACAGGTGAGCCGTTGGTCCGGCGTGAGTCAGGAGACGGGCACCGACATCCCCGACGCCGTGCTCGAGCTCGCGGGCGAATTAGACGGTCTGCCAAGGCATCTGGGTATCCACTCCGGCGGCATGGTGATCTGCGACCGCCCCATCGCCGATGTGTGCCCGGTGGAATGGGCGCGCATGGCCGGACGCAGCGTGCTGCAGTGGGACAAGGACGACTGCGCCGCGGTCGGTCTGGTGAAGTTCGACCTGCTCGGTCTCGGCATGCTCTCGGCCCTGCACTACATGATCGACCTGGTGCGCGAGCACAAGGGCGAGCAGGTGGAACTGCACGCCCTCGACCTCACCGAACCGGCCGTCTACGAGATGCTGCGGCGCGCCGATTCGATCGGGGTGTTCCAGGTGGAATCGCGCGCGCAGATGGCGACCCTGCCACGGTTGAAGCCGCGCGAGTTCTACGACCTGGTGGTCGAGGTGGCGCTGATCCGGCCCGGCCCCATCCAGGGCGGTTCGGTGCACCCCTACATCCGCAGGCGCAACGGCAAGGAGCCCCCGGTCTGCGACCATCCGGCGCTGGAGAACTCGCTGTCGCGCACCCTCGGTATCCCGCTGTTCCAGGAACAGCTGATGCAGATGGCCATCGACGTCGCCGGTTTCAGCGCCGCCGAAGCCGATCAGCTGCGCCGCGCCATGGGTTCCAAACGCTCACCGGAGAAGATGGAACGGCTCAGGAACCGTCTCTACCAGGGCATGCGCGACCGGCACGGCATCACTGGCGACCTCGCCGACCGCATCTACGAAAAGCTCTACGCCTTCGCCAATTTCGGTTTCCCCGAAAGTCATTCGCAGAGCTTCGCCGCGCTGGTGTTCTACTCGTCGTGGTTCAAGCTGCACCACCCGGCCGCGTTCTGCGCCGGGCTGCTGCGCGCCCAGCCGATGGGGTTCTACTCGCCGCAGTCGCTGGTCGCCGATGCCCGCCGCCACGGCGTGCTCGTGCACGGCCCCGACATCAACGCCAGCCGCGCCGAACCCACCCTGGAGAACGCGGGCACCGAGGTGCGCCTCGGCCTGGCTGCCGTCCGCCACATCGGTGACGACCTCGCCGAACGCCTCGTCACCGAACGTATCGACCACGGCCCCTACACCTCGATGCTCGACCTCACCGGCCGTGTGGAACTGACTGTCGCCCAAGCCGAATCCCTTGCCACCGCAGGCGCCCTCGACGTGCTGGTCGACACCGAGCCCCCGCGTGCCGTCGGCCCAAGGGGCGGACCACCCGCGTCGAGACATCACACCGAGCCCCGCGCGCTCGCCGAAGCAACGATGGG
Source organism: Nocardia caishijiensis NBRC 108228 (assembly GCF_001612825.1). Classification (GTDB taxonomy): domain Bacteria; phylum Actinomycetota; class Actinomycetes; order Mycobacteriales; family Mycobacteriaceae; genus Nocardia; species Nocardia caishijiensis. The sequence continues at coordinate 49,254 of NZ_BDBE01000028.1, read as the reverse complement.
CACCGCCGAATCGACCGATGGCGCGGTGGCGATTCCGGGCGGTTCGGTGGCGGCGGAGGGGCGGACCATTACTGTCGCGGCGACCGTCGACGCAGTGGCGACGAGCGGCGCGGTAGGGGCCGGTGGCTCGTCGGCGCACGGCGGTGTGAGGTTGGCGGGCGCGGCGGCGGCGCGTGCTGGTGGCGCGGCGGGCGACCGGTCGGACGACATCGATCGGAGAGGGCGGGGTAGCAGTGTGCGGCGGGCCGCACTGTGGGCGGCGGGGGCGGCGGCGGGGGAGCGGCCCGACCTGCTGCCCGGAACCGGTGCGGTGACGCAGGCGCCGTCGTTGCCCGGGATGAGCGCACTCGAACTCGCCGCCGCCGACGTGTGGGCCACCGGCATCTCACCCGACACCTATCCCACCGAATTCCTTCGAGCCCACCTGAATTCACTCGGCGTGGTGCCTGCCGCCGACCTGCTGCTCGTCGAGGACGGTTCCCGCATCCTCGTCGCGGGTGCGGTCACCCACCGCCAACGCCCCGCCACCGCCGCCGGAGTCACCTTCCTGAACCTCGAGGACGAGACCGGCATGATCAATGTGGTCTGCTCGGTCGGCCTGTGGACCCGCTACCGTCGCCTGGCCCAGAGCGCGACCGCCCTGCTCGTCCGTGGCCGCATCCAGAACGCCGAGGGCGTGGCGAGTCTGGTCGCCGACCACCTCGAACACCTCGACCTGCGCATCGTGGCCCGATCCCGCGACTTCCGTTGAGCCCCGCTGCGCGCCGACAACGCACTACGCTGCGACCATGCGCAAGCTTGTCGTGGTGATGATCGCGTTGCTCGGACTGGTGTTCCCGGTCGGGTGTGGCGGCGCCGAGGAGTCCGCGTCCGATCAGGCGGACGCGCCGTCGGTGTCCGGGCCCGCCGCCGCGGTCGCGCCCGGCTTCCGGGAAGGCGCACCGGCGAAAGACAGCCCACCGCCGTCGGATTCGTCGACGCGCAAAGAGGTGATCACCGGTTCGGTCGCCATCACCGCCGACGACCCGATCGCCGCCGCAGGCACCGTCGTCGACCGGGTGCGGGCGCTGAACGGCCGCGTCGACAGCCGCACCGAACAGCCGGGCACCGACAAGCGGGTAGCGCGCGCCGTACTGAGCGTGCGGGTGCCCGCCGACAAGACCGACACCTTCATCACCGACCTCGGCGACGCGGGCACGGTCACCGAGATCAGCACCAACCGCGACGACGTCACCATGCAGTGGCAGGACCTCGACGCCCGCATCAATGCCTTGCGCGCCTCCGTCGACCGGCTGAAAGCGCTGATCGCGGGCGCGACCAACACCGCCGACCTGATCGCCGCCGAGGAAGCGCTGTCGAGCAGGCAGGGCGAGCTCGACAGCCTCACCGCCCAGAAGCGCAGCCTCGACGACCAGGTGGCCCTGTCGACCCTCACGATCACCCTCACCGCCGAGAAGAAGCAGGCGCCGGGCGAGCCCGACTCGTTCTGGGACGGCCTCGTCTCCGGCTGGAACTCGCTGGTCGACTGGCTCGGCGACGCGGTCGTCTTCGCGGGCAAGGCGGTGCCGTGGTTGGGCCTGTTCGCCCTGCTCGGCGGCGTGCTCTACGCGATCCTGCGCGTCGTCCGGCGGTCCGCGCCCATCACCCGCACAGCCGCAACGCCCGGTGCCCCACCGACTGTCGGAAAGACCGAGCCGACACCGCCCACGGCGGAAGCGCAAACCAACGCCTCGGCGAGCGACACGGCGACATCGAGCGAGACCGCGAAGGAGAATCCCGGTGCCCACCGTGCGGGCGACGATCAAACCGAACAGCCGTAAAGGCCCCCTGGTCGAAACCGCCCCCGACGGCACCCTCACCCTCTACGTCCGTGCCCCCGCCACGGAGGGCAAGGCCAACAGGGCCGCGATCGAACTGCTCGCCGACCACTTCGGCGTCCCCAAGTCCACGGTCCGTCTCACGGCAGGCGCCACCTCCCGCTTCAAACGCTTCGACATCGACTGACGCACCCTCCGCCTGCCGGTCGAACTCGCGGGACGGATCTTCGTCGCGCGAGAGCGAGCCCCGACCAGCCAGACCACATCCTGGCCGCCCGCTCGATCGGCCCGCCGAGACAGCCTCGCCGGTAGCGCGCCTTCGCTGCGCGGGCACGAGCCCGACCAGGTCAGACCGCGTCGGGGAACCCGTGCTGGCGCCACGCCTCGTACACCGCGACGGCGGCCGTGTTCGACAGGTTCATCGAGCGCCGCCCGGGCAGCATCGGGACGCGCACCTGGTCGGTGATGTGTGGATCGGCCAGGACCTCCGGCGGCAGCCCGGTCGGTTCGGTGCCGAACAGCAGGATGTCGCCGGGCTGGTAGGCGATGTCGGTGAAGCGGGTGGTGGCCTGGGTGGTGAACGCGAAGACCCGCTGCGGGCCGATCGCGGCCCAGGCCGTCTCGAGGTCGGGATGCACGGTGACCGAGGCCAGGTCGTGGTAGTCGAGGCCCGCTCGGCGCAGCTTCGACTCCGACAGGTCGAACCCGAGCGGCTCGATCAGATGCAGGGTGCATCCGGTGCCCGCGACCAACCGGATCGCGTTACCGGTGTTCGGCGGGATCACCGGCTGATGGAACATCACATTGAACACCCGCAGCAGGGTAGCGGGCCCCTGTGTGCGGGCAGCGCGCAACACTGCGACAATCGGCAGCGTGAACGAGGCGCAGACCACCGGCAAGCATCGCGTCGTGCGGTTGAGCGCGTGGCAGCAGTACCTGCGCAGTCACCTGCCGATGACCGTGGTGAGCGTGCTGATCGTGATCGCCGTCGCCTTCGTCGCCTGGGATCGCTGGCGACGTGGCGCCCTCATCTTCGGCAGCGCGGCCCTGGTGGCCGCCGCCTTCCGGCTGTGCCTGCCCACCGTGCAGGTCGGGCTGCTCGCGGTCCGCAGCAAGCCCTTCGACGTCGCCTGGCTCACCGCCCTCGGCAGCGCCATCGTCTTCCTCGCGGCCACGATCAACACCCTCGGCGTCAGCTGAGCGGGTAGCGCTCGGCGAAGACCGTCTGCGCCCGCGGCCTGCGACCGGGATGCGGGGGCAGGCCCGCGCCGTGACCGACGGTGACCAGCACCGCGATCGCCAGGTCGGAGGCGGGATCGATGCCGACGGCACGCTTCACCGCGGCCTCGTCCCACCCGTTCATCGGCGCCGACGCCAAGCCGAGCCCGGCGGCGGCGAGCATGGTGTAGGTGGCCGCGATCATGGCGTTCTTCACCGCGTTCTCGCGCAGCAGTCCCCGCTGATCGAGCGAGTGGTACTCCGCGCGCGACTCGAACATCGCCCGGAACTGCTCGTTCCATGCCCCGTTGGCCACGGCTTGCTCGGCGATATCGGGCTGGGCGCCGCGCCAGGCGTTCGGGTCGGCGACGAAAACCAGCACCGCGGGCGCCTCCAGCGGTTGCGGCTGTCCGAATGCCGCCTCCGACAGCGCTCGGCGCCCCTGTTCACTGCGCACGAGGACGATCGAGCGGTCCTGCATGTTCCAGGCGCTCGGCGCCTCCACGACCAGGTCGAGCAACTCGTCGAGGATTTCGGGGGCGATCGGGTCGGGCAGGTAGTGGCGAACGGTGCGGCGGGTACGGATGGCGTCGGTGACCGAAAGTGTCTGTGTAAGCATGTTTCTTACTATCGGAGAGTTACATCCGATAAGGAAGTAGGCACCTGAAAGTGCGTTAGAATCAGGCGGGTGGCCACCATTCACGAACTCAGCGGACTACCGGCCGACGTGTACTCGGCGAAATGCCCTACGCGCGAGGTACTCGACACCATCGCGGGCAAATGGACGGTGCTGATCGTCGACGCGCTCGCCGACGGCACCCTGCGCTACACCGATCTGCGGCGCCGCATCGGCGGCGTCTCCCAGAAGATGCTCACCCAGACCCTGCGGCAGTTGGAAGCCGACGGTTTCGTCGAGCGCACCGTGTATCCCACGGTGCCCCCGCGCGTCGAATACACCCTCACGGATCTGGGATGCAGTCTGCGCGAACCGATTACAGCCCTGCGCGAGTGGATCGAGGTCAATATCAATCACATCGAGCGGGCCAGGCGCCGCTCGGCGTAGGGGGGCGGCGGCCACGACGACGGCGGCCCCAGCGCGCCGAGTCGTCGATGGTGTTCGCTGTCAGGCGGTTTCGCCGACGCGCGACGTCGCCCACAAGCCGGCGTCGCCCTTGCTCCCGTAGAGCTTTCTGGCTCGCTGCGGCGTGATCGTCGTCGGGGTCGTCGGCGGCGCGCACGTGGCATGCGCGGCCAGGATCGCCCCTGACATCGGCGCGATGTACGGTGCGGCCTTGATCATGGCCCAGTTGTCGCGGCGGGCGGCGGTCCGGGCGATCGCCTTCGCCGGAAGGCGCAGCAGCGGATCGAGTGCCGGGGGCAGCGCGAACCGCCCGAGCGTCCGCATCCACCTCGGTAGGCTCGGGATACTCGCCAGCGAGAGCAGCCTGCTGCCGACGGCGAAGTGCCAGCCCTTGCTCGGTGGCGTCCACAGCAGGTAATGCATGCCCTCGACGGCCCGTTCGGTCACGCACAGACGCGGGCGCACCCGGTCGAAGTAGGCGCGGACCTCCTCGCGATCGCGCGGCACATCGGCCGGGTCGCAGGTCTGAAGTTCGGCGGCGATCGCGCACTCGGCCCAGTACCGCTGCTCGTCCTCGCGGCTCAGCGGGCCGGGCCCGTACATCTCGAAGGCCTCGAGTACCGAGTGCCAGCCGGCGATGTGGATCCACAGCTGGGAGCCGGGGTTGTTGGCGCTGTAGCGCTTGCCGCTCACCGGTTCGATGCCTGTCATCGGCGCGTGCACCCGCATCAGGTGCTCGGCGGCCTGGACGGCGGTCCGGCCGTCGCCCACCGCGACCAGCAGGAAGTACGCGAGGGTGTGGTCGAGGCGGCTGGCCGGGCTGTCGTAGATGCCGTGGGAGTCGGCCACGGCGGCGGTCAGGAAGGGATCGAAGTGCTCGAGGGTGACCGCGCGCTGGAAACTGATCAGCGCCGTCGGGGCCGCCCACACCTTCCAGCTGGGGGAGTCTGCTCGACGCGGCGTTCACCGTGCTCGGCCGGATGGAACTACACGAACTGAGCATGGAAGCCGTCGCGCAGGAGGCCGGTGTCGGAAAACCGGTGCTGTACACGGTGTTCAAGACCCGGGCCGAACTCGTCGAAGCCCTGCTCGAGCGGGAACGTGAACGCGGGCTCGAGCAGATCGCCGACACCCTGCCGCAAGACCTGCTCGGAGTCGATCCGGTGGCGGCTGCCTCGGCTACGGTCGAGGCGTTCGTCGATGTGGCACTGGCGAATCCGACCCGCTGGCGGCTGATCCTCGCCACCCCGGCCAGCGCACCCGCCGAATACCGTGCCGCCCTGCGCGATTCCCGGGACGACATCCTCGACCGGGCGCAAGCGCTTGTGCGCGTGGGCATCTCGTGGTCGCCGCGCTGGTCGGGCATGGACGCGGAACTACTGGCGAACTCGACGCTCACCGTCGCCGAGATGCTCGGCAGGCTGGCGGTGAGCGCGCCGCAGGAGTATTCGCGCGAACGCCTGCAAGCCTATGTGCGGTCGATCGTCGCGTTGCTCACCGCGTCCTGACCGCGCTCAGCGGTTCTCGCGGGCCAGTCGCATCGTTTCGGTGAGCAGCTTGGACACCGCCGCCGCCTCGGTGAGGAAGCCGTCGTGCCCGTCGCGGGAGTGCACGATCTCCAGACCCGCGCAGCCGGGCAGGCCGTCGGCCAGCTCGGCCTGGGTGTGCAACGGGTACAGGCGATCGGAGTCGACCCCGCCGACCACACACGGCACCGGGGTCGAGGCGAGCGCGGCGGCGACGCCACCTCGGCCTCGGCCCACGTCGTGGCGGTTCATGGCCTCGCTGAGCAGCACATAGGTGGCCGGATCGAAACGCTGACCGAGCTTGTCGGCCTGGTGCTCGAGGTAGCTCTGCACCGCGTACCGGCCGCCCGCCCACGGGTCCTCGTCGCCCTGGGCGTGGTTGGCGAAGCGGTGTTCGAGTTCGCCCTCGGTGCGGTAGGTGAGGTGGGCGATGCGCCGGGCCAGGCCCATGCCCGTCATCGGGGCACGGCCGGTGCCGTGATAGTTGCCGTCCTGCCAGTCGGGGTCGGCGGTGATGATCGCCATCTGGGTGGTCTGGGTGCCGATCTGGTCGGCGGTGGCGCGCGCGCCGACGGCGAGCACCAGCGCCGCCGACACCCGCTCGGGGTGCCCGATGATCCACTCGAGCACCCGCATGCCACCCATCGACCCACCGACGACGGCACCGAGCCGCTCGATCCCGAGCAGGTCGAGCAACTGCGCCTCGGCGGTCACCTGGTCGCGAATCGTCACCCAGGGAAACCGTGCGCCCCAAGGCTTTCCGTCGGGCGCGGGCGAGGACGGTCCGGTGCTGCCCTTACAGCCACCGAGCACATTGGTGGCGATCACACACCACTGCTCGGTGTCGATCGGCGCGCCGGGCCCGACCATGCCCTCCCACCAGCCGGGCGCCCCGTCGGGCCCACCGACGACATGGGAGTCGCCGGTGAGCGCGTGTTCGACGAGCACCACATTGTCGAGCGTGGGGGAGAGCTCACCCCACCGTTGCACCGCCAGCCGCACATCGGGGACCACGGCGCCGTTCTCCAGCGTCACGTCCCCGATGGCGACCACGCCGAGTCGCCCGTCCGGCGGTGGCAGCAGGGCCACGCCGGTGCCGGGACGGGTGATCGGCGATTCGGTGCTCACAGTCACGTCGTCGCCGCCGCGAAACCGGCCCGCAGATCGGCCAGGATGTCGTCGATTCCCTCGATGCCCACCGCGAGCCGGACGAGGCCGGGCGTGACACCGGCGGCCAACTGCTCCTCCGGCGTCAACTGCGAGTGCGTGGTCGAGGCCGGGTGAATCACGAGAGAACGCACATCACCGATGTTAGCCACATGGCTGTGCAGGCTGAGCGCGTCCACGAACTTCTTGCCCGCGTCGACGCCACCGGCCAGCTCGAACGACACGATCGCGCCCGCGCCCTTGGGCGCCAGCTGCCTGGCCCGCTCGTACCAGGGCGAGGTCTCGAGGCCCGCGTAGTGCACCGCGTCCACACCGGGCTGGGTGGCGACGAACTTCGCCACCTCGACGGCGTTGCTCACGTGTCGCTCCACCCGCAGGCTCAGCGTCTCGATGCCCTGCGCGATGAGGAAGGCGTTGAACGGCGACACCGCCGCGCCGAGGTCGCGCAGCAACTGCACGCGGGCCTTGAGTGCGAACGCGGGTGCGCCGAGATCGGCGAACACCGCGCCGTGGTAGCTCGGGTCGGGCTCGGTGAAGCCGGGGAACCGGGCGTTGCCCTCGGCGTCACGGACGGTCCAGTCGAAGGTGCCACCGTCGACGATCACGCCCGCCACCGCGGCGCCGTGGCCGCCGAGGTACTTCGTGGCCGAGTGCACCACGATGTCGGCGCCGTGGGCCAGCGGCTGGATCAGGTACGGGGTGGCGACGGTGTTGTCGACGATCAGCGGCAGCCCGTTCTCGTGGGCCACACCGGCGATGCCGGGGATGTCGAACACCGCGCTGCTCGGGTTGGCGATGGTCTCGCCGTAGAAGGCCTTGGTGTTCGGGCGGATCGCGGCCTGCCACTGCGCCAGGTCGTCGGGGTCGTCCACGAACGACACCTCGATGCCGAGCTTGGGCAGCGAGTAATGGAAGAGGTTGTAGGTGCCGCCGTAGAGGTGGGGGCTGGACACGATGTGGTCACCCGCGCCCGCCAGGTTCAGGATCGCGAAGGTCTCGGCGGCCTGGCCCGAGGCCACCAGCAGGGCCGCGACGCCGCCTTCGAGGGCGGCGATGCGCTGCTCCACCGCGTCCTGGGTGGGGTTCATGATCCGGGTGTAGATGTTGCCCGGTTCGGCGAGGCCGAACAGCGCGGCGGCGTGCTCGGTGTCGCGGAAGGTGTAGGAGGTGGTCTGGTAGATCGGCAGTGCCCGCGCGTTGGTGCTCGCGTCGGGGGCCTGGCCCGCGTGGATCTGCTTGGTCTCGAACGACCAGTTCTCGGGCAGGGCGGAGTCGGTCATGGTCATGCTCCAGGGGTTGTGCGTCGGGGGTTCAGCTGGGGCGGATCGACGGACAACAACACATGGGGTCCTCCTGAAATGCGCGCTTGCTCCCGACCTTCGAGAGCCCGGTCATCACCCGGAGCACCCCACCGCAGCTGGAGGGTTGCCGACCAGCGAGCCGGGGCTTCGCGCTGGTACTCATGACCTTGGACGACATGTTAACCGGACAGCCCGCTCACACGGAAACTTCCCGCCGAAACGTCACCTGGATCACTTCCGCCGTGGTGTGTCGGGTCCCGTCCGCGCCGCAAATCGTTCGCAAGTGGATACCAATCGGGCCCGGTCAGGCTCGGTGCATGACGATCGAATCGCCCCAATCCACCGCTCCCGCCGTCGCGGCGCCGCCCCACCGGGACCGAGGCCGTGCGGTGACCCTCGCCGTCGGCGCACTGCTGTGGGCCGTCGGCAACCTGCTGCACCCGCTCGAACACTCCGAGGACGCCGTCCACGCGCCGACTTGGGCGCCCGCGCACCTCACATTCGCCGTCGGGGCCGTGCTGATGGCGGTCGGCCTGCCCGCGCTGGTCCGCGCCATCCGTCGACCGGACGGCGGAGTGGCGAGCGGCATGCTCACCCTCGCGCACGGGTCGCTGTTCGCCGGGTTGGCCGTGGTGATTCCGATCGGTGCGTATCACGAGGTGTTCGTGAGCACCGGGGTCGACCATCACACGGCAAGCGAGATCGCCGACGCGTCGGCCGCCGTGCTCGCGCCGCTGTCGATGGCGCTGCTGCTCGGTTTCGTGCTGCTCGCGGTGTACGCGCTGCTGCGGCCCGCCGCGGTGTTCGGGCGGTGGTCGGGTGTGCTGATCCTCGCGGGCACGCTGTCGATGACGGTCGCGGCGATGATTCCCGGCCTGCTGCCGGGCGCGGAAGGCTGGTGGATCATTCCCGGCACGGTCGCCCAAGGCGTCGCGATCGGTGTCGCGGGGGTGCGTATCGCCCGGTAAATTGACCCGATCGAACAGAGCGAACCGGACGGCGGCGCGACCGCCGTACGCATCGATGTACTCGGCCCGCTGCGGGTCGAGGTGGGCGGGCGGCCCGCCGACCTCGGTGGGCCGCGTCAGCGCGCGCTGCTGGCCAGGCTGGTACTCGCGGGCGGTGCGGTGGTGTCGACCGACCAGCTGATCGACGACCTGTGGGCGGGCGACCCGCCACCCAAGGCGCTCGGCGCACTGCAGGCGCACATCTCCTATCTGCGGCGCGCCGTCGAACCGGCGCGCCCGCCGCGCGCGCGGGCCACCGTGCTCGTTTCCGAGGCACCCGGCTACGCCCTGCGCCTGGGTCCCGAGGCGGTCGACGCCTGGCGCTTCGAGCGGCTGCTTGCCCTGGGCGACGCGGACGACCCCGCCCACCGGTTCCAGCGGCTCGGGGCGGCGCTGGCCTGCTGGCACGGTGAGCCGTACGCGCCCTTCGCCACCGCCCACTGGGTGCTCGCGGAGGCCGCCCGCCTGCACGAACTCCGCCGCGTAGCCGTGGAGGGCCGCGCCGAGTCGGCCCTGGCCCTCGACCGCCCCGACGAGGCCTTCGTGCTCCTACACCGCCACGTCGCCGATCACCCCGATCGAGAGAACGCGGCCTGCCTGCTCGCGCTCACTCAGTACCGCCTCGGCCGCCAACTCGACGCCCTCGCCACCCTTCGCGACCTGCGCGCCTATCTCGACAACGAATTCGGTGTCCGACCGAGCCCGGCCCTCAACGACCTCGAAACCGCCATCCTCACCCACGCTCCCGAACTGGACCGGCGACAGGTTTCGCACCTCTCGGACGGCGGTCACGTCACCGTCAGCGCCGAGCCCGTCCAGATCCACCTCGCGGATGACGCAGGGCCTGCGGTGGTCGGCTACGCAGCCGAACGCTCCGCCCTGCTCGCCGAGGCCGCAGAGGTGGTCGCGCGAGGACGCGCGCGGGTGGTGTGGCTGGAAGGTGAAGCGGGCGCGGGCAAATCGACGCAGGTCGAGGTGCTCGACGCGACTCTCGCCGCCCGAGGATGGGCGGTGGCGAGCGCCTCGTGCCCCGAGGTCGACGGCGCGCCCGCCGCCTGGGCCTGGGTCCACCTGCTCGACGGTCTCGAACCGACCTGGGCATCGGCGGAGTCCGGCCATGCAGCGGCCCCGGCGATGACCGAAGGTGTCGGGGCTCAGGCGGGACCGTTCGCCATCGCGCGGGTGGTGGCGCGGGTCTGTGGGCGGCGACTGGCCGATGGGCCGTTGCTGGTGGTGCTCGAGGACGTGCATCGGGCCGACAGCGCGACCCTGCAGATTCTGCGGCAGGTGGTGGCGTGGCTGACGCAGCGGCCGCTGCTGGTGCTGGTGACCGCGCGGGGGTCGGAGGCCGATTCGGGGGTGCGGGCCACCGCCGCGGCGCTGGCCGGGTCGACGGGTCGGCGGCTGGTGCTGGGTGGGCTCGACGGCGTGGCGGTGCGCGCGGTCGCGGAGCGGGCCGGACTGACGCCCCTCGACGACGAAACGGTCGAGTGGCTGCGTGCCCGGACCGCTGGTAACCCGCTGTTCGTCCGCGAGGTCGCGACGCTCGCTGCGGCGGTGGGTGATCTGCGCGCCGTGCCCGCGGGGGTGCGGGCGGTGCTGCACCGCCGCATCACCCGGCTTCCCGCAGGCGCCGCCCGCGCCCTGCGGCTGGCCGCGGTCTGGGGCGACGACATCGACTTCGACACCCTGCTCGCGCTGAGCGCCGAACCGGAGGACGCTCTCATCGACCTGGTCGACACCCTCGCGGTCGCTCGCCTCGTGCACGTCGAGACGGATCGAATCTCCTTCGCGCACGCCCTGATTCGTGACGCGGTGTACGACGACATCCCCACCCTGCGCCGCGCCCGCCTGCACTGGGCCGCTCTGGAACTCCTCGAACGCGGGATCTCGCCCGCGGGCCATGGCACCCGCCCGGACGTGGGCCACGCGGACGACGCCGACCTCGCCGCCGTCGACACCGTCGTGCTCGATGCCATGGCACATCACGCCATCGCGGGCGCGGCCACCGCAACGGCCACCCGTGCCCTGCGCTACGTCCTCGCCGCTGCCCGCAGACGCACCGCCCGACGAGCCCACCAGGACGCCGAGCCCCTGTGGCGCGCGGCGCTCGAATTGCACACCCGCGCGGGCCACGACAGTCCGACGGCCGCCCGAGCGGACCGGCTGGCCGCGCTGTCCACCCGCTGCGCGCTGATCAACGCCCTCGCCTACGGCGGCAACGACGACCAGGCCCGCCGCCTCCGCGTCGAGTCCATGACCACGGCCCGCGCCCTGATGCGGAGCGGCACCGCCGGACCGGGCGAGGGCGGTGCGGCTCGCGACGAAGACCCCGTCGTCGCCGTTCTCACCTGCTGGCGCGCCCCGACGATCTGGAGCAGCCGAGACCGTGGCCTGCCCGACTCCGACATGTCGGTCGACCTCGCGTCCGCGTTGCACCGCACGACCGCGCCGGACCTGCGCGTCAGGCTCCTGGTCAGCACCGTCTTCGCCGTGGAAGGGTTCGACAATGCGCGCGCCTTCGCCTGCTCCGCCGAGGCCTTGCGCACCGCGCGCGCACTCGGCGACCCCGAACTGCTGTGCGCGGCGCTCAACGCCAGGGCCTTCGTCGCCCTCGGCCCCGATCTGTGGGCCGAGCGCGCCGACCTGGCCGAGGACCTGTTGCGTGTGGCGACCGCGGCGCAGCTGCCCGAGTACCAGGCCGTCGCGCACTTCCTGCGCTTCCTCGTCGCCTCGGGCGCGGGCAGGCTCGTCGCGGCGCGGTCGGCGATCGCGGAGGCACTCGACTGCGCGGAGGGCGGACAGCTCGGCCCGCTGCTGGTCGTGTCCACCGCGCACCTGGCCGTCCTCGCGGTGCTGCGTGGCGACCTGGACACCGCCGAAGCGATCGACGCCGACCTCAGCGCGAAGATGATCGCGGCGGGCAACGCCAATGGCGCCGAACTGATCCTGCTGGCCCGGATGATGACCGGGTGGGCCCGTGGCGACCTCACCCCCGGCCTGGACGGGTACGCGCAGCTGTACGCGGCCGCGCCGCACGCGATCAGCTACGTGTACGCGCTGGCCCTGCTCGACGCGGGCGACACCGCGCGCGCGGTCACCGTCCTCGACGCGGGCACCGAGGTGCTGCGCGACTACTACTGGGGCGCGATGTCGGCGTTCGAGGCCAGAGTGGTCGCCCGGATCGGCACCGCCGAGGCCGCCGAGCGGCTCTACCGCGACCTGCTGCCACGGGCGGGCACCATCGCGGGCATGGATTCGGGCTCGGTCGCCTTCGGCCCGGTCGACACCGTCCTCGCCGAACTGGCCGAGCGGCTGGGCGACCACGGCGCGGCGGCCGCGCACCGCGCCGCCGCCGAGCAGGTTCGCACCGCCCTCGCCACCGAGCTGGCCGCACTCGACGAGCCCGCTGCGCCGCTCACCTGACGCCCAGCCGTGTGTCGGTCACCTTCCGAGGGTGGCCCGCGCACTTGCGAGCCGTTTGCCATCCGCTGCCTGGGTGGTTGCGCACTACTCGTGAGTACGCGGCGCGCGAGTCGGCGCACGTCCGGGCGGGGGTAGTTTCGAGCTGTGCGCACAGTTGGGCCTCCCGTCGCGGTGAGGTCCTTGGCAGCAGTACGCTTGTCATGTTTGCACCTACACGTCCCGCAGACAACGCGGGGCATATACGTTGTCTGTTGGAACTGCTGGGGTCCGCTCACAAGCGTGTTCGCCCGGCCGTGCAATGAGGGCACCCACCGAGGAGGACACGAAGATCCATGTCCAAGATCAAGGTTGAAGGCACCGTCGTAGAACTCGACGGCGACGAGATGACCCGGATCATCTGGCAGTTCATCAAGGACAAGCTGATCCATCCCTATCTCGACGTGAATCTCGAGTACTACGACCTCGGTATCGAGTACCGCGACAAGACAGACGACCAGGTCACCATCGACGCGGCGAACGCCATCAAGCAGCACGGCGTCGGTGTCAAGTGCGCCACCATCACCCCCGACGAAGCGCGGGTGAAGGAATTCGGTCTCAAGAAGATGTGGCGCTCGCCCAACGGCACCATCCGAAACATCCTGGGTGGCACCATCTTCCGCGCGCCGATCATCATCTCCAATGTGCCGCGTCTGGTGCCCGGCTGGACCAAGCCGATCATCATCGGCCGCCACGCGTTCGGCGACCAGTACCGCGCCACCGACTTCAAGGTGTACGAGGCGGGAACCGTCACGCTCACCTTCACCCCGGAGGACGGCAGCGAGCCGATCGTGCACGAGGTCGTGAAGATGCCCGAGGACGGCGGCGTCGTCATGGGTATGTACAACTTCAAGAAGTCCATCGAGGACTTCGCGCGCGCGTCGTTCAACTACGGCCTGCAGCAGAACTACCCGGTGTACCTCTCCACGAAGAACACCATCCTCAAGGCCTACGACGGCATGTTCAAGGACACCTTCCAGGAAGTCTTCGACGCCGAGTTCAAGGCCGAGTTCGACGCCGCGGGCCTCACCTACGAGCACCGCCTCATCGACGACATGGTCGCCTCCTCCATGAAGTGGGAGGGCGGTTACGTGTGGGCCTGTAAGAACTACGACGGCGACGTGCAGTCCGACACCGTCGCCCAGGGTTTCGGTTCGCTCGGCCTGATGACCTCGGTGCTGCTCACCCCGGACGGCAAGACCTGCGAGGCCGAGGCCGCGCACGGCACTGTCACCCGGCACTACCGCCAGCACCAGCAGGGCAAGCCGACCTCGACCAACCCGATCGCGTCGATCTTCGCCTGGACCCGTGGGCTCGAGCACCGAGGCAAGCTGGACAACACCCCCGAGGTGATCGGCTTCGCCCAGGCGCTCGAGGACGTCGTCATCAAGACCGTCGAGGGTGGGCAGATGACCAAGGACCTGGCGCTGCTCGTCGGCGGCGATCAGGGGTACCTGAGCACGGAGGAATTCCTGGGTGCGCTGGATGCCAACCTGGCGCGTGCCCTGAAGTAAGAAGTAGCTTCCCCGGCCCGGTGAGCCCCTGCTGCGCGTGTCAGCGGGCCCCACCGGGCCGTTCTTGTTTCCGGATGCCTGTTGTTGCCCGGTCTGTTTCGCTCCGCCAGCGAGTGTCGGAAGGAGCAGGCCCGGCGCGGCCCCGCACCACCACCTTCGCTGCTCCGCCGACGAAGCGTCGGAGGTGGGGCAACTCACGCACTGTGCTGGTAGCGAACGCCTGGCGATGGTCGTTGTAACGAGGCGTGACTTCTTCCCTTGCGACCACTGACCGCCCCGAGGCGCCACGCACAAGCTGGCATGTCCCGGCGATGCTCGCGTTGGCGCTGGGAGGTTTCGGCATCGGCACCACCGAATTCGTCACCATGGGTCTGCTGCCCGACATCGCGAAGGCGTTCGGTATCTCCGAGCCGACGGCCGGGCACGCGGTGTCGGCGTACGCGCTCGGCGTGGTCGTCGGTGCGCCACTGATCGCCGCCTTGTGCGCGCGGGTGCCGCGCAAGAAGCTGCTCATCACGTTGATGGCCGCGTTCACCGTCGGCAATGCCGCGACCGTGCTCGCGCCGACCTTCGGCACGCTCGTGCTCGCGCGATTCGTTTCCGGTCTGCCGCACGGCGCGTACTTCGGTGTCGCCTCACTCGCGGCGGCGACCCTGGCGCCCGCCGGACAGCGGGCGAAGGCCGTAGCCGCGGTGATGCTCGGGTTGAGCGTGGCGAATGTGGTCGGTGTCCCCGGCGCGACCTGGCTCGGCCAGCATCTGGGCTGGCGCGACGCCTATGTGGTCGTCGCGATCATCGGCCTGGCGACGATGTTCGCGCTGTGGCGGTACGTCCCGGCCCTGAGCGACATGAAGATCACCAACCCGATGACCGAACTCGGCGCCCTGCGCCGCCCCCAGGTGCTGCTCACCCTCGCGGTCGGCGCCATCGGCTTCGGCGGCATGTTCGCCGTGTACACCTACATCGCCACCACCATGACCGACGTCGCGGGCATGCCGATCGGTGCCGTGCCGATCGTGCTCGCCCTGTTCGGCCTCGGCATGATCGCGGGCAACATCATCGGCGGCATCCTCGCCGACCGCGGCGTCGACCGGTCGATCTTCGCCGCGATGATCGCGATGGTGGTCATCCTGGCCGGTTTCGTCCTCGCCGCCCACAACCCGATCACCGCCGCCGTCGGTGCCTTCCTCGTCGGCGCCTCCGGCGCGGCCCTGGCCCCCGGCCTGCAAACGCGCCTCATGGACGTCGCCGCCGACGCCCAAACCCTCGCCGCCGCCCTCAACCACGCCGCCCTCAACATCGCCAACGCCGCGGGCGCCTGGCTCGGCGGCCTCGTCATCGCCGCGGGCCTCGGCTACACCGCCCCCGCCCTGGTCGGCGCTCTGCTGGCGGTCGCCGGTGTCCTGTTGTTCGCGGTGACCGTGTTCTTGCAACGGCGTTCCGTTCGCCGAATGTCGTAGTCGAGCGGCCCCAGCCTGTCCGGGCGGGTCGGAACCGCCCGGACAAGAGGGTTACGCGGGGGCGCCGCAGGAGTAGGCGGAGCCGCACTGGAGTTGGCGGAAGAGCTCGGCGACGTCATCGATGATGGCGCTGCCGGACGCGACGCCACCCGGTGCGGGTTCGCCGGGGGCAACCACTGGGGCGACAGGGGCCGCGGTGGCGGGGCCCGCGGTGAGGACTGCTCCGAATGCCAGTGCGGTGATGCCCGCGGTGACCAGTTTGGTGAACGACATGGTGGATCCTGTTCGGTTCTCGATGGTGGATAGCGGTTCGCAGTCTCGCATATTTGATCGATCGGTCTCAATAGAAGGTCAGTGAAAGATCCTGTAGGCCAACAAGTTATATTTCGAACTGGAACGAAGGGTCTATTCCGTCGCACATCGCCGAGGACAGCGACGGACGACGCCGCGCGGACCGGGCGCTGGAAACGGCTGTCCGGTCGGCGTCCGGTGGCCGCGATCGCTAGCGTGAGTGGATGGACTCGCACAACGATTCGTTCCGCCGCTCGACGTGGGCGCTGTCATGAGCAGGGGCGCCGTTCTCATCACCGGAGCCAGCTCGGGGCTCGGCGCGGAGATGGCCCGCCAGTTCGCGGCCCTCGGCTACGACCTGGGGCTGTGTGCCCGCCGCACCGAGCGCCTCGACGAGCTGCGCACCGAGATCCTCGCCGAACACCCCGGCCGGGCCGTCTCGGTGAAACAGCTCGATGTCACAGACGACACTGCTGTGTTCACCGTCTTCGACGAGTTCGCCGACGAGTTCGGCACCCTCGATCGGGTGATCGTCAACGCGGGACTCGGCAAGGGCGCACCGCTGGGTACCGGTAAGCACACGGCCAACCGTGAAACCGCTGTGGTGAATTTCCTTGCGGCGCTGGCCCAAACCGAGGCGGCCATGAAGATCTTCCGCGCTCAGGGTCGGGGCCACCTGGTGATGATCTCCTCGATCTCCGGCCTGCGTGGAATGCCCAAAACCCTCACCACCTATGCCGCGACCAAGGCAGGTGTCGCCGCACTCGCCGACGGGCTACGCGCCGAAGCTGTTCCCGGCGTGGATGTCTCGGTGATCTACCCGGGCTATATCCGCTCGGAGATGAACGACCGCGTCAAGCATGAGCCGAAGTTCATGGTGGACACCGAAACCGGCGTACGCGCCATGGTCGCTGCGATCGAGAAGCGCCGCGCCAAGGCGTATGTCCCCGCCTGGCCGTGGGTGCCCCTGGGCTACGCCCTGCGCATCCTGCCATCGCGTGTCGTGCGCAAAATGCTGTGAACACCACGAAGGCCGTGCGGGCAGAAGATGTTCGCCCGCACGGCCTTCGATGACGGATCAGTGCTGGCGAGGCAGCAGGTGCACACCGTGCTTGTCCGTCGACAAGGCCAGCGAGGAGATGTACTGGATTTCTCCCTCGGGCCCGGGGACGGCCGAGGCGATCATGTCGGGACGCTCGAACTCCAGACCGGTGACGTGGCAGGGGAGTAGTTCGCCCGAGGGGTTGCCGTGTTCGTCGAACATCGGCGCCTCGATGCCGTCGTCGGAGCGGCGCAGGTAGTACTTGCCCTTGGTCGCCAGCGCGGTGAGCGGGGTGGCGACGAACGACACGAGCACCGCGACCAGCGGGGAATACGGCTTCAGCAGCTCACCGAACAGGCCGAAGAAGGTCATGATCGACAGCACCGCCGAGAGACCGAACCCGACCAGCCCCACGGGGTTGAAGTCGTAGAGCATGCCGCGCCGGAACTCCGGCACCTTCGGCGAGATCTTCAGCAGGTACTTGTTGACCGCGATGTCGGTGGCGACGGTGACGATCCAGGCGATGCCGCAGTTGGCGTAGAAGCCGAGGATGCTGTTGAGGAAGTCGAACATGTTGGCTTCCATCAGGATCAGCGCGACGACCAGGTTCACCACCAGGAACACCAGACGACCGGGGTAGGTCTTGGTGACGCGGGTGTAGGAGTTGGTCCAGGCCAGCGACCCGGAGTAGGCGTTGGTGACATTGATCTTCACCTGGCTGATCACCACCAGTACCACCGCGAGTGTCATGGCGAGCCAGCCGGGGACCATGTCCCGGTAGATCTCCAGGAACTGGTGCACAGGTTGGTTAGCGATCGATTGCGCCGCAGGCAGATTCGCGATCAGGTACACCGCGAGGAACAGGCCGACGACCTGCTTGGCCGCACCGAACAGCACCCAGCCGGGCCCCGCCAGCAGCATCCAGCCCCACCACTTGACCCGGTTCTCCGGGGTGCGCGGCGGCATGAAGCGCAGGTAGTCGATCTGCTCGGCGATCTGGGCGATCAGCGACAGGCATACACCGGCGGCCAGTAGCGCACCGGACACGCTCACACCCTGGCCGTCCTTACCGCCGTAGGCGAAGAACGAACCGACCGATTCGGGGTGGCGCACCAGCAGGAACCCGAACGGCGCGACCATCAGCAACAGCCACAGCGGCGTGGTCCACACCTGCAACTTGGCCAGGGTGTTCATGCCGTAGATGACCAGCGGGAAGATGATCACCGTCGAGGCCAGATACCCCAACCACAACGGAATTCCGAGCCCTAATTCCAGGCCCTGGGCCATGATCGAACCTTCGAGCGCGAAGAAGATGAAGGTGAACGACGCGAAGACGATATTGGTGATCACCGACCCGTAGTAACCGAAACCGCTACCGCGCGTGATCAGGTCGAGATCGATGTTGTAGCGCGCCGCGTAATAGGCGAGCGGAAATCCGGTGAGCATCACGACGACGGCGAAGATACCGATGCCGATCAGGGCGTTTCCCGTTCCGTGGGCGATGCCGATATTGGCGCCGATCGCGAAATCGGCCAGGTAGGCGATGCCACCCAGCGCGGAGATTCCGACCACCGCCGGGCTCCATTTTCGGTAACTCCGTGGGGCGAAACGCAGCGTGTAGTCCTCGAGTGTTTCTTTGGCGGCGGTATCTGCTCCGGCCATTCAGCTCTCTCCTTCATCCGCTGCCGCGCGAATTCGCCCGACTCACCGACGGTCGTGCACGGATGTAGACAGGTATTTTCCGATTCGTTACGCCGCTGTTACGCACCGCGATGGTGACCGGGGTCACCGAAACGGCCCCGCGAAAACAAGCACGCATGTATGTTTTTGCTCAGGGGACGAGCGTCAGGAGCGAGCAGTGTTCGAGTGGTCCGAGACCGATCTGATGATCCGCGATGCTGTGCGGGCCTTCATCGACAAGGAGGTCCGCCCGAATCTCGACGCCCTCGACAGCGGCGAGATGCTGCCGTACCCGATCCTGCGCAAGCTGTTCAGCCAGTTCGGCATCGACACGATGTCCGAGGACATGGTCACCAAGATGCTCGCCAAGGAAGAAGCGGGCGGCGAGGGTGGCGGCGGGAGCTCGCGCGGCCCGTTCGGTGATCAGCAGTCGATGATGGCGGTGCTCATCAGCGAATTGTCCGGCGTGTGTATGGGTTTGGTCTCCGCGCTCGGTGTGAGCATCGGCCTGGGCGCCACCACCATCATGTCGCGCGGCACCCTCGCCCAGAAACAGCGCTGGCTCGCCGACATCGTCACCCTGCGCAAGGTGGCCTCCTGGGCCATCACCGAGCCCGACTCGGGCTCGGATGCGTTCGGCGGCATGAAGACTCGCGTCGAACGCGACGGTGCGGACTACATCCTCAACGGCCAGAAGACCTTCATCACCAACGGCCCGTGCGCCGACGTGATCATCGTCTACGCCAAGCTCGACGAAGGCGACGGCGCCGACAAACGCGACCGCAAGGTGCTCACCTTCGTGCTCGACAAGGGCATGGAAGGCCTCACCCAGGGTAAACCGTTCAAGAAGATGGGTCTGCACTCCTCGCCGACCGGTGAGCTGTTCTTCGACAACGTGCGCCTCGGCAAGGACCGGCTGCTCGGCGAGACCGAGGACCACCGTGGCGGCGACGGAAGGGAAAGCGCCCGAGCGAGTTTCACCGCCGAACGGATCGGTGTCGGATTCATGGCACTCGGCGTGATCGAAGAATGTCACCGGCTCTGCGTGGATTACGCGCGCAACCGCACGCTGTGGGGTCAGGAGATCGGGCGGTTCCAGCTGATCCAGCTCAAGCTGGCCAAGATGGAAGTCGCGCGGATCAATGTGCGCAACATGGTGTTCAACACCCTCGAGCGCGGCAAGGCGGGCAAGCCACCGAGCCTGGCCGAGGCCTCGGCGATGAAGCTGTACTGCTCCGAGGCCGCCACCGAGGTGGCGATGGAGGCCGTGCAGCTGTTCGGCGGCAACGGGTACATGAGCGAGTACCGCGTCGAACAGCTGGCCCGCGACGCCAAGTCGCTGATGATCTACGCGGGCAGCAACGAGATCCAGGTGACCCACATCGCCAAGGGCCTGCTCGCGCGCTGATCACACCGCGCGCAGGTGCCCCCGGCTGGCGTAGATGTGCTCGGCGATGAGCGTCGCGATCCGGTCGGGGGCCTCCAGCATCGGCACGTGCCCCACCCCGTGTACGAGGATGCGATCCGCCGACGCGGGCAGTTCGCGCAGGTAGTGGGTGGCGTAGACGCTGTTGGGGATGATCCGGTCGTACTCGGCGAGCAGCATGCGGATGGGTGTCTGCAATTCGGCGAGGTCGTCCATGCCGGGCGCGCGCAGGCTGCCGAGGATCAGCGGCACGATCACGTCGCAGTGCAGGGCCGCGAGCAGCGTTGTCGCCAGGTCGCGGCGTGGCACCGCGCCGGTGCGTTTGGTCAGCAGCAGCGCCGTGGCGTGCTGCACCAGCCGGTTGTTGATCGCCACGTCACCGAGACGCCTGCCCACCGCGACGAACGGCAGCAGCGAGGCGAACTTGGCGCCGATCCTGATCTGGGTGATCGAAGGCGAGGCCCACCCGCCAGCCGCCGCGATGGTGGTCAGGGTGCGTGCCCGGCCGCGTCGCGCGAGTTCAAGGCCGACCCAGCCGCCGAGCGAATTGCCCGCGATGTGGCAGGTGCGCCAACCCAATTCGTCGAGCTGGTCCTCGATCTGGTCGGCCAGGGCGTACACGTCAAGCGTCCAGCCCTCGACCTTCGGCCCACCCCAGTGCCCGGCGAACGCGGGCGCGTACACCTCGCAGTGCGCGGCCATGCGGTGGGCGACCTGCTCCCAGCAGTGCGGCGACAACATGAATCCGTGCAGCAGCAGCACCGGGTCGCCGGACCCGAGGTGCAGAGCCGCGATCGGCTCCGGGCGGGCGGAGGACTTGGCGGTGCGTGACGTCATCGTCATCACCCCTTCCTGGACGACAGTGTCCCGGGAGCATGTGCTCACTCGAGGGTAGCGCGGAGGACCGCCGATCGCGTGGTGTTGCCGTGCCGAGTGATCACAACGGTCACACCCTCGGACAGTTCCCCTGCACGTGCGGGAATACCCGCCGATGTACGGTCCTATTCGTGGCAACCATTCTCTCGACCGTGAACGTCAACGGAGTCCGCGCGGCGGCGACCAAAGGCATGCTCGCCTGGCTCGAAGCCACCGAAGCCGACATCGTCTGCCTGCAGGAGACCAGGGCCACCGACGCGCAAACCGCCGCCGCGCTGGCTCCCGCACTCGCGGCCGGGTGGGTGCTCACCCATGCCGAACCAGAGTCCAAGGGGCGCGCAGGTGTCGGCATCCTGTCGCGCCGCGCGCCCGACGCGGTGCGGATCGGTTTCGGCAGCACCGAGTTCGCCGCGTCGGGCCGCTATCTCGAGGCCGACTTCGGCGAGCTCACGGTGGCGAGCGTGTACGTGCACTCGGGCGAGGAGAACACGCCCAAGCAGGACGAGAAGTACCGCTTCATGGCCGAGCTGGGCGCCTACCTGAAGACCCGAACCGGCGAGTTCGTGGTGAGCGGCGACTGGAACATCGCCCCCGCCGAGGTTGACCTGAAGAACTGGAAGGGCAACCAGAAGTCGGCGGGCTTCCTGCCCGAGGAACGCGCCTGGATCGCCGACCTGCTCGCCTCGGGCTACGTCGACGTCGTCCGCGCCCTACACCCCGACGTCGCGGGCCCCTACAGCTGGTGGTCCTACCGAGGCCGCGCCTTCGACAACGACTCCGGGTGGCGAATCGATTACCAGCTCGCCCGCGGCGAACTCCCCGACCGCGCCAAACAAGCCGTCGTCGAACGCGCCCCCACCTACGACCAGCGCTGGTCGGACCACGCGCCGGTTACTGTGCAATACCGTTAACTCCTCCCCGCTGTTGATGCCGGGGATTCCTGACTCGGACTGCGTCACCCGCTCCCTGGAGAGGGCTCGGACAGCGTCTTACGTCGTCAGCATCAGCACGGTCGAGATCTACCGTGGCCAGGATTACCCTGGCAGCATTGCGGTCACGGTCTGCGGTATGGCCGCAGCTTGCGCACCGGAAGGTCCGTTCGGCGAGCTCGAGTCGCAGCTTGGCTATCGCGAAGCACTCGGAGCACGTCATAGTGCTGTAGGCGGGCGCGACCAACACCACCTTCCGGCCGGCCCGCGTGCCACACTCGATCAGTTCCCGCTTCGCCGCACCGATCGCGGCATCAGCCGCCTTACGCGCCATCGTGGTTCGGGCCAGGAACTTCGGCTTGAAGTCCTCGACCGCGATCGTTTGATGATCGGCGACGACACGACGTGCCCACACACGAGCTGCATGTGTGTTCTGTCGTGCCGCCTTCTTGTGCAGTAGCGCAGCTTGTCGCTTCGCCCGCTGGTACCCCTTGGACGGCGTAGCCCCGCGCGGACGCTTGCGGCGCGCCATCTTCCGTTGGGCCTTCGCGAGTTCTGCGGCACACCTGCGCCGGTATCCGGCATGAGGTAGGTCATAGGCGGGGTCAGTAGTTGTAGCCGTCGTCGTGACACCCCAATCGATGCCGATCCGGCGAGCAACCCGGGGGAGTGGCTCGACATCACGTCGAACCACGAAAGACGCGTACCAGTGGCCCAGCGAATCCTGATACACACGAACAGAGGTCGGTGGTGTCGGCAGTTCGCGCGACCACACAACTGGAACGATGAGCCCGCCTGCCAACCGCAGCCGTCGGTCACGGATCGTGAAACCGCGGGTCGTGTATTCCAGCGACGGTAGCGACTTCTTCCTCGCCTTGACCTTCGGGCGCCCACGACCGGCGACTCGGTAGGAGTGATCGAGTGCCAGCGCGTACGTACGCAGCGTCAGTTGCTGAGGAACATGCGACCCTTCGCGTAGCCAAGCGGTCGATGCGCGCGCCGACGTCAGTAGCTTCGAGAGCTTGCAGAATGTGGGCTTGTCTCCGCTACGTTGCTGGTGGACGGCTTCATTCCACAGGAACCGGCAGCGGTGCCACTCGTCGAGAAGCGCGCGTTCGACCTTGGCGCCTGGGCGCAGGCGGTAGGTATAGCGCACTGTCTCGACCATATGTTCGACTATAACTAACGGTGGGCTGACTCACACTTCGTGGTGTTCGTGCGCGCCGGGTTCTCCGAAAGCCGTATCGGTCCAGTGTGAATCGTGGATCGGCGTCGGCGTACTGTGGCGAATCTGCCTCACGACGTGGCAGTGCGAGTGTCTGTTGTGTCGGCAGATACAGTGGTCGACCACAGTATCGGGTAATGCGCTCTGGAGAAGGCTGATCGGTATGCCGAGAGCGACGAGCGACTGTGGGTAGCGATTGAACATCTGTCCTCGGTTGAACCCGCAAACTTTCTCGAAAGCTTGTTGATGAACATCTCACGGAAAACTCTCGGTCTGCTCGGCGGGCTTGTTCTTGTCCTTGCCGCGCTCGGTCTCACTCTGTTCGGTGGTCGTGGTTCCGATACGACGACCGCAGCTACGACGACCCGTGCGGTGGCGTCGTCCACGGCGCCGAAACCTGCTGCGCCTGCGGCGAAACCCTCGGCGAATCCGTCTGCCGCGCCGGTCACCAAGGTGGCGGGGGTGCCGGATCGGGCCTATGCCACGCTCGTCGAGATCGACGCGGGGCGCTGGCCCGATTCCGCGAACGCGCCCGGCACCAAGGGTGGTGAGCAGTTCATGAACCGGGGAACCAAACTCCCGCCGAAGGATTCGGCGGGCAATCCGGTGAAGTATCAGGAGTGGGATGTGAATCCCAAGCAGCGCAACCGGGGCCGCGATGCCGAACGCATCGTCACCGGTAGCGATGGCAGCGCCTGGTACACCGGCGACCACTACGAAACGTTCACGAGGATGCGCTGATGCCGATGACGCTGTCGCAGTTCCTTGCCCGCCCCACCGCCGGGACGCCCGCCGCCACCGACGCACCGGTGCTCGGTGCCATGGCGGTGGATGCCAACCAGTTCAGCGCCATCCGTGACGACGCCCCCGCCGACTACCGCGTGCGCGAACTACGCGGCACCAAGATGCGCGATATCGCCACCCTGTTCGACGAGTTCGCGGCCGCCTTCCAGTTCCCGTACTACTTCGGCGCCAACAAGGACGCCTTCGACGAATGCCTGCGTGACCTCGACGATTTCGTCGGGGACGCGCCGGGTTACGTCGCGGTGGTCCGCACCGCCGACGACCTGCTGGCCGACGAGCCGACCGAACGCGCCTGGTTCGAGGCGGCCATGCGCGACTGCGCCGCCTACTGGGCACGCCGCGACGTGATCTTCCGCGTCGTCCTCCAGGGTGACCCGGTCACCTTCGGCGCGGTAGCGATCATCGGATGATGCCGAGGGAATTGGCGTCTCCCGTCGGCTGACCAGCTCGCATAACGTTCCGCCGGTGCGGCCGATCTGTGGCCGCCGGTGAGGAGAACACGATGAAGCGAGTACTGGCGGGCGTCGGCGTTGTCGCCGCGATCATGGCGGCGAGCACCGGAATCGCGGCGGCGGGAGCGGCGGTCGCGCCGGTAGCGGGCCCTGCGGTCGGTTCCACCGAGGACTTCCCCGGTGCCGCCTTGTTCCAGGCGCTCGGGCTCGGGTCCTCGCAGCCGTGCGACGGCATCATGCTCGATACGTGCCTGCCGACCGGGCCCGCGAGCACCCGGCAGGGCTTCGCGCAACCGGTCGCCGACAGCGGATCGGGGCTGCTGAATCAGGACATCAATTCGGTGTTGGGCTATGCGATCGGCTGGCTGGCCAACGGTTCCTCGGAGCCGTGCTATAGCTTCGGCCCGAACTGCGCCTGGGAATGACAGTTGTCGATGGGGCCTAGCGATAGCGACCGGCCAGGTCGTCACCGAGTAGGACGAAAACGTCGGTGATCTGATCGATCAGTTCCGCGCGGGTCAGGTCGATCTCGCCCGCGAGCCAGGTCGTCAGGGTCTGGGTCAGGCCACCGACCAGGTAGATCGCCCGGAAGTCCACCAGGTTCTGTGGCACGTCGCCGCCGTAGAAGCCGCTGCCCTCGGTGGCGACGAGCCGGGCGAACGCGCGCACCGTGCGGGCGGTGCGCGCACGGAGCTCGGGGGTGGCCATGCCCGCGATGAGTGCGGCGCGGGCCTTGCGTTGGTCATCGATCAGCACCGCGACACCCGCCTCGATGGCGGCGTTCGCCTGGGCGCGGCTGTCGGGGGGCGCATCCGCCAAGGCGGTCATGATGGCGGCGGCCAGTTCTTCCGCGATGCGATCGAGCAGTGCTTCGAGCACGCTCTCACGCCGTTCGAAATTCTCGTAGTAGTAGCGCTCGTTGAGACCGGCGCGGGCGCACAGCCCGGCGACGGTGAGTTTGGCCTGCCCGTCCTCGGCGACGAGATCGAGCGCCGCGTCCAGCAGCGCCGCGCGGCGTTGCGCCTGGCGTTGTTCGGCGGAGACGCCCCCGTATGTCCGTTGTGCAGCCACGGGCTCCATTGTGCTGCCCCGTTCACTCGCGGATGTTTTGGTAGAGAGTCTTGCCAGATTACCAATTCTGGTGGATTCTATTGCCAGATGCACTCGACGAGGAGGCGCGACATGACCGCACGGTGGGGCGAACCCGGATATTTCGCCGACGATTCGATGATCCGCAGGGTGATGAGCAAACGCGCGGTCGGCGTCACCTACGGTCTGCGCGCCCTGGTCATCGGTGCGGTCCACCCGCTGCTGTTCGTCGGGACCAGCGAGCACACCGGCCACCGCGCGACGCCCTACACCCGACTGGCGGTCACCGGTGCCCTGTTCGAGTCGGTCTTCCTCGGCAGCAAGGCCGAGGCCGACCGGGCCCTCGCCTTCACCCGGCGCAAGCACGAGCGCGTGGTGGGCGCCCTGCCCGAGGACGCGGGCCCGCACCATCACGCGGGCACCCCCTACTCGGCGCTCGATCCGCACCTGATGTTCATGACCATGGCGTTCACCTTCGACTCCGCTGAGGTGATGCACGACCGGCTGGTCCGCGAACTCACCGCGACCGAACGCGAGGACCTCTACCAGGACTACGTGCGGTGGGGTGAGCTGTTCGGCATGCCGCGCACGGCGGCGCCCGCCGACTACCCGGCCTTCCGCCGCTACTTCGACGACTATCTCGACTCGACCGAGCCGTTCCTCACCGACGAAGCCGAGCTGGTCGGCTCCTATCTGGCCGGTCATCGCAAGGCCTACCGGCTGCGCCCACCCGTCGAACAGGTGGGTAGCGCGCTGTATCTGCTGGTCCAGGGCAGTTTGCCCGCACGTATCCGGCGGATGTACGGCATCCGGTGGGACCTCGCCGACGAGCTCGCCCATCGCACCCTGTGCCGCAGCATCCGCACCGCGCACCTCGCGCCGCCACTGGCACCGCGCCTGCTCGCCGGGACCCTCGCGGGGCGAAGCACGCCGTCCTATCAGCTGCTCGCCCGCCGCGAACAGCACATGATCCGGCAGGGGAAGCCGAGCATGCCGGGTGTCGATCCGCGCAACTGGGTGCAGCGAAATCCAGCTTGAGGGCCGTGGAAAGATTGGGGCATGTCCAGTCCTGCCCCGGCCGCGACGGCCGAACGTAAGCAGCGGGTGCTGTCGGGCATCCAGCCCACCAGCGACTCCTTCCACCTCGGCAACTACCTGGGTGCGCTGCAGTACTGGGTGACGATGCAGGACGACTACGACGCGCTGTACTTCATCCCCGATCTGCACGCCATCACCGTGAGCCAGGATCCGAAGGCGCTGCGCGGTCGGACCAAAGCGGCCGTCGCCCAGCTGCTCGCCCTCGGTATCGACCCCGAGAAGTCGACCCTGTTCGTGCAGAGCCAGGTGCCCGAGCACGCCGAGCTGTCGTGGGTGCTCAGCTGCATCACCGGTTTCGGTGAGGCGGGCCGGATGACCCAGTTCAAGGACAAGTCCGCCAAGCAGGGCGCCGAGAACGCGACCGTCGGCCTGTTCACCTACCCGGTGCTGATGGCCGCCGACATCCTGCTCTACCGCCCGCACCAGGTGCCCGTCGGCGAGGACCAGCGCCAGCACCTCGAGCTCACCCGAAACCTGGCCCAGCGCTTCAACACCCGCTTCAAGAAGACCTTCGTCGTGCCCGAACCGCACATCGTGAAGGGCACCGCCAAGATCTACGACCTGCAGGACCCGACCGCGAAGATGAGCAAGTCCGCCGCCAGCGACGCCGGGCTCATCAACCTGCTCGACGACCCGAAGGTCACCGCGAAGAAGGTGCGCTCGGCCGTCACCGACACCGGCCGCGAGATCGTCTACGACCCCGACACCAAGCCGGGGGTGAGCAATCTGCTGGTGATCCTCAGCTCGCTCACCGAAACCCCCATCGTCAGCTTGGAACAGAATTTCGCGGGTAAAGGCTACGGTGAGCTCAAGGCCGAAGTGGCCGACGCGCTGGTCGAATTCGTGACGCCCGTGCAGAAGAAGGTGAAGGACTATCTGTCGGATCAGGCAGAGCTGGACCGGATCCTGGCTGCCGGGGCCGAGCGGGCGCGTGAGATCGCGGGCAACACACTTGCCCAGGTGTACGACCGGGTCGGCTTCCTCGCTCGCTGACCCGGTGCGCACCTGAGGTTTCGGCTGAAGAGGGGCGCGTGTCATGCAGTTGATCGACAACATCTCGGCCACCGTCGAGAAGCAGGTCAAGAACAGGCCTTGGCTGGATCATCTGGTCCGGGCCGGTGGGCGGTTCCAGCGTCAGCGCGGTGACTACTTCGCCGCGGGCATCACGTACTTCACTGTGCTGTCGCTGTTTCCGCTGCTGATGGTCGCGTTCTCGATCGCGGGTTTCATCCTCGTCGGGCAGCCGGACCTGCTGAACGAACTGCAGGACAAGGTGATCGAGAAGGTGCCCGGTTCCTTCGGTGAGCAGATCAACGACCTCATCAACCAGGCCATCGATTCGCGCGGAACCGTCGGTGTGCTCGGTCTGCTGACCGGTCTGTACACCGGGCTCGGCTGGATCGCGAACCTGCGTGCCGCGCTCACCGAGCAGTGGGAGACCCAGACTCCCGACAAGCCGTGGTGGCGGGAGAAGCTGTCGGACCTCGGTGCCCTGCTCGGGCTGTTCCTCGCGCTGGTCGTGTCGCTCGGCCTGTCGACGGTCGCCAACAGCGGGCTCGCCGCGAAGCTGCTGAAATCGGTGGGCCTGGACGGGGTCCCCGGCGCGTCGGTGGTGTTGTCGATCGTGTCGATCGCACTCGGGCTGCTCGCCACCTGGGCGGTGTTCGCCTGGGTGATCGCCCGGCTGCCACGCGAACCGGTGTCGTTGCGCAGCGCGGCGAAGGCGGCGGCCATCGCCGCGGTGGCGTTCGAGATCTTCAAGTTCGTCGCCGCCATCTACCTGCGGATGGTCCTGTCGAGCCCGGCGGGCGCCACCTTCGGTTCGATCATCGGCCTGATGGTGTTCAGCTACATCACCTTCCGCATCCTGCTGTTCGCCACCGCCTGGGCGGCGACGTCGTCCGACAACGATCACACCGAGATCGCCCCGCCCGCCCCGGTCGTCATCCAGCCGCGCGTGGTCGACAAGAACCTGTCGACCGGTGCCGGTGCGGCCGCCTTCGGTGCGGGCGCGCTCGCCGCGCTCGCCCTCGTCGTCTTCGGCCGACGCCGGTAACTCAGCGCCTGCGCCAGGCGCGGCGGGCCGACAGCAGCAACACGAGGATCAGGACCGGGCCCGCGACCAGGGCGGCGACGCGCACGCCTTCGTGGGCGGGGCGCGACACCTCCGGCTCGGTGCCGTCGGCGCGTGGCGGCGGTGAGGCGAGCGGGACGCTCGGCTGGATCAGGTCGTCGCCCACTTCGGGAAGCTTGCCGACGCGCGTGTCGGAGTCGAGGGTGAACCCGTAGTCGAGCAGGCGCGCGGCCTGCTCCCAGGGGCGGATGGGCCGCACATCGGCCTGCAGCAGGGTGACGACGAGGCGGTGGCCGTCGCGTTCGGCGGCGGCCACGAAGGTCTGCCTGGCGTCGTCGGTGAAGCCGGTCTTGCCGCCGATGGCGCCGGGGTAGTTGTAGAGCAGCTGGTTGTCGTTGCCGATGGGGAAGCCGGGGTGGTCCTCGTCGCCGGGGATCTTCGGGTCGGCGGGGTAGCCGGGGAAATCGACCTGTTCGGTGTGAATCAGTTCGGCGAACAGCGGGATCGACATGGCCTCCCGGAAGAGTACCGACAGGTCGTAGGCCGAGGTGCTCATGCCGGGACCATCGAGGCCGGAGGGGGAGGCGGTGCGAGTGTCCATGGCGCGCAAGGACTTCGCGAGGTCGTTCATCTTCGCCACGGCGGCCTTGTCGCCGCCGAGTTGGGTGGCGATCGCATGTGCGGCGTCATTGCCCGAACACATGATCAGGGCCTGGAGGAGCTGACGGTTGGTGTAGCGGCCGCCGGGCCCGATGCCGACCTTGGTGCCCTCGACATCGGCGTCGGCCTGGGTGCCGATCATCACTTTGTCGAGGTCGAGGGTGCGCAGGGCGACGATGGCGAGTGCCACCTTGATGGTGCTGGCGGGCCGGTAGCGGCCGTGCGGGTCCTTCGCGGCCAGCACGCGCCCGGTGTCGAGGTCCGACACCATCCACGCGGTCGCCGAGATGTCGGCGGGCAGGGGCGGGGCGCCTTCGGGCAGCACCACACCGCATGCGCCGAGCCGCTCGCCGCCGATCGGCTTGTCCGGAATCGGCAGGGCGCTCGGGGTCGGGTCACCAGGCGCCGGGACCTCCGAGGAGTCGATCGGGGCCGGTGGCCTGGTCTTCTGTGGGCAGCTGTCGGTGTTCGGCGTTGTGAACGGGGTGGTGGTCGAGCCGGTGGGGCTGGGTTGGGCCTGTGCGGGACCGAGTGTGAGAGCGGCCGCGGTGGCGGCGACGCCGAGGAAGCAGGCGGCGCGCACGCCGTGTTCGCGGATCTTCATCAGCGCTGAGCCTAGCGAGCCGTCACATCGATTTCGCGCCGAGCCCACGCACCTATTGACACTCACTACTAAATGGGAGTTACTAACAAATGACAGTTACTTTCATTTTGGAGGAGACATGCGAACCGATGACACCCGTCGCTGGCTGGCGCTCGGCGCGCTCGCCGTCGCGATGCTCACGATCGGACTCGACGTCACCGTGCTCACGGTGGCCCTGCCCACTCTCGCCGTCGACCTCGACGCGAATACCGCTGCGCTGCAATGGTTCAGCAGCTCCTATACCCTCGCCCTCGCCGCGCTGATGCTGCCCGCGGGTGCGCTCGGCGACCGCTACGGACGCAAGAAGGTCCTCCTGGCCGCGCTCGTCCTGTTCGGCCTCGCCTCGCTCGGCTGCGCCTTCGCGACCACCGCCGGGCAGCTCATCGCCGCGCGCGTGGTGCTCGGCGTCGCGGCCGCCGCGATGATGCCGCTGTCGATGGCGGTGATCCCGGCGCTGTTCACCGACCAGGGACAACGCCAACGCGCGCTCACAGTGTGGGTCACCTCAACCGCCCTCGGGCTGCCGCTCGGTCCCGTCGTCGGCGGCTGGCTGCTGCGTGACTACTGGTGGGGTTCGGTCTTCCTCATCAATGTGCCGCTGGTGGTCCTCGGCACGCTCGCGGTCATCTTTCTCGTGCCGGAGTCGTGCGGTGACAAGGCCTTTCGGATCGACCTGCCCGGCGCGATGCTGGCGGCGCTCGGGATGCTCGGTGTGACCTACGGTTTCATCCGGATCGGCGATCACGGATGGGACGACGCGGTGGCCTGGGCCGTGATCGTCGCCGGTCTCGGTGCGCTCGCCGTGTTCGGATGGTGGCAGCGGCGGGTCGCGCATCCGCTGATCGATCCGGCGCTCTTCGCGTCGTCCGGATTCCGCTGGGGCACCGCGATTTCGCTGATGGTCAGCTTCGCCATGTTCGGCATGTTCTTCACCGTCCCGCAGTACTTCCAGGCGGTCCTCGGCGTCGACGCACTCGGCAGCGGACTGCGGTTGCTACCGATGATCGGCGGGCTGGTGGTCGGCAGCAGGCTGGTGGATCTGCTGTTGCCGCGCTGGGGGATTCGGGCGGTGCTCGTCGCCGGTTTCCTCGTGCTCACCGTCGGCATCGGCCTCGGCACGTTCACCCGCGTCGACAGTGGTTACGGACTCACCGCCACGTGGACGACGATCCTCGGCGCGGGCATGGGAATGGTGATGCCAGCCGCCATGGGGTTGGCGATGAGTGAACTCGACACCGCACGATCCGGATCGGGTTCGGCTCTGCTACAGGCACTTCGGCAGGCAGGCGGCACCATCGGCGTCGCCGTGCTCGGCACGGTACTCGCCACCGTCTACCGCGCGGATCTGGGCGAGCTGAACCGTCCGCCGATCTCCGACGGGGTCAATGCCGGGGTCATGGCGACCGTGCACGACCCCGTCGCGCTGGCCGAGGTGCGCCATGCCTTTGTGCTCGGGATGGACGCCATGCTCGGCGTGTGCGCGGTGGGATGCCTGCTCGCGGCTGTCCTGGTGGCGCTGGCCTTCGGGCGGCGCCACTCCGTGACAGCCGACGATGCGGCAGAATCGCTGCATGTCGGTTGAGACGTCGTTGCGCGCGCGGAAGAAGGAGCGGACCCGTCGAACCATCCGGCTCGAGGCGTTCCGCCTGTTCCGGGAGCAGGGCTACACCGAGACGACCGTCGAACAGATCGCCGCGGCCGCCGAGGTCTCCCCGAGCACCTTCTTCCGCTACTTCCCGACCAAGGAACAGCTGGTCATCGCCGACGATCAGGACCCGATGATGATCGAGGCGCTGGCGGCGCAACCGCGCGGCCTGCATCCGCTCACCGCGGTCCGGCGTGCCACCGACGCGGTGTACGCCTCGATGTCGGCCGAGGACGCCGCCTTCGAACAGGAACGGCAGAAGCTGCTGTACCACCTGCCGGAGCTGCGTTCGGCGATCGGCCTGGAATTCCAGCGAAGTATCGAGCTGGCCGCCCAACTGCTCGGCGACTACACCGGCCGCCCCGTCGACGACTTCGAGGTGCGGGTGGCGGCGGGGGCGATGGTCGGCGCGATGCTCGGCATCGTCACCACCGGACCGGTCGACGCGACCAAGGTCGGCCACGCCCTCGACCTGCTCGAGGCGGGCCTGCCGTTCGACGACGACAGGCCGACGACCTCCTAGTCGGTCTTGCCGTGCCGCACCGGGCAGCCGTGCGCCAGCGGGCCGAGCAGCTGGTTGTTGTCGTAGAAGTGCTCGAGCTCGACGATGCGCAGGTCCTCGGTGACGCGGGCGATGGTCACGCCGTACATCTCGATCTGCTCACCGGTGGGCTGGTGGCCCTTGTACTCGCCGTCGTACTTGCCCCAGTGCCGCCAGCGGAAGCTCACCGTCGGCGGGCCCGACAGCACCTCGAGCACCTCCCAGAAGAAGCCGCCGGGGAACGCGGTGTGGAAGATCTTGTGCGAGGACTCGAAGGTCTCGTTCGCCGACTCGTAGTAGGGGTTGTCGCCGATCAGGATGTTGTAGCTGCCGATCCGCGCGAATTCCTCCGCGTCCTGCCACACACCGCCGTTGACCCGGCCACGGTACTGCTCGGCCACCACCGACAGCCAGGTGGCGGGGTCGGCCTTGTGCGAGACCTCCATCTCGAAGACCTTCACCAGGTCCTCGACGATGGCCTCGAGCGAACCGGGCGCGTGCTGGGCGACGCGCTCGCGCGGAATCACCTCGTGGCTCAGTTCGTAGTCCGGAACGTTGCCGCGCCACTGGTCGGGGGTCGCCGCGGCGATCACGGCCTCGCGGCCCTGCAGCCACAGCGGGGCCTCCGGCTCGGGATTCTGATCGGCCTGCGTATCAGTCACGTCCACAGTCATATTCGGTCTACCCGACCCTTTCGCAAAGCTTGAAGAACGGGTCGAACCTACCGCCGCGACTTTGCGCGCGCCCACTGGGTCTCATCATGTGGGACGCGCGAAATTGCCAACTGTATTCTGCGCCAACAGCTTCCAGCTGGTTATGAGATCGAGTGGGTGCTGCGGCCGAGTCGAGCGGGAGTGTCGTCGTCCATGGTCGCGAAGAATTCGCCGAGCACGTCCACCAGTTGATCCACCGAATCGGCACAGAACAGTACCGGCTGGTAATGGGTGATGTCGTAGCTGATGGTACCCATTCGGGCCACGTCGAGTGGGCGAAGCGTCGCCTGCCGGAATTCCTCGATCTCGCCGTACGACGACAGCAAACCGGCGCCGTAACAACGGATCTCACCGTCTTCGCGAACCACGCCGAATTCCAGCGAGAACCAGAACACATCGGCGAGGAACTTCAGCGCGACATCGGTTTCCAGCCGGGCGACCGCGGCGCCGACGGTCTCGTACAGACCCGCGAAGCGCGGGCTCGCCAGCTGATTGGCGTGGCCGATGATCTCGTGGATCGCGTCCGGTTCCGGTGTGTACAGCGGCGCCGAATGGTGACGGAGGTACTGGGTGGAGTGGAACGTGCGGTCCGCGAACGAACCGAAGAACTCGCGCAGTGGAACCAGCCCGGCGGCGGGCACATACCGGAATCCGGTGAGCGGACGCAGGTACCGCGAGACCTCGTCGAGCTGGGGGATGTGCTCGTGCGGCAGGGCGAGCCGCGCGGCCGCTTCGCGCACCTCACGGCAGGCGTACGCCTCGTGCTTGCGGGCCAACTCGGCCGAGGCGATCCGCCAGACCTGTTGCTCATCGTCGGTGTAGTCGATGTGCGGGACGGGGTTGCCGGGCTGGTAGTCGAGGGCGAGCGCGGCGATGGCGTTGCGTCTTGCGCGGTAGTCCTCGTCGTTGATGCCGGGGTGGTCGTCACACAGGTGCACCGTGACGTCGCCGTCGCTCTCGCGCGTCACCGGCGAATACAGCTGGGCCTCGGTGAACATGCCTCAAGGCAAGCACCGCTGGCGCGTCGCGACAACACACCGGTGCGCAACTACGCAAACTGCACAGTTCGCCCGCCCGAATTCGGTAACGACGCGGTGAAACGGCGCACGCGCCGACCGCGCATCACGCAAGATTGCGTTTGTACCCGAGGAGGATTTTTGCGAACCCTGCGGATAGATCTCGACCAGGAACTGCTCGCCGCCGCCGCCGAGATCATGGGCACGGCAGACAGCAACACGACCGTGAACGAGGCATTGCGGCGCATCGTGGTGCACGAACGTCAGCTGCGCAATCTCGAACGGCTGATGGCCGACTCGGTGTTCAGTACGGAACCCCACGACATCGATACGGATTCGCCCGTGGTGGCTGAGCGGTAGCCGAATCTGTCGGTGCCCTCTGCGAGTATCGGTCACGTCACCGATGACCGAGGGGGAAATGTGTCGGTACCGATCGCGAATCTGCCCGTCGCCCAGCGCCCACGTGAGCGTTTGCTCGCGCTCGGCCCGCACGTGCTCACCGACACCGAATTGCTCGCGCTGCTAATCGGTCAGGGCACCCGGGGGCAATCGGCACTCGAGCTGGCCGGTCATCTCCTGGCCGAATACGGCGGCCTGGCCGAACTCGCCGCCGCCCGTCCCGAGGAGTTGTCGTCGCGGGTCGGAATCGGACCGGCCAAGGCGGCCGCGGTGATCGCCGCGTTCCACCTCGGCACCCGCTCCAGGACCAGCGAACCGGTCCCAAGGCTCACCGCCCCCGACGACATCGCCCGCGTGGCCGTCCCACTGTTCGCCGGTGCCAGGGTGGAACGCCTGCTCGTCCTGATCTGCGACACCCAGAACCGTCTGCGCCACCGTGCTTTCGTCGCCGAGGGCGCCATCGACCACGTCGCCGTCCCCGTCCGCGAAATCCTCAACACCGTCCTGCGCCACGACGGCCGAGCCTTCGCCGTCGTCCACAACCACCCTTCCGGCGACCCCACCCCGAGCCCCGACGACCGCCGCGCCAGCACCCTCCTCTCCCAGGCCGCCGCAACCGTCGGCCTCCGCTACCTCGACCACGTCGTCATCGCGGGCGAGAACTGGGCGACGGCCGCACCGTACCCGTGACAGTTTCTTTTCCGGGCGTACAGCCTTTCGGGGCGCGTCAGCCGGTGTAGCCGAAGACCGGGTAGTGGTCGCTGTAGTCGGTGTAGGTGTACGTGGTGCCGTCGGCGGTGACGGCCCAGGTGGGGCTCTTGGCGCGGCGGGTTTCGTTGACGTAGCGGTCGGGTGCCGGGTGGCCGTTGAGGGGGAGCACGTAGTCGAGGTGCTCCGAGGCGTATTCGGGACCGTACTGGTCGAGGCAGACGGAGTTGTCCGCGCAGTCCCAGGAGTACGTGTGGCCGGTGTGCTGCGGGCCGACCGCGCCGAGTTCGGCGAGCATGGCGCCGTACTCGGGGCTGGCTTCGATCACGTTCATGTCGCCCGCGACGTAGACGGGCTCATCGGCGGGAATCCGCTCCGCGGCCAGGAAGGCCTTGATCTGCGCGCGTTGCTTCGCTCGCACCTGAGCGGGCTGCCCCGCGCCGCAGCCGTCGTCCTCGGACTGCATGTGGGTGCCGATCACGTGCACGGGTCCGCCCGGCGCGGCCAGCTTCACGTACGCGAAACCCTTGTTGGAGAACCAATCCGTGCCACAGGCGTCCTTGTAGACGAACTGGACTTCGCGGCTGATCGGCCACCGGCTGACGATCGCGACACCACCGTCCTCGGGTGTGGTCGCCGAGTACGAACCCTGGGTGGCGTCCCAGCCGGAGCGGGTTCGGCCGACCACCGGCGTCTGATTCGGGAAGTCGCGCTTCAGGTTGCTCAGCAGCTTGTCGCCGCCCTCGTTGTGGAACAGCTCCTGGAGCACCACCACGTCCTGCCCGGCGAGGACGTTCTGCTGGGCGATGAGGTCGGCGCGCTGCTCCTGACCCCAGTTCGGGTAGAGGGCCTCGGGGAGCATGAAGACGTTGTAGGAGGCGATCTTCGGAGCGGCCTTCGGTGCGGCATCGGCGGGTGCGGCGGTGGGGAGGAGGGCGGCCGCGCCGCAGACCAGGGCGAGCGTCAATCGTGTGAGCATGAGGCAGTTTGGTCATAGGACCAGTTATGCGACGACCGGTCGGGCGCCTTTACATCAAATCGTTACACGCAACGTAAAGTTGTAAGCCTCGATTCAGTGCCTGTTGGTACGGGGAGACCTATCGATACCGGGCCGCCGCATCGAGAACGGCCGTCCGATACGAGCGGCCGAAGAGGGCGGCATGAGCCAGGAGCAGCGGAAGTTGGTGCAGGGGGACGCGCTCCCGCCAACCCGGCTCGAGTGGGTGTACTTCGTTGTAGGCGCCGACGATTCGGGCCAGGTGAGGCGCGCCGCCGAAGAGGTGGAGGGTGGCCAGGTCGGTTTCGCGATGGCCGCCGTGTGCGGCGGGGTCGATCAGCCACGGGGTCTCGGACTGGCTCCAGAGGATGTTGCCGGGCCAGAGATCGCCGTGGATGCGAGACGGCGGCTCGGCGGGCGCTTCGACGCGGATCGATGCGACGGCGGTGGCGTCGGCCGGGTCGAGTCCACCGGCGTCGACGGCGAGTTTCAGCAACGGGATGATCCGGCGCTCGTGAAACCAGCTCGCCCAATCCTGGCCGGGAGTGTTGTCCATCGGCAGGTTTCCGAGGAAACCGGGGCCAGGAGTGCCGAATTCGGGCGCACCCGCGTCGTGGAGGCGGGCCAGCCCCGCGCCGAATCGCTCGGCGGCCGCCGGGGACGGTTCGGCGTGGTCGACCCATTCCATGAGCAGCAAGTCGTCGCTGACGGCGTAGACCTCGGGGATCGGGACACCGTCCGCTTCTCGGAGCCAGCGCAGCCCCCGCGCCTCGGTCGCGAAGAATCCCTGCGGAGCGGCGGTCGGTGCGCCGCCGGTCGGTGCGGCCGAGATTCCGCCCGGCCAGGTCTTGAGGAACAGCTGGGTGCCGTCGTCGAGTCCGATACGTTCGGCCACCGCGATCGACCCACCGCCGACGGGGGTGGTGCGCAGGCGCTGATGCGCGAGAAAGGTCGGTAGCAGGTGCGGGTTGGCTCGCAGGTAGGGCAAGTCCACGCCGCCATCTTGCCCAGCTTGTCCCGCACCCGCTCAGGTTCGCGGCATCTTGCCGAGCGGGTTTCATAAACGGGTATTACTAAAACCTGTTCACAAAGTGTGGCCGCGTGGTTTCATCGATCCGAACGTGTTCTACATCACGTTCTGGAGTCAGCCGAAGGAGACGCCGTGACCAGCACCGATATCCCCGCGGGATTCGATTTCACCGACCCAGATCTGCTCGCCCAACGCCTGCCGATCCAGGAGTTCGCGCAACTGCGCCGCACGGCGCCGGTCTGGTGGTGCGCGCAGCCCGACCGGGCCAGCGGCTTCGACGACGGCGGCTACTGGGTGGTGTCGACGCTGGCCGACATCAAGGAGATCTCGAAGAACCCCGAGGACTTCTCCTCCCACGAGAACACCGCCATCATCCGGTTCAACGAGGAAACCACCCGCGAGCAGATCGACATGCTCGCCAACATGCTCATGCTGAACCTGGATCCGCCGCAGCACACCAAGATCCGGCGCATCGTGTCCAAGGGCTTCACCCCGCGCGCGGTGGAGAACCTGCGCGCCGCGCTCACCGAACGAGCCGAACGCATCGTCTGGGAGGCCAAGAAGTCCGGTCGCGGCGATTTCGTGCAGCAGGTGGCGTGCGAACTTCCGCTGCAGGCCATCGCCGAACTGCTCGGCGTGCCGCAGGAGGACCGGATGAAGCTGTTCGACTGGACCAACCAGATGATCTCCTACGACGACCCGGAGTTCGAGGGCAACCACCACACCGCCACCGCCGAGGTGATGGGCTACGCCTGGAACATGGCCGAGCAGCGGCGCGGATGTCCGGCTTCCGACATCGTTACCCAGCTGGTGAACGCCGATGTCGACGGCGAGCATCTCGGCTCCGACGAGTTCGCGTTCTTCGTCATCCTGCTGGCGGTGGCGGGCAACGAGACCACCCGCAACTCGATCACCCACGGCATGAAGGCCTTCGTCGACAACCCCGAGCAGTGGGAGCTCTACAAGGATCAGCGCCCGCGCACCGCACCCGACGAGATCGTCCGTTGGGCCACCCCCGTGACGGCCTTCCAGCGCACCGCCACCCGCGACCTGGAACTGGGTGGGCAGCAGATCAAGAAGGGCCAGCGCCTCGGATTGTTCTACAGCTCGGCCAATTTCGACGAGAACGCCTTCACCGACCCGTTCCGATTCGACGTGTTGCGCAACCCCAACCCGCACGTCGGTTTCGGTGGCACCGGAACGCACTACTGCGTCGGTGCGAATCTCGCCCGGTTGGAGATCGACCTGATGTTCAATGCCATTGCCGACGCGATGCCGAACCTGCGCGAGGTCGCCGAACCGGTGCGCTTGCGCAGCGGCTGGCTCAACGGCATCAAGCGGTGGGAAGTCGAATACTCTTGAGCCCGAACAGCAGCGAGGGGGTGGGCGGTTGACGGCCAAGGCACGCGGCCGGGCGCCCGTCGTGGCCGATGCCGATATCCGGCGGGTCGCGCGGGCGCTGTTGGCCGCGCACGGGCCGGAGGCGGTCACCCTGCGGGCCATCGCCCGCGAACTCGGCGTCACCGCGCCCGCGCTGTACCGGCACTACGACTCACGCGACGAGCTGATCGAGCGGTTGCGCGTGGAATTCTGTGCCGACCTGGCCGAGTTCCTGTCGGCGGGCATCGCCGATCTGCCCGACGACGGTGCGGTGCAGTTCCTCGCGATCTGCCGGGGATTCCGGCGGTGGGCGCTGGCCAACCCAAGGGAGTTCACCCTGGTGTTCGCCTCGCCGACCGCGAGCCGCACCATGCTGCCCCGCTTCGGTGAACCCTTCGGTCGGATCTTCCTCGCCGCGGCGGGCAGGCTGCTGGCCAGTTTCGAGATCGCCACTCCGCCAAGTGAATCCATTCCGCTCGAACTCCGCGACGACCTGATCGACTTTCAGACCGAACTACTCGCCATGCTCTCGGATTCGGGCCAGAAGTTCCCCGCCGAGAAGCTGGATCTCGGCGTGACCTACGTGATGGTGCAGACCTGGGTTCGCCTGTTCGGCCACGTCACCCTCGAGGTCTTCGGCAACTACCCGATCCCGCTCACGAACCCGGAGGTCATGTTCGACACCATGCTCGCCGACCTGGCCCGCACCACGGGTTTCGCCTAGTCAGCGAGTAGCCGATACGCGATCTCGTGCGGCCGGAGCCAAGGCACCCGTCGCCCAGATCGCGAAGGCGATGTACAGCAGCTGTTCCGGAATGCGCTGCCACAGCGGCGACGCGGATTCGCCCCCGAACGCGACATTCTCGATGGCCGCGTAGATGTTGGCGGGCAGGAGAAGTACGAACAGCGGCACCAGTGCCAAGCCGGAGATCCGGCGTGTGCGGGTGAGGACCAGGCCGAGGGCGGCGAGTAGTTCGATCACCCCGGTGAGCAGCACCACGAATCCGGGGAACGGGATGAACGGCGGCACCATCGCCACCAGATCCTCGTGGTTGGGCATCACGGTGACACTCGACGGCATGAAGTGCGCACTGCCCGTCATCACCAGCATCACGGCCAGTGCGTGTGCGGCGGACGCGGACCAGGAGGCGAACCGGCCGATGCCGAGCGCTCCCAGCGCGCGGAAGCCGAGCAGCGAGGCGAGAAGAACGATGACGATCACGGCGACTCCGTAGTAGATAGTTGCACTGTCTATTATGGATAGTAGCGCTATCTACTAGTTCGTCAAGTGTGCTCGCCGTCGCGATGAGTTCGGCGGCCGCGCACCGTCGTAGTAATCGACGTACCCACCGCACAGAGGAGAAGTCCCGATGAGGAAGATCACCGCCGGCCTGTTCATGTCCCTCGACGGCGTGGTCGCCGACCCGCAGGACTGGCATTTCCCCTACTTCGACGACGCCATGGGCGCCGCGGTCGACGCCCAACTCGGCAGCGCCGACACCCTGCTCCTCGGCCGGGTGACCTACGACGGCTTCGCCGACGCCTGGCCCGGCCGCGAAGCCGACGGCGGCCCCGACGCCGGGTTCGCGAAGAAACTGGGCGACGCCCGCAAGCTCGTGGTCACCCATCAGAACCCCGACTTCCCGTGGCGCAACTCCGAACGACTCGACGGCGAGCTGACCGCCGCCGCGGCCGAGCTGAGAAAGGGCACCGGCGGAGACATCGCCATCAGCGGCTCGGTCTCGGTGGTCCGCCAACTCCTGGCAGCGGGACTCCTGGACGAGCTGCACCTCCTGGTGCACCCGATCGCTGTCGGCAAAGGGGACCGGCTGTTCGAGGACGGAACAACGATCCCCCTCCGCCTGCTCTCCTCGGAAACCTTCGAGACCGGGGTACTGCACCTGGTCTACACCAAAGACGACACCGCACCCAGTGGGTCCTACGAGGATGCCAAAGCCCATCTCCCTGAGGGCCGGTAACGCCGTAGCGGCACTGTCGCCCTTGCTTCGATGCAAGGGGCGGTCAACGAGGGAAGCCTCGCTCGTTTCCGTTCGGACAGTAGTCAGTGTTGTTCCGCCGCAACACCATCCGATTCGTAACCCGCCTGGCTTCAGCGGTAGCTTTCAGCTATGACAAAGAAGCCGTCGAATCCTACAGCGATGTCCTCTACCGCACCACGATCGACGGCCGTGGCGCCTACCTCTACATGCTGATCGAGCACCAGTCCTGCAGTGACCAGCTGATGGCGTTCCGGATGCTCGGCTATGTGGTCAACATCTGGCGTCGACACCTGGACGAGCACCCGACGTCGCAGGTACTGCCCGCTGTCCTACCGATGGTTGTGCACAGCACGCACACTGGCTTGCGGTGGACGGCGCCAACACAGCTCGGTGACCTGATCGATCTCGACGACTCCGCGTGTGCACTGCTGTCTCGCTATCTGCCGAAGTTCGAGTTTCTGCTCGACGATGTGGCCCCGCTTGACCTCGCGGCATTGCGTGCGCGGCCGTTGACCCCCGCGACGAAATTGATGCTGATCATGCACAAAATCGGACCGAGTAATCCGCACATCGCCTCGGATATCATGGAGGTGGTCGATGAGCTACGAGCCCTGTTGGACGGCCCCTCGGGCGCCCGCGAGTTCGACATCTTGGTGAC
This sequence comes from Nocardia caishijiensis NBRC 108228, assembly GCF_001612825.1. GTDB lineage: Bacteria > Actinomycetota > Actinomycetes > Mycobacteriales > Mycobacteriaceae > Nocardia > Nocardia caishijiensis. The sequence goes on along the minus strand of NZ_BDBE01000028.1, from coordinate 8,325 downwards.
GTACCTCTTCATCGTCAGCGATGTGAGCGTCACCGAGTTACAGCCGTTGACCGAACGTCTCGGCCCTCGAGCGAAGGAAGTTGTGATGACCACAGCGGAACGGCTGGAAGCACGTGGCGAAGCACGTGGCAAAGCGCGTGGGCGTGTCGAGGGTCGCGCTGAGACGTTGGTCGAGCAGCTGACTGTCAAGTTCGGTCCGTTGTCGAGCGCTGTGTCCGAGCGGGTTCGGGCGGCTGATGCCGATGAACTTCACGTGTGGGTCAGGCGGGTGTTGACCGCCGGTTCGTTGGCGGAGGTTTTCGCGTAGGTCCGAACGACGAAGGCCGCCTTCATCGAAAGATGAAGGCGGCCTTCGTCGGGACCGGGGAGGTCAGCGGGCGAACAGCAGCGCGCGCTTGACTTCCTGGATGGCCTTGGTGACCTCGATGCCGCGGGGGCACGCGTCGGTGCAGTTGAAGGTGGTGCGGCAGCGCCATACGCCCTCGACGTCGTTGAGGATGTCGAGGCGGTCGCGGGCGCCTTCGTCGCGGCTGTCGAAGATGAAGCGGTGGGCGTTCACGATCGCGGCCGGGCCGAAGTAGCTGCCGTCGCTCCAGTACACGGGGCAGGAGGTGGTGCAGCAGGCGCACAGGATGCACTTGGTGGTGTCATCGAAGCGGGCGCGGTCGTGCTGGGACTGGATGCGCTCGCGGGTGGGCTCGTTACCCGAGGTGATCAGGTACGGCTTGACGGCACGGAACGCGTCGAAGAACGGTTCCATGTCGACGACCAGGTCCTTCTCCACGCCGTGGGTGGGACGGGAGCGGCTCGATAATCTTGCAGCTTTGCATACCTTGCATCACGCCCCGTGTCGACGAAGTTGGATTACCCCCGGGGCAGTGGAGCATCTACCGGGCTTGTTCGGTATGTAGGGCATTCGGTAATGCCGAAGACATGTCAGCGAATCTGACGAATCGGAGGTTACAATAGCCCGTTATCTCGTCCCCATTTCTCAAAATCCCCCGGCTTGAAGGGCAATCGATATTCGTTTATGATCAAATCGTCCGCTAATATAGAAACCAGGGGGACGGTCAGGAGGCCTTGTCGGATTGCGTCACACAGAAGGCGCAGCGTAGGGCTGCAATCGACCCCATGATCCCGCGCGGCCTTTCTGCCCGCCCCATCATCGATTACGGCGATTCCAGGCAGTGTGCGTGCTAATGCAAGGACGCCTGCTTCGCCTCTATTGCGGTCATTACGTACCAGGCGAGCGGAGAAATCTGCGAATGCAGCGATTTCGTCTGGGTTGCGTAGCTCTCGGTGCTGGATCCACGGTGTATCGAGCACTGCGAGAACTCTGCTATCCGACGTTCCTAGTAGTCGAAGTTCGCTGACAACGACATCGGGTATTAGTGCTTCCCTTTCCCCGACAACAGCTTTGAGGACATTCAGCCAGTCAGCTCGTGCGAAATGGCAAAGTGGGCTCGTGTCGAAGATTAGCGTCTCCGTCACACAAACTCCCAAATTGCGTTAGCTGCAATTGGTTTGGGTGGAGGCAGCTGGTCCTCGGTAATCGAATCGAACAGCAAGTCGACCGCACGAATCGGTGAAACTGTGGAGGATCGGTAGAGGCGTAGCACAGACTTCTCGTACCCGCGGGCGAGGAACTTTGGCTCAAGATCGTGACGGGGTACAAGATCCAATTCGATTATGTCAGCCCGAGTTGTGCGAACGGATCTTATGAAACCGAACTGAGAACCATTTGCAACTTTTAGCTCTTTGAGTCGTATTGCGAGCGTGGTCATATCGACTTGATATTTACTTCCGAGGATCACGGCCGCAGCCCGCAATCCGTGGTCAGATACTGCTGATTCCCACTCGGACTTAAGGGAATCGGCAGGTAGAAGTACCGCACGGGCAAATCGGTCGAGTCGTGTCTCCCATGCCGAGTCATCCTCATTCGTTCCGAGGCGCCAGTCTATGGAATACTCGTCCGCAAATAGAAAGTGACCGAGCTCATGTGCGAGGGCTACCCGACGGCGACCGACGTGTAGGTGACCGTTCACTAGGGCAATTCCACCTGATTGCAATGCAAGGGAGGCTGCATCGGCACCATTGGTCCCAAGGTCGAAGGAAAAGGCGAGAAGGCCAAATTGTTCGGTAGCGCCCGCAATATCGTGCACGGGTTCGTTGGGTGCGAGCTGAAGTAGTGTTCGCACGCGTTTCGCGGATGTTTCAGCTTCGCTTAAAGACATTGGCTTTGGGATTTGGAGAGAAGGAGGGGCATTGAATTCGTGGTCGTTTGCCTGCGCAAACTCCACATTCCACGCGATCCTCTCAAGTTCGCGGTCAATCTCAGGGCTTGGCGCTCCAGGCTCCTGAAGATTCCGATGAGAGACTATGGCTGGAGTAGAGGCATGTATGAACCATTCAATGCGCTCGCCTACCTCAACGGCGATGTTTGCTAGCTCAAGTGCTGAAACACGTCGGGTGCCACCTTCGATCTTTGCCAAGGCCGAGCGGTCCAAGGCGATGGCGGTAGCTAACTCGGCCTGTGTCAGCCCGCGCCGAGTTCGCGCGTCAGCGATGCGCCCGCCGAGCGTAGCGGCGTCTAGCTCAGTCATGTGTTCGATATTAGAACATTGGTGCACGGCTGTCAGGTGGAGCTTGGACAGACCTCGGAACCTGTTGACAACGAGGGTGCTGGCAGCTCTCGCCGGGAGCACAGCTAACAAAGGCCGCCTTCATCGAAAGATGAAGGCGGCCTTCGTCGGGACCGGGGAGGTCAGCGGGCGAACAGCAGCGCGCGCTTGACTTCCTGGATGGCCTTGGTGACCTCGATGCCGCGGGGGCACGCGTCGGTGCAGTTGAAGGTGGTGCGGCAGCGCCATACGCCCTCGACGTCGTTGAGGATGTCGAGGCGGTCGCGGGCGCCTTCGTCGCGGCTGTCGAAGATGAAGCGGTGGGCGTTCACGATCGCGGCCGGGCCGAAGTAGCTGCCGTCGCTCCAGTACACGGGGCAGGAGGTGGTGCAGCAGGCGCACAGGATGCACTTGGTGGTGTCATCGAAGCGGGCGCGGTCGTGCTGGGACTGGATGCGCTCGCGGGTGGGCTCGTTACCCGAGGTGATCAGGTACGGCTTGACGGCACGGAACGCGTCGAAGAACGGTTCCATGTCGACGACCAGGTCCTTCTCCACCGGCAGGCCGCGGATGGGCTCGACGGTCATGGTGAGGGTCTTGTCGCCCTTGGGCAGCATGTCCTTCATCAGGACCTTGCAGGCCAGCCGGTTCACACCGTTGATCCGCATCGCGTCGGAACCGCACACACCGTGGGCGCAGGAGCGCCGGAAGGTGAGGGTGCCGTCCAGGTAGGACTTGATGTAGATCAGCACGTTGAGGAAGCGGTCGGTCGGCAGGACCGGCACCTGGAACGAGTCCCAGTACGCGCCCTTGTCGTTCTCGGTGCTGAACCGGGCCACCTTCACGGTGACCATGACCGAGCCCTCGGGGACGGGCGCGGGCTTCTGCGTGGTTGGTTCTGCTACAGCAGTCATCAGTACTTACGCTCCATCGGCTCGTAGCGGGTCTGCACCACCGGCTTGAAGTCGAGGCGGATCTCGGAGATGAGTTCCGGGCCCTGCTTGTAGGCCATGGTGTGCCGCATGAAGTTCACGTCGTCGCGGTCCGGGTAGTCCTCGCGGGCGTGCCCACCACGCGATTCCTTGCGGTTGAGCGCGCCGACGACGGTGACCTCGGCCAGCTCGAGCAGGAAGCCCAGCTCGACGGCCTCGAGCAGGTCGCTGTTGTAGCGCTTGCCCTTGTCCTGCACCGTGATCCGGGTGTAGCGCTCCTTGAGCGCGTGGATGTCGGTGAGGGCCTGCTTGAGGGTGTCCTCGGTGCGGAACACGGCGGCGTTCATGTCCATCGTGTACTGCAGTTCGGTGCGGATGTCGGCCACGCGCTCGTTGCCGTGGTCGGACAGGATCAGCGTCAGCCAGTCCTGCACCATCTGCGCCGGGTTCTCCGGCATCTCGACGAACTCGGTGCGCTGGGCGTACTCGGCGGCCGCGATGCCTGCGCGCCGGCCGAACACGTTGATGTCGAGCAGCGAGTTGGTGCCGAGGCGGTTCGCGCCGTGCACGGACACGCACGCGCACTCACCGGCGGCGTAGAGGCCGGGGACCACGTCGGTGTTGTTGCGCAGCACCTCGCCACGGATGCGGGTGGGGATACCGCCCATCACGTAGTGGCAGGTCGGCATGACGGGCACGAGCTCCTTGACCGGGTCCACACCCAGGTAGGTGCGCGCGAACTCGGTGATGTCGGGCAGCTTCTCCTCGAGCACGTCCTCGCCGAGGTGGGTCACGTCGATGTAGACGTAGTCCTTGTTCGGCCCGGCGCCACGGCCCTCGAGCACCTCGAGCACCATCGAGCGGGCGACGATGTCACGCGGCGCGAGGTCCTTGATGGTGGGGGCGTAGCGCTCCATGAAACGCTCACCGGAGGCGTTGCGCAGGATGCCGCCCTCACCACGCACAGCCTCGGAGATGAGGATGCCGAGGCCCGCGAGGCCTGTCGGGTGGAACTGGTGGAACTCCATGTCCTCGAGCGGCAGGCCCTTGCGGAACACGATCGCCATGCCGTCGCCGGTCAGCGTGTGCGCGTTCGAGGTGGTCTTGTACATGCGGCCCGAGCCGCCGGTGGCGAACACGATCGACTTCGCGTGGAAGACGTGGATCTCGCCGGTGGCCAGCTCGTAGGCGACGACGCCGGTGGCGACGGGGCCACGGTCGGACTCGGTCATCACCAGGTCGAGCACGTAGAACTCGTTGTAGAACTCCACGTCGTGCTTGACGCAGTTCTGGTACAGCGTCTGCAGGATCATGTGGCCGGTGCGGTCGGCGGCATAACACGCGCGACGCACGGGCGCCTTGCCGTGGTCACGGGTGTGGCCACCGAAGCGACGCTGGTCGATCTTGCCCTCGGGCGTGCGGTTGAACGGCAGGCCCATCTTCTCCAGGTCCATGACCGCGTCGATGGCCTCTTTGGCCATGATCTCCGCGGCGTCCTGGTCGACCAGGTAGTCACCACCCTTGACGGTGTCGAAGGTGTGCCATTCCCAGTTGTCTTCTTCGACGTTGGCCAGCGCGGCGCACATGCCGCCCTGGGCCGCGCCGGTGTGACTGCGCGTCGGGTAGAGCTTGGTCAGGACCGCGGTGCGAGCCCGGGGACCGGCCTCGATCGCCGCGCGCATGCCCGCGCCACCGGCGCCGACGATGACCACGTCGTAGCGATGTTCCTGAATCGGACGGGATTCACTCATGCGAGGTGGCCTGTTCCTAACCGGTGATGTTGGGGTCGAAGGTGAAGATGACGTACGTGCCGACGCCCATGACCAGGATCATCGAGACCACGAGGATGGTCTTGAGCCAGAACCGGGTCTGGTCGTTGCGGGCGTAGTCATCGATGACGGTGCGCAGACCGTTGCCGCCGTGCAGCTGGGCCAGCCAGAGCATCGTCAGGTCCCACAGCTGCCAGAACGGGCTGGCCCACCGACCGGCGACGAAGCCGAAGTTCAGGCGCTTCACGCCGCCGTCGATCATCAGCATGATGAACATGTGGCCGAGCACGAGGACGATCAGCAGCAGGCCGGAGAAGCGCATGAACAGCCACGCGTACTTCTCGAAGTTGCTGTTGCCGCCACCGCGGGGGGCGCGGGGCGCGTCGAGGCTGGCGGGGCGGTCGTAGGACTTGCCGAGGACAGGTGCAGACATATCAGTGCTCCGTCAGCAGGTAGAAGAACTGGCGGCCGACGCCGGCGGCGGAGACCAGGATCCAGATGGCCAGCACGACCCACAGCATCTGCTTCTGGAAGCGCGGACCCTGCGACCAGAAGTCGATGAGGATCACCCGGACGCCGTTGAGGGCGTGGTAGAGCACGCACACCACGAGGCCCATTTCCAGCAGCGCGACGATCGGGCTCTTGTACGTCTCGATGATCTGGTCGTAGGTGTTCGGGTTCACCCGGACCAGTGCCGTGTCCAGCACGTGCACGAAGAGGAAGAAGAAGATCGTGACACCGGTGATCCGGTGCAGCGCCCAGGACCACATGCCGGGGTCGCCGCGGTACAGCGTCTTCCGCTTCGGCTGGGCCGGAGCCGGAGCTTCTATCGTGGTCATAGAGTGCGGTGCCTCCAACGTCGTTGATGGACCCGGTCACAGATCCGACGCCGGCTGCGTGGAGAGGCAAATGCCCAGGTGGCTGCGCTGTATTCTCGAGCGCTGGCCCGCCGCCGGGAACCTGAACCGATCTTCGGTGAACTCTAATCCTCTCTGTTTCGCGGAACTAATTCGGCGTGCCGTGCGTTGTGCACGAATCGGCCGAGTTAGGTTTACCTTTCTCGATGCCGAATACTGGTGTCCGAGCCCCCGCGCGGACGTGTTCGGCGGTATCGGCTGGAGGTTCGCGATGTCCGAAATCGACTGGAATATGTTGCGTGACATGGCATTTCGCGTAATGGGTCGCGCGTATGCTCCCTACTCGGGTTTCCCGGTCGGTGCGGCTGCTCTCACCACGGACGGTCGAATTGTGAGCGGTTGCAATGTGGAAAATGTCTCATATGGACTAACCCTGTGTGCCGAATGCGTACTCGTCGGTAACTTATTCGAGTCGGGTGGGGGGCGTCTTGCTGCGGTGTCGGTGACCGATTCCAGAGGGGAAATCCTGATGCCGTGCGGACGGTGCCGACAGCTGCTGTTCGAGCACGGCGGGGGTGAGTTGCTCGTAGACCATGTCGAGGGGCCCAAGAGGCTGAGGGAGCTGTTGCCGTACGCGTTCGGCCCCGACGATCTGGCGGCCGGTCGAGCTGGCGAAGGTGCGCGACCACTGATTTAGTTGGCACATGGGTAACTCGCCGGGAACGAACGCACGGACCGCCGACCTGCCGCCGACCGCCGACGCGAGTCCGCCCGACACCGGCCCGACTTCGCGGGGAGGCGGCCACAGCGCGGTATCGATCATTCGGGCCAAGCGGGACGGCGGCGAACTGTCCGACGCGCAGATCGACTGGGTGGTCGACGCGTTCACCCGGGGGATCGTGGCCGACGAGCAGATGTCGGCGCTGGCCATGGCGATCCTGCTGCGCGGCATGAACCGGCGCGAGATCGGGCGGTGGACCGCGGCGATGATCGGGTCGGGCAGCCGCATGGACTTCACCGATCTGCCGCGCCCAACCGTCGACAAGCATTCGACCGGTGGCGTCGGCGACAAGATCACGCTGCCGTTGGCGCCGCTGGTGGCGGCCTGCGGTGCGGCGGTGCCGCAGCTGTCGGGACGCGGGCTCGGGCATACCGGGGGCACCCTGGACAAGCTCGAGTCCATCCCCGGCTGGCAGGCCGACGTCACGGTGCCGCGGATGCGCGAGATCCTGGCCGACCCGGCGATCGGCGCGGTGATCTGCGCCGCGGGCGCCGACCTCGCCCCCGCCGACAAACGGTTGTACGCGCTGCGAGACGTGACCGGCACGGTCGAGTCGATTCCGTTGATCGCCAGTTCGATCATGAGCAAGAAGATCGCCGAGGGGACATCGGCACTGGTCCTCGATGTGAAAGTCGGGACAGGCGCGTTTCTGAAGACCCTCGACGAGGCGCGCGAGTTGGCGACCGTGATGGTCGAGTTGGGGCGCGATGCCGGGGTGAAGACGGTGGCGTTGTTGACCGCGATGGATGCCCCGTTGGGGCGGACCGCCGGCAACGCCCTCGAGGTGGCGGAGTCGGTCGAGGTGCTGGCCGGTGGTGGACCCGCGGATGTCGTCGAGCTGACGCTGACGCTTGCTCGCGAGATGGTCGCGCAGGCCGGGTTGCAGGTGGACCCGGCCGAGGTACTGGCCGACGGCCGGGCCATGGACCACTGGCGTTCGATGATCGAGGCGCAGGGCGGTGATCCCGATGCGGCCTTGCCCACGGCTCGGCACACCGAGGTTGTGCGTGCCGAGGCGGCAGGGGTCTTGACACGGTTGGACGCGATGGGGGTGGGGCTCGCGGCGTGGCAGCTGGGGGCCGGGCGTGCGCGGCAGGGGGAGAAGGTTCAAGCGGGGGCCGGGGTGGAGATGCACGCGAAGCCGGGGGACTCGGTGACGGTCGGTCAGCCGCTGTTCACGCTGCATACGGATACACCTGAGGCTTTCGATGCGGCGGTGGAGTCGTTGTCGGGGGCTGTGAGTGTCGAGAGCGCGCCGGAAGGGAAGCCGGGGGAGTTGGTGCTCGGGAGGGTGGGCTGAGGGGTTTCGCCTGGGGGAGTGATGCCTGACGGTATTGCGCCCAGGGGAGTACTGGCTGTGTTTTT